>NZ_MDDS01000013.1 GCF_001721295.1 Sphingomonas turrisvirgatae | reverse complement strand
CTGAAGCTGTAGAACAGCGCTTCCTGCGCCACCGCCCGCTCACCCATCATCAGCCCGTCTCCGCTCAACCGCGAAAACTGAATCAGACCCTCAGCACGACTTCAAGACCGAGTTTTTCAACGGAATACACCCAAACGCCGACATTTGAGGACGCAAGCTTAGCCACGGGAAGCGGACCTTCCGCAACGCGCCCTACTTGCAGACGTTCGCGGCTGCTGGCGATCTTCCCGGAAGCGGACATGAACTCTTCGAGCAGGGCGCCCTTCGCGAGGCGACAGGCTGCTACGCGGCCGCAGGAACGTCCCGGTCGTCGGACAGCGCCTCTTTGAAGTGACTGACGAACTCGCTCGAGACGGCCGAGATCGGGCGATCCTCGAGGTGGACGCATCCGATGTTGAAGCGGACAGCGGGCTCGAGCGGCAGAAAACCCATGTCGAGGGTCACGCTGGCCCGGGCGGTGAATTCATCGACGATGGTCACACCGGCCCCGTAGCGGGCCAGCGCCGCGGCGACATAGAAGGTTTGAGCGGAGACGACCTCCCGGATGACGACGTTCTGGCGCTTCAGCTCCGCGTCGAGAAGGTCGCCGATCGGACCGCTGCTCGCCAGCCCGATCACGTCGCTACCGTCCAGCCGCGAAAGCGGGAACCTGGACCCTGGCGCCGAGAAAGCCTTGCGTTCGAACAGCACCGCCAGCTCGGCCTGGCCCAGCGGAATGCAGGTCATGCGCGAGTGGGCCGGCGGGTTGTAGGCGATGGCCAGATCGGATTCGCGCTCGTAGAGCGAACGAAACAGTTCGTCGTGGTGAAGAGTCTGAACGTCGAACGTGACGCCCGGATGGCGGGCACGGAACCGGGCGATCGCCCGGGGCGCGACGCTGAGCCCCAGCGACGGGACGACTGCCAGCCGGATGTGCCCGCCACCGTGGGTGCGGATGTTCTTGGCGGTCTGTTGCAGCGAGCGCAGCCGTTCGAACGCCTCGTCCACCTCGCGGAACAAAGCATGGCCCTCGTCGGTCGGCACGAGCCGGCCGCGGACCAGCGCGAACAGCTTGAAGCCGAGCTGGTCTTCGGCATGGTGCAGCACCTTGCTGACCGAGGGCTGCGAGACCTGAAGGGTCCGCGCCGCCGCGCTGATCGAACCGCTGACGTAGACGGCGTGAAAAACTTCGATCTGACGGACGCGCATCGCATGCCTCCTAAGAAAGGGGACGCGGCCTGCCAAGCTGGGGCAAACCGCATCCCCGTCGAGCTACGGAAGCCAGGCGACCGCCTCGATCTCGACGTCGCCGGCGACGAGCCCCGAGATCACCGTCGAGCGCGCCGGATAGGGCTCGGAAAAAACCTCGCGATAGGTCTGGTTGAAGCCGTCCATGTAGCGCCCGTCGGTCAGCCAGGCGTTCACCTTGACGACGTGCTCGATCGTCGCACCGGCGGTGGCGAGCGCCGCCGCGAGGTTGGCGAGCGACTGGCGAGTCTGCACGGTGATGTCGCCGGCGACGATCGCGCCGTCGGCGCCGCGCGGCAGCTGGCCCGAGACGAACAGGAGATTGCCGGCACGGCGCACTTTGCTCAGCGGCGGCCCTGCAAGGGGCGGCGTCTCTGTGCTCATATTGCTTCCTTTCAGTCCTGGTGGTGGATCAGCGATGCGGCACGTTCCGCCGCGCCCATTGCGAATGTCCAGCCCAGCATGCCGTGGCCGATGTTCAGCAGCAGCTCGGGCCGCGGCCGCGAGATGATCGGCAGCGAGGACGGCGACATTGGCCGCAGCCCGGCCCATTCGCTCTCCAGCGCATCGTAGGCCGCGGCCTGCGGCAGGGACGTGCGGGCCATTCGGACGAGCGCGCGCAGCGGCTGGTGGTGGAGCGACGGATCCCAGACGCCAAGCTCGGCAAGGCCTGCGACGCGCATCCGTCCGGCGAGCGGGCAGAACACGACCTTACGGGCGGTGTCGGTGATGCTGACCCGCGGCGCCGCGTCGCCGCATCGCGCGGTGAACGAATAGCCCTTCATCGGCCAGACCGGCACCCGGACGCCCGCCTTGCGCAGCCAGCGCGGCGCGGCGATCCCGAGGCAGACGGCAAGCTTTTTGCCGATGATCGTCGCACCCGTCGCATCGCTGATGCGGGCGGTGCCGCGATCGATCTCGAGCCGATCGACATGACATCCGAAGCGCGCCTCGACGCCATAGTCCCGGATGAGGATGTCGAGCAGCCCCGAGGCGAAGCGGAACGGGTCGCCGACCTCGTCCTGGGGGGAGTAGATGACTCCTGCGATGCCGGTCGCGGTGGCCAAGGCCGGTTCGATCGCAATGGCCTCCTCCGCCGTCAGCGCGGCCTGGACGGCGCCGTGCCGGCGCTTCAACTCCATCACCTCGCCTGCGGCGCGGAAGGCCGAGTGGTCGTAGAAGAGGTGCATCTTGCCCGGAGCCGCATGGCCGAAGTCGAACGGATGCCGTTCGGTCAGCGCGTGCATCGCGAGGCGCGACTCAAGCGCGAGCGCGAGCCCGGCCCTGGTGTTGCGGCTGAAGCGCTCGCCGGTGCAGTTGCGCAGGAAGCGCAGCCCCCATTGGAAGAACGCCGGGTCGATCGTCGCCTGGATGCGGAAGGACGGATCGCCGCCGAGCACCAGCATGGGCAGCTTCTTCAGCATCGCCGGACTGCCCAGCGCATCGGTGTAGGCGTAGCTGAGCTGCGCCCCGTTGGAGTAGGACGTGCCGCGCGCAGGCCCCTCGGCGCGATCGACGATCGCCACCTTGAGCCCACGTCGGGCGAGTGCGTAGGCCGTCGTCACGCCGACCACACCGGCGCCGAGCACGATCGCATCGAACCGGCCGGAGAGCTCATTTTCGGCGGGACGCGCGCGACCGCGCCGCTGGTGCAGCTTGAACATCATTGCCTCTTCACATCTGGGTTCGGACGCGCCTTACTGAACGCGCCGGTCGCCTCAGGTCATTCTGGTGCCGTCGACCGCGCGCCGCCCATGATGGCAAGATCGATCTCGCCTTCGGAGCGCGCCACCATCGCCGCGATGCCCGAGACGATGATCACGAAGACGAGCGGCGCGACCAGCATGCGGATCAGGCGGACGAACAGGTCGCCCAGCCATTTCAGTTGGCCGGCGTCCTCGCCGAGCAGGCTGCCGACCGCCACCCCGGCGACCAGCGCCAGCACGGTCCGCTTCCACAGGCTCACGTCGAACCAATAGCGGCGGAGCTTTCCGGCCAAGGGGGCGGGCGCGGCGGCCGCAAGGGCCGCATCGGACATCAGGAGCAGCTTCCCGCCGTCGGCACGTGCCTGAGCCCCCGTCCCGCTGCGGCGCCGGTCGGCTTGCCGTGCTCGACGGCGAGGGTGCCGTTGACGAGCAGAGTCTGAACGCCCTCAGTCAGCACTTCCGGATGGACATAGTCGGCGCGCGGCCGATAGCTCTTCGGGTCGAACACCACGACGTCGGCGAAATAGCCGCGGCGCAGGTGACCGCGACGATCGAGCTTGAACGTGTCGGCGGTGCGCCCGGTGCTGCTGTTGATGAATTCGGCGATCGAGATTGTCTGCTCTTTCAGCACGTATTTCGCGTATTTCTGCGGGAAGGTCGCGTACATCCGCGGGTGGCCGTGCGAGCCGTCCGAGCTCGTCATCACCCAAGGCTGCTGCATCAGCAGCTTGATGTCGCTCTCGGCCATGTTGAACGAGACGACGGAGCTGCCGCGATCGGTCTCGCGGATGATGCGCAGTGCCGCATCGATCGGCTCGACATTCCATCCGCGCGCGACCTCGCCGAGGCGCTTCGCCGTCCAAGGGTGGCCGGGAGCGGTTAGCAGCAGCGAGTCCGGCCCGCCGCGGCGGCGCAGATTCTCGCGCATCTCGGCCCTGATCTTGGCGAGGGACTGCGGATCCTCGAAGCGTTTCAGCATCGGCGCGCGTCCGCCGTCCACCGCCCACCGCGGCAGCAGCGACGCCTCGAGGCCCGAGCCGGAGGCCTCCCAGGGATATTGATCGGCGGTGACGGCGAGCCCTTCGGACCGGGCTTTCCCGATCGCCGCGATCAGCTCGGGCGCCTTGCCGTGGACGTCGACGCCGAGCGCCTTGAAGTGCGCGAAATGGACCGGAATGCCGGCGGCGCGGCCGATCTCGATCCCTTCCCTGGTCGAATCTACCACGCCGATCGTGTAGGAGGATTCGTCGCGCTGGTGGGTGTCGTAGACCCCGCCGCGCATGGCGGCCTCCCGCGCGATCGCGATGACCTCGTCGGTCTTCGCAAAGCTCTGCGGCGCGTAGAACAGCCCGGTGGAGAAGCCCAGCGCGCCCTCGCACATGCCTTTCGCGACAAGGCCCTTCATTCTGGCCAACTCGTGCGCCGCCGGAGCGCGGTCGTCGTCGCCGATGACGGCGCGGCGGATCGCGCCGAAGCCGACATAAGCGGCGACGTTGATGCCGAAAGAGTTCCGCTCGAGACCGTCGAACAATCCGGCGATGTCGACCTTGCCGCCGGGCTGGCCGTGGCCGTCCACCCCGGTGAAGATCGTCGTCACCCCCTGCATCATCCACGGCAGGTTGAGGCGGGTGGTCGCATCGGTGCCGGCGAGGAACGTGTCGGCATGGGTATGCGGATCGATGAAGCCCGGAGCGACGATCAGGCCGCGCGCGTCGATCATCTTTCTGGCAGTGTACGGGTTCGACGCAGAGGCGCCGACGTAGACGATCCTGTCGCCCGTGACGACGACGTCGCCGACCACCGGCGTCGCGGATGCGCCGTCGTAGATCGTGCCGCCGCGGATCACCAGATCGGCGCTGCGCGGCGTGCCCCGCGCGAACGCCGGCTGGACCGGGGACAGCGCGATCATCGCCATCGCCCAGACGAGGGTGCTCGGCAGCATCGGGCCGCATTTGCGGCAGGTCGTGGACGAACGGGTCATTGGTCGGTCTCCCGAGGGCTTGTTGATCAGCCGGCGCGGCGGAAACGGAGGGCGTGGACGCGGGCGGTTCTGATCGTGAATCCTTGCCCGTCCTCGTCGAAGATCAGCCGCGTGCCGAGCGCCGTGAACGTGCCGTCGGCACTGCGCTTCAGCTCCAGCGGTTCGCCCGGCGCGCGGGCGAAGCGCGACGCAACCCCCGCCGTCAGCACGTCGCCGGCGATGCGCACGTCCCAGGTCGCCTGCAGCTCGTCGGAGACGTAGCGGCCGTCGAGCGCGGGCTTGGCGGCGGAGGACGCGTCGTCCGCAGTCAGGATGTCGCCCTCGATCGCCTCGACAATCGCGTCGGCCTTGTCCTGGGACACCCAGTCGCCGCGGTTGCACAAGACGGCGACGCTCAGCTTCCGCTCCGGCAGGCGGGCGTACATGTTCTTGAACGCTTCGGCGCCACCACCATGCTGGACGAAGTACTGGCCGTTACGGCTGCCGATCATCAGGCCGCCGCCATAGACGAGCCCGGTCCGCTCCTCGAGGGCCGGCTGGCCGTTGGTGAAGGTGCCGGGCGTCGTCATGATCTTCGCGACCGCGGGCGTCCAGACCTTGTGGCCGACCTCAATGTCGCGGTCTAAACTGGCGAGATCGTTGATGGTGACCATTAGCCCGCCGGAGCCGCTGAAGGTCGGATAGGTGTCGCGAATCTCGAACCCGTCGCCGACGGGGACGTAGCCATGGGCGATGTTGGTCCCGCTGGGCTTTGCGTCGTTCATGAAGAAGCTGCGCTTCATTCCGAGCGGCCGGAGGATCGCCTTCTTGGCATAATCCGCGAACGGCATGCCGGAGACGCGCTCGACGATTTCGGCGAGGAGCAGATAGCCGCCGTTCGAATAAGTGTAGGCGGTTCCGGGCGTGAAGTTGGTGCTCTTCTGCGCGAACAGCAGCTTGAGCGCGGTGGCCTTGTCGGTGTCCGCCACGCTGTCAATTCCGGCGAGGCGGATCAGTTCGAGCGAATCGCGGATGCCTGCGGTGTGCAGCATGAGCATCCGAACCGTGACCGGAACTTCATATTCCGGGAGTTCGGGGAGATATTTGCGGACATCGTCATCGAGCGAGAGCTTCTTCTGCTCGATCAGCTTGGCCGCGGCGAGCGCGGTGAACTGCTTCGAGACCGAGGCTGCATAGAAAAGAGTGTCGCCATCGAGCGGCTTGCCCTTCTCGATGTCGCCGGAGCCGGCCGCAGTGACGAAGAGAGTCTTCCCTCCGCGAAAAGCGCCGGCGGCGCATCCGGGCGCAGCGAGGCCCTTCGGGTCGGATATGATTTCCCTTACCTTGGCCACGTCGATCGCCTGGGCGGGAGTCGCAACGAGCGTTGCGATGAGAAGGGAAATGATCTTGACCTTGGGCATCACTGCACTCCGAACGACTTTTTTATAAGGTGTGGCTGTGGCGCCGTCGGGTGCCACAGCCCCGAGGCTTAGTAGCGGAAGCGAACACCCGCAGTGTAGGTGCGGCCGACTACGTCGTAGAGCGAACGTACAGTCGCAAAGCCACCCGTTCCGGTGATCGGCGGATCATTGTCGAACAGATTGGAGACACCCGCGAAAAGGGAGACTTTCCGGTCACCGTCGTCGATGATCGCATATTGCGCCGACAGATCGACATAGAGGCGGCCCGAGTGCTCGAGCACGTTCAGGTCCTTGTAGGTGAAGGCGTTGTTGATGTTGCCGCCGCCGACATAGCGACCCGTGAGGCTGAGCGTCGTCGGCCCAGCTTCGTAAGTCGCATTGGCGTTGGCGCGCCAGTGCGGCGTGCCGCCGAGGCTGGCGATCGTGGGCTGGTCGGTGGAACCGGCCAAATCGGTGACGGTGCGACCATCATCCAGCGTCATCTTGCCGACGTACGTGACGAGCGTCCGCAGCGACAGATTGCCGGACGCCACCGGCATGCGGTAGGCGATTTCGACGTCGACGCCCCGCGTATGGACCGACTGCAGGTTCTGCGGCGACGATTCGACTTGGGCGATCCGCCCGTCCGCTCCGCGGGTGATCAGGCCGCACAGCTGCGGCTGATCACGATAGCAGCGATCGACGATCGACGCAGCGGAGAGCGCGAGGATCGCGTCCTTGAGCTTGATGTCGTAATAGTCGATCGAGACCCTGAGGTTCGGCACGAAGGCAGGGCTCAGCACAACGCCTGCGGTCAGCGTGTCCGCTTTCTCCGGCTGCAGGCTGGCGTTGCCGCGGGTGAGTGTCTGGACGCTGTACGACTGGTTGATCACCGGGTCGAACGGGCTGAACTGAGCGGTCGTTGCGCCCGAGAAGAGCTCGGCCATGCTGGGCGCCCGGATGTCACGCGAGCGCGTCGCCCGAAAGCGGATGTCGTCGTTGACCTCCCAGGTGCCGCCGACCTTCCAGGTCGTGACCGTTCCCGAAGTGCTGTAATCGGTCAGGCGGCCGGCGACGTTGAGCTCGAGCGAGTCCGCCCAGCTCTGGTCGGCGGCGAGAGGAACGACGAGTTCGCCGAACGCTTCCTTGACGGTGACTTCGCCCTTCCACGGCACGGTGTTGCCGGTCGAGAAGGAGCCCGCCGCCGACAGCGGATCCGACGTGACGTCGGCCGTCTCGTGGCGCCACTCGGCGCCCGTGGCGAGCGAAACCGGCCCAGCCCAGGTCGAGAAGGGCTCGCCGCGAAGCGTGACCGCCGCCGCATCCTGCGTGAGGTCCCAGACGCGCCAGGTTTCGCCGGTCACATAATCGATTGCCTGTGGGGAGGGCGCCCCGTCCCCGAGCAGATTGATCGGCACGCAGCCCGCTGCGCGCGCGGCGAGATTGCGGCAGACGGCGGCGCCGGTCGCCGGATCGGTGACGGCGTCCACGGCGAAGAGGTAATTGGCATTGATGCGCGCGTTGGAGCCGCGGTGACGGTTCTTGGTCTGGCCGCGGGTATAATAAGCGTCCCAGCTCCAGCCGCCGCCGAGCTCACCCTCGAGGCCGCCGACGAAGCGGGTGGTCTCGGCGCGGATGTGGTTCATGCCGCGGCCGTAGTCGCGGCTGTACCGACCCATCGTGAAATTTTCGATGCCGGCCGCCGTCATGGCATCGCGCACCGATTGCTGGAGGAAGGGATGTTGGATGTTGATGCCGATGTTGGTATCCGTGCGGGTGAGCCCGGGATGATCGGTCTTGGACTGCGCCCAGGAGGCTTCGGCATAGGCCGTGATCGAGTCGGTGGCCTCGAAGGAAAGGCGGCCGTAGGCGCTGCGGCGCTTCAGCGGCACCTCAAGGACGAGGTCGCTGGATCCGGAGGCTCCGTCGCCGCCGACCATGCCGGTAGCAGTGCGCAGGCTCCCGTAGCGGAACGGAATGAGGGTGCCGTCCGGAGCGAAGTGACGGCCAGCCAAGGGCCCGGAATTGATGACGCCGCCATACGACAGGTTCGCCGAGCGGGCGTCGGCGACGAGCAGGTTGCGGGGTTCCTGGTTGGTCGCGGTGTAGGCGGGGTTAGCGATGATGCCCCAGCCCTGGTTCCCCCAGTCGCGATCGCCCTGCCGGGCGATGCCACTGTTCTCCGCCATCTCGCCGGCGAGCAGCAGCTTGCCGCGGCCGCCCGCAAAGCTCTGGCCGAAGGCGACGGACGCGAGATAGTTGCGATGGTCATTGTGGTCGGTGATGCCGCCCTGAACGCTCCCCTTGAAGCCTTCGAGCTTGTGGTCGAACTTGAAGTTGACGACTCCCGCGACGGCGTCGGAGCCCCAAGCGGCCGAGGCGCCGCCGGTGACGATGTCGATGCTGCCGATCAGCGCTTGCGGAATGGCGTTGATGTCGACCGGGCCCTGGATCTGCGCTGGAACGAAGCGCTTGCCATCGACCAGCACGAGCGTGCGGTTGAAGCCGAGACCGCGCAGATCGAGATAATTGCCGCCAGCATATTGCGAATTGTTGGTCGAGCTCGACGGCGTCAGCGACGGCCGCACCGCCGGCATCTGGTTGATGACGTCGGCAAGGTTCGGCGCCGCCACCCGCTCGAACTCCTGCGTGCCGAGCACGGTCGTCGGCGTCGGCGCGCTGAACCCTGACCGGGCGACCCGCGAGCCCGTGACGACGATGTCCGGCGTGCTTGCCTCGGTCTGGGCGGCTGCAGTCTCCAGCGCCGGATCCGCTTCGGGTGCGACTGCGGCGGCGGCCTGGGCGAAGGCCGGGGCTGCGCCCAATCCAGCCAGGCCGACGGTCGCGAGCAGCGCGAGCCTGAAGGCGGCGTTCGATACGTTTCGTTCGGTCACTGGCTACTCCCCTTGTTCTTCATCTCTTGCCGGAGCACGCATCGAAGATCGCGCCGCGGCCCTGCGTTTCCCGCTCCCCCTCCCGGCGCCCATCTTCGTGGAACGGGCGCCGAAAGATCGACGAGAGTGTCGCCGTTTCGGCGTCCCCGCATGTTTGGAGTAGCGATTTGAAACTGCTTTCAAGTGCGGCACAAGCGAACACAGTTCAGCGGACCATAACCTCAAGCTTGGGTCTGCCAGGGAGCGCACCATCGGAACGGTTGGGTGGGATGACGCGATCAGGAGAAGAAGGCGGGATCCAGCAGGTCCCCATCTTGGATGATCGGGCCGTTCTCCTCGTCGTCCTCCAGAGAGTTTCCCGCTGAGAACGTGGCGGGCGAGCGCCCGAGTATCCGCTTTTTTGTCCCCGCGGCCGCAAAGTGGCCGGCCCGCTCGCGGCCCAGCTTTTGCCGTCCCTCACTGGTCCAAGCCACCCCACCGCGCTATCGATCCCCTCACATTCCCCGCGGCCCAGGCCGCCGCCACCGGCGGCGCCGCGCAGCAGCGAGGACCGAGAGTGCCCCTATCAAACGGCCTGTACGAGATTGCCTTTGAGACGAAGACCGGCACCGACTACGGCGTGGTCTACATGCACGACGGCAAGATACGCGGTGGCGACGGATCGACGGCGTTCGTAGGGAAGGCCCGCGTGGACGGGATGCTGTTCTCAGCCGAGATGAGCGTGACGCAACACCGGCACCTGCCGGGCACGTGTCCGGGCTGGGGCTCAGCGACGTGATGGTGCACCTTCACGGCGTGCTGGACGACAGCGGCGTGATCACCGTGCGGGGACCAGTCCCAAGAGTCGCACGGTGCGGTTTACGGCACGGTTGTCGATGATTGCGGATTAGCCACTGCCACTAAATACCCGGCGTCCGATGCTGTTAAGCAAGCAGGGGCCTGATGATCAGATAGGCCGCCACGGCTCCGACCGCGAAGATGCCGTAACTGATCCCCGCGCGCATTATCCGCCCGCAGTCCGGCCTTGGCTCTGGCCACTCGCTCAGCTGCCGCACTCCTTATTTCGCTTCTGGGCCATCGACGTACAACAGGGCGGTGACGGCGCGCCGTGATGAAGCGCGCCGCCACGCCAGATCAAGGCTTCGGCGTCGTCACCACTTCGCCCGGCGTCACGACGGCTGGGGTGGGCGATGACACAACAAGCGGCTGAGGCGCGGGCGCGCTACCGATCACAACCGGCACGTCCTCGTCCAGAAAGCCCGTTACCGCGCCGCCCAACGGAATCTGCGCCGACGTGCCGGTCATGAAAAAGCCGGCAATTGGCACGAAGGCGACGGCGCCCACAACGCCAGCCGTGCCGGTAACGCCCTTGTCGTCGAGCTGGCCCGATAGGCGGATTTGACGTCCACCGACGCGCATATAAAGCAGTTGCGCGCCAATGCGGCCCGACTTGCCCCACATGCCCTTGTTGCGAACGTCGGTAATCTCGCCCGTGGCTGGCGCGCCGGCCGGGATGACGGTCAAGTCGCCGAGGCGGACGTCCTCTGCGACCTCGAGTTGGAAGCGCTGGCCGACGCGCAGCTTCTTGCCCTTGGTGGTGAGCGCCTCGGCCATCTTCAGCGCAACCTTGGTGCCAGCGCGGAGCACGTTCTCGCCAGGCGCGGAAGGTGCGATGGCAGCGACGGGTGCTGCAGCAGGTGCCGGCGCCACAGCCGCGGTCTGCGCAAATACGGCAGGCGCGCAGGCAAGCGCCGCAACGGCGATTAACTTCTTCATAGAGATACCCCCTCCAGCGACTCGCCCCCTGCGCTTCGCGTGAGTACCGAATATTCTCGGCAAAGTGTTTGACGGCAAGCGAGAATTTACGCGGGAATGGTAGCAAAACAGTGCCATCGCTGAGCGCCATTGTGCCGATACTGAAGCTGGCGTGTTGAGATCATCAGGGTAGCCGACGGACCCAGACCGTGACGTGCTCCCCAAAGCTCCTCCACTTATAAGTAGAGTCCGGGGTTGCCAGGGTGCCCTGGCGGTTTGGGTTGTGCAACCCGCCTGGCAGCATCGGCGGGCGTCAGCCCGCCTATCCCGCTATGCGGCCGCACGTGGTTGTAGTCGTCGCGCCATGCACGTAGCACCGACCGCGCATGGCTGAGGGACGCGAACAGCGTCTCGTTCAGGCATTCGTCGCGCAAGCGACCATTAAAGCTCTCGACGTAGCCGTTCTGCTGCGGCTTGCCCGGCGCGATGTAATGCCATTCGATCTGCCGGTCCTTCGACCAGCGCAGGATTGCCAGACTGGTCAGCTCGGTCCCGTTGTCGCTGACGATCATCAGCGGCTTGCCGCGAACCGCGATAATCGCATCGAGCTCGCGCGCCACACGAGCACCCGACAGCGACGTATCGACCACCAGCGCGAGGTTCTCCCGCGTGAAGTCGTCCACCACGGCAAGGATGCGGATACGCCTGCTGCACACCAGCGTGTCGCTCACAAAGTCCAGGCTCCAGCGCTGGTTCGGCCCTTGCGGCAACGTCATCGGTGCCCTTGTGCCCATCGCTCGCTTGCGGCCCCGCCGGCGCCGGACACGCAAGTTCTCCTCGCGATATAGCCGCAGCAGCTTCTTGTGGTTCATCACGATGCCCTCGCGGGCCAGCATGATCCCCAGCCGCCGGTAGCCGAACCGGCGACGTTCAAGCGCGATCTCGCGAAGACGCGACCGCAGGTCGCCATCATCACCACGCCGATGCGCATAGCGCATCGACGATCGATCAACGCCAAGGATGGCACAGGCCCGACGCTCGCTGATATCGAAGAGCTGCCGGACATCCTCGACAGCCCTTCGACGAGCGGCAGGCCTCACCAGTTTTTTGAGGCAACCTCCTTCAGCACCGCATTGTCGAGCATGGCATCAGCGAGCAGCCGCTTCAGCCGTGCGTTCTCGTCCTCAAGCACTTTCAGCTTACGCGCCTGCGACACGTCCATGCCGCCATACGCCGCCTTCCACTTGTAGAACGTCGCACTGCTCACACCGTGCTTGCGGCACACGTCCGCCGTCTTCGACCCGGCCTCCTGCTCCCGCAAGATCCCGATAATCTGCTCCTCGGTAAACCTGCTGCGCTTCATCGTCGTCCTCCTTCATGAAGGACTCTAGTTCAGACTGGCGGAGTTTCAGGGGAACAGGTCACTGTTCGTGCGGGAGTCGCGGCTGCTGCGACTAACAAGGTCGCGTTCCTTCAGGACCGTCCTGCACGCAGCTTCTTGTACATTTCTGCGGCCTTGCCTTCACGGGATGCGTCGGCGTGCCATGACCTGTTTTCCAGTTTAAGCTTGTACCGGTCGGGCATGCCGTCGTTGATGAGATCGAAGATATACTGCTCGGAAATCCACATCGCCTGGTAGAGCTCGCGCATGCGATCCGACTTTGCGCACTTTATCCGACGCGCATAATCGTTGATCTCGGCCTGCGCATCGTCACGCCGTGCGAGGCGCTTGTCCCAGTCGCGCTTCTCGCTTTCGTCTAGCGGACCCTCAGTGCGAACTTTGCCGCTGCGCATATCGATATGGATATCGTCAGGGTGAGGAAGCGGCGAGGGAATGTCGATCGACAGGCGACGGCATCGCTCGATCTCAGCGGTCCATTTCTGCTTATACTCTAGCGCGTTTTCCATCATCGTCAGCCGCTCTTCGGACGCCCGTGCTTCTGCCGTGCTGGTGATCTCAGCGAGCGCCTTTTGTGACAAACGGTTGCCCTTCATCGCCGAGATGGCAAGCGCGCGCATGGCAGCCTGGATTGCTGGAAGTTCGATGACCGTGTCGCCTTCCCGGATTGTCACTGGGCGATAGGCCTCCTCCAGCACAAGCTGATCGGTCGGTCGCATCGCCGGGTCATATTGAGCTTTGGGTTTGGCCTTCGCCCCCTTCGGTCGACCGTTGGGATTTCCGGAGACGCCCTTGCGGAACCGGTGCTCAGCGGGCGGGCGGGCATATCCCACCAGGCTGTTCCGCGAGCGGTCGGCAGCCCGGCCGCTCATGCGGCAATGTCCGGATCAGGCCGCAGCGCACGCATCTCGGCGACATCCTCAAACCGCTGCCCGGTCTCGACCAGCATGGCGCGCTTACCAGTAACGGCCTCCCAGCGGCGAACAATCGTATCGCAGTAAAGCGAATCATATTCGATGAGGCGCGCAGAGCGCCCGGTCTTCTCTGCGGCGATCAGCGTCGATCCCGATCCGCCAAAGCCATCAAGGACGATCTCACCTCGACGCGAACAATCGCGGATTGCATCGGCGATCAGCGCCACTGGTTTTACCGTTGGGTGCATCGCCAGTTCGGCAGAGCGATCCGCGCTGATCGAACTGATCCCGGCATAGTCCCACACGTTAGTGCGGTATCGCCCAGTCTCGCCAAGGCCAAAGCTGTTGGTGTGCTCAGCCGTCCCCTGCTTGAACACGAAGATCAGCTCGTGCTTCGAGCGATAAAACGCGCCCATGCCGCCATTGCTCTTGTTCCAGACCACCAGGTTCTTGAGCTCAGTGAACACCGCGCCGCCGGCAGTAAGCAGCTCTCCCATATGGCGCCAGTCCATGCACACGAACGCGATTGCGCCATCGCGCATGACGCCGGCGATGTTGCCCAGAGTCTCGGTCAGGAAGGCGGTAAACTGCGCCTGGCTCATCTCGCCGCTGGCAAATGCAAACTCACGGTGTTTGACTGAGCCAAGCCCACAGACATTGCCGTCGATCGCGACGTTGTACGGCGGGTCGGTGAACACCAGGTCCGCGCGCTCACCATCGATCAGCCGATCGATGTCGGTCGGACTGCGCGTGTCGCCACAGAGCAGCCGGTGCCGGCCCAACTGCCATAGATCGCCCATGCGCGTTACCGGCTCGCCAACAACGACTGGGACAACATCTTCCGGCGCTTCCGGCCTGTCCGGATCGGCATCGCCCGCTTCGTCCAGCACCAGGTCGATCTCGGCCAGGCTGAACCCGGTGAGCTCCACATCAAATTCAAGATCAACCAGCGCCTGCAGTTCGATCGCCAGGATCTCGCGATCCCACCCGGCGTTGAGCGCCAGCTTGTTATCTGCAAGCACGTACGCCCGCCGCTCAGCCGGGGACAAATGCGAGAGCGCCAGCGTCGGCACCATTTTGTGACCCAGCAGCTTCGCCGCCTCGACCCGGCCATGCCCGGCGATGATTTCCCCCGCGTCCGATACCAGCACGGGATTGGTGAACCCGAACCGCTCGATCGACGCCGCGATCTGCTTGATCTGCTTCTTCGAATGCGTACGCGAATTGCCCGGGTACGAGCGCAGCGCCGCGACATCACGTTCAATCAGTCCAGTACCCATCATTCGGAGCGCTCCAATTCGGTGGCCAATAGCGTACTACTGAATTGAACGGTTGCTTCTGTCAATCCTTGGCATATGATCCCGGCATTCCAGATTGAACGGATTCCTCATGAGCTTCGCGCGCAAGCTTCACGATCTGCGCATCGCGCAGCGCCTGTCCCTTCAGGACGTGGCGAACGCAGTTGAGATATCGAAGGCCCATGTCTGGAACCTCGAAAAGGGCATCACCGGCAACCCGTCGATGGATTTGGTGGTCAAGCTCGCAGAGCTGTTCCGTGTTCGCGTCGCCGACCTTGTCGGCGAAAACCCTGAAAGCGAAGAGGAGCCCGCCGAGGTCGTTGCCATGTTCCGCGACCTCAAGAAGCTGGACGATCGCGACCGCGAGACCATCCGCATGCTGATGGAGCAGATGCAGCGTCGCGCCAAAGATGATCCGTGACGATCAGTCGCCTAGACCTTGATGGACTTGGCTCACCGGTCGCCATCGCAGCGCGCATCCACGCGCTCATGCAAGACATGCCGATGGCGGTGCCGTTGGAAGAGCTGTGTCGCGATCTCGACATCGCGTCCATCGATGAGATTCAGACCAGCGGGTTCGAGGCGGCGCTGGTCATGGACGCGAACAAGGCGGCGGGCGGCATCCTGGTCGCCGCCGGTCGCACCCGACAGCGCCGCCGCTATTCAATCGGCCACGAGCTGGGTCATTTCCTGATCCCGACCCATATGCCGCGGCCTGGCCATGGGTTCGAATGCTCGCTCGATGATTTCCATCTGCTCGATCCTCGCGAGCAGGATCGACGCAAGCGTATTGAGGCGGAGGCTAACCGATTTGCCGCAGCGCTGCTCATGCCCAAGCACCGTATCTGGGCCAGCACGGCGTCGCGGCGCCCAAGCCTCGGCGAGATCGCGCGCATGGCGGGAGAGTTCGATGTCAGCAAGGAAGCGATGGCGCGCGCCTATGTCGAGGCGCATCGCGAGCCGATTGCGGTTGTCATTCTACAGCACGGTCGAATCCAGCGCATGTATCGCGATCAGGCAAACTTCCCGTGGCTTGCGCCGCGCATCGGTCACACCGTGCCCGACGGCTCGATCGCCCACGCGCATCAAGTGAAGGTTGCAGAACTGACCGACGCCGAAGAGTGCGAGCCCGATGTCTGGTTCAACGAGCGTGACGCGCGACGCGTCGATGTCCTTACCGAACAGCTGCTGGGCCAGCAAAACGGGTTCGCGATGCTCCTGCTACATGCAGAACTGATCGACGAGGATGAAGCGGAGTAACGCGCGCAGCTGCTCATTGCTGAAGTATTCGGTCCCTGATCGGTAGCTCCGTGATCCCCGTTACCGCGAATATCATTCCCTGATAGCGAGAATTGAATTCCCTGTTTCTGGCGCAGGGAATCTGGCGCGCTGAGCCGCAGAAAACTGCGGGGTTCAGCGTCCGAGGTGTGTCGGCAAGCTCCTAAAAACTGCATTTTCCCTGTAAATTCCCTGATAACAGGGAATTTACAGTGGAGACCCGTTCGCTCCAGACTGCGTGGCGCACGTTCCTGCCAGCATCGCTCTAACGACAAGCGCCTGTGCTCAATCGGCACGCGCCCGCTGAAACCAAATGCGCGGGCGCGGGTTAGCGGCTCGACCATTGGGAGAAGGCGTATGGCCAAGACACTGACTCAGTTCGCGATCACACCGACCGGCAACGGCGATTACCTGCTGAACCTGGAAGACGAGGACGGCGAGTCGACGGAAATGGTGGCAAGCTATGAGCAACTCGACCTGATCGTCGAGGCGGTACAGGAACAGCTCGACGCCGATGAGGAAGACGCGCTGTTGGTGGACGAGGATGGCGAGAGTGACGATCTGGCGGAATGAGGATCAGCGCCGGCCGTTCCGCCGCTGAGCGAACGGCCGGCAATGCCTGTTTCGGACGCCTCAGTCCTGACGCTAGGCCGGCTGCGCGAACGTTTCGGCCAGAAATCCGGTCAGCGCGGTCCATGACAGATGATGGGCCAGACGATCATAGCCCATTCGCGGATCACCGAGTTCCCCCACCGTCTCGTTGGTATAGCTGTGCAGCGCGCGGCCATGCACCAGCAAATGCCAGTCTGCCTCCGCCCGCGTCATCTCGTCGCGGAACGCATCGACATCTTCCGGTGGCACCAGCGGGTCGCGCGCGCCGGTCGCGGCCAGAACCCGTGCTTGAACCGCGCCGGGCGTGGCTGGCGCGCGGGTGGTGAGCAGGCCGTGGAAACTCGCGACGGCAGCCAGCGCCGCGCCGCTTCGCGCCAGTTCCAGCACGGCAAACCCGCCGAAGCAGAAGCCGATCGCCGCGATTCGTTCGGGCGCGATCCCCTCGTCCCGGCTCAGCGCATCGAGCGCCGCGCCAACCCGGCGGCGAAGCAGTGGAGGGTCGGCGCGAAATGTGTCGAGCGCGCTCGTCATCGCTTCCCCCGAAAGCACCCGACCGCCGCCGTGCATGTCGGCCGCAAGCGCAAGATAGCCCAATTCGGCCAGTCGCGCGCAGTGGCGGCGCACATTGCCGCCAATGCCATCGGCCTCATGCACCACGATCACCGCCGCGCCGTTGGGCCGTGCGGTGGGAGCGTATCGCTCGCCGCGAAGCTCGAGCTCGCCGTCGCGATAGCGCCAAGGTTCAGCCTGCGTCATTCGTCGCTCCTGTCGTCGGTTTCGGCGTGAGGATCAGCGTGCGCCCCTCGACCCGCCACGATGCCAGCTGAGAAAGGAAGTTCATGCCGAGCACGTTGACTTGGCCGAGGTTAGGCGAGGTCACGACCTTGAGATCGCGGGCAACGATCCCGCCCAGTTCGAGCCGCTCGACCGTCCCCGCCTGTGCACGCACCGCGCCATTCGCGGTCTGGAGGATGACCGGCACCAGCGTCGCGTCGCGCTTCACGCCCGCCTGTGCGACCGTCGCTTGCGACAATGCAGTGATGGTCGCGCCGCTGTCCACGAGCAGGCGGCGCTCGACCCCGTTGATCCGCGCGTTGACCCAGAAATGCCCGTCCCGCGCCATGCGGATCCGCACTTCCTCCCCCGCAACCTGCTGGCCGCTGAACCCGGCCCGGTTGGCAAGGCTCGAGAGCGTCGGATCGAATGGCACATATTGCGCGACCATGAGCAGGCAAAGCGCGAGCATGGCGAGCGAGAACAGTGCCCGCAGCGCCCGTCCGACATAGGGCAGGCGAAACAGCAGCATCAGCACGAACGCCGCCCCTATTGCGTAGAGTGCAAGTTGTGGCCATTCCGGATTGAGCGCGATCGGCATGGAGAAGGAACGGCGCGCCACGCGGTTCGATCCCCGCAAATCGCCGATCTCCGTTACGCGACTTGCTTGACCGGCAAGTGCGCCGATCCTACGCTGATAGCGCTAACAACATGCCGCAGGGTGCTTGGGGAGAGAGATGTGAAGGGTGGGGCAACCAGTTCGGCCAATCTGGGCCTGATCACCGCGATCGTTGCGGTGGCCACGATCGGTGGTCTGCTGTTCGGCTATGACAGCGGCGCGGTCAACGGAACGCAGGACGGTCTCAAGACGACCTTCGCGCTGAGCGAGGGGGGGCTTGGATTCACCGTCGGTTCGTTGCTGATCGGCTGTTTCATCGGCGCGTTTCTGGCGGGGCGGCTGGCCGACCTGATCGGGCGGCGCAACGTGATGATCCTGACCGCGATCCTGTTCCTGATCGGCGCGCTGATCCAGGGTTTCAGTCACGACCAATGGCTGTTCGTCGCCGCGCGCATCATGGGCGGCATCGCCGTCGGTGCGGCCAGCGTCCTTTCGCCTGCCTATATCTCGGAAGTCGCACCCGCCGACATTCGCGGCCGCATGACGACGGTGCAACAGATCATGATCATCACGGGGCTTACGGCTGCATTCGTGGTGAACTATTATCTCGCGGCCAGTGCCGGTGCGTCGACCGAGCCCTTCTGGGGCGGCTATGAAGCGTGGCGCTGGATGTACTGGATGCAGGCGATCCCGGCGACCGTGTTCCTGATCGCCTTGTTCTTCATTCCCGAAAGCCCGCGCTTCCTGGTGTCCAAGGGCCGCGATGCCGAGGCATCGGCCGTGCTGACATCGCTGTTCGGCGCGGACGAGGCGGCGCGCAAGCTGGTCGAGATCAAGGCAAGCTTTGCCGGCCATCGCCCGGCGCTGCGCGACATTCTCGATCCGGTGAAGGGCGGGGTGCGGCCGGTCGTGTGGGCGGGCCTGCTCCTCGCCGTGTTCCAGCAACTCGTCGGCATCAACGTCATCTTCTATTACGGCGCGACGCTGTGGCAGCTCGCCGGCTTTACCGAGGATCAGTCGCTTCAGATCAACATCGTGTCGGGCGTCGTGTCGATCGCGGCCTGTTTCGTCACCGTTGCGCTGGTGGACAAGATCGGGCGCAAGCCGCTGCTGCTCATCGGATCGGCGGGCATGGCGGTCACCTTGTTCGCCATGGTGTTCGTCTTCGCCAACGGGACGTTCGATGCCGCCGGTCAGCTTCAGCTGAGCGCCCGGCTCGGCACCGTCGCGCTGATCGCAGCCAATCTCTATGTGATCTTCTTCAACATCAGCTGGGGCCCGATCATGTGGGTCATGCTGGGCGAGATGTTCCCCAACCAGATCCGCGGCTCCGCGCTGGCGGTCTGCGGCTTTGCGCAATGGTTCTCCAACTATCTGATCGCGCAAAGCTTCCCGATCATGGCGGCGGGCCTGGGCCTTGCGGTCAGCTACAGCTTCTATGCCGTCTCGGCGCTCATCAGCTTCTTCCTGGTGCAGAAGTTCATCCACGAGACGAAGGGCAAGGAACTCGAGGAAATGCAGGGCTGACATGACGATGCGTACCCCGGTCCGTCCCTTCCGGTCGCGCGAGTGGTTCGCAGCGCCCGGCCGCAGCGACATGACCGCGCTCTATCTGGAGCGGTTCATGAACTATGGCCTGACGCCGGACGAACTGCGGTGCGGCAAGCCGATCATCGGCATCGCGCAATCGGGGTCGGACCTCTCGCCCTGCAACCGCATCCATGTCGACCTGGCGAAGCGGGTGCGTGACGGCATCCGCGACGCGGGTGGCATTCCGATGGAATTCCCGCTCCACCCGATCTTCGAGAATTGCCGGCGGCCGACCGCGGCGCTCGACCGCAACCTGGCCTATCTGGGGCTGGTCGAACTGCTGAACGGCTATCCGATCGACGCGGTCGTGCTGACCACCGGTTGCGACAAGACCACGCCGGCGCAGGTGATGGCCGCTTCCACCGTCGATATCCCGGCAATCGTGCTGTCTGGCGGGCCGATGCTGGACGGTTGGCACGAAGGCGAGCTGGTCGGATCGGGCACGGTCATCTGGCGTGCGCGGCGCAAGCTCGGCGCGGGCGAGATTACCGAGGACGAGTTCCTCGACATGGCGACCTCGTCCGCTCCTTCGGCCGGGCATTGCAACACGATGGGCACCGCATCGACGATGAACGCCATCGCCGAGGGGCTGGGCCTGTCGCTGCCCGGTTGCGCCGCGATCCCCGCGCCATATCGCGAGCGTGGGCAGATCGCCTATGAGACCGGACGCCGCGCGGTTGAAATGGCGTATGAGGACCTGCGCCCGTCGAAGATCCTCACCCGCACCGCCTTCCGCAACGCGATCGCGCTCACCACCGCGATCGGCGGATCGTCGAATGCCCAGCCGCATGTCGTCGCAATGGCGCGCCATGCCGGGGTCGAAGTGACGGCCGAGGACTGGATGGCGGCGTACGACCTCCCGCTACTGGTCAACATGCAGCCAGCGGGCAAATATCTGGGCGAGCGTTTCCACCGTGCGGGCGGCGTTCCGGCAGTGCTGACCGAGTTGATCGAGGCTGGCGTCGTCGATGGATCGGCGCTGACCGTGACCGGGCGGAGCCTGGCCGAGAATGTCGCGGGCAGGGTCGCCAGCGACCGCGACGTGATCTTCCCCTATGCCGCGCCGTTGAAGCCGGCAGCGGGCTTCCTGGTGCTCAAGGGCAATCTGTTCGACTTCGCGATCATGAAGACCAGCGTGGTTTCCGAGGAGTTCCGCACCCGCTACCTGACGCGCCCGGGCCATGAAGGCGTGTTCGAAGGGCGCGCAATCGTGTTCGACGGGTCGGACGATTATCACCACCGCATCAACGACCCCGCGCTCGACATCGACGAACACTGCATCCTGGTCATTCGAGGGGCGGGCCCGCTCGGCTGGCCCGGCTCGGCGGAAGTCGTCAACATGCAGCCGCCCGATGCGCTGCTGAGGCGCGGCATCACCAGCTTGCCGACGCTGGGCGACGGGCGGCAGTCTGGCACGTCGGACAGCCCCTCGATCCTCAACGCCTCGCCCGAGAGCGCGGCAGGCGGCGGGCTGGCCTGGCTGCGCACCGGCGACACGATCCGCATCGACTTGAACACCGGCCGCTGCGACGCGCTGGTGGACGAAGGGGAGATCGCGCGCCGTCGCGGCGAGCCGCCGCCGCCGTTCCCGGCCAGCCAGACGCCCTGGGAAGAGCTGTATCGCGAAAAGACGGGGCAGCTGGGCGAGGGCGGGGTGCTCGAATTCGCGGTCAAGTATCGCGGCACCTCGGCAACGCCGCCGCGTCACAATCACTGAACCCCGGCCGCTTCCACGCGGCGGGGTCAGTCGATGGCAAGCGCAAGCGTCAGCGTTCGCGTCTCGCCGGGCGCGAGCCGCTTCATGCCGCCGCGGTTGATGGCGTCGGGCAGGTGATCGACCGGCTCGAAGCAGAAGAAATCCATGCCGGGCGGGCGGTAGAGGTGAAATGCGCTGGCGCCTTGTGCCCGAAGCGTCAGCACATGGTCTGCCTGCTCGATCCGCGCCGTGCCGTCCCAGCCATCATGCGCATGGTCGATCAGCGTGTCGCCCTGCACTGCCGCGCCCTGCGCCCACTCGCCAAAGGTCGATGCCGGAACGGGCTCCAGCGGAAGCAGAGTCTCGTCACTGAGCCATGCTTCGCGCGCGCGCGCCTTCAGCCGGGTCGCGGCGTCGCACGGGAAATAGGGGTGGAGGCCAAGGCCCGCCGGCACTCGCGCTGCCTCGCAATTGGCGACCGACAGCTCGATCGTCGCCACGCCGGGCGACAGCGTCACGGCCTGCACCGCGCGGAACCGCCACGGCCAGCCCTCGCCGCCATCATGGTCGAGCGTTAGTGCCACGCGCCCGGCATCGTGCTGCGCCACCGTCCAGCGCCGCTGCCAGCCAATGCCGTGCAGGCTATGCGGATGGTCGGCGAAATTGAGCGGCAATCGATGCGTCGTGCCATCCCAGCCGAAGCGGCCATGCGCGATCCGGTTGGCATAGGGGATCAGCGGAAAGCAGCCGCTGTCGAGCGGGTCGGCCGGCGTGTCGCCCGCATGGCGCAGCACGGTGCGCCCCTCATGGTCCAGCGCCGCGATCGACGCGCCAAGCTCGGGCTGCAGATCGAGCCGCCAGCCATGCGCGGCGAGCTTCACAGGCCCACCGTGACGGTCGGCGCGGGCAGGCCGGGCACATCGACCGGGCAGGCGAACAGCGCCCCCGCCAGCGGCTCGCGCGTGCGCCCCGCCGCGTCGAGATGCTTGGCTGCGGTGGTGGCATAGAGCGTGCGCAGATCCGGGCCGCCGAACGCCACCTTGGTGATCGCGCTGACCGGAAAGGCGATGCTTTCCAG
Organism: Sphingomonas turrisvirgatae; assembly: GCF_001721295.1. Taxonomy (GTDB): domain Bacteria; phylum Pseudomonadota; class Alphaproteobacteria; order Sphingomonadales; family Sphingomonadaceae; genus Sphingomonas; species Sphingomonas turrisvirgatae. The sequence continues at coordinate 267,397 of NZ_MDDS01000013.1, read as the reverse complement.
CAACTCGCCCGCCGGCGAATAGCGGCGCACCGCATGGCCATTGTACAGCCCGATCCACACGCACCCCTCGGCGTCCACCGTGGGGCCGTCCGGATAACCGTCAGCCGGTGCGATCCGGGCAAAGATGCGCGTGTCGGTCAGCGTTCCGTCCGCCGCCACACTCGCGGCATAGATCGTGCCGCCCAGCGTATCGACATGATAGATCGTCCGTCCGTCCGGGCTGAACGCCGGCCCGTTCGAGATCGCGACCGGCTCGCTCACGGCAGCGCAGCGCCGATCCTCATCCAGCCGCCAGATCCGCCCTGTTGATGCTTCCTCCGCATCGTCCATGGTGCCGAACCACAGTCGCCCGGAAGGATCGACCGCCGCGTCGTTCAGCCGGTTGCCGGGAAGATCCGGTTCGGGGTCGAGCAGCGGCGTAAAGCTTCCGTCCGCCGGATCGAACAGCACAAGCCCGGTCTGCAATCCCGCGACGAACCGCCCGTCGGCGGCGGGCAGGCAGAAGCCGATCTGCGCCGGCGCGGCCCAGCTTTGCCGCTCGCCGTCGTTGGGGCGAAAGCGATGAATCCGATGTGACTTGATGTCGACGAACCACAAGGCGGCGTCACGCTCGACCCAGACGGGACCTTCCAGCAGCGGGCCGTCCAGCGCCCACACCGGCGCTGGTGCGGCGTGGACGACGCTCGTCACCGCCAGCCCGCGTCGACGAAATAGCTGTGCCCGGTGACCAGCTTGGCATCATCCGACGCCAGGAACATAACCATCGCCGCCACGTCCTGCGGCATCAGCCGCCCGTCCAGGCATTGCGCCGCGATGATTTCCGCCTCGCCCTCAGGGGTGTACCATTTCAGCTGGCGCGGCGTGCGTACATTGCCCGGAATGACGCAGGTCGCACGGATATTGTCGCGCCCCAAATCGCGCGCCAGGCTGCGCGTCATGCCCTCGATCGCCGCCTTGCACGTCTGGTAGAGGATCAGGTCGTTGAGGCCGAGATGCCACGAGATCGACCCCAGGTTGACGATCGCCCCGCCGCCCTTCTCGCGCATCGCCGGGATCACCGCCTGCGCGCAGAAGAACATGTGCTTGAGGTTCACGCTCAGCCGGTCGTCCCAATAGGCTTCAGTCACCTCGTCGATCGAATGGCGGTCGTCGTTGGCGGCATTGTTGACCAGCACGTCGAACCCGCCGGCTTGCTCGGTCAGCGCGGCGATCATGGCCTGAAGCGCGGCGATGTCCTTCAAGTCGACATGCTCGAACCGCACCGTCCCGCCCGCCTGCGTCAGCTGCTCGGCCAATGCGAGCGAATCGTCCTGCGCGATGTCGAAGAAGGTGACGTCGGCGCCCTGTGCCGCAAACCCCGCGACGATGCCCGCACCGATGCCCGATCCGCCGCCGGTCACCAGTACGCGCTTGCCGGCCAGGCTGGGATAGCGCGCGCCCTGCGACACGGGCGCTGCCGTCATATGCGCACCGCCGCGTCACGCGCGGCCATCGTGCGGTACAAATGGCGAATGCCGAACGTCCAGGGCGCGGCTTGCTTCGACGTCGTCATGCGGTTGGTCAGCGTGCCCAGCGCGGGCGAATGGATGCGCACGGTGTCGCCGACCTTGTGGGTAAAGCCGCGTCCCGGTTCGTCGCGGTCCTGCACCGGCGCGAACAACGTGCCCAGGAACAGCACGAAGCCGTCGGGATATTGATGTTCGGACAGCGTCTGGCGCACCAGGTCGAGCGGATCGCGGCTGATCTGGTTCATCGAGCTATGCCCTTCGAGGCGATAGCCCTCCGGCCCGTCGATCACCAGGTCGAGTTCGGCGTTGCGCACGTCGTCGATCCCGAAGCCATCGTCGAACAGGCGCACGAACGGCCCGATCGCGCAGGCAGCGTTATTGTCCTTCGCCTTGCCGAGCAGCAGTGCGCTGCGCCCCTCGAAATCGCGCAGATTGACGTCGTTGCCCAGCGTCGCGCCGACGACCTTGCCCGCGGCGTTCACCACCAGCACCACCTCGGGCTCCGGGTTGTTCCAGGTCGAATCCGACCGGAAGCCCAGGTCCGCGCCCCAGCCGAGCGAGGAGAGTACCGGCGCCTTGGTGAATACTTCGGCATCCGGGCCGATCGCCACTTCTAGATATTGCGACCACATGCCCGCCTCGATCAGCGCGGCCTTCAGCTTCGCGGCCTCCTCGCTGCCCGGCACCACGCTGCGGATCCCGCCGCCGATCTTGCCCTCAAGGTCGCCGCGAATGGCGGCCGCCTGGTCGGCGTCGCCCCGCGCGCGTTCCTCGATGACGCGTTCCAGCGCCGACACGGCAAAGGTCACGCCGCACGCCTTCACGCATTGCAGATCGATCGGCGCCAACAGCTCGAACGTGCCGCCGCCGATGGTCAGCTCCGCAACGTCGCACAGCCGCTCGCCGGTCAGCGCGGCGGGATCGGGCAGGTCGAACCAGTCGGCGCTGGTAGGTGCCACGCGCGAGACGTCATACACCACGCCGTCGCGGACCAGCACCGGCACCGGCCCATCGGCCAGCATCAGGCGGCCCGCCAGCGTGGCGCGCGCTGTGTCTGTGGGAAGCGCGTTGAGGTCGAACTTCATCATGCCCACCGTCCGTCGATCCGTGCACCAATATTGTCCTGCGCGCCGTCGTTCAGCACTGGCGGCAGCAATTCCGCCGGCATGTCCTGATAGCTCACCGGCCGCAGGAAACGGTCGATCGCCATCGATCCGACCGAGGTGCTGCGCGAGTCGGAAGTCGCCGGATAGGGGCCGCCATGCACCATCGCATGGCCGACTTCCACGCCGGTGGGCCAGCCATTGGCGATGATCCGGCCCACCGTCCGTTCCAGCACCGGCAGGAGGCGGGCGCCGGCGGGATGATCCGCCGCATCGACTTGGAGCGTCGCGGTCAGCTGACCTTCCAGCTGGCCGACTGTTGCGATCAGCTCGTCCATGTCGGCACAGCGCACCACGACCGACGAAACGCCGAACACTTCGTGCAAGTGTACCGGATCGGCCAGCAGGTCGCTGCCTTTCACGCTGAACAGCGCGGCGCGGCCCTGGTTCGGACCGGTGCCTTCGGCGCCCTGCGTCACTGCCGTCACATGCGCGCTCGCCCCGAGCTTTGCCTTGCCCTGTTCGAATGCTTCCCAGATGCCCTGGGTCAGCATGGTCTGCGCCGGCTGTCCGGTCAGCGCCGTGCCGGCGGCATCGATGAAGGCGTCGAGATCGGGACCATCCACCGCCAGGACCAGCCCGGGGTTGGTGCAGAACTGGCCCGCGCCCATGGCCAGGCTGGCGACGAACGCCGCGCCCAGCGCCGTGCCGCGCGCGGCCAGTGCATGCGGCAGGATGATGACCGGATTGACCGCCGACATTTCGGCATAGATGGGGATCGGGCGGGGGCGCGCGGCGGCGATGCGCATCAGCGCCTCACCCCCGGCGCGCGACCCGGTGAAGCCGACCGCCTGGATGCGCGGATCGGCGACCAGCGCCTCGCCGACGCGGCGCGAGGTGCCGTTGACCAGGCTGAACACGCCGGCCGGCATGCCCGTGCTCGCCGCGGCGCGGGTGATCGCGCCGGCGACCAGCTCGGCGGTACCGGGATGCGCGCGATGGCCCTTCACCACCACCGGGCAGCCGGCGGCGAGCGCGGACGCCGTGTCACCGCCCGCGACCGAAAAGGCGAGGGGGAAGTTGGAAGCGCCGAACACCGCGACTGGACCGAGCGGGATCATTCGCAGCCGCAGGTCGGGCTTGGGCGGGATGCGCGCAGGGTCGGCATGATCGATGCGCACGCGCTGCCATCGCCCATCGCGCACCTCGGCGGCGAACAGGCGCAGCTGGCCCGCGGTGCGGCCACGCTCGCCGGTGATGCGCGCGGGCGGCAGGCCGGTTTCGCGGCAGGCGCGTTCGACCAACGCATCGCCCAGCGCCTCGATCTCGGTCGCGATCGCCTCGAGGAACTGCGCGCGCTGTTCCAGCGGCAGCGTGGAATAGGGGGCGAACGCCGCTTCGGCCGCGGCGCAGGCGTCGGCGACGTCGGCCTCGCTCGCGCCGGCGAAGCTCACATCCTCGATGGCGGCGCCGGTGGCGGGATCCTGTCCCTGGAACCGGTCGCTCGACGCGCGACGTTCGCCGGCGATGAACAATTCGCCCTTCAGCATTGCGATCTCCCATAGCCCGGCGCGAAGCTCGCCGCCGGCTCGTGTGACGCGCCCGGCGGACGCAAAGATAGCGCTACCATAGATGCTGGTCCGCTACGCCGCAACCGGATCATGCCGCTATGCGGCGACAGACGCTTGCGCTATCGCAAGCGCAATGACCGGCCATGCCAGCGATCCTGCGTCACGCCGCAAGCGTTCGATGGGCGCGCCGACGATCGCAGATGTCGCGCGGCTCGCCGGCGTGTCGGCCATGACCGTCTCGCGCGTCATCAACGCCGAAGCCAATGTGCGGGAATCGAAGCGGGAGGCGGTACAGGCGGCGATCGCGGCGCTGAATTATGCGCCCAACCGCGCCGCGCGCACGCTGGCCGGCATCGCGCCGCTGCGCATCGGCCTGCTTTACAGCAACCCTAGCGCCGGGTTCCTCAGCGAATTCCTGCTCGGCAGCCTGGCTGGCGATGGCAGCGCCGATCTGCACATCGCGGTCGAAAAGTGCGAAGCGGACGAAGCTGAGGTCGACGTCGCGCAGCGGCTGATCGCGGCCGGCGTGGACGGCGTCGTGCTGCCGCCGCCGCTGTGCGAATCCGACACGCTGCTCGCCTTCCTCGCCCAAAACGGGATTCCCGCCGTCGCGGTAGCGAGCGGCCGGCAACCGGCGACCGCCATGTCGGTGCGGATCGATGATCGCGCGGCGGCGATGACGATGATGCGCCACTTGCTGGCGCTGGGCCATCGCCGCATCGGCTTCGTCACCGGCGACCCTGCGCTGTCGGCCAGCGCGCTGCGGCTCGACGGGTATCGCGCCGCGCTGGACGAGGCGGGGCTGGCGGCCGACGAAACGCTCGTGGCGTCTGGGCTGTTCACCTACCGCTCCGGCCTCGCCGCGGCCGAGCGGCTGCTTGAGCTCGACGATCGCCCAACCGCGATCTTCTGCTCGAACGACGACATGGCCGCTGCGGCGGTGGCCGTGGCGCATCGCTACCGGATCGACGTGCCGGGCGACCTCACCGTATGTGGGTTCGACGATACGTCGCTCGCGACGGCGATCTGGCCGGAGCTCACCACCATCCGTCAGCCGATCGCCGACATGGCGCAGCGCGCGGTTGAGATGCTGGTGCACAGCCTGCGCCGAGGGCGCAGTGGCGACGCCGGCCAGCCACACCGCCGGCTCGATTACGCGTTGATCCGCCGCCAGTCCGACGCCGTGCCGCGCCGTCGCCCGACGCAGGACTAGGCCGCGCTCCCCGCGACCAGGATCGCGCGAAAATCGTTGACGTTGGTGCGGGTCGGGCCGGTGACGATCAGATCGCCCAGCGCCTCGAACAGCGTGCCGCTGTCATGATCGTCCAGGCTCCGGCGTGGATCGATCGCCATTGCATGGGCCCGCGCCAGCGTGTCGGGCGTGACGATCGCGCCGGCGCCGCCGCCGCTCGCGCCATCCTCGCCATCGGTGTCGGCAGCGATACACCATACGCCCGGCCTGCCATCCATCGCCAGCGCAAGGGCGAGCGCGAATTCGGTGTTACGCCCACCGCGCCCGCCGCGCGCGCCGGTCAGCGTAACCGTGGTCTCTCCGCCGGACAGCAGCACGCGCGGTCCGCCGCTGCGCCCTTCGCCGATCGCGCGCGCCATGCCGCCGGCAAGCTCGCGGCTTTCGCCTTCCAGGTCGTCGCCCAGCATCTCCACCGCGACCCCGGCGGCCCGGGCGACGGCGGCTGCCGCCTCCAGGCTGCGCTGCGGCGTCGCGATTATCCGCACGTCGGCGACCGGCTGCACCGAAGACGAGACGACCGGCGCAACCAGCAGCGCGTGGACCGCTTCGCTCACCTGTGGTTTTAGCTGTGCCGCCAGGTCGGACAGGTCGCGGGCGGCATCGGGGTCGGGCAGCGTCGGTCCCGACGCGATCGCCGCTGCGTCGTCGCCGGGAATGTCGCTGATCGTCAGGGTCACGACGCGCGCGGACCCGGCCGCAGCGGCAAGCTTCCCGCCCTTGATCCCCGACAGCCGCCGGCGCACCGCGTTCATCGTGCGAATGTCCAGCCCCGAGGCGAGCAGCGCGCGGTTGACCGCCTGCTTCTCGGCCAGCGTGATCCCGACGGCGGGCAGCGCCATTACCGACGATCCGCCCCCCGAGATCAGCGCCAGCACGAGATCGTCGGCGCCAAGGCCCGCGACCAGGCCCAGCATCTCGCGCGCTGCCGCTTCGCTATTGGCGTCGGGAACTGGATGCGCCGCCTCGCGCACCGCGATGCGCGATGTGGCGCAGCCATGGCCATAGGGGACGACGACCGCGCCGCTCAGTTGCACATCGGGCCATGCGCGCTCGACCGCCAGCGCCATCGTCGCCGATGCCTTGCCAGCGCCCACAACGACGCAACGCCCCTTGGGCTTGTCGGGCAGGTGATCGGCCAGCACGGTCAGCGGGTCCGCAGCCCCGACCGCGGCATCGAACATGGCCCGCAGCAAGGTGCGCGCGGCGCGATCGTCCCACAGTGGCGCGATATCCATCTCGTTCGTCCCGGTCGATAAAGGCCTGCGGCTTAGCCGCTGCCCGCCGCGTCTGCCCAGCATCTTTCGGTCCGGCGAATGCGCTTACTGCACCGGCCTTGCGCGATGCGCCGAAACCGCCGCCGCAGCCCAGCCAATCAGGGCGCACCCGCCCAGCCACATCATCAGCGCCGCTGCATCGCCCAGCAGCGCGCAGCCGATCCCCGGCGCGCACGCCGCGGCGGCAAGCAGCCGGCGCGTGGCGGTGGGGGTTCCCTCCGTCACGCCGACAGCGCGCCGACGCTTGGGATCGCCGATGCACAGCAGGGCGAGCGGGATTGCAGAGAGCATCAAGGCGACCAGCGCGAGCGCGATCATGCTCATGTCCGGGCGGCTTGCAGCGCCGGCGCGGCAAGCGGTTCGGCGCTACGCGCCGTCAGCCAGCTCTGGCGCACCAGCCACAGGCCCGCGATGGCGAAGGCAAGGTCAAGCGCGGCGATGACCGGTTGACCGGCCGCTACCGTCTCGCCCCAGCCAGGCCCACCGGCGACGAACAGGCGCAGCAGTGGCAAAGCCAGCATGGTCACGCCCGTCGCGCCCTTGAGCAGCTTCGTCAGCGCCGCGTTGCTCGGCGCCAGCGCGCCGGCCAGGATTGCCAGCGCCGACGCGATCAGGAACGCGGCGGTCGTCCAGTACACCGCGGTACCGAGCGGCATCGTGACCAGAAAGGCAGCCGCGGCGACCGCCAGGCCCAGCGGCAGGCCAAAGCCCACCACGCTCAGCGTCCGCTCGAGCCAGGCAAGCGAGCGTGCCTCGCCTCGCCGCTTCACCACCCACAGCCGCATGCCGGTATAGGTGACATAGCACATGGCAAAGCCCAGCCCGAACCAGATCGCCTTGGACAACATGCCCGCGAAATTGCCGAAATGCAGCGGCCCCATGATGCCGACCAGCGTGCCGCCGGTGGACGGCTGCGCGCCGACCACCGCCTTCTCGCGCACGAACTGCGCGCTTGCGCCGCTATAGAGCAGCGCGACCGGTTCGACATCGCCGGCCTTCGGGTCGTGATAGCTGGTGACGACCGAATCCGCGCGGCCGAACTTCTCGATCGCGATGAAGGTCGGCACGCCGCCGGCGCGGGCGATCGCATCGCCGGTGATGCGGTCGATGTTGCCGACCGGGACGGGGCGGGGGTCGGGCGTGCCCGGCGTGCCGTACACGGCTTCGCTCAAAGCCTCCACGTCGCCGCCGAACGCCGCCATCGCGACGACCGGCACGCCGATCGTGCCATAGAAGGAGAAGAAGCTGCCAGTGAACGCCAGCACGAAGGCAAAGGGCAGGCTCCACGTGCCCGCCACGCTATGCTTGTCGCGATTGACCAGCACCGAACTGGCGCGGCGACGCAGCGTGAAGATGTCCTTGAACAGATGGCGGTGGATCAGCACGCCCGAAATCGCCGCAACCAGCATGGCAAGGCCGAGGATCCCGGTCAGCAGCAGGCCCCAGGGATTGGGCACATGCAGCCGCACATGCGTGTCGACCAGGAAGGTCGCGAGCGCATCGTCGTTGCGCGGGCCGAACAGGTCGTCGATCGTGCCCTTGGTCGTGTTCAGCACGCGTCCGTCATGGTCCAGTTGATAGAAATAGCCTGCCTCGGTCGGCACGCCCTCGGCACCGGTTTCGTGACGGTGAAAGAACACGCCAAGGCCGTGATCGCCCGTCTCCCACAGGTTCACGTCGTCGTGATAGGCCGCGGGCGTCTGCGCCGCGAGCCGCCGGATCGTCGCGTCGACCGGCTTTTCGAACACCGATCGGGTGGCGACATGCCCGGCCGACCAGGCACCGATCTCGTGCGCGAAGACGGCGGCTGTGCCGGTCAGGACCACGGCATACAGCAGCAGGCCGAGCAGGATGCCGGACCAGCCGTGCACCGCGACCATCGCCTTGGTCTCGTCCTTCTTCAGATGGATCATTTCGCTGCCTCCACCGCCGGCGTCGCCGTCAACCGCGATGCGACCAGCGCGCCATGCACCACGAACAGCGCGCCTGCGACCAGCGCGACGCGCGCCAGATTGCGGTCGAGGCACGCATGAAAGAACAGCGCCGCCCAGATCAGCGGCGCCAGCACCAGCGGAACGGCAAGGTTGTCGATCCCCGCCGCGCCGCCCGGCAGCCACAGCGGCATCCCCGCCAGCAGCGCCAGCGTCACCACGATCGCGCCGGGCCCGGCAAGCAGGACGCGCGCCCAGCGGCGGGTGCGAGGCAGCGCAGCGGCTTGGATGGCTTCAGGCATAAAAACCCCGCCCGAGCAAGGCAAGCAGAAATGCTATTGATAATTGCTCGCAAAAAGTTAGGAGGCGCTGCGACTGAGACTGAAGAACGCAAAAGGGTGGGTATGAGCAAGTTGATCGTTGCCGCAGGAATCGCCGGCGTGCTGCTGAGCCAGGCGGCACGCGCCGAGGAACCGGCGCCAATAGCCGGGCAGGAAGACGAAATCGTCGTCACCGGCGCGAACGCGGGCACCAAGACCGAAACGCCGCTGATCGAACTGCCCCAGCCGCTGACGATCATTTCGGCCGACACCTATCTGTCGCAGGGCGCGATCAACATCAGCGACACGGTCAAATACGCCGCCGGCGTGCTCGCCAATCCCTATGGCCGCGATACGCGCGTCGACGGGTTCAACGTGCGTGGCATCAACGCGCTTCAGTTCCGCGACGGCATGCGCGACATCTTCTCCTATTATGCCAGCATCACCTCGGACCCGTATAACTTCTCGCGGGTCGAGATCGTGCGCGGCCCGGCCTCGGTCCTGTTCGGCCAGGGTTCGATCGGTGGCCTCGTGAACCTCGTCTCCAAGACGCCCGATTTCGAGACGCGCGGCGAACTGAACCTCGTCTATGGCAGCTATGACCGCAAGGAAGCGCTGGGCGACGTCAATCTCGCGCTCACCGGTAACCTCGCGATCCGTGCTGTCGCCCGCGTGCGCGACGCCGACACCTATGTCGATCATGTGCCCGACGACCGCGTGATGTTCGCGCCGTCGATCCGCTGGCAGCCGACGCCCGCCACCGACGTGATCCTGACCGGCCTGTATCAGGAGGACGACACCGGCTCGACCTCGCAATTCCTGCCGATCGCCGGCACCTTCCGCCCCAATCCCGTGGACCCGGCGCTTCAGCTCGACCCCTATACCTTCGTCGGCAAGGCGGGATGGGACCGCTATGACGGCCGCTCGCTGCAGGGCGGCGGATCGATCGTCCATCGCTTTTCGGACAAGGTGCGGTTGAGCCTCAAGGCGCGCTACATCGACAGCGATCTTCAATATTTCACGCACTATGCCGACAGCTACACCGATCCGGTCAATCCGTTCGCGGTCTACGGCACCAACGGGCGCACCATCGGGCTGTATTCGGATGCAAGCGACGCGCGGATGAACGTCTTCTCGACCGACAACAATGTCGAGTTCAAGTTCAACACCGGCGCCAATATCGAACACACGCTGCTCGTCGGTCTGGACTATAGCTGGAACAAGGTCGGCAAGCGCTACGCCGCGCCCGGCCTCGAAGTGGTCGATCTCTACGACATCGATTACGCTGCGCTGGCGACGCCCCAACCGGCCGGTCCGTTCGCCTATGATTCGCAAAAGCAGCTCGGCGTCTATGTCCAGGATCAGGTCCGCCTGTTCGACCGGGTCTCGATCATCGTCGGCGCACGCCGCGACCATGTGACGAACTCGTCGGGGCAGGAGGACAACGCCACCACCTTCCGCGCGGGCATCATCGGCGAGGTCGGCGCCGGCTTCTCGCCCTTCTTCAGCTATACCGAGAGCTTCCTGCCGATCGCCGGTCGGCTGACGGGCCCGGGCGGCGTGCCGACCACGCCGTTCATTCCGCAGACCGGCACGCAGTACGAGGCCGGCGTCAAGTGGCAGCCCAGCCCGGCAACGCTGGTCACGCTCACCGGCTTCCACATCAAGGAACGCAACCGCGTCCTCTACCTCGCCAACAATGTCACGACCCAGTGGGGCGAGCTCACGACCAGGGGCGTCGAGTTCGAGGCGAGCCACACGCTGCCCGGCGAGTTCGAGCTGCTGCTCAACTACGGCTACAGCGAACTTGAGTCCGAGGTGAATACCAGCCTCGACTATATGCCGCGCCACACCGCCTCGGCCTGGTCGACCAAGACGTTCGGCAATGTCGGCGGCGCTCAGCTTCGGCTCGGCGCGGGCGTGGTCTATAGCGGCGAAAGCAAGTCGACCGGCCCGCTCGATCCCTATGGCCGCAACCCGACGATTGCACCGGGCACGCTCTACACCATCGTCACGCCCGCGCGCACCACGATCGATGCGCTGGCCGAACTCACCTGGGACAAGTGGCGCTTCGCGATCAATGCGACGAACCTGCTGAATGAACAGGCCTTCGCCTCGTGCCTCGCGCGCGGCGACTGCTTCATGGCTGCCCCGCGCAACGTCATGGCGAGCGTCGGCTTCCGCTTCTGATTCCCTGTCCCCGATGCCAGGTCGAAACCCCAGCCTCCACCCATGAGGCTGGGGTTTTTCCGTATGGGCTCATGCTCCATGCAACTCACCCGTTTCGTGTGCGTTTCGACCCGGCGCGACAATTTGCGACATTGTTTCGATGGACGCCGCGCGGGCGACTGGCCCATTCGAAGGGGGATGATGAACCGTCCGATTGCAATCCTGGCGCTCATCGCCGTGCCGCTCGCCGGCTGCACAGTCGGGCCCGAATATCGGCCGAACAGCGCGGCCCAGCTTGGCGTGCCACAGACCTATTCGGTCGCCGCGCAACAAACCGCGCAGGCGGATCTGCAGCGCTGGTGGACGACCTTCGACGATCCCTTGCTCGCTCGCCTGGTCGAACAGGCCGCGAGCCAGAATCTCGACGTGGCGCTGGCCGTCACGCGGCTTCGCCAGGCGCGTGAAGCACTGGTCCAGCAGCGCGCATCCCTCTTTCCCTCGATCAGCGCGGGCGGCAGCGCATCGCGCAGCGAGCCGCTCCGCGGGCAGAGCACGCAGGTCACCTTGCCCGACGGCACCGTCACCAGCTTCTCGCAGGGCGGCAACACCAGCTTCTCGTTGGGCGGCGACGTCAACTATCAGGCCGATCTGTTCGGCGGGATCCGGCGCGGCGTGCAGGCCGGGCGTGCCGAGCTCGAGGCGTCGGGCTATGACTATGCCGCCGTGCTCGTCTCGGTTCAGGGCGAGATCGCACGCAACTATATCCTCGCCCGCGCCGCGCAGGCGCAACTCGTCAATGCGCGTGAGAGCCTGGCGATACAGGACGACAATCTCGAAATCGCCGGCTTCCGCGTCCAGGCCGGGCTCGTCTCCTCGCTCGACCAGGAACAGGCCCGTGCCAGCCGGGCGCAGACCGCCGCATCGATCCCGTCGATCGAGGCGAATTACAACAGCGCGGTTTCGCGCCTCGCCGTGCTCACCGGCCAGGCGCCCGGCGCGCTGAAGGGCGAGATGGCGGCCACCCGACCGATCCCGCAGGGGCCGGCCAGCGTTGCGGTCGGCATCCCCGCCGATACGCTGCGCCAGCGGCCCGATATCCGCAGCGCGGAGCGCGGCCTCGCCGCCGCCGTCGCGCGGATCGGGGTGGCGGAGGCGCAGCTTTATCCGCAGCTGTCGCTGGGCGGCAGCATCGATGGCGGCGCGTCGAACCTCGGCAGCGTCTTCGACGTCATCACCGGGCGCCTGTTCGCCAGCATCGCGCAGACGATCTTCGACGCCGGCCGCACCCGGTCGCAGGTGCGCGCGTCGCAGGCGGCGGCGGACGGCGCCTTCCTTGCCTACAAACAGACCGTGCTGATCGCGCTCGAAGAGGTCGAGAACGCCGTCGTTGCGCTCCAGGCGGCGCAGGCGCGCGAGCGTGAGTTCGCCATCGCGCTCGATGCGGCGCGAAACAGCGCGATCCTCTCGCGCAGTTCATACCGCGCCGGGCTCGCCGATTTCCTGACCTTGAGCCAGGCCGAAGCCTCGCTGATCTCGGCCCGCAACGGGCTGGTCCAGGCGCGCGCGGATCGATCGTCCGCGCTGATCCAGCTCTACCTCGCGCTCGGCGGCGGCTGGGACGCGACCCGCGTGCCCGCGCCCGCCGACCTGCCCACCACACCCGCCATGGAAGCGAACTGATGGCCGAACCCACCACGCCCAATGTCGACGAATTCCTCGGCGGCAAGGTCACGCCGGTCTGGAAACGCTATGCCAAGTGGATTGCGGTGGCGCTGCTGGTCCTCGTCCTGATCCTCACGGCCTGGAAGTTCCTCGGCAGCAGCGAACAGGCCGGTTATGCGACTCGGCCGGTGGAGCGGGGCGCGCTCACCGTCTCCGTCTCGGCGACGGGCAAGCTCGCACCGACCAATCAGGTACAGGTCGGCTCGGAACTCTCAGGCAAGATCACGCGCGTGCTGGTCGATGTGAATGACCGCGTCACCGCCGGTCAGCCGCTCGCGCTGATCGACCCCGAGATTCTCGATGACCAGATCGCACAGGGCCAGGCCGGCGTCGCCGCCGCGCAGGCGACGGTTGCCCAGAATCAGGCGACGCTCACTGAAGCGCGCGCGCAGCTGTCGCGGTTCGAGGAGGTGAGCCGGCTGTCGGGAGGCCGCGTGCCGGCGAAGACCGAACTCGACAATGCCCGTGCCGCCGTCGCCCGGGCAGTCGCCACCGTCCGGGCCAGCCAGGCACAGGTCACCGCGCAGCAGGCGCAGCTGCGCTCCAACGTCACTCAGCGCAACCGCGCTATCATCCGCTCGCCCGTCAACGGCGTGGTGCTCTCGCGCCAGGTCGATCCGGGCCAGACGGTCGCCGCCTCGTTCAACACGCCGACGCTGTTCGTGATCGCCGAGGATCTGACCGCGATGGAGCTTCAAGTCGCGATCGACGAAGCTGATGTCGGGCAGGTGAAGGATGGGCAGAAGGCGAATTTCACCGTCGACGCCTTCCCCGGCCGGACCTTCCCCGCGGTGATCCAGCGCGTGGATGTCGGCTCCAACCTGTCGGCGCAGAGCAGCGCGTCGTCCACGGCCACCAGCGCGACCGGCACCACCGGGCAGGTCGTGTCCTATGGCGCGATCCTGTCTGTCGCCAATCCCGACCAGCAGCTTCGGCCGGGCATGACCGCCACGGCCGAGATCGTGACGCTGGAAAAGAAGAACGTCCTGCTCGTCCCCAATGCCGCGCTGCGCTTCACCCCCAGCGCCGGCGACAGCCAGCAAAAGGCCGGCGGCGTCACCGGCGCGCTCGTCCCGCGGGGCGGAAGGCGGCGTGGCGGCGCGGAAAAGGCCGCGGCGCTTGGCCGCGGCGCCCGCCAGACCGTCTATGTGAAGGGGGAGGACGGCCAGCCGCGCGGAATCGAGGTGACCACCGGCGACACCAACGGGCAGGTGACCGAAATCCTCTCGGGCGAGCTTAAGGCGGGGATGGAGGTCATCACCGGGCAATATGCCGGCGAGCAATCCGGCGGCGGCCAGCGCAAGGGCGGCGGGCAGCGCAAGGGCGGCGGTGGCGGCGGCGGCAGGCAGGGCGGCTGATGGCCGAACCGATCATCCGCCTGCGGGGCGTTACCAAGACCTATGGCGAAGGCCCGACGGCGTTTCAGGCGCTGAAGGGCGTCGATCTCGACATCACCGGCGGCGATTTCGTCGCGGTGATGGGCCCCTCCGGCTCGGGCAAGTCGACCACGATGAACATCCTGGGCTGTCTCGACATGCCGAGCGGCGGCGAGTTCGTGTTCAAGGGTGTGCATATCGAAACGCTGAGTCGCGACCAGCGCGCGCTGCTGCGCCGCAAATATCTCGGCTTCGTGTTCCAGGGGTTCAATCTCTTGAGCCGCACCAGCGCGCTCGAAAATGTCGAGCTGCCCCTGCTTTATCGCGGCGAGGACAAGAAGACGCGGCGCGACATGGGCATGGCCGCGCTGGAAAAGGTCGGCCTCGACAGATGGTGGGACCACACTCCCGCCGAATTGTCCGGCGGCCAGCAGCAGCGCGTCGCCATCGCCCGCGCGATCGTCACCAACCCCGACGTGCTGCTCGCTGACGAGCCGACCGGCAACCTCGACAGCGAACGCTCGGTCGAGATCATGAAGCTGTTGACGCGGCTCAACCAGGAAAGCGGCATCACCGTGCTGATGGTCACGCACGAACCCGACATGGCGGCCTTCGCGCACACCATCGTCCACTTCAAGGACGGGCTGGTCGAACGGATCGAGGCGGGGCAGGGCGCGGGCCAAAGCGAAAAAGCGCCGGCCTGATGCTCGGCACCACCTTCACGCTCGCGATCCGTTCGATCCTGCGGCACAAGCTGCGCTCGTTTCTGACCACGCTCGGCATCATCATCGGCGTCGCCGCCGTCGTCGCGATGGTCACGCTGGGCAAGGCGACGACCGCGGCGGTGCAGCAACAGATCGCCAGCCTCGGCACCAATATCCTTCAGGTCCGCCCCGGTCAGGGCTTCGGCCGCGGCGGCGGCGGGCCGCGTCCGCCCGATTTCGACGAAGCCGATGTCGAGGCGGTGCGCGAACAGGTCGCCGGGGTCACCGCCGTCGCCCCGCAGGCACAATCCACCGCGACCGCGATCCATGAAGGCGCCAACTGGTCGACCACGATCAACGGCACCACCGGCGCCTTCTTCACCGTCCAGCCCTGGCCGCTCACCGCCGGCCGCATCTTCTCCCCGGCTGAAGAGGCGGCGGGGAAGGCCGTCTGCATCATCGGCGCGACGGTGCAGCAGAACCTGTTTCGCGGCGGCAATGCGGTCGGTCAGCGGTTCCGCATTGGCGGCGTCTCGTGCGACGTGATCGGCGTGCTGTCGCGGCGCGGTCAGGCGGGCTTCGGCGGCGATCAGGACGATACCGTCATCATGCCGATCAAGGCAGTGCAGCGTCGCTTCACCGGCAATCGCGACATTCGCCTGATGCTGGTCGGCGTCGACGCTGCCTATGACAGCGCGCAGGTCCAAGCCTCCTTGTCCGACCTGCTGCGCGAACGGCGGCGGATCGATGCGGGGGCGGAGGACAATTTCAACATCTTCGACACTGCCCAGATCAGCGCGGCGCTGACCGGCAGCACGCAGTTGCTGACCAGCATCGTCGCCGCCGTCGCGGGCATCAGCCTGATCGTCGGCGGCATCGGCATCATGAACATCATGCTCGTGTCGGTGACCGAGCGAACGCGCGAGATCGGCATCCGCCTCGCCATCGGCGCGATCGCCAGCGAAGTGCTCATGCAGTTCCTGGTCGAGGCGATCGTGCTCTCGCTGCTGGGCGGTGCCATGGGCCTGTTGCTCGCGCAGCTGGCCATCGCGATCATCACGCCGCTCATGCAGGTGCCGTGGATGTTCGATCTTCAGATCAACATCATCGCCTTCGCCATCTCGGCCGTGATCGGCGTGGTGTTCGGCTTCTTCCCCGCACGCCGCGCCGCCAGCCTCAATCCGATCGACGCATTGCGGCACGAATAGCGTGACGCAAAAAGGCCGGCCCCGTCAGGGACCGGCCTTTCGCTGTTCAGTGGGTCGGATCAGCGACGGCGGGCGCAATAGCCCGGCTGGCCCGAACGGTCGATCTCACGGCCGGCCAGCGCGCCGACCGCGCCGCCGACGATGGCACCCATGGTGCGGTCGCCGCGCCCCGCCACGCCGTTGCCCAGCAGGCCGCCGGCGATCGCGCCGATGATCGTGCCCTGGCTCGAATCGCAGCGCTCGTCGCGGCCCCGATAGTTGTAGCGGCGATTGTCATAGCGGCGATTGTCATAGCGGCGGTCGCCACGGTTATACTGGCGATAGCCACGGTCGCCATTATAGCCGCGCCCGTCGCGATATTCGTACCGGCTCTGCGCCGCCGCCTGGCTGGCGGGAACGATGGCGGTGCCGGTCATCGCCAGCGCCGCGCCGATCAGGGAAAGCTTCTTGAACATCGGTCGTCTCCTTTTCCTGGCAATGCGGCGAACCGCCGTCATCACGTTGGACAATGGATTCGCACATTCGCCGCGAACCGATGCTGAATGTGCTGGTTATCCCCCGTTCAGCTGCGTTCACGTCGCACGTCGCACGTCGCACGGATGAACGGAGCCGGTGCACACGCTGCAAGGGGAAGGGGGCGCCCGCTCCCGATACGCAACGCGGGAAAGCGGGCAGGGCGCAGTGGCGCACCGGCTGTTCGATGCGAGGCGCAGGCGCGCGCTCGTCCTGCCCGCACATGCCGCGTCGTGGTTGACGCGTTCCTGAACATGGCTGTTATCCAACGTTCAGCTTTGCCCCGCTCAACTGCGCGTTAAAGCAGGCGCCGATGCGCATCTTCCTTTCCGTCCTGCTGCTGTTCGCCTTCCTGCCCAGCTATTCGGGCGAAGAGCGGCTGACGCTGTGGCCCAGCCACTTCGGCATCGAAGCGACACCCGTCGATCTCGATTGGCGCGATCCTTCGCGCAAGCAGCTGGGACAGCTCACCTATCTGGGCGGCGTGCAGTTGACGAGCGCGGTGTATGGCTTTGGCGGCTTCTCGGCGATGACCGTGGATGGCGACCGCTTCACGCTGCTCGGCGACGGCGGCAATTTCGTGCGCTTCCGCATGGGGGCCGACTGGCGCGTGTCGGACATGGTGAGCGGCGCGCTGGTCGATGGCCCAGGCCCCGGCTGGCGCAAGCTCGAGCGTGACAGCGAATCGCTGACCCGCGATCCCGCGACCGGCACGCTATGGGTCGGCTTTGAACGCGCCAACCAGATCTGGCGCTATGATCCCGACCTTCGCCACGGCCGGGGCGTGGCGCCGCGCGCAATGGCGAAATGGTCGCTCAATGGTGGGGCCGAATCGCTCGTACGCTTGCGCGACGGCAGCTTCATCGCCATTTCCGAGCACAAGGTTGCGGGGGCAAAGGGCACGCGCGAAGCAATCTGGTTCGCCGGCGATCCGCTCCGCGTCCCGGACCGCGGCTTCCGCTTCGCCTATCGCCCGCCGGCTCGTTTCCAGCCGACCGACGCGGCCGAGCTGCCCGATGGCCGCATTGCCATCCTCAACCGCCGCGCTTCGCTTCAGGCTGGCTTCACCGCGTCGTTGACCCTGATCGATCGCGCCGCGATTCGCCCCGGCGCGATCGTGACTGGACAAGAGGTCGCGCGCTTCGCCGCCCCGGTGCTGCACGACAATTTCGAGGCGCTGGCGGTGAGCCGGGAGGGGCGCGATACCATCCTGTGGATCGCCTCGGATGACAATGCGCTGTGGTTTCAGCGCTCGCTGCTGCTCAAGTTCAGGCTCGACGCACCACCCTAACGCCGAACGGCCCGCATCCCATAGGGAGCGGGCCGGTCGTCGAACGTCATCGCGTCAGCCGCGAATCAGGCTGCGACGACAGCCTTCTTCACGATCTCGCGCTTCAGGCGACGCGCGCGCAGCGACAGCTTGTCGTCGCCGGTCTTCAGCAGCCAGTTGTCGAGGCCGCCATTATGCTCGACCGAACGCAGGCCATGCGTCGACACGCGCAGACGGATCGAGCGCTCCAGCGCCTCCGACATCAGCGTCACATTCTGCAGGTTGGGCAGAAAAGTGCGCTTGGTCTTGTTGTTGGCGTGGGAAACGTTGTGACCCACCTGCCGGCCCTTGCCGGTCAGCTCGCAAATGCGCGACATCGCTTAAATCCTAAGGTTCATGCCTGTTCCGGAAGCCCCGGAAAGCGTGCGCAACTAACCGGACGGTGCCTTTTCGTCAACCTCGAACGCCGCCGATGCAACCTCGATCAGGATCGGCGCGTTATTTCGCAAACGAACCGATGGGGAGACGCACCGATGCGCGCAATCCTGGCCATTATCGGCCTTGCCGTGATTGTCATACTGGCCATGGCCTGGCTCGGCATGATCAATCTCAACCTGCGTTCCGGCGCCCTGCCCGAGGTGAAGGTCGAGGGCGGCAAGGCTCCGGCGGTGCAGGCCGATGTCGGCAAGGTCGACATGGGCTATACCAACAAGACGATCCAGGTGCCGACCGTGGTGATGGAGAACAAGACGATCCAGGTGCCGCGCGTCGAGGTCGAGAAGGCGCGTCAGCCCGTCGAGGCGAACTGACCTAGGGTCAGGACCCTAGCCTCGTCGCACCGGGCAGGGCATAGCGCGGCCATGTTCCCGCTGCCCGACCCGATGGCCCGTGCGCTTGCCGCTGCCCGCGATGCCGCGCGGGCCGGCGAAGTTCCCGTCGGCGCAGTGATCCTGCATGCGGGAAAGGTGATCGCCACCGCCGCCAACGCGCCGCGCGCGCTGTGCGACCCGACTGCGCATGCCGAAATGCTGGCAATCCGCGCCGCCGCCGCGACCCTCGGGAGCGACCGGCTCGACGATTGCGACTTGTGGGTGACGCTTGAACCCTGCGCGATGTGTGCCGGCGCCATCGCCCACGCCCGCATCACGCGCCTCTATTACGGCGCGAGCGATGCCAAGGGCGGAGCGGTCGAGCACGGGCCGCGCTTCTTCGCGCAGCCCACCTGCCACCACCGCCCGGAAATTTATTCCGGCATCGGCGAGGGCGAGGCGGGCGCGCTGCTCAGGGACTTCTTCGCCGCGCGGCGGTGACGGGTTCAGGCCGTTATCGCAGGTCGCTCTCGCGCACCGGCACGACCTTGATCTCGACTCGGCGGTTTTCGGCGCGGCCTTCGGGCGTATCGTTCGATGCGATCGGCTGGGTCAGCCCAAAGCCGCGCGTCGCCAGCCGCGCGCTCTCGACGCCCCGCGACGTCAGGTAATCGGCGACCGCCGCGGCGCGTCGTTCCGAAAGCGTCTGGTTATATTGCGCCGATCCGGTCGAATCGGTGTGGCCGTACACGTCGACAAAGGTCTGGTTGTAGCGGTCGAGCACATCGGCCACCTGGTCCAGCGTCGGGCGGAACTGCGGCTGGACGTTCGCGCTGTCGGTGGCAAAGGTGATGCCGGCGGGCATCTGCAGGATCAGGTCGTCGCCGCGCCGAATCACCTCGACATCGGTGCCCGCGGTCCGCTCGCGGATCTCGCGCTCCTGCCGGTCCATATACGCGCCGATGCCGGCCCCGGCGACCGCACCGATGCCCGCGCCGACGATCTTCTCGGTCCGGTCGCGCCGTCCGCCGACCAGGTCGCCCAGCAGATAGCCGCCTACCGCGCCGCCCAGCGCGCCAATGCCCGCCTTCGAAATGCGCTGCTCACCGGTCACCGGGTCGGTGACGCAGGCGCTGGTGAGGGTAAGGGCGGCAATCGCCGGAACCAGGGGCCATTTGGCGGATAAACGCATGATCTACTCCCATCTTGAACCTCGTGCGCCAACGGACCGGGCATCGCCCTTGTTCCGCCTGCGCACCGACCGCTCCATGCAAAGGCCGTTGTGAAACGAAGCTGAATGAGGCTAAGGGTCCCTCAGGCCAATGGACCCGCTTCCCCCTTTTCCCTGGATCGACGTCGCGATCATCCTCGCGCTCGTTGCCCTGAACGGCGTTTTCGCCATGTCCGAACTTGCCATCGTCTCGGCGCGCAAGGCGCGGCTCGAGGGGCTGGCGCGTGCCGGCAAGCGCGGCGCCCAGACCGCGATCGACCTCGCCGCCGATCCGGGCAAGTTCCTCTCGACCGTTCAGATCGGCATCACGCTGATCGGCATCATCGCCGGCGCCTATTCGGGCGCCAGCCTCGGCACGCCGACCGCGGCGCGGATCGAGCTGCTGGGGGTGGCGCGCGAAACCGCCCAGACCGCCGGCTTCGCGATCGTCATCGCGCTCACCACCTATGCCTCGCTGATCGTCGGCGAGCTGGTGCCCAAGCAGTTCGCGCTGCGCTCGCCAGAGCCGATCGCGGTGCTCGTCGCCGGCCCGATGAAGCTGCTGGCCAAGGTGACCGCGCCGCTGGTGTGGTTGCTCGACCAGAGCAGCTCCGCGATCTTCCGCCTGCTCGGCATGAACCGCGAATCCGAAAATCGCGTCACGGCCGAGGAATTGCACATGATCGTGGCCGAGGCGCAAAGCTCGGGCGTGATCGAGGAGCATGAACGCTCGATCATCTCGGGCGTCGTGCGCCTGGCCGACCGTCCGGTGCGAGAGGTTATGACGCCGCGCACCGATGTCGACTGGCTCGACGCCAATCTCGACGAAGCCGGCATCCGCGCCGCGCTCAGCCGGACGCCGCATACCCGCCTGCCTGTCGCCAACGGCTCGGTCGATCAGGTGATTGGCGTGGTCCAGGCGCGCGACGTGGTCGTCGCGCTCATCCGGGGCGAGGCGCTCGACCTGCGCGCGCTGGCGCATACCGCACCGGTGCTGCCCGATCAGGTCGACGCGATGGACGCGCTCGGCGCGCTTCGCCGCGCCGCGGTGCCGATGGGCTTCGTCCACGACGAATATGGGCATTTCGAAGGAATCGTGACCCCGGCCGACTTGCTTGCCGCGATCGCCGGTGAGTTCGCGTCCGACGCCGCTGGTGGCGAGCACCCGGCGATCACCGTGCGCGACGATGGCTCGCTGCTCGTCTCGGGTCAGCTCGGCGCCGACGCACTGGCCGAGCGGATCGGCATCGACCTGCCCGACGACCGCGATTTCGCCACTGTCGCCGGCCTGGCGCTAGCGGTTCTCAAACGCCTGCCGGAAGAAGGCGAAAGCTTCGTCGAACAAGGCTGGCGGTTCGAGATCGTGGACATGGACGGGCACAAGATCGACAAGCTGCTCGTCAGCGAAGCCGAAGCCTGATCTACTTATTCCCTCTCCCACCGGGAGAGGGAGGGAGCGCCAAAGGCGCGGAAGGGTGAGGGCGACCCATCACCCACCGCCCTACGCCGCTACCCCACCCGATTCGCGACCAGATCGTCCACCACCGCCGGATCGGCCAGCGTCGATGTATCGCCCAGCGACGACACATCGCCTTCCGCGATCTTGCGCAGGATGCGGCGCATGATCTTGCCCGACCGCGTCTTGGGCAGGCCCGGCGCGAATTGCACGGCGTCCGGCGTGGCGATCGGCCCGATTTCGCTGCGCACCCACTTCACCAGCTCGGCGCGGAGCGCGTCGTCCGCCGTAACGCCGGCGTTCAGCGTCACATAGGCATAGATGCCCTGTCCCTTCACCTCGTGCGGCATGCCGACCACGGCGGCTTCGGCGACCATGGGATGCAGGACGAGCGCGCTTTCGACCTCGGCCGTGCCCATGCGATGGCCCGACACGTTGATGACGTCATCGACGCGCCCGGTGATCCACCAGTAACCGTCTTCGTCGCGACGCGCGCCGTCGCCGGTGAAGTAATTGCCGGGATAGGTGGTGAAATAGGTCTGGAAGAAGCGCGCATGGTCGCCCCAGACCGTGCGCATCTGCCCCGGCCAGCTGCGCGTGATGATCAGGTTCCCCTCGGTCGCGCCGTGCAGGACAGTGCCCTTCTCGTCGACCAGCTGCGGATCGACGCCCGGCATCGGCTTGGTGGCCGAGCCTGGCTTCAGGTCGGTCGCGCCGGGCAGGGGGGCGATCATCGCCCCGCCGGTCTCGGTCTGCCACCAGGTGTCGATGATCGGGCAGCGCCCTTCGCCGACCACTTCGTGATACCAGCGCCATGCCTCCGGGTTGATCGGCTCGCCGACCGTGCCCAACAGCTTCAGCGACTTGCGCGATGTTCTGGCAACGAACGCGTCGCCATCCTTCATCAGGGCGCGCAGCGCGGTGGGCGCGGTGAAGACGGTATGGACGCGATGCCGGTCCACCACCTGCCAGATCCGGCTCGCATCGGGCCAGTTGGGCAGCCCCTCGTACATCAGCGTCGTCGCACCGTTCGCCAGCGGGCCATACAGGATATAGCTGTGCCCGGTGACCCAGCCGATATCGGCCGCGCACCACCACACGTCGCCCGGCCGATAGTCGAAGCACAGTTCGTGCGTCAGGCTCGCCCACAGCAGATAGCCGCCGCTGGAATGCAGCACGCCCTTGGGCTTGCCGGTGGACCCCGAGGTATAGAGGATGAACAGCGGATCTTCGGCATTCATCGCCTCGACCGGGCAGTCGGCAGCGACGCCTGCCGCAGCGTCGTGATACCACACGTCGCGCCCGTTCTGCATCGCGACCTCGCCGCCCGTCGCCTTGACGACGATCACGGTCTTGAGCGCCGGCGCGCGGTCGGCCGCGGCATCGACATTGGCCTTCAGCGGCACGCGCTTGCCGCCGCGGCGCCCTTCGTCGGCCGTCACGACCACGGCGCTGTCGCAATCGGTGATGCGTCCGGCCAGCGCCTCGGGCGAAAAGCCGCCGAACACCACTGAATGGATCGCGCCGATCCGCGCGCAGGCGAGCACCGCGAACGCCGCCTCCGGGATCATCGGCAGATAGATCGTCACGCGGTCGCCGCGCTTCACGCCCTGGCTTTTCAGCACATTGGCAAAGCGGCAGACCTCGGCGTGCAGCTCGCGATAGGTGAAGCGGCGCGCGTCCTCGCTGGGGTCGTCCGGCTCCCAGATGATCGCAACCTGATCGCCCCGGCCGGCGAGGTGTCGGTCGATGCAGTTCGCCGCGACGTTCAGCTTGCCGTCGGCGAACCATTCGATGTGAAAGTCGGCCTCGTCGAACGACCAGTCGCCCGCGATCTCGGGCCGCTTGATCCAGTCGATCCGCTTGGCCTGTTCCAACCAGAAACTGCCCGGATCGGCGAGCGAGCGACCATAGAGCTTCTCATACCCTGCCGCGTCATAGCGTGCCGAACGCGCCCATTCGGCCGGGACTGGATAAAGCTCGTCGGGCATGGTGTCTCCTCTCGCACCTTGCTCTTACCCCCCGGCGCGTCCGGCGCAAGAGCCACAAAGTTGAATATCGTATGTCTATGTTGAATCTGGAACGCCCGGCCGCCATGCGATCAGCGCCGCCAGCTCCTCGGGCGTGTCCACGTCGGCCAGCTCGGCGGGAGAGGTCACGATGTGGTGGCCGCGCCGCACCAGCTCGCGCGCGCCCATGTCGCCCTTGCTGGCCAGCAACGTCGCGAAATAGTCGCGCCCGAACAGCGCCGGGGGGCGCGGATCGACGCCGTCGCTCGACGCGATGATGGTGTCCGCCCCCTCGGCCCGGTCGAGCAGGCGATAGATGTGCGTCGCGGTGACCTTGGGCATGTCGGCCAGCGCGATCAGCACCGCGTCGACGTCCATGGCCGCCACCGCTTCCATGCCCAGCCGCAGCGACCGGCCCATGCCCGCCGCCGGATCGTCATTGTGCACGATCGTATAGCCGCACGACGGCAGGTCGAGCGCCGTGCCGTCGGTCACCGCGACTCGCGCGGCGAACGGCACCGCCTCCAGCGCGACAACGACATGCAGGCCCAGCGGGCGGCCAAGATACGGCGCCATCAGCTTGTCCTGCGCGCCGAAGCGGTGCGAATGCCCCGCCGCCAGCAACAGCAACGCAACGCGCTCGGGTTCAATCATCGTCAGCCTCGATCATGCAGCGCCCTTACCATGCCGGCCGCGATCGACAGCGCGATCTCAGCCGGCCCGACCGCCCCGATATCGATCCCCGCCGGACCTTCGACTCGATTGATCTGCGCGGGTGACAGTCCCGCCGCCGCCAGCCGTTCGCGACGCGCGGCGTGGCTGCGCCGTGACCCCAGCGCCGCGACATAGCCAGCGCCGGCCTTCAGCGCCTCGACCAGCGCGGGGTCGTCGATCTTCGGATCGTGGCTCAGCGTGACCACCGCCGTCGCGCCGTCGGGGCGGAATGCCGCCACCGCCTCGTCCGGCCAGCGGTCGTCCAGCGTCGTGCCGGGAAAGCGCTCGGCGGTCAGGAAACGCCCGCGCGGGTCGATCACCACCGTGGTCACCCCCATTTCGCGCGCTAGGCCTGCCAGCACCTGCGCGATCTGCACCGCGCCGACGATCAGCAGCCGGCGTGGCGGCTCGTAACGGTTGACGAACGTCTCGCCCGCGCCAGCCGCCAGCGTGCTCGCGCCGGTCGCCAGATCGGTGAAAACCTCCATCGCCCGGCCCTCGTCGCGCGCCGTCGCGATCGCATCGAAAAGCGCCGGGTCGAACCCGCCTACGACCACCGGCTGAACCATCACCTCGATCTCGCCGCCGCACGGCAGGCCGACTTCCCACGCCGCCGCGTCCGCCACGCCATACCGCCGCCGCGCAAAGCCCGCGCCGGCGATCACCTCGGCGGCCACTGCCATGATGTCCGCCTCGACGCAGCCGCCCGACACCGACCCTTCGAACCGGCCGTCCTCGTGGATCAGCAGGTGCGATCCCCGAGGGCGCGGGGCCGATCCCCAGGTCGAGGTGACGGTCGCCAGCGCCATGCGGCTACCGCACCATTCGCGCGCCGCCGCGATCACGCTCGAATTGTCGGCCAAGCCTGCCTCATTCCTGTCATGCGATTCGCCTAGCCCGCTCATCGAAGGAGATAGGGACATGTCGCGCCTGTGGCGAGCCGCGCTCGCGCTGTTTATCGTCGCCGCCCCAGCTGCCGCCAAGGATCCTGCCATGCCTGCCGCCAAGCCCATCCTCATCGCGCATCGCGGCGCCAGCGGCGAGCGCCCCGAACACACGCTCGCCGCTTATCAACTCGCGATCGAACATGGCGCGGACTTCATCGAGCCCGATCTGGTAATGACTCGGGACGGCCGCTTCGTCGCGCGGCACGAGAACGAGATATCCGAGACGACCGACATCGCCGCGCATCCCGAATTTCGCGACCGCAAGACGACGAAAACGATCGACGGGCGCAAGGTCAGCGGCTGGTTTACCGAGGATTTCACCCTTGCCGAGTTGAAGACGCTGCGCGCGCGCGAGCGCCTGCCGCTGCTCCGCTCGGGCAACAAGGCTTATGACGGCCAGTTCGATATTCCGACGCTGGGTGAGATCATCGCGCTGGCCAAGGCGGCGAGCGAGCGGACCGGGCGCACCATCGGCATCTATCCCGAAACCAAGCACCCCAGCTATCTCGCATCGATCGGCCTGCCGATGGAGGCGCTGCTGGTCGCCGAGCTGAAAGCCGCCGGCTGGGACAGCGCCGACGCGCCGGTGTTCATCCAGTCGTTCGAGGTCGACAATCTGAAGGCATTGCAGCGGCTGACCAACGTCCGCCTGATCCAGCTGCTCGACGCGCAAGGCGGACCGGCCGATGGCGCGCAACCCAGCTATGCCGCGATGCTCACGCCTGATGGGCTGAAGGCGGTGGCCGCCTATGCCACCGGGATCGGCCCGCACAAGTCGCTGGTGGTGACGAATGACGGCACGGTAACCCCGCTGGTTGCCGATGCGCACGCCGCCGGCCTGCAGGTCCATCCCTGGACGTTCCGCGCCGAAAACTTCTTCCTGCCCGCTGGCTTGCGAAAGGGGATCAATCCGGCCGGCCACGGGCGGCTGGCGGACGAGATTTCGCGCCACATCGCCGCCGGCGTGGATGGCTTTTTCACCGATTTCCCGTACATCGGCGCGCAAGCACGCGACCAGTATAAGCGCTGATCGTCAGGGAGTGAGCGCCATGCGCAAGTCGTTGATTCTGATTGCCATGCTGCCGATCGTGGCGGGCGGCTGCGTCGCCAAGACCGCGTTCGACATCGTCACCCTGCCGGTCAAGGCGGCGGGGCAGGCGGCCGACTGGGCGACCACCAGCCAGGATGAAGCCGACCGCAATGCCGGGCGCAAGCTGCGCAAGCAGGAAGCGCGCGAGGGCCGGGAGCGAAAGGCTCATGCGCAAGCCTGCAAAAAGAACCCGGACGATTGCGGACCCTATACCGGCTACCGCGCCGGCGACCCGGACTGATCGCAGCTATCGCTCGTCATCCGGCGAAAGCCGGGATCTCAGGCGAGAGCGCAGCCCAGGAGTCGCACGATACCCGCGGCTTTCATCGAGTGATCCTCAACCCCCCAGCGTTTCCGCCACCGCGCGCAGCACCTCCGGCGACATCTGCGCCAGCAAATGCCCGTTGCTCACCTCGATCGACCGCGCGCTATCGCACTCGGCTTCGCGGCAGCACTCGCCATTGACCAGCCCGTCGCTGCGACTCCAGATCGCGGTCGCCGGCACCGGCAGCGGCTCGGACGCTTCCTCCAGCAGCGCGCGGACCGCCGGATCGTCGGCGCGCTGTCCCGATGCCAGCTCGAACACGCGCCAGACATTGGTCGCACGCGGCAGGCCGGCAAAGGGCGAGCAGACGGTCACCACTTCGCGCACCAGGTCGGGCGCGCGATGCGCCGCCCACCGCGCCATGATTCCGCCCAGGCTCACGCCGACCAGCGTCACCTTCTCGCCCGTCTCGTCATGGATCGCGGCGATCCGCTCGATCAGCCGCTCGCCCTCCGCGCCGATCGCGCGCAGCCCGAAATTGCGGCCCAGACCCCAGGGATAAGCCCGATAGCCGAGCGCGTTGAGGTAGCGGCGCAGCACCAGGTTGGAATTGTCGCCATTGACGAGGCCCGGCAGCGCCAGCACCGGCCGCCCGTCGCCGCGCGGCGCGGTCAGCAGCGCGCGCCAGGCAAAGGGCAGCTGGCCGAGCTGCACCGCCGCGCGTGGCCATTCGCTGATCATCGCGGCCCGGGGCGGGGCCTTGGCTTGCAGGTTCAGCGCCATCGTTCCTCCTTTTGCCGAGATGGGGGGAAAATCGCGAGCTTCCAGCGCGCAAGAAAAAGTAACGTCTGCAACCGTTCCCGCGTGGGCCCGCGCCATGCTATGCCGCCATGATGATCAGCGACAGCCCGGCAAACGACACCCACGTCCTCGATACCCCGCCCGAAGGCGCTGCCGCCGACTGGACGATCCCCCAGAACTGGGAAGCGTTCACGGCGCAGGAACATGGCGTCTGGGACACGCTCTATGCGCGGCAGATGGCGCTGCTGCCCGGCCGCGCCAGCCAGGCCTATCTGCGCGGGCTCGAACAGCTCAAGCTGTCCGACGCCGGCATCCCCAATTTCGAGGAACTATCGGAACGGCTGATGAAGCTGACCGGCTGGCAGGTCGTCGCCGTGCCCGGCCTCGTGCCGGACGAGGTGTTCTTCGACCATATGGCCAATCGCCGCTTCGTCGCCGGCAATTTCATCCGCCGCCCGGACCAGCTCGACTATCTTCAGGAACCCGACGTGTTCCATGACGTGTTCGGCCATGTCCCGATGCTCGCCGACCCGGTCTTTGCCGATTACATGGCGGCCTATGGCCGGGGCGGGCGGCGCGCGATGGAGCTGGGCGCGCTCAAGAACCTCTCGCGGCTCTACTGGTATACGGTCGAGTTCGGGTTGATCGAGGAGGGCGACGGCCTGCGCATCTATGGCTCCGGCATCGTCTCCAGCTTCGCCGAAAGCCGCTTCGCGCTCGAAAGCGACAGCCCCAATCGCATCGGCTTCGATCTCAAGCGCGTGATGCGCACCGAATACCGGATCGACGATTTCCAGCAGAACTATTTCGTGATCCCCAGCTTCGACGAATTGCTGCGTGTCACGGTCGAAACCGATTTCGCCCCGCTCTATGCCGACATCCTGTCCCGGCCCGACATTCCCATCGCGGCGATCGAGCCGGGCGACCGCATCGTCACGCGCGGCACCCAGGCTTATGCGCGCGAACGCGGCTGGAATCCCGACGGGAATTGAGACGAACCGAGTGCGCTTCTTTCGGTTCGCGGCAGGCTTCCATTGCCGGGCCCGCAATGCAGCGTTACGCAATGCTAATACACGCTGAACCGGGGGTTTTCCGAATGAAGATCAATATGTTGACTCGCCTGGCGCTTGGCGTCGCGGCGGTTGCGCTGACTGCGCCGGCCGTCTCGCAGACCGCGCCTCAGGGCGCGCCGCGCTACGGCACCTTCGGCGTCGACCTCGCCGCGCAGGACAAGAGCGTGAGGCCGGGCGATGATTTCTGGACCTATGTCAACGGCAGCTGGAACACGTCCACCGAAATCAGCCCGGACCGCGCCTCGGCCGGCGTGTGGGTCAAGCTGGTCGACGATGCCGAACAATCGGTGCGTGCGATCCTCGACGACATGGCAAAGAACCCCGCGCAATTCGGTGCCAAGGGCAAGCAGATCGGCGATCTCTACGCCAGCTGGATGGACGAGGCCGGGGTCGAGCAGCGCGGCACCGCGCCGCTCAAGCCCTATCTTGCGCGGATCGCCGCCGCCAGCGACCGTGCCAAGCTCCAGTCGCTGTTCATGCAGCCCGGCTATGCCTCGCCGGTCGATGTCGGCGTCATCCCCGACCTGGCCGATCCGACTCAATATACCGCCTTTGCCAGTCAGGGCACGCTCGGCATGCCGCGCGACTATTATCTGAACGAAGGCGCGAAGTTCGACGGCTATCGCACCGCCTATCGCGCCTATGTGCAGCAGGTGCTGACGCTGGCCGGCATCACCGATGCGGCGGCAAAGGCGGACCGCATCGTCGCGCTCGAAACCGCGATGGCCAAGGTTCACTGGTCGCCCGAGCAGAACCGCAACATCATGGCTTTGTACAAGCCGATGGATCGCGCCGGCATGGCCAAGCTCGCGCCCGAGTTCGACTGGGCGGGCATGATGCAGACCGCCGGCCTCGCCTCGATGCCCAAGATGATCATGGGCAACGACACCGCGCTCGCTGCGCTGGGCAAGCAGTTCGCGTCGGTGCCCGTGTCCGACTGGCAGGACTGGCTGAGCTTCCACTTCATCTCATCCAACGCCGCCTATCTGCCGCGCGCATTCGACGACGCCTCGTTCGGTTTCTACCAGAAGACGCTCTCGGGCACGCAGGAGAAGCGTGCGCGGTGGAAGCGCGGCGTTCAGCTGGTCAACGGCGCGCTCGGCGAAGCGGTCGGCGAAATCTATGTCGCCCGCCACTATCCGCCGGAAAGCTCGGCCAAGATGAACGAGCTGATCGCCGACCTGCGCGCCAGCCTGGACGAGCGGCTGAAGGCCAATCAATGGATGGACGCGACGACCAAGGAAAAGGCGCTGGCCAAGCTCGCCGCATTCGACCCCCGCGTCGGCCATCCCGACAAATATATCGACTATTCGAGCATGAAGGTGTCGCGCGCCGACCTGCTCGGGAACCTGATGGCCTCGCGTGAATGGGCGCACCGCTATCAGCTTTCGCTGCTCGGCAAGCCGGTCGATCGCACGCTCTGGGGCATGACGCCGCAGACGGTGAACGCCTATTACAATCCGCAGACTAACCAGATCACCTTCCCGGCGGCGTTCCTGCAAGCGCCGTTCTTCGACCCGAAGGCGGATCCGGCGGTCAATTACGGCGCGATCGGCGCGGTCATCGGGCACGAGATCGGCCACGGCTTCGACGATCAGGGCAGCCAGTTCGGCCCGGACGGCAAGTTCGCCAACTGGTGGACTCCCGAAGCCAAGGCCGAATTCACCAAGCGCACCGCCATGCTGGTCGAACAGTATAATCAGTTCGAACCGGTGCCGGGTACCAAGATCAACGGCAAGCTGACGCTGGGCGAGAATATCGGCGATCTTGGCGGCATCGAAATGGCCTATGGCGCCTATCAGCGTTACCAGGCCAAGCATGGCAAGGCCCCGGTCATCGGCGGCCTTACCGGCGACCAGCGCTTCTTCCTCGCCTATGCCCAGGCGTGGCGGAGCAAGGTCCGCGAGGATGCCGAACGCTCGCGCCTGCTCACCGACACGCACAGCCCGGACAAGTATCGCGCCAACGGCACCGTCCGCAACGTCGACGCCTGGTACACGGCGTTCGACATCAAGCCCGGCGACAAGCTGTATCTCCCGCCCGAACAGCGCGTGAAGATCTGGTAAGCTGAACAGGAGGGCCGGTCCGCAAGGGATCGGCCCTTTTTCCATCGACTGGGCAGGGGAGCGGTCTTGGCCTTCATCAGCATCACCCGGCTGCGCGTCCGCTCACTGCGCTTCATGCCCGCCTTCTTCTTCCACACGATCCGCACGCAGCGGCAAGTCTGCCGCGCCGACGGCTTTCTCGATGGCGCCTTGCTCGCCGACCGCAAGCATACCTACTGGACGATGACCCTGTGGCGCGACGCCGCCGCGATGCGCGCCTATATGACCAGCGGCGCGCACTTGAAGGCGATGCCGAAACTGCTTCACTGGTGCGACGAAGCCAGCATCGTCCATTGGGAAACGCCCGATGCCCGGCTTCCCGACTGGCAGGAAGCCGACACCCGCATGCGCAAGCAAGGCCGCGCATCGAAGGTCCGCCATCCCGGCCCGCACCATCCGACGCTCGCCTATGACGCGCCGCGCACCGCCGGCGCCGTTCCGCTCAGGCCGCACACGGCCACTTAGCGCCGCGCGGGAACGAACCGCCCGCACCGGCTTTCACGCCTGATGCAGCGCCTCCACGGCTATATCGAGATCCTCGCCCATGCGCTGGAAGTCGCCGGCGTCGCGATCATCCTGCTTGGCGTGGTCCTCGCCACCGCCTGGTTCCTGCGCGACGGCAGCCGCTCAGGCTGGGCCGATGCGTACCAAAGCTATCGCGCCAATCTCGGCCGCGGCATCCTGCTCGGGCTCGAACTGCTGGTCGGTGCCGACATCATCGGCACGATCACGGCGCCGCTCCCCTTCCAGTCGGTCGGCCTGCTCGGCATCGTCGTGATGATCCGCACCTTCCTCAGCTTCTCGCTCGAAACCGAGATCGAAGGCTGCTGGCCCTGGCAGCGTCGCGCGCTCCATGAAAAAGCCCCCCGCCGACGCGGTCGGCGAGGGGCTGTCGATGCAGGGGAACCGATCGGCTGATCAGTTCGGCTTGGTCTCCAAATCCGGCCGCATGCCCGCGCCCTGGTTCTCGGCCAGTTCGGCCTGACCCGCCAGTTCGTCGTCCTTCAGCGTGTCGAGGTGCATCAGCTTCTTGATGATCGGCGAGATCACCAGGACCGCGACGCCAAAGCCGATCGCGACCCAGCCGACCGTCGAATAGACGTCGAGCACGACTGCCTTGTTCGCGCCTTCGCCGGCTGCCGCCTCCGACCCCGTCGCCGCCGCGATCAGGCCGGCGGCAAAGTTGCCCGTGGCCGATGCGAAGAACCAGGTGCCCATGATGAGGCTCGCCATATGCGCCGGGGCCAACCGGTTCATGGCGCTGAGGCCGACCGGTGACAGGCACAGCTCGCCGGTCGTGTGCAGCAGATAGATCAGGAAGATGAACAGGACCGGGGTCAGGTTCTCCATGCCTGCTGCCTGCGAACCCCAGACGAGGACGAGGAAGCCCAGGCCCAGCTGAAGCATCGCAAGCCCGAACTTCGCCGGCGCCGAAGGCTCCAGCCCGCGGCGGCCGAGCAGTGTCCACACTGCAGCGAACACCGGCGCCAGCAGCACGATGTACATCGCGTTGATCGACTGGAACATCGACGCCGGCACGCCCGCCCGGTCGACATAGCGGTCGGTGAACAGGTTCAGCGACGACCCGGCCTGTTCGAACAGCGCCCAGAACAGGATCGAGCCGAGGATCAGGAACATCGCGGCAAAGATGCGGTCGCGCGCCTCGCGGTCGAGCTTAGTGACCGCCGTCAGCAGGACATAGCCGACCAGGATCGCGCCTGCGACCATCAGCAGCCAGCCGACGACATCCTGATACTGGATCAGCTGCCAGATGCCGATCACGGCGACGATGCCGATCAGATAGAGCAGCCATTCCAGCTTGATGCCCACCACCGGGCGGCGCAGCGCGGCGGCATCGGGTGCCTCGCCCTTGCCCATCAGCAACGGCTTGCCGATCACGAACACGATCAGGCCCAGCAGCATGCCGACGCCGGCCGCGCCAAAGCCATAGCTCCAGCCATAGGTCTGGCCGAGATACCCGCACAGCAGCGAACCGAGGAATGCGCCCAGGTTAATACCCATGTAGAAGATCGTGTACGCGCCGTCGCGCCGCACGTCGGTGCGCGGATACAGCTGGCCGACGATCACCGAGATATTGGCCTTGAGGAAGCCGGAACCCACGATGATGAACGACAGCGCCAGCCAGAAGATGTTGAGCGCACCGCTGTCGGTCCCGCCGTCGCCCTCGAACCCCATCAGGAAATGGCCGAAGGTCAGCAGCACCGCGCCATACAGCACCGCCTTGCGCTGTCCCAGATAGCGGTCGGCAAGGTAGCCGCCCAGCACCGGCGTGATATAGACCAGCGCGGTGTACGCGCCATAGATGACGCCCGATTTCTCGTCGGAGAACAGCCAGTGCTGCGTCAGATAGAAGATCAGCAGCGCCCGCATGCCATAGTAGGAGAACCGCTCCCACATCTCGGCGAAGAACAGGATGAACAGGCCGAGCGGATGGCCTAGAAAGGTGCGCTCGGCCCGCGGGTC
Organism: Sphingomonas turrisvirgatae; assembly: GCF_001721295.1. GTDB lineage: Bacteria > Pseudomonadota > Alphaproteobacteria > Sphingomonadales > Sphingomonadaceae > Sphingomonas > Sphingomonas turrisvirgatae. The sequence goes on along the minus strand of NZ_MDDS01000013.1, from coordinate 234,513 downwards.
GGCGGCAGTGGTGGGCGCCATCGGCGTCAAACTCCCTGACATTGTCTCTTTTCCGGCCCAGGGGCCATGGTGGCGCGAGACTAGCGGCGAAACTTGGCGTGTGAAGTAATATTGTGTCGCTCGTAACTGGACCGCTGCGGGTGGGAGGCGCGGCGGGCGCGGGCTTTCCGCTCGGGCGACAGGATGGCGACCGCAAGAATCCGCTCCCACCGAAAGAGGCGGGAGGGGTGAGGGCGACCAGCCACGTTGCCCGGCCCACCGGCATCGATTAACGCCCATCCATGACCTTCAACGACCGCACGACCCCGCTCTCGCTGCTCGCCACGCGCCGCTCGGCCAAGGCGCGCGACCTCGTCGCGCCCGGCCCGGACGAGGCCGAACTGCGCCAGATGCTCGAAATCGCGACGCGCACGCCCGATCACGGCAAGCTCGCCCCATGGCGTTTCGTGGTCGTGCCGCAGGACGCGCGCGACGCGCTCGCCGCGGCGCTCGTCGAGGCTTATCGCGCCGAAAAGCCGGGGGCGGGGCGAATGGAACTGGATACCATGGACCAGTTCTCGCGCTACGCCCCGACGCTCGTCGTCGTGCTCGCCTCGCCAAAACTGGCCAGCAAGATCCCGCTCTGGGAGCAGGAATTGTCGGTCGGTGCGGCAACGATGAACCTCGAGCATGCCGCGCACGCCATGGGCTATGCCGCGTGCTGGCTCACCGGCTGGGCGGCGTTCAGCGACGCGGTCCGCGACCTGTTCGGCGCCGCGTCCGAACGTATCGCCGGCTTCGTCTTCATCGGTACGCCGTCCCGGGAACTTGAGGAGCGGCCCCGGCCCGACCTCGATCGGGTCGTCTCGACTTGGACCGGCGCCGTCTGATTTCAGGACCGATGGTATCGCCTGCAACTTCATTGACGCTGGAACTTGTCTGCCAGTTGCTGTATTAGATCAGCATGACAGCGCTCGAACACCAGGACAGCCCGGTTTACCTCAAGCTGCGCGCCAGCATCGCCTCGGCGATCCTGCGCGGCGAATACCGGGCGGGGGATCAGCTGCCCTCGGTGCGCGCGCTCGCCGCCGAACACGGCGCGAACCCGCTGACGGTGGCAAAGGCGTATCAAAGCTTTCAGGACGACGGCTATGTCGAGGTGCGGCGCGGCGTCGGCATGTTCGTCCTGCCCGGCGCGGTCGAGCGGTTGAAGGTTGCTGAACGCGATCGCTTCCTGACCGGCCACTGGCCGAAGGTGCGCGAACACATCGCCCTGCTCGGCCTCAACGTCCGCGACCTGCTCGAACGCGAAACGGCCTGAAAGACCCTCTCCCACCGGGAGGGGGAGGGGCCCGCCGCGCAGCGGTGGGCGGAGCCGCCCAAGGTTCCGGCGGCGCGCAGCGTCGTTGGAATGGCGGCGTAGGGGGGGTGAGGGCGACCGCAGCTTCGAGAGTCACGCCTGCAAGCCCGTCCCACGCCCTTGCCGGTCGCATCCCGGCGCGATAGCGCACGCAGGCGCATGACCGACACTCGCATCCTGCCCCATTCCAACGCCGCCATCGCGCAGGCCGCGGCTGTCATCGCGGCGGGCGGCTGCGTCGCGGTGCCGACCGAAACCGTCTATGGCCTCGCTGCCGACGCCACCAATTCGGCCGCAGTCGCCGGCATCTACGCCGCCAAGGGCCGGCCCTCGTTCAACCCGCTGATCGTCCACGTTGCCGACCTCGCGGCCGCCGAGCGGGTCGCGCAGTTCGACGCCGGCGCCCGCGCGCTCGCCGCCGCCTTCTGGCCCGGCCCGCTCACGCTGGTCCTGCCGCTGCATCGCGAAGCCGCGATTGCCGGATTGGTCACTGCCGGACTCGACACCATCGCCATCCGCGTGCCGCATCATCGCGCGATGCAGGCGCTGCTCGCCGCGTGCGGCAAGCCGCTGGCAGCCCCATCGGCCAATGCCAGCGGTTCGATCAGCCCGACCCGCGCCGCCCATGTCGCGGCCAGTCTTGCCGGCCGCATCCCCCTCATCATCGATGACGGCGCGACCAGCGGCGGCATCGAATCCACCATCGTCGCGCTCGGACAGGCACCGCGCGTGCTACGCCCCGGCCCGATCACGCCCGATCGGATCGAGGCGGTACTGGGCCGACCACTGGGCCAGGGCACGGGCGGCAGCATCGAAGCGCCGGGCCAACTCGCCAGCCACTATGCGCCGCGCAAGCCGCTTCGCCTGAATGCGGTCGATCGCCGGCCGGGCGAATGGCTGATCGGCTTCGGCAGCATCGCCGGTGACGACACGCTCTCTGCGTCCGGCGATCTGGTCGAGGCGGCGGCGCGCCTGTTCGACGCGCTGCATTGCGCCGATGCGTCGCCCGCCAGCGCAATCGCCATCGCACCGGTCCCCGACGCCGAAATCGGCGTCGCGATCAACGACAGGCTCAAGCGCGCCGCGCATCGCTGAGTGTCGCTCGTCGACATTTCCCGCCGCCGCCGCAACGTACCCGGATCGACGCATCATACGAAGTTGGTCGCCATCGTCGCACTTCGTTGGATCCGCCATCCGCCAGCGCCGCCGTCTGAACCTTGTCCGGATGATCGCGCCATCTTAAAAAACCAAACGACCTCAGCGGTTTAGTGACCTCATTTTCCTACACGCACCCAATCGGCTATACCCGCGTTGATCGGTCGATCGAAAAACACAGGGGACAACGCCGATGCCACGCGTGATTTTGGGCGGTTTGCTCGGCGGGATCGCCATGTGGATCGTCGGCTTCATCTTCTGGGGCACGCCGCTCAGCATGCTGGCGCTCAGCAATGCCGGCGACATGCAGAGCGCGGCGGTTCAGGCGGCGTTGGCGCAAAATCTCGGCGCGGGCGGCACCGGTGCCTATCCGATCCCCTGGCCGGGTACGCCGGCTGGCACCACGGCCTATGGCCAGGGACCGATCGCACTCGTCCTGTTCAACGCCAACGGTTTCGCCAATCCCGATATGGGTGCGCTGGTCGGCGGGCTGATCCTCGGCATCGTCTGTGCGCTGCTGCTGGCGCTGGCGCTGCGAATGGCGGCGTCGGAGGCGACCTTCGCACGGCGCATGCGGCTGGTCGCGGTGCTGGCGGTCGCCTTCACCGCGTACAGCCAGTTGGGCCAGCCGATCTTCAACCATGCCCCGACCGGCTATTATGTCTATCTTTGGATCAGCGAGGTGACCGGATGGCTCGCGGCCGGCGCGGTCATCGCCAAGCTGCTGCCCGGCCCGGCCAGCGCCGCGCGGCCTGCCTTATAACAGGCTGAGGAACCGCACGGCCGCGTCGAAATCGGCGTGGCGCGCCGTGCGGGCCTGTCGGGCGAGGTCGTCTTCGCCCCAATGCTCGACCTGCCAATCCTCGTCCAGATTGACCGCTGACCAGATGTCGTCGGCGCTTGCTGCACCCTCCAGCAGCGCGAGCGCCGCGACCAGCGATCCGGTCACGGTCACCAGCGGCGAGAGTGCGGCAAGCTCGAACGGCGAACGCGTCGCCACCGCTTGGCCCAACGCGGCGAGGCTGTCCGCCGGCTGAGCGCGATGAACGATCCCCGTCACCGTCTCCAGCGGCGCGGCATAGCGCGTCGCGGCCCAGCCAAGCAGCGGGTCCCATGCTGCCTCCTGCCGAAGCTTCAGCTCAAGGGGGTGGTCGGCGCGATAGCAGAGCAGGTCGCTCTCGCCATATTTGGCAAGGCCGGCGGCAAAGGCCGCAGGATCGGCAGCGACTCGATCGATCGCCGCATTGGCAAGGCCGGTCAGCGGCATCGCGCGCGGATCGATCGTCTCGCCGACCGCGTGCCACTCTTCCGCCACCGCCTCGGCAAGGGCGGGGGTGGGCAGCGTCAGCGGCGCGCGCCCCGGCGTGCGCACCGGACGGCCGTCAAGATGCACGTCATGCCCGCCCGCTGCAGCGACCACGGCAACGTTTTTCCAGAACCTTCTCATCGCCTACGCTTCCGGTGGGGTGCGCCACTTGCGCGCCATCGCGCGCGGCACCACGGCCATCATATACAGGCTTGCCAGCAGGATCGCCCCGCCCAGGATCATGACGTACCAGTCGGCCGCGCGGCCCATCAGCACCAGGCCGAACACCGCGCCGATCACCGCGACCAGCTGAGTTCCGACCATCGCGAAATAGCGGTTGCGTGCCGGATCCTCGGTCATAGTGCCTCCAGCAGCGCGGGCAGGTCGCGGGCATGGGTCAGCACGCCGCGCGCGCCCGCCGCATGCAGCTCCGCCGCCTCATGATAGCCCCATGCCACCCCGATCGGATGCGCCCCCGCGGCGACCGCCATCTCGATGTCGAAGCTGGTGTCGCCGATCATCGCCGTGGTCTCGGGCGAGGCACCTGCCTCGGCGATGGCGGCATCCAGCATGGCGGGGTGTGGCTTGGACGGATGCCGGTCCGCGGTCTGCAAAGTGACGAAGCGATGCGTCAGCCCATGGTGCTCCAGGATGTGGCTGAGGCCGCGATCCGACTTGCCCGTCGCCACGCCCAATTGCCAGCCGGCGGCGTACAGCGTCTCGATCGCCTCGGCCACGCCGTCGAACAGCGGCTCGGGGTCCAGGCTGCGGTCACTGCGCATCCGCCAGAACGCCTGCTTATAGGCGTCCGCCATCGCCGCATGCTGACCGGCTTCGGCGTCGGGCAGCAACTGCGCGATGGCCGGAACCAGGCTCAGGCCGACAATGCGCCGGATCGCCTCTCGGCCCGGTGGCTCCAGCCGATGCTCGGCAAAGCACGCCTCCATCGCGCGGCAGATATTGGCCTGCGAATCGACCAGCGTCCCGTCGCAGTCGAAGACGGCGAGCCGCGTCATTTCTGCCTGGGCTTGCCCGGTTTGGCAGGCTTCGCAGCCGCCTTCTCGCCGCGTCCCCGCCGTTCGCCGCGGCGCTCCTTGCGATAGGTCTTGGCGTGCGCCTTGGCCTTCGCCTTTTCCTGCTCCTTGGTCAGCGGTCCACGCTCGTCGGGCGGCATGTTGTCACCCTTGGCAATGTCAAATCCCAGCTGCTTCAGCGTGTCGGCAAAGTGCTGCGGCACCTCGGCCGTGACGTCCAGCTTGCCGCCATCGGGATGGTCGATGCGGATGCGGCGGGCGTGCAGGTGCATCTTGCGGCTGATGCTGCCCGACAGGAACGCGTCGGCCATGCCGTACTTGCCATCGCCGACGATTGGGTGGCCGATCGCCGCCATATGCACGCGCAGCTGGTGGGTACGGCCGGTATGCGGTTGCAACTCCACCCACGCGGCGCGGTTGCCCGCACGGTCGATCACGCGATAGCGGGTGCGGGCAGGCTGGCCGTCCTTCTCATCGACCTGCATCTTCTCGCCACCGGTGCCCGGCTGCTTGCCCAGCGGCAGGTCGATATAGCCGTCCTCGATGCTGGGCACGTCCATGATGATCGCCCAATAGGTTTTTCGCGCGGTGCGGCCGGAAAAGCTCTTGGAGAAGAACGCCGCCGCCCGCGCGGTCCGGGCAAGGACGAGCGCACCCGACGTGTCCTTGTCCAGCCGGTGGACCAGCTTGGGCCGCATATCGAGGTCGAAATACAGGCCGTCGAGCAGCTGATCGACATGGTCGTGCGTCTTGGTGCCGCCCTGCGTCGCCAGGCCCGGTGGCTTGTTCAGCACGATGGCCTGGTCGTCGCGATGGATCACCATCGATTCGGCGAATTCGATCTGCTCGGGCGTCAGCTGGACACGCGCCTTTTTGGCCTTGGCGGCCGGCGGCGGCATGGCGTCCGCCGGGGGGACCCGGATGACTTGTCCCGCCTGGATGCGATCGCCCGGCGTGGCGCGGGCGCCATCGATTCGCAGCTGTCCGGTGCGGGCCCAGCGCGAGACGATGTTGAAGCTGGCGTCGGGCAGATGCCGCTTGAACCAGCGGTCCAGCCGGATGCCGTCATCGTCGATCGCGACGGTGAACTGGCGGACATTCTGTTCGGCGGTCATGCAAAGGCTCGCGAAAGCTGGAGGCCGGCGAACAGCGCGGCGATCGATCCGACGACGGAGGCGAGGATGTATGCCAGCGCCAGGCCATGGTCGCCCCGCTCAAGCATTTGCACCGCATCGAGCGAGAATGCCGAAAAGGTCGTGAAGCCGCCCAGCACCCCGACGCCGAGCAGGTAGCGCAGTGCCTCGTTGCTGCCGCTCGTGCGCGCCCCCAGCCACGCGACCAGCGCGCCCATGGCGAAACCGCCCAGCAAATTGACCACCAGCGTCCCCCACGGGAACGTTGGACCCAGCAGCCCTGAAGCCGCGCGACCGGTCAGGTGCCGCGCACCGGCGCCAGCCGCGCCGCCGAGCATGACGAAAAGGAGATGCTGCATCGCGCTGCCCTAGCGCGGTTCGGCATGAAGGGCAAAGCGGCGTTACCGATGTGAAGTGTCGGGCCGCGGCCATGCTCGAGTTGGGGACGGAGTGTTCAGCCCCGCCCCCCGGGAGAGCTCGTGATTATTTCGCGCCGTCGGCAATCAGGTCGATATCGGTGCCGCCATCGTCGCGCGCCGAAAGGAAGGCGACGAACGCCGCCCCGTCGCGCCCGCGCGTGCCGCCCAGCAGATGCTGGCCGTCCTTCAGCTGATGTTCGGCCGAATAGCCGCCCTTCATCGCGCGCGTGTAATACCAGTCGATCATCGTCTGCAGCGGCTGCGGGGTCGAGAAGCTGACGGCGCGGAGCGAGCAGCCATCGGCCTGCGTGCCCGCGGCCTCGACCACGCGGGCTTGCGGGTGAAGCGGCATATCGGCCGGCATCCGTGCGGCCCAGCCGGCGGAATAGCCGAGCTTGGCAGCGCAACCGGCGGTGCGCGGGTTCTTCTGCCGCGCGGCCATGCCGCCCAGCGTGATCGCCTGTTCCTGCGCGGCAAAGGCCTGGCTGCTGGCCTTGGTAGGCGCAGGCGCCTTCATCAGCTCGCCGTCCTTGGGCATCGCGGCCTTGCCGGCGGCAACCGTCTCGGCTGGCAGCTGCGCCGAATAGGGCTGGCTGGGGGGGCGGATCGCGTCCTTGTTCGATTGGGCGGCAAGCTGTGGATCGACCATGATCTGATCGCCCAGCGCGCTCATCAGCGCCGGGTCGGCGCCGTTCACGCCGATCTCGTTGTCGAGCGCTGCGATATTCTGCTGCGTGTCCCCGCCGCCGCACGCGGTCAGCGCGAGGGGCAGGAGAACGGCAAAGGTCTTGATCTTGCGCCCGGTCATCACGCTGTCATCACGCTCCAATTCCGAACGCGTGATGACAGATTTTCGGTTAAAGAAGCGTTCTACTTGTTCTGCGCCGCGATCCACGCCTCGATCTGCGCGTCCAGCACATCGAGCGGCACCGCGCCCTGATCCAGCACCGCATCGTGGAACTGCCGCAGGTCGAACTTCGCACCCAGCGCCTGTTCGGCCCGCGTCCGCAACTCGCGGATCTTCAGCTCGCCCAGCTTGTAGCCCAGCGCCTGGCCCGGCCAGCTGATATATCGGTTCACTTCGGCATCGATGTTCGCGGCCGACAGTGCGGTGTTGTCCAGCATGAACCGGGCCGCCTGTTCCTTCGTCCAGCCCTTGGCATGGATGCCGGTGTCGACCACCAGCCGGGATGCGCGCCACATCTCGTACGACAGCCGCCCCATCTGCTTGTCGGGCGTATCGTACAGCCCCATCTCGATCCCCAGCCGCTCGGCATACAGGCCCCAGCCTTCGACATAGGCGGTAAAGCCGGTGAGGTGCCGACGGAACAGCGGCAGGTCGAGTTCCTGCTGCAGCGCGATCTGGTGATGATGGCCCGGCACCGCCTCATGCACGGTGAGCGCAGGCAGCTCGTACAGCGGGCGCTGGTCCAGCTTCGAGGTATTCACGAAGTAGAATCCGGCAATGCCGTTCGCCGGGCTGCCGGGCATGTAATAGGCTGTGGTCGTCCCTTCGGCGATCTCGGCCGGGATCTCCTTGGTGCCATAAGGCAGGCGAGGCAGGCGGACGAACAGCCCCGGCATCTTGCCGTCGATCGTCTTGGCGATGCGCGCCGCTGCCTGCATCAGCGCTTCGGGTGTGGCCGCATAATATTTGGGGTTGGTGCGCAGGTCGTTCACGAAGGCGCCGCGGTCGGGAAAGCCGGCGGACTTCGCGACGCCGTCCATTTCGGCCCGAATGCGCGCGACTTCAGAAAGCCCGATCTGATGGATCTGCTCGGCGCTGAGGTCGGTCGTGGTCTGCCGCCGGATCTGAAGCGCGTAGTAATCGCGACCGCGCGGCTGGTTCGAAACACCGACTGCCTTGGCGCATTTGGGCAGATAGTCGCGCACCATGTAATCCGCCGCCTTGGCATAGGCCGGGTTCAGGCGAGCGGTGATGACGGTTTGCGCGCGGGTTTGCAGCGTCGACCATTCGGCCTCAGTAACCGCCGCCGGCCGGGCGGCGGCGAACGGCGCGTAAAAGCGCGATTTCGCCGGATCGGCAGCGATGACGCCGCGGATCGCCCCCTCGATCCCCGATACCGCGACGCAAGGCTGGACATAGCCCTCCTTCACGCCGCGCGCCGTGATGGCGAGCACGGTATCGTTGGCGGCGGGGAATTTCTCGAGCCGGCTCAGATAACTTTCGTAATCGACGCGCGTGCGGAAGGGTGTCGATTCCCCAAGCCCGGCTACCCACTGCCAAGGGGAGGAGTAGCTTGAGAAGGTGATCATCCGCTGGCCGAAGCCAGCTTCCTCGATGTCTTCGCGCAGCATGCGGCGCAGGATCGCCTTGCTCGTCCGGTCCTGGGTCGACAGGCCGCCATCGGGAATGGCTTCCAGCTTCTTGAGCAAGGCGGCGGACTGCTTTGCGCGGCGATCGGCAGCCTCCAGACTGAAGTCGCCGAGTTCGGCGTCGTAGCGCCGATCGCCGACCGACGAGGCGGTGAGCGGGTTTTCCCGCATCGACCATTCCCAATGCTCGTCGAGCAATGCCTTGAAGTCCTCGGCCGGTCCGGCCGAGGCGGGCAACGTCGTGAGGAGCAGGGCGGCGGCGAGGCTGAGATGGATGCGCATCCGCCGAAGTGAGCAGAGTGGATTGCGCTTGGCAAGCAGTCGGCGGTTACGCCGCTTCCAGCAGCCGTTCGGCCTGCGCGCGCGCTTCGTCCGTGATCTGCGCACCCGACAGCATCCGCGCGATCTCTTCGCGGCGCTCCGAATCGCTCAACATGCGTACGCCGGTACGTGTGACCAGCCCGTCATGGCGCTTGGCGATCAACAGATGCTGGCCGCCGCGTGCCGCGACTTGCGGGCTGTGCGTGACCACCAGAAGCTGCGCGCTTTCGGACAAGCGGGCAAGGCGTTCGCCAATCGCACTCGCCACCGCGCCGCCCACGCCACGATCGATCTCGTCGAAGATCAGCGTTCGTGCGCCACCTTCTTCCGCAAGCGCGACCTTGAGTGCCAGGATGAAGCGCGACAACTCGCCGCCCGATGCGATCTTGATCAGCGGCGCGAACGGTGCGCCCGGGTTGGTCGACACTTCGAACTCGACCCGGTCGCGCCCGGCGGCGGCCCATTGATCGCGTGGCAGCGGTTCGACCACGGTGCGGAACCGCGCGGCGTCAAGCTTCAAGGGCGCCAGTTCTGCGGCCACCGCGGCGTCGAGGCGGGCGGCCGCCGCGACGCGCGTTGCCGACAGCGCCTCGGCGGCGGCGATATAGCCCGCTTCGGCGGTCGCCAGCGCGGCTTCGAGCCGGGTGATCGCGCCTTCGCCACCTTCGATCGTAGCCAGGCGGCTGGCGAGCGTTTCGGCAAGTTCGGCCAGATCGTCGGGCTGGACACGATGTTTGCGGGCGATTCCGCGAAGCTCGAACAGGCGTGCCTCGTCCGCTTCGAGTTGGGCGGGGTCGAACGTGAGCGCTTCGGCAGCTTCGCCGACCTTGTCCTGCGCGCCATCGGCCTCGATCAGCGCGCGGTCGAGCGCGGCAAGCGCCTCGGCGAGCGCGGGATGCCCCTCGGCAACTCGATCGAGCACGCGGGCCGCCTGGCGCAGCCGCGTGAGCGCCCCGTCGCCGCCATCGAGCAGGTCGGCGATGGCCTGAAGCTCGGACGCGATCTTCTCGCCACGCTGCATGCCCGCGCGCCGCTCGGCAAGTTGCGCTTCTTCGCCCGCGACCGGCGCGAGCGCGGTCAGTTCGGCGACGGCATGCTCCAGCCATTCGCGATCGCGCACGGCGGTTTCCTGGGTCGCCCGGGCTTCGGCCAGCGCGGCTTCTGCATCGCGAAACGCGCGATGGGCGGCCGCGGCGGCGGCAATATCCAGCTTCCCGAAGCTGTCGAGCAGCGTGCGGTGCCCACGGGGGTTGAGCAGGCCGCGGTCGTCATGCTGGCCATGGATCTCGACCAGGTGCGGCCCCAGTTCGCGCAACAGCCCGGCCGACGCCGGCTGATCGTTGACGAACGCGCGGCTGCCGCCATCGGCCTTGACGATGCGACGGATCGTGAGCGGTTCGGAACGGTCGAAATCAAGACCACTATGGGCAAGCAATCCGGCCACGGCGGGCGGGTCGGCCAGCTCGAAGCTTGCCGTGACGACTGCCTGCACGGCTCCCTGACGCACCAGCCCGCTGTCGGCGCGCGCGCCCAGGGCGAGACCGAGCGAATCGAGCAGGATCGATTTGCCGGCGCCGGTTTCGCCCGTCAGCACGCCAAGACCGGCGCGGAACTCAAGGTCCAGCGCCTCGATCAGCACCACGTCGCGGATGGATAGCGCGGTCAGCATCGCGCGCTGTTACCCTGTTTTGTTCCGCCTTGGGAGGGGCGAATGGTCAGCGCCAGCGTTCAGGTCGCCGGGCTGGGGGTGGCCGCCGGAGCCGGCGTGGCGGCTGGCGCCGGCGTCGGCTCGGTCGCCACAGGCACTGGGACCGGCTCGCCATGCTTCTGAACCAGCTCATAGGCGCGTTCATACCACTGCGTGCCGGGATAGTTCGCTCCCAGGACGGCGGCGGCCTTCTTCGCTTCGTCCTTCACGCCAAGCGCCAGATAGCTTTCGGTGAGCCGCATCAGCGCCTCGGGCGTGTGGGTCGTGGTCTCGTATGTGTCGATCACGTTGCGGAAACGGATGACCGAGGCGAGCCACTGGCCCTTGGTCTGGTAATAGCGGCCGATCTCCATCTCCTTGCCCGCGAGATGGTCGCGCACCAGGTCGATCTTGAGCCGGGCGTCGGCGGCGTAGCGGGTGTTGGGATAGCGGCGATTGAGTTCGCCCAGTGCATCCAGCGCCTGCTGCGTGATCTTCTGATCGCGCGTCACGTCGCTGATCTGCTCGTAGTAGCTTAGTGCGATCAGGTAATAGGCATAGGGCGCATCGCGATTGCCCGGGTGCACCGCCAGAAAGCGCTGCGCCGACTGGATCGACTGCGTGTAGTTCTTGTCCAGATAATAAGCGAAAGCGCCCATCAGCTGCGCGCGCCGCGCCCAGATCGAATAGGGATGCTGGCGCTCCACCTCGTCGAACAGCGCAGCGGCAAGCTTGTACTGGCCGGTGTCGAGCCTGTCCTTCGCCGCAGTGTAGAGCGTGCCGACGTCCCGCGCGACATAAGGCAGGTCGGCGCGGGTGCCGCCGCCGCGGTTACAGGCGGCCAGCGGAAGGGCGAGCGACGCGACCAGAACGAGTGCGAGCGGACGGGTGGAAAAGATACGCATAGGCGGCGTTCTTAGCCGAGCGTCGCGGCCGCGCGAAATGTTTTTTGGCCTCGCTTGCGCGGCCAAGGATCACGACCCAGCTTCGAAGCGTTACGCCGCGATTCGAACATATGGAGGATCAATGCCTGCCAAGCTCCTGGAGACGCATCGGGTCGAAAAGCCGTGGGGCCGGCACAAGCTGTGGCCGGGCTTCGACGACCCTGCGCCGGACGGCGATTCCGTCGGCGAGGTCTGGTTCCAGTCGCCGGGTGACAGCACGCCCGACCTGCTCGTCAAATATCTGTTCACCAGCGAGAAGCTGTCGGTTCAGGTCCATCCCGACGACGACCAGGCGCATGCTCGCGGCCTGCCGCGTGGCAAGGACGAATGCTGGGTCATCCTCGACGCGGAGCCGGATTCCACCATCGCGCTTGGTACCCATGAGCCGATCGATCCCGAACGCCTGCGCGCAGCAGCGCTGGACGGGTCGATCGAGCAGCTGCTCGACTGGAAGCCGGTCAAGGCCGGGGACTTTTTCTATGCCCCTTCCGGCACGGTGCATGCGATCGGCGCGGGGATCACGCTGATCGAAATCCAGCAAAACAGCGAAACGACCTATCGCCTCTATGACTATGGCCGCTCGCGCGAACTGCACCTGGAGGACGGAGTCGCGGTATCGGACGCACGGCCATTCGTCCCCGCGCCGATGCCGGGGGAAGTCGCGGCGGGGCGCACGATCCTGGTCGAAGGACCCAAGTTCGTGCTTGAACGCTGGCCCGGCGGCGAGCGTGCCTTCCGCTTGCCGGATGACGTGACCGGTTGGCTGGTGCCGGTGCGCGGTACCGGCACGGTGGATAGCGTTGCATGGCGTGCTGGCGAATGCGTGGCGATCACCGGATCGGCCGTGCTCGACGCGTCGGCCGATGCCGATCTGCTGTTCGCCTATCCAGGCACCGCTCGGATCTGAAAGCTGGCTGGCGGATGAACGCAGGGTAGTTTGCTGTTCACGCAACCTGCCATCCGCTCCGCCGTTCTACCGGCCTATCAGAGACAGGAGCGTAGCATGCGTAACTCCATCCTTGCGGCCGTCATGGCATCGGTAGCCATTGCGCCGATACCGGCAATGGCCCAGCAGGCCCCGCGCCAGGAATATCGCGACGAAGTGCGCGACGCGCAGCGCGACTATCGCCGCGACCTGCGCCAGGCCGACAGCCCTCGGGAGGTCAGGCAAGCGCAACGTGAATATCGGCGCGAGGTGCGCGATGCCCGCCGCGATTACCGCGACGATCGCCGCGACTGGCGACAGGCTCGCAATTACGACTGGAACCGGCCGGGCCCCGGCGGTCGCTATTATGCTGACGAGTATTATCGCGATGGCCGCTATTATCAGGAGCGGCGCCTGACTCGGCAGGATCGCATCTACGCCGGCCGCGACGGCCGCTATTACTGCCGCCGCCAGGACGGCACGACCGGTCTCATCGTCGGCGGTGTTGCCGGCGGCCTGCTGGGCAATGCGTTGTCCAGCCGCGGATCGGGCCTGCTCGGCACGCTGCTCGGCGCAGCCGGCGGCGCGGCGCTCGGCAATTCGATCGATCGCGGCAACGTGCGCTGCCGCTGACCGGGAAGGGGCCGGGTGACCGGCCCCTCTTCATCAGAAGATGAAACCCCCGAGGGACAGGCGGACCGCGCCGATGATCAACACGACGATGTTGAGGTTGCGCCCGGTGTTCGAGCTGGACAGCACGCCCAGCACCAGGCCGACGATCGCCATCGGAATGACGAGATAGTTGATCCATCCCAGCAATGGAACGAGCCCGACGAGCATGATCGGAAGCGTCACGACGCCGACAATGAGCGAGATGAGGTTCAGCATGGCGGTAACATGGAGTCTTTCGGGTGTTTTATCAAGTTACGACAGTCGGGTGAGAAGATGAACAAGGGGAGGGTGTTCGCGACACCTCGCGACACATCCGCCTGCGAACCGTGAAACTGCTGCGACAGTTCGCCCCCAGGTTGCTTTCAGGCCGAACGAACGGCCGCCAACTTTGTAAGCGAGGAGTAAAGCCATGAAGAAGATCGCACTGATGATCGCAGGCCTCGGCATCGCGGCCACCGCCATTCCCGCCGCTTCGGCGCAGCAGGGCTGGTGGGGCGTCAACCAGCGCCAGGCACAGCTCGAGCGGCGCATCGACCAGGGCGTACGTTCGGGTCAGCTCAACCGGCGCGAGGCAGCGAATCTGCGGGCCGAGTTCCGCTCGCTCGTTCAGCTCGAAAATCGTTACCGTCGATCGGCCCCCGGCCTCACCGTGCGGGAGCGTCGCGATCTCGACAACCGCTTCGACCGGCTGGCGCAGCGTATCCGCTGGGAGCGCCGCGATTGGGAACGCCGCCGCTAAATCCGGCCTGACAGGACGATGACGGCCTCCGCCCAGCCGGCGGGGGCCGTTTCGTGTCAGCGGATCGGCTTTCCGCTGTCCTTCCACTTGTCCAGGATCTGCGACTCGGATTGCGCCGCATAGGCCGGCAGCACGTCGCCACTCTGCACATATTCGCGCTGCACCGCGGCTTTGTCGGTGCGCGCCGCTGGACTGGCCGGCGGGGGCGGCACCGGAAGCGCGGGCACGACAGGAAGCACCGCCGCAACCATTGGCGGCTTGGGTCCGGGATAGGGTTCTCCACCGCGATAAACCTGGGTGAACGCAGCGCCGGTCCCCCAATAGCCTTTCCAGCGATGGAAGAAGTGCGCGCCGAAGACGCCGGTCATCACGAGCGAGCGGTTCCAGCTAGGGGTCACGGCATAGGTGTGATAGTGCGTCGCCATACCGACCGGCGCGAACACCGCGCCGCTCAGCGCCGCGGCGGCGACACGGGCGGCGCGTTGCCAAGGGGCGCGGCCCGGCGTGCGCGCCATCGCGCCGTCGCATGCGAAGCTGAATTGGCAGACGGTCTTTTCCGACCCTTGATAGACGACCCCGCAGACGGTGGCCGGGAAGGTCGGATGTCGCACGCGATTGAGGATGACCTGAGCCACAGCGCGCTGGCCGTCATCGGGCTCGCTCGCCGCCTCGTAATAGATCGCCGTCGTCAGGCACTCGAGCGCGCGCGCCTTGTCCTGCGCCGTGCCAAGCAACAGAAAGGGCGGGGCGGGGCGCAGCGTGGGATCGAGCACGGCATGTTCGGGGACCGGGGAACTGGGCAGCGCGACCGTCCCGGTCGTGCCTGCGGCCGGTGCCGCTTCGCCAGGATCGTCCGACGCCAGCTGATAATAGGCTGAGCCTGGGAAGTGATCGTCAGCCTCATAGCCGGTGGCGAGCGGCGCCGCGGCAGGCTGTTCGATTGCCTGAAGGGAGGACAGTCCAGCATGCGCGGAAAAGCCGGCGCCGATCAGCGACGCCAGCAGCGCTGCCGCAATACCCCGAAGCTGAACTCGCGTAAATCGTCGCAGCACGCCTGAATTTTCCCGGTTGCGGCGGGCGGTCTAGCGTGATCGCGACTGGCTTTCTGCCCCCGATTCAGCGGCGTCCCGCCGTGAAACGGATGATGATTAATGCAAGCTGTGACGTGATCCCGTCATCCCGGCGCTCGCCGGGATGACGGGAACCAGTCAGTCACTTCAGCGCTGCGCTGTCCAGGTTCAGCGATGCGGCCGGGATAACCTCGACCCGCGGATAGCTTTGGCGCAGCGCATCAACGAACTGCTTGGCATCGCCGACCACGACGATGCTCGCGCCCGTCGGGTCCAGCACCTTTGCGGCCGCGGCCTGCACGGCCGCCGGGTCCACGCCCTGGATGGCTGGAATGTAGCTGCGCAGCGTTTCGAGCGGCACGCCCTCTGCCACATAATCGGCCAGCGCGCCCGCAATGCCATCGGTCCGCTCGATCCGACGGCCGAAGCTGCCGACCAGCACCGCCTTGCGCGTCTCCAGCTCGGCCGCCGGGACCGGTTCGCTCGCCATGCGCTTCATCTCGGCCGCGATGAGGCTGACGACTTCCGGTGCGGACGGGTTTTTCGTCTGCGTGGACGCGGTGACGATGCCGGACAGCCTCCGCGTATCGACCCCGCTGCTGGCACCATAAGCAAGGCCGCGCTTGATGCGGATTTCGCGGTTGAGGCGCGAGGTGAAGCCGACGCCCAGGGTCGCATTGGCCACTTGCGCGGCATAGAAGTCCGGGTTCGATCGGGCGATGCCCGGCCGCGCGACGACGACACCGGCTTGCCCGGCGTCGGGCATATCGACAACGATCACCCGCGGCTTTGCCGCGACCGGAGGTGTCACTGCCGGCACTGCGACCCCGTTCGCCTTCCAGTCCCCGAACAGCTTCTGCGCAAGTGCGCCGGCATCGGCGCGCGCGATATCGCCGACAACCACCAATGCGGCCGAATTCGGGTTCCACCCTGTGCGATAGGCGGCGACCACATCGTCGCGCGCGATGCGTGGCAGCGAGGTCGGCGTGCCGCCCAGAACATTGCCATAAGGGCCATCGCCGAACACCGTGCGGCTGGCGGTATAGCCCGCCAGCGCCGCCGGGTCCTTGAGCTGCACGGTGATCCCATCGACCGACTGTTTGCGTGCTCGATCGATTTCCGCCTGCGCGAACGCCGGGTTACGCGCGACATCGGCTAGAATCGTCATCGCGGGTGCCACTTGGTCGGCCTTGACCGTCACCGTCGCGAAGGCGGCATCCCAATCGGCACCGGCACCGATCGACCCGCCGAGCGACTCGATCTGCTGCGCGATCTGCTCGGCACTGCGCGTAACGGTGCCCTTGGTCATCAACTGGGCCGCCAGGCTGGCAGTGCCGGCCTTGCCGGGCAGGTCGCGCGACCCGCCGGCGGTGCTGACGACCGTGGCGGTGACGATTGGGAGGTCGCGCTTCTCGACCACGATGACGCGCATGCCGTTGGCGAGCTTCGTCTCGCTCGCGCTCGGGATTGTCGGCGCGACCGGCGCAGCCGGGGCAGGTATCGCCACGCGTTCGGCGGCGCTTGCCTGAGTGTGGACGACGATGTCCTTGGGCGCGACGAGCGGCGCGACCTTTACCGTCGGGGCGATGCTTACCGTATCGCCGGTCTTGCCCGCTTCCTGCGGCAAATAGACGAGCGCCGCCGACTGATTGTCGTTCAGATATTTGCGTGCGACTCGCTGAATGTCGGCGGCTGTGACGCGCGCGATCGCGGCAAGCTGCTGGTCGGCAGCCTTGGGGTCGCGGCTGACGATGATCGATGCGGCCAGCGTCGATGCCTTGCCTTCGGCGGTCTCGCGGCTCTTGAGCGCGCTGGTCAGGATTTCGTTCTTGGCCTCGGCAAGTTCGGCCTCGCTCACCGGCTTGTCGCGCAGGTCGGCGATCTCGCGGCGCATCGCCTGCTCGCCCTGTTCGGCCGACTTGCCGCCGGCCAGGATGGCGTACATCGCATAGGCACCCGTCGACTGGCGCGTGTCCAGGAACGTGTCGGCCTGCGCCGCCAACTGATCGCGATAGACGATGTTGCGATAGAGCCGCGAATTCTCGCCGCCCGATAGGATCCCGTCGAGCACCATCAGCGCAGGCGTGTCGGCATCATTGTCGGCGGGCAGCTGATAGCTGAGCAGCACGGCGGGCAGCGGCGTGTTCGCTTCATAAACCGTCTTGCGCGTCGCGACGGTGCGCGGCGGCTCGGCGACCGTCACGCGCGGGATCGGGCGCTTGGGCGTCGCGATCTGTCCGAAATACTGGTCCACCCACCGGTCGAGCTGTTTGGGGTCGAAATTGCCGGCCACGACCAACACCGCATTGTCGGGCCGATAATAGGTCGCGTGGAAGGCGCGAATGTCGTCGATCGTCGCTGCGTCCAGATCTTCGATGCTGCCGATGCCGGGACGGGCATAGGGATGAACCGAATAGGAGATGTTGGGGAAGTAGATGTAGAACAGCTTGCCGTAGGGCGAGGCCAGGACGCGGCTGCGCAGTTCTTCCTTCACCACGTCGCGTTCGCTGGCGAACACCTTCTGATCGACGATCAGGCTCGCCATGCGATCGCCCTCGGCGAACAGCAGCCGCTCGAGGTGGTTGGCCGGCACCACCTCGTAATAGTTGGTATAGTCCGAATTGGTCGACGCATTATTGTACCCGCCGACGTCTTCCGTCAGTCGGTCCATCTGCTCGTCCACCAGGTTGCGCGTGCCCTTGAACATCAGATGTTCGAACATGTGCGCAAAGCCGGACTTGCCGGCCGGATCGTCCTTGCTCCCGACATCGTACCAGACCTGCACCGATACATTGGCGGTCGAGGTATCGCGAATGGCATAGACCCGCAGGCCATTGGGCAGCGTGCGCTCGGTATAGGCGAGCGGCGCGACGGCGATCGGCTTGGCCGGGGCGGGGGCCGCATCCTGGGCATGCGCCGCGAACGGAAGCAGGGCAGCGCTGAGGAGCAGCGCGGTACGGGTGAGGCGCATCTAGGTCTCCGAAGGACGCGGAACGTTCAGTTCTTGTTGCGGCGCGCGGCGTAGAGGACCGCAGCGGCCAGCGCGGCCGAACCGATGCCGATGCCGATCTCCTTGAGCGGCCACTTCTTGCCTTCGCCGGGCTGGGGCTTGCCTTCGGCGCGCTCGGCCGTCTCGCGCGCGGCGCGGACCGCAGCGGTGATCTCGTTGGCAATCTCGTCGGTCGTTTCAGGCTGATCGGTCACGCAACTCTCCTCGCGCACAAGCGCGCATTCACGGGCTGTGTCGCAACCCTAAGACTCCACGCTCCGCCGCGCAATCAGCCTTCGCCGCCATAATAGGCCGCGCGAAAGGCATTGGCATGTTCGGTGAGCCGGCCCGCGGCGATGGCCCCGCGCAGACCGGCCATCAACTGCTGGTAGAACCACAGATTATGCTCGGTCATCAGCATCGCACCCAGAATCTCGCCGGCGCGGACCAAATGGTGGAGATAGGCGCGCGAATAGGTGCTACAGGTGGGGCAGGGACAGCTCGGGTCGAGCGGGCCCTGATCCTCGGCATGTCTGGCGTTGCGGATGTTGACGGGCCCGCGCGCCGTAAACGCCTGGCCGGTGCGGCCGGATCGGGTCGGGAGGACGCAATCGAACATGTCGATCCCGCGCTCGACCGCGCCGACGATATCGTCGGGCTTGCCCACCCCCATCAGATAGCGTGGCTTGGCCGCGTCGAGCTGGCCGGGCGCATAGTCCAGGCAGGCAAACATCGCCTCCTGCCCTTCGCCGACCGCAAGCCCCCCGACGGCATAACCGTCGAACCCGATGTCGAGCAGCGCATCCGCGCTCCACTGGCGCAGCCCTTCGTCCAGCGCGCCCTGCTGGATGCCAAAGATCGCATTGTGCTCGGCATGCTCGCCACCGGCATCGAAGCCCGCGCGGCTGCGCCTTGCCCAGCGCATCGACCGCTCCATTGCGGCGGCCTGCACCTCTCGGGTCGAGGTGGTCGGGACGAGCTCGTCGAACGCCATCACGATGTTACTGCCGAGCAGCCGCTGGATCTCCATCGATCGTTCAGGCGAGAGCAGGTGGCGCGAACCGTCTAGGTGCGACTTGAAGACGATGCCGTCCTCGCTGCGCTTGGTCAGTTCCGACAGGCTCATTACCTGATAGCCGCCGCTGTCGGTCAGGATCGGCCGGTCCCAGCCCATGAAGCCATGCAATCCGCCCAAGCGATGCACACGCTCGGCGCCGGGGCGCAGCATCAGGTGATAGGTATTGCCAAGGATGATGTCCGCGCCGGATGCGCGGACGTCCTGCTGCTTCATCGCCTTGACGGTCGCGGCGGTGCCGACCGGCATGAAGGCCGGGGTGCGGATTTCGCCGCGGCGCATGGCGATGACGCCGGTGCGCGCCTTGCCGTCGGTTGCGGCGATGGTGAAGTCGAAACGCGGAAGCATCGCGGCGCTTTAGAGGCTACCGCAAAGGGAGCCAAGCGGCACCGTGCTGCGTTGCGCGAAGCAAGAGGAGATCGGCGATGAGCGACCCACTGAACTCCGGCGACGATGCCGCGCCCGGCACACCGGGAACGGGTGAGAATGTCTGCCCTCGCTGCCGCGGTACCGGGCGGCTGGATGATGCCGATTGCCCCGAATGCGGCGGCACCGGCAAGGTGGTCGAGGGGATTGGCGGCGCCTGATGGCCGATCCCGACGACCAGGCACTAAGGGAAAGCGCGCGGCATCGCGGGCTGAAGCTGGTCAAGTCGCGCCGGCGCAAGGCCGGGGGCGATTTCGGCAAGTACGGGCTGACCGACGCCGGGGGCAAGCAGCTGTTCGGCTTCGGCGAGGGCGGGCTGACTGCCAGCGCTGACGAGGTCGCGACCTACCTGCGCGGCGCGATGCGCAACGACTGGGCGGAGGCGGCCAAGGGACTGCCCAAGGTCAAGGCCAAGCCTGCACCCGCGCCGAAGCCGCCGCCCAAGCCCAAGCTGCGCAAGCCGAAAGTCGCGAACATGCTCGCCAACCTGCCGGCGGCCAAGCGGGGCGAGGTGTTCACGCAGCTGGCCGGCGTGGGCAAGGCCCGGGTCGAACGGATCGTCTCAGCGGGCCAGAGCACGCCGGAAGATGCGCCGTTCGAGCAGCCGCATGACGAGTGGGTCGTGCTGCTGGCGGGTAGCGCGGCGATCCGGCTTGAGGGGAGCGAGGAGGCGGCGCTGGCACCGGGCGATCATCTGATGATCCCGGCGCGTACGCGGCATTGGGTCACGCGGACCGATCCCGATCGGCCGACCGTCTGGCTCGCCGTGCATTTCGGCTGATCGCGGCAGGCCTCAATGGCCGTGGTGCAGCCCACAGGGATCGTCATCGCCCAGTTCGATCTGCAGCGTCGCGTGCCCGATGCCATAATCATGCTCCAGCCGATGCTCCGCATCGCGCAGGAACGCGTCGCCCGGGTGCCCCCCGGGCATGAGCAGATGTGCGGTCAGCGCGACTTCCGTCGTGCTCATCGGCCAGATGTGCAGGTCATGTACGCGCGTTACACCCGGCAGGGTGCCGAGCGTCGCCTCCACCTTCTCGGCATTGATTCCCGGCGGCACGGCGTTGAGCGCCATCGTAACCGAATCGCGCAGCAGGCCCCATGTGCTCCACAGGATCACCGCAACGATGATCAGGCTCAGCGCCGGGTCGATCCACGCCTGTCCGGTCCACAGGATCAGCGCGCCGCCCACGACTACCGCCGCCGAAACGGCTGCGTCCGCCGCCATGTGGAGATAGGCGCCCCGGATGTTGATGTCGCCCTTGCGTCCGCTGGCAAACATCAGGGCGGTGACCGTGTTGATGACGATCCCGATCCCCGCAACGATCATCACCGTCGTGCCCGGAACTGGCGGCGGCTCGGAAAAGCGCCGCGATGCTTCCAGCGCGATCGCACCCACGGCGAACAGCAACAGCACGGCATTGCCCAGCGCGGCGAGGATGGTCGAGCTGCGCAACCCATAGGTGAACCGGCGCGAGGCGGGGCGCTTGGCCAGCGACGCGCCGCCCCATGCGATCAGCAGGCCAAGAACGTCGGACAGATTGTGTCCGGCATCGGCAAGCAGCGCCATCGAACCGGTCCACAGCCCCGCCGCGCCCTCCACGAAGACGAAGGCGAGGTTCAGCGTGGTGGCGATCAGGAACGCGCGGCCGAAATCGGCGGGAGCGTGGCTGTGGCCGTGGCTATGTGAATGACCGTGCGCGGCATGGTCGTGGCGGTGCGATCCGGACATCGCAACTTTCTTAGCGGCTGCGCGGCATGAGATGCTAGGACATCCGCTCAGGCCCGCCGCACGCCGCGACCGGTCAGCGCCGCCGTCGTTGTCGGGGCGATCCGCCGGATTCGGCCGGCCGATCGCCGGGGCGCGTGGTCTGCCGCACGGTCAGCAGTTCGCTGCGCGCGATCGCACCGTTCTTGTCGCGATCGAAACGATCGAAGAATAACGCGAACCGCGCCTGCAGCTCTGCCAGCGAGATCCGGTTGTCACCATCCTGGTCGACTTCAAACGGGCTGGGCAGCGCGTTGCGGTTCCCCAGCCAGCGCTCAGCCCAATCACCAAAGGCGATATAGCCGATCGTCGGCTCATCCTTCGCGATCGATGCAAAGCTGCGGGCAACGCCGTCGTCGAACTCTGCGCGCGTGACGCTGGCATCGCCATTTGCATCGAACGCCGCGATTGCCATCGCGACCGGTTCGGCGATCATCAGCGGGATCGGCTCTGCACCGGGCTGGGGCTGCTTCACCGGGAGGCCCGCCGGCACGACATCCTGGGCGACAGGCGCGGCAGCCAGCAGCGAAGCGAGCAGGATGAAGTGATACATGGGCTTCCCGGAATGATGCGGCTATGCCCCGGTGATAGCCCGCAATTTACGGCAGGGACATGGCACGATGGCCGGACAATCCGGCACGACGGGCTTAGGCCGGCCGCCTGCTAGCCGGCAGCGACGGACTGCGAGCCAGGAACCGACGCTCGCGTCGCGGCTTTTGCCGCCCGACCGATCGTGCCGATCAGCTTCACATAAAGCAGCGTGGCAATGACGCCGGCACCGGCGGAGATCGCCACGATCGCCAACACGGCAAAGCGGCTTCGCAACAGGCTGAGGTGCAATGCTGCGGGATGGTCGCCGTGGGCGAGCGCCTGAACCATCTGGCTACGGGCGATTTCCGACGCCGCGGTGCATCCGATGGCGAACATGGCGGCAGCACTGATAAGTAAAACTTGGACGGATCGGCGTGTCATCTCGCTCTCCTGAAGCCGGCGTCATAGGTCATTTGGCGTAAAAATTCGGTATCCGGCCGAAACGATCACGAAGATGATTTGGGATTAGGCAGCAAAGTGCCGCCTTAGCGGTTGGTTAAGCAATGTATGGCATCCAGCTTCATGGGGGACTTCCATGACTGGCCGTATGATCGCACTGTTGAAGCAGCTGGCGCCCGACCGTCGGGGCAACACACTCATGCTGTTCGCGTTCGCGCTGTTTCCATTGATGGCAATGGTTGGCGGCGCAATGGACGTCAGCCGCGAATATCTCGTCAAGTCGCGCTTGCAGCAGGCCTGCGACGCCGCCGTTCTGGCTGGCCGGCGATCGATGACGGGATCGGATTTCGACAAGGAATCCGAAGCTGCGGCGAATCGCTTCTTCATCGCGAACTTCAATGCGGGACGTTACGGCAGTCGCAACTCGACCATCCAGTATAAGGTCAGCAACGACATGATCGTTCGCGCGACCGCCAATGCGACGGTGCCGATGACCGTCATGTCCGCGTTCAGGCAGCCGGCCGTGGACATTCAGGTGCAATGCGAAGCGCAGCTGCAGCTGCCGAACAGCGACATCATGTTCGTCCTCGATACCACGCTATCGATGGGCGAAACCAATCCCGGCGACAGCCAGCCGCGGATCAAGGTGCTGCGCAAGGCCGTGGTGGATTTCTATTCCACGCTGGACAAGGCGAAGATGGGCGGCGTGCGCGTGCGCTATGGCTTCGTGCCCTATTCCTCGACCGTCAACGTGGGGATGCTGCTGAAGCGCGACTGGATGGTCGACAGCTGGACCTATCAGTCGCGGGAGAAGGGCGAATATACGGAGACGGCGTCCGGCGCGCAGGGCGCGAGGACCACAACCTATACCGGGTGGACGAAGCTATCGGGTATGGTCGAGACGCTCAAGAGCACATTGCCGTCCGAAAGTTGTGTCGCGCCGGGCAATACGTCCAAGACGACGACCGAGAACACGACCCCCGTCGAGACGACACAACCGAACGGCGATCTGTGGAAGACTTGGACTCAAACTCAGACGATCAATGGCAGTAACTATTCCGCCGCCCTGTCGAATGGCGTCTGCACGCTGACCGAGACTCGATATACGAATTACAAGCAGAGTCGCGTGGCGACGGAGAAACCGAACCCAAATGCGGGTCAGACGGGGATCAACAAGAACTATTTCTGGTATTACAAGCCGGTTGCCTACAATGTCGCGGGCCTGAAAGGCTCGCTGGCGACCGGGCTGGTGAGCGGCGGCAGCTTTGTCGCGCAGATCGGCAACAACCATGCGAACCGGACGATCAGCTGGCCTGGCACGACTGGCGCCTGCATCGAAGAGCGTCAGACCAGTTCGCCCAATGACAGCCAGCCTGCCTATGATCTCGATGTCGACCTGGTGCCCAACCCGGGGGACCCGCGCACGCAATGGCGGCCGGCCATTCCCGCTTTGGTCTATGCGCGCGCGGTCGGCAACTATACCAACCCGACCGGGTGGAACACGGCGACCGTGCGGACGACGAGCAACTACATCAACCTGTCGTCCTATCCGAACGATCGCGCAGCCTGTCCGTCGCCTGCGATGAAGCTGGCCGAACTGACCAATTACAGCATCAATGCCTATCTCAACAATTTGAACCCGGCCGGGCTCACCTATCATGACGTCGGCTTCCTGTGGGGGCTGCGGCTGATGTCGGCGCAGGGGCTGTTCGCGTCCGAAAATGCGACCGCGCCAAATGGCGGCTCGATCAGCCGGCACCTCATCTTCATGACCGACGGCGACACGGAAACGAATATCTCGGATTACGACGCCTATGGCCTGTCCGCGCTCGACCGGCGCCGCACCAGCTCGGCCGCGCTGCCGACCAGTAGCGCGCAGGACGCGATCGTCGAAACCCGGCTGCTGCAACTTTGCAAGGTTGCCAAGGAGCAGAAGAACATCACCGTATGGGTGATCGCCTTCGGGACCACGTTGACGCAGATGCTGCGGGACTGCGCCTCACCGAACCGCGCCTATCAGGCGAACGACTCGGTTCAGCTCAGCCAGACCTTTGCCGAGATCGCCGCGCGGATCTCGCAACTGCGGGTGACGCACTGATGCCTCGGCGCGCTTTTCGGCGGGATGCGCGTGGCGTCAGCACGATCGAGTTCGCGATCCTCAGCCCAGTCCTGTTCCTGATCATCTGCGGTGGGCTTGAGATCGGTCACACGATGTACGTGCAATCGGTGCTGACCGGCCAGATGCAGAAGGCGGGGCGCGATCTCGCGCTCGAAGGCTCCGCCAATGTCGACGCGCGGATCGCGCTTCAGGCCGGTGTCACGAACGCGGTCAAGACGCTGGTGGCCAAGCCGACCATCACCTTCGTGACAAAGGCGTATCACGACTATCGCAACGTTGGACGGCCCGAGGAATATGTCGACACCAACGGCAACGGCATCTGCGACAATAACGAACCCTATGTCGATGCCAACAACAGCGGGTCGTGGGACAAGGACGCGTCCAACAAGGGGCCAGAGGGGGCGAAGGACGTCGTGCTGTTCGAGGCGACGGTGAAGTATGATCGCATGATCGTGGGGCCGTTGTTTCCGTTCGGGAAGGAAGTGCAGCTGACCTCGAGCACGCTGCTCCGCAATCAGCCCTCGACCGAACAGGCTGCGGCGCCGCAGCGGAATTGCCCGTGATCCGTTCGCCGCTGCGCCGTCCGGGCTCGGGGCTGCTTCACGACAGGCGGGCCGTCGCGATCGTCGAATTCGCGCTATGCGTTCCCGTGTTGCTCGTGCTCGTGCTCTACGGCATCGAACTCGCCAACTACCTGATCGTACGGCAACGCGTCAGTCAGCTTGCGCTACAGGTCGCCGACAACGCCAGCCGCATCGGCGTCGAGAGCGTGATGACGAGCGTGCCGATCACCGAGACGCAGATCAACGATCTTCTGCTCGGTGCAAAGCTGCAAAGCGCAGCCCTGGACGTCGAGCGAAACGGCACGATCATCCTGTCCAGCCTGGAGACCAATTCAGGTGGTGGCCAGTGGATCCATTGGCAGCGCTGCTTCGGTGCGGCCAACTATCCTTCCTCCTACGGCAAAGAGGGCGATGGCAAGAACGGCAACGCCTTCAAGGGCATGGGGCGACCGGGCGAGCTGGTCGTGGCGACGGACAAGGTGCCGGTGATGTTCGTGGAAGTGGCCTATACCTATACCCCGGCAATCTCGAAGACCTTCGCGCCGCAGGAAACCGTCCGCGAAAGCGCAGCGCTGGCCGTGCGCGACGATCGCGATTTGTCGAAAGTCTACAATCCCGGGAACGAGGAGATCGCGATATGCGAGGCTTGAGCTGTGCTGCCCGGCACGGTGGCCACGGAAGCGCACGATGGTGACGAACGTCGTGCCGTCGTGGGCCGAGCGGCGCAACGAAATGCGCGCGCCGGTTGCGATCCATGCTCAGGTGCGCGGCGTCAAATTCTCGTCCGGAAAGCGAGTGGAGGTCACCGACCTCTCCTGCGCCGGGTGCAATCTCAAGAGCATGGGCTTTGCCGAGGGGGATCCGCTATGGATCCACTTCTCCGGTCTTGCGCCGATCCGCGGAACCGTGCGCTGGAGCGACGAACGCGGCGCCGGGGTGCATTTCAGCCAGCGCCTCAGCCGCTACGTCGTCGACCATATCAGCCGCGGCCGATAGAATTGGCGCACTTACGGCAGTAGCAGCGAAGCGTCGCCATACGAGTAGAAACGGTAGTCACTCGCGATCGCATGGGCGTAAGCCGCCTGCATCCGCTCCAGCCCCATCAGCGCCGATACCAGCATGAACAAGGTCGAGCGCGGCAGGTGGAAATTGCTGATGAGCCCGTCGATCCCGCGGAAGCGGTAGCCAGGCGTGATGAAGATCGACGTGTCGCCTTCGAACGGCCGAACGAGCCCATCTTCTCCTGCCGCACTCTCGATCAGGCGCAGGCTGGTCGTGCCGACTGCGATCACGCGTCCGCCGCCGGCCCGAACGGCGTTCAGCCGGTCCGCGGTGTCGGCATCGATTCGCCCCCATTCGGCGTGCATGCGATGGTCGTCGGTATCTTCTGCCTTGACCGGCAGGAAGGTACCCGCGCCGACATGAAGGGTCAGGGTGGTGTGACCGATGCCGGCGGCATCCAGCGCCGCGATCAGTTCGGGCGTGAAGTGCAGCGCGGCGGTCGGTGCCGCGACTGCACCCGGCTCGTTCGCGAACATCGTCTGGTAATCATCGGCATCGCGCGCGTCGGTCGGGCGCTTGGCCGCAATATAGGGCGGGAGCGGCATGTGGCCGGCCCGTTGCAGCAGCAGTTCGACTGGCTCGTCGCCTGGAAAATGCAGCGTGAAGCTGCCGTCCGCATGGCGCGCTTCGGCGACAGCCCTGACATCGTTGCCGAAGTCGATCACGTCGCTCACGCGCAGCCGCTTGGCATTGCGGATGAAGGCGATCCAGTCGCGCGGGCCCTCACGCTTGTGCAGCGTCGCGCCGATCTTCGCCCCGGACCCGGCATCCTCGCTCCCCTCACGCGCGCCGCGCCTGCCCTCGAGCTGAGCGGGGATGACGCGCGTATCGTTGAAGACCAGCAAGTCGCCGGCCCTCAACAGCGTGGGCAGGTCACGGACAATCCGATCCTCGGTCCGTTCGCCGTCCAGCAGCAGCAGGCGCGCGGCGTCGCGCGGCGAGGCCGGCCGCAGGGCGATGCGCTCCGGCGGCAGTTCGAAATCGAACAGATCGACGTTCATCGCTGCTCGGCCCGATCGTGCGGGGCCGCTCCTTACTTCTTCGCCGGCGCCGGCTTCTTGGCAGGCGCCGCAGGCTTGCCCGGGCCTGGCGGCAGTGCAGCCGGTGCGTCCAGAGCGGGGGCAGGGGCGGCCGCCGGTGCCGGCGTATAGGGGGGCGGATTATCCTCGGCGATATAGGCGCGGAGGATGCGGGCCGGGTTGGCAGGTGGCTCGCCGCGCGGGATGGCATCGACATAGGCCATGCCGTCGATCACCCGCCCGAAGACGGTATATTTCTGGTCCAGTTGAAGCCGGGGCGCGAACATGATGAAGAACTGGCTGTTGGCGCTGTCCTCGCTTTGCGCGCGTGCCGACGAGACCGCGCCGCGCACGTGCGGCAGATAGTTGAACTCCTTTTGCAGATCGGGAAGGTCCGAACCGCCCGTCCCGTCGCCCTTGGGATCTCCGCCCTGCGCCATGAAGCCTTCGATCACCCGATGGAACAGCAGCCCGTCATAGAATTTGCGGCGCGTCAGTTCCTTGATCCGCTCGACTGCCTTGGGCGCAACATCGGGGCGCAGCCAAATGGTGACGCGGCCGCCCGTCGACAGATCGAGCAGCCACAGATTGGCCTTGTCCGTCGTTGCGGGCGGCGTCGCACGGCCGGCCGGGCCGGGCACGATCTGGGCGCTGGCTGGCAGCGCGAACAGCGATCCCGCAAGCGCGAGCATAAAGGCAACAAAACGCATCAAGGTCCCCACCGGAAGGAAGCAAGCAGCCGCTTAGAGCAATTCGCTCATTGCCGCAAAATGAATGCGGCGGGTGGCAAAAATGCGGCGTCGCTCGATCTGGCACTGCCGACGCCGCAGCGCGGGGTTCAGCTGCCCTTGCGCCCGATCACTTCGATCCGCGCCGCCACCTCGTCGCGCACGGCGGCGCTGACGAACTTGCGAATCTCGCCGCCATAGATGGCGATTTCCTTGACGAGCCGGCTGGCAATCGGCTGGAGCGAGACGTCCGCCATAAGGAAGACGGTTTCGATGCGGCTGTTCAATTGCTGGTTCATGCCGGCCATCTGATACTCGTATTCGAAGTCCGCCACGGCCCGCAGGCCGCGCACGATCATGCTCGCGCCCTGGCGTTCGGCAAAGTCCATCAGCAGCGAATCGAAGCTCACGACCTGGATCTCGCCTTCGATCCCCGCGACCTCGCGCTCGACCATCGCCATGCGCTCGTCGACGCTGAACATCGGGTTCTTCGACGGATTGGTGGTCACGCCGATGACGAGCCGGTCGACCAGCTTTGCGCCGCGCCGGATGATATCCATATGGCCGAGCGTGATCGGATCGAAAGTGCCGGGATAGACGCCGGTGCGGATAGTCATGCGTTTGCCCCCCGTGAAAAGGTTCAGCGATCCCGCTCGAGCGTGTACCGAGCGATGTCGCGCAGCAGGTCGGCTTCGGACCCGAACTGGCGCAGGTGGTCGATCGCCTGATCGACCAGCAACCGCGCCTGTTCGCGCGCCCGGTCGAGGCCGAGCAGCGTGAGGAAGGTTTCCTTGCCTGCTGCCTGGTCCTTGCGCAGCTGCTTGCCGACGGCCGCCTCGTCACCTTCGACGTCGAGGATGTCGTCGGCAATCTGGAAGGCTAAGCCGATGTGGCGAGCATAACCCCGCAGCCCGGTCCGACCCTCGACCGGAACACGGCCAAGGATTGCGCCCGCCTCGACCGAACAGGCGATCAGCGCGCCGGTCTTGAGCGCTTGAAGGCGGGTGACGGTAGCGAGGTCGAAGCTCGATCCTTCCGCTGCCAGATCCATCATCTGCCCACCGGCCATGCCGGCCGGACCGGCGGCACGGGCGAGGTCGGCAATCAACTCCGCGCGTACAAAGGGGTCGGCGTGAGTCGCCGAATCGGCCAGCAGCTCGAACGCCAGCGCATGCAGGCAATCGCCTGCCAGGATCGCGGTCGCTTCATCGAACGCCTTGTGCACCGTCGGCTTGCCGCGGCGCAGATCGTCGTCGTCCATCGCGGGCAGATCGTCGTGGATCAGCGAATAGACATGAATGCATTCGATCGCCGTCGCCGCGCGCGCGGTGCACAGGCGATCGACGCCGAACAGCTGCGCCGTGGCAAAGGTCAGCAGCGGCCGCAGCCGCTTGCCGCCGCCAATGGCGGCATGTCGCATCGCTTCATAAAGGCGCGCGCGCGGGTCAGCGGGGACTTGCAGCAGCAGGTCGAACTGGCGGTCGACCTCGACCGCGACGTCGCGCAGTGCGGTTTTCAGGTTGAGCGAAGCGTCGGCCACCGCGTGACTCATGCCGCAGCGAACGGCGTGGTGCCGGTGACGTTTCCGCTGGCATCGGTGCGAACCTGCTCGATCCGCGCCTGTGCCGCATCAAGCCGCGCCTGGCACAGCTTGCGCAACGAATCGCCCTGCTCGTACAGGCTGATCGCCTGGTCGAGCGGCACGTCGCCGCTCTCCAGCCGACCGACAATCTGCTCGAGTTGCCTGAGCGCGTCTTCGAACGAGAGGGCTGTTGAATCGGACTGATCGGTCATAGCCGCGCTATGCGCTGCGGGTGGAACCAATTCAACCTCCCGCTATTCCCCGCATGGCGCGCCCGTACTTCCGCCGGGCATCGTTGCGCGGAGCGGAGAAAACCATGTTCACGAGCATCAATCCGGCCACTGGCCAATCCGGCCAAACGTTCGAGCCGCTCGACGAGGAGGGTGTCGAGGCAGCGATCAAACGCGCGGCGATGGCGTTCCGCAGCTGGCGCGTTAGCCCGATCGACACGCGGATCGAACTGTTGCACGGCATTGCCGACCGGTTCGAGGGTGACAAGCAGCATCTGGCGGAGACCGCGGTCCGCGAGATGGGCAAGACGCTCGCCTCTGCCGTCGCCGAAGTCGAGAAGTGCGCGGCCGGTTTCCGCTATTATGCCGAACATGGGCCGGCGTTCCTTGCGCCCGTAGAGGTGGCGACATCGAGCGGCCGCGCGACCGCCCAATGGCAGCCGCTCGGGCCGATCCTGGCCATCATGCCGTGGAACTTCCCCTATTGGCAGGTGGTGCGCTGGCTCGCTCCCACGATCCTGGCCGGCAATGTCGGGCTGCTCAAACACGCCTCGCTTACGCAAGGCTGCGCCGCGCTGATCCAGCAAATGGTGCAAGCGGCGGGTGCGCCCGATGGTCTGTTCCAGAATCTGCCGATCAAATCGGACAAGGTGGCGAGGATCATCGGCGACAAGCGCGTGGCGGCGGTAACCCTGACCGGCAGCGAAGGGGCGGGCGCACAGGTCGCACAGGCGGCGGGCAAGGCGCTGAAGAAAGTGGTGCTCGAACTGGGCGGCTCCGATCCGTTCATCGTCATGCCATCCGCCGACCTCGACGCGGCGGTAAAGACGGCGGTCAAGGCGCGCGTACAGAATGCCGGGCAAAGCTGCATCTGCGCCAAGCGGATGATCGTGCATACCGACGTGTATGACGCGTTCCTCGATCAGTTTACCCGCGCGATGGCCGCGGTGAAGATCGGCGATCCGATGGTGGATGGGGTGGAACTGGGACCGCTGTCGAGCGTCGAGCAGCGCGATACGGTGCTTGAGCAGCTTGAGCGGGCGCAGGCGGACGGCGCAACATTGATCGGCGGCGAGAAGATCGAGCGCGATGGCGCATGGATGACGGCAGGCGTGCTGACCGGTGTCGATCCCGATGCTGACTTTGCACAGGAAGAGATTTTCGGCCCCGTTGCGATGGTGTTCCGCGCGGAAGGCATCGATGCGGCGATCGATCTAGCGAACAATGTTCCATTCGGGCTGGGGTCGAGCGTGTGGTCGCAGGATCAGGCCGAGATCGAACGGTTCGTCCGCGATATCGACGCCGGCATGATCGCAGTGAACCAGATGCTGGCTTCCACTCCCGAAGCGCCGTTCGGCGGCGTCAAGCGCTCGGGCCATGGCCGCGAACTCGGCCCTTGGGGGCTCCACGAGTTCATGAACCTGAAGGCGGTAATGCTGGCGGACTAACCCTGCGCCGCGATCTCCAGCAGCAAATCCTTACGGCTAAGCTTGCCGATCATCGTCTTGGGCAGCTTGTCACGGATCACGACCGCGTCCACCCGCTCGTGCTTGCCCAGTTGCGGGTTCAGCCACGTGTGCAGCGCCTCGCCCGTGATCGGCTCGGCATCCTCGTTCAGCGCGACATAGGCGCGCGGGACTTCGCCGCGATAGGGGTCCGGCATGCCGACGACCAGCGTCTCCTTCACCGCCGGGTGGCGGTACAGCACGTCCTCGATATGCTTGGGAAATACCTTGAACCCGCCAACCGCGATCATGTCCTTCAGGCGATCGACGATGCGGATGAAGCCGTCTTCGTCGATCTGGCCGACATCGCCCGTGCGCAGCCAGCGCCCGCCCGCAGCGTCGATGCAGAAGGTGCTGTCGTCGGTCTCGGGACGGTCCCAATAACCCTGCATGATCTGCGGGCCGGCAAGCACGATCTCGCCCGGCTCGCCGTCCGCTGCAGGCTGGCGCGGGTCTTCCTTGTCCACCAACCGCACGCGGGTGGCGATGATCGGCTGGCCGATTGTGCCCGCCTTGCCCTCGGCCTGATAGGGGTTGGCAGAGACCACGCCCGAGCTTTCGGACAGGCCATAGCCTTCAAGCAGCCGCGCGCCGGTTGCAGCCTCGAACCGCGCCTTTAGCTCGGCGGGTAGCGGCGCCCCGCCGGAGATGCAGTATTTGACGCTGGACCAGTCCGTCTTGGCCATCTTGGGATGATCGAGCAGCGCCTGGAACATGGTCGGCACGCCCGGCAGCGCCTGCGGCCGCGTGCGGTTGATCGCATCCAGCGCCTGTGCCCCGTCGAACCGCGGCAGCATCACGATCTCGCCGCCCGTGATGACGGTGCGGTTCAGCACGCAGGTGTTGGCAAAGACATGGAAGAAAGGGAGTACGCCCAGCACCTTGTCATGCGTGGTGCCGACATCGGGGTCGAGCCGCGCGACCTGTCGCGCATTCGCGCTCAGGTTCTGATGCGTCAGCATCGCGCCCTTCGGCACACCGGTCGTGCCGCCGGTATATTGGATCAGCGCGAGATGCTTTTCGGGGTCGATATGCGGCGTGGTGCAGGTGCCGTCGTTCGCGATCAGTTGCGAGAAGGCAAGGATACGCGGATCCTTCGGCCTTTCCGCAACCTCCCTGCCCTTGAACATACGGTAGAGCAGCGACTTGGCCGCCGGCAGCGCGCCGGCGACGGACCCGACGACAAGCCGTTCCAGACTGCTTGCCTCAAGCACCTTGAGCGCTGTTGGCAACAACGCGGTAGCGCTGAGCGTGAACAGCAGCCGCGTGCCCGAATCCTCGACTTGCGCGCGCAGTTCCTCGACCGAATAGAGCGGCGAGAAATTGACCACGGTCGCGCCGAGCTTGAGGATGCCGTAATAGGCAGCGACATAGTGCGGGACGTTGGGCAGGAACAGCCCAATACGGTCGCCAGGGCCGTAGCCGAGCGCAGCCAGTCCGCACGCCACGCGGTTCGCGCCGTCCAGTGTCTCGGCATAGCTGTAATGCCGACCCAAAAAGTCGAGCAGCGGGGCAGGGCCCATCCGCTTGGCGGATTCGTCGAACGCTGCCGCCATCGACAGTGGCGGCAGATGCTGGTCCCACGGGCCGGGGTGACGATAGGCGGTGCGCCAGGCCTGCTCAGGATTGCTCATTTACACGAGTGTAAGCAAGCGCCTCCAGCTGTCAATCAGCGCAGGACGCGCTTCCAGCTGTGCAGGAATGAAAAGGCGACCAGGCCAAGGTCGATTTTCGCCTCGAACCTGCTGATCGTGCTGGGCGCGGTATCATGCGTCAGACGGATATCGGCGATCGGGTCGGAGACGGCGAGCGCTCCAGCCAGCGCAATCGCGCCGCATCCCAACATCACCCTGCGCCTTTGCAAGCTGCTCATCAACGCCTCCCGATGCAAAACTCATTACGCTTCCACTCGCTGAACCGCAACTGAACTGCGATAAAGCGCGATCAGGCGGCGATCGGCGCGGCACGGACGCGGTCGCGGCCTGCCGCCTTTGCCGCAAACAGCGCCGCATCTGCCGCGCGGTAAAGCGCCTTCCAGTCCGGTTCGTCGAGCAACGGACCAGTAGCGGTGCCGACGCTCGCAGTGACGCGCAGGTCAAAGGGCATGCGCGTGGCGCGCAGGCGGACGAGCAGGGCATTCGGATCGAGCGACGCGCCGATCCCGCAGATCATGGCGAATTCCTCACCGCCGACACGCGCCACCAGCGCGCCGCGCGGGGCAAGATTACGCAGGCTGCGTGCGACGACGCGCAGCACCTCGTCTCCGCCATCATGACCAAGCGTATCGTTGACCTGCTTGAAATGGTCGAGGTCGAGGAGCAGCAGCGTCTGCGGGCCTTGCCGACCGATCGCTGCGGCAAGGAAGGCCCGACGATTGAGCAGTCCGGTAAGCGGATCGGTGTCGGCAAGCCGGCGCGCCACAGTCTCGGCCGCGATCGCCTCGTCCCGCTCGCGGCTGAGCAGCCGGATCCGGTAGGCGATGGCGATGGAGGATATCAGCGCCTCGGTGCCCATTGCGAGGATCGTCGAATTATCGACCCAGAAATGCCATTCGATCCAACCGAGATTGGCAAAGACGCGAACGCTGGCGGCAAAGATCGGCAGCGCCCAAGCGATGGCGAATATCCAGAGATAATTGGAACGCGACCGCCATGCTCGCCACAGCGTCGCGCTGACCGTAATCAGCACGCCAAGGAACACGCTGCTGAAGACCGGATCGGCATAGCGCACGCCGGACGGCGCGATCAGCACGAACGCGGTGCCGACGGTTACCAGCGCAGCGACGGTGAGCTGAATCGCCAGCCGCAATCGCCGACCAAATACATGTTCCTCGAAAAATGCGCGCGCAAACAGCAGCGCCGCAGCGCAGGCATAGGTCAGCAGCAGATAGTTGAGCCGCAGCCTGAGATGGTTGTCGATGCCTGGAAACGCCCAAGCCAGCGCACCTGATGAAGTCGCTGCATAGCAGATGAGCATCAGCATCATCACGCAATAGGCGAGCTGAAACGGATATCGCAGCGAGGCCCATAGCGCGAGATTGTAGATCATGAGCGCGATGGCGAGACCGGCAAACCCCGCGTAGATCGCTGCCATCGCCAGGTTCGATCGCGCACTTTGCTGGGCTGTGGCGATCCGGGCGCCGACGACGATGCCGCGTAGATTGGCCGCTCCCTCGACATGCCACAGCAGCCGCTCGACCGGCGCGGCGCGCGGGGGCAGGGGGTATTCGACGATCGCGCCTAGCTGGATGCGTCGTGAATAAGTGGTGTGGCGGTCGCGCATTACGGCGACATGGCCGTCGGCATACAGAACGTAGAGATCGACGCCGTCCTGCCACAGGCTGCTCATGCGCAAGGTCAACGGGGTCTCGACGCTCGATCGTTGACCGATCGGCGCCGAAATCGCCCAAAAGGTGCCGGGCCCGAGGTCGCGTTGCTGGGTGGTGCAATCGAACCGGTCGGGCTGACGCATCAACTGGCTGGCTTGGTCACCCGGCTGCGCGGCAAGGGTACAGACCGCCAGGGGACGCCCGACCTGACCCGCGCCATAGCCCGATGCTTGCGCCGCCGGCATCCCAGTCAGCATCGTGACGAAAGCTACGGCCTTCATCAGCCAGAGAATGAGCGTCGCTCGCATGAGCGCGGTCTAGGAAGCGGAAGCGAACAACTGGTAAACGCGAGGTTGATCGGTCGATGTAACACACTCGTAATGAGCGCATACTGGGGCTTGTTCAGCTCTTAAGAAAAGGGCGGACCGATCGGCCCGCCCCCTCGAAATCATGGCGCGGATCCCGCTCAGGCCTTGGCCGCCACCGCCTTCTTGCCACCGCCCTTCTTGGGCCGCTTGGGCGCTGCCGGGACGATGGCGAAGTTGAGCCCGCCATCCTTCAGCTTCACCTCGACCTCGCCGCCATGCACCAGCTTGCCGAACAGCAGTTCCTCGGCCAGCGGCTGCTTGATCTTCTCCTGGATCAGTCGGCCCATCGGGCGCGCGCCATACAGCTTGTCATAGCCGCGCTCGGTCAGCCACGCCTTCGCTTCGTCGTCCAGGTTGATATGGACGCCGCGGTCGGCCAGCTGAAGCTCGAGCTGGAGGATGAACTTGTCGACGACACGCTCCACCACCTTGGGCGGCAGATAGTCGAAGGGCACGATCGCATCGAGACGATTGCGGAATTCCGGCGTGAACAGCTTCTTCACCGCCTCTTCCTGAACGTCGTCGCGGCTCAGCTCGCCGAAACCGATACTCTCGCGCGCCATGTCCGACGCGCCGGCGTTAGTGGTCATGATCAGGATCGTGTTCCTGAAATCGACGGTCTTGCCGTGGTGGTCGGTCAGCTTGCCGTTATCCATCACCTGAAGCAGGATGTTGAACAGATCGGGATGCGCCTTCTCGACCTCGTCCAGCAGCAGCACGCTGTGCGGGTTCTGATCGACCGCATCGGTCAGCAGGCCGCCCTGATCGTACCCGACATAGCCCGGAGGCGCACCGATCAGGCGCGATACGCTGTGCCGCTCCATATATTCCGACATGTCAAAGCGCTGAAGCGGGATGCCCATGATCTCGGCCAGCTGCTTGGCGACTTCGGTCTTGCCGACGCCCGTGGGCCCGCTGAACAGATAGTTGCCGATCGGCTTGCTGGGATCGCGCAGCCCCGCGCGCGACAGCTTGATCGCGCTGGACAGCACCTCGATCGCCTTATCCTGCCCGAACACGACGCGCTTGAGGTCGGTTTCCAGTCCCGCCAGCACACGCGTGTCGTCGGCCGATACCGTCTTTGGCGGAATGCGCGCCATGGTCGCGATGACCGCCTCGATCTCCTTGGCGGTGATCGTCTTCTTGCGCTTCGCCGGCGGCACCAGCATCTGCATCGCGCCGACCTCGTCGATCACGTCGATCGCCTTGTCCGGCAGCTTGCGGTCATTGATGTAGCGGGCCGACAGTTCGACTGCCGACTTGATCGCGTCCGGCGTGTACTTGACCGAATGGTGATCTTCGAACGCCGTGCGCAGGCCGGCCAGGATCTTTACCGTATCCTCGATCGTCGGCTCGTTGACGTCGATCTTTTGGAACCGGCGCAGCAACGCGCGGTCCTTTTCGAAGTGGTTGCGGAATTCCTTGTAGGTGGTCGAGCCGATGCAGCGGATCGAGCCGCCTGACAGCGCGGGCTTGAGCAGGTTCGACGCATCCATCGCGCCGCCGCTGGTCGCGCCGGCACCGATCACCGTGTGAATCTCGTCGATGAACAGGACGGCGTGCGGCAGCTTCTCAAGTTCGGACACGACCTGCTTCAGCCGCTCCTCGAAATCGCCGCGATAGCGTGTGCCGGCCAGCAGTGCGCCCATGTCGAGCGAGTAGATGACGGCTTCCTTGAGCACCTCGGGCACGTCGCCCTCGACGATCTTGCGGGCCAGACCCTCGGCGATCGCCGTCTTGCCGACACCCGGATCGCCGACATAGAGCGGGTTGTTCTTGCTGCGGCGGCACAGGATCTGCACGGTGCGATCCACTTCTGGTCCGCGCCCGATCAGCGGATCGACCTTGCCGGCCTTCGCCTTCTCGTTCAGATCGACGGTGAACTGCTTGAGTGCACTCTCGCCCTTCTTGCCTGCATCCGCCTTTGCGGGCTTTTCTTCTTCGGCACCCTTGGGTGTCGAGGCTTCGGTTGGGGCCGCGCCCTTGCCGACCCCGTGGCTGATGAAGCTGACGGCATCCAGGCGGCTCATATCCTGCTGCTGCAGGAAATAGACGGCATAGCTCTCGCGCTCGCTGAACAGCGCGACCAGCACGTTTGCGCCGGTCACTTCGTCGCGGCCGGAGGACTGGACGTGCAGGATCGCGCGCTGAACCACACGCTGGAAGCCGCTGGTCGGCGAGGGGTCGGTTTGCTGATCGACGCGCAGCGCCTGAAGCTCGGTATCGAGATAGTGCGCGACGGTGTTCTTGAGTTCGCCCAGCTCCACGCCGCACGCACTCATTACCTTGCTGGCATGTTCGTCATCGACGAGCGCGAGCAGCAGATGTTCGAGGGTCGCATATTCGTGGCGGCGCGAGGAAGCGGCTTCCAGCGCGCGGTGCAGGGTGGATTCGAGGGCGGAAGCGAAACTAGGCATTCGGGATCAACTCCAGTCGGACCGTAAGGTTACACCCGCACCAGAAAATCGTGGCTGGGTGCCGGCCCGTCTTTTCCAATGTTGGAAGTGCGGCCCTCTGCTGCAATGGCAGCGGCGTTCGCACCGGAGCGGAAGGCGTGGCGCCCGGCTCCGGTGCTGCGCTCATCGCTTGAATAGCGAATCGGCGCTTGCGCGGTGATGAACCGCGCGTTCTTTCTTTTGTCGGCAGCGCCCAATCTCGGCTTCGAGCAGCGCGATCCGCGCATCGAGTTCCTCGACCGAAAAAGGGTCGAGGTCCTGTTTGCCGAGCAAGGCGGCAGGGTCGTCTTTCCGGCGGGGAAGATCGTCCAGTTCCATTGCGATGGAACGTTGACCCTCGGCCAGTCGATGTCAATAACACCTTGGCGCAAAACGGGGGATTTGATGACGCTGCCTGAAACGATGCGAGCGATCGATCCCGATTCGCCCGGCGGACCGGAGGTGCTGGTCGCGGCGCAGCGACCTGTTCCAAGTCCCGGCCCTGACGAAGTGCTGATCCGCGTCGTCGCGGGGGGGGTCAATCGGCCCGACGTGCTGCAGCGCATGGGCGGCTACCCGCCGCCGCCGGGAACCACCTCGATCCTGGGGCTGGAGATCGCCGGTGAGGTCGTGGCCGTGGGCGACGGCGTCCCGGCAGAATTGATCGGCCAGCCGATGTGCGCGCTGATCGCCGGGGGCGGCTATGCCGAATATGCCGTGGCGCCGCTCGGCCAATGCCTGCCAGTGCCCGACGCCCTGACCATGGTCGAAGCCGCGGCAATGCCCGAGACGCTGTTTACCGTTTGGACCAATTTGTTCGAGCGCGGCTACGCCAGCGAGGGCGACGTCGCGCTGGTCCATGGCGGGACGAGCGGCATCGGCACAATGGCGATTTCGCTGTGCAAGCTGTTCGGAGTGACGGTGATCGTCACTGCCGGCAGCGACGAGAAGGTTGCGGCGTGCCTGGCGCATGGTGCCGACCACGCGATCAACTACAAGAGCGAGGATTTCGTCGGTCGGGTGAAGGACCTGACCGAAGGGCGTGGCGTCGATGTCGTACTCGACATGGTGGGCGGCGACTATGTCGCGCGCAACATGAAGTGCATGGCCGATGACGGCCGCCACGTCTCGATCGCGGTACAAGGCGGCGCCATGGCGACCGTACCGGTGTTCGAGATCATGCGCCGGCGCCTGACGCTCACCGGGTCGACGCTCCGCGCACGTGACGTGGCGTTCAAGTCGCTGGTCGCGGACGAATTGACGCGGCAGGTCTGGCCGCATGTCGAAGCGGGCCGGCTGAAGCCGGTCATCGACAAGGTCTTTCCGCTGTCCGAGGCTGCCGAAGCGCACCGGCGGATGGAGGCGGGGACGCACATGGGCAAGATCGTACTGGCGGTCGCGTGACTGACCTGGTCCTTCACGAATATGCCTATACCCATGTTGCCGAAGATGGCGGGTTCGCCCTCGCCGAGTTTCCCGCCGTACAGGCGTGGATTGCGCGGGTCGAGCGGCAGGAGGGTTGCATTGGCATCGATGCGTGACATCGGCGTGACGCCGCCACCCGGCGAAGTGTAACAACTCGCCGCCATATGTCGCTGCGGGCAAGCAATTGCGGGGCGCAGATGGGCACGATCACCCGGTTTCCATTTATCGACCTTTCCGGCTTTGCCGCAGTCGAGCCGGCCATCCCGGAACGTGATGATTGCGGGCGTCGGCAGTATCGCACCATCTGGATCAGCGACGTGCATCTGGGTACGCGCGGCTGCAATGCCGAGATGCTGATCGACTTCCTGGATCATGTCGACAGCGAGACGATCTATCTGGTCGGCGACATCATCGATGGCTGGCAACTCAGGAAGCGGTTCTACTGGCCGGCCGCGCACAACGACATCGTCTGGCGGCTGCTCAAGCGTGCCAAGCGCGGCGCGAGGGTCGTCTATATCCCCGGCAATCATGACGAGATCTTCCGGCAGTTCAGCGGGCTGAACTTCGGTGGCGTCGAGATCAAGCGTCAGGCGATCCACACCACCGCCGATGGCCGGCGGCTGCTGGTGCTGCACGGCGACGAATTCGATGCGATCACGCTGTCGCACCGCTGGCTCGCGCATGTCGGCGACGCTGCATACACCGCAGTCATGGCACTCAATCGCTGGTGCAACCGTTATCGTCGCTGGCGCGGCCTGCCTTATTGGTCGCTCAGCAAGCATGCCAAGCAGAAGGTCAAGAATGCGGTCGAGTTCGTCTGTGGGTTTGAGGAGATCGTCGCCAGGGAAGCCGCCGCGCGCGGTGTGGATGGCGTGATCGCCGGGCACATCCATACGGCGGGGATGCGCACGATCGACGGGATCGACTATTATAACGACGGCGACTGGGTCGAGGGTTGCACCGCGCTGGTCGAGCACGGCGACGGGCGAATGGAAATCCTGCACTGGGCGGACGAGATCGCCGCGCGTGAGCGCCAGCAGGACGCACTGCCCGCATTGGCAGCGGCATGAGGGTCGGCTCGTGACGCACGCAGCAGCCATGCGGATCGCGATCGTCACCGACGCTTGGGAGCCGCAGGTCAACGGCGTCGTGCGCACGCTTCAGGCGGTAAGCGGCGTGCTCAGGGCGCAGGGGCACCGGTTGCTGATCATTTCGCCCGACCGCTTTCGCTCGGTGCCGTGCCCGACCTACCCCGAAATTCGGCTCGCCATGGTGCGCAGCCGGACGATCGGCGACCTGCTTGACGATTTTGCACCGGATGCCGTGCATCTCGCGACGGAAGGGCCGGTGTGCGTCGCTGCACGCCGCTGGTGCTTGAAGCACGATTTTCCGTTCACCACGGCCTATCACACGCAATTTCCCGACTATGTACAGGCGCGGGCCGGCGTGCCTGCCGAGTGGGTGTGGCACTATATCCGCTGGTTTCATGCGCCGGCTCAGGCGATCCTGGCGTCGACTGACTCGATCCGGCAGGCCCTGCGCGCGCATGGCCTCACTCAGGTTCGGCATTGGGGGCGCGGCGTGGACCTTGCCGCGTTCCGGCCCGGCGTGCCGCACCATCCGGCGCTGTGCGATCTGCCACGCCCGCTCCAGCTTTACGTCGGGCGGGTCGCGATCGAGAAGAATATCGAGGCGTTTCTCGACAGCCGCGTCCGTGGCACGCAGGTGATCGTCGGTGAAGGCCCAGCGCGCGCGGCGCTAGAGGCGCGCTACCCCCAGGCGATCTTCACCGGCGCGCTGTTCGGCGAGGCGCTGGCCAGCGCCTATGCCGCAGCCGATGTCCTCGTATTCCCCAGCCGCACCGACACCTTCGGCCTCGTGATGATCGAGGCGCTGGCGTGTGGAACGCCCGTGGCCGCCTTTCCGGTGACGGGGCCAATCGACATCCTGACGCCGGCGACCGGTGCAATGGCCGATGATCTGGACAGCGCCATCCGCATGGCACTGGATTGCGACCGCGCCGCATGCGCCGCGCACGGGCGCAGCTTCACATGGGAGGCAAGCGCCGCCCAGTTCCTGCGCGCACTGGCGCCGATTGCTGGCCGGCTGCGGGCAGCCTGATCCATTGCCCCAACGGGCAAATGTCGGAACCGGCCAGCTTTGTCGTGCGCTGACACAGTTATGCGACAAACTCGTGTGACAAGCTTG
The DNA here is from genome assembly GCF_001721295.1 of Sphingomonas turrisvirgatae. Lineage (GTDB taxonomy): Bacteria > Pseudomonadota > Alphaproteobacteria > Sphingomonadales > Sphingomonadaceae > Sphingomonas > Sphingomonas turrisvirgatae. The sequence goes on along the minus strand of NZ_MDDS01000013.1, from coordinate 193,612 downwards.
CTTCCGCCCTTCCATGATCCTAGCGCGCAGACCTGATGCGATTGATACTAACCCTGGCTGCCGCCGCATACCTGTTGAGTGCGTGCGGCAAGAGCGATTCAGCCGAAGCCCAGCGCCGCGTGCCGCCGCTGGTCAAGCTAGCGCCGGTGCAATCGGTCCGCTTCGTTGAACGGATCGATGCTGTCGGCACGGCGCGCGCGAACGAACAGGTCACGCTGACCGCACCGGTGACCGACCGGATCCTGCGCCTCAATTTCGACGATGGCGCCTATGTCGCGCGCGGCCAGGTGATCGCGGTGCTCGCACAGGGGCAGGAGGCGGCGCAGCTGGCTCAGGCTCAGGCCCGGGCCCGCGAGGCGCAGCAGCAGCTCGACCGGCTCGAGGCGCTCAAGTCGCGGGGTTTCGCGACGCGCAGCGCGGTCGACGCGCAGGTCGCGCTGGCTGGCCAGGCTGCGGGGCAGGCGGCCGAGGCGCGTGCCTCGATCGGCGATCGCGTGGTTCGCGCGCCGTTCGGTGGCTGGGTCTCACTGCGCAACATCTCGGCCGGCGCCGTCGTGGGCGCTGGTGCGGAAATCGCGACCGTCAGCGACATCAGCCGCATCAAGCTTGATTTCTCGGTCCCCGAGACGCTGCTGTCGCGCGTTCAGCCCGGCCAGCCGATCGAGGGGGTTGCGGCCGCCTATCCGGACCAGCCGTTCCGCGGGACGATCGCAACGATCGATCCGGTGCTCAATCCGCAAAGCCGCGCGGCTACCGTCCGCGCCGTCCTCGCCAATGGCGACCGGCGGTTGAAGCCGGGCATGCTGCTGACCGTGGCGGTCGAGTCCGCTGCGCGCACGGCACCCGCCGTGCCCGAGCTTGCCGTGGTGGGCGAGGGCGAGCAGACGTTCGTCTTCGTGATCGAGAATGGCAAGGCCAAACGGGTGAAGGTGATAACAGGCCTGCGCCAGAACGGCATGGTCGAGATCCGCCAGGGCATCGCCGCGGGTCAGCGCGTCGTAACCGAAGGCGTGGTCAAGATCGCCGATGGCCAGGCCGTTCGCCCCGGCCCGGCCGGGCGCGGCGCCGGCACGCCCGCGCCTGAGAGCGAGGCGCGCGCACGTGGCAAGGGCAGCCCCGCCGGCAAGAGCGGCGGCTGATGCAGCTTTCCGACGTATCTGTCCGGCGGCCGGTCTTCGCCGCCGTGATGGCGATCCTGCTGACGATCGTCGGTTTTGTCGCCTATCTCAACCTGTCGGTTCGCGAATATCCCGACACCGATCCGCCGGTCGTGTCGGTGCAGACCGCTTATACCGGCGCGGCCGCGACCGTGATCGAGGCGCGGATCACGCAGCCGATCGAGGAAACGCTTGCGGGGATCGAGGGGATCGAAACGATCACCTCGCGCTCGCGCGACGGCGTGTCCGACATTTCGATCGAATTCCGGCCTGGCCGCGACATCGACTCCGCTGCCAATGACGTCCGTGATCGGGTCGGCAGCGTGACGGAAGATTTGCCGGAAGAGGCGCTCGCACCCGAAATCCGCAAGGTCGATGCCGATGCCAGCCCGATCCTGTTCGTGGTCGTGTCCCGACCCGGCTGGACCCAGCTGCAGCTGTCGGATTATGCTGACCGCAACCTTGTCGATCGGTTCAGCACGATCGATGGCGTCGCACGGGTGTTCGTCGGCGGTGAAGCACGGCCATCGATGCGGGTCTGGCTGGATGCGACGCGGCTGGCGGGGTTCCAGCTGACGCCGGCAGAGGTCGAGACGGCGCTGCGTACCCAGAATGTCGAGCTTCCCGCCGGGCGGCTGGAGTCTCGGCAGCAGAACGTCACGTTGCGCGTCGATCGCCCGTTCGGGTCCGTGGAGAGCTTCACGCGCCTGATCGTCGGTCGCGCGCCGGACGGCTATCTGGTGCGTCTGGGCGACGTGGCACGCGTCGAGCAGGACGCGGAGAACCCCTACAACACCTTCCTCTATAACGGGCAGCCAGCGATCGGATTGGGCGTCGTCCGGCAATCCGGCGCCAACACGTTGGCGGTGGCCGACGCCACCAAGCAGGCGATGGCCGAGATGCAGAAGGACCTGCCCGAGGGCATGTCGATGTCCATCGGATCGGACGATTCGCTGTTCATCGCGCGCGCGATCGAGGGCGTTTGGCATACCCTGGCCGAAGCGGCCGTGCTGGTCGTGCTGGTGATCTTCCTGTTCCTGGGGTCGTGGCGCGCCACGCTCATCCCGGCGGTCACGGTGCCGATCTGCCTGCTCGGCGCATTCGCGGTGCTGTGGGCGTTCGGCTTTTCGATCAACCTATTGACGCTGCTGGCCTTCGTGCTCGCCATCGGCCTGGTGGTGGACGACGCCATCGTCGTGCTGGAAAACGTCTATCATCGGATCGAAGAGGGCGAGCCGCCGCTGGTTGCCGCGTACAAGGGAACGCGGCAGGTCGGCTTCGCGGTGATTTCGACCACGCTGGTCGTCTGTGCGGTGTTCGTCCCGATCTGCTTCCTTGCGGGGCAGACCGGCCTGCTGTTCCGCGAGCTTGCGGTGGCGATGATCGGCGCCGTCGCCTTTTCCGGCTTCCTCGCGCTCAGCCTGACGCCGATGCTGTGCTCGAAACTGCTCAAGCAGGAGAAGCGCGGGCGTTTCACCAGCTGGCTCGAGGACAAGTTCGAGCGTACCGAGCGCTTCTACGGCAAATGGCTCGACCGCGCGATCGACCGCCCGCTCATCCCGATCATCGGTGTGGTGGCGTTCCTGGCGGTTGCTGGCCTGGCTTTCGCAACGCTCAAGTCGGAGCTGGTCCCGGCCGAGGATCAGGGCATGGCGCAGGTCCAGCTGAACGCACCAGAGGGTACCGGTTTCGACCAGATGTATCGCTACGCGATCGGCGTGCAGGAAAAACTGCTGCCGTTGATCGGGGAAGGCGCGGTTCGCACGATCATCACTCGCGTTCCGGCCGGGTTCGGCGGCGGCGACGACTTTAACAGCAGCAACTTCGTCGTGTTCCTCAAGCCGTGGGAAGAGCGCGAAACGACCACCGCGCAGGTGGCGCAACAGATCAACCGGATCCTGGCGGACGAGCCGGCGGTGCGCGGCAATGCGCAAGTTCGGTCCGCGCTTGCCCGCGGACGCGGTCAGCCGATCGGCTTCGTGCTGGCCGGAACGACCTATGAAGGGCTGATCGCGGCGCGCGATCGCATCCTTGCGACGGCAGCCAGCAATCCCGGCATCGTGAACCTCGATTCCGATTACAAGGAGACCAAGCCGCAGCTGCGTCTCGACGTCGACACGACACGGGCCGGCGACTTGGGCGTGTCAGTAAACGACGTCAGCCAGGCGCTGCAGACGCTGCTCGGCTCGCGCCGCGTGTCGACCTATGTCGATCGGGGCGAGGAGTATCGCGTGATCGTCCAGGCCGATGCGCCGAACCGCTCGACCATCGCCAACCTCGCGCAGATCAATGTAAAGGCGCGCGACGGCACGCTGATCCCGCTGTCCAACCTGGTGACGACGCGAGAGGTTTCGGGCCCGCGCGACCTTGGCCGCTTCAACAAGCTGCGCGCGATCACGCTGTCCGGCGGGCTGGCCCCGGGCTACTCGCTGGGCGAGGCGCTGACCTTCCTTCAGGAACAGGCGGCGAGCTCGCCCGAGATCGTGGCGGTGGGCTATCGCGGCGAGAGCCAGTCGTTCATCGAGACGGGCGGGTCGATCCTGCTGGTGTTCGGCCTGACGATCCTCATCATCTACCTTCTGCTTGCCGCGCAGTTCGAAAGCTTCGTGCATCCGGCGGTCATCATCATGACCGTCCCGCTTGCGGTGGCGGGCGGGATGATCGGCCTGTCGCTGTTCGGCAAGACGCTGAACCTCTACAGTCAGATCGGCATCGTCATGCTCGTGGGCCTTGCGGCCAAGAACGGCATCCTCATCGTCGAATTCGCCAATCAGCTGCGTGACGAGGGCAAGTCGATCGCCGAGGCAATCCGGATGGCCTCGGCGCGACGTCTGCGCGCGATCATGATGACGTCCATCGCCACCGCGGCAGGTGCTGTCCCGCTGATGATCGCAAGCGGCGCGGGCGCGGCGGCTCGGCAGGCGATTGGCGTCGTCATCGTGTTCGGCGTGGTGCTGGCGACGCTGATTACGCTGTTCCTCATCCCGATCCTGTACAGCAGGCTTGCGAAGTGGACCGGTTCGCCCCAAGCAGTGGCGCGCGAGCTCGACACGGCCATGGAGGCCCCGCAGCCCGCCGAGTGACGAACCACATCTTGGGTAAAAGCCGGGGGAGTGAATGGAGATCGCGTCCAAAGGTCAGTTACGCCTTGCCTTCCTGCGTTGGGCAATCGTCACCGTCCCGCTCATTCTGCTGCTTGGCTTCGCGTCCGGCCGACTGGTGCCGAGCGGCGAGGAAAACACCTGGTATCAGCTACTGCAGAAGCCGGCGGTGACGCCGCCGGGCTGGGTGTTCCCGGTCGCATGGTCGATCATCTACGTGCTGATGGGCCTGGCACTCGCTATCGTCATCAATGCCCGCGGATCAAGGTTGCGGCGGCCCGCGTTGATCCTGTTCGCGCTCCAGCTGGCGGCGAACCTTGCCTGGACGCCGTTGTTCTTCGGGGCGCATCAGCTGTTCTGGGCGCTGGTGCTGATCGTCGCCATCTTCCTCGTCGCGCTGGCGACGACGCTGATGTTCGGGCGGATCCGCCGTGCCGCCGCATGGGCGATGGTGCCGTATCTCGCCTGGCTGTGCTTTGCTGGCACGCTCAACTACCAGATCCACAGGCTGAACCCGAACGCGGTGACCCTTGTGCCCGGGGGGCAGGCACCCCAGATCAATCTTTAGTTTATTCGAGGTTTCAATGCAGAGCGACAACCGGGTGTTCGACGATTTCGTCAAGTTCGTTAACGGTGCGGCCGGCACCGTCGCGGGTATGGCCCGTGAAGGCGAAGCGGCTGCGCGTGAACGGTTCAAGGGCTTTGTCGGCGGCATGGACTTCGTCGCGCGCGACGAGTTCGAGGCGGTGAAGGCCATGGCTGCCGCCGCGCGTGACGAGAACGATGCCCTGCGCGCACGGATCGAGGCGCTGGAAGCCAAGCTCGTCGGCGGTGTAGCGGCACCGACGGTCAAGCCCGCCAGGGCGAAGAAGGGCGACGCTGACCCCGCGCTTTGACAGCGGCCTTTTTCCACACCTATTTCCGCTTCGTTCACCATGACCGCTTGTGCGGTGCAGCGCGGTCGTGGCACCCACGACGTCGCTTGGAACCGGGTGTAAAGGGCCGGGCGGAGGAATGACCGGATGCTCGACGAGAGCGAATATGAGCGCGACGATGCCGCGCCGATCGACATGCTCGAAAACTACTATGCCGCGCATGGCTGGAGCCATGAGCGCGAGGATGACGAGATCGTCGCCCGGGTAAAGGGCAGCTGGACCGAATACGAGCTGCGCGCGATCTGGCGCGAGGACGACGGCGTCCTGCAGTTCCTCGCCTTTCCTGACGTGCGCGTCGCGGACGAGCGGCGCGGCGACATCTACGAGGCGATCGGCCTCGTCAACGAGCAGCTGTGGGTCGGCCATTTCGAACTGTGGTCGTCGAGCGGCATCCTCCTGTACCGCCACGCGGCGATGATCGGCGGCGACGAGGGCGGGGCGATGACGCTGGCCCAGACCGAATTGCTGGTGGAAAGCGCGATCGACGAGTGCGAGCGCTTCTACCCCGTGTTCCAGTTCGTGCTGTGGGGCGGCAAGTCACCCAAGGATGCACTCGCCGCCGCGCTGATCGAGACGCAGGGCGAAGCATGAGCATCGCCAGGCTGTGGCTGATCGGCTGCGGCAATATGGCTGGCGCGATGCTGCGCCGCTGGATCGAGGCGGAGGTGGTGGCGCCGAACGACGTGTTCGTCCTCGACCGGTATCCGCTGTCGCTGCCCGCTGGGGTCCATCAAGGCACGGCGCTGCCCGAGGGCGAGCTGCCCGATGCAGTGATGCTGGGCGTCAAGCCGCAACAGCTTGACGAGGTGGCGGCGACGCTCGCCCCGCGGCTTGCGGGCGTGCCGCTGCTGCTGTCGATCCTGGCCGGTGTGGAGGAGCCTGCGCTGGCCGCGCGCTTCGATGCCGGCGCCATCTTCCGTGTCATGCCCAATCTGCCCGTCGCATTCGGCAAGGGCGTGGTCGCGCTCAATTCGGCGAGCGCCGATGACGCTGCACGCGCTGCGGTCGGAGCGATGATGGCGCCGTTGGGTCAGGTCGAATGGATCGCGGCCGATCAGTTCGACGCCGTCACGGCGCTGGCCAGCTGCGGGCCGGCCTTTGTCTACCGGTTCATCGATGCGATGGCCGAGGGAGCGGCGGGGCTTGGCCTGCCGGCCGACCAGGCGCTCCGGCTTGCGCTTGCGACGGTCGAGGGGGCCGCCGTCATGGCCGCTGCGTCGGACGATACGCCTGCCGTGCTCGCCGACAAGGTAGCCAGCCCCGGCGGATCGACGCGGGAGGGGCTGAATGTGCTGGACGCCGACCAGGCGTTGCAAAGCCTGCTGGCCAGCACGCTGGCTGCTGCGGCGCGGCGCAATGGCGAGATGGCGGCCGCCGCCCGGGCCGCGGGGGAACGCGCGTAACGTTAAGCCGTTGAAGCGCCGAAACCCCTTTCATGGAGGCGATGATGGCGACGACGACGCGGGCCCGCGACAACAAGGGCGGGAACAAGGACGAAGGCAACTGGAACGGCTTTGGCGCGATCGCCGGCGCGGTAGCCGGTGGTGCCGCATTGGGCGTGCTGGCGATGCTTGGCCGCAAGGCGGCGGTGCAATCGCCGACGCTGCTGGCCGGCGACTGGATGGACGGCCTGATCGCCGAGCACAAGATGGTGCTCAAGCTGTTCGACGCGCTCGAAGCGACTGACGACAACGCTGCCGGCCGACGCACGATGTTGCTCACGCAGATCAAGCACGCGCTGGCCAAGCACGCGCTGGAGGAAGAAAATGTGATCTACCCCGCGCTGCGCGAGGCGGGTCGGATCGAGGAAGCGGACGAGCTGACGCGCGAACATGGCTATGTGAAGCAGTATCTGTACGAGCTGGAGAACATGCCGAACACGAGCCCCGCCTTCCTCGAAAAGGTGCGCAAGTTCCGCGCGGACCTCGAGGACCATATCCGCGAGGAAGAAACGGACCTGTTCCCCTCGCTTCGCACCCAGAGTGACGAAGCGAAGAACAAGCATCTCACGATCGCGATGAACAAGGAGGGGTACAAGCTCGCCTGAGCTTGGCCCCGGCTATCGCCCGAGTGCCGAGACGCGTATCCGCTCGGCCTCGGGGATCAGGCTTTCCAGCACGGACCAGAACCCGCCAACCGCACCCTGGCCGGCGCTGGAATAGGCCGCCGCCATCTTGTCGCGCAGCGCGGCGAACAATTCGGCTTCGAGCGCTGCGCCCTCGGACGTCAGTCGCAGCAGCCGCTGTCGGCGATCGGCCTTGCCCGGGCGCGTCTCGATCAGCCCGCGATCCGTCAGATCCGTCAGCACGCGCCCGAGCGATTGTTTCGTGATCGCGAGCAGCGCGATCAGCTCGCCGACCGACAGATCCGGCTGACGCGCCACGAAATAAAGCGCGCGATGGTGGGCGCGTCCCAGCCCTTGTGCCGCCAGCCCTTCGTCGATCGACCGCGTCAAATGGCTGTAACCGAAGTACAACAGCTCGACCCCACGGCGGATCTCGGTCTCGCGCAGGAACAGTGGGGAAGCGGTTGGGACAGCCATGTTGACCTGTTTTGCCATCCCGCCTAGGCCTGCGCAACCGTTGATCAGCAGGGGAGTAGAGGCGTGAGCAGCCAGTCGTTCGAGTTCGAGGCGAACCCTACGCCGGTTGACGCGAGCGAGCGTGGTCGCGTGCTTGAGGATCCCGGCTTCGGCAAGGTGTTCACCGATCATATGGCGATGGTGCGCTGGTCCGACGACAGGGGCTGGCATGATGCGAAGGTCATGCCGCGCGGCCCTCTGCTGCTCGATCCCGCCACGGCCGTGCTGCATTACGCTCAGGAGATATTCGAGGGGCTGAAGGCCTATCGTCTGGACGATGGCGGCACCGCGCTGTTCCGGCCACTCGAAAACGCGCGCCGCTTCCGCGAGTCGGCTCAGCGGATGGCGATGCCGGAACTGCCCGACGACCTGTTCCTCGGTTCGATCGAAGCGCTGGTGAAGGCCGATCGCGACTGGATACCGTCCGGCGACGGCAGCTCGCTTTACCTGCGGCCCTTCATGTTCGCGAGCGAGGTCTTCCTGGGCGTGAAGCCGGCCTCCGAATATCTGTATCTCTGCATCGCGTCACCCGCCGGCAACTACTTCAAGAGCGGCGCGCCCGCGGTCAGCATCTGGGTGTCGGATCATTACACGCGCGCGGCGCCGGGCGGCACCGGCGCGGCGAAGTGCGGCGGCAATTACGCGGCCAGCCTGGTCGCCCAGCGTGAGGCGATCGCGCAGGGTTGCGATCAGGTCGTGTTTCTCGACACCGCCGAACGGCGCTGGATCGATGAGTTGGGCGGCATGAATTTGTTCTTCGTGTTCGACGATGGCAGCATCCTGACGCCGCCGCTCGGCACCATCCTGCCCGGCATCACGCGCGATTCGATTCTGACGCTCGCCCGCGATCAGGGCATAACGGTGCGCGAGGCGCCCTATGCCATCGACCAGTGGGAAGCGGACGCGCGCAGCGGCAAGCTGGTCGAGACCTTCGCCTGCGGCACCGCGGCGGTGGTTACGCCCGTCGGTACGGTGAAGTCGCGCGACGGGGCGTTCACGATCGGCAGCGGTGGCCCGGGTCAAGTGACGCAGGCGCTAAAGGCCCGGCTCACCGCAATTCAGCGCGCGCAGGCCCCCGATCCGCACAACTGGGTGCATCGTTTCGGCTAACCCTCTTTTCAGGTCGGTTCTCACGCTCTAAGGGCGTCGGACCGACCGTGCTGGGGCGTAGCCAAGCGGTAAGGCAACGGCTTTTGATGCCGTGTACCGAAGGTTCGAATCCTTCCGCCCCAGCCAAATCCACATCGATGTTCAGGCGGCGAAGGTCTCCGCGTCCACGGCGTAGAGCATTGCCGCGTCAGCCGTCGCCGCAGCCTTGAGGCCCAGGGCCTCCGGCACGATCTGCTGCACATAGAAGTCGGCGGCCGCCTGCTTCATGGCACGGAACGCTGGATCGACATTGGCCTGCTCGACGGCACGGCGCTGCTGCTCCATTAGCCAGCCGCAAGTCGCGACCGACAGCATGGTGAGAAACGGGTAGCTGGCGGCGAGCCGGTCGTCGCTTTCCACGCTCAGCAGCCGCCGCGCCGCCTCGTCGCACGCAGCGATCAGCGCGATCAGTCGTACATCCTGCGCTTGCCCCCGCATTTCGCCGGTCAGCGCGAACAGGGCCGCGCCGGCGTCGCCCGTAAGCTTGCGCCCGACCAGGTCGGCCGCCTGGATGCCGTTGGTGCCTTCGTAAATCGGCGTGATCCGTGCGTCGCGGAAATGCTGGGCGGCACCGGTCTCCTCGATATAGCCCATGCCGCCATGGACCTGCACGCCCAGGCTCGCGACTTCGTTGCCCAGGTCGGTGCCATGGGCCTTGGCGAGCGGGGTGAGCAGGTCGAGCCGCGCCTTGGCAGCACCATCGCCGGCGTTGGCGCGGTCGAGCTGGCCGAACGCATAATAGACCAGCGCCCGCGCGGCCATGGTCTGCGCCTTCATGCGCAGCAGCATGCGGCGCACATCGGGATGTTCGATGATCGCGGTCGGCTTGCCTTCGCGATAGCCCTGCACACGCTCGCGGGCATAGGCGACGGCGCGCTGTGTGGCACGTTCGGCCACCTGCACGCCCTGCAGCCCGACATTCAGCCGGGCATTGTTCATCATCGTGAACATGGCGCGGATACCGCCGAATTCGGCACCGATCAGCTCGCCGATGCAATCGTCATGATCGCCGAAGCTCAGCACGCAGGTGGGCGAGGCATGGAGGCCCATCTTGTGCTCGATCGACACGACACGGACGTCGTTGAAGCTGCCGGGCGTGCCATCGTCATTCAGTCGGAACTTGGGCACCAGGAACAGCGAGATGCCTTTGGTCCCGGCCGGTGCGTCCGGCGTGCGCGCAAGAACGAGATGGACGATGTTATCGGTGAGATCATGGTCGCCGAACGAGATGAAGATCTTCGTCCCCTTGATCGACCACGTTCCGTCGCCGCGCGGCTTGGCCATCGTCTTCAGCGCACCGACATCACTTCCCGCCTGCGGCTCGGTCAGGTTCATCGTGCCGGTCCACGCGCCGGTCGAGAGCTTCGGCAGATAGGCCGCCTGCTGCGCCTGCGAGCCGTGGTGCATCAGCGCCTCGATCGCGCCGACATTGAGCGTCGGGCAGAGGGCAAAGCCGCAATTGGCCGTCCCCAGCGTCTCGAGCACTGCGGTGGCGAGGCTGATCGGCAGTCCTTGCCCGCCAAAGGCTTCGGGCGAGCCGATCGTGCCCCAGCCGCCTTCGACATAGGCCTGATATGCCGCCCGATAGCCCTCGGGCATCACCACGCCGTCGCTCGTCCATTTCGCGCCGATCGTGTCGCCGGCCCGGTCGAGCGGTGCCCATTCACCCGCCGCGAATGCGCCCGCGCCGTCAAGCACGGCGTCGACGATGTCGCCATCCACGCCAAGGCTGCTGAGGCCCGCGACGGTATCAAGCACGAATCGTTGTTCGGTAGCGGCAGGGGTGAAGGTCATCGGGCTACTCCAGCATGGCGGCGCGGCACAGGCCGCGGCGCAATCCGGCGCGTGGCGTGGAGGGGTCTCCATGCGCCACGACCGGGTCGGCGCCGCCTGCTCGTGCAGCGGTCGATTGCCTTTTGTCGCCTTGGTCGCTCGCTGTCAGCAACGAATGAAGCCGGCCGGCGATCAACTCGCCGACCGGCAATCCTGTCCGGACTGCGCGCCGATCAGTCGCGTGCCCCGGCCGGCGCCATGGTCAGCTTCACCCGGACGCGACCGATGCCCCAGAACGGGCGATCCTTCATCCGGCCTGTGTAGAGCAGGGTGAAGGTGCCATCCGGTTCGGGCACCAACCCCAGCGCGGTGCGCACGTCGGATGACCAGTTGCTCGCTTCGCTGGTCTGCACGATCAGCGACCGGCCCTGATGCCAGCGGATACCATCCCGCGAGATGCTGTAGCCGACCGAATTATTCGCCTTGACCGGGATATCCGGCTGGTTGGGGGCAAAGTGGTTGTTGTCGTATACCGCGATATAGTGGCCGTTGGGCAGGCGGTTGACGATCGGATTTTCGATGAACAAACTTTCGATCGGGGAGGGTTGCTCGCTCGGAACCCGCTTCCAGGTGCTGGACGTAAGGCGCGGCGCGGTGGCGACGCCGACCTGCCATGGCGAGACTGGGAAGTGGTTGTGGCTGCCGTGCAGCGCCACCCATTTATTGCCGACGCGATAGGGGAAAAAGGAATCGAGCCCCTGCTGACCTTCCCAAAGCGCGGCGTCCTTGCCGCCGGGCGCCATCGCAATGCCGACATCCTTGAACGGACCGCCGATGCCCTTGCGACCCGGGACCTGGGATACCGCGCGGCGGGCCACGCCCTCATAGTCCATGTTGAGCGCTTCGCCACGGGCGCTGTTGCCGCCGCGATAGGCGATATAGAACAAGGTCCAGCGGTCGGCCTGTTCATCGAAGACCATCGCCTGCATCCACACTTCCGACATGGAATTGTTCGGCGAGCGGCCCGGCTTGCTCTCAACCACCGTGCTCTGCCGCGTCCAGCGGATCGAATCCGGGCTGCTCCAGTGGGCAATGCGCATGTCGAGGTGCGGACGGCCGAACATTTCCGAGATGAACAGGTGGTACGTGCCGTCGACCTTGACCGTGACGCCCGTTTCGAAGCCTGACTTGTTGCCGGCCAGTCCGGTTTGGTCGGGACCGATCACCGGCGCGGGTTTTTCCTCGATCACTTCCAGCCGCTCGCGGAAGCTGTCGTCGCGCCGATCCAGATCGTAATTCTGGGCGCCGGCGGGCAGCACAGTCGCGACGACCGAAGCGCCGCCGATCGCCAGTGCCATGGCAAGCCCGGCGATCCTGCCCTGTCGTCTCTGCTGCTGCATCGCCATCGTCAATCCTCTCGCTGGTGAAGTCGTATGATGAATGACATATTGGCTACCATGAGGCAAGGCGGCCGGTCGGCTGCACTGATGCTGGCCGCTGTTGGGCGTCGGCGCCGCAGTGACAAAAACATCGCACGCGCTGGACCAAATGTCGTCTGCCGGTTGGCCGGAGCGCCGGTGCGCGGTAAGCATTGCTTCGGACTGGAGGGGCAATGAGGGGACTGCGCGCAGCATCTGCCGATCCGCGGCACCGATCGGCGTTGCAGCGATGATCATGACCGGCGCGCACGACGACTTTCTGGTCGCCCTGTCGATCGGTATCGCGATCTTCGCCTCCTATACCGCGCTGAGCCTCGCGGGCCGTATTCGGGCATCGCGGCAGCGGGCGCGCCGCGTGTGGCTCGGCGCGGCGGCGGTGACGCTGGGCGGCGGTATCTGGGCCATGCATTTCGTCGCGATGCTGGCGTTCAGCATGCCGGGCATGACCATCAGCTATGACGTTGGGCCGACGCTGCTTTCGCTCGCCCTTGCCATCGGCTTTACCGGCGCTGGCCTGGCGACCCTGAACTGGCAGCAGGTCACGCCCGCCCGCACCGCGCTGGCCGGCGCGCTGATTGCGACCGGGGTCGTCGGGATGCATTACCTTGGCATGGCAGCGATGCGCATGCCGGCAGCGCTACGCTACGATCCGGTATGGGTCGCGATCTCGATCGTCATCGCGCTGGTCGCGGCCACTGCGGCAGTGTGGCTGGCGTCGCGCGACCGCAAGCTGCCCCAGCGGATCGCAGCGGCGGTGGTGATGGGCGCGGCGATCGCCGGCATGCACTATGCGGGCATGTACGCCGCGACGTTCACGATGGCGGGCATGGACGATGCGCAGGGACTTGCCAGCGTCGGCCAGACCTATCTGGCGATCACGATCAGCTTTCTCACCAGCCTCATCTTGCTCCTCTCGCTCGGCGCGGCGCAGCTTGAACGGGTGTTCCAGCGTGCCGCGCGGCGCGAGGCGCGGATTGCCCTGCGATTGCAGGTGGCCGACATTCTGCGCGGGCGCAGCGCAGAGGTGGCGCTGCCGGAGGTTGCGGCGTTGATGGGCGCGCATTTCGGCGTGACCAGAACCGGCTTCGGCGACCTCGACCCGCTGGAGGACGTGTTCGATTACAGCACTTGCTGGACCGACGGCAGCGCGCCGCCGCTGCTCGGCCGCTTTCCCGCCGCCGCGTTCGGGCCAAAGATCGTCGCTGCGCTCACGGCGGGTCGGACGGTGGCGATCGGCGACCTGTTTGCATCTGACCTTAGCGACGAGAGCCGTACGCAGGCGACGGCGCGCGAGGTGGACACACGGGCAATCCTGGTGGTGCCGTTCGTGCGCGGCGGGCGGCTGCGCACGATCGTCTATCTCAACGATCGCAAGCCGCGCCACTGGCGGGCCGATGAGATCAGCTTCATGGAGGAGATCGCAGAGCGCGTCCGGCTGGTGATCGAACGCAGCGCGGTCGAGGATCAGCTGCGCGAACTCAACGCCAGTCTGGAGATGCGCGTCGAGCAGCGCACGCGCGAGTTGCAGCGGGCGGAGGCGGGCCGTCGCGCCGCCGATGCGCTGTACCGCGCCTATTTCGAACATACGCCCGATCCGCTCTCAGTCATTGCAGTCGGCGTCGACGGCGAATTCCTGATCGAGCAGATGAACCCGGCTCACGAGGCTGCATTGGGCGTGAGGCTCGACGCGATCCGTGGCAAGCGCCTTCAGCAATGCCTGCCACCCCGCATCGCGCAGCGAATGGTTCGGGCCTATCGTCACATCGTCCAGACTCGTGAAATCGCCCATTATCGCCACTCGTTCGTGGTCGGGGGCGAGCCGCGCCACTGGGACACCACCCTGGTACCGTTGTCGGAGGAGGGCCGGGTCACTCGAATCGTCGCATCCAGCCGCGACGTGACACGCCAGGTTGCGGCCGAAGAGGCGCTGCGGCAGGCACAGAAGATGGAGGCGATCGGCCAGCTGACCGGCGGTGTTGCGCACGACTTCAACAATCTGCTGACCCCTATCCTCGGTTCGCTCGACCGGCTCCACCGCAAGGGCGTCGTGGACGAGCGCGATCGCAGGTTCGTCGCCGGTGCGCTGCAATCGGCCGAGCGCGCCCGTACGCTGATCCAGCGGCTGCTGTCCTTCGCCCGCCGGCAGCCGCTGCAGATCGCGCCGGTCGATGTCAGCGAACTGGTGCGAAGCATGGCCGACCTCATCTCAAGCACGATCGGCCCGCAGATCAAGGTGGCGGTCGACGCCCCCGCTGGCGTGCCCGCGGCCACCGCGGATGCCAACCAACTTGAAATGGCGTTGCTGAACCTTGCCGTGAACGCCCGCGACGCGATGCCGCAGGGCGGGCAGCTGCGGATCGGCGTGTCTCATGCCGTGATCGGCGAGGGGGACATGCGCGAACTCGGCGCGGGCCGCTACATCTGCCTGTGCGTCGCCGACACTGGCGTGGGCATGGATCAGGAAACACAGCGCCGCGCGATCGAACCGTTCTTTTCGACCAAAGGCGTGGGGCAGGGAACGGGGCTCGGACTGTCCATGGCGCATGGCCTCGCCGCGCAGCTGGGCGGTGCGCTGACGATCGACAGTCAACCAGGGGCGGGCACGCAGATCATGCTGTGGCTTCCGGAAAGCGTGGATGCGGCACAATCGGGCGCTGGCGGGGCAGAAGCTGACGAAGCGCATGCGTTCAGCGGCACCGTCCTGTTGGTGGACGATGACGAACTGGTCCGCGACTCCGCTGCGCAGATGTTGCGCGACATCGGGCTTACCGTGACCTGCGCCGCATCGGCAGCGGCGGCGCTTGATCAAGTCGATGCCGGGATGAGGCCCGATCTGCTGGTCACGGATCATCTCATGCCGGGAATGACCGGCTCCTCGCTCGCGCTGCAGCTGCGCGAACGGCTGCCGGGCATTCGACTGCTGATCATCTCGGGCTATGCCGATGCCGGGGACATCGACGACAGCCTGCCGCGGCTCAGCAAGCCGTTCGTGCAGGCCGATCTGGTTGCCGCCTTGCGCGACCTTGGCTGAGCGCCGCGCGCGGAGCGCATATTGCCTCGCCGCGTCATGCTGGATACGGGAACGCCGCCCCGCATGGTGCCGGGCCAAGGCACGGGAGGGCCCATGCGTCTGCGATCGCTGCTGTTCGTTCCGGCTGACCGTCCGGATCGCATGGACAAGGCGCTGGCAAGCGGCGCCGATGCACTGATCCTGGACCTTGAGGATTCGGTCACGCCCGCTGCGAAGCCGCAGGCGCGTCAGGCGGTCACGGCGTTCCTGGCACGGCCGCATCCCGGCGTCGGACGGTGGGTGCGGATCAATCCGCTCGACTCCGGCATGGTTGCCGACGATCTCGCCGCCGCACAGGGCGCCGACGGCATCGTGCTGCCCAAGGCGCAGTCTGGTGAGAACGTGGCGCGGCTGGACGCGATGCTGGCGGGTGTCAGTGCCCGCATCCTGCCGATCGCGACCGAAACGCCGGCCGCGATCTTCGGCCTTGGCAGCTATGCAGGCTGCTCGCCGCGCTTGTCCGGGCTTACCTGGGGCGCGGAAGACCTCCCCGCAGCGATCGGCGCCATATCCTCGCGTGAGAGCGACGGCAGCTACACGCCGCCTTACGAGATGGTTCGCGCGCTGACGCTGTTCGGGGCACATGCGGCCGGCGTCGCGCCGATCGAGACGGTCTATCCCGATTTTCGCGACCTCGAGGGACTCGAACGCTATTGCGGCAGGGCGCTGCGTGACGGCTTTACCGGCATGATGGCGATCCATCCGGCACAGGTGGACGTCATCAACCGCGCCTTCACGCCGAGCGAGGCGGCGATTGATCAGGCACGGCGCATCGTCGCCGCCTTTGCCGCCAATCCGGACGCAGGCGCGCTGCAACTGGACGGCAAGATGATCGACGCGCCGCACCTCAAGCAGGCGCGGGCGCTGCTCGCGCGCGCAGGGGCGGCGTGACCGGCGCCTTTCACCATCAGGATCTTGAGCGGCTGCGTGCCGCTGGCCGCTATCGCAGCCTGACCCCGCGCACCGGCATCGACTTCGCCTCCAACGATTATCTGGGCCTTGCCGGCGACCAGCGGCTGCGCGACGCGGTGAGCGACGCAATCGGGCAGGGCGTGGCGATCGGATCGGGCGGATCGCGTCTGCTGCGCGGCAACGATCCCGAGATCGAGATGCTGGAGACCGAAGCGGCAGCAATGTTCGGCAGCGAGGCGGCGCTGTTCTTCTCGACCGGCTTTGCCGCGAACGTCGCGCTGCTGGCGACGTTGCCGCAGCCAGGCGATCTGATCGTTCACGATGCGCTGGTCCATGCCAGCATGCACGACGGGCTGCGCCTCGCGCGCGCGCATGCCGTCGCTGCCGGCCATAACGACGCGCAAGCCATCGAGGATACGATCCTGCGCTGGCGAGCTGACGGCGGCACGGGCACGCCATGGATCGCGGTCGAGAGCCTCTATTCGATGGATGGCGATGTTGCGGATGTGGCGGCGTTGGCCGACATCGCCGATCGCCACGACGCCATGCTGCTGATCGACGAAGCGCATGCCACCGGCGTGTGGGGGGAAGGTGGACGCGGCATCGCCGCTTCGCTGGAGGGGCGCTCTAACGTCATCACGCTGCACACCTGCGGCAAGGCGCTGGGCTGCGAAGGTGCGCTGGTCACCGGGCCGCGCATCTTCATTGACTTCCTGGTCAACCGCGCGCGCCCTTTCATCTTCTCGACGGCGCCATCGCCGTTGATGGCGGCTGCGGTTCGCGCCGCGTTGCGGATCGTGCAGGACGAACCGGCGCGCCGCGACCGGCTCGCCGCGCTGATCGCCCATGCCGAGCGGGTGCTTGCCCCGCTAGGCGTCAAGCCGACCGGCTCGCAGATCCTGCCGCTCGTCATTGGCGAAGACACCGCAACCATGGCCCGCGCCGCCGCGGTTCAGGCGCGCGGCTTCGACGTGCGCGGCATCCGTCCGCCGACTGTCGCGCCCGGCACGTCCCGACTGCGCATCTCGCTGACGCTGAACGCCACCCATGCCGATATCGATGCGCTGGCCGAGGCGCTGGCATGATCGTCGTGACAGGAACCGATACCGGCGTCGGCAAGACCGTCGCCTCGGCCGCGCTCGCCTGGCGCCTGGGCGCAAGCTATTGGAAGCCGATCCAGGCTGGGTTCGATGACGGCAGCGATACGGCGACCGTGGCCCAATTGTCCGGGGCACAGGTGTTTCCCGAAGCCTATCGCCTCAACACCCCCTGTTCCCCGCATCGCGCTGCCGAGATCGATGGCATCGTCATCGACCCGGCTTCCCTGAACCCGCCCGCCGGGCGCGTGGTGATCGAGGGGGCGGGCGGCGCGTTGGTGCCGGTCACGCGCGAGCTCCTCTACGCCGATCTGTTCGCGCGCTGGCAGCTGCCGACCGTGATCGTCGCGCGCACTGCGCTCGGGACGATCAATCACAGCTTGCTGACGATCGAGGCCTTGCGCGCACGACAGGTGCCGATCGCCGGCTTTTTGTTCGTGGGCGAAGAGGTGCTCGACAGTCAGGCGACGATCTGCGTCATCGGCCAGGTTCGCTCGCTCGGCCGTCTGCCGGTGCTCGATCCGCTGACGCCGCAATCGCTTCAGGGCGCGGCCGCCGCACTCGACCTGGACGGCCTGTGACGTCGCCGGTCTGGCACCCGTTTACTCAGCATGGCCTGAACGAGCCGGTGCCGCTGGTCACGCATGCAGAGGGTGCGGCGCTGTTCACCGCCGATGGACGGCGGGTCATCGACGCGATCTCGTCCTGGTGGGTGACCACCCATGGCCATTGTCACCCCCGCATCATGGCCGCGATCCGGCAGCAGGCGAGCACGCTCGACCAACTGATCTTTGCCGGCTGGACGCACGAGCCGGCCGAGACCGTCGCGCGCGACCTCGTAGCGATGATGCCGCGCCCGCTCGACCATGTCTTCTTCTCCGACAGCGGGTCGACCAGCGTCGAAGTCGCGCTCAAGATGGCGCTCGGCCATTTCGCCAATCGTGGCGAAGACCGTCACCGCATCGTGGTGATGGAGGGCAGCTATCACGGCGACACGATCGGCGCGATGTCGGTCGGCGCGCGTGGCGTCTTCAATCGCAGTTATACGCCGCTGCTCTTCGACGTGGACGTCATCCCGTTCCCGGAGCCAGGCGCCGAACAGGCGACACTCGACATATTCGAGCGCCTCTGCGCGGATCGTCCGGCCGCACTCATCGTCGAACCGCTATTGCTCGGCGCAGGCGGCATGCGGATCTATGCTCCCTCGGTGCTCAGGGACCTGCGTCAGCTTTGCGCGGCACACGGCGTGCTGTTCGTCGCGGATGAAGTGATGACGGGCTGGGGCCGCACCGGCACGCTGCTTGCCTGCGAACAGGCCGGGGTCGTGCCCGACCTGCTCTGCCTGTCCAAGGGGCTGACTGGGGGATCGCTGCCGCTCGCCGTCACCATGGCTACGCCCGACATTTTCGAAAGCCATCGCTCGACCGATCGGGCGACGATGTTCTTCCATTCGTCGAGCTACACCGCCAACCCGATCGCCTGCGCTGCGGCCGCCGCGAACCTCGCCATCTGGCGCGACGAACCGGTGCTCGACCGGATCGCCGATCTCACGCGCCGCCAGGCCGTTCAGGCGCAAACCCTGGCAGGAAAAGTAAACAATCTCCGTCAGATCGGAACAGTTGTGGCAATGGAGTTTCAGGATCGATCAGGCAGCTACCTGTCCGATCTTGGACCTCGACTGCTGAACTTCTTCCGCGAGCGCGAGGTGCTGCTCCGACCGCTCGGCAATACCGTCTATGTCATGCCGCCTTACTGTATCTCCGACGACGATCTCGCGCGCATCTATGCCGTGATCGACCAGGCGCTGGCGCTCTAGCCTTCCAACTCGCCCCGGTGCCGCGCCGCCAGTGCCGTCAGCCACTCGACGAATGCCTCGACCTGCGCGAAGTGCCGCGTCTCCTCATGCGTCACCAGCCAGAAGCTGCGGCGCAGCACGATGTCGGGCAGCACGCGCGCAAGTGCGGAACTGGAATCGCCAATGAAGCAGGGCAGGACCGCCACCCCCGCGCCATAGGTCGCCATGCGGAACTGCGCGTTGATGCTGGACGATCGCAACTGCGGCTCATGCGCGCCCGGTATCTCGTCGAGATAACGAAGTTCCGGTGCATAGAGGATGTCGGGCACATAGCCGATCAGCCGGTGCTGGCGAAGATCGCCAGCGGTATCGAGCGGTGGGCTGTTCGCCAGATAGTCGCGGGAAGCGTACAGCCGCAGCCCATAATCGGCGAGCTTGCGCGTGATCAGCGGCCCACGGCGGGGACGGGCCAGCAGCACGGCGATGTCCGTTTCGCGTCGCGATGGGCTCAGGAAACCGCTCGACGCGACCAGGTCGACCGACAGGCCGGGATGCGCGTCGGCAAGGGTGCCGAGATGTCGGCTGACGAACCAGGTGCCGAACCCTTCGGATACGCTGACCCGAACCGTGCCACGCACGGGTCCGCCCTGCTCGGGATGGCGCATCGCGGCGGCGGCCCGCTCCATCTCGCGCGCGTGGGTCAGCAATCGTTCGCCGGCGGGCGTCAGCGTCTGTCCATCTGGACCCTGCTCGAACAACCGCTCGCCAAGCGATTTCTCCAGCCGCCGCAACCGCCGCCCGGCGGTGGTGGCGTCGATCTCAAGGGCCTGCGCGGCCTTGGCCAGTTGGCCGTTACGCGCCACAGCGAGGAAGATCGGCAAATCGCTCCAGTCCATAGCTGCAAATATGCAGCACGTGCCTGCATGTCCATCGGTTGCCGCATGCCACCAGGCGCGGCATCACGTTCGTAAAGGAGAGTCTGACATGGCAACCGCCGTCCGCGAGATTTCCCACTTCATCGGCAGTGCATCGACCGCCGGCACGGGCGCGCGCCGCAGCGACGTGTTCGATCCCAATACCGGCAAGGTTCAGGCGCAGGTCACGCTGGGCGTTCAGGCAGATCTCGACGCTGCCATGGGCAATGCGCTCAGGGCGCAACCCAGCTGGGCCGCCACCAACCCGCAGCGCCGCGCGCGCGTGATGTTTGCGTTCAAGGCGCTGATCGAAAACCACATGGACGAGCTGGCGCATCTGCTCAGCTCCGAACATGGCAAGGTGATCGCCGACGCAAAGGGCGACATCCAGCGCGGACTCGAGGTGATCGAGTTCGCCTGCGGCATCCCGCATGTGCTGAAGGGCGAGTATACGCAGGGCGCAGGGCCCGGCATCGACGTCTATTCGATGCGCCAGCCGCTCGGCGTCGTCGCCGGCATCACGCCGTTCAACTTTCCCGCCATGATCCCGATGTGGATGTTCGGCATCGCCATCGCCTGCGGCAACGCCTTCATCCTCAAGCCCAGCGAGCGCGACCCCAGCGTGCCCGTCCGCCTTGCCGAACTGATGCTGGAAGCCGGCGCGCCCGAGGGCATCCTGCAGGTCGTCCAGGGCGACAAGGAAATGGTCGACGCGATCCTCGACCATCCGGAGATCAAGGCGGTCAGCTTCGTCGGCTCGTCGGACATTGCGCATTACGTCTATCGGCGCGGCGTCGATGCCGGCAAGCGCGTGCAGGCGATGGGCGGGGCGAAGAACCATGGAATTGTGATGCCCGACGCCGATCTGGACCAGGTGGTCAACGACCTAGCGGGTGCCGCCTTCGGCTCGGCGGGCGAGCGCTGCATGGCGCTGCCGGTGGTGGTGCCGGTGGGTGAGAAGACAGCCATCGCACTGCGCGAAAAGCTGCTGCCCGCAATTCAGGGCCTGCGCGTCGGCGTGTCGACCGATGCCGAGGCGCATTACGGCCCGGTCGTCACTGCCGCGCACAAGGCGAAGATCGAAAGCTACATCCAGATGGGCGTGGAAGAGGGCGCGGAACTGGTCGTCGATGGTCGCGGCTTCAGCCTTCAGGGGCACGAGGACGGCTTCTTCGTCGGCCCGACGCTGTTCGACCGCGTCACGCCGCAGATGCGCACCTATCAGGAAGAGATTTTCGGCCCGGTGCTTCAGATGGTCCGCGCCGACAGTTTCGAGGACGCGCTGCGCCTGCCGAGCGAGCACCCCTATGGCAATGGGGTCGCGATCTTCACCCGCAACGGCCACGCCGCGCGCGAGTTCGCGGCGCGCGTCAACGTCGGCATGGTTGGCATCAACGTGCCGATCCCGGTGCCGGTCGCCTATCACACGTTCGGCGGGTGGAAGCGCAGCGCTTTTGGCGACACCAACCAGCACGGCATGGAGGGCGTCAAGTTCTTTACCAAGGTGAAGACGATCACGCAGCGCTGGCCAGACGGATCGCCGGACGGCGGCAACGCGTTCGTCATCCCGACAATGGGGTAAATGATGACCGACCAGTTCGACCTGACCGAGGACCAGCGCGCGATCCAGGAGATGGCGCGAAAGTTCACCGCCGATGCCATCACGCCGAATGCCGCGGAGTGGGATGAAAAGCACATCTTCCCGCGCGAGACGGTGAAGGCCGCGGCCGAGCTTGGGTTCGGCGCGATCTATGTCAGCGAGCAAAGCGGCGGCATCGGTCTCGGCCGCCTCGAATCCGCGCTGATCATGGAGGCGATGGCCTTTGGCTGCCCGGCGACGAGCGCCTTCATCTCGATCCACAACATGGCGGCGTGGATGATCGACCGCTTCGGGTCACAGGTGGTGAAGGACAAGTATCTGCCGCGCCTGGTCACCGCCGACTGGCTGGCGAGCTATTGCCTGACCGAGCCGTCGTCCGGCTCCGACGCCGCCGCGCTCAAGACCACGGCGAAGCGCGACGGCGATTTCTACATCGTCAACGGCAGCAAGCAGTTCATCTCGGGCGCGGGCGAGAACGAGCTTTACGTCACGATGGTGCGCACCGGCGTTGACGGACCGAAGGGCATTTCGTGCCTCGCCATCGAAAAGGACATGCCCGGCGTCAGCTTCGGCGCGAACGAGCGCAAGCTTGGCTGGCATGCCCAGCCGACGCGACAGGTGATGTTCGACAATGTCCGCGTGCCGGTCGAAAACCTGGTCGGCGGCGAGGGGGAGGGGTTCCGCATCGCCATGATGGGCCTCGACGGCGGCCGCCTGAACATCGGTGCCTGTTCGCTCGGCGGGGCGCAGCGCTGCCTCAACGAGGCGATCCAATATACAAGGGATCGCAAGCAGTTCGGCACCGCGATCGCCGAATTCCAGAATACGCAATTCACGCTGGCCGATATGGCAACCGAGCTGGAGGCAGCACGCGCGCTGCTGTATCTCGCCGCCGCCAAGGTGACCGCCAACGCCCCTGACAAGACCAAGTTCGCCGCCATGGCTAAGCGCTTCGCCACTGATACTGGCAGCAGCGTGGTCGACCGTGCGCTTCAGCTGCATGGCGGCTATGGCTATCTGATGGACTATCCGATCGAGCGTTTCTGGCGCGACCTTCGCGTTCACTCGATCCTTGAAGGGACCAACCAGGTGATGCGGATGATCGTCGGACGGGAACTGACGCGCCAATGAGCCAGGATGTCCTGATCTCGACCGAGGGCAAGATCGGCCGCGTTCGCCTCAACCGGCCCAAGGCGATCCACGCGCTCAACACCGGCATGTGTCAGGCGGTGCTCGATGCCATCACGGCATGGCGCGACGATCCCACGATCGAGGCCGTGCTCATTGACCATGCCCCCTCGCCGGATGGCGACCCGAAATATTCGCGCGGCTTCTGCGCCGGTGGCGACATCCGTCTGCTCGCAGAGAGCGGCGCGAAGGACGGACGCGATGCGCGCGATTTTTTCCGCGTCGAATATCGCATGAACCACGCGCTGTTCACTTGTCCCAAGCCGATCGTCGCGTTCATGGACGGCATCACCATGGGCGGCGGCGTCGGGATCAGCCAGCCGGCAAGACATCGCGTAGCGACCGAGAACACGAAGTTCGCGATGCCCGAAACCGGCATCGGCCTGTTCCCCGATGTCGGCGGCGGCTGGTACCTCTCGCGCTTGCCGGGGCGGATCGGCCAGTATCTCGCGGTCACCGGCCATCGGCTTGATGGCGCGGAGTGCGTCGCGCTGGGCTTGGCCAGCCACTATCTTCCCGCCGATCGGCTGGACGATGCCAAGGCGCGCATCGCCGCCGAACCACAGGCGATCGAAGCCATATTGGGCGAGCTGTCGGCACCGACACCCGATGCCCCTATTCTCACACACCGCGACGCCATCGACCGCCTGTTCGCGTCCGACACGCTCGAGGATATCATCGCAGCGCTCGAAGCGGACGGCGGCGAATGGGCCGCCCAGCAGCTCGCCACGATCCGCACCAAATCGCCGCAGTCGATGAAGGTCAGCCTCAAGCTGCTGCTCGATGGCGCGACCATGCCGACCTTCGAGGACGAGATGCGGCAGGAGTTCGCCGTTGCCAGTCACGTCGTGCAGCGGCACGACTTCATCGAGGGCGTTCGCGCGCTGATCGTCGACAAGGACAATGCGCCGCGCTGGGACCCCGCGACGCCCGAGGCAGTGAGCGATCATCTCATTGACCAGATCTTCGCGCCGTTGCCGGAGGACGAGGCTTGGACGCCCAACTAAAATCCCTCCCGCAGCCGCGAGCGGACAAAGGAAGAAGCATGACCGACTACAACACCATCCTGGTCGAACGGCGCGATGCCGTAACGCTGGTGACGCTCAACCGTCCGCAGGCGCTCAATGCCCTCAACAGCGAAGTGCTTGCCGATTTGCTCGCCGCCTTCGCCGCGTTCGACGCCGATCCTTCGCAGCGTTGCGCGGTCCTCACCGGCAGCGAAAAGGCGTTCGCCGCCGGCGCCGATATCAAGGAGATGCAGCACCAAGGCTTTGCCGACATGTATGGCCATGATTTCTTCGCCGGCTGGGACCAGTTCACGCGCACGCGCAAGCCGATCATCGCTGCCGTTTCCGGCTTCGCGCTGGGCGGCGGGTGCGAACTCGCCATGATGTGCGACTTCATCCTCGCGGCCGATACGGCGAAGTTCGGCCAGCCCGAGATCAAGCTGGCGGTTGCCCCGGGCATGGGCGGCTCGCAGCGGCTGACCCGCGCGGTGGGCAAGGCCAAGGCGATGGAGATGTGCCTGACTAGCCGCATGATGGGCGCAGAAGAGGCCGAGCGCGCCGGCCTGGTCAGCCGCATCGTCCCCGCCGCCGATCTGGTGGAAGAGGCGCTCAAGACTGCCGCGACGATCGCGTCGATGGCGCCGCTTGCGATCCTTGCGAACAAGGAAATGGTCAACGCTGCGTTCGAAACCAGCCTGGCGCAAGGCGTCCAGTTCGAGCGCCGCCTGTTCCACGGCCTGTTCGGCAGCGCGGATCAAAAGGAAGGCATGGCCGCCTTTGTCGAGAAACGCCCGGGCAGCTGGACGGGGAAGTGACTGCTTCCCTCTCCCGTCGGGAGAGGGTTGCGCAGACTTGGCAGCTCGCTGCCTAGTCGTAGCTGGGTGAGGGGATCGCGCTATCGATGGCGCATCTCCCCTCATCCAACCTCCGCTAGGCGGCAAGCCGCCAAGCTACGGTATCCTTCTCCCTCAGGAGAAGGTTTGGGAGCAAGACATGGCACGCATCGGTTTCATCGGCCTCGGCAATATGGGCGGCGGCATGGCCGCGAACCTGGCAAAGGCAGGACATGATGTCCGCGCCTTCGACCTGTCGGCCGAGGCGCTCGACCGCGCCCGGGCTGCCGGCTGCCTGCCCGTCGAAAGCGCCGCCGCCGCCGCCGCAGGCGCCGAGGCCGTCATCACCATGCTGCCGGCGGGCAAGCATGTCGAACAAGTCTATGAAGACAGCGTCTTCGGCGCGGCGGATACGGGTGCGATCCTGCTCGATTGCTCGACGATCGACGTGGACACCGCGCGCCGCGTCGCCGACGCCGCCATGGCGAAGGGGCTCGTGGCCGTCGACGCCCCGGTCTCGGGCGGGATCGCGGCGGCTGCGGGCGGCACGCTCACCTTCATGGTCGGTGGCAGCGAGGCGGCGTTCGCGCGTGCCGAGCCGATCCTGTCGCACATGGGTAAGGCGGTGATCCATGCCGGCGGCAATGGCGCGGGGCAGGCGGCAAAGATCTGCAACAACATGCTGCTCGGC
The DNA here is from genome assembly GCF_001721295.1 of Sphingomonas turrisvirgatae. Lineage (GTDB taxonomy): Bacteria > Pseudomonadota > Alphaproteobacteria > Sphingomonadales > Sphingomonadaceae > Sphingomonas > Sphingomonas turrisvirgatae. Next base: position 168,370 of record NZ_MDDS01000013.1, on the reverse strand, counting down.
GCGACGATGGTCGCAACGTGCGAGGCGCTGTTGCTCGCCAAGAAGCTGAACCTCGACCCGCAGACCTTCTACGACATCGCCTCGGTCTCGTCCGGCTCGTGCTGGTCGCTCAACAGCTATGCGCCGCTGCCCGGCGTCGGCCCGCAGACGCCCGCCGACAATGGCTATCAGGGCGGCTTTGCGGCGGGCCTGATGCTCAAGGACCTGCGCCTCGCGATGGAAGCCGCGGCCAGCGCCGACGCCAACACGCCGATGGGCGCGCGTGCGGCAGAGCTTTACACCCGGTTCACCGAGGCCGGGAACGCGGGCGTCGATTTCTCGGGCATCATCAGGATGCTGGACGAAAAGGCGTAACGCCAACCTCGAAGACCGACGTTATCTCCGGCCTCGTGCCGGGATCCACCGCGCGCCGAGTAAAGCTTTCGAGGCTCGACGGCATTACCTTGCGGCTTGGTGGACCCAGGCGAACGGCCGGGGCGACGTGAATTGTCGGGCTAGTTTGCCGGACAGGTCGATCCCGGCCCCGCGTCCAGATCCAGGCACCGCCCGTCGATCTCGCCAGGCGGGACGTTCAGCCCGATCGTCGCGGCGATCGTCGGCAGAATGTCCACCGTCTCGACCGACATCGGCTGCTCGAAGCCCGTCATCCCCTTGCGCCAGAACAGGATTGGCACACGCCGGTCATAGTCCCAGAAACTGCCATGGGTCGACGTGCTGCCCCTCGATCCATCCGATATCGGCGTGATGCGGGGCTTCAACGCCACGACGAAATCACCCGACCGTCCGTCGAAATAGGAGGCGCGTGCCCGCTGCAGCAGGGTCCACGTCTCCGGCGGCCCGCTCGGGCTGGGCGTCGCCAGAATCGCCGCGCGGGTCAGCACCGCCTGCACCTGCGGATGTGCCGTCAGCGCTCGCTCGATCTCGGCCAATGCGCGTTTGCGCTTGGCGCCCGTCACCTTGGGATCGACCCACATGTCGCCGAAACTGCCGCCCCATAGCAGCTGGCCGGCAATGCCTAGCTTGCGTGCGATCGGCTCGCCGATCCGGGCTGCCCTGAACTCGGCGTCCACGCGCGCGGCCTCGGTGATGCCGTGCATGCGATGACGCTCGGGCAAGTCGTGGCCGCCATGGTCGGCGGTCAGCACGACGGAATAGTCGATTCCGGTGCGGTCCAGATCGTCGAACATCTTGCCCAGCGTGCGATCGAGCGCGAAGAGCTGCAGGCACATCTCGGTGCCTTCGGTGCCATAGGTGTGACCGACATAGTCGCTGGCCGATGCGCCGACGATCAGCAGGTCGGTCGTCGCGCCTTCGCCCAGCTTCATGTCCGCTCGCATCTGCGTGGCAAGCGTCACGATTGCGGCATCGAACTCGGGCGAGGCGCGGAACTTGACCGCTTCGCCCGCCGCTCGTTCGAACCGTCCGGTGCCGACCGTCTTGCCCGCGGTCCCGACCGGAACCGCGACATTGCGCGAGTGGCAGAAGTCGGGCAGCGCCATGGCGGGCTGTGGCCGCGCGATTTGCGCGGCGACGGCGGCATTGGCGCGGGTCACCGCGGCCGGCATTTCGCGGCCGAGATAGCTCACGAACCCCTTGCCGCCCCACCACCATGCCTGATCCGCGCCGCGGCCCGACATCATCACCGCCGCGCGGTCCTTGCCCGCAACCGCCACCACGCGCGTCGCCGGCACCGCCGCCTTCATCCGCTCGCCCAGCGTCGGCACCTTCAGATGCAGCGGCGACACGGTGTAGTTCGATGAACTGCTGCCAGGGACGGTCTCGTCCTCGCTGCAATAGATCGTCTTGTCCGCCCGTGCGGTCGTCAGGTCCACCCAGTCATTGGCGATGATACCCGTCCGCGCGGGGCGGCTGCCGGTCAGGATCGTCGAATGCCCGGGGCATGTCTCGGTCGCGGCATGGCTTTGATAGCCGGACGGGAACACCACGCCATTCTGCAGCCGCTTGAGGCCGCCGGTGAAGTGCTGGCGATATTCGGCGAACACATCGGCTGACAATTGATCGACCGCGATCGCGACGATCAGCTTGGGCGGGACGCGCGGCGCGGGCGGGCGATCTGCTTCCCGGGCGAGGGCCGGGGTGGCGAGTAACGCGAGGGCTGCGGCGAAGGGGCGAAACATCATTCCTCTGGATGGCAAAGATGGCCGCGTCCGCTATGTTCGTACTGCTTCGGCACGGCAAGGGTTGGTGATGCACAGGTATGCTTTCGCGTTCGTGACATGGCTGGTGGTCGGCCTGGCATGTCTGCTCGCCAGTGCCGCACCGGCCGCCGCGCAGCCCGCCGGCGCGAACAACCTGGCCGTCGAACTGGTCGCTGAGACCGACATGCCGGCGCCGGGCAGCGACGTGACGCTCGCCTTTGCCGCCACGCCCGATCCGGGCTGGCACGGTTATTGGAAGAACCCGGGCGATGCCGGGCTTGAAACGCGGCTCGACTGGCAACTGCCCCGGGGCGTGACCGCCAGCGACCTGGCCTATCCCGTGCCGACGCGGCTGCTGATCGCGGGTATCATGAACTATGTCTACAAGGGGCCGTTCACGCAGTTCGCGACGCTCAAGATCCCCGCAGGGCTGGCGCCTGGCACACCGTTGCCGATCCGCGTGCGCGCCGACTACCTCGTCTGCACTGACGAGGTTTGCGTGCCGGAGACCGAAAACCTCTCGCTCACCCTGACCGTCGGCGACGGCACGATCACGGCGGAACGACGCGCGCGGTTCGACCAGTGGCGCCGCGCGTTGCCCAAGCCGCTGGGCAGCGAGGGCAAGTTCGCCATCGCCGATGGCATCGCGCGCATCGCGATCCCCTGGCCGGCCGGCGCGCCGCTCACCGACGAGGCCTATTTCTACCCGCTGACGCCGCTCGCGTTGACGTACAACGCGCCGCAAAAGGTGACCCGCGACGGCGACATGGCGGTGATCGAGACAAAGGCGACGGGAAGCGTGCTTCGGCTCGATGGCGTATTCGCGCCGGGCAATGGGCAGGGGTTCGGCGTCACCGCCATGCCCGGCACCGTCGCGGCGTCGGCTGCGCCCGATGCGATCGACTGGTCGGCGGCGCTGGTCGCGCTTGGCGGCGCGCTGCTCGGCGGACTCATCCTCAACATCATGCCCTGCGTGTTTCCGATCCTGAGCCTGAAGGCGCTCAGCCTTGCCAAGAGCGGGACGAGCGAGCGTCACGCCCGGGCAGAAGCACTTGCCTATACCGCTGGCGTCGTTCTCGTCGTGCTCGCGCTGGGCGGCGCGATGCTTGGCCTGCGTGCGGCGGGCGCGAGCGTGGGCTGGGCGTTCCAGCTGACCGATGCGCGCGTCATCCTGTTCCTGCTGCTGCTGGTCCTTGCCATCGCGCTCAACCTAGCCGGCCTGTTCGAGCTGATGACGCCGCGCTTTGCCGGTAAGCTGGCGGGTGAAGGTTCCGGCGGCGCGTTCATGACCGGGGCACTTGCCGCATTCATTGCGACCCCGTGCACTGGCCCATTCATGGGCGTGGCGCTCGGCGCGACGCTGGTGCTGCCCTGGTATCTCGGGCTGCTGATCTTCCTCGGCCTCGGCCTCGGCCTTGCGCTGCCGTTCCTGCTGCTCGGCTTCGTCCCCGCATTGCGACGCGCGCTGCCCAGGCCCGGCGCCTGGATGGACACGTTCCGCAAGATCCTGTCGGTGCCGATGTTCCTCACTGCCATCGCGCTGGCCTGGGTCTTGGGCGGGCTCAAGGGCGTCAACGGCATGGCGCTCGGCCTGATCGTCGCGCTTGGGTTTGCGGTGGTGCTGTGGCTGGTCGGCCGCCGTCAGATGCGCGGGGTTGGCAATGGCGCGGCATGGATCGCCGCCGCTGCGGTGACCGTCGCGGGCATCTGGGCCATCTCGACGATCGAGAAGCCGGCCTCGGCAGGCCAGGTCGAAAAGGGCGGAGCGGAACCGTTTACTGAGGCCAGGCTCGCCGCGCTGCAGGCAGAGGGAAAGCCGGTCTTCGCGTATTTCACCGCCGATTGGTGCGTCACCTGCAAGGTCAATGAAAAGGCTGCGATCGAGACCGACGCCGTCCGACAGGCCTTCCAGAAAGCGGGGGTGACGGTGCTGGTCGGCGACTGGACCGACGGCAATCCGCAGCTTGGCCGTTTCATCGAACGCCATAACCGCGCAGGGGTGCCGCTATATCTTTGGTATCCCAAGGGATCGCGCGAGCCGCAGGTCTTGCCGCAGGTGCTGAGTCAAGGCATGTTGGTGGCGCTTCCGGGGGGATGAGATCAGGAGAGGTTTCGATGACCAGGTTGATCCCAGTGGCCGCCATCCTCGCCTTCGCGCTCGCCGCGCCGAGCGCCGCCGAGCAGGCGAACGGCAAGGCGGCGACCGACTTCAAGCTGACCGACGCCAGCGGCAAGACCGTGCAACTGAGCGATTATCGCGGCAAGCCCGTGGTGCTCGAATGGAACAACCCCGGCTGTCCCTTCGTGCAGCGCCACTATGACAGCGGCAACATGCAAAAGACGCAGGCTACGGCAAAGGCCGGCGGCGCGGTCTGGCTCACCATCAATTCCGGCGCACCGGGCAAGCAGGGGCATCTCGACGCGGCCGGCGCGCGCAAGTTCGTCACCGACAAAAAGGCGGCGCCAACTCATTATCTTCTCGATCCGAAGGGGGTGGTCGGCAAGGGCTATGCCGCCAAGACGACGCCGCACATCTACATCATCGATGCCGCCGGCGTGGTGCGATATCAGGGTGCGATCGACGACAAGCCAGCCGCCCGGCCCGAGGCAATGGGCGCGGCCCGCAACCACGCGCTCGCCGCGTTGAACGAGATCAAGGCGGGCAAGCCGGTGTCGGTTGCCCAGACCCAGCCCTATGGCTGCTCGGTCAAATACGCCGATTGAGTTTCCCTCGCTGTTATAGGGGGCAGCGATGGGCGGAGGCCGGGGGCGACCCCGGCCTTTTTGCATGGTTCATCGCGGGACGATCGGCCCTTGTGCGATGCAACAAAGCGTTGCAGCATGGAACCGCCGGCTTCTTCGGCACTTATGGGGACTGAATGGGGACAGGCCACGCGTTCGATGAAATCTGGGGGCACGGCGGGCCGGAAAGCCCGCGCCCGGAATTTGCCGCACTCTCGCAATGGGTCGCGGACACGCCGCAGGCCGAACTCCACAAGCGGCAGCAGTCGGCCGAAGCGACCTTCCGCCAGCTCGGCATCACCTTTGCCGTCTATGGCGACAGCGACGCGAGCGAGCGGATCATCCCATTCGACATCGTGCCGCGCGTGTTCCTGCACGAGGAATGGATGCGCCTGTCCGAAGGGCTGGTCCAGCGGGTCGAGGCGATCAACGCGTTTCTCGAGGATGTGTATGGCGAGCGCCGCATCCTGAAGGAAGGCATCGTTCCGCCCGAACTGATCCTCAACAACCCGCAATTCCGCCCCGAAGTCGCCGGCATCCGCCCGCCGCACGGCATCTGGGCGCATATCTGCGGCATCGATCTCGTCCGCACCGGGCCCGACGAATTCTGGGTGCTCGAGGACAATGCGCGCACGCCCTCGGGCGTCTCGTACATGCTCGAAAACCGCGAGGCGATGATCCGCCTCTGCCCCGAACTGTTCCGCAGCTTTCGGGTGGCGGCGGTTGACAGCTATAGCGACATGCTGCGTGAAACGATGCGATCGGTCGCGCCGGGTGCACGGGGCGGCCAGCCGGTCTGCGTGGTGCTGACGCCGGGCCATTTCAACTCGGCCTATTACGAGCACAGCTTCCTGGCCGACACGATGGGGATCGAGTTGGTCGAGCCGGCTGACCTGATCGTGGACGACGACGTCGTGTACATGCAGACGATCGCCGGCCGCGTGCGGGTCGATGTGATCTATCGCCGGATCGATGACGATTTCCTCGACCCGCTGGTCTTCCGCCCGGACTCGCTGCTCGGCGTGCCGGGCCTGATTGCGGCCTATCGCGCCGGCAATGTCGCGCTCATCAATGCGCCGGGCAACGGGATTGCCGACGACAAGGCGATCTACAGCTACATGCCGGAGATCGTGAAATTCTATTCGGGCGGCGAGGCGAAGCTGCCCAATGTCGAGACATGGCGTTGCCGTGAGCCGCAAGCGCTGAAGTATGTCCTCGATCATCTCGACCAGTTGGTGGTCAAGCTGGTCGACGGGTCGGGTGGGTACGGCATGCTGGTCGGTCCGACCGCCAGCAAGGCCGAGATCGAGGCGTTTCGTGGCGCGCTGATCGCCGAGCCGCATCGCTACATCGCGCAGCCGACGCTGGCGCTGTCCACAGTGCCGACCGTGACCGACACCGGCCTCGCCCCGCGCCATGTCGATTTCCGCCCCTTCGTTCTCACCGGCTCGGACGGCGTTCAGGTCGTTCCGGGCGGCCTCACGCGCGTCGCGCTCAAGGAAGGGTCGCTGGTCGTCAATTCCAGCCAGGGCGGCGGGACCAAGGACAGTTTCGTGCTGCTGCCTGAAGGCGCGCCGGCACAGTCGCAGGTGCAGTCGTGAGGATGCTCTCGCGCACTGCCGCCGCGCTCTACTGGTTGGGGCGCTATGTCGAACGCGCCGACTTCACCGCCCGGCTGGTCGAGGCGACGGTGCGCCTTGATGCGCTGTCCGCGCGACCGGCGGGCGAGGCGGCCTGGGCCAGCGCGCTCAGCGTCACCTATAACGACGAAGCCTTCGCTGCGACCGGTCAGTCGATCAGCCAGCAGCCGGTCGCACATTTCCTGACGCTCGACATGGCCAACCCGGGTTCGATCGTCCGCTGCCTCGAACAGGCGCGCAACAACGCCCGCGCCGTCCGTACGGCCCTGACGCGTGAGGCGTGGACCGCGATCAACCGGCTGTGGCTGTTGTTCGCCCACCGCCACAGCCCGGGTGGCGCGGCGTCCACACTGAACCTGGTGGAAGGCGTGATGGCCGAGGCGCGCGGTTTCGAAGGCGCGATCCACCGCATGATGCGCAACGAGGCGACGCTGCTGATCCAGCTCGGCGCCGCGATCGAGCGGGCCGACAACACCGCGCGGCTGCTCGACGTCAAATACCATCTGCTGCTCCCGGCCGGCGAAGCGGTCGGCGGGGTGGTCGATCGTGACCAATGGACCACGATCCTTCAGACCGTCTCGGCCGTCACCGCCTATCGCTGGCTCTACAGCGAGGGGCTGGAGCCCGCGAACGTGATCGACCTGCTGATCGCCCGCGCCGAACTGCCGCGCAGCCTGGCGGCCTGTGTCGAGGAGGTGGTCGAGCAGTTGAACGCGCTGGCCAAGCGGACCGGGCTGCAGGGGGAGGCCGATCGCATGGCCCGCGCGCGGATCGCGCGCATGCAGAAGACTCGCGCGCATGAGGTGATCGTCAGCGGCCTGCACGAATATCTGCAGGCCTTTATCCGTGAAAATGCGATGCTCGACGCGGCGATTGCCCGGCAGTTCCGGTTTATCTAGACGCCCTGTCATGCGTATCGCCGTCGAACATCTGACCCAATATCGTTTCAGCGAGCCGCAGTCGCGCCTGGTCCAGATGCTCCGTCTGACGCCCAGCGACACGATCGACCAGACCGTGCTCAGCTGGCGGATCGACATCGACTGCGACGTTCGCCTGCGCGACACGGTCGACGGCTTCGGCAACAAGGTGACGATGCTCTATGCCGAAGGGCCGATCGCCGACATTGCGATCGTCGTGGCGGGACAGGTGCTGACCACCGAATCCAACGGCGTCGTGCGCGGCAGCCACGAGCCGCTTCCCGAAGGGCTCTTCCTGCGCGAGACGCCGCGCACGGCGAGCGACGAGGCACTGACCGCCTTCGCCCGCGATACCTTTGGCAGCGGCCGCGACACGCTTGACCGCCTGCATCGCTGGAACGCCGCGCTGGCGGCGCGTTTCCCCGGCGCGCCCGATCTCCCCGATGCGGGCCTCTCCGCGGCCCAGGCGTTCGCCGCGCCCACGCCCAGCTCACGCGACTTGGCCCATATCTACATCGCCGGCGCCCGCGCGCTGGCGCTGCCCGCCCGCTACGTGTCAGGCTACCGCCAGCATAACGGTGGCGAAAGCGCGCCGCACGGCTGGGCCGAGGCGTGGGTCGATCGGCTCGGCTGGGTCGGTTTTGATCCCTCGGCCGGCATCAGTCCGGACGAAAGCTATGTGCGCGTCGCGATCGGGCTCGACGCGCCAGGTGCGGCGTCGATCGCCGGCTCGCGGCTGGGGCAGGGGCGGGAGGAGATGGCGGTCGATCTCCATGTCGACCGGCTCGGCGGCGACGCTTAGGCCAGTTCGCGCACCGGCATCGCCGCGACCATCGGCTGCTCGTCGTCCGCCAGCCGCGACCAGCCATTCGGCCCCAGCACCTCCATCGGGCGATAGCGCGTCTTGTACGCCATCCGCTCGCTGCCCTTCACCCAATAGCCAAGATAGACATAGGGCAGCCCCGCGGCGCGCGCGCGGATGATGTGGTCCATGATGATGAGGTTGCCCAGCCCCTGGCGCTCGGCATTCTCCGCGTCGAAGAAGCTGTAGATCATCGACAGGCCGTCGGCCTGCTGATCGGTGATGCACGCGCCGACTAACGCGCCGCCGCGTTCTGCCGGCTCGCGATATTCGACGACATAGGTGCCGACCGGCGACTGCTCGACCATGTCGGCATAGTCGGTTTCGTCCATCTGCGTCATCCCGCCGCCCGGGTGACGCGTCGACAGATAGTTGCGCAACAGCTGATATTGTTCGTCGGTCGCCCACGGGCGACATGCAGTCACTTCAAGGTCGGCATGGCGGCGGATCAGCTTGCGCTGGGTTGCGTTCGGCCGGAACTCCTCGGTGCATACACGGACCGAGAGGCAGGCATTGCACCCCACGCAGCTGGGCCGATAAGCGACCGACTGGCTGCGGCGAAAGCCGATGCGGCCCAGCGCATCGTTCAGCTCGCCGGCATGCGGCCCCGACAATTCGGTAAAGATCTTCCGCTCCTGCCGGCCCGGCAGGTACGGGCATGGAGAGGGACTCGTCACGAAAAATCGTGGAAATCGCGTGATTGCCGTCACCCGCCCAAGCCCCTTTCAAAATCGCGCGACCACGTTTGAAGGGGCGTTATGCAGCCTGGGCAACTTTATGAAAAGGCGGTTTACCATCAAAATGGCAAAGCCCGTCCGATGTCCCCCCGGTCGCGTCCACCCCCCAAGGACGAGTACGCAGGGTCACTATAGCGGGCCGCCGAAAGCACGGGAAAGCGCCCTGCGACTCGTTTCGCCGCACCAGCGATTCGTTTCGTCCACAAGCTGTGGAAAACGTGGACAACTACCCGGTCACGCCAACCGCTCCGCGCCGGATCAAGCCAGGCGCTAGGCGAGCTCGATCAGCTTCACGTCATAGCCCTCGGCCATCAACGCGGTGTTCAATCGTTCAAGGTGCGCGCGGTCGCGCGTCTCGCACTCGACGTCGAGACTGAGGCCCTTGGCGGGCAGGTTGGTGAAGATGCGTTGATGCGCCAGTTCGAGGATGTTGACCGCCTGCTCCTGAAAGATGCGCGCAACCTGATACAGCGCGCCCGGCCGGTCCTGAAGCCGGATGCGCAGCCGCGCCAGCCGCCCCGATCGGGCAAGATCGCGCAGCAGCACGTTCGCCAGCAGCCGCGTGTCGATATTGCCGCCGCACAGGACGATGCCGACATTCTTGCCCGCAAACCGCTCGCGATTGGCAAGCAGCGCGGCGAGGCCAGCGGCGCCCGCGCCCTCGACCACCGTCTTCTCGATCTGCAGGATCAGGCTCAGCGCCTCCTCGAGCGCGCGCTCGCTCACCAGCACGATGTCGTCCACCAGCGCGTCGACGATGCGTGAGGTGATCGCGCCCGGATCGCGCACCGCGATGCCTTCCGCCAGCGTGTCGCCGCCGATCGGCTCGTGATGCCCCTTCACCAGATTGTACATCGATGGGAACAGCTCGGCCTGAACGCCGACCACCTCGATCGGCGTCGCCGCTGCCTTTGCCACCGTGCTCATGCCCGAAATCAGCCCGCCGCCGCCGATCGGCACGATCAGTGTGTCGATCGCCGGTGCGTCGGCCAGCATCTCCAGCGCGACGGTGCCCTGACCCGCGATGATGCGCGGATCGTCGAACGGGTGGACAAAGGTATAGCCATTCGACGCTTCCAGCTGCCGCGCATGGGCATAGGCTTCGTCAAAGGTCTCGCCTTCCAGGATGACCGTGGCCTTGTGCCCTTCGGTCTGCATGACCTTCACCGTGGGCGTCGGCTTGGGCATCACGATCGTGACGGGAATGCCGAGGCGCCCGCCATGATAGGCAAGGCCCTGAGCATGATTGCCGGCCGATGCCGCAATTACGCCCTTCGCCCGCGCGGCCTCGTCCAGCTGAAGCAGCGTGTTGAGCGCTCCGCGTTCCTTGTACGCGGCGGTAAATTGCAGGTTCTCGAACTTCAGCCACACATTGGCGCCCGATAGGTCGGACAGCGTCTTGCTGTGCAGCGTCGGCGTATGCACCACGGCACCCATGATCCGCTGTGCCGCCGCCTGAACGTCGGACAGGGCGACCGGAAGGTCGTGCGGAGCGGGGACTGCCTGCGTTGCCATCGCGATCGCCTAGACCATCTGGCGCAGCGGGGGAACACCGCCTATTCGAAAGCGGTTCGAAGCGCAGCTTTCGCGCATTTTCCCGGAGGAACCATCCTTGCGTCCAGCTCTGCCGCTCGCCCTTGTCGTGTCGCTTCTCCTGGCGAATCCCGCGCTTGCCGATGCCCTGGTCGAGAATGTCGACGGGATGACGCTGGACGAGCGCGGCGAGATCGTTCGTTTCAACGGCATCGTCGTCTCGCCGGACGGCAAGGTGGTGAAGCTGCTCAAGCGCGGCGACAAACGGCCCGAGCGGCTCGACTGGCGCGAGGACATGAAGGGCCGCACCGTCATCCCCGGCATGGTCGACGCGCATGGGCATGTCATGGAGCTCGGCTTTCGGGCCATGGCACTCGACCTCTCCGCCACCACGTCGCTGGCACAGGCGCAGGAGGCGATCCGCCGCTATGCGCTCGACAATACGCAGCGCTCGTGGCTGGTCGGCGGCGGCTGGAACCAGGAGATGTGGCAGCTCGGCCGCTTCCCGACAGCCGCTGAACTGGATGCCGCGACGGGGGACAAGCCGGCCTGGTTCACGCGCGCCGACGGCCATGCCGGCTGGGCGAACAGCGCGGCGATGCGCATCGCCGGCATCACCGCGGCAACCAAGTCCCCGGCCGGTGGGCGGATCGAGATGGTGGCGGGCAAGCCCGGCGGCGTGTTCGTCGATGCCGCAATGGCGCTGATCGAGAAGGTGCTGCCCAGGCCGACCCCGCGCGACCGCAACGCCGCCTTCATCAAGGCGCAGGACATCCTGCTAAGCAACGGTGTCACGGCCAGCGCCGATATGGGCACCAGTCTCGACGACTGGATGACCTATCGCCGCATGGGCGACCTCGGCATCCTGCGCATGCGCATCATGAGCTATTCGGCCGGCGTCGATGTCGCGCTTCAGGTGGGCGGCAGCGGCCCGACGCCCTGGCTCTACAACGACAAGCTGCGAATGGGCGGGATCAAGCTCTATCTAGACGGCGCGCTCGGCTCGCGCGGCGCGTGGCTGAAGGCACCCTATGCCGATGCGACCGCCAACACGGGCCTGCCGTTCCTGACCGACGCGCAACTGCTCAACTCGATCGCACGCGGCGCGATGGACGATTTCCAGCTGGCGCTGCACGCGATCGGCGACCGCGCCAACAAACAGGCGCTCGATGCGATCGAGGAAGTATCCGACACCTACAAGGGTGACCGGCGCTGGCGGATCGAGCATGCCCAGATCGTCGATCCCGCCGACTTGCTGCGCCTGGGCAAGCTCGGCGTGATCGCCTCGATGCAGCCGGTTCACCAGACCAGCGACCGCATGATGGCAGAAACGCGGCTGGGCCCGCAGCGCCTGGCGGGCGCCTACGCCTGGAAGTCCATGCTGGGAAGCCGCGCGAAACTGGTGTTCGGCTCGGACTTTCCGGTCGAAAGCCCCAATCCGTTCGTGGGCTGGGCGGCCGGTTTCACTCGACAGGATGCACAGGGGCAGCCGTTCGGCGGCTGGCGCCCGGAAGAGGCGGTCAGCCGCGAGCAGGCGTGGCGCGCCTTTACGGTGGATGCGGCCTATGCTGGCTTTGGCGAGAAGAAGTTCGGCCACCTCGCGCCCGGCATGCGCGCCGATTTCGTGGTGATCGATCGCGACCCGCTGCTCGCCTCGCCAGAGCAGCTGCGTCAGACTGTGGTGTTCGAAACCTGGGTCGGCGGCGAGCGCGTGTATCGGCGCGGGCAGGGGGCTGCGGCCGGCGCGCGGTAATGCGCGCAAAAGAAAAGGCCGCGGACCCATCGGATCCGCGGCCTTCACGCCCCCGCGTGTCTCTTTACGCGACTTCCGCCACCGGCGCCGTAACTTCCTCGGCGTCGCGCAGCACATAGCCGCGGCCCCACACCGTCTCGATATAATTCTCGCCATCGCACGCCATGCTCAATTTCTTGCGCAGCTTGCAGATGAAGACGTCGATGATCTTGAGTTCGGGCTCGTCCATCCCGCCATACAGGTGGTTGAGGAACATTTCCTTCGTCAGCGTCGTGCCCTTGCGCAGCGACAGCAGCTCGAGCATCGCATATTCCTTGCCCGTCAGGTGGACGCGCGCGCCATCGACCTCGACGGTCTTGGCGTCCAGGTTCACGGCGAGCTTGCCGGTGCGGATGACCGACTGCGAATGGCCCTTCGAACGGCGCACCACGGCGTGGATGCGGGCGACCAGTTCCTCACGATGGAAGGGCTTGGTCACATAATCGTCCGCGCCAAATCCGAACGAGCGCACCTTACTGTCCATCTCGTTGATGCCGGACAGGATCAGGACCGGGGTCTGCACCCGGGCGACGCGCACCTTCTTCAGCACGTCATAGCCGTGCATGTCGGGCAGGTTCAGGTCGAGCAGGATGATGTCGTAATCATACAGCTTGGCCAGATCGAGGCCTTCCTCGCCCAGATCGGTGGTGTAGACGTTGAAGCCCTCGGTCGTGAGCATGAGCTCGATCGCCTTGGCGGTCGTCGGCTCGTCTTCGATCAACAGCACGCGCATCGGCAGGTTCCCCTGTTGTCGCTTGGGCCCCCTATGACCCGCAACACGACTGATTCATTAACCTAAGCACATCTGAAGGCAAAAGGTTAATTTTGCACTAACCGGCCCGGATCCACGAGTCGCCCGCTCTAGCAGCAGTCATTTCGCTACGGCGTTGCTTGCGCGACACAGTTTCGCGACGCGCGCATGACGCCGATTTTTCGCATTTGCTAACGGCGCGCTGGCGTGGTTACTTCCTGCCGGTTCGATCTGGCGCGGCGGGGGCAAGCCGTTCGCGCAAGCGAGGCACAGGGGGCATCATGAAATTCAAGGCAGCGCTTTTTCTTTCCGCGTGCGCGATCGCGCATCCCGTCTTTGCGCAGGACGCGTCGGCACCTGCCACGCCGCCCGAAGCGGCGCAGGAGGAGCCGGGGCAGAGCATCCTCGTTACGGGTTCGCGCATCGTCCGCGACGGCTACGAGGCACCCACGCCGCTGACCGTGCTGAGCCGCGCGGAGATCGAGAACAGCTCGCCCACCAACAACGTTGCCGATTTCGTCAACCAGCTGCCACAGCTGGCCGGATCGACCAAGCCGGCCAATTCGCGCCTCAACCTGTCGAGCGGGCAGGCCGGCATCAATGCGTTGAACCTGCGCAACCTGGGTGAAACCCGCACGCTCATTCTGGTGAACGGCCGCCGCTCGGTCGGCTCGGCGGTCAACGGGGTCGTCGATATCAACACCATTCCGCAGGCGCTGATCGACCGGGTCGAGGTTTCGACCGGCGGCGCCTCGTCCGCTTATGGTTCGGACGCCGTCGCGGGCGTCGTCAACTTCATCCTCGACAACAAATATGAAGGGCTGCGCGTCACGGCCGATTCCGGTGTCACCGGCTATGGCGACGGCTTCAACTATTCGGGCAGCGTCGCCGCGGGCAAGTCGTTCGCCGGCGGTCGCGGCCATATCCTGCTCAGCGCCGAACTCGCGCATCAGGATGGCATCTTCAACGTCGACACCAACGATCGCAGATGGAACCATACGGGCTATGTCCGGGTCACCAACCCGGCATGGACCGCGGGCAGCACGACGCAGCCGCAATATCTGACCACGCGCCGCCCGATCGGCCAGGGCAACTCGGCGCCGGGCGGGCTGGTCACGGCGTCGGCCGGCACGACCACCAATGCGCTGCGCGGCCTGTATTTCGGACAGAATGGCGCGGTGAACGTGTTCGACTATGGCGCGCTGGCGCCTGCCGGCTTCAATCGCGTGAGCACGGTCGCCGCGCCCACGCTGATCGAGGGCGGATCGTGGCAGGTCAACGATACCGGCCGCCGTATCGGGTTGATGCCCAGGGACGATCGCTACGGCTTTTTCGGCCGGGTGAGCTTCGAGGTAGCAGAAGGCGTCGAGCTGTTCGGCGAGGCGTCGTACAATCGCCAGCGCATCTACTTCAACGCCGGTCCCAACCTGCAGACCGGCATCTCGCTCAATGCCACGGGCTGCGGCGCGGCGGCGACGGCGGCTGCGGCGCCGCTGACCTGCAACGCCTATCTCTACAACACGCTGGGCCCGGCTGCGCTCACCGGCGTGACATCCGTGACGGTCGCGACGAGCGGCGCGGACCTGCCGTTCCGCGCCGTCGATAATGAGCGCAGGGTGCAGCGGTACCTGATCGGTGCCGAGGGCACGTTCGAGGTGTTCGGCAAGGCGGCACGCTGGGACGTCTACGGCCAATATGGCCGCGCCGAGCTGCACGAGGAGTTGCAGAACATCCAGAACACCACCCGACTGGCCGCGGCGACCAATGCCGTCTTCGCGCCGGTCGGCAATCCGGGCGGGTACGCGGCCGGTTCGATCCAGTGTTCCATCAACGTCAACGCAAGCACGACCGACGACGATCCCAACTGCCGTCCCGTGAACCGGCTCGGCCTGGGCGTCACCGATCCGGCCGCAGTCGCCTATGCGTTCGGCAACCCGTATCGCGACGAGACGCTCGAACAGTTCCTGGCCGGTGTGAACCTGTCGGTCACGCCGTTCGCGACCTGGGCTGGCGACGTCAGCATCGCGGTTGGCGCCGAATATCGCAAGGAGCGGATCCGCGGGTTCGTGCCCGCCGAATTCCAGCCGATCGTCGCCAACAACGTCGTGACGAACCGGTGGTCGGTGGGCAATTATGTGCCGACCAATGGCGAGTATGACGTCAAGGAAGCGTATCTCGAAACGGTCATCCCGCTGGGCTTCGGGCTCGAGTTCAATGGCGCGGTTCGCGCGACCGACTATTCGGCGTCGGGCTATGTCACCACCTGGAAGGCCGGCGCCATCTGGGCGCCGATCGAGGACATCCGCGTGCGGGTCACCCGCTCGCGCGACATCCGGGCGCCGAACCTCGCCGACCTGTATCAGCTGGCGCAGAACACCGACTCCGTGACCAATCCGTTCGGCGCGGGTTCCGGCCCGAACGGCGGCAGCTATACCGCCACCGGCGTAGGCTATACCGGCACGACGCTCGGCAACCTGAACCTGGTGCCGGAACGCGCGGACTCCTGGAACATCGGCGCGGTGATTTCGCCCCGCTTCGTGCCCGGCCTGTCGGTCTCGGTCGACTATTTCCGGATCGAGCTGGACGACGCCATCGGCACCTACAGCGCGCAGCAGATCATCAACCGCTGCTTTGAGGGGCTGGCTGACTTCTGCGCGCAGATCCAGCAGGATCCCAACAACGCGACCCGTCTGCTGTTCACGACGCGGCCCTACAACTTCACGACCCAGCTCGTGCGTGGCATCGATTTCGAGGCTTCGTATCGCGTACCCGTCGGTGAGGACCGGGCCGTTTCGCTGCGTGGCGTAGCAACGCGCTATATCGACAATATCATCGATACCGGCATCACGGGCCAGGTGCCGGTCGATACGGTCGGCGCGAATGGCGGGCAGGCGAGCACCCCCACATGGATCTTCCGTGGCAGCCTGTCCTATGATTCGCCGGACTTCTCGGCCACGCTCGTCGGCCGTGGGGTGAGCTCGGGCAAATACGCTGCCAGCGGCATCGAATGCACCGGCACGTGCCCTGTCTCGACCACGCAGTTCCCGACGTACGACAACAACCGCGTGTCCGGCCTGTTCTATGCCGACTTGAACCTGACGCAGAAGATCAGGGTCGGTGAGTCCGAGGCGCAGTTCTTCGTCAACGTGACGAACCTGTTCAATCGCTGGCCGCTGCTTGTTCCGGAAACCGGGCTTGCCGCGAACAGCACCTATTCGGACATGCTGGGCCGGCAATTCCGCATCGGCGTCCGGTTCAACATGAACTGAGGCGGGGCGCGCGGCAGCAGCAGCTTCCGCGCGCCGACGCATGTGAAACAAAGCCCGCACGTCGGCCGTTCTTCCTGAAATTGAGAGGAGAAGGGCCGCGTGCGGGTATTTGTTGCTTCGGCTTTGGGGATTGCGGCGCTGGCCGGTTTGACGGCGGCTCAGGGCCAGGGGAACGTCGCTGCCGGGCAGCCTGCGGGTCAGAAACAGGCGGGGGCGACGGCCAAACCGGCACTCGATCGCGACGTGCTGCACGTTCAGGTGATCCTCGATCATCTCGGCTTCCCGCCGGGCATCCTCGACGGGCGCGAGGGGCAGTCGCTGACTGCGGCGCTGAAAGGCTATCAGATCGCGCGGCAGTTGCCGATAACTGGCAAGATTGACCAGCGCACCCTTGAGGCGCTGCACGAGCATCGCGCGGTGCGACCGACCAGGATCGTGCGGCTGACGCCTGAAATGCTCGCCGGACCATTCATCCGGCCTTGGCCTAAGGACCCGCAGGCGCAGGCCAAGCTCCCGACGATGGGCTATCGCTCGGCGATCGAGAAGCTGGCCGAGATGTTCCATACGACGCCACAGGTGCTGATCGAATTGAACAGCCCCGACACGCGCCTGGCTGCCGGCGTGCCGATCCAGGTGCCCGGCGTCACGCCGACGGGCGGCGCGTTTGAGGCGAGCGTCAAGCCGGATTGGCGCAAGACGCTGACCGACCTGAATGTCGGCGCCACGCAGCCCAAGGCGGCCCGGATCGTGGTCGACAAGTCGGACAAGGTGCTGCGCGTGTTCGGCAAGGACGGCAAGCTCGCCGCCCAGTTCAACGTGACGACCGGCAGTGCTAAGGACCCGCTTCCGATCGGCAGCTGGAAGATTCGCGGCGTCGCGCCCAATCCGGAATTCCACTATAATCCCAAGCTGTTCTGGGACGTTTCTGACAAGAAACCTGATGCGCTGCTGCCGCCCGGCCCGAACAGTCCGGTCGGCGTCGTGTGGATCGACCTGAGCAAGGAGCATTACGGCATCCACGGCACGCCCGAGCCGCACCAGATCGGCCGCAGTGAAAGCCATGGTTGCATCCGGCTCGCCAACTGGGACGCCGCACGGCTGGCGCTGATGGTAGATACCAGCACGGCGGTGGTCTTTCAGGAATGAGCATCCTGCGCATCGTCGGCTGGAGCGCGCTTGCGCTGGCGGCAGCAGCGATCGCATTCCTCGTCGCCACCGTGCGCGTGATCGAGCCGCAGCCGACCGCGCCGCCGGCCGCCGCCGTGCCGCCCGCCCAACGGACTTCCGGCGGCCTGATCGTGCCGGTCGAGGGGATCGACGTGCGCTCGCTGCGCAGCAACTGGGGCGAGGCGCGCGGCGGCGGCACCCGCTCGCACCAGGCGCTCGACATCATGGCGCCGGCCGGCGCGCCGGTCGTCGCGGCGCAGGACGGGGTGGTCGAGAAACTCTATTTTTCAAAGGGGGGCGGCGGCATCACCCTCTATCAACGCGCCGCCAGCGGCGACCTCATGCTCTACTATGCGCATCTTCGCGCCTATGCGGCCAATATGGTCGAGGGCAAGCGCGTGCGGGCTGGCGAACTGCTCGGCTATGTCGGCGACAGCGGCAATGCCGGCGCAGGCAATTATCACCTGCACTTCGCCGTCGCGCGGATGGGGCGGGGCGAGCGCTGGTGGCAGGGGACGCCGGTCGATCCCTATCCGCTGCTTGCGGGCGCGCGCCCAGGCCGCTAGTAGCCGGCGTTGTTGGACCTTTGGGGATCACCCCGACGGTCTAGGTTCTTTCTCAGCACTGTAGGCGATCCCCATGAAGATCAGCGGCGTGGACATCCGTCCCGGCAACATCATCGAATATGAAAACGGCATCTGGCGCGCGGTAAAGATCCAGCACACCCAGCCGGGCAAGGGCGGCGCCTACATGCAGGTCGAGCTCAAGAACCTGCGCGATGGCCGCAAGAACAACGTCCGCTTCCGCTCGGCCGAGACGGTAGAGCGCGTGCGGCTCGATACCAAGGATTTCCAGTTTCTGTACCCGGAAGGCGACGCGCTCGTCTTCATGGACAAGGAAAGCTACGAACAGACCACGCTGCCGCGCGACCTGCTGGGCGACGCTGCCGCATTCCTGCAGGACGGCATGGACGTGGTGATGGAGCTGTACGAGGACGAAGCGATCAGCGTCCAGCTGCCCGACACGATCGAAGCGACGATCGTCGAGGCCGATGCGGTGGTGAAGGGGCAGACCGCCTCGTCGAGCTACAAGCCCGCAATTCTCGACAATGGCGTGCGCATCATGGTGCCGCCGCACATCGCCAGCGGCACGCGCATCGTCGTCGATGTTTACGAGCAGACCTACGTCCGCCGCGCGGATTAATTAGCCCTCTCCCTCTGGGAGAGGGTGGGGTGAGGGGGGCTTGAAACCATCCTCGCCCTCACCCTCCCATCGCTGGCGCGATGGGCCCCTCCCTCTCCCGATAGGAGAGGGGTATTGGAGCTAACATGGTTTCCCATTCCGGCCTCATCACCGTCATGGAACGCGCCGCGCGCAAGGCGGGGCCGCGGCTACGGCGTGACTTCAACGAAGTTCAGCACCTTCAGGTCAGCCGCAAGGGGCCGGCCGACTTCGTGTCGATCGCCGACAAGCGCGCCGAGGACACGTTGATCGAGGAGCTGCAGAAGGCGCGGCCAGACTGGGGCTTCCTGGTCGAGGAGCGTGGCGAGATCAAAGGTGATCCCAACAAGCCGCGCTGGATCATCGATCCGCTCGATGGCACCAGCAACTTCCTCCACGGCATCCCGCATTTCTGCATGTCGATCGCGGTCGAGGATCCGTTCGGTAGCCAGGGCAAGCCCGAGATCACGCACGGCTATATCTATCAGCCAGTGACGGACGAGAGCTTCTGGGCCGAAAAGGGCCGGGGCGCCTGGCTGCAGGATCAGCGGCTGCGCGTCTCGGCGCGCAGGGACCTGGCCGACGCGCTGATCGCGACGGGCATCCCGTTTCTCGGCCATGGCAATTTCGCCGAATGGAGCCGCATCTTTGGTGCGATCGCGCCCGAAGTCGCGGGCATCCGCCGCTTCGGCTCGGCCGCGCTCGATCTCGCCTGGGTCGCGGCCGGCCGCTATGACGGCTTCTGGGAAAGCGATCTGAAGCCCTGGGACATCGCCGCGGGGCTGCTGATCGTCAAGGAAGCCGGCGGCTTCGCGACCGACTATCGCGGCACCGAGGTCAACATCGCCAAGGGCCAGGTGCTGGCCGCGAACGACGGCCTGCACTCCAAGCTGCACAAGCTCCTAGCGGGATCGCTGCGCAACGCCTGATCGATCCGCCCGGCACGGGACGGTGGCACCGAGCGGCGGGCAACATCCTGCGCGGCGGCTTGCCCGCCGCCCGCTGCGCAGGCGCCCTCCTTCCGATTGCGGGAGGGTAGTTGCGAATGATTCTCAAGGGTTTCCGCCCTTGTCCCGCACCCCCCATCGGCCTAAAGCGGCGCCAAGTTTCCGCAACTGCGAGAGCCATGTTGGTCGACCTGTCGCAATATCTGCCGATCCTCCTGTTCCTGGGGGTGGCGCTGGTGCTTTCGAGTGCCTTTGTTTTCCTGCCCATGGTCGCGGCCCGCTTCACCGGCGCGCACCAGCCGACGCCGGAAAAGCTGACTGAATATGAGTGCGGTTTCCCCGCGTTCCAGGACAGCCGCAGCCAGTTCGACGTGCGCTTCTATCTCGTTGCGATCCTCTTCATCATCTTCGATCTCGAAGCGGCGTTCCTTTATCCCTGGGCGGTCACGGTGTTCGACCTGGGTTGGGCGGCGTGGATCAGCATGATGATCTTCATCGGCGAACTCGCGCTCGGCCTGGCTTATGCCTGGAAGGTCGGGGCGCTGGAGTGGGAATGAGCCAAGTGAACCAGACCTCCCCGATCCTCAACGCGCAAGGCCAGCCCATGGCGGGCCAGCCGGTGGTGCAGCCCGAGCAGGGCTTTTTCAACGACCTCAATGGCGAGCTGAACGACAAGGGCTTCCTGGTCACCTCGACCGAGGAGTTGTTCCAGTGGGCGCGCACCGGCTCCTTGTGGTGGATGACCTTCGGCCTCGCCTGCTGCGCGGTCGAGATGATCCACGTCAACATGCCGCGCTACGACATGGAGCGGTTCGGCGCCGCCCCGCGCGCCTCTCCGCGTCAAAGCGACGTGATGATTGTCGCTGGCACGCTGTGCAACAAGATGGCTCCGGCGCTCCGCCGCGTCTACGATCAGATGAGCGAGCCCAAATACGTCATCTCGATGGGCAGCTGCGCCAATGGCGGCGGCTATTACCACTATAGCTACAGCGTCGTGCGCGGATGTGACCGGATCGTGCCGGTCGACATTTATGTCCCCGGCTGCCCCCCGACGGCCGAGGCGCTGCTCTATGGCGTGATGCAGCTTCAGCGGAAGATCCGCCGCATCGGCACGGTGACGCGGTGAGGGCGCCGGCTCCCCGCTACGCCGCGAATGACGGCGTGATCGCGGCCGCGCAGGCGGCGCTGGGCGACATGCTGATCGAGGCGACCGACCTGGTCGGTGAGGTCAATCTGACGGTCCAGCGCGATCGGCTTCTCGACGCGATGGTCGCGCTGCGCGACGGCGCCGGTCTGGAATATCAGGCGCTGATGGAAATCGCCGGCGTCGATTACCCGGCGCGGGCCGAGCGGTTCGACGTCTGCTACATGCTACTCAGCTATACCCGCAATCACCGCATCCGCGTGCGCGTGACGACGAACGAGGTCCAGCCGGTGCCGTCGGTAACCGGTATCTGGCCGGTCGCCGGCTGGCTCGAGCGCGAGGTGTACGACATGTACGGCGTGCTGTTCGAAGGCAATTCGGACCTGCGCCGTATCCTGACCGACTATGGGTTCCGCGGGCATCCGCAGCGCAAGGACTTCCCGCTCTCCGGGTTCGTCGAACTGCGCTATTCGGAAGAAGCCAAGCGCGTGGTCTATGAACCAGTGAGCCTCGCTCAGGATTTCCGCAACTTCGACTTCATGAGCCCGTGGGAAGGCGCGCAATATGTGCTGCCGGGCGACGAGAAGGTGGCAGGCCCCGGCCCCGGCGACACGCCGCAGGGCAAGGCGCCGCCGTCTCCGCCGCCGGCCCCTGCTGCAGCGCCCGCCGTGCCGCAGGCCAAGGGCGCGCCTTCGCCGGTGAGCGCCGACGAGGTGCAGAAGGCGGGCGACAAGGCCAAGAAAACCGCCAAGCCGCGCGCGAAGACTGCCAAGACGACGGATTCGACCGCCCAGACCGGCGCGGGCGAGCCGACGCCGGGCAACAAGCGCAAGAGCAAGCCCAAAAACCCTGATGTCGTGCCCACCAAGGGCAAGGGGCAAAACCAGTGAACGATACCGTCGATCAGCTGATGCACGGCCATGTTCCCGACGGCTCGGTCGCGGACAATGTCGAGATCGCGAACTACACGATCAACTTCGGGCCGCAGCACCCGGCGGCGCACGGCGTGCTGCGCCTCGTCACCGAACTGGACGGCGAGATCATCGAGCGGATCGATCCGCATGTCGGTCTGCTGCACCGCGGGACCGAAAAGCTGATCGAGTACAAGACGTACAATCAGGCGATCCCCTATTTCGACCGGCTCGATTACTGCTCGCCGATGGCGATGGAGCACAGCTTCGTGCTCGCGATCGAGAAACTGCTCGACCTCGAAGTGCCGCTTCGCGCGCAGTATCTCCGCGTGTTCTTCGCCGAGCTGACGCGCATCAAGAATCACATGCTCAACCTGGGTTCGCACGTCATGGACGTCGGCGCGATGACGCCGAACCTGTGGATGTTCGAGCTGCGCGAAGACTGCATGAACTTCTATGAGCGCGCGTCGGGCGCGCGCATGCACGCCAATTACTTCCGCGTCGGCGGGGTGCATGAAGACGTGCCGCTCAAGCTCCTGGCCGACATCGCCGACTGGCTCGACACGCGTCTGCCGCGGCTGTTCGGCGATGCGATCAGCCTGGTCGCGGAAAACCGCATCTTCAAGCAGCGCAACGTCGACATCGCCGTCGTGGGCCGCGACGATGCGATCAAATGGGGCTTTTCCGGCCCGATGATCCGCGCCGCCGGCATTCCCTGGGACATCCGCAAGTCCCAGCCCTATGACGTCTATGACCGCATGGAGTTCGACGTGCCGGTCGGCACGCGCGGCGACTGCTACGATCGCTTCATGGTCCGCGTCGAGGAAGTCTATCAATCCGCGCGCATCATGAAACAGTGCCTGGCCGAAATGCCGGACGGCCCGGTGATGACGCTCGATCGCAAGGTCGGCCCGCCCAAGCGCGCCGAGATGAAGCAGTCGATGGAAGCGCTCATCCATCACTTCAAGCTGTATACCGAAGGCTTCCACGTTCCGGCCGGCGAAGTCTACGTCGCGACCGAAAGCCCCAAGGGCGAACTCGGCGTCTATCTGATCAGCGACGGGTCGAACAAACCCTATCGCTGCAAGATCCGCCCGACCGCATTCAGCCATTTGCAGGCGTTCGACTTCATGGCCAAGGGGCACATGCTGGCGGACATCACCGCGATCCTGGGCGCCATGGATATCGTGTTCGGGGAGTGCGACCGGTGAGCCAGCGTCTTGCCACCGCGCATGAAATGATCGCCCGCTACAACGCGCAGGACGCTGACGGCTATGTCGAGCTGATGACCCACGATGCCTGCGAAGCGGGCTATCGCGGCGCCGTGCTGCGCGAGGGCAGGGAAGGGGTGCGTTCGGGTCTTCAGGCCATGTTCGCGCAATTCCCACAGAACCACGCCGACATCCTCACCAGCTATGAACTGGGCGAGACGGTGGTGCTTCTCGAAAAGGTCAGCCGCGCGCCCGATGGCGAGCAGTTCGACGTTATGTCCATCTATTCCTTCAGCGGCGACAAGGTGAGCCGCGTGGAGTTCATCCGCTAATGGCCGACGCAAACGCAATCGAAGACACGCCGGAAATCCGGGCGCGCTGGGGTAATTTCGCCTGGTCGGCGGAAAATGCCGCCAAGGCTGCGACGATCCGTGCGCGCTATCCTGCCGGCAGGCAGATGAGCTGCACCATCCCCTATCTCGATCTGGCGCAGCGTCAGGTGGGGGCCGAAACCAATACGCAGGGCTGGCTGCCGATCCCGGTGATCGAGTTCGTCGCGCGTGAGCTCGACATGGCGGTGATCCGCGTGCTGGAGGTCGCGACCTTCTACACGATGTTCAACCTGCATCCGGTCGGCAAGTACCACGTCCAGGTGTGCGGCACGACGCCGTGTTGGCTGCGCGGGTCGGACGACGTGTTCGCGGCGTGCAAGAACCGCGGCATGACCAAGGGCAAGACCACGCCCGACGGCCTGTTCACGCTGACCGAAGTCGAATGCATGGGCAATTGCGCGTCGGCGCCGATGGTCCAGATCAACGACGACAATTACGAAGACCTGGATTACGACCGCACCGTCGCGATCCTCGATGCGCTGGCCAATGGGCAGACGCCCAGGGCGGGAACGCAGGAGCCGGGCCGGCACACGGTCGAGCCGCTGGGCGGGCCCACGACGCTCAAGGAAATGGTCTCGGCCAATCACGATTACAGGAGCGAATGGTGAGCAAGAACACCATCGTAACGATCCTTGCGATCATCGGCGGCATCGTCGTGCTCGGCTGGGTGCTGAAGCTCGCGGCCAAGCTGTTCTTCCCGCTGCTGCTGGTCGGCATCGGCGTCGCGATCTACCTCGCGGTCAAGGACAACAAGCGTATCGGAGGTCCGAAGTGAACACGGCAGCCTGGCTCGGCATATTCTGCGCGATGACGGGTGCGATGATCGCGATCTGGGCCGGCACGCGCGCGAAGAAGGGCAGCAAATAATGCTGGCCGACAAGGATCGCATCTTCACCAATCTCTACGGTTATCAGCCGTGGAACCTCGACGCTGCGATTCTGCGCGGCGCGTGGGACAATACCAAGGCGCTGCTGGCGCTCGGCCCGGATACGATCATCGATCGGATCAAGGCATCGGGCCTGCGCGGTCGCGGCGGGGCGGGCTTCCCAACCGGCATGAAATGGTCGTTCATGCCCAAGAACCCGACGTCCGAGCGGCCGAGCTTCCTGGTCATCAACGCGGACGAATCCGAACCGGGCTCGTGCAAGGACCGCGAGATCATCCGCCACGATCCGCATTTGTTGCTGGAAGGCGCGCTGGTCGCCGGCTTCGCCATGCGCGCACGCGCGGCGTATATCTATATTCGCGGCGAATATATCCGCGAGGCGCAGACGCTGTTCGCGGCGATCGAGGAAGCATACGCCAAGGGTCTGCTGGGCAAGAATGCCTGTGGCTCGGGCTATGACTTCGACGTGTTCTGTCATCGCGGCGCCGGCGCCTATATCTGCGGCGAAGAAACCGCGATGATCGAAAGCCTTGAGGGCAAGAAGGGTCAGCCGCGCCTCAAGCCGCCCTTCCCGGCAGGCGCGGGCCTCTATGGCTGCCCGACCACGGTCAACAATGTCGAGAGCATCGCGGTCGCGCCGACGATCCTGCGCCGCTCGCCCGAATGGTTCGCCAGCTTCGGCAACGAGAACAACAAGGGCACCAAGCTCTTCCAGATCAGCGGCCATGTCGAAAAGCCGTGCGTGGTCGAGGAGAGCATGTCGATCCCGTTCCGCGAGCTGATCGAGAAGCATTGCGGCGGCATTCGCGGCGGCTGGGACAATCTGGTCGCGGTGATCCCGGGCGGCTCGTCGGTGCCGCTGGTCCCGGCCGAGCAGATCATGGACTGCCCGATGGATTTCGACGGGCTTCGGGCCGTCGGATCGGGCCTCGGCACCGCGGCGGTCATCGTGATGGATAAGTCGACCGACATCGTCCAGGCGATCAGCCGCATCTCCTACTTCTACAAGCATGAGAGCTGCGGCCAGTGCACCCCATGCCGCGAGGGTACCGGCTGGATGTGGCGCGTGATGGAGCGGCTGCGCACCGGCGACGCGGACATCAGCGAGATTGACACGCTCTACAACGTGACCAAGCAGGTCGAGGGGCACACCATCTGCGCGCTCGGCGACGCGGCGGCTTGGCCGATCCAGGGCCTCATCAAGCATTTCCGTCCCGAGATCGAGCGGCGGATCGTCGAGAAGCAGGGCGGGGGCCTCGCCCCGATGCAGGAGGCGGCGGAATGATCCTTGCCGCGCTATCCTTGATGCTGGCAGCGCAGCAGACGACGCCCCAGCCGCCGCTTCAGTCCGGCCTGCCGCCTGCGCCGTGGCGCGAGATGCCCGGCACGCCGGACGAGCCGGAGGGTGAAGGCCGCGCCCCTACCTGGGCGTACCGATCGGCGACCTGCGTGGTGAAGAACAGCGGCGACAAGGTGGCGACGGCACTCGCAAAGGACTTCCGCTCGCCCGATTATCAGCGGTCGTTCGCCACCATCTTCCAGAATAATGGCGGCTGCTTCGGCACGCGGGGTCGTTTGCCCCGCCCGTCGCTGGTGTTGACCGGCGCGCTGGCCGAACGGCTGCTGATGCGCGACGCGGCGCCGCTCAATGCCCGTCTGGCGCGTGCGGCGACGGGACCGGCGGTCGTGGGTCAGTCGCTCGGCGATGCGGCCGCGACCTGCACCGTACGCTCGATACCCGACGATGTCGCGGCGTGGCTGGCGACCGAGCCGATGAGCCCGGACGCAATCGCCCGTTCGCAGCCGGTGCAGATGGTGTTCGACCGCTGCGCCAAGAACGATCCGAACGTGAAATTCACCGGCAACCGACTGCGCGCGCTGGTCGCGCTTGCCGCATGGCGCAGTCTCAGCCCGGCCGCGGCCCCAGCGAGTAAGTAGAAGATGCCGAAGGTTACCGTAGACGGGATCGAAGTCGAAGTTCCGCAGGGCGCCACCGTGCTCCAGGCGTGCGAGGCCGCGGGCAAGGAAATCCCGCGCTTCTGCTATCACGAGCGGCTGTCGATCGCCGGCAATTGCCGCATGTGCCTGGTCGAGGTGAAGCCCGGGCCGCCCAAGCCGCAGGCGTCGTGCGCGCTGCCGGCCGCCGACAATCAGGAAATCCGCACCGACAGCGCGATGGTGAAGGCCGCGCGCGAAGGCGTGATGGAATTCCTGCTGATCAACCACCCGCTCGATTGCCCGATCTGCGACCAGGGCGGCGAGTGCGACCTGCAGGACCAGTCCATCGCGTACGGGCGGGGCCACTCGCGCTACACCGAGAACAAGCGCGCGGTGACCGAGAAATATATGGGTCCCATCGTCAAGACGGTGATGACCCGCTGCATCCAGCGCACCCGCTGCGTGCGCTTTGCCGAGGAAGTGGCCGGCGTCGAGGAAATCGGCGCGCTCTATCGCGGCGAGAACATGCAGATCACGTCCTACCTCGAACAGGCGGTGACGAGCGAGCTGTCGGGCAATGTCGTCGACCTCTGCCCGGTCGGCGCGCTGACCAGCAAGCCCTATGCGTTCGAGGCGCGGCCGTGGGAACTCACCAAGACGCTGGCGATCGACGTGATGGACGCGGTTGGCACCAACATCCGCATCGACCGGCGCGGTCGCGCGGTGCTGCGCGTACTGCCTCGCATCAACGAGGACGTGAACGAGGAATGGGCGCACGACAAGACGCGCCACCATGTCGACGGCCTGTCGCGCCGCCGGCTCGACAAACCCTATGTCCGTCGCGACGGAAAGCTTGTTGAAGCGACGTGGGACGAGGCGTTCGCCGCCATCGCGACCGCCGCGAACGGGGCCGGGGACAGGGTCGCCGCGATCCATGGCGACCTGCTCGATTGCGAGACGATCTTCGCCGCGAAGACGCTGGTCCAGTCGTTCGGCTCGAACCTGCTCGAAGGCCGTCAGACCGGCATGGCCTATGATGCGACCAGCCTAGGCGCGGTGAATTTCAACACCACCATCGCGGGTGTCGAGGAGGCGGACGTCGTGCTGCTGGTCGGCACCAACCTGCGTTGGGAAGCACCGTTGGTGAACACCCGCGTGCGCAAGGCGATCAAGCGCGGCGCAAAGGTCTTCGCGATTGGTCCGGAAGTCGACCTCACCTACAAGGCAACGTGGCTCGGCAACGATCTGGGCCTGCTCGGCAAGCTGCCCAAGGCGGCGGCCGATGCGTTCAAGAATGCCAAGCGTCCGATGGTGATCGTCGGCGGCGCGGCGCTCCAGAACGGGCATGGCGCGGCCCTCGCGCTGGCCAAGAAGCTGAACCTGGTGCGGACGCTCGATACCGGTGCGGTGTGGAACGGCTTCAACGTGCTGCACATGGCGGCCAGCCGGATGGGCGGGCTGATGCTGGGCTTCGTCTCGAAGGGCGGCATTGCCGACATCGTCGCGGCCGGGTCGAAGCTGACCTTCTTCCTGGGCGCGGACGAGGTGGATTTCTCGAAGTTCGCCAACAGCTTCAACGTCTATATCGGCCATCACGGCGACAAGGGCGCGCATGCGGCGGACGTGATCCTGTCGGGCGCGAGCTATGCCGAAAAGGCCGGCACCTACGTCAACCTGGAAGGCCGCGTGCAGCGCGGCGACAAGGCGTCGTTCCCGCCGGGCGACGCGCGTGAGGACTGGACGATCCTGCGCGCACTGTCCGAACGGCTGGGCAAGACGCTGCCGTTCGACACGTTCGAGCAATTGCGCGCGGCGATGTTCGCCGACACGCCCGCGCTGGCCGAGGAAGGTCTGGCAAGCTTCGAATGGAACCCGCCGGCGCTGGACGCAAAGGGTGAGGGCGAAGTGGCCTATCCGATCGCCGATTTCTATCTCACCAACGCCATCTGCCGTGCATCGCCCACCATGCAGCGCTGCTCGGCCGAACTGATCCATGGCCAGGATTTCGCGGAGGCCGCAGAGTGACCGCCTTTTTCCAGTCCTGGGGCATGGCCTACGAATGGGCGTGGTTCACCGCCACCATCGTCGGCATCCTCGTGATCGCACTGCCGCTGATGCTGGCAGTGGCGATGATCATCTATGCCGATCGCAAGATCTGGGCGGCGATGGCGCTGCGCCGCGGGCCGAACGTGGTCGGCCCACTCGGCCTGCTCCAGTCGTTCGCCGACGGGCTCAAGGTCTTCCTTCAGGAAACGATCATCCCGTCGAGCGCGAACAAGGGCCTGTTCCTGATCGCGCCGATCATCACCTTCACCGTCGCGCTGATCGTGTGGGCGGTGGTGCCGTTCGATGTCGGCGTGGTGCTGTCGGACATCAATGTCGGGCTGCTCTACATCCTCGCCGCGTCCTCGCTCGGTGTCTACGGCATCATCCTCGCCGGCTGGGCGTCGAACTCCAAATATCCCTTCTACTCCGCGATCCGCGCCGCGGCACAGATGGTGAGCTATGAAGTCTCGATCGGCTTCGTCATCATCGCCGTCGTGCTGTGGGCCGGCACGTTCAACCTCAGCGGCATTGTCGAGGGGCAGCGCGGGCACATTTTGGGGCTGGTCAACGGCTATGGCTTCAACCCGCTGCTGTTCCCGATGGCGGTGGTGTTCCTGATCTCGTCGCTCGCCGAAACCGCGCGCGCACCGTTCGATCTGACCGAGGCGGAAAGCGAACTCGTCGCCGGTTACCAGACCGAATATTCGTCGATGAGCTTCGCGCTCTACTGGCTTGGCGAATATGCCAACGTCATCCTGATGTGCACGCTCAACGCGACGCTGTTCTGGGGCGGTTATCTGCCGCCGCTCAACATCGACCTGATCCCATGGTTCGACATTCCGGGCATCGTCTGGCTGTTCGCGAAGATCCTGTTCTTCTTCTTCGTGTTCAGCTGGGTGAAGGCGACGGTACCGCGCTATCGCTATGACCAGCTGATGCGGCTGGGCTGGAAGATCTTCCTGCCGCTGTCGCTGACCTTCGTATTCCTTATTTCCGGGTATCTCATGTTGACCCGTGTCGGAGTTGCCGCATGAGCGTCGCTCAACTCGTTCGTTCGTTCACCCTTTGGGAGTTCGTGAAGGCGCACGCCCTTACGCTGAAGTATTTCTTCAAGCCCAAGGCGACGATCAACTACCCTTACGAGAAGAACCCGATCTCGCCGCGCTTCCGTGGCGAACATGCCTTGCGCCGTTATCCCAATGGCGAAGAGCGCTGCATCGCGTGCAAGCTGTGCGAGGCGATCTGCCCCGCGCTGGCGATCACGATCGAGGCCGAACCGCGCGACGACGGCAGCCGCCGCACGACGCGCTACGACATCGACATGACCAAGTGCATCTATTGTGGCCTGTGCCAGGAAGCGTGCCCGGTCGATGCGATCGTCGAGGGGCCGAACTTCGAATTCTCGACCGAAACCCGCGAAGAGCTGATCTATCACAAGGACAAGCTGCTCGCGAACGGTGACCGCTGGGAGCGCGCAATCGCCGCGAACCTTGCCGCCGATGCACCGTACCGTTAAGCGCCGCGGCAACCAGGGGCCCATGATTCCGTGATCCAAGCAATCGCCTTTTATCTCTTCGCGACGGTGGTCACCCTGTCCGCCGCGATGACGATTACCGCGCGCAACCCGGTGCATTCCGTGCTCTGGCTGATCCTGGCTTTCTTCAACGCCGCCGGCCTGATGGTGCTGGCGGGGGCGGAGTTCATCGCGATGCTGCTCGTCATCGTTTACGTGGGCGCCGTCGCGGTGCTGTTCCTGTTCGTCGTCATGATGCTCGACATCGACTTTGCCGAGCTGCGCGCCGGTTTCGTGCGCTATGCGATGTTCGGCCTTGCCGTCGCGCTCGTCCTGCTCGCTGAAGTCGTGATCGGCATCGGCGCGTGGAGCGCAGGCGGGGTCGAACTGTCCAGCCGCGTCGCGCCGACCGATGCCGGGGCGGCACTCGGCAGCCTGCCCAACATCAAGGCGATGGGGACGCTGCTCTACACGCGCTATCTCTACATCTTCGAAGCGGCCGGCTTCATCCTGCTGGTTGCGATGGTGGGCGCCATCGTGCTGACCCATCGCCAGCGCACCGGCGTGATCAAGCAGAACGTCGCGCGTCAGATCAATCGCCGTTCGGAGGATGCCATCCGTAAGGTCAACCAGCCCGTCGGGCAGGGGGTAGAGCTGTGATCGGCATGACCCATTATCTGGTCGTCAGCGCGATCCTGTTCACGATGGGCGTGCTCGGCATCTTCCTCAATCGGAAGAACCTCATCATCATCCTGATGGCGATCGAACTGATCCTGCTGTCGGTGAACCTCAACCTGGTGGCGTTCAGCGCCGCGCTCAACGATCTGGTCGGCCAGATCTTCGCGATGTTCGTGCTGACCGTCGCGGCGGGCGAGGCGGCGATCGGGCTTGCCATTCTTGTCATCTACTTCCGCGGCCGCGGCACGATCTCGGTCGATGACGTCAATCGGATGAAGGGCTGATGTCAGCGATCCATTTCATCGTCTTCCTGCCGCTGCTCGCGGCAGCAGTGGCCGGTTTCAGCAATCGCGCGTTCGGCACGATGTTGCCCAAGGTCGTGACGACCGGCGCGCTGTTCGTCGCCGCTGCACTGAGCTGGCCGATCTTCATCGGCTTCATGAACGGCAGCGCGGAGCCGCACGTGGCGCAGGTGTTCACCTGGATGCGCTCGGGCGACCTCGACGTCAGCTGGGGCCTGCGGGTCGACAGCCTGACCGCGGTCATGCTGGTGGTAGTGACGAGCGTGTCGAGCCTCGTCCACCTCTACAGCTGGTCGTATATGGAAGAGGACCCGGACCAGCCGCGCTTCTTCGCGTACCTCTCGCTCTTCACCTTCGCCATGCTGATGCTGGTGACCGCCGACAATCTGCTTCAGATGTTCTTCGGCTGGGAAGGCGTCGGCCTCGCATCCTATCTGCTGATCGGCTTCTGGTTCAAGAAGCCAAGCGCGAGCGCCGCCGCGATCAAGGCGTTCGTGGTCAACCGCGTGGGTGACTTGGGCTTCATGCTCGGCATCTTCGGCGTGTTCCTGGTGTTCGGAACGATCTCGATCCCTGAAATTCTCGAAGCCGCGCCCGGCTATGCCGGCAGCACGATCGGGTTCCTGGGCTATCGTCTCGACACGCTGACGGTCCTCTGCCTGCTGCTGTTCGTCGGCGCGATGGGCAAGTCGGCGCAGCTTGGCCTGCACACCTGGTTGCCGGACGCGATGGAAGGCCCGACCCCGGTGTCGGCGCTGATCCACGCCGCGACGATGGTCACCGCCGGCGTGTTCATGGTCTGCCGCCTGTCGCCGCTGTTCGAACAGGCTCCGGTCGCACTGGGCTTCGTCACCTTCATCGGTGCTGCGACCTGCCTGTTCGCCGCTACGGTCGGCACGACGCAGACCGACATCAAGCGCGTGATCGCCTATTCGACCTGTTCGCAGCTCGGCTACATGTTCTTCGCCGCCGGCGTCGGCATGTACGGCGCGGCGATGTTCCATCTGTTCACCCACGCCTTCTTCAAGGCGCTGCTGTTCCTGGGTGCCGGCTCGGTCATCCATGCGATGCACCACGAGCAGGACATGCGTTACTATGGCGGCCTGCGTAAGCACATCCCGGTCACCTTCTGGACGATGATGGCGGGCACGCTCGCGATCACCGGCGTCGGCATCTACTGGCTCCATGCGGGCTTTGCCGGCTTCCATTCGAAGGACGCGATCCTCGAGGCAGCCTATGCTGCCGGCGGGGCGGGACAGGGCGCATTCTGGGTCGGCGTGTTCGCCGCGCTGCTGACCAGCTTCTACAGCTGGCGCCTGATGTTCCTCACCTTCTGGGGCAAGCCGCGCTGGACTCAGTCGGAGCATATCCAGCACGCGCTGCATGACTCGCATCACGACGAGGCGCACGGCCATGCGGTCGCGCATGCGGACAATCCGCCGGCGCAGGAAGATGCCGGGCACACGCCGCACGCGCATGCCCGTGGCGCGCATGAGACGGCGGACGGGACTGGCGGCTACCACCCGCATGAAAGCCCGCTGCCGATGATGATCCCGCTGCTGATCCTCAGCCTCGGCGCGGTCTTCGCCGGCTTCGTCTTCAACAAGTTCTTCATCCAGCCCGAAAGCGGCGAGATCTTCTGGAAGGGCGCGGTCGCCTTCAACGAGCATCTGGCGCACGCGATGCATGAAGTGCCGTTGTGGGTGAAACTCTCGGCGAGCATCGTCATGCTGCTCGGCCTCGCCGGTGCATGGGTCGCCTATGTCTGGAAACCCGGTATTCCCGCGCGCTTCACCGCGACCTTCGACCTTCTCTACAAGTTCCTGCTGAACAAGTGGTACTTTGACGAGCTGTACAACGCGCTGTTCGTGAAGCCTGCCTTCTGGTTCGGCCGCTTCTTCTGGAAGAAGGGCGACGAGGGGACGATCGACCGCTTCGGCCCGAACGGTTCCGCCGCTCTGGTGAAGCTCGGCAGCGTCGCCTCGGCGAAGCTCCAGTCCGGATATGTCTATAGCTATGCATTCGTCATGCTGATCGGCCTGACCGCAGCCGTTACCTGGGTGATCGCGCGATGAGCGGCATTCTTTCCATCATGCTCATCGTGCCGCTCGCCGCGGCGCTCGCCTGCCTGTTCGTCAACGCCAATCAGGCGCGCTGGATCGCGCTCGGTGCGACGCTGATCGACCTGGCGCTCGGCGGCGTGCTGTGGGCGAATTTCGAGATCGGCGGACCGCAATGGCAGTTCGTCGAATACACGCCGGTGTTCGGCCGTTTCGCCTGGGCGCTCGGTATCGACGGCTTCGCGCTGCTGCTGATCCTCTTGAGCGTCTTCCTGATGCCGATCTGCATCGGCGCCAGCTGGGAAGCGATCACCGAGCGCGTGCCGGAATATATGGCGGCGTTCCTGATCACCGAAGTGCTGATGATCGGCACCTTCGCGGCGCAGGACATCTTCCTGTTCTACATGTTCTTCGAAGCCGGCCTGATCCCGATGTTCCTCATCATCGGCATCTGGGGCGGGGCGAACCGCATCTACGCGTCGTACAAGTTCTTCCTGTACACGCTGCTCGGCTCGCTGCTGATGCTGATCGCGATGATGTATATGAGCATCACCGCCGGCACGACTTCGATCCCGGAGCTGATGGCGTACGACTTTCCTCCGCAGGTGCAGACCTGGCTGTGGCTCGCCTTCTTCGCTTCGTTCGCGGTCAAGATGCCGATGTGGCCGGTCCACACCTGGCTGCCCGACGCGCACGTTCAGGCGCCGACCGCAGGGTCGGTGATCCTGGCCGGCGTGCTGCTAAAGCTGGGCGGCTACGGCTTCCTGCGCTTCTCGCTGCCGATGTTCCCTGAGGCGTCGGCGCAGCTGATCTGGCTCGTCTTCGGCCTGTCGTGCATCGCGGTGGTGGTCACCAGCCTGATCGCGCTGGTGCAGAGCGACATGAAGAAGCTCATTGCCTATTCTTCGGTGGCGCACATGGCGATCGTCACGATCGGCCTGTTCACCTTTAATCGGCAGGGGATCGAGGGCGCGATGATGGTGATGCTGGGCCACGGCCTGGTGTCGGGCGCGCTGTTCCTGTGCGTCGGTGTCATCTACGATCGCCTGCATACGCGTGAGATCAGCCGTTATGGCGGTCTGGCCGTCAACATGCCGAAATACGCCGTGCTGTTCCTGCTGTTCACCATGGCCTCGGTTGGCCTGCCGGGCACCAGCAACTTCGTCGGCGAATTCCTGGCGCTGATGGGTGCGTACCAGGTATCGACCTGGGCGACGCTGATCGCGACGACCGGCATCATCCTCGGCGCTGCTTACATGCTGTATCTCTATCGCCGCGTCGTATTCGGCGACCTGGTGAAGGACGACGTCAAGGCGATGCCCGACCTTTCGAAGCGTGAAATGGCGCTGCTCGCCCCGCTTGCGGCGGTCACGCTCTGGATGGGCGTCTATCCCGAAAGCTTCCTTGCCCCGATGCGCAACGATGTCGCGACGCTGCTCGCCCGCCTCGAACGCGCCAAGCCGGCGGGCGACAGCCTGCTGACGCCGGGCAATCCGGTGGCACCTGCCGCCCACGCGCAAACGGCCGATCATGGAGCGGCACACTGATGGATTACGCCGCCAATCTTGCCATGGTGCTGCCCGAGATCGTCCTGTCGCTGGGCGGCCTCGTCCTGCTGATGGTCTCTGCCTGGGGCGGACGGTCCGTCTCGCGCGGCGTCAGCTGGGTCTCCGTCGCCGTCCTGATGGGCGCCGGCATCGCGCTAATCGGTCCGGCCTCGGCCGGCGGCATTGCGTTCGACGGCCTCTATAATGCCGACCTGTTCGCCGCCTTTGCCAAGGTGCTGATCTTCTTCGCGGCTGCCGTGTCGATCGTCATCGCCCCGCGCTTCTTCGCGCGGACCAGCGGTGAGGATCTGCGCCCGGAATATCCCGTCCTCGTCCTGTTCTCGACCGCGGGGATGGGCATGATGGTATCGGCCAACGACCTGCTGACGCTCTATGTCGGGCTCGAGTTGCAGTCGCTCTCGGCCTATGTGCTGGCCAGCTTCATGCGCCGCGACGTGCGCTCGGCCGAAGCCGGCCTCAAATACTTCATTCTCGGCTCGCTTGCCTCGGGCATCCTGCTCTATGGCATCAGCCTGGTTTACGGCTTCAGCGGCACGACGATTTTCGGCGACATCGCAACCGCATATGCCGGCGCTGAAGGATCGACCAAGATCGGCCTGCTGTTCGGCCTCGTCTTCGTCTTCGCCGGCCTTGCCTTCAAGATGTCGGCCGTGCCGTTCCACATGTGGACGCCCGACGTGTACGAGGGCGCACCGACCCCGGTCACCGCCTTCTTCGCCAGCGCGCCCAAGGTCGCCGCACTCGCGCTCTCGGTCCGCGTCGCGATCGAGGCGATGGGCCCGGCAACCGGCGACTGGCGCCAGATCGTGATCTTCGCCGCGCTCGCCTCGATCGTGCTGGGTGCGGTCGCCGCGATCAACCAGCAGAACATCAAGCGCCTGCTCGCCTATTCGTCGATCAACAATGTCGGTTTCGCGCTGATCGGCCTGGCTGCCGGCACGGCGGAGGGTGTGGCCGGCGTGCTGACCTACATGACAATCTATATCGTCATGACGCTCGGCAGCTTCCTCGTCGTCCTTCAGATGCGCGACGAGCATGGCCAGCCGGTCGAGACGATCGCCAGCCTCTCGGGCCTGTCGCGCAGGCGGCCGGCGCTCGCGGCTGCGCTCGCGATCTTCATGTTCAGCCTTGCCGGCATCCCGCCGCTCTTCGGCTTCTGGGCCAAGTTCGCCGTGTTCGAGGCGGCGGTGAAGGCGGATCTGGTCGCGCTCGCCGCCATCGGCATCGCGGCCTCGACCATCGGCGCCTACTATTACCTCAAGATCGTCAAGACGATGTATTTCGACGCGCCCGCGCCGGCTTATGGCAAGTCGGACAGCGCGCTCGAAGGCGGGCTGATCGCCGCTGCGGCGCTCTTCGTCTCGCCGCTTGGCTATCTCCTGATCCCGGTGCTTGGCGCATGGTCGCTGGCGGCGGCACGGACGCTCTTCTGATCCGGACGGTCGCCGAGACAGGTTCCACCAACGCCGATATGCTCGCGCTTGCTCAGGCCGGCGCGAGCGAGGGCAGCTGGCTTCGCGCCGAGCGCCAGACCGGGGGGAAGGGGCGACAGGGCAGGGTGTGGGAATCGCCCGCCGGCAATTTCTACGCCAGCACGCTCGTTCGCCTGCGCCCGACCGATCCGCCGCCCGCCACGCTGGCGCTGGTCGCGGCGGTCGCGCTTGAAGAAGCCGTCGGCGTGTTCCTGCCCGGCCGCGCCCAGCTCAAATGGCCGAACGACCTGCTGATCGATGGTGCGAAGCTCTCCGGCATCCTGCTCGAACGAGTTGGCGACGCGGTGGTCATCGGCATCGGCGTCAACCTCGCGCACGCGCCCGACCTGCCCGATCGTCCAGCGATTAGCCTTGCCGCGCAGGGCGCGCCCGCCGGCCCTGCCACTTTCGCCGATGTTCTCGCCGAAGCCTTCAGCCGCTGGCTGAACCGCTGGCGAGGCGAAGGGCTCGACCCCATTCGCCACCGCTGGCTCGCTGCCGCGCATCCGACGGGCACGGCGCTCACCGCGAACCTGCCCGACGGCGAGACAATCGACGGCCTGTTCGACGGTCTCAGCCATGACGGCGCGCTGATCCTGCGCTTGGCCTCGGGCGAGCGGCGTGTCATTCACGCCGGCGACGTGTTCCTGATCTGAAGGACCTGACATGCTGCTCGCCATCGACGCCGGCAACACCAATGTCGTCTTCGCGCTGCTGGAAGGGCGGGAGATCCGCGCGCGCTGGCGGATCGCGACCGATCCGCGCCGCACCGCCGACGAATATGCGGTGTGGCTCAGCCAGCTGCTCAGCCTTGAAGGGTTCGACCGCGGCGACGTGACCGGCGTCATTGTCGGCACGGTGGTGCCGCGCGCGCTCCACAATCTTCAGGTGCTGGCGAGCAAGTATTTCAAGACCGAAGCGGTGATCGCCGGCGCTGGCGGGTGGCCGATCCGGCTGGATGTCGAAGAGCCGCAAAGCATGGGCGCCGATCGCGCGCTCAACATCATCGCCGCGCACGACAAGCATCCCGGCGACCTGATCGTCATCGATTTCGGCACCGCCACGACGTTTGAGGTGGCCGACTATGACGGGGCGTACAAGGGCGGGATCATCGCACCCGGCATCAACCTTTCACTCGACGCACTGGTCAGCGCCGCGGCAAAGCTGCCGCGCGTTGCGATCGAGGCGCCGGCAACTACCAGCGTCATCGGCCTCAACACCGCCGATCAGATGCATATCGGCATCTATTGGGGCTATATCGCGATGATCGAGGGGCTGGTCGCACGGGTGAAGTCGCAGATCGGCCGCCCGGTGAAGGTGATCGCCACCGGCGGCCTCGCGGTGCTGTTCGAGCAGCATACCCAAGTCTTCGACGTGATCGAACCCGACCTGACGATCCAGGGCCTTGCCCTGATGTGGGAGCGGGCACACAGCTAGGGCGACGTCCCCAGCAGGCGGCCGGCACGCCCGTTCTCCAGAACATCCGTCACCCCGGCCTTGTGCCGGGGTCCACCGTGCCTTACGCGATGCGCTCATATCCTCTTGTCCGATGCTTGCCTCCCGGTGGACCCCGGCACAAGGCCGGGGTGACGGCGGGAGATCAGGCTGTTCCGGCGCGTTATGATCGTGCTCGCAAACGGAGAACCAATGACCCCCGGCAACGAACTCCTCTTCCTCGCGCTCGGCGGCTCGGGCGAGATCGGCATGAACGTCAATCTCTACGGCTGTCAGGGCAAGTGGATCATGGTCGATTGCGGCGTGATCTTCGGCAACCCCGACTATCCCGGCATCGACCTGATGCTTCCCGATCTTCAGTTCATCGAGGAACGGCTGGACGACCTCATCGGCATCGTGCTGACTCATGGGCACGAGGATCATATCGGCGCGCTGCCCTATCTGGCGCTTGAACTTGGCGTGCCGCTCTACGCGACGCCGTTCACCGCCGGGCTCATCCACGGCAAGCTGGACGAAGAGGGCATTGCCGACCGCGTCGAGCTGAACGTGGTACGTGAGGAGGCGCCGTTTAATCTCGGCCCGTTCGGCATCCGCTACGTGCCGCTCGCTCACTCGATTCCGGAGGGCAACGCCGTCCTGATCGACACGCCCTATGGCCGCGTGTTCCACACCGGCGACTGGAAGATCGACGAAACGCCGGTGATGGGATCGCCCTCCACCGCGCAGGAGCTGACGCAGATCGGCGACGACGGCGTGCTCGCGCTCGTCTGCGATTCGACCAACGTCTTCAATCCCGAAGCCTCGGGGTCGGAACAGGAAGTTCGCGAAGGGCTCGATCGCGTCATCGCCGGGGCCAAGGGCCGCGTGCTCGTCACCACCTTCGCCTCCAATGCCGCGCGGCTGCAGACGCTGGGACAGGCGGCGAAGGACACCGGCCGCGCGATGTGCGTGGCGGGCCGCTCGCTCGACCGCATCCTGCGCGTTGCCAAGGCGACCGGCTATCTGCGCGACTTTCCCGAGACGGTGGATTTCGACACCGCGATGACCCTGCCGCGCGACAAGGTGATGATCGTCGCGACGGGCGGGCAGGGCGAGCCGCGCGCGGCGCTCTCGCGCATCGCCGAGGGCAACCATCCGCTCAAGGTGACGGCGGGCGATCTCGTCGTCTTCTCGTCCAAGCAGATTCCCGGCAACGAAATGGCGATCGGCCGGATCATGAACAGCCTCGCGACCAAGGGGGTCGAGATGGTGACCGACCGTCAGGCATTCGTCCATGTCTCGGGCCATCCCGGCCGGCCGGAACTGGCCGCGATGTACGACTGGATTCGTCCAGAGATCCTCGTGCCCGTCCATGGCGAAGTGCGCCACATGGCCGAACAGGCGCGGTTCGGCGCCGAGCGCGGCATCCCGCGCCCGATCCATCAGGTGAATGGCGAAATCGTCCGCCTGGCCCCCAACGGTCCCGAAAAGATCGGCTTCGCACCGGTCGGCCGCCTCGTCCTCGATGGCGACGTGATCCTCCCCGCCGACGGCTCGACGATCAACGAACGGCGCAAGCTCGGCCTCTACGGCCAGATGTCGGTCGCCGTCGCGCTCAAGGCGAATGGCAAGCTCGGCGGCGAGCCGCAGGTGCGTATCCAGGGCGTGCCGGTCGAGGAAGACCGCGAACCGTTCCTGGAAGAGACGTGCGAGGCGGCGGCGATGGCGGTCAGGAAGGCCGCGACCGGCGACCGCGAAAAGCTGCGCGAGGCAGTGCGCCTCGCCACCCGCCGCGTCGCGGTCAAATGGACCGGCAAGAAGCCGGTCGTCGATGTCATGCTGATCGAGGTCTGAGGTTCAAGCCATGTGGTGGGGCAGCGCGCTCGCGATTTATTTCCTGTTCTGGTTCTTCGCGCTGTTCCTGGTGCTGCCCTTCTCGGCGCGCACCAGTGTCGAGGCGGGGGAGGCGCTGATCCCGGGACAGGCCGAAAGCGCGCCGCATCACTTCCCCGCGTTGCGCATCGTCCTGCGCACCACTGCGCTCGCGACCGCGCTGTTCGTGCTGTTCTACCTCAATTACGTCAACGGCTGGGTCACCGCCGACATGCTCGATTACTGGAACTGAGCGCGACGCTAGTGCTTGGTCTGGGTCATCCGGTCGACCCAGGCGATGCCGATCGCCGATGCGATGAACGCCATGTGGATGATCGTCTGCCACATGACGCCGGTCTCGGTTACGCGCCCCGTCGCCGTGCCCATCGCGCCCGCTTCGATGAAGGTGCGCAGCAGGTGGATCGATGAAATGCCGATGATCGCCATCGCCAGCTTCACCTTCAGGATGCCCGAATTGACGTGACTGAGCCATTCCGGGTTGTCCGGATGCCGCTCCAGCCGCAGCCGCGACACGAACGTCTCGTATCCCCCGACGATCACCATCACCAGCAGGTTGCTGATCATCACCACGTCGATCAGGCCCAGCACGACCAGCATGATCTGCTGCTCGCTGAACTCCCAGGCGTGCAGGATCAGATGCGCCAGTTCCTTGAGGAACAGGTAGACATAGACCACCTGCGCGACGATCAGCCCGACATACAGCGGCAGCTGAAGCCAGCGTGAGCTGAAGATCAGCGCGGGCAGCGGGCGCAAGCGGACATGAGCCTCGTCGGCGGGCGGGGGGATCAGCGGTTCGGCCATGCGCCGCCTGTTAGGCGAGCGCAGGCGTTTCGATCAAGCCGCTTGGCTCAACTGGCGTCGGGATCGGTCAGCGACGATCGGCGGCCGCCATCGTCCGTCGGCTCGGCTTGCGCGCCGTCCAGATGATCGCTCGGCCGCCGCGCGTCGCCGGCTTCCTGATGCTCGGTCGAGATGTTGGGCGCGGGCTGCGTCGTCGTGCCTTCGTCGCGGCTGTCGGTCTCGTTCTCGGTCGACAAATTGGGGCGGGGCTGAGTCTGCGTGATGCGATCGTCGGTCATGGGCCAAGCTCCTTTTGACCGGCATAACGGCCCGCGCTGCCCGCGCGTTCCGCTCAGAGCGTCAGGGCATAGAAGCGGTTGAAATCCTTCGCGACATAATCGCCGAACGGGCCGCATTCGGCAAAGCCATGCCGGCGGTACAGCGCATGCGCCGCGTCGAAGGCTGGTCCCGTGCCCGTCTCCAGCACAAGCGCCCGGTCGCCTCGT
The DNA here is from genome assembly GCF_001721295.1 of Sphingomonas turrisvirgatae. Classification (GTDB taxonomy): domain Bacteria; phylum Pseudomonadota; class Alphaproteobacteria; order Sphingomonadales; family Sphingomonadaceae; genus Sphingomonas; species Sphingomonas turrisvirgatae. The sequence goes on along the minus strand of NZ_MDDS01000013.1, from coordinate 127,899 downwards.
GCCCTGGCCCGCGCCATGATCTCGCGCAGGATCGCGGTGCCCACCCCGCGGCCGAGCGCCGCTTGCGCCGTGCGCATCGACTTGATCTCGCTGGTCCCGTCGCCCAGCGCCTTCATCGCGCCGATGCCCAGCAGCGTGCCGCCTTCCCACGCCGAGAGAAAGACGATCTCCGGCGCGCGCAGGGCGCTCAGGTCCAGGAAGTGGCAGGCATCGACCGGCGAGTTCGCCAGCATGCCCCCGGCATGGATGGCCAGCAGCTCGACGACCTGCGGATCGTCCAGCCCGCCCTCCCGGATCTCGATCACAATTCGTCGATCATCCCGGCCAGCGTGTCGAGGCACGCATGGGCCAGCGCCTTGCAGCGCTCGGGCGACCAGCCGAACGCCGCGTCGGGGCTGGGATCATGGTCCTTGAACGGCATCTCCAGCGTCATCGCGACCGCGCCGAACCGCTCGGCCAGCTGGTTGGTCGACATCGACGGGTTCGCCTGACCGGGCGCGGACTTGGGATAGCCCTGTTCCAACTGGAACAGGGGCGTGGCGGCCGCCAGCCGACGGCCATAGTTGTAGAATTTCTCGCCCTGTTCGTCGGTCCAGCGCGGAATGCCCTCGAACCCGGCCAGGAAGTTTGCCGGGATCGCCTCGTCGCCATGCACGTCCATCGCGAAATCGACGCCGGTCGCGTCCATCGCCGCTCGGACGTGGAAGACTTCGGGCGATCGCTCCAGCGTGGGCGCATGCCATTCGCGGTTGAGGTTCACGCCCGCCGCATTGGTGCGCAAATGCCCGCGAAAGCTGCCGTCCGGGTTCATGTTCGGCACCAGATGCAGCGTCGCCTTCGACCGCAATGCCTGCGCTGTGGCGTCAGCGGGGTCGGTCAGCTTCTCCAGCGCGCCTTCCATCCACCATTCGGCCATCGATTCGCCCGGATGCTGCCGGGCATAGAGCCACACCTGCTTGCCCCCCTCGCCCAGCGTCAGCAGGTCGATGGCGCGCCCGTCCAGCGTCTGCCCCAGTTCGCGATGCGCCACGCCCGGCTTGCCGGCCATGCGCGCGATCAGGTCGTGATGACGCTCCATGCTATAGGGCGCGAAATAGGCGAACCAGGCGACGTCGCCCTCGAACGCATGGGTGAAGCTGAACACGCCATCGGCATAGTGGCCGTCGGTCAGTCGCCATGCCGCACGGTCGGTGCTCACGCGCGCTCGATAGCCCGGCCAGCCGAATGCATAGGCGGCCTGTCCGGCATTCATGATCCGGAAGGTGAGGGTGCGCCCGCGCGCGCCGGCGACGCGGAAATGGAACCACTGGAAAAAGTCGGACTGATGGTCCGGCACGATTTCGAGATCGACCCGGTCGCCGTCGATGGCGATCAGGCGAATGTTGCCGCTGTCGAACGCGGCGTTGATGCTGAGTGTCATTTCACCTGAATAGTGATGCCGGACTGACCCGGAAAGCCCTTGAACAGCGCCGCCGCCATGCGCGCTGCGCCGTCGACCGGCTGCGTGCCCGGCTGGCCCGACAGCGATTCGGTCACCGCGCGGCCTTCCCAGATCATCGTGCTGTCACCGCGCCGCCGCAACTGCACGGCCAATTCGGTGCCATAGACGGTTCGCGTCTTGCTGCCGACGCCAAAGCTCGCGCCGCCGCCCACGCCGACATTGCCGCCAAAGCCACCGCCGCCCAGCCCGATCGTGACCGGCGGTCGCGTGCGAATCTGGCCGCGGTCCATGCGGTCGAACGAAACCGTCGCGACATAGTCGGCGCGCGTCGCATCGGTGGCCGGGGTAAAGCCCATCCGCGCCAGCTCGGCGCTGACCGCGCCGGCATACAGCGCATATTCGGGGCCTGCCTGCCCCGGCGATTGCGGCTGCACCGCCACGCTGCCGGCCGGAATCGGCTGCGACAGGTGATAGCGCACCACATCGACCGGCGCGATCCTGCCAGTGGTCGTGCAACCGCCGGCCAGCAGGGCAAGGGCTGCCCCACACAAAGCAAGCGGGGCAATCCGCGCGCGCGTCATCATCGAACACATCCTCCTGCCGCCCGGAACGAACGGCCTGACGGATCAACTTCATTACGCCCTTGCCGGTTCCGCGCGAATGAATCGGCTGAATCCCGCCCCGCTTCCTTGACTTCCGCCGGGCACCCTTCTAGGCGGCACCCTCTTTTCCGGCACAGCCAAACAAACGAGATACGAGACGGGTCATGAAGATCGTCAACAGCCTGAAGTCGCTCAAGGGGCGTCACCGCGACAACCGCGTGATCCGCCGTCGCGGCCGCGTTTATGTCATCAACAAGACGCAGCGTCGCTTCAAGGCCCGCCAGGGCTGAACGCCTGACGCCATATGGGTCAGCCGCATGCCGTTATCTTCGATATCGGCAACGTCCTGTTCCACTGGCATCCGCGCTTTCTCTACGAGCGTCTGATCGGCGACGATCAGGCGCTCGAAGCGTTTCTGCGCGATGTCGTGACGCTCGACTGGCACTTCCAGCATGACGCCGGGCGCGACTTCGCCGACACCTCGGCGGAATTGAGCGCTCGATTCCCCGAACATGCCGATCTGATCGCCGCCTGGGGTCCGCGCTTCAACGACAGTATCGGCGATCCGATCGCCGGCATGCACGACCTTGTCGCCGATCTCGATTCGGCGGGTGTCCCGCTGTTCGCGATCACTAATTTCAGCCACGAGTTCTTCCCGCCGTTCCGTGCGCAATGGCCTGACCTGTTCGGGCGTTTCCGCGACATCGTGGTGTCGGGTGACGAGAAGCTGGTGAAGCCCGATGCCGCGATTTATCGCCTCGCGCTCGATCGCTTCGGCCTGCGTGCACAAGATGCGGTGTTCATCGACGACAATGCGGCCAATGTCGCGGGCGCCCAGGCGCTCGGCATCCACTCGATCCTGTTCAAGGACGCGGCGACCACGCGGGCTGAATTGGCTGAACTCGGGCTTGTGGGCCGCTAGAGCCAGGCCGCGTTTCCACAGCACGTCATCCCAGCGCAGCGGACATCCATCGGCGCTGTCGCTGCGACCAATTTCACGGACAGCCACAATCGATCCCCGCCTGCGCCGGGATGACGATGGTTCACGGATGTCGCTGGTGAAAAGCCCGCTGGAAAAGATGTAGGCCCGGAAGCGTCACCGGGGGGGGGGAGGGGTTGACGCTTCCGGGCCCATGTCTTGGATAGCGAGAGCGGGGGGGCAAAAGGTCACTATCCGAAGTACAAAACACGCAAGGCGGAACCGGGTTCCTGCACGTGCGACTTTTTTTGAATTTTTTTTCCGACCTCACGCCGCCCGGGCGATCGGGGTCGCGCCGCTTACAGGCGACCGGTAATCGCGACATCCAGCTCGAACGCGCCGACCAGCAGGTCGTGGTGCAGCCGCGATCGCAACTGCCGCACCAGCCCGCCGATGATCCGCCCATAGCGGCTGTCGTTCAGGCGCGTGAACTCGGGGCTTTCGACCAGCGAGGGCGAACTGATCCGCAACGTGGCGCGCCCCGGCTCGGCCGGCTGGTCCTTTAACGTGATGCGCACCTGCGCCGCCGGGCTGCAACTCATCGCCAGTTCGACCATCTCCGTGATGAGAAAGGCGATGGCGACGGCGCTGTCCTGCGATACCAGCAGCGGCTCCAGGTCCAGGACGATGCCGACCGGGCTGGCTTCGGGTGCAGTCGCGCGAATGTTCGACGCCAGTTCGCCGATCACCGGCCGCAACTCGATCCCGCGCGTTTCTTCGAACCCGGCATAATGATGCCGATGCACCACGGCCAGCGAATCGACGCGGCGCTGGATCGAGGCATAGGCAGCCAGCGCTTCCGGCCCCTGCGCGCCGCGCGCGTGGAAATTGATCAGGCTGGCGATCACTTGCAGGTTGTTCTTCACGCGATGGTGAACCTCGCGCGTCAGCTTGGTCTGGCGCGACAGCCCCTCGGCAAGATCGCTTTCATGCGCTTGCACCGTCCGGCTCAATTCGCGGAATGTGTCGCCCAGCGCGCGGATTTCCTGCGCGGGAATATCGCTGCCGGCGACCGGATCGATCAGCTCGCCGGGTTGATACGCTCCCACTGTCGTGCGCAGCCGGCGCAGCGGACGGATCAGCAGCCGGTCGACCACGAACCAGGCGATGCCGGCCGCCAGGATCCACATGACGAATGGCAATATCGCGGCCAGAATGGTGGATGAATTGATCGGCGCGCTGGCAACCGACATGCGCAGCGCCAGGTTCTGGACGCCGACCGGCACTTGCTGGGTCTCGTTCCGGCTGAACATGCCCTGGTTCGGCGGTTCGCGCAGGGTCAACTCCTGCCCGGTGCTGATCAGGGTCACGCCATAATCGTCGGGCATCGCGCTCGGTTCGGCGGCCGCGGTGATGAAGGCGGTGGGGAAGAAGGCGCGCGCAACATGGCCGCTCACGCCCGCCACTTCGATCTGGACGCCACGCCCCGCCAGCAGGCGAATGTCGGATTCGCCCGGCACGGCGGGGCCGTTTCGGGCAGGCGCGATCGGCGTGCCGCACAGCAGCCGTCCGGCGGGATCGATCATCGCATAGCGGATGCCGGCCGCCGCCTGCGGCTCGAACACGCCGGCCAGTCGGCCGCAATTGGGGGGCAGGTCGCGCGTCGCGGGCAGGGCGGTGCGCAATTCACGCAGCTCATAGCCCAGTTCGCTGCGAACCGATCGCGCCGACTCCTCGATCGCGATGCGCAGCCGGGCGCGCACTTCCTGGTCAGCCAGCCGGGTGGTCTGCAACGATGCGAAAAATGCGATCAGCGCCAGCGGCAATAGCGCGGCGCTCAGGATGACCAGAACCTTGACGCCCGTGGGCATCCGCGCAAGCGCGCTCAGCGGACCGTTGCGGCCCGCTTCGTCATCGTCACCCGTGCCAGCGGCGTCGGCCATCAGGCCATCGGTCAGTCTAGCTTGCCGAGCAGGTCCAGCAGATCGTCGGGGATCTTCTCGTCCACCGCGTCGCTGTACACGCTTCGCAGTGCATCGCCGATGTTGCGATCCTTACGCGCATTCATGCCGCCGCTATTCCGCTCAAGCGGTTCTTTTTTCTTCTCTTCGGCCGAACGCACGTCGTCCCCCTGTCAGCCCCGGGAAAGGGCGGATGCACAAAAAATCCGGGAGCTGCAAGAGCCCGGGATCGCGAGGATACGCTCCTCGTGTTCGAGCCATGAAACCAATTCCCGCTTTGTTTGTTCCACAGGCGATGCGAATTCCGGGGAGGGGCTATTCTTCGGGACCGCAGCACTTGAAATGCAGCGGCGGCGTCCGCACACATGACGTCGTACCGGAGGAGTAACGAATAATATGTCGCTTGGACAGCAGCTCGCGCCCCATCTTCCCTTTCTGCGCCGCTATGGGCGCGCGCTGACCGGCAGCCAGGCCGAGGGTGATCGCTACGTTCGCGCCACGCTGGAGGCGATCGTGGCCGCGCCAGAAGAGTTTCCGCGTGACGTCGATCCGCGGCTCGGCCTGTATCGCACGTTTCAGGCGATCTGGGGCTCGACTCATCTCGACGATCGCGCCGAAGAGATCGATCCGCTGAACGGGGGCGAGGCGATCGCCCGCGCCCGGCTCGCCCGGCTCGCCCCGCGCTCGCGCCAGGCGCTGCTGCTGACCGCTATGGAAGGCTTCACGAGCGAGGATACCGCCTATCTGCTCGAAGAGACGCCGGACTCGGTCGACGGCCTCGTCGCCGAAGCCCTGTCGGAAATCGACAAGCAGACCAGGGCCCGCGTGCTCATCATCGAGGATGAGCCGCTGATCGCCATGGACCTCGAAACGATCGTGCGCGATCAGGGCCATGACGTCACCGGCGTCGCGGTCACCCGCGACGAAGCGGTGGCGCTGGCGATGGAGGATCGTCCCGGTCTCGTCCTGGCCGACATCCAGCTCGCCGACGACAGCTCGGGGATCGATGCGGTGAAGGACATCCTGGCGCAGTTCAACGTGCCCGTGATCTTCATCACCGCCTTCCCGGAGCGGCTGCTTACCGGCGAGCGGCCGGAGCCGACCTTCCTTATCACCAAGCCGTTCCAGCGCTCGACCGTAAAGGCGGCGATCAGCCAGGCGCTGTTCTTCGACGAATCGACCATTCCCGCCGTCTGAGCGGGAACATTTGTGTTTTGGGTTCCGTTTCTTACGGACCCAAAACATTCCTCGCGGGTTGATGTGACATGGCTGACCAGAACGAAACGCACATTTCGACCACCGAAGCGCGCTCCGGCGCGACGCCGCACATGACGCGCTATGTCCTGGGCTTCGGGCTCTTGCTCGTGATCATCGTCTTCGCCATCTTCCTGGCGCTTTGATCCGGGCGATTGGCGAATGCGACCGGCGCACCTATCTTCAGCGGAGCCGCAGCCCGCGGCTGCAGACGAACGGATTCCAATGACCGATATCGACCAGGATGGCGAACAGGATGCGCCGCCGGCCGAGCATGTCTCGCTCTCCGATCCGGAGTTCAAACAGCAGCTCGCGACCGTCATCCCGCACCTGCGCGCGTTCGGCCGGTCCCTGTCGGGCAGCCGCGACGTCGCCGACGATCTCGTGCAGGAAACGCTGCTGAAGGCATGGGCCGCGCGCAAGCGGTTCCAGGCCGGCACCAACATGCGCGCCTGGACCTTCATCATCCTGCGCAACCTGTATCTCAGCCAGATGCGCCGCGCCCGGTTCAAGGGCGAATGGGACGATCTCGTCGCCGACCGCTTGCTCGCCGCGCCTGCCTCGCAGGACAAGCATGTCGATCTTGCCGACATGCAGCGCGCATTGCTTCATTTGCCGCAGCCGCAGCGTGAGGCGCTGATCCTGGTTGGTGCAGGCGGCTTCGCCTATGAAGAGGCGGCCGAAATCTGCGGTGTCGCCGTCGGCACGATCAAGAGCCGCGTCGCGCGCGGTCGCGTCGCGCTTGAAGGGCTGATGACCGAAGGCCAGCTGCCCTCGCGCCGCGACAGCGAGGCGAGCAGCCGCAGCGCGCTCGATACCATCATGGACGAAGTGGACGAACTCAGCCGCGACCGGTGATTCGGCGCGGTCGGTGATCCGGCGCCATCGCTGATCGCCGGCTGTCTTCGCTCAATGATCGCGGCTGGTTGCCGGCCGCGCGCTCATCTTGCGCAACAGCATCATCATGTCGTCCGGCAACCCGTGGTCGCTGTCGAACGCATCGCGCAGCACCGTGCCGATGGCATCGCCCTGGCGCGGCAGCTCGACCCGATAGCCGGTATCGGGCGCGGTCCGATCGGAGCAGGGGGCGAGACGAGCCATCCCCCACAAACGCCGGGCGGACCGAATTGTTGCTTGACACCGCTCGGCCACGGCGCGTTGACCGCTGGCGATGACCCAGGACCAGGCCATTTCGAGCGCGATCGAACGCGCGCAGGCGAACGCCCCCTTTCTCGCCACCCTGATCGAGCGTGAGCGCGACCTGCTGCCGGCGCTTGGCCAAACCATCGCCGATCCGCTCGCAGCGTGCCGGATCGACGATCCCGCGATGCCGGTCGGACGGCGCTTGCGGATCGAGCGCCGCCGCCTGGCGCTCACCGCCGCGATCCTCGATCTGGCTGGCCTGCTCGACTTCCGCACCGCCACGCAGGCCTTGTCCGATTTCGCCGACCATGCGCTCGACAGCGCGATCCGCGCGGCGATCCTCGAACGCGTGCCCGGCGCGGATGCCGCTGGTTTCGCCGCGATCGCGCTCGGCAAACAGGGCAGCCGCGAGCTCAACTATTCCTCCGACATCGACCCGATCCTGCTGTTCGATCCCGCGACGCTCCCGCACCGCGAGCGCGAGCCGGTCGAGGAGGCTGCCGTGCGCTACGGCCGGCGCGTGGTCGAATTGCTCCAGGCACGCGATGCCGACGGCTATGTCCTGCGCATCGACCTGCGCTTGCGCCCTTCGCCCGAAGTCACGCCGATCGTCCTCCCGGTCGAAGCCGCCATCGGCTATTATGAATCGCAGGCGGTGGCGTGGGAGCGCGCCGCCTTCATCCGCGCCCGCGCGGCGTCGGGGGACATCCCGCTCGGCCAGCAGTTTCTCGACACGATCCGCCCGTTCGTGTGGCGGCGTGCGCTGGACTACGGCACCATCGGCGAGATTCGCGGCATCTCGCGCCGCATCCGCGATCACCATGCCCAGGGCCAGGCCTTCGGCCCCGGCTATGATTTGAAGCGCGGTCGCGGCGGCATCCGCGAAGTCGAATTCTTCGCGCAGATCCATCAGTTGATCCATGGCGGCCGCGATCCCGCGCTGCGCACGCCTGCCACGCTCGATGCGCTCGACGCGCTGGCCCGGGCCGGTCGCATCGATCCGGCCGAGGCGACGGCGCTGGCCGACGCCTACACGCTGCTCCGCACGATCGAGCATCGCGTGCAGATGATCGACGATCGCCAGACGCATCAGCTGCCACAGGGCGAGGCGCTCGACCGCGTCGCCCGTCTGCATGGCCTGGCCGACGCCGCCGCGCTGCTCGACCTGCTGGCTCCGCATGTCGAGCGAGTCGGCCGCATCTATGATGCGCTCGATGGCGAGGCGCAGAGCCAGGTCGCGACGGCTCCCGCCAGTATCGAACAGACGCTGGCCGACTCCGGGTTCACCGATACCGCCGGTGCGGCTCGCCTGATCGCCGGGTGGCGCAGCGCCCGCTACCCCGCGCTGCGCAGCGGCCCCGCACGCGCCGCGCTCGAAGCCGTCCTGCCCAGCCTCCTCACCGAGATCGGCGCCGCCGCCGATCCGGGGCAGGCGCTCGCCCGGCTCGATACGATCCTCTCGCGCCTGCCCAGCGCTATCAACCTGTTCCACCTGCTCGAGGCGCGACCGGCGCTCACTCGGCTGCTCAGCACGATCCTCAGCCATGCGCCGACGCTGGCCGAAGCGCTCGCGCGGCGCGTGACCCTGCTCGACGGGTTGATCGACGCCACCGCACTGGCGCCGGTCGGGTCGGTCGAGGCACTCGCCGCACAGATGGCGCAGCGCGAGGCCGGCGACGATTATCAGCGCCAGCTCGACCATGTGCGAAAGCTGGTCGGCGAATATCGCTTTGCCCTGGGCGCGCAGATCGTTGCCGGCGTCAGCGATCCGCTCGACGTCTCGGCCGGCTATGCCCGCCTTGCCGAAGCGGCGGTCAACGTGCTCGCCAGGGCGACTGTCACCGAATTCGCGCAGGCGCACGGCACGGTCCCGGATAGCGAGCTGGTGATCCTGGCGCTCGGCAGGTTCGGCGGCGGCGCGCTCACCCATGCCTCGGACCTCGACCTCATCTTCCTGTTCACCGGCGATTATCTTGCCGAATCCGATGGAGCGAAGCCGCTGGGCGCGGTCACCTATTACAACCGGCTCGCGCAGCGGATCGTGGCCGCGCTGTCGGTCGCGACGGCGGCGGGGGCGCTCTACGAAGTCGATACCCGGCTGCGGCCCTCGGGCGCGCAGGGGCCGCTCGCGGTCTCGCTCGACGGCTTCGCCCGCTATCAGCGCGAGGATGCCTGGACGTGGGAGCATATGGCGCTCACCCGCGCCCGGCCGGTGTTCGGTTCGCCCACCGCGCGCGCCGCCGTCCAATCGGTGATCGACGCCGTGCTGAACGGCGATCGCCGCCCTCGCGACATTGCCGCCGACGCGCGGAAAATGCGCGACGACATGGCCGCGCACAAACCGCCCAAGGGGCCGCTCGATGCAAAGCTGCTGCCGGGCGGACTGGTCGATCTCGAATTCGCGATCCACACGCGCCAGTTGATCCACCGGATCGGTTTCGATCCGCATCTCGATGGCGCGATCGCCGCGCTGACGGGGCAGGGGCTGCTGCCCGCCAGGGTGGCGCAGGCGCATGACTTTCTCACCCGCCTGCTCGTCACGCTACGGCTCGTCGCGCCCGATGCGCAGCCCCCGGCCAGCGCCAGCCGCCCGGTCGTCGCCCATGCGGTCGGCGCGGCGGCGTGGGACGATGTGGTTGCATCGCTCGACCGCCATCGGCAACAGGTGAGCGAGGCATGGGCCGCGGCATCGGGCAAGGAGACATGAGCATGGCCATTGCGGAAGGGGATACGATCCCGGCGGTCGAGCTGCTGGACGGCGATGGCACGGCGTTCCGCCTCGATCGCTTTCTCGGCGCGCCGCTTGTCCTCTATTTCTACCCCAAGGACGATACCGCCGGCTGCACGCGTGAGGCACAGGAATTCAGCGCCGCCAGGCCTGCCTTCGACGCCGCCGGCGCACAGCTGCTCGGCGTGTCGAAAGACAGCCCGGCGCGGCACCGGAAATTCACCGCCAAATACGACCTCACCGTGCCGCTCGCCACCGATCCCGACGGCGCGGTGATCGAAGCATTCGGCGCCTGGGTCGAAAAGACGCTGTACGGCAAGAAGTATATGGGCATCGATCGCTCAACCTTCCTGTTCGACGCGGGTGGCCAGCTCGTCCGTGTCTGGCGCAAGGTAAAGGTGCCCGGCCATGTCGATCAGGTACTGGCTGCGGTGAAGGAACTCGGCTGACCCGCCCACCATGCGTCATCCCGGCGAAAGCCGGGATCTCGTGCGGCTCTTTACTCCTCATTGCCTGAGATCCCGGCTTTCACCGGGATGACGACCTAGGCCGCAGCGAACCGAGACGTCACCCATGACCACCATCGCCCAGGCGATCCGCGCCGTCCTGCTCACCCCTGACCCGGCGGCCAAGGTCGCCGCCGCCCGCCGCGCCGCGCGTGATTGGCGGCTTGGCCGGCTGTCGCACACCTTCGACGTGGCCATGCCGGACCAGCCTGCTTGGCCGCAGCACCCCGAACTGCTCCCGCCCAGCCGGATGCCAAAGCGGGGCAAGGGCGGGTCGGAGCGCGGCCGCATCGCGCTGATCCACGCGCTCGCGCATATCGAATTCGTCGCGATCGACCTCGCCTTCGACATGGCCGGGCGGTTCGGCGCCGCGTTCGACCGCAGCTTCCTTGACGACTGGCTGAAGGTCGGCGCGGACGAGGCGATGCACTTCGCCTTGCTCGACCGGCGCCTGCGTTCGCTGGGCAGCCATTATGGCGCGCTGCCGGCGCATGGCGGCTTGTGGGAAGCGGCGCAGGCGACCGCGCACGACGTCGCCGCGCGCCTCGCGGTCGTGCCGATGGTGCTCGAAGCGCGCGGGCTGGATGTAACGCCGGCCACCATCGCGCGCTTTGAATCAGCCGGCGATATCGCGACAGCGCGCATCCTCACGCGCATCTTCAACGACGAAATCGTGCATGTCGGCTTCGGCACGCGCTGGTTCGAATCCTGCTGCGCCCAGCGTGGTGTCGAGCCGCAAAGCCATTGGCGAAGCCTGCTTTCGCAGCACTTCGGGGGCGCCATTAAGCCGCCGTTCAACGACTCGGCGCGCCGATCAGCCGGTTTGACGCGGGATTACTACGCGCCTCTTGCCGGATGAGAGTGTCCCGGTTCTAAACACAATCGTCGGATGCGGTGGGGCTGCATCAGAAATGTTTAACGAAGGCGCGGGCCGATTGGCGCGTGTCTGTGGTCGCCGGGGACACATGGTACCTTCTGCTGCAACCAACGCGAACTTCGAACGTCGGTTCCTTAACGCATTGCAAATCAAGAAAGTTCGCACCGGCATCGCCGCGTGCGTGGTCGCTTTCTCGGCTTGCGGCGCTGCCCAGGCGAACGACCTTGCGGTCGGTGGCCCGGTCGAGGGTGTCGCCGCCGCTTCCACCGTCGCTACGGCGGGTGAGGGCGCTTCGGAGGCTCAGTTCAAGTCGCTGTTCCAGACGTGGAAGAAGCTCGACGTGGTCGAACAGACCTCGATCGCCATTCCGTCGATGCAGCCGGTCGACAATATGAAGCTGACCAGCAGCTTCGGCGTCCGGTCCGATCCGTTCCATGGCGGCGCCGCCATGCATGCCGGCATCGACATTCCCGGCCCGGTTGGCACGCCGGTCTATGCGACGGCCGATGGCGTCGTTGGCCGCTCGGGCGTTGCCGGCGGCTATGGCAACCTCGTCACCGTCAATCATGGCAAGGGGATCGAGACGCGCTACGGCCATCTCTCGAAGATCCTCGTCGCTTCCAACACCCGCGTGCGTCGCGGCCAGCTGATCGGCCTGATGGGTTCGACCGGCCGCTCGACCGGCAGCCACCTCCATTATGAAGTCCGCGTCGATGGCGCGGCGGTGAACCCGACCCCGTTCATGCAGAATGCAAACGTGCTCGATCAGGTTCAGCCGCGCGCCACCGTTCAGCTGACCGCCGCGACCTCGGGCACCACCGCCGCCAACTGAAATCCCGCTTCGGGAGAGGAAAGGGCCGTCCGCACGTACGGGCGGCCCGTTTCTTTGCGTGTCGCTCGTGGGCATTCGCGCTGGGCAATAACGACACCCGGTCGAATGGTTATCACAAGAAGTTGGTCGTCATGGTCGCACTTCGTTGGACTCGCGACCGCCCGAAAAACCTCGAAACAGGCCGTGCTCAGCGGCATCGGTTTTCAATAACCGCTTGATATCACGCGAAAAGTTGACCGATTTTCCTACTCTCTCCCGGGCCGCTAAAATGCGCCCATGTCGACCACCGCCCCACACACCATCACTCAACCCGCGGTTGCACCACCATCATCGCCCGCCTATTTCGGTGGAATGGCCTCCACGCTCTCCCAGGATATCGCCCTGACCGCATCCGCCGCTGCTCGTGTCGCGGCGATCGCGGCCAAGCAGGGTAAGCCCGCATTGCTCCGCCTGTCGGTGGAGGGCGGCGGCTGTTCGGGCTTTCAGTACAAGTTCGAACTGGCCGACGGGCCGGAGGGGGACGATAGCATCGCAGAGACTGACGGTGTGCGACTGGTCGTGGATCCGGTCAGCCTCGGCCTCGTGCGTGGGGCCTCGGTTGATTTCGTCGAATCGCTTGGCGGCGCGGCGTTCCGCGTGACCAATCCGCAGGCGGCATCGGGCTGCGGCTGCGGCACCAGCTTCTCGGTCTGACGCGCCTTGAAGATCGTCAGCTACAACGTCAACGGCATCAAGGCGCGCCTGCCGCGCCTGATCGAATATCTGACCGAGCAGCAGCCCGATGTGGTGTGCCTGCAGGAGCTAAAGTCCGCGGATGAAGGCTTCCCAGAGGCGGATATCCGTGCCGCCGGCTATGGCGCGGTGTGGCACGGGCAAAAGGGGTTCAACGGCGTCGCGATCCTCGCCAAGGGAGCCGATCCGGTCGAGCGCAAGCGCGGCCTCGATGGCGAGCCGGAGGACGAGCATAGCCGCTATATCGAGGCGGAGGTGAACGGCGTCACCATCGCGTCGATCTACCTGCCCAACGGCAATCCGGTTCCCGGGCCGAAGTTCGACTACAAGCTGCGCTGGATCGATCGCCTGTCGCGTCAGGCGCTGACGCTGCTGGCCGAGGAGCGGCCGGTGGTGCTGGCCGGAGACTATAACGTCATTCCGAACGACGACGACACCTTCTCGGTTCGCGCGATGGCTAGCGACGCGTTGATGCAGCCTGAATCGCGACAGGGATACCGCGCCTTGCTGGCGCAGGGCTGGACCGACGCGCTGCGTACGCGCTTCCCGACGGGCGGCGTCTGGACCTTCTGGGACTATCAGGCAGGCGCGTGGCAGCGCGATGCCGGATTCCGCATCGACCATTTGCTGCTCAGCCCGCAAGCGGCCGACCGGCTCATCTCGGCTGGTGTCGACAAGGAGTATCGCGGGCGTGAAAAGGCCAGCGATCATGCACCAACCTGGGTGCGCCTGCGCGGCTGAATGTCGGTGCCGAACAGTTGGTGAAATTCACCAAGCCTCGGTGTGACATTCTCCCATCGTAACAATTGCAACTCGCTAAGTTATTGAAATCGCTTATCTCAGCTGTTTGGCACGACTAATGCACTAGCATGGTCACGGGCGGAACCGGGACAAGATGAGCCGGCCTTCCTGCCCAAGGTGCAGAAGAGGAGCTGTCATCATGCGTGCCATCATCAACGGATTTGCCGCCGCCGTCGTCCTGATCGCCACCCCGGCGTTCGCCGAGACGAAGCCGGGCACCCCGGCCCCCGCCGCCGCCCCGTCGCAGGACGAAGGCGTGGTCAAGGACAAGCGCTATTGCTTGAAGTTCGACGTCACCGGCTCGCGGCTGTCCAAGACCGCGTGCAAGACCCGGTCGGAATGGATCAACGACCAGGGCTTCGATCCCCTCGCGCCGCAAAAGTGACGAGGGCGCAGCCCGCGGTACCCCTATGCCGCGGGCTGCAACCCCTTCGCGTTACAGGGCTTTTTGATAGATTTGGTAGACCCGGTTGACCTTGCTTTCGATCGTCTCGGCGATGGCATTCATCCCCTGATTGTCGTCCAGGACCCAGCCGATCTCGCCACGCCTGGCGTCGAACCGTTCGACCGCCGCGCGCCGGATATATTCGATCATCATGAAGGCCAGTTGGCTCGCCATCCGCGACCCTTGCAGCCGCTTCAACACACCCATCAGCGGCACGCGCATCGTCTCCGCCTTGCCGCGATGCAGCCACCAAAGCAGCTTGGCCCAGCCGAAGGGCAGCAGATTGCCATTCAACGGCCGTATCGCCTCGTTGAGGTCGGGCAGCGTGATCATGAATGCCACAGGCTCGCCATCCAGTTCGGCAATGCGGATCAGATCTTCGAAGACGATCGGCTTCAGCTTCTTGCCGACATCGTCGATTTCCGGCGGGGTGAGCGGGACGAAGCCCCAATTGTCTGCCCAGGCATCGTTCAGGATCGCCAGGATCGTCGCCGCTTCCTCGGCAAAGCGTGACTTGTCGACCTTGCGGATGCGGATGCGGTCGTTCTTTTCACCCATCGCGATGATCCGCTGGACCAGGGGCGGAAACGGCTTGGTGACGTCGAGCTCATACGTCAGCAACTGCTTGGCCGGGCCATAGCCGGCCCCTTCGATCCAGCCCTGATATTCCGCCTTGTGATGCCCCATCATCACGGTCGGCGCATGGTCGTGCCCCTTGATCAGCAGGCCCGGCTCTTCCCAGATCGACAGTGAGACGGGCCCGATCGCGCGCGTCATGCCGTTCTTGCGCAGCCAGTCCTCGGCCGTGTCGATCAGGCGCTGCGCGGCTTGCGAATCCTCCGCTTCGAACAACCCCCAAAATCCGGTGCCCGGGCCAAAGCCCTGCTCGGGCGGCATCTCGAGCGCCAGTCGATCGATATGCGCCGAGATGCGGCCGACGATCCGGCCCTCGCGCTCCGCCAGGAACAGCTGCGCCTCAGCATGGCTGAACCAGCCGTTTTTCTTCGGATTGATCGCCCCGGCGACCTCGTTGCGCAGCGGGGGCACCCAGTGCGGGTCGCCGCGGTTGAGGCGAAAGGCCAACTCGACGAAGTCACGCGTGTCCGACTTCGTCCTGACCGGCCGGATGGTGCGGGATGAGGAGGCCAAGCTGCGCGCCTTTCGCTGATGTGCCGCCCAGCGCTCCTGCATTGTGCTGGCGAAGTCAACCGGCTCGCGCACACCTTAAATGCCACGCAATGGCCACTATCTTCTGCTTATGGGACGCATGATGAATACCCTTACGCTCGATATTGCCGACGGCGCGCCGCAGGTCCGCGCGGCCAAGATCCGGCTGTCCGGCATGGCCGACGATCGCGCGATGCTGCGCGCCGCGGCCGATCTGACGCGCGACCTGCAAACGCCCAGGCCGCTGATCTATTGGGGCGACTTCCTCGCGTCGGCAGCAATTGGCTATGCGGCGCTGGCCGGTGCGATCCTGTTGCCGGTGGGCTGGGCGATCGCGTCGGCGGTGCTTGCGGTGCTGGCGCTGTATCGCGCCAGCCTGTTCATTCACGAGATCACGCATATGAAGCACAGCGAGCTTCCCGGCTTCCGCGTCGGCTGGAACCTGCTGCTCGGCATGCCGCTGATGCTGCCGTCGTTCATGTACGAGGGCATCCACACGATCCATCACACCCGGACGCGCTATGGCACGGTCGAGGATCCCGAATATCTGCCGCTCGCTTTGATGAAGCCGTGGTCGCTGCCGCTGTTCCTGCTGGTCTCGGTGCTGATGCCGGTTGGT
This sequence comes from Sphingomonas turrisvirgatae, assembly GCF_001721295.1. Taxonomy (GTDB): domain Bacteria; phylum Pseudomonadota; class Alphaproteobacteria; order Sphingomonadales; family Sphingomonadaceae; genus Sphingomonas; species Sphingomonas turrisvirgatae. The sequence continues at coordinate 111,872 of NZ_MDDS01000013.1, read as the reverse complement.
CTGCTGTTGCGGTTCGGCGTGCTTGGCCCGCTCTCCCTGCTCTCGCCCAAGCTGCGCCGTATCGTCGTGGGCAAATATTCCGGGCTCCAGATCAACCCCAAGTTCGAGCGCAAGGCACCCGAAGGCGAATTCGCCCGCCAGTGGCGCTGGCAGGAGATCGGCGCGAGCATCGTCGCCGTCTCGCTCATCGGAACGACGTTTGCCGGCGTGCTGCCGCTGCGTGCGCTGCTGATCTTCATGGCCGTGATCTCGGGCGTCGCCGTGCTCAACCAGGTGCGCACGCTGGTTGCGCATCTTTGGGAGAATGAAGGCGAGCCGCTGACCGTCACCGCGCAGTATCTCGACAGCGTCAACGTGCCTGGCGGATTCCTGCCATATGTGTGGGCGCCGGTTGGGCTGCGCTATCATGCGCTCCACCATCTGTTGCCCAGCCTGCCTTATCATTCGCTGGGCGAGGCGCATCGGCGGCTGGAGGCTGCGCTGGGGCAGGGATCGACCTATTCGGGCGCGCATTATCCCAGCTTGCGCGGGCTGGTCGGCCGGCTCGCCGCGAGCACGATGAAGCAACGCGCGCAGTAACGCGCGGCTATTCCTCGGTCTTGAGCAGTACTGCTTCGCCGATCATGGCAAAAAGGAGGAATGGCGCCCAGGCGGCAAGAAAGGGCGGGTACGCCCCAAGATTGCCCATAGCCAGCGCAAAATTGTCCGCGACGAAGTAGAGAAAGCCGAGGCCCATTCCCATCACCGCACGGACGAACAATTTGCCTGAGCGCGCGATGCCGAACGCCGCAACGGCGCCGAGCAACGGCATCAACACCGCCGAAAGCGGGCCGGAGAGCTTGTGCCACAGCGATCCTTCGAGCGCCTTGGTCGGGCGACCGGCTGCCTTCAAGTCGTCGATCGCCTCGCGCAGCGCACGGAATGACATCGACTCCGCGTCGACATTCGACAGGGTGAACTGGTCCGGACGGACGCCGTTGCCGATCTTCACCGAGCCAAGCGGGGTCACCTTGCCGGCTGCAACGTCGAACCGCTGCGCCGAATCGAGCCGCCAGCCAGAGCCGTCGCGCTTTGCCTGCTTGCCGCTGACCAGCGACTTCAGCACCGCGCCGTCGCGCTCGTAGACGGTTACGCCCCCGAGCAGCGCCGCATCGCCGCGCCCGCGGATCTGATCGACGTGGATGAGGTGTGAGCCGTCGCGCACCCACACATTGCTGCGGTCGCCGCGATCGATCGGCAGCGGGCCGTATTCGACCTTCTTCCACGCGGCGAGCGTGGAACTGGCGCGAGAGACGATGCGGTCGTTGAACGTGAAGGAGATCGCCGCCACGCCAAGCCCGGCGATCATCAGCGGCGCAAGCACCTGGTGCGCCGACAGGCCCGAAGCCTTCATCGCAATGACTTCGCTATTCTGGTTCAGCGTCGACAGCGTGATGATCGTCCCGAGCAGGACCGAGAAGGGGAGGAATGTGGCGATGATCTGCGGCACGCGCAGGCTGACATATTGCCACACCTGAGCGTCGCCATTGCCGGGGTAGGCGAGGATGCGGCTGGATTCGCTCAGCAGGTCCAACGTCTGCAGGATCAGCACCAGCCCGAACAGAAAGGCAAAGGTGTTGATGAGGAACGACCGCGCCATATAGAGTGACACGGTTCGCGACGGGAAGAAGTCGGCCAGTCCGCCCAGGCTGAACCCGCTCATGCCGCGGTCACCTTGCGACGGCGGCCGGGCAGGATGCGGCGAATGGCCTTCCACGTCTTGGCAAAGAATTTCTCGAGCGCGCCGATTGGCTGCCCGCCAGGGACGAAGGCGATCGTGTAGAACATCCAGAGCACCAACCCGGCGAAGATGAAAAACGGCACCCAGAGTGCGATCAGCGGATCGAGGTCGCCGCGAGCGCCCACGCCCTGCGCATATTCGTTCACCTTGTGATAGCTCACGACCATCACGATCGACACGAAGACGCCGAGCGCCGAGGTCGATCGTTTTGGCGGAACGCCGAGCGCCAGCGCGAGCAGTGGCAGCAGGAACATCGTCACCACCTCGACCACTCGGAAGTGGAATGCGGCGCGGCTCACGTCGCGCTCCTGTTCCGATGCTTGCGGATTCTTGCCGATCGCCGCCAATTGCGGGAGCGTCAGCTCCAGCTTGTTCTCGCCGCGCTGTCGAAACTGCTCGAATTTAGGCAGGTCGATGGGCAGATCGTGCTGGTCGAAGGTGAGTACGCGCGGCGTCGCGAACTTGGGCGATTGGTGGATCAGCGTGCCTTTGGTCAGGCGGAAGATGATGACGTCGGGATCGTCGGTGCGCAGGAACTGGCCGCGTTCGGCGGTGGCTGACACCTCGTCGCCGCCGGGTGCGCGGGCGTGGACGAAGATACCGGAAAGCTTGCGGCCTTCATCCTCGCTGCGTTCGATCCGCAGCGTCAGGCGCTCGCCCATATTGGTGAATTCGCCGACCTTGATCGACGCACCGAGCGCGCCGGTGCGCAACTCGAACCGTAGCCCTTCGTAATTATAGCGCGCTAGCGGCTGGATGAATCCGACGATCGCGAGATTGAGAGCCGCCAGCGCGATGCAGAACATGAAGGGCACGCGCAGCATACGGCCATAGCTCATGCCCACGGCCCGCAGAACGTCGAGTTCCGACGAGGTCGCAAGACGGCGGAAGGCAAGCAGACAGCCGAGCAGCAGCCCGATCGGAATGCCCAGTCCCAGATATTCGGGCAGCAGATTGGCAAGCATCCGCCACACCACGCTGACCGGACCGCCCTCGCTCGCCACGAAGTCGAACAACCGCAGCATGCGGTCGAGCACCAGCAGCATGGCCGAGATCAGCAGCGTCGAGATCAGCGGAACCGCGATCAGCCGCGCCATGTACCGGTCGAGTGCGTTCATCGGAGGAAGAATGCGCCTTGGACTGATCGGTTGCGCCGGGTTAGGCTGAGCTGGCAGCTATATCGCGCCACTTGATCCATGCAAGCGCTTACGCCGTCAGGCGATGACGCCCACCTTCTTGCCGGCGGCCTTGAACATGCCGAGAACTGTCTGGATCTGCTCGGGCGTGTGCTCGGCACATAGCGAGCAGCGTAGCAGGAACGTGCCCGCGGGTGTCGCGGGCGGACGCGCGAGGTTCACGTACAGGCCGTTTTCCAGCAGCGTCTGCCACATCGCAGCGCCCTGCACCTGATCGGTCAGGATGACGGCGATGATCGCGCTATCGGCTTGTTCGGTACCGAGCTTGAAGCCCATTTCCTTGAGGCCGGCATGCAGCGTGCGGGCATTATCCCACAACTGCTCGCGCTTTGCCGTCGCAGTCATCAGCTTGCGGATCGAAGTCGCAGCGGTGGCGACGACACTGGGCGGCAGGCTGGCCGTGAAGATGTAGGGACGGCAGGCGAGGCGGATCGCCTCGAACTTCGGGTGGTTCGACACGCAGAAGCCGCCGACCGTACCGACCGACTTCGAGAAGGTCCCGACGATGAAATCGACATCGCCTTCGCAGCCCAGCGCCTCGTACACGCCGCGACCATTGGGGCCATAGAAGCCCATCGAATGCGCCTCGTCGGACAGCACCATCGCGCCGTGCTTCTTGGCGACCGCGACCATTTCCTTGAGCGGGGCAATGTCGCCCAGCATCGAATAGACGCCTTCGAGCACCACCAGCTTGCCGGCATCGGCGGGCAGGCGGCCGAGGCGCTTGTCGAGATCCTCGACGCTGTTGTGGCGGAAGCGGACGATTTCGGCGACACCCTGCTTGCACCCGTCATAGATGCTGGCGTGGCTGTCGGCGTCGAGAATGACGTAATCGCCCTTGCCGGCGAGGGTCGAAATCATGCCCAGATTGGCCATGTAGCCGGTCGAGAAGACGATCGCGCCGGTCGTGCCATAGAAATCACGCAGCGCCTGTTCGACCTCCATATGGTCGCGGAAGGTGCCGTTGAGCATGCGGCTGCCGTTCGTGCCTGAACCGAACTGGTCCAGCGCGGCTTTGCCTGCGGCGATCACGTCCGGGTCGAACGTCATGCCCATATAGTTGTAGGTGCCGAGCAGGATCGTGTCCTTGCCCTTGATCACCGCTTGCGTCGGCGACTTCACCTGTTCCATCACGACATTGTATGGATCGGTAAAGCCGGCATCGAGCAGCGCCTTGCGCTCGCCGATGATCGCGTCGAACTTGCTCATCAGGTCGGGCTTCGCGCCATCCAGAATGGTCGGCACGTCGGACGTGGCGATCGCTTCGGTCATCTCAGTCGGCCTTCAGCTTCTGTACGGCGTCGACCAGCTGGCCAACGGTCTCGATCTCGGCCTGCATGTTCATCGTGATGATGATGTCGAATTCGTCCTCGATTGCCGCGACGAAATCCATCACGGTCAGGCTGTCCCATTCGAGATCGCCGGCGAAGGTGGTGGCGTCGCTCAACTCGATGCCCTTCTTGTTGAAGGGCTCGATCTGGGCCGAGACGGTGGCGAAGATGTCGTTGCGGTCGCTCATGCGCGGTCCTTAGATTGCTGGAACCGCACTGCCAAGCGATTGCGGCGGAAACGCGGTACGGTTGGGGCGGTCAGAGCAGCTTGTTCGCGCGATACCAGTCGGCGGCCTGGCGCAGGCCATCGGCCGTGGCGATCTGGGGTGCCCACAGGCTGATGGGAGGCCGCCTTTCCGGCGCGGCGGTCCAGTCGGGATGGCTGAGATACGCGGCGCGGTCGGCGGTCAGCTTGGCACGGCTGCCGCGCAGCAGCGGATCGACCCGACCGGCCAGGGCGAGCAGGGCGCGCGGCATGGGCAGTGTAAGCGGCCGTTTTCCGACCGCTGCGCCGATCAGTCGGGCAAATTCGCGATGCGTATACCCCCCGTCATGGCCATCGTCGCACTCATACGTCTGGCGTCCGGGATCGCTCAGCGCTAGCGTGACGAGCAACCGCGCAAGATCGGCGACGTGGATCAGCGAGATGCGGCCGCGCGGAGGCAGCACGATCATGCCGAGCTTCGCCATGCGGAACAGGTCACGCATTTCAAGGTCGCCCGGACCATAGACGCCGGGCGGACGCACCATCGTCCAGTCGAGTGCGGACTGGCGAACTTCATGCTCGGCGCGTTCCTTCGACCGACCGTACATGGATAGATCCGGCTCGCGCGCGGCGAGCGAGGAAACGTGAACGAAGCGCCTGACGCCCATCGACGTCGCGGCGGCCGCCATGTTGCGGGTGCCGTCGACATTGCCATGGATGAAGTCGAGCTCCGATCCGTTCACCACGCCCGCAATGTGGATCACCGCATCCGCGCCGCTTGCAAGACGAGCGAGGCTGTCGGTGTCGTTAAGGCTGCCCTTGATCCAGGTCACGCCTTCTCGCGCCGGCTGATCGCGTCGGGTGAGCGCGCGGACGTGCAAACCGCGCGCCAGCGCGCGGTCGACGGTCGCCTTTCCAACGAATCCGGTCGCGCCGGTCAGTGCGACGGTGCTCACAGCAGTGCCATATGATTGCGATGCACCAATGCCGAGCGCGGCGCATAGCCGAGGATGTCGGCCTGATCCTCGCTGCGCAAGCCAAGGATCGCGCCCGCATCGGCGGCATCATATTCGGCCAGACCCCGCGCGATCGGACCGTTCGGCCCTTCGATCGTCACTAGGTCGCCACGGAAGAACATGCCCCGCACGCCCGTCGCGCCGATCGCGAGCAGACTGCGGCCATCGGCCAGCGCATCGGCGGCGCCCTGATCGACGGTGATGCTGCCCTTGGCGGTCAATCGACCTGCAAGCCACGCCTTGCGAGCGCGGGTGCGCTTCTCCGGCAGGAACACGGTGTGCCTGGCATCAGCCGAAAGCGGCCGGTCGATGCGGCCACTCGCGATGGCGAGACTCACGCCCGCGCTCGCCGCGATGCGCGCCGCTTCGATCTTTGAGACCATGCCGCCTGAACCCATACCGGAGGCGGAGCCGCGGTCGGCCATTCCCGCGATGCGGCGATCGATCCGCTCTACAACCGGAATGTGGACTGCGTCGGGCAGCGCGGGATTGCGATCGTACAGCCCGTCGACATCCGAGAGCAGCACGACCCCATACGCGTCGGCCGCCTGCGCGACGCGCGCCGCCAGGCGATCATTGTCGCCAAAGCGGATTTCGGCGGTAGCAACCGAGTCATTCTCGTTGATGATCGGTACCACGCCAAGGCTTAGCAGGCGGCCCAGCGTCGCAGCCGCGTTGAGATAGCGGCGCCGGTCTTCAAGATCATCCAGCGTCACCAGCATTTGCGCAGCCGTAATCCCGTTCATGCTCAGCACCTCGGCCCACGCCTGGCTCAGCGCGATCTGGCCCGTCGCGGCGGCGGCCTGCGCGTCCTCAAGGCTGGCGCGGCCGCCCTTGGCAAGGTTCAAGCGCCGCGCACCGAGCGCGATCGCGCCGGACGAGACGACCGCAACCTGCTGCCCCGCCGTCAGGCGATCAGCAATGTCGGCGGCGATGCCCTCCAGCCAGGCCCGCCGGATTGCGCCGTCCGGATCGACGAGCAGGGCCGAGCCGATCTTGACGACGATGCGCGGGCATGAGGCGGGCGGAAACAGGTGCATGGCGCATGCCGCTTAGCGTGCGGCGCGCATCCCGCCAATCTTGGTCTTATCTGCCACCACCAAAGGTATAGCTGAGCGCCAGACCCACGGACGGCTGACCGCGCGAGCCGATTGCCCGCACATAGGGTGAATCGGCCGCACTGCCGACCAGCCGGTCGTAACGCGCGAAGGCGGCAACGCCCCAGCGGCGCGTGAGTTGGCGAAGATAGCCGGCGGTGACGCCGACGCTTTCGACGCCGCCCTTGGGATCATAGGTGGCGAGGCCGGTTGCGAGCCGGTCCGCCGCGGTGACGCCATAGTAGGCGCGGTGATAACTGCGATCGGCGAGCACGACGCGCGGTCCGACCGAAAAGAGCCAATCGTCGCCCCGCCGCCAAACATAATCCATGCTGACTTCGCCGATCCAGCCGCGGTGTCCGCTCACGGCCTTTCGCGCTTCGGCCCGGACGCGAAGCTGGTCGGTGAGCTGAGTCTGGACAAAGCCGCCCACCTCGAAGCTGAAGCCGACCTCATGCAGCGGCAGATCGAGGTCGTCGCGCTTGCGCTTGCCCTCGAAACCGAGCGCCAGCCCGGTCTCGAAACCGGCCCCGCGCAGTAGCGGAAAGCCGAAGCTTTCGTCAGGCGCTTCGAAGTCGAACGGCGCGTCGCCCCGCGCGCGCGAAACGTCGATGAACGGACCGAACGACAAGTCTTTCGACCCCGGGGTCGCGGACGACAGCTGCGGGCCGAGATAAACGCGCGTGCGAAGCGGCTCTCGCGAGTCGGCATTGCTCTGCGCAAAAGCGGGTGCAGCAGCGGTCAGTGCGGCAAGGGTCAGGACGGCGGTCCGCATGGCTACTCCATCGTTACGTGCGCCAAACGGACATGCGGAGCCGAACGTTCCGTCAAATTGGCGACCACTCCACCGTTTCCTCGCCCTCATCATCGTCGGCGACCCGCTCATGTTCCTCGCCGATCGCCTCGAGCAGCTTGTCGAGCACCCAATCGACGCCGACGCCGCTCGCGCCGCTGATCGGGATTACCGGCGCGCCGCTCGCTTCCTCAAGCTCAGCGGACAGCGCCGCGATCAGTTCGTCGTCGAGCGTGTCGATCTTGTTGAGCGCGACGATCACCTGCTTGTCGGTCAGGCCCGCGCCATAGGCGTCGAGCTCGTCGCGAACGATGCGATAGCTGGTCGCGACGTCCTCGTCATTGGCGTCGACGAGGTGGAGCAGCACCTTGCACCGTTCGATGTGACCCAGGAACCTATCGCCGATCCCGGCCCCTTCCGCCGCGCCCTCGATCAACCCCGGGATGTCGGCAACGACGAACTCGTTATTCTTGTGTCGCACCACGCCCAGCTGCGGCCGCGTCGTGGTGAAGGCATAGGCGCCTACCTTGGCCTGCGCATTCGTGACGGCATTGATGAAGGTCGATTTGCCGGCGTTCGGCAGCCCGACCAGCCCGGCATCGGCCAGCAACTTCAATCGCAGCCATACCCACGCCTCTTCACCCGGCCAGCCAGTGCCGTGCTGACGAGGGGTGCGGTTGGTGCTGGTCTTGTAGCTCGCGTTGCCGCGCCCGCCATCGCCTCCCTTGAGGAAAACGAGACGCTGCCCGACCTTGGTAAGGTCGGCAAGGACGGTGCGTTCATCATCGTCAGCCAGGATCTGCGTGCCGACCGGAACCTTGATCACCAGATCGTCGCCACCAGCACCGGTTTTGTTGCTGCCCGAGCCGCCATGGCCTCGCTGTGCCCGGAAATGCTGGGTATAGCGGAAATCGATCAGCGTGTTGAGGCCGGGCACCGCCTCGAAGATGATATCGCCGCCCTTGCCGCCATCGCCGCCATCGGGTCCGCCATATTCGATATATTTCTCGCGCCGGAAGCCGACGGCGCCGCCGCCGCCCCAGCCGGAACGGACATAGATTTTCGCTTGATCGAGGAAATGCATGGCGGTGATTTAGAGGGGCAGGGCGGTGAGCGCCACCCCCGGATCGTGCCGATCAGCCCCACATCTTTTCAAAGCGGGGCGAGGTGACGAGTTGGCGCAGCGCAATGTCGCGGGCGGCGCTGCGCGGCAGGCCCAGCGAGCGGGCGAGCGGTTCGCCGAGCAGCGCGTCGCCCATCGCCATCAGCACCAGGCTGAGCGTATCCTCGCGCAGCGCGACGCCGGTATCCTCGCCTTCTACCGCCACAATCTGATCGACCAGCTGATGGATCGTCTCGAGAATTGGGTCGAGCGCGTCCTCGTTGCCGGACAGGATCATCCAGCTGGCGAGCGCACCGGCCCCGGACCGGTCGAACGCATCGAAGGCGAGGTCGACAACCTGACGCGGCTTGTCCTCGGTTCGCTGGCTCTCGTCAGCGCGAGCCTGCTGAATCAACGTGACGATGCGGGCGCAGACGCTTTCCGCCAAGCTGCGGGCAAGCGCACGCTGCAAGCCGGCGGCGGAGCCGAAATGGTGGAGCAGATTGGCATGGGTTCGGCCGATCCGGGCAGCCACGGCCTTCAGCGTTACCGCCTGTGGCCCGGCTTCGATCAGGATCGCGCGCGCTGCCTCGAGTGCTGCATCACGGGATTCTTCGGGGCTTAGACGCCGGCGTTCGGAGAGAGGCATTATTGACATTCGTGTAAGTAAGGCCTAATTTCAAACAAGCTTTGGAGGAAAATCGTGTTCAACGCAAAAACTCCCGCAGACTTGACCATTACGCCGCGCGACCGCCGTTTCGGGCGCGGCCTGCGTCAGGACCGCTGGTGGCTGAATGGCGACCCGATTGCGACTGCCTTCTACAATGCGCTTTCCGTGACCTTCCCGAAGGGGGAGGCTTATTTCATCGAGAGCGTGAAAGCGTTCCGCAATGGTGTGGACGAGAAGCTCGCGCGCGAGATCAAGGCGTTCACCATCCAGGAAGTGGTGCACAGCCGCGAGCATGTCGCGTTCAACAAGCGCGTGCTCGATCATGGCTATGACGTGTCCCGCCTCGATGCGCGCGTCGATGAGGTGCTGGCGATTGCCAAGGCGCGGCCGCCGATCGTGCAGCTGGCCGCGACCATGGCGCTGGAACACTATACCGCGATTCTTGCAGCGGAGCTGTTGCGCAACCCGCGGCACCTTGCCGGTGCTGATAGCGAGAGCGCGGATATGTGGCGTTGGCATGCGCTCGAAGAGATCGAGCACAAGGGCGTTGCCTATGACACCTATCTGCACGCGACGCGAGGCATGAGCCGGTGGAAGCGGTGGAAGATCAAGTCGCTGACGATGTTGATTATCACTGGCACCTTCTGGGCGCATCGAATCGAGGGGACGCTCGACCTGTTGCGGCAGGATGGCATCACTGGCTGGCGCGCCAAGGCGGGCCTTGCGAAATATCTGTTGGTCTCGCCAGGACTGGTCACGCGGATGATCCCGGCCTGGTTCAGCTATTTCCTGCCGCGCTTCCATCCCTGGAACCACGACGATCGTGCGCTGATCCAGCGAGCCGAAAGCGATTATGCGGCGGCAGTGATGCCGCAGGTCGCGTGACGGGCATCCACCTGATCAAGCGCCGGCAATTACTGAACGGGTAATTTCACAAATCATTCGTTCCGGGCTTGAAACCGGTTCCGCGAAGGTCCATTTGCCGCGTCGCAGCAAAGGGGATCATGCATGCGTGCGGTCGTGGCAATCTTGTCGTTTACGCTTCTGGCTTCATGCGGCGGAGCGCAACCCCCGGCTGCGCCGCCGCCGGCCGAGGTAACCTTTGCCACGCCGCTGCAGCGGGAAGTGACCGATTGGGACGACTATACCGGACGTTTCGTCGCCGCGCAGGATGCCGAGATTACCGCGCGCGTAAATGGCGTGATCACGCAAATTCACTTCCGCGACGGCCAGGACGTGCGTCAGGGGCAGCCGCTGTTCACCATCGATCCGCGACCCTATCGCGCGGCGCTGGCGCAGGCTGAGGCTCAGATCGCGCGCGCGCAGGCCGCGTTGACCAATGCGCGGCAGGTCACCGAGCGCAGCCGTCAGTTGGCCAGCGCGCAGGCGGTCAGTGCCGAGGAGCTCGAGAACAACGTGGCGGCCGAACGCGCCGCGACGGCCGACCTTGCCGCAGGACGCGCAGCGGCATCGGCCGCGCAACTCAACCTTGGTTTCACGACGGTGCGCGCGCCGTTCAGCGGCCGTGTCTCCGATCGTCGGGTCAGTTTGGGCGATGCAGTGGCACAGGGCACGACGGTGCTGACGCGCGTTGTGTCGCTAAATCCGATCCGCTTCGAGTTCGAAGGAGCCGAGAGCTTCTATCTCAAGAATTTGCGCCAGGATGAGCGGGGTGAACGTGGCTCTTCACGGACCACCGCCAACCCCGTGCAGATCCAGCTGGCGGACGAAACCGAGTATCGCTGGAACGGGCGGATGGAGTTCCTGGACAATGCCGTCGATCCGAACAGCGGCACCATCCGTGCCCATGCAGTGGTGTCGAACCCGACGCGGTTCCTGACGCCGGGCATGTTCGGGCGCGCGCGGCTGTTGGGTTCGGGCACCTATCGCGCGATGCTGGTGCCGGACGAGGCGATCGTCACCGATCAGACCCGCCGCCTGGTTTATGTCGTCAGCAAGGACAACAAGGCGACCCCGCGCGTTGTCGAAGTTGGCGCGAAGGCCGAGGGGCTGCGCATCATCCGTGACGGGCTAGCGCCGACGGACCGAGTGATCATCACCGGCCTCGGGCGGCTTCAGCCCGGGGCACCGGTCAACCCTAAAAAGGGCGTGATCAAGCCCGATACGAGCAAGCAGGCTGCACCGACCCGGCCGATCGAGGAACCGGCTTCGGGCCAGGCCACCGTCCGCTAAGGAGCGCGGCATATGAAATTTCCGCACTTCTTCATCGAACGGCCGATCTTTGCGGCGGTGCTCTCGATCCTGATCGTGATCGCCGGCGCGCTGGCCTATCCGATTCTGCCGGTTCAGCAATATCCGAACATCGCCCCGCCGACGGTGGTCGTCACGGCGACTTATCCGGGCGCAAGCGCAGAAACGTTGGCCGAGACGGTCGCCGCGCCGATCGAACAGGCGATCAACGGCGTCGAGAACATGATCTACATGACGTCGTCCTCGACGGGCAACGGAGTCGCGCAGATCACGATCAGCTTCAAGCAGGGCACGAACGTCGATCAGGCGCAGGTGCTGGTGCAGAACCGCGTCTCGACGGCCGAGCCGCGTCTGCCGGAGGATGTGCGGCGTATCGGCGTGACGGTGAACAAGAATTCGCCCGACTTCCTGATGGTCGTGTTCTTCACCTCGCCGGACAAGAGCCTGGATCTCCAGTACCTCGGCAATTACGTCAATTTGCAGATCCTGGATCGGATCGCGCGCGTGCCCGGCGTTGGACAGGCTCAGGCTTTCGGTGGGCGCGACTACAACATGCGCGTCTGGATCGACCCCGGTCTCGCTGCCGCGCGCGACATGACGGTGGACGAGGTGGTGAACGCGATCCGCACGCAGAACGTGCAGGTCGCCGCCGGCTCGGTCGGCCAGCCGCCTTATGGCAATGCCAGCCCCGCGTTCGAGTTGGGCGTGCAGGCCAAGGGGCGCCTGACCAGTCCCGACGAGTTCGAGAAGATCGTCGTCAAGCGCGATGCCAACGGCCGTCTGACCTTCCTGCGCGATGTGGCACGGGTTGAGCTTGGCGCGCAGGACTATGGCCTGAACGGCTACCTCAACCAGGATGCGGCGGTTGGTATCGGCGTCTTCGCCGCGCCTGGCACCAATGCGCTCGAGGCGTCTGCGGCGGTGAAGGCCGAACTGGCGGAACTTGCCAAGAGTGCCCCGGCAGGCGTGACCTACGAGGTCGCATATGACCCGACGACCTATATCCAGGAATCGGTCGATGCGGTTTACTCGACGCTGATCGAGGCGCTGGGGCTGGTGGTGCTGGTGGTGCTCGTCTTCCTGCAAAGCTGGCGCACCGCCGTCATTCCCGTGATCGCAATTCCCGTGGCGCTGGTCGGCGCGATGGCGGTACTGTTCGCCTTTGGGTACTCGATCAACACGCTCTCGTTGTTCGGCCTGGTGTTGGCGATCGGCATTGTGGTCGACGACGCGATCGTCGTGGTCGAGAATGTCGAGCGCCTGATGGAAGAGGAGGGGCTCGACCCCCGCGCCGCCGCGCACAAGACGATGGACGAAGTGTCGGGCGCGATCATCGCGATCAGCCTTGTGCTGGTTGGCGTGTTCGTACCGACCATGTTCATCCCGGGCATCTCCGGCGCCTTCTATCAGCAGTTCGCGATCACCATCGCGTCGGCGACGATCATCTCTGCCTTCGTGTCGCTGACGCTCTCCCCAGCGCTATGCGCGCTGATCCTCAAGCCGCCGCATCACGACAAGACGCCCGCCCCAGGTTGGCGTGGATGGGCAACGCGCGCTGCCAACAAGTTCAACGACGGCTTTGGGCGACTTTCGGCGAACTATGGTCGCTTCACGGCCAAGGCGGTCCGCGCGTTGGTGCTGGTCGGCGTGGTGTATGCCGGGCTGATCTTGGTCGCCGGCTGGCGCTTCGCGGCGACGCCCAGCGGCTTTATCCCGCAGCAGGATCAGGGCTATCTAATTGGCGTCGTCCAACTGCCGCCGGGATCGTCGCTCAACCGCACCGATGCCGTCGTCCGTCAGGCCGTGGCAGAGGCGCGCAAGCTGCCGGCGATGCAGGACGTGATGGGCTTTGCGGGCCTTGATGGCGCCAGCTTCTCGACCGCGCCCAACGCCGGCGTCATGTTCTTCAGCCTGAAGCCGCACAAGGATCGCGAACAAAGCGCCGAGGAGGTGCTCGGCGCGCTCTATCCGGCTTTTGCAGGGATCAAGGGCGGCGACATCATGATCATCGCGCCGCCGCCCGTGCAGGGCATCGGCACCGGTGGCGGCTTCAAGATGATGGTTCAGGACCGTAGTGGGCAGGGCTACCAGGCGCTTGCACAGGCAACCTTTGCCATGATGATGGGCGCCAACCAGCAGGAAAGCGTCGCCGGCGCGTTCACCACGTTCAATACCGGCACGCCGCGCCTGACGGCCGATGTCGATCGGGAGCGTGCCGAGCGGATGGGAGTCCCGGTCGCCAATGTCTTCTCCACGTTGGGCGCATATCTCGGCTCGTCTTATGTCAACGACTTCAACTATCTGGGGCGCACCTTCCGCGTGACCGCCCAAGCCGATGCGCCTTACCGCGATGATCCGTCGGACATCCAGTCGTTGAAGACCCGCTCAGCCTCTGGCGAGATGGTGCCGATGAGTTCGGTCATGACGCTCAAGAACGATTCCGGGCCATATCGCGTCGTCCGCTTCAACCTCTATCCCGCGGCCGAACTGCAAGGCGACACCAAGCCCGGCTATTCGACGGGGCAGACGCTGGCGAACATGGAAGCATTGGCCGCTCAGACTCTGCCAGAGGGCATGGGCTTCGAATGGACCGAGCTTGCCTATGAGCAGAAGCAGGCCGGCAATACCGGCGCCATTGCCTTTGCCTTGGCCGTGGTGTTCGTCTTCCTGCTCCTTGCCGCGATGTACGAGAGTCTGGTCCTGCCGCTTGCGGTGATCCTGATCGTGCCGATGTGCCTGCTCGCGGCGATCGTCGGGGTGAACATCATGGGTCAGGACAATAATATCCTGACCCAGATCGGCCTCGTCGTGCTGATCGGCCTGGCGGCAAAGAACGCGATCCTGATCGTCGAGTTCGCGCGCCAGAACGAGGATCAGGGGATGGCTCCGCGTGAAGCGGCAGAACACGCCGCGCATCAGCGCATGCGTCCCATCATCATGACCTCGATCGCCTTCATCCTGGGCGTGTTGCCGCTGGTGATCGCGAGCGGCGCGGCGGCAGAGCTGCGTCAGGCGCTGGGCGTCGCAGTGTTCTTCGGGATGATCGGCGTGACCATCTTCGGCCTCATCTTCACGCCCGCCTTTTATGTCATCAGCCGCAAGTTCGGTGACTGGACCAGCGCGCAGATGGCCAGGCTGCGGCGTAAGCCCAAGCCACAAGATCCTGCTCTGGAGCCCGCAGAATGAAGCGCCTGACCTTCTCGCTGATGGCGGGTAGCCTGCTGGCTGGCTGCGCCGTCGGCCCGGACTACAAGCGGCCGGAAACCCCGGCCGCCGCGGCTGGACCGTTCGTCGATCCCGGCACCACCAAGGTCACGGCCGGCGCGGTGGATGGCGAGTGGTGGCGGCTGTTCCGCGATCCCGCACTGGATCGCCTGGTGGTGGAGGCGCTGACCTACAACACCGACATTCGACAGGCCTCGGCGAACCTGAAGCGTGCGCGCGCACAGCTGTCCGAAGCACGCGGGCAGCGCTTGCCGACGACGGAGGCGACCGGGCAATATAGTCGGCAGCGGGTCGGCACGGCTGGGCAGGCCGCCACGCTGCCAGGCGGCATCAGCCTCCCCGACGCGTTTGAATTCGACAGCTTTCGGGTCGGCTTCGATGCTTCGTACGAAGTCGACATCTTCGGCAGGGTAACCCGCGCGATCGAGGCATCGCGGGGGGATGTCGATGCTGCACAGGCGGCGCTCGACGCATCTCGCGTGGCGATCGCGGCCGAAGTCGCGCGCACCTATGCTCAGGCGTGCGGCTTTGCCGCGCAGGCCGAAGTCGCGCGCGAGACGGTGCGGTTGCAAACGCGAACGCTGGAGCTGACCCAGCGGCTGGTCGATGCTGGTCGCGGTACGATCCGCGACGTCGATCAGGCGCGTGTGCTGACAGAGAATGCCCGATCGCAGGTCCCGCAGTTCGAGGCCGAGCGGCGTGCCGCGCTCTATGCGCTCGCCACTTTGACGGGCAGGCCACCAGCTGAAGTGGATGCGGCGGCGAACCAGTGCAAGGCTCCCCCAGGGGTATCGGCATTGATCCCGGTCCGCGACGGGCAAGCCCTGCTCGCTCGGCGTCCCGATGTGCGCCAGGCCGAGCGCCGGCTCGCGGCCGACACCGCGCGGGTGGGCGTCGCGACGGCAGCGCTCTACCCCTCGATCCGCTTGCTAGGCGGTCTGTCGCTGAGCGGACAGCGGATCGAGGATCTGGGCAAGTCTTCAGGCTTCGGTTTCTCGTTGGGGCCGCTGATCAGCTGGAATATTCCGAACCTGACCGCTGCGCGGGCGCAGGTGCGCGCGGCCGAGGCCGGAGCGGAAGGATCGCTGGCCGCGTTCGACGGCACGGTGCTGACCGCCCTTCGCGAAGTCGAACAGGCGCTGGCACGCTATTCCGGCGAGATCGAGCGCAACGTCGCGCTGCGTCGCGCCGATGCATCCGCCACGAATGCGGCGCGGATCGCGATCCTGCGGTTCGAGGCGGGGCGTGACAGCTTGCTTCAGCGCATCGATGCGGAGCGAGAGCGGGCAGGGGCACGTGCTGCGCTGGCCCAGTCCAATGCGGCGCTGGCAGAGGCGCAGGTGTCGCTGTTCAAGGCACTGGGCGGCGGCTGGGAAACCGCGCCGCCCCCATTGCGGCGCGAAGGACCGGTTTCGGGTAGCTGATACCCGGAGGATGGGCGAAGCCGCGTTGCGTATCGGCTTCGCCCATCAGTCTCTTACGCCGCCATTCGATCGCATGGGTCGGTGCAGTCCGACCCGGACAGCGACTGTTCGAACTCGGCGCATAGTGCCTCGCCACCGCGTCCGCGCGAGAAGCGCGGGACGATGCGTCCGGTCGGACGAAAGCCCAGCTTGCGCAGCACGCGGCCGGAAGCGGGATTGTCGACGAAATGGTCGGCCGTGAGCCTGGGCACGCGCAACATGCGGGCGATGTCGATCGCAGCGCGCCCGGCCTCGGTCGCATAGCCCCGGCCCCACGCGTTCGGTGTGAGCCAATAGCCGAGTTCATGCGACTCGCCGTCGAGCAAGCCGAAACGGATGCCGCCCAGAATGCGGCTGAAGCCATCCTCGTGACCGCAGATCAGGAAGCTGGCGCCATGCTGGCCGCCGCTCGACAGAAAGGCTTCCGCATCGCCGATTGTATAGGGCCAGGGCGCTCGGCTGAGATTGCGTACCACTTCGTGGTAGTTCATCGCGCGCGCGAGTTCCGGCGCATCCTCGATCCAGCCGGGACGTAGCGTCAGTCTTTGTGTTCTCGCGAACATCTGCACTCTCCTCGTTTGCGCCATGACCCCGTTCGATGACGGGACCGCGACGGTTTGCGACGGAGGGAGCAAAGAAAAAGGGAGACCGGGGCGACCCGTCTCCCTTGTGTTGCGTCCTCGAAGAAGAGGACCCGGGTCACCCTGGCGGGCAACCCGGCTGGTTGCCCAATGTTATTCGGCTGCTTCCGCAATCATGTCGATCGAGCAGAATTTACGGCCGAGCTTGCCGTCATGGAATCGCACGCGGCCGTCGGTCAGCGCGAACAGCGTGTGATCCTTGCCAATGCCGACATTGACGCCCGGATAGAATTTCGTCCCGCGCTGACGCACGAGGATGTTGCCTGCAACGGCCGCCTGACCGCCGAACTTCTTCACGCCGAGGCGCTTCGATTGCGAATCGCGGCCGTTACGCGAAGAGCCGCCTGCCTTCTTATGTGCCATTTCGCGTTACTCCTTACGCTTCCGCGGCAGCCGGGGCGTCGCCCTCAGCCTTCTTCGCGGACTTCTTCTTGGCTTCCTGCGCGCCGATCGCGGTGATCTTTAGGATCGTGTGATTCTGACGATGGCCGTTCTTGCGGCGGTAGTTGTGCCGGCGACGCTTCTTGAAGACGATGACCTTCTCGCCCTTCGCCTGCGCGACGATCTCGGCCGAAACGGTCAGGCCGTCGGTGGGCTTCAGGTCCGAGCCCTCGCCAGCGAGCAGCACGTCGCCGAGCGTGATCGACGAACCGGCTTCACCGTCGAGCTTCTCGACGACGATCTTGTCTCCTGCGGCAACGCGATACTGCTTGCCGCCCGTGCGCACGATAGCGAACATGGGCCTCTTCTCAATTCAAATGCATGTGCCCGCGCGGGAAGTACCCGGCGGGAGGAAGGGCGCGGTTATGGGATTCGGGGGTGCAAGTCAACCTCTATGCCGGCTCTTTCAGCTATCCACGGAGGATGAAACCGGTCGTGCAGGGGGCCACAGGGCAGCGATATCGATGAGCGGCGCTGCCACGTCGCGCCAACGGATCGGCCAACCAGCTTGAGCCTCAGTGCCGGTGCTCGCGCTTCAGCTGATAGCGGCCATCCACGAGCTCATCGAACAGGCCGCTGATTGCCGGATGATCCACCGGCTCGTCGCTGTCATCGGGCAGCAGGTTCTGCTGGCTGACATAGGCGACATAGCTCGACTCGGCGTTTTCGGCCAGCAGGTGGTAAAAGGGCTGGTCCCGGGGCGGGCGCACGTCCTCCGGAATGGATTGATACCATTCCTCGCTATTGGCGAACACCGGATCGACGTCGAAGATCACGCCACGAAAGTCGAACACGCGGTGGCGTACCACATCGCCCACATTGAAGCGGGCATGCGAGATGGCGGGGAAGGGGACCCCGGCGGCAGCGAGATCGAGAGTCTGATGGGCGCGATTCATATGCTCAATCTAGTGCGCATTGCGCGCCGCACAAGAAGTGCCGCGTGAGTGCTTGCGTGGCTTGCCAGCTTCGTCTAGAGGCGCCCGCTCGACCGGTCGTTGACGCCCATGGGCATCCAGCGGACCCCTCGCGGAGAGGTGGCAGAGTGGTCGATCGCGCCGCACTCGAAATGCGGTTTACGGGGAACCGTAACGTGGGTTCGAATCCCACCCTCTCCGCCATTCACCCACGCCCGTTGCGAATAGTGCTGCGCCGGCAGCGCTGACTAAGCCGCAACATCATTGCTGCAGCTTGCGCATGATCATCATGGCCTGTTCGCCGCCCGATTGCGGCACGACTTCGCCCGTGCGGTCGGTGATCGCCTGCCATTGGGCGGCGACGCCTTCGGGCGAGAGCGCGTCGCCTGTCAGGCGCACGCCCTGAGTGAGCGTGACATGCGCCGCCTGGAACACGCCCGCACCCGCGCCGACGATCGCATTGTTGGGTGCGTCCTCACTGACCAGGAACAGTGCTGCCGGCGCGACGCTTTCCGGCGTGAAGGCCTGGAACGCCGCTTCAGGGAAGATGTCTTCGGTCATCCGCGTGCCAGCGGTCGGGGCGAGTGTGTTGACGCGGATATTGTATTTGGCGCCTTCCAAATGGAGCGTCTTGGCAAGGCCGGCCAGCCCCAGCTTCGCGGCCCCGTAATTTGCCTGCCCGAAATTGCCGTACAGCCCGCTGGAAGAAGCGGTCATCAGGATGCGGCCGTACGCCTGCTCGCGCATCGTGGCCCACACCGCCTTGGTCGCATTGGCCGATCCGAGGAGATGAACGTCCACAACGAAGCGGAAGTCGTCGGGCGTCATGTTGGCGAAGCTCCTGTCACGCAACACGCCGGCATTGTTGATGAGGATATGGACGCCGCCCCAGCGTTCCTTTGCCGCGGCGACCATTGCCTCCATCTGTTCGTATTCGGTGACGCTGGCGCCGTTGGCGATGGCCTCGCCACCCGCTGCCGCGATCTCCTCGACAACCTTCAGCGCTGCATCGGACTGGCCCGTACCATCGCGCGATCCGCCCAAGTCATTTACCACCACACGCGCACCGCGCCGGGTAAGCTCGAGCGCATAGGCGCGGCCCAGCCCGCCGCCGGCGCCGGTCACGATGGCCACCTTCCCGTCGAATCGAATGTTCATGCATCCTCCCGCTCAGTCTGGACTGTCGTCATGAGCTAGCGGGCCGGAGGCGGAAAGCAACTTGCAGGGGCAGTCGCAAATCGGGGCGCGGCCACATGCTGGCCGCGCCCCGCAAGCTCAGCCGCCGCGCTGGCGGCAGTTGTCGAACTGACCCTTCTTGCAGATCGGGTAAGTCTGCATCGGCGCGGGCGGCGGATAGGCTTCGCTCGGCGACTTGGAGGGCTGGAAGATCACCTGTTGGCCTGGTGCCGGCTGCGCGGACAGCGCTGGGGCGGAAGGCTGATAGCCGCCAGCTGGATCCTCGCCCGTGGTAGCCGTCGCAGGCGCGGTTGCCGGGGCGGGGGCAGGGGGCGCGGGCTCTGGCGTCGGTGCCGTCTCAGGTGCGGGTGCAGGCGCCGGTGCAGGCGTTGTCGCATCCTGGGCGATGGCGGCGGTGCCCGTCATGGCGAGCGCCGCGGCAAGCGCGATCAGCTTCATCGGGTTATCTCCTGACGTTGATACGGTGAGAGCATTCGCTCGCCCCGCTAACGCATCAGGCGCTGAATCTATCCCGAAACGATATCAGTGGCCAACGTCCAGCGAATAGCCGGCCGAGCGTACGGTCCGGATGATGTCGGGCCTGTCACCGATATTGATCGCCTTGCGAAGACGCCGGATGTGCACATCGACCGTGCGGCTCTCGATATCGCTGTCGTGCCCCCACACGGCGTCAAGCAGCCGCTCGCGCGAGAAGACCCAGCCCGGATGCTCCAGGAAATGCTTGAGCAGGCGGAACTCGGTCGGACCCAGCGGAACAATATCGCCACCGCGCCGCACCTTGTGGCCGACCGTGTCCATCTCGATGTCAGCATAGGACAGCGCTTCGCCGGCCAGCGCAGGCCGTACGCGGCGCAGTACGGCGCCGACGCGCGCGACGAGTTCACGTGGCGAGAAGGGCTTGGTCACGTAATCGTCCGCGCCGGTTTCGAGGCCGCGCACCCGGTCCTCCTCCTCGCCCCGCGCGGTCAGCATGATGATCGGCACGTTGGCCGTCTCGCTCATGCGGCGCAGGCGGCGGCACACCTCAATCCCCGACAGGCTTTCGACCATCCAGTCGAGCAGCACGATGTCGGGGGCGATCTCCTTCGCCATCAACAGCGCCTCTTCGCCATCGGGCGTGTGGCGAACGTCGAAATCCTCGCGCTTGAAGTGATATGTGAGGAGTTCGGCGAGCGCGGCGTCGTCCTCGACCAGCAGCATGCGGGCGCGGCTCATGTCAGACCCCTGTACTGTCGGTGTCGCGGTCGGCGAGATAGCTGCCGGTCGCGGCAAAATAGACCATCTCGGCGACGTTGGTCGCATGGTCGCCGATCCGCTCAATATTCTTGGCGACGAAAAGCAGGTGCGCGACTTCGCTTACCGTGCGCGGATTCTCGACCATGTAAGTGACGAGCGTACGGAAGATGCTGTCATAGAAATCGTCGAGTCGGCTGTCGCGCTCGCAGACGCGGATCGCCGCCTCGGCATCGCGAGAGGCAAAGGCATCGAGCACGTCGTGCACCATTTCGCTCGCCATCTGCGCCATGGCAGGGATGACCGAAACGGCGTCGATGCGGTCCTTGCCCGAAGCATGGATCAGCGGAACGCGCTTGGCGATGTTCTTGGCGTAATCGCCGATGCGTTCCACGACGCCGGCGATCTTGAGCGCTGCGACGACGTCGCGCAGGTCGTCGGCCATCGGCGCGCGAAGGGCGATGACGCGGACGGCGAGCTTCTCGACCTCCGCTTCGATCGCGTCGATTGCCTTATCCTTGGCGCGGACCTGTTTGGCGAGCTCGGTGTCGTTGCGCTGCAGCGCCGTCATCGCGTCGGCGATCGCCTGTTCGGCAAGCCCGCCCATCTGAGAGATCAGCGCGCGCAACTGCTTGATCTCTGCGTCGAACGCCTTGATCGTATGCTCGTGACCCTTCGCCATCAGCCATACCTTCCGGTGATATAGTCCTTGGTCCGCTCCTGGCGCGGGGCGGTGAAAATCTGATCGGTCTCGCCATATTCGACGAGCGTCCCCAGGTGGAAGAAGGCGGTGCGCTGCGAAACGCGCGCGGCCTGTTGCATGTTGTGGGTGACGATCACGATCGCGTAGCGGCCCCGCAACTCGTGGATCAATTCCTCGATCTTCGCGGTCGCGATCGGGTCGAGCGCGCTGCACGGCTCGTCCATCAGGATGACTTCGGGGTCGACCGCGATGGCACGCGCGATGCACAGCCGCTGCTGCTGACCACCCGACAACGCCGTGCCGCTGTCCTGCAGCCGGTCCTTGACCTCCTCCCACAGCCCGGCGCGCTTCAAGCTGCGTTCGACGATCTGGTCCATGTCCGCCTTGCCGCTGGCGAGGCCGTGGATGCGCGGACCGTAGGCAACGTTCTCGTAAATCGACTTTGGAAAGGGGTTCGGCTTCTGGAACACCATGCCGACGCGCGCGCGCAGTTGCACTACGTCCATCGACCTGTCGTAGATGTTTTCGCCGTCGAGCGTGATCAGTCCTTCGACCCTGGCGGAGGCGACGGTGTCGTTCATGCGGTTCAATGTCCGCAGGAATGTCGATTTTCCGCAGCCCGACGGGCCGATGAAGGCCGTGACATTGTCCATGTCGACGTCGAGCGATACGTCGCGGATCGCCTGTTTCTCGCCGTAAAAGACGTTGACGCCTTGCGCCGCCATCTTTGGCGGAGCGGTGGTCTGAGGCGAGTTGAGTTCAGTCATCACCAACGGGTCTCGAACTTGTTACGAAGATAGATGGCAGCTGCGTTCATCGCGAGCAGGAAAGCGAGCAGCACGATGATCGCTGCCGAGGTCTTTTCGATGAAGCCGCGGCTCACTTCGTCGGACCACAGAAAAATCTGGACTGGCAGCACGGTGGCCGGATCGAACACGCCGCCGGGGGGGGTGACGATGAAGGCGCGCATGCCGATCAGCAGCAGCGGTGCGGTTTCGCCCAGCGCGCGCGCCATGCCGATGATCGTTCCTGTGAGGATGCCGGGCAGTGCGAGTGGCAACACGTGGTGGAAAACGACCTGAACGCGACTGGCGCCGATGCCGAGCGCGGCGTCGCGGATCGACGGCGGCACCGCCTTGATCGCGTTGCGCCCAGCGATGACGATCACCGGCATGATCATCAGCGCCAGCGTCAGTCCGCCAACCAGCGGGGCCGAGCGCGGCAGGCCGAGCGTGCCGAGGAACACCGCAAGGCCGAGCAGGCCGAAGATGATCGAAGGAACAGCCGCGAGATTGTTGATCGATACCTCGATCAGGTCGGTCCAGCGGTTCTTCGGCGCATATTCCTCAAGGTAGACGGCCGAAAGCACGCCGATGGGAAAGGCAATCAGCAACGTCACGAACATGGTGAGCAGCGAACCCTTGAGCGCGCCCCAGATGCCGACCGCCGTCGGGTCCGTCGAGTCGGCGCGGGCCAGGAAGCTCGCGTTGAAACCACTCTGCAACGCGCCCCGTTCGTGCAGCTTGCGCGCTTCGGCTTGCATCTCGGTTTTTCCGCTGCCGTCGATGGCGGCGTCCAGTTCGCTGGAGGCGGGCACCCAGATATGCGTGCGCTGGTTCAGCAGATTGGGATCGGCCTTGATCGCGTCGCGCACGGCGGTCCAGGCGTTCTCGGCAATCAGTTTCTCGCCCTTGTCGCCGAACGCGGCCGTGACGGCGGTGGCGACGCGGTCCTGCAAGCCCGCCCCCGCGAGCGCGAGGTCGGCACCGCGGGTCGACAGTTGCGCGCGATCGACCTCAAGCGGCGCCGCCTTGAAGTCGATGGGCAGCGCTACTTCGGTCCGCATGAACCCGGCCGCGCCGTTGCCGACCATCACCGTCAGCAGGAAGACCAGGAAGGCCGCGGACAGCACGACTGCGCCAAGCCCGATCGCGCGAAAGCGGCGCTCGGCGCGATAGCGGCTGCGGATGCGGCGCTGCATTGCGTCCGCCTTCCAGTCGGTGGGCGCGCGCCTATTCATAAGCCTCACGGTACTTCTTCACGACGCGCAAGGCGACGATGTTGAGGAGGAAGGTGATCAGGAACAATGTCAGGCCAAGCGCGAAGGCGGCCAGCGTCTTGGGACTGTCGAACTCGGCCTCGCCCGTCAGCAGGTCGACGATCTGCTTGGTCACCGTGGTCGCGCTCTCGAACGGATTCGCCGTGATATTGGCAGCGCCACTCGCAGCCATGACCACGATCATCGTCTCGCCGATCGCGCGGCTGACGGCGAGCAGCACGCCGGCGACCACGCCGGGCAGGGCAGCGGGGAGCAGCACCTTGCAGATCGTCTCGCTCGACGTCGCGCCCATCGCCAGGCTGCCATCGCGCATCGCGCTCGGCACCGCGGCAATGCTGTCGTCGGCCATCGACGAGACGAATGGGATGATCATCACGCCCATGACCAGGCCGGCGGCGAGCGCGCTTTCAGAGCTGGCATAGGTAAAGCCGAGCGATACGGCGAGATCGCGGATCGCGGGGCCTACGGTCAAGGCAGCGAAATAGCCGTATACGACCGTCGGCACGCCGGCGAGAATCTCGAGCATCGGCTTCATCCACTTGCGGACGACGGGCCGGGCGTATTGGGTGAGGTAGATCGCGCTCATCAGCCCGAACGGGATCGCGACCAGCATCGCGATCACCGCGCCGATGAAGAAGGTGCCCCAGAACAGCGGAACCGCGCCCAGCGTCTTGCCCGGATCGGCCGGATCGATGACCTGCGGGCTCCAGGTCGTGCCGAACAGGAAGTCGGTCACCGGAACCATGCTGAAAAAGCGGATCGACTCGAACAGCAGCGAGAGGAAGATGCCGAGCGTCGTGAGGATCGCGATCAGCGAAGCGACGAGCAATACCAGCATGACCGTCCGTTCGACGCGGGTGCGAGCCCGGAAATCGGCCTTTACGCGGGTATAGGCGAAAGCGCCGCAGGCGAAGGCGAGCAGCAGCGCCAGGCCGCTGCCCAGCCAGGCATAGAAGCTGCTGGCGTGGGCGTAGAGCGGCGCAAGCTGTTCGGCGAGCGGATAGAAGCCATATTCGCTGCCGTCTGCCCGAGCGCGCACTTCGTTGAGGATCGCGTCGCGCTCGTAGCCGAACGCCGGCAACTGAAGCGCCTGTGGCGATTTGATCACTGCGTCCGTCGCCAGCATCGGCGTGACAGCCCACCAGACGATGACGAAGAGCAGCGCAGGGACTGTCGTCCACAGCGCGACATACAGGCCATGCTGACCCGGCAGCGAATGCAGCCGGTGTTCGCTCGTCGAACCAAAGCGCGCCGCCCGCGCGCGCCCGGTCAGCCAGGCGATGATGCCAAGGCCGGCGACCAGGAAGAGGAGCGCGTAGAGGTTCATGCCGGCGCTTATTTCAGCGAGGCCGGATCGAGCGGCGTTTCCGCCTCGATCGCTGTCGCGGCCACGGCCTGCCGGTCGGCAGGGCTGGCGATCAGTCCGCGTTTGGCCAGCGGCCCGTCGGCCGACCACATCATGGCATATTGCGCGAGGAATGCCTTAAGTCCCGGCACGGCTTTCAGGTGCTGCTTCTTTACGTAGATGTAGAGCGCGCGTGCGCCCGGGTAGGTACCCTCGGCAATCGACGTATAGCTCGGCGCTACGCCATCAATCGGAATGCCCTTCAGCCGCTGGGCGTTTTCCTCAAGATAGGAATAGCCGAAGATGCCGATCGCATTGGGATCGGTCGATAGCTTCTGGACGATCAGATTGTCGTTCTCACCCGAATCGATGTACGCGGCGTCGCTGCGGATCAGCAGGCAGAGATTGTCGAACTTGTTCTTGTCGCTGTCCTTGAGCGCCTTGGCCTCGGGCGAGACTTCCTCACAGCCCTTTTCCAGGATCAGTTCGGCGAACGCATCGCGCGTGCCGCTGGTCGATGGCGGGCCCAGCACCTTGATTGGGATCGCCGGAAGCGACGGGTTGACGTCCCGCCACGTCCTGGCCGTGTTCGGCTTGCCGCCCGGGTTGGCGGCTAGCGCGAGGTAGAGGTCCTTGCGCGTGAGCGAAAGGTTGGGGCCTTTAACCGCTTCAGCGAGCGCGATCCCGTCACTGCCGATCTGTATCTCCATGATGTCCGTCACGCCGTTCTTCGCGCAAAGTTCGGCCTCTGACTTCTTGATGCGGCGCGATGCGTTGACGATGTCGGGATGAGATACGCCGATGCCGCCGCAGAACAGCTTCATGCCGGCACCTGTGCCACCCTGTTCGATCACCGGCGCCTTGGCTTGCGTGCTGTTGTTCACGAACGCTTCGGCGACCGCGGTGGTGAACGGATAGACCGTCGACGAGCCGACCACCGTGATCTGGTCGCGGCTGGTCTGCTGGCCGCAGCCTGCAAGCGTCAGCGCACAAAGCGCGATCAGCGGAAAGCGACGCATCCGAAACTCCCACGGCCTTGTCCTTGCGGGTCGCAAAGAGCGGGGAGCCGGCCCCGTCGCCGGGCCTCTGTTGCAATTGCGTTACCCAATTATGACAGCGGCGGGTCGTTAATGTTACACCGGTTCAGAAGGTGTCGCGAGCGGTAGCAGGATCGTGACGGTCGTTCCCTGGCCGACGGTGCTGGCTATGTCCAACCGGCCGCGATGCCGTTCCACGATATGCTTGACGATCGCCAGGCCAAGGCCGGTGCCCCCAGCCGCGCGACTGCGGCTCGAATCGACGCGGTAGAAGCGTTCGGTCAGGCGCGGCAGGTGTTCAGGGCCGATCCCCTCGCTCTCGTCGCTGACGCAGAGGCACAACATCGTCTCACTCGAGCGGCGCAGCGTGACCCGGACAGGGGAGCCGTCGCGGCCGTACTTCATGGCATTGCCGATAATATTGTGAAGAAGCTGCGACAGCTGCACCCGATCGCCCCGCACCGGCGGCGCATCGCCCAGTTCGATCGCGATATCCGCCGCACGCCGGGGCGATGTGGCGGCAAGCTCGGTCCGGACTTCCTGCGCGAGCGTGCCGAGATCGACCGAATCATCAGGCGCACGATATTTCTCCGCCTCGATCCGCGAGAGCGACATCAGGTCGTCGATCAGGCGCTGCATGCGCCGCGCCTCGGCATCCATGACCTTCAGGAATCGCGCGCTGGTCTCAGGATCGTCGGCCGCGTCCTCCAACGTTTCGATGAACCCAAGGATCGAAGCGAGCGGGGTGCGCAGCTCGTGGCTGGCATTGGCGACGAAATCCACTCGAATACGGTCGGCGGCATGGCTGCCCGTGCGGTCGGACAAGTGAACGATCCGCTGGCCGCGCGGAAGGGCGTGGATGCGCATCTCCCAATGCTGGTCGCGGCTGCCCAGCCCGGCGAGATGAAGCGGTGCCGGGGATTCCACGTTTTCGCCTTCCAGCAATCGTTCGGCCGCGGCAGGGTGTCGGATCGCGACGCGAACATCCTCCCCCAGTATATGTTCGCCCAGCAAGGCGCGTCCGGCGCGGTTGGCGGCGGCAACGCGATTGTCGGCGATCAGCAGCACCGGCTCGAAAATCGCATCAATCACATCGGCAACGGCGACGTCGTCGCTATCGGGTATAGCAGCAGCGATACGTTCCGGCTCCGTCGGGGGCGCGGCGATCAGCAACATGACGACAAGGCCGATGGCGGCGATGCCGGCAGCTTCGATCCCGCCCGCCAATCCGACAGAGCCGGCCGTGATCAGCATCAGTAAGATACCGAAAACCGTTCTGGGTGCAGCGAAGCGTGGCATCGCAGCCCCGTCTAACCGATGATCTTGCCGGCGCGATAGCGGGTTGCGCAAGATTCACCTTTATGAAAGGCAAGTCTGGCAGGGATGGAACGATGACCGATACCACGCCTCCACCGGATGATGCCCCGAAGGGCAAGGGACCCAGTCGTCGCGCGCTGATGCTCGGCGCGGCGAGCGCGTCGGCGATCGTGTCGATCAAGCCCGCGCTGGCGCAAACGGCGGGTTCGGTACTCAATTGCGAGATTCCGGTTCCGGATGCTGGCCGGGCAGGCAATTACATCGCCGCGGACGGTACGTTGGTGCCCCCGGGTACGCAGGGTGCGTTTCCCGCCGCCGGACGCGCGTTCACCGGTGAAGAGGTGAAGCGGGCGCTCAACGGCTCGAGCCTGCCAGGCACCACCTATGAGCAGAGCCGCGCCTATACCAACTATATCCGCCGGTTGCAGCGCGGCACGAGCGGGTTCACCTGCTTCGCATCGCTTCAAATGCCGCGCGGGTAATTACGCGTGCATCGCTATCGCGCCGCGCCGGCCGCGACGCTTCGGATCGAGCCGCTCGATAGCCTGACCCTGATCTATCACCGCACGTCCGGCATCACCCACGTCGTGGATTCACCGGTTCCCGAGCTGATCGCGGCGCTGGACAATCAAACGCTCACGCTGGACGAGGCGCTTGCCGCGCTGGCTGCGGCGCACGATCTGATCGATCCCGATAGGGCAGCGCTGGCAGCTCGTCTGGGCGAGTTGACCCAAGCCGGGCTGGTCGAGCAGGTCTGATGCGCCATTCGACGATGCTGCGGATCGGGCCGGTCGGTTTTCGAGTGGGTAGCGACTGGCGCGCGCCCGTGGCGACGTTGAACGAACTCTATCGCGATTATCCGCAGCCCGACATTCCCGACTTCAACGTTCGCTTGTTCGCTGCGCGGCCATGGCGGCGCTGGGTGCGGCCCTCGGTGCATATCGCGGGCGACTTCGTCCTGCCGGAATCCGCCCCGCTGCCGCTGGCGCAGGGACTACTCGCCGCCGAAATGGGCATGAACCTGCAAATGGCGCTGGGACAGCGCCGGTACTTGTTGCTCCACGCATCGGGCGTGGAGAGGGATGGCAAGGCGTTGCTCATGACCGGCGAGTCGGGGGCGGGCAAATCGACGCTGGCGGCATTGCTGATGACGCGGGGGTGGCGCCTGCTGGGCGACGAGTTCGTGCTGATCGATCCCGCGACGGGCATGGCGCATGGCTTTCCCCGCCTGATCAGCCTGAAGAATGAAGCGATCGCGGTGATGGCGCGCGCTGCGCCGGAGGGACGCTGGGGACCGATGCTGACGGACACGCCAAAGGGCACGATCCGACATCTGGTGCCCGACGCACGTGCCATCGCGGCGATGGATCGGCCGGCCAGGCCTGCGCTGCTGCTGTTCCCGAATTTCGGGTTCGATGCTGCTGAGCGAACAGTGCCGGCGAGCGAGTGCTTCGTGCGATTGACGCAGGCCTCGACCAATTATGTCGCCTTGGCCGAGCCGGGGTTCGATGCGCTGGCGACGCTGGTGCGGAGCATCCCGGCACGCGCGATCGACTATCCCGATACGACGAGCGCGCTGGCGAGCGTGGAACGGCTGTGGGATGCGCTTGCATGAGCGGTGCGCTGCTTGCCGCCGTGCTGCGCGACCCGGCGAGGGCCGAGCGGCTCGATGCTGCCGGGTGGACCGCGTTGCTTGGCGTGGCGCGGGCCGAGCAGCTGATCGGCTCACTCGCCTGGCGGCTGGATGGGCTGGCGAAGCCTGCGGCGGCATGCGGGATTCTGGCCGATGCCCGGGCTGCCGCCGAGCACGGGCGTACCGCCGCGCTATGGGAGGCAGAGATGGCGCGCCGCGCGCTGGGACCCGCTGGCATCCCGGTCGTGTTGCTCAAGGGGACGGCATTCGTCGCGACCGGCCTGTCGGCAGGGCAGGGGCGTCAAATCGGCGACCTCGACATCCTCGTGCCGCGCGATCGCATTGACGAGGCTGAGTCGGCGCTGCTGACGGCGGGGTGGGAGTGGGTGAAGCCCGATCCCTATGATGACATCTATTACCGCCGCTGGATGCACGAGCTGCCGCCGCTCATCCATCACGAGCGCGACCGAATGATCGACGTGCACCACACGATCCTACCGCTGACCGCGCGGATCACCCCCGACGCGGCGGCGCTGATCGACAGCCGCGTTGCGCTGAGCAACGGGCTGTTCGTGCTGCCGCCGGAGGGGATGATCGTCCATGCCGCCGCGCATCTGTTGGCAGACGGCGATCTGCAGGGCGGCTTGCGCAACCTGTGGGACATCCGCTGCCTGCTGGACGAATTTGGCGAGGACGCCACATTCCTGGATCGCCTCGCCGCCTGCGCCGCGCAGCATGGGCTGACGCGCGAGGTTCAACGCGCGCTGCGGCTATCGGCGCATCTGTTCGGCGACGGTGGGAGGCTGACCGTTGCCGACCGGCTGTATGTCCGCCGCTTGCTGGCGCGGGATGGCTGGGGCCAGCCGACGCGCAAGCTGATCGAACTTGCCTTCTACCTGCGCGGTCACTGGCTGAGGATGCCGCCGCTCATGCTGGCGCGGCACCTGTGGACGAAGTGGCGGAAAGACAAGGAAGCTAGATAGCGCCGCCCAGTCGGCTGAGTGTCGGGATCAATTGGGCATAGCTGTCGATTACCGCGTCGGCGCCCAATTCCTCGACCGGCTGCATCAGGAAGCCGAAGCTCACTGCGACGCTGGGGATGCCGGCATTCCGGGCGGACAGGATGTCGTAGATCGAGTCGCCGACAAACGCCGCACGCCCGCCGCTGCCCAAGGCGCGACAACGCGCGATCATCTCGTGGATCGGGGCAGGAGAAGGCTTTGAATTGCCCCTGCCCATCGTATCGCCACCGATGATTGCTGCGAAACGGTGGTCGAGGCCCAGTTCGCGCAGCAGCCGCACGGCGAAGCGCTCGAACTTGTTGGTGACGACCGCGACCCTAGTGCCGCGTCGATCGAGCTCGTCCAACGTTTCGAGCGCGCCTTCGAACGGCCGGCTGTGATTGGCCAGGTTCTCGCCATAGAAGGCGAGCAACTCGGGATAGACGCGCGCCATCACTGCCTCGTCATAGCCGCCCGATTCGGTCAGCCCCTGCTTCAGCATGTTCTTGGCGCCGCCGCCGATCATCGTCTTGATCCGCTCCGGCCCAAGCAAGGGCCGTCCCGCCAGCCCCAGCGCGTGGTTCGTCGCCGCAAGCAGATCGCCGCTCGTGTCCAGCAAGGTGCCGTCGAGGTCGAAGCCGACGATATCGAAAGGAAAGCGGTCCATCGCATGCAGATGCCCGCAGCGCTATGGAATTGGCAACCGCTTCGTGGCAGGGGCGTGCCCCCGAGGGGAGTTTTCGATGTCCACCCGTCCAGTCGCCGCGATCATCCTGGCCGCCGGCAGCGGCACGCGCATGAAGTCCGACACGCACAAGGTGCTGCATCCGATCGCGGGTCGGCCGATGCTGTTGCACCTGACCGCCTCGGTCGCGCAACTTTCGCCGGAGCGGACCGTGGTGGTGGTGGGAGCGCGGCGCGAGCAGGTCGAGGCGGCGGTCGCGCCACATGGCGTCGCGACGGCGGATCAGGCCGAGCAGCTTGGCACCGGTCACGCCGTCGCGCAGGCAGAGGCGGCGCTGGACGGCTTCACGGGCGACGTGCTGATCCTGTATGGCGACGTTCCACTGGTCAGCAGTGCGACGATGGAGCGAATGATCGAGCGGCTGCATCGTGCGGACGCACCGGCCGCCGTCGTGCTAGGCTTCCGGCCTGCGGACCCCGGTGCCTATGGCCGCATCATCGCGACAAGCGACGGGCAGATCGCCAAGATGGTCGAATATAAGGATGCGACCGAGGCGGAGCGGGCCGAGACGCTGTGCAATTCCGGGTTGATGGCCGTGCGATCGGGTGACCTGTTCGCGCTGCTGTCGCGCGTTGGCAACGACAATGCGGCGGGGGAATATTATCTGCCCGACATCGTCATGCTTGCCGCGCAGGACGGCCGCAAATCGGCGGTGATCGAGACCGATGCCGTCGAAGTCACCGGCGTCAACAGCCGCGCCGAACTCGCCGCGCTGGAGCTGCAGTGGCAACTGGCCCGTCGGGCTCAGGCCATGGCGGACGGCGCGACGCTGACCGCGCCTGAGACGGTCTGGTTCGCGCATGACACGCAGATCGGGCGCGACGTGACGATTGAACCCAATGTGGTGTTCGGCCCGGGCGTGAGCGTTGCGGATGGCGCGACGATCCGAGCGTTCAGCCATGTCGAGGGCGCCAGCATCGCCACCGGGGCGACGGTCGGTCCCTATGCTCGTCTGCGCCCCGGCGCGGTGGTGGGTGAGGGCGCGCATGTCGGCAATTTCGTCGAGATGAAGAAGGCGGTGCTGGGCAAGGGGGCGAAGGCGAACCACCTGACTTACCTCGGCGACGTCGAAATAGGACCCGGCGCGAACATCGGCGCGGGCACGATCACCTGCAATTACGATGGCTTCTTCAAATACGGGACGACGATCGGCGCCGGGGCGTTCATCGGATCCAATAGCGCGCTGGTCGCGCCGGTCGCCATCGGAGCGGGCGCGATCGTCGCCGCCGGTTCGGTGGTGACTCGGGATGTCGAGGCGGATGCGCTGGCGATCGTCCGCGCATCCCATCAGGCCAAGCCCGGCTGGGCAAAGCGGTTCCGCGCCATGATGACGGCGCGCAAGGAGGGCAAATGAGCGACATTTATGCCGGTAAGCCGTTCCTCAAGTTGCTCGACAGCTATGTGCTCGATGCGATCGGGGCGCTGGATGCAGAGAGCGATGCGGCCCTAAGGGCGCGTGAGCCCGAGTTCCACAAGATGTTCGGTGCGACGGGCGCCTGGCGAACCATCGTCGAGCAGCGCATGCAGTTTCCCGCCGGCATGGCCGGCGCAATCCGCGAGGTTTGGGAGAAAGGCGGCGCGAAGTTCCGAGCCGCGCAGGGTCGCGACCCGGACCCGGTCGAGTTCACCCGCCATTTCGTCGACACCAACTTCCCGCATTAAGTTGGTGCGCGTGCCCTACACTCTCTAACCTGGAAGCAATCGTTCATGTGTGGAATCGTCGGAATCCTGGGTCAGGACGATGTTGCCGATCGGCTGCTCGATGGGCTCAAGCGGCTGGAATATCGCGGCTATGATTCGGCCGGCATCGCCACCATCGTTGACGGTGCGATCGATCGCCGGCGAGCGTCGGGCAAGCTCGTCAATCTCGGCAAGGAGCTCGCGGCCAACCCGCTGGCGGGATGGACCGGGATCGCCCACACACGCTGGGCGACGCATGGCGGTCCGACGACCAACAATGCGCACCCGCATGCGACCGACCACGTCGCGCTGGTTCACAACGGGATCATCGAGAACTTCAAGCCGCTGCGCGAGGAATTGCTCGCGCGCGGCCGCAATCTCGAGAGCGAAACCGACACGGAAATCGTCTGCCATCTGGTGAGCGAGCAGATCGAGGCGGGGCTGCAGCCGGTGGAGGCTGTGAAAGCCGTGCTGCCGCGCCTGCACGGCGCGTTCGCGCTGGCCATCCTGTTCCGCGATCATCCCGACATGCTGATCGGCGCACGGCTGGGTTCGCCGCTGGTGGTCGGTTATGGCGAGGGCGAAACCTATCTCGGCTCCGACGCGCTGGCGCTGGCGCCGCTCACGCAGCGCATCTCGTATCTCGAAGAAGGCGACTGGGTCGTGCTGACTCGCGAGGGAACGCAGGTCTATGACCAGGCGAACGATCCGGTCGAGCGCCCGATCGTGAACTCCGGCGCGTCGGGCCAGCTGATCGACAAGGGCAATCACCGCCACTTCATGGCGAAGGAAATCTACGAACAGCCGATCGTCGTCGCGCAGACGCTGCGCGGCTATCTCCAGCGGCTGGAAGAAAAGGTCGCGCTGCCGATCCCGGAGTTCGATCTTTCGACGATCAAGCGAGTCACCATCGTTGCGTGCGGCACCAGCTTCTATGCCGGGATGGTCGCCAAATACTGGTTCGAGCAATTCGCGCGCGTTGCGGTGGATATCGATGTGGCAAGCGAGTTTCGCTACCGCGCGCCGGTGATGGAGGAGGGCGGACTGATGATCGTCATCAGCCAGTCGGGTGAGACGGCCGACACGCTCGCCGCGCTGCGCCACGCCAAGGCGGAGGGGCAGACGATCGCCGCCGTCGTCAACGTGCCGACCAGCACGATGGCGCGTGAGGCCGATCTGCTGCTGCCGACCCATGCCGGTCCCGAAATCGGCGTTGCTTCGACCAAGGCGTTTACCTGCCAGCTTGCCGTGCTGGCCGCGCTGGCCGCGAACCTCGCCAAGGCGAAGGGGCGGCTGACGAGCGAGGAAGAACGCGAGATCGTGGTTCATCTCGCCGAGGCGCCCGCCGCGCTAAACGACGCGCTGAGCCGCGACGAGGCGATCGAAGCGATGGCCGGTGCGGTCGCCGGCGCGCGGGACGTATTGTACCTGGGCCGGGGCACGGATTACCCGCTGGCGCTGGAAGGGGCGCTGAAGCTAAAGGAAATCAGCTATATCCACGCCGAGGGCTATGCGGCCGGCGAGATGAAGCACGGCCCGATCGCGCTGATCGACGAGAATGTGCCGGTGATCGTCATCGCACCGTCGGGACCCCTGTTCGAGAAGACCGTCAGCAACATGCAGGAAGTGCAAGCGCGTGGCGGCAAGGTCGTGCTGATCTCGGATCGCAAGGGCATCGCCGCTGCGGGCGAAAACTGCCTGGCGACGATCGAAATGCCCACGGCCCACCCGCTGATCGCACCGATCGTCTATGCCGTGCCAGTCCAACTGCTCGCCTACCACGTGGCGGTCGCAAAGGGCACGGATGTGGACCAGCCGCGCAATCTGGCGAAATCGGTCACGGTGGAGTGATTGGAGCGGTGAAGGGAACCGCGACTTGGCCAGAAAACGACGCAAATAAGCCATTCTCACGGCAATCTCTTTTCGAAATACCCCCAATCATACCCCCACGCGCGTTCGCTAGGGGTGAATTGTGGCTTGCAGATCGCAGCCGATCATTAAGCTCCGTAGGCCAGTGCCTTGCAGGTTCGGCAGTCTGAATCGGGCAAGGTAACCGGCTCCGATAAATAAGTTTGGACCTACACACCCTACGCGACAATTCGCAGGCGGAAAGGCTGCAAATCTGCGCCATTCCAGCGGTGGCAGCTTTACCGTCAAATGTGAATTGGCGGTCTGTGCGCCAGTCGGATTCACGGAAGTTGCCCGGAACAGCCCGGATTTCCGCCAATTCCGCCGGTTGTCCTCAATCTGTAGCCCGACTTGCTTTCAAGTCATGCCAATGGTCGCGGTGGCACTGCGCCAATTCAGACATTGGCCTCCAGTAAAGCGATTTCATCGGTGGTCAGATCGAACAGCGCATAGACCTTGGCGTTGATTTCGGTTTCCAGCCAAGCGATTTCGGCTGTCAGGGCGTGGATTTCGGCGCGGCTGGTGGTGATCCAGCTTTCCCAATCATTGCGTTCCTGAAGCGGGATTCTGGCCTTCAGCGCCTTTTCCACTTCCTTTTGGAAGGCGGCGAAGTCGGGTAGGTTCCACCATTCCTTCAGCTTGGCCGAAAGCTTGGCATTGGTCGGGTTGGCAACAAGGTCGGGAATGCGGCGGGTGAGCGCCTGTTGCAGTTCCTGGCGCTTTTCTGCCGCAGTCTGCGCAGCCTTCGCGCACGCGCCTAGTTCGATCCTTTGGGCATCCGTTGCGGCGGGGATCGGTATTGTCTCAACGAATTGCGCGCTTAGCTCCAGACGCCAAACGCCACCGCGCATGGCGGGACAGATCGATTTTAGATGTAGCCAGACCACGTTGGAATTGAGCAGGGCCAGCAGAAATTGATCATTCGAATTTAAGCAAAAGGTCTTATTGTTCGATAGATATCCGAAATTGTCACTAGAAAATTTCGCGCCTTGTGAGAAGTGGGGGTATATTATTTTTGGCTCAACCATCCTCCTTACATAATTTTGCTGCGCCTGTTGTAACTCAAACCATTGTTGTTTGGTGGCCCTTAATTCTAGTTTACCCTTAAATACTTCAAGCCAGTCGCGGACTGCCGGATACTGATCAATCTGTATAGATTCTATGGGAATATAGATGATCCAAAGGCCGCGCGACTCCGCACGCCAGCGCTTCAAATCCTTCCCTTCCAGAAAGGGCTTTAGCAGTTCCGCCGAACGCGGATCGTCACGACAAAGCTTTTCCTTCGTCGGCGTGTCGATGACAAAGGCCTCATTCAGACCGGTTTTGATCCCGTATAGCGGTGAGCCATAGACGTCCTTCAGCGTCGGCTTGCCCGCCGTGATCTTCGCCCGCAAGGCGCGCAGGGCATCGCCCTCCAGTTCCCATGAACCGCGCCCCAGTGCCTCTTGCGGGAAAGACTTGGCCGCGTCGGCAAAGGCATCGGCAAAGCTACCGGCTGGCATTTCGCCAATCTTCCAGAATTGCAGATTATGGCCCGGCGGCGGACTGCCTGCCCGCATTGTCAGGATGGCGGGATAGGTGGTGACGCCTTCGAAAATCTGGTGGTCGCCAAAATCCACCACGGCTTCCAGCGTGGCCTTGGCGCGCAGGAAATCGCGCAGCGGCGCGCCCGATCCGGTCTTGAAGAAAGTGCCGCTGCTGATGAAGCCCAGCCGCCCGCCGGGTTTGAGCAACTTGATCCCGCGTTCGAAGAAGTAGGCGTAAAGGTCCGCCCGATCGGAAACCACTTCATACCGCTTTTCAAGCCACGGCTTCATGGGCTTGATCAGTTCCATGCGCACATAGGGCGGATTGCCCAGCACCACGTCGAAACCGCCGCTGGCGAAAATCTCAGGAAATGCGATTTTCCATTCGAAGCCGTGGCTGCGATAGGCAAAACTGGCGTCTTCGATCAGGCTATCACCAACGCGCAGATTGGCGTCCAGACTGTCCAGCACCTTGCCGCGCCGCGCGGTCTTGATCCACAGGCTCAGCTTGGCGATTTCCACGCTCTCGCTGTTCACGTCCACGCCGAACAGGTTGTGTGTCAGGATTTCGCTGTCAGGGTCCAGAAGGTCGCCCGCCATGCCAGTGCCGGACAGTTCGGCCAGCTTGGTGTTTACCTGCCCAAGTTCCGCTTT
This sequence comes from Sphingomonas turrisvirgatae, assembly GCF_001721295.1. Taxonomy (GTDB): domain Bacteria; phylum Pseudomonadota; class Alphaproteobacteria; order Sphingomonadales; family Sphingomonadaceae; genus Sphingomonas; species Sphingomonas turrisvirgatae. The sequence goes on along the minus strand of NZ_MDDS01000013.1, from coordinate 75,749 downwards.
CAGGTAATCGAAGGCCATGATCAGGAACACGCCCGATCCGCAGGCCGGATCGACAATGCGCAAGGCGGTCAACCGGTCACGGTATTCGGCCCAGGCCTGCCGTTCCGCCTTGGCCGATTTCCATGCAATTGCCTCGTCATCGGCCTTCGCTCCCTTCGCGGCATATTGGCCAAGGATTTCGGCAAATATCTCCCGGCAATGCGTGCCAAGCGTTTGATCGACAATGAAGCGCGCCACGTAATCGGGGGTATAGACCACGCCGTCACGCTTGCGCCGCCCGCTGGTGCCACTGGTCTTCTTCTCCACCGGCGCTTGGCCCAGAGCTTCGGCCTGAAGCTGTTCCACGTCGGCAATCGACTGCTCGAATATGTGGCCCAGCACGGTGACGGAAATTTCGCTGGCAAAGTCATATTCCGCCAGCCGTTTGAAGCCCTCGCAGATATGATCCGGCACGGCCAATGCATCGATGGTGGCGTTCGGCTGGAACAGGCCACCATTGTAGCGCGGGATTTTGAGCTGGTCGTTGCCCCGGTCAATCGCGTTGAACAGGCCCAGGAACGTCTGCCAAACCGGCTTGGGGTTGTAGGGGTCGCTGTGCTGGAAGGCGCTCAGCAGGCTGTCATCGGGCAGCAGGCCGTTGTCTTCGGCAAAGGCGATGAACAGCACCCGGTCCAGAATGGTCTGGCCCAGCCGGATGGCCTCCAGCGGGTCGCCATCGGGCAGGGCGGTGCGAACCGCGCCAATCAGATCACTGCGCAGAGTGCGATAGTCGGCATAGAGCCGCGCGGTAATGTCGCGGTCTTCCTTCCGGCTTTCCTCCAGTATCGCCAACGTCTGCCCGGACAGCAGGTTGTCCGCCGACAATAGCAGCATGAACCGCTGGTATTCGGCTGGATCATGGAGCTTCGCCAGATCGAAGCTGTCATGGAATTGCCGCCCGTCCGCGTAGCTGTAGAGGCGGATTTCAAGGTAGTTGGAAACCAGCACCCATTTGGTGCCCACGTTGTCGCTGGCGTATTCCCATGCCTGTTGAACCGGGGTCTTGGCGCGGCCCGGCATGATCGCATCAAGGTTCTTGGTCTTTGCGCCCTTCAGCTCGAAAGGGGCGATGATCCGCCGTTCGCCCTTGGTGAATTGCCCCAAGGCAAGGTCAACCGATCCCGCTCCAATCTGCGCTTCAACGTCAACCGTCCACTGGCCGCTATCGTTGAAGTCCTGATAGCCCAGCACGTCGCAAATGATCCGCTGCTTGAAATTGCCGTGAAGGGCTGTTTCCTTTTGCGTCTCAATCGATCGGTCTCGGATAGTTTCGCCCCACTGGCGCAAAATTTCGAGCTTCGCCGGATCGGGGGCGGCAGCGCGAGCGATGTGGCGCTGGATCGTCTTGGAATTGAACAGTTGCACGCTTCACCCCCGCCACCCGGCAAGGCTTAGCAGCGGGTGCGGCTCGACGCCAAGAGGCTAGCCTTGCCCGCCACCCGGCAAACTTTGCATGGCTGCCACCACCTGCGCAAGGAAGGCAGGATCGACAGTTGCGGCCAGCTTACCCGCCGCGCCCTTCGCCCCGCTCAGACCCCGGATCAATTCCGCCTGCCGGTGCGGGGCAACGGTGCCGTAACTGGTAAGCGTCGTCATCACCCGCTCGTGTCCCAGATTCTGCGACCATGCCTTGAATTGCTCCGGCGTGGTGCAGACCTGCTCGCCAAGCTGCACTAACGTATCGCGCAGAGAATGGGGATTGAAATAGGGCAGGCCAGCCGCCGTGAAGGCGTTGCGGAATATGTCACGGATTGGCCCGGCCCCCTGCCAGCATTCGCCCCGGCGCAGTCCAATCGGCATGAAGCCGCCATTCTCGCCAAGCCCGATTTGCGTGGGCGGGAACAGTGGGTCGTCATCGCCCCAAAGCAGGGTGGTGCGCAGATACTCGCACCAGTCCTGCACAATTGGCAGAGTATCGCCGCCAACCGGGAAAAACCATGTGCTGAAGGTCTTGCTGGCCTTCGTCCGCACGTCCCGCGCGTCCTGATCGACACGGCCTTGCACCAGATCGACGTGCTTCAGCCGGAACGACGCCAGCGCCCCGTCGCGCGCGCCTGTCAGCAAGGCGAACGCCAACAGCGCCCGGTTGCGCAGTTCAATCGCATTGCCGGTCGGCATGGCGGCAATCACGTGGTGGACCTGTTCCAGCGTGGGGAAAGCCTTGTGCCGCGCGGCCTTGGCAATGCGCACGTCCTTTTCGGCCAGGTTGAAATAGTCGGCATCGGCATAGGACAGGCGGGACTTGTATCCGGGCTGCCCCGCCAGCCAGATAAAGAACGCGCGCAGGGCGGACAGGGTGGAATTGACCGTCGCCCGGCTCAGAGGCTTGCCGGTGCGGACAGCCGTTTGCTGATCCAGCTTGTGCTTGAAGGCCACGGCCTGTGCCCGGTGAAAGGTCTTGAAGTCCTTATGCCCGTTCGCCTCTTCAAAGCGCGCCAGCGCCTTGGCGACGGCATCGATCGATCCTTCGTCCCGGCGCTGCGCTTCCTTCAGATAAGTGAAGTATTCGCGCTTGATCCGGGCGTTCGCGGCATTGGGTTTCGCCATGGCTTGTCAGTCCTTTCGATTGGCACAATTCAGGGAAGGTTCGGGGCGCTCACATAGGCGTGGGCCTGCCTCCCTGATTTGCACGTCCAGATTGGGCATGATTGCCGGGATTGCTGCCAGGCGGGTGCGACGGTGCATCATGGTGCCGCAGGCCTCGCAAATTGCGCTCAGGTTGCCCGTGGTGGCATTCTGGCGAATGGCTTCGACCATGCCCATGGCAGGCGCGCGCGGCTGGCGGCACTTGAAGCAATAGAGGGTGCCGGGTGGACAGGGGCGCTTGCGGCTGGCGTTGCGCTTGGCGAGAAAGGCGCGAACCGTTGCCCCGTCAAACAGCGTGGGACGGCCTTCGCTGACAGGCTCCAGCCCGTTGGCCTGCCAGTGCCGCACGGTGTTCTTGTGGACGCCGCAACAGGCCGCCAGCTCCGCCGCGCTGTAGATGCGGTGCAGCTTGACCCGTCGCGGATTGGCCCGGTGCGCAGTCATGGCGCTTAGGCCTGCCCGTCAACCAGACGGCGGATCGATTCCGCCTTTACCAGGCGGCGGCTGCCAAACTTGAATGTCTCCAACCGCCCTTCGGCGATCAGCGCATAAACCGACGTGCGGCCTAGGCTCAGCGCCTTAGCGGTGTCAGTAATTGAATAGGCCAGCTTGTCCATTGCACTTGCTCCACGTGTCGCCAGCGGGTGCCAGCGTGCATGGACAAGCATCGACGATATGGCCTATCCCGTCGGACGATAGGGCCGGGATTAGGCCAGAAATTCGCATGGCAGGAATTATCGGCCTCAGGGCTTGCTGTATTCTGCCCAAATCTGACTGGCATAGGGACGCACGGTGCTTTCGCCGGGTTCATCATCGCCGGCCCGCAAGATTTCGATCAGCAGTTTTTCGACGTCGGCCTGATTGGCCACAGGAGGTTCACCCCTGTAGATTCGTCCCCAGCAAGCGCTGATTGCGGCTGGCCAGTCATACTTCGGCTTGCGCCCCCGGGTGGTTTCAGTCGTTTCCGTTGGTGCCGCCACAGGGCCTAGCGATGCCAGGCTAGGTCGATAGAAGTGGACTCCTGAAAGAGTGATCCACCGCGTCTTGTCTGGTGCTAACCCTCTCCCCGCGAAGCGGCCCAACTCCCAGTCCTGCGAGCTTTGATTTGTCGCGGTGAAGTCGGTCCAGAACCAAGTCGGCACATCCCATTCGCGTTCTTCCCAAGTCCATTTGCTGTCATCCGGTCCACCCATCGAAGCTTGAGCAAGGACTGCGCGAGCGCCGATAAATCCCAGCTTGGCCTGCTCAATGATCGTTCCGCCAGCGGCCATCGGGTTGTGGCGGTAGTGATTGTAAGCGATGCGACGTGCTTCCTTGGCAGTCGCCCAATCAGGCGACCCAGCCGCCGAAAACTCGCGGGCTATTATAGCCCTTTGTTCGAACGGCACCATTGCCAGCAGACCCGACAATCCGAAGTGGACTCCGAAAGCTTGCCAATGGTACGTCCGTTCGATCCAAGTGGAGAAGTCTCCACTCTCCCAATTCTGCTCAAGTGCCTCGTGGCCAGTCGCCCACCAAAAGCCTTTCGGGATGACTGCGTTAACGCGGACTTCTTCGCCAAGTTGCAGTTTAGCCGCGCGTCCAGTCACGAGGCCGGAATGAAGGCGCGAACAGAGCGCGAAATTGTCGCCAGCGATCTTGAGCGCCTTCGACGCGTCAATCCATTGTTCAACCATGCCCGCCAGTATGCGCCAGCGACCGAATTGAGAAAAGAACTGGCGACGATCCTATGAACCACCCCGGTTCGCAAGCTGCACGACGTCCGCCCCCTTCCGCAACCGATCCAGATAGTCCGACCACCACTGCGCCATCGTCACACGCTCTTTCCAGTGCGCGCCCCGGTGATAAGCCGCGCGCACCTTGTCGGTATCGCCGTGGGCAAGTGCCCGTTCGATTGCGTCCGGGTTCCACTTTCCGCTTTCGTTCAGCAGGGTTGAAGCCATCGCCCGGAAGCCGTGCGCCGTCATTTCATCGGTCGAATAGCCCAGCCGCCGCAAACCGGCGTTGATCGTGTTCTCGCTCATGGGGCGGGTGCGGGTCCGCGTTGACGGGAAGACATAGCCGTTCGGTCCCGTGACCGCCCGTACTTCCCGGAAGAGCGCTACCACCTGCCGCGACAAGGGGACGTGGTGTGCCTTGCGCATTTTCATCTTCCCCGCCGGGATGATCCAGATCGCGCCGTCCAGATCGATTTCGCTCCATTCGGCATGGCGCAGTTCGCCGGGGCGGACGAACACATGGGGCGCAATCTGCAAGGCCAGCTTTGTTATGCCGCTGCCCTCGTAGTCATCGATGGCGCGCAGCAGTTCCCCCGCCTTCTTCGCATCGGTAATCGCCCCGTAGTGCGTGACAGTGGGCGCGGTCAGCGCGCCGCGCAGATCACGGGTAGGGTCCGATGCCAGCCGCGCCGTCGCCACGGCATAGCGGAACACAGCACCCGCCAGTTGCAGGCTGCGCCGGGCGCTCTCCAGCTTCCCCTTGCCTTCGATTCGGCGAATGGCTGTCAGCACGTCCGCCGGTTCAATCTCGCCAATGGCCAGTTTGCCGATGGACCCGCAAACCAATGAAAGCAGGTACTCGCTGCGCGTAGCGGTGGCGGGTGCCCAGCCTTTCGTACCGTCGCGCCGCCGTTTCTCGCAGTACTCGTCGCAGATCGCCTTGAACGTGTCCGCCGCCTGTATCCGGGCGCGGACCTTCTCGCGCTGCTTTTCCCGCGACGGGTCTTTGCCAAGGGCGATCAGTTCCCGCGCTTCCTCCCGGCGACGGCGCGCCTCACCCAGGCCGATTTCGGGATAGGCCCCGATAGCCAGCAGCTTTTCCCGCCCATCCACGCGGTACTTCAACCGCCAGAGCTTGCCCCCGGCTGGCGTCACCAGAAGGAACATACCTCCCCCGTCTGCCAGCTTGATTGCCTTCGCGGCGGGTTTGGCATTGCGGATCGCCACGTCTGTCAGCGCCATGGGCTTTTCGGCCTTTCCGGGGATCGCACCCCCAATATACCCCCAAGCGTGGGGGTACGGACTTGGCCGAATCGCATATACCCCCCAATCATACCCCCAGCGGCTGGCGGCTGAATGCGAACACGGGTGAACGCTTGCGGCCTGATAACCGCAGAATACCTAGGGTTTTGGGGGTCTGTCTAGACGGATACGGACGTCTGCGAACAGAGAAATGGAGCGGGTGAAGGGAATCGAACCCTCGTCGTAAGCTTGGGAAGCTTCTGCTCTACCATTGAGCTACACCCGCTCGGGTCGCGCTGAACTCCTAGTTTTGTGCGGCCATGTCAAGCGGCACGCCGTACAGGTCGTGCTCGTCGGCGTCCTCGATCTTCACTTGAACGATGTCGCCTTGCTTCAGGTGCCCGGCGTCGCGCAGGAAAACGGTGCCGTCGATCTCGGGCGCGTCGGCCTGAGAGCGCGCATTGGCGCCATCGCCGTCGACCTCATCGACGATCACGTCGAGCGTGCGACCGACCTTGCCTGCGAGCTTTGCGGCGCTGATCGCTGCGGTCTTGTCCATGATCCGGGCGTAACGTTCTTCCTTCACCGCCTCGGGTACGGCGCCGGGCAGATCGTTCGCTGCCGCGCCTTCGACCGGTTCGAACCGGAAGGCGCCAACCCGATCGAGCTGCGCTTCGTCGAGCCAGTCGAGCAGATACTGGAAGTCCGCCTCGGTCTCACCCGGGAAGCCGACCACGAAGGTCGAGCGGATGGTGATGTCAGGCGCGATGCTGCGCCAGTGCCTCAGCCGTTCCAGCACCTTGGCCTCGTTCGCCGGCCGACGCATGGTCCGCAGGACGCTGGGCGCGGCATGCTGAAAGGGGATGTCGAGATAGGGGAGGATCAAGCCCTCGGCCATCAACGGGATGACCTGGTCGACATGGGGGTAGGGGTAGACATAGTGAAGCCGGACCCACGGCGCGATCCTGCCGAGTTCGCGTGCGAGGTCGGTCATGTGCGGGACGATCGGCTCGCCCTTCCACATCCGCGGTTCCTTGCGGATGTCTATGCCATAGGCCGAGGTGTCCTGGCTGATGACCAGCAGCTCATTCGTGCCGGCCGCAACCAGCTTTTCCGCCTCGCGCAGGATCGCATCGGGGCGGCGGCTGACCAAGTCGCCGCGCAGTGCCGGGATGATGCAGAAGGCGCAGCGGTGATTGCAGCCCTCGCTGATCTTGAGATAGCTGTAATGGCGCGGCGTGAGCTTCAGCCCTGCATCGGGGACCAGATTCAGGAACGCGTTCGGCGGCATCGGCGCCGCCTCATGGACCGCGCCGACGACCTCCTCATATTGGTGCGCGCCGGTGACGGCGAGGACATTGGGGAAGCGGGCGCGGATGACTTCCGCCTCCTTGCCCATGCAGCCGGTGACGATGACGCGGCCATTCTCCGCAATCGCCTCGCCGATCGCTTCGAGCGATTCTTCCTTGGCGCTGTCGAGAAAACCGCAGGTGTTGACGAGCACCACGTCCGCGCCGGCATAATCGGCCGACATGGCATAGCCGTCGGAACGGAGCTTGGTCAGGATACGCTCGCTGTCGACCAGATTTTTGGGACAGCCGAGCGACACCATGCCCACCTTGGGGGCTTCGGGGAGTCGCGTTGCCATGATCGGCGGGCGACATAGGGGTTTCTACAGAAAAAGATAGGGGGCGGGCGGGTGGAGCCCGTTACCCGCCCGGGCCTTCAAGCCGAACGATCGCGGGTCCGGATCACCTCAACGATCAGGTCGCCAGCCTGAAGCGCTCGTGCTTCGGGTGCGAAAAAGCCGAACGCCTGACCGTTGCGGTAGAGGCGCAGGCCGACGCCGGTGGCCAGCGCTGATAGCGGCTGGCCCACTTCGTCGGGCATGACCGGGCGCTCGGTCAGCGCGACTGGGCCGTCGATGCTCGCCAGGTCCATCATATAGTCGGCGATGTGCTGGCTCTTGCAGGAATTGGCGAGCAACAGCCCGGCAAAGCTGACAGGGTTGATGACCGTCGTGGCGCCGGCGGCGCGGGCAGGGAGTTCGTTATCCTCGGCGTTTACCACCGTGCTGATCTTCAGATCGGGCGCGAGATGGCGGGCGGTCAGCGTGATGAGCACGGATGTATCGTCGCGGCCGGCGCTGACGATCATCGCCGATGCATCGCGGATCTTCACATCTTCCAGCGTCGCGTCACGAGTCGCGTCGCCCTGCAGGATGATGCAGCCGCACGAACGGGCGCTCTCCAGCGCGTCGGCGGCGCAATCGATCACGACGATATGGCCCGGATCGGTGCCGCGAGCGATCAGTTCATCGACCGCCTCGGACCCCGTCGTGCCATAGCCCGCGACGATGATGTGGCCGCGCAAGTTCTTCTGGATGACCGCCATGCGCAATTTGTCCCATGTGCGTTTGAGAACGAAGTTATAGGCGGTGCCGATGAACAGCAGCACCGCGAAGATGCGGATCGGCGTTACCACCAGCGCGTCGAACAGCCGTGCCTGCTGGCTCACCGGCACGATGTCGCCATAGCCGACCGTGGTGATCGAGATCATGGTGAAGTAGACGACGTCGGCGAAGCTGACATGCCCGTCGTAATTGTCACGCAGCCCGGAACGATCGAACCAGTGAACACCGATCGCCAGCACGAACATGAACACCACCGCCAGCACGCGCCAGGTGATCGACACCCAGACCGGCAGGGTGGACTTGCGCTTGAGCGTTGCGTGCGATGGGAGCGCCATTCAGCGTGCCGAATGCCCTTGCCGTCCAATCGTTCCGCTGCCGTTCGTACCTGCGGTCATGTTGGCAGGCGCCTCATGCAAATGCGCGGGCAAGCATATCCAGCGACGGCGCGTGCGTCATGTCGAGATGCAGCGGCGTAACGGTAATCAGGCCCTGCTCAATCGCCTCTAGGTCCGTATCGGCGACCGGCGTATGAGGCACGCGGCCTAGGCCGAACCAGTAATAGTCGAAACCGCGCGGATCGGTCCGCTTGTCTAGCTTTAGCCGGCCATAGTCGCGCAGGCCCTGGCCGACCGGCTTGATACCCTTGACCTCGGCGGCCGGAACTGGCGGGAAGTTGACATTCATCAGCGTGCGCGGTGCCCAATCGGCATCCAGCAATGGTCGCAGCACACGCTCGCCCCAAGCCTCGGCCGCTTCGAAACTGACCTGCTCGCCCGGCGCGCTTAGCGCATAGCGCTGGCTGAGCGCGATCGAGCGGATGCCGGCCAGCGCGCCTTCCATCGCGGCCGATACGGTGCCCGAATAGCTGACATCCTCACCCAGATTGGCGCCGCGATTAACGCCTGACAGGATCAAGTCGGGCTTGGCGTCCTTCATGATCTCGGCGAGCGCCATCATTACCGCATCGGTCGGCGTACCGGTAACCGCGAACCGCCGTTCACCGAAGGTGCGCAGCCGCACGGGTTCGGTCAGGCTTAAGGAACGTCCTTTGCCGGATTGTTCCTCGAGCGGCGCGACGATGGTGATGTCGTCGGATAGCGTGCGGGCAATGCGTTCGAGCACCTGAAGCCCGCGCGCATGGACGCCATCGTCATTGGTGAGCAGGATCCTCATTAGGCAGGCTCAAGCTTGTTCAAGCCGCGCAGATAGGGCTGCAAGGCCGTCGGCACGGCAACCGATCCGTCCTCCTGCTGGTAATTTTCCAGAACCGCGACCAGGGTCCGCCCGACCGCCAGACCCGATCCGTTCAACGTGTGGACGAACGCCGGCTTGCCGTCGGCATTGCGATAGCGCGCGTTCATGCGCCGCGCCTGGAAGTCCGTGCAGGTCGAGCAGGACGAAATCTCGCGGTAGCGCCCCTGGCCGGGCAGCCACACCTCCAGATCATAGGTGCGCGCGGCACTGAACCCCATGTCGCCCGCGCACAGCTTCATGCGGCGGAAGGGAAGGCCAAGCGCGTGGAGGATGCCCTCGGCCGCCGCGGTCATCCGTTCGTGTTCGGCTTCGGAAGCCTCCGGCGCGGTGATCGAAACCATCTCGACCTTGTCGAACTGGTGCTGGCGGATATAGCCGCGGGTGTCGCGTCCCGCCGCGCCGGCTTCGGAACGGAAGCAGGGGGTAAGCGCGGTGAAGCGTAGCGGCAGTACCTCTGCCGGCAGGATTTGCTCGCGCACGATGTTGGTCAGGCTGACCTCCGCAGTCGGAATCAGCCAGCGACCGTCGGTCGTCCGGAACAGGTCCTCCGCGAATTTGGGCAGCTGTCCAGTGCCGAACATCGCATCGTCGCGCACTAGCAGCGGCGGGTTCACTTCTTCATAGCCATGCTCGCTAGTCAGCGTATCGAGCATGAACTGGCCCAGCGCGCGCGCGAGCCTGGCGGCATGGCCGCGCACCAGCGTGAAGCGCGCGCCGGCGAGCAATGCACCCGTTTCGAAGTCGAGGCCGAGCGCCGGCGCGAAGGCGTCGTGCTCCTGCGGTTCGAATGTGAAGTCGGGCAGGGTGCCCCGCATGTGAACCAGTTGGTTGTCGTCCTCATCCTTCCCCTCCGGCACGTCGTCGGCGGGCAGGTTGGGGAGGGCGGCTAGCGCATCGCGCAGCGCTTCGTCCGCTGCGCCCTGTGAGAGCGTGAGGGTCTCGAGTTCTGCCTTCAGGCTGGCGACTTCGGTCATCAACGCCTGCGCGCGATCCTCGTCCTTCGCGGCCTTGGCTTGGCCGACCTGCTTCGACAGGTCGTTGCGGCGTGCCTGTACCTCCTGCTGGCGCGTGGTCAGCGCACGGCGCGCCTCGTCCAGTGCGGTGATCGTCGCGGCATGCGGCTCAAGCCCCTTGCGGGCCAGCGCAGTGTCGAAAGCTTGCGGATTGTCGCGGATCAGGCGGATGTCGTGCATGGGTGCAGGCTATGGAGGCGCGCGATAAAGCGCGCAACCCGGCCTGCATTGCATGCGTTCCGGTGATGACCAATCACAGGAGAAGAACGATGCAGGTTCCCCATAATGCCTTTGTCGTGGTGGCCGATGGCCGCAAGATGCTGTTCCTGCGCAACGAGGGCGATGAGGCCTATCCCAACCTTCAGCTCGAGCGGAAGCGCGTTCAGGACAACCCTAGCGACCTCGACCAGAAGACCGACAAGGCGGGGCGGGCGTCGTCCACCCAGTCGGGGCCCGGCGCGCCAGCCGTTGCGCAGAACGGGTCGAATCACGCCAGCGGCGCCGGGGCGCAGTTCGCGCCATCACGCGGGACGATGGGTGAGACCGACTATCATCAGATGGAAGAGGACAAGTTCGCGGCCGAGACTGCCGAACTGTTGCGCAAGCGTGCGCTCAACAACGATTTTGAATCGCTGATCATCGTCGCGCCGCCCAAGACGCTGGGCGAATTGCGCAAGAATTATCACAAGGAGGTCGAGAAACGGCTGGCGGGTGAGATTGCGAAGGACCTCACCGGCCACACGTTGCCGGAAATCGAGCAGGCGTTGATCGCGGCCGATTAAGCTGCCGACGCGTCCGCCGTCTTGCGGTTCTGGAAGCGTTTGCGCGCGACCAGGGCCGCTGCGGCGGCGCCGAACAGCAGAACCATCGGCGGGGCAGGCACCGGTTCGGGGCCATGCGGCGTGCCGCTCGACGTGCCGCTGGACGGGGATGTCGATGTGCTGGTCGAGCTCGAGGTGCTCCAGCCGCTGGACGTGCTCCATCCGCTAGAAGTTGAGGTCGAAACATCGCCTGACGAGCTTGCCGACGTCGACGAGGCCGACGAGGTCGACGAGGATGTTGACACGTCGCCCGACGAGGATGCCGAAGTCGAGGTGGACACGTCACCCGACGATCCGCCCGCCGAAGTGGATGTGGACGAGCCGCCGGTAGAGGTCGAAGTCGAGGAACCGCCGGTCGAGGTGGAGGTGCCACCGGTCGAAACGTCGATGTCGATGTTGATGCCGCTCGACGTGCCGCTGCTCGTCGTGCCCGAGCTGGTGCTGGTTGAGGTCGAGATGACGATCCCGCTGCTGCCGGAAGACCCGCCCGATCCGCCGAAGAAGCCCCCGGCGAAGAAGCCACCACCGAACCCGCCGCCAAAGCCGCCGCCGCCGCCGACCGCAGCTGCCCCGCCGCCGCCACCGCCGCCGACTGCCGGCATTTCGGCATAGCTGGGCGGGGGCAGCGGGATTGCCGTGCCTTGGGTGGTGACGGTTACAACCTGTGGTGTGCATTGCGCCGTGGTGGTGACCGTCCGCCGAACGACTCGCTTACGCACGCCGGCTCGAGAAGCCACGCGCCGTTTGACGACGCGCTGCTTCACGCTTTCGCGCTGCTTCGAGAAGCTTCGTTCCGCGCGCGCCGTATCGGCGACATGCACCGCCCCGCCGCCGACCACCGCGCCCCCGCAGGCACATGCGCAAAGCTTAGCCAAGGCCATTTTAACTGACATGACGAATACTTTCCTGTCCCTGAACACGCCCCGGAGCGCTAATCAAGCAGCGACTGCGATGGTTCATTTGCGAGAAAGTGCAGAAGAAAGTATTAAGTTCAATAGCGTTAACCAAAGCTTGGGCGCTGGCGTGTCCTATTTTCAGAACATGAAAGAGCGATATATGGTTAATGTGTCGGAAAGAGACATTTCTCGGCTAGTTCTCGAAGTGATGCGTGATCTTGGTCGTCGTTCGCGGAGATTGGCGGCGCGGCCACTTCCTGCAATTTCCTGCATTGCGGGAGCTGCTTGACGCAAGACGTTGCTGGATTCGAGCGCTTGTGGAGTAGAGCGCGCATCCGTATAGCGCCGGCGGGCAAAAAGCGGACTTCCGATCGCTTCGCTGTCGGATATCCGGGGTGGAGAGTGCAAATGGCGACCGTTTACGATCATCGCGACGACTCCGAAAAACTGCCGCCGGCTGCCAACGACCCGGCTAATGGTTACCGGCCGAGCCCTGACGAACCCTTCATGAATTCGCGCCAGCTCGATTATTTTCGCGAAAAGCTGCTGGCCTGGAAGGATGCGATCCATCGCGAGGCGGCCGGCACGCTGAGCCAGCTTCAAGTCGATTCGCTCCGCGAAGCCGATCTGACCGATCGCGCGTCGAGCGAAACCGACTGGTCGATCGAACTGCGTACCCGCGATCGCCAGCGCAAGTTGATCGCGAAGATCGACGCCGCGCTGCGTCGGATCGAGGACGGTGAATATGGCTATTGCGAAGTCACCGGCGAGCCGATCAGCCTTGGGCGCCTGGAAGCTCGACCGATCGCGACGATGACGGTTGAAGCGCAGGAGCGCCACGAGCGTAACGAAAAGGTGTCGCGCGAGGAATAAGCGCTGCGGCGCCGGCTCTTCGGGACAAGTTAACGCTTTGGATAGTGATTGCTGCTCTAGTCTCGCGCCGAAGCAGATCAACGCGAGTGGAAGATGGACCAGCTTTCAACCGATCCCCTGACCGGCGTAGCGGCGGCCGACGATGCCGCGAGCCAGCGGAACGGCGCGCGTGACAGCCTGTTGCTGTCGGCTCAGTTGCAGGCCGATGACGGCGTCGATCTGACCGTGCGCGTGCGAAACCTGTCTTCGGGCGGGCTGATGGCGGAATATGCCGCACCGATTGCACGAGGCGCGCCGGTGAAAGTCGATGTTCGCGGCGTCGGGTGGGTCAAGGGACACATCGCATGGACGGCGGAGGGCAGGATCGGCATCGCGTTCGAGCGGGAGATCGATCCTCTGGCAGCGCGAAAGCCGGTTTCGGGTCGGGCGAGCGCAACCGCAACGCCACTTCGTCGGGCACTTTGAACTAGGCGGCGATCCCGCAGTCCATTGGCGGCCCGGGGCCGTTATCGGCGCCACCCTGGCCACAGCTGGTCCAGGGTGACACCGCGCGCGTTAAATCAGCTCGATCTGTTCCTTTACCTTGAGTTTCTGGCGCTTCAGATCGGCGATGATCATCTGATCGGGTAATGGCCGGTGCGATTCATCTGCGATCCGTCGATCGAGCGTCGCGTGCTTGGCCTCAAGTGCCGAGAGATGCGCGTTCTGCATGGAAGCAATCCTCCTGCTCACTGGTTGGGGGAAAGGGCAGTAAATCACGATTCGCGCAGCAAGTCTCCCCTTGCGGATTGTGCCATCGACAGGGCAACGCTGATCTGCGACGGAGCGACTTGGGCGGGGCAGGGGGCACGATGGACGATAGCGAAATTCAGCGCCGGCTCGAGCTTCTGCGCATCGAGCATCGCGATCTGGATGCCGCGATCGACGCGCTGCGGCTGGCCGGCGCGCCCGACCAACTGCAGATTGCCAGGCTCAAGAAACGAAAGCTGCGCCTGCGCGACGAGATCGCGCTGCTCGAGGATCAGCTGATCCCGGATATCATCGCGTGATTCACATCGGGACGGTTCGCGCTGCCATGGCACAGACGCGGGCACATTTAACTATTCCGTCCAGGGCAGGTTTCTGACAGCGTAACGGTATGACTGGGGCAGCACCAACCACGCGCATCCACCGACGGCTGATCGACGCGCTCTATACGGAGGCGATGCTGCTGGCCGACGAGGCACGCGGCTATTTCGACCAGATGGGGCGCAGCGACCGCGATACGCTCGACGCGATGACGCGCGTCGTATTCTCGTGCGAATCGCTCAAGGTCACCACCAGGTTGATGCACGTGATCGCCTGGCTGCTGACTCAGCGTGCGGTCGATGCCGGCGAACTGGCTGCGCGCGATGCGCTCGACCCCTCACGTCGCTTGGGCTCTGCGCCCGAAAGCGATCTGGCGGCGTTCGATGCCATGCCGACTGCTGCGCGAAGCCTGATCCACGCCAGTATCGACCTGTACCGCCGGGTCGAACGCCTCGATACGACGCAGGGCCATGACGCGCAGATTGTGGTCAGCCCGGCGCGAACCATGCTCGATCGGCTTGCCCACGCCTTCTAGCAAGAGGCGTCAAATCTCGGTGCAGGCACGCGCCCTCAACGCCAGCCGCCATCGCCTATCGCGGCGATCCGTGCTTTGGCCGCGCGATATTCGCCATCCAGCCGATCGACAAACGCCGCGACCGGCTGCACCGACTTGACCGCGCCGATGCCCTGACCTGACCCCCAGATGTCGCGCCACGCCTTGGCCTTGCTATTACCGCCGGAGCCGAAGTTCATCTTGCTGGGGTCACTGACCGGTAGATTGTCGGGATCGAGCCCGGCCCCTTCGATCGAGGCGCGCAGGTAATTGCCGTGAACCCCGGTGAAGAGGTTGGTGTAGACAATGTCGGACGCGCTGCTCGCAACGATGCCCGCCTTGTACGGATCCTCTGCATTCGCCTCCGCCGTCGCGATGAACGGCGAGCCGATATAGGCGAGGTCGGCGCCCATCGCCTGCGCCGCCAGGATTGCGCCGCCATTGGCAATCGCGCCGGACAGGATGATCGGGCCATCGAACCAGGCCCGAGTCTCCTGTACGAACGCCATAGGGTTCAGCACCCCGGCATGGCCGCCAGCGCCGGTGCAGACCAGGATCAGCCCGTCGGCCCCCTTGTCGACCGCCTTGTGCGCAAACCGGTCGTTGATCACGTCGTGCAGTGTGATGCCGCCCCAACCGTGCACGGCCTGGTTCACCGCCTCTTGCGCGCCGAGCGAGGTGATTACGATCGGAACCTGCCATTTGGCACAGGTCGCGAGATCCGCTTCCAGTCGATCGTTGGACTTGTGCACGATCTGATTGACCGCGAACGGCGCAGCGGGCCGCGTAGGGTTGTCGCGATTGTGTGCTGCAAGTTCCTCGGTGATGCGGTGCAGCCATTCGTCCAGCTGGCTTTGCGGCCGGGCATTGAGCGCGGGGAAGGACCCCACGATCCCGGCTTTGCACTGGGCGATGACCAGGTCGGGACCGGACACGATGAAAAGCGGCGAGCCGATGACCGGCAGGCGCAGGCGATCAAAAAGCGGTGGAAGAGCCATATCGCCATTTCATAATCGAACTGAATGCCCTGTCTAGCGCGCCGTACCCGATGTTTGAAAAGTCAGTCGAGCCGTCTCAGGCCGGCGCGAAATCGCCGTTGTCGATCGACATAAGCGCGTGCCGAGATGAGCAGGCCGGCCCGCGTAGCATCGTCCAGATCGCGGATCGCGCGTGCCGGGCTGCCGACGATCAGGCTGCCTGGCTCGAACACCTTACCCTCGGTCACCAAGGCGCCCGCGCCGATCAGGCAGTCATCGCCGATCACCGCATGGTTCAGGATGATCGCGCCCATTCCCACCAGCACGCGGTTCCCGATCGTGCACCCGTGCAGGATGGCATGGTGCCCGATCGTGCAATCCGCTCCGATCGTCAGTGGCGCGCCGGGGTCGGAGTGAAGCATCGCGCCCTCCTGCACATTGCTGCGCTCGCCGACGATGATCGGCGTGTTATCGGCGCGAATGACGGCACCGAACCATATGCCGACATCGCTGGACAGCCGTGCATCGCCGATCACGTCGGCGCTCTCGGCGACCCAGGCCGTGTCGTCGATCGTCGGCCTCAGGTCTTCGAACGCATAGATTGCCACGTTGATATCCCTTCCTGCGTCTTGCCGCATTTTGCATCGCTTGCGGAACGTCCGGCGTGTTCGACCGTATATAAGCCAGACTCGGCACTGCCGAGCCGGATTACGGGAGACGGCAGATGATCAACCTTATCGTATTGCTTGTGGTAGGCGGTGTGCTGGGCTGGTTGGCCAGCATCGTCATGCGGACCGACGCGCAGCAAGGCATCTTCCTGAATGTCGTCGTGGGCATCGTCGGCGCGCTGCTGGCGGGCCTGCTCATCACGCCGATGATCGGCGGTGCTTCGATTACCGATGGTTCGTTCAGCGCAACCTCGCTGCTTATTTCGTTCCTGGGTGCGGTCGTGTTGCTGGCGATCGTCAACCTGGTTCGCCGCGGCTCGGTTCGCTAAGCCCGGACAACGTTCCCAAGCAACTGGGGCGGCTTCGGCCGCCCCTATTTTGTTCAGCCCAGCGCGCCCTGTGGCAGGAAGGGAACGTGGACGCCCAGGAGTGCCGCCAGCGCCACTGCGCCGAACAAGACGGCAAGGGTCGAGGACATCGAAAACAGGCCCCAGCCGACTACCGTCACCATCTGCGGGTTGGGACGCGCAAGCCGGCGGTTCTGCTCGACCGACAATAGGACGAACATCGACAACAAGCCGTAGATGAAAACTGAAAACTCGATCATTCGTCCGCAACCCGCCCGGTAGATATGCCCCGCACGATCCTATGTGCGAAGGGTTAAGGCTTCGCAATAAGCGTCCGCCGCATTTCGCCGCAGCGCAGCGTAATTTCGTCTTGCTGGTCGCCGCCACTCGCGCCGCTTGACCCTTCCGCCAACGCTCCCCTATCGGCCGATCGAGACGAGAGAGGGAGACTCGCGCAATGAACAAGCTCTACCCCGACGCCAGTGCAGCTTTGGCCGGATTGCTGCACGACGGCATGACGATCTGCGCGGGTGGGTTTGGATTGTGCGGCATTCCCGAGCGGTTGATCGATGCCATCAAGGAGTCGGGGGTCAAGGAGTTGACGATCGCCAGCAACAACGCCGGCATCGATAACGAAGGCCTCGGCAAGCTGCTGCGCACGCGGCAAGTGCGCAAGATGATCTCCAGCTATGTCGGTGAGAACAAGGAGTTCGAGCGGCAATATCTCGCCGGCGAACTCGAAGTCGAATTCTGCCCGCAGGGAACGCTGGCGGAACGCTGCCGTGCCGGCGGGGCCGGTATCCCGGGGTTTTACACCAAGACGGGCGTTGGCACCAAGGTGGCCGAAGGCAAGGAGGTGAAGGTGTTCGACGGCCAGGAATATATCCTGGAGCGCGGTATTCGTGCCGATCTGTCGATCATCAAGGGCTGGAAGGCCGACGAGAGCGGCAATTTGATCTTCCGCAAGACCGCGCGCAATTTCAACCAGCCGATGGCGACCGCCGGGAACATCTGCGTCGCCGAGGTCGAGGAAGTGGTGCCGGTCGGCAGCCTCGACCCCGATGCCATTCATTTGCCCGGGATCTACGTGAAGCGCATGATCGTCGGTGCGCCATACGACAAGAAGATCGAGTTCCGCACCACCCGGGTCCGCGAGACGGCGTGATCCGCCTGCGCGCCGCGCTGGTCATGGCGTCGGCATCGCTGCTGATTCACGGCTGCGTGGCTGCGGCGATCCCGCTGGCGGCCGGCGGGGCGATCGCACGGGGGGAGCGCTCCAAGGCGAGGGAGGCTCGATCGGTAGCGGTTCAGGCAGACGATCCGGCGTCCGCGCCGTTGGTCGTGACGACCACGCTGACCGCACTTCCTCCGCCCGGCGGCGCAGCTGGCGAGCACGCGGCCGAGGCGTTGCAGGGATATCAGGGGCTGTGGACATATCTTGCCGCCCAGGCCGCAAAGCGAGCCCGCGGCGAGCCGCTGCGGTCGGCTGTCCTCGACACTGGCGCCGCGTTGGCCGCGCCGCGCTATGTCGCGTGCGACAAAAAGCCGCTGGCGATGCTTGTCGACATTGACGAGGACGCGGCGAAAAGCGCTGATCCCGATGCGCGATGGCGGCGCTGGAACGGCGATGCGCGTGATGCGATCGTCGCCGCCCCAGGCGCGTTAGAGGGCGTCGAAGCAGCCCGCCGGGAAGGCATCGCCGTCATCTTCACCTCGGCTCGTTCACCCGAGAGCGCCACCGGCGTCATTGCCGCACTGGACCAGCTCGGTTTTGGGCGGCTTGAACTGGGGAAAACGCTGTATCTGCAAGGCCAGGCTTCGGCGGACGCCGTCCGCAGGGGCATTGCCGGCGATTATTGTGTCATCGCCATTGTCGGCGACGCGTTTGAAGACTTCCGCAG
The DNA here is from genome assembly GCF_001721295.1 of Sphingomonas turrisvirgatae. Lineage (GTDB taxonomy): Bacteria > Pseudomonadota > Alphaproteobacteria > Sphingomonadales > Sphingomonadaceae > Sphingomonas > Sphingomonas turrisvirgatae. The sequence goes on along the minus strand of NZ_MDDS01000013.1, from coordinate 57,380 downwards.
CCTACTGCCCGCGAGCGGGCAGGCGCAGATGCAATCCATGGCGGTGACCGATACGATGGTCGCGCCATTATGGGGGGCAGGGTGGTTCCTGCTCCCAAGCCCCGTGCGCAGCACGGCTGTCCCTTCGATCAATCCCACGGGAGGAAAATGAATGCCCTGGACTCGCGATGAAATGGCCGCCCGTGCCGCCAAGGAACTGCAGGACGGCTTCTACGTCAACCTGGGCATCGGCATCCCGACGCTGGTCGCCAATCATATCCCCGAGGGCGTGACGGTGACGCTTCAGTCTGAAAACGGGATGCTCGGCATCGGCCCCTTCCCCTATGAAGGGGAGGAGGATTCGGACCTCATCAACGCGGGCAAGCAGACCATCAGCGAATTGCCGCAATCGGTCTATTTCAGCAGCGCCGATAGCTTTGCGATGATCCGCGGCGGGCATATCGACCTGACCGTGCTGGGCGCGATGGAAGTGGCGCAGAATGGCGACATCGCCAACTGGATGATCCCGGGCAAGATGATCAAGGGCATGGGCGGCGCCATGGACTTGGTCGCCGGGGTCAAGAAGGTGATCGTGGTGATGGAGCATAATGCCAAGGATGGCACCCCCAAGTTCATCCCCGATTGCACGCTGCCGCTGACCGGCAAGAATGTGGTGGACATGATCATCACCGACCTCGCCGTGTTCCAGCGTGACGACCATGACGCGCCGTTCCGTCTGATCGAACTGGCACCCGGCGTATCGGAAGCGGAAGTCGCGGCGAAGACGACCGCCAGCTATGAAGTCGCGCTGATCGCCGCGTGAAGTGTGTGGGCGGCAGCTGCCGCCCACAACCTCAGCTTGGCGCAATGAAATGCTGCCTGCGCTTGTTCCGGCGCAACAAAGGCGTATTGGCACACCATGATGACCAGCCAGCCGCTCACGCTCTACGAGAAAATCTGGAATGCGCACGTCGTGGAGCGCGGTGAGGACGGCACCTGCCTCATCTATATCGATCGGCACCTGGTGCATGAGGTGACCAGCCCGCAGGCGTTCGAAAGTCTGCGGGCGAACGGCCGCCGCGTCCGTCGGCCGGACCTGACGCTGGCGGTGCCGGATCACAACCTGCCGACCACGGCGAGGACCGATGGCGCGGGCAATCGCCTGCCGATCGCCGATCCGGAAAGTGCGCAGCAGCTTGCCACACTCGAACGTAACGTCGCCGAGTTCGGGATCGACTATTTCGGCGCGACATCGCCGGAACAGGGCATCGTCCATGTCGTCGGCCCCGAGCAGGGCTTCACGCTTCCCGGATCCACGCTGGTCTGCGGCGACAGCCATACCTCGGCGCACGGTGCGCTTGGCGCGCTGGCATTCGGCATCGGCACGAGCGAGGTCGAGCATGTGCTCGCGACGCAGACGCTGATGCTCAAGCAATCGAAGACGATGGAGATCCGCGTCGACGGTACGCTGGGCTATGGCGTCAGCGCCAAGGACGTTGTGCTGGCGATCATTGGCAAGACTGGCGCTGCGGGCGGCACGGGCTATGTTGTCGAATATACCGGCGAGGTGATCCGCAGCCTGTCGGTGGAAGGGCGGCTGACCGTCAGCAACATGTCGATCGAAGGCGGCGCGCGCGCGGGCCTGATCGCGCCGGACGAGACCACCTTTGCGTATCTGAAGGGCCGCCCCATGGCGCCAAAGGGCGCGCAATGGGAACAGGCGCTCGCCTGGTGGCGCACGCTGCCGACCGATGCCGGCGCTTGCCATGATAAGGTGGTCACGCTGCAGGGCAGCGATATCTCGCCCTCGCTCACCTGGGGCACGAGTCCGGAGGACGTCGTGCCGATCACTGGCACCGTGCCGAATCCCGAAAGCTTCGCCGATCCCGCCAAGCGGGTCGCGGCGCAGAGGTCGCTAGAATATATGGGCCTGACGCCCGGCATGCGGATGCAGGACATCGCAGTCGAGAATATCTTCATTGGCAGTTGCACGAACAGCCGGATCGAGGATCTGCGTGCAGCCGCGGCCGTGGTGAACGGCCGCCGTGTCGCCGATGGCGTGCGTCAGGCGTTGATCGTACCAGGCTCGGGTCTGGTCAAGCGTCAGGCCGAGGCCGAGGGACTTGATCGTATCTTCACCCAGGCTGGCTTTGAATGGCGCGAGCCGGGCTGTTCAATGTGCCTGGCGATGAATCCGGATAAAGTGCCGCCGGGCGAACGCTGTGCTTCCACTTCGAATCGGAATTTCGTAGGACGCCAGGGACCGGGCGCGCGAACGCACCTCGTCTCGCCCGCCATGGCGGCGGCTGCGGCGGTGACGGGCAGGTTGACGGACGTTCGGGACCTGATGGGGGCCCGATGAAGGGGAAGATTTCCAGTGAAGCGCGTATTTGTGATGCTGGTGGCCGGCACGGCCCTGAGCGGGGCTGCTGCCCTTTATGCGACATCGACGGCACAAGCGGTGGAGCCGACGAAGCCGCAGGATCGCGCCAGCCGCTGAACCCAGCGCACGGAGGTTGAAGATGGATCCGGTCAAGAAGGTCGAGGGCAAGGCGTATCCCTGGGGCGCCAAAAATATCGACACCGACATCATCATCCCGGCGCACTGGCTCAAGACGATCAGCCGCGAAGGGCTTGGCAAGGGAGCGTTCGAGAGCATTCGGGCGCAGCCGGGCAACATCTTCGACGACCCTGATTATGCCGGTTCCCCGATCCTGATCGCCGGCGACAATTTCGGCTGTGGCTCGAGCCGCGAGCACGCCGCGTGGGCGCTGGCCGACATGGGGATCAAGGCGGTGATCGCGCCGAGCTATTCCGATATCTTCTCGGGCAACGCGTTCAAGAACGGCATCGTCGCCGTCGTGCTGCCACAAGACGCGATCGATCGTCTGATCGAGGTCGCCAAGACCGACGAAGTGACGGTCGATCTCGAGACGATGACGATCACCACGCCGTTCCAGGACCGGTTCGCGTTCGACATGGATCCGTTTCGCCGTAATTGCCTGATGCAGGGGCTGGACGAAGTCGGCCTGACACTGGCAAGAGATACCGCAATTTCGAAATATGAGTCGGCGGTCGATCTGGACCGTCCCTGGCTCAAGCGGGAGGGCGGGAATGAAGGCGTTGTTGTCGCATGAGATCGGCGGACCTGAAACTCTAACAATCAACGAATTACCTGACCCGGTTGCGAAGCCGGGCGAAGTGCTGGTCGCGGTAAAGGCCTGCGCGATCAACTATCCCGACGTCATCATCATCGAGGACAAATACCAGTTCAAGCCGCCGCGGCCGTTTGCACCGGGCGGCGAGATCGCCGGCGTCGTCGAAGCCGTGGGGGAGGGGGTCGCCGGCTGGCAGCCCGGCGATCGGGTCATCGCATCGATCGGATGGAATGGCCTTGCGCAGAAGGTCGCCGTCGAGCAGCGCCGGCTTTATCGCTTGCCTGAGGGCAAGAGCTTCGAGCAGGGCGCGGCGTTGCTGATGACCTATGGCACCAGCATTCACGCACTGCTCGATAGAGGGCATCTCAAGGCAGGCGACACGCTGCTGGTACTCGGTGCGGCCGGCGGCATCGGTCTTTCGGCGATCGAGCTTGGCAAGGCATTCGGCGCCCATGTCGTTGCCGCGGTATCGAGCGAGGAGAAGGCGGCTGCCGCTCGCACCGCTGGCGCTGACGCGACGGTCGTCTATGGGCGCGCGCCGTTCGACAAAGACCAGTCCAAGGCACTGGCCGAGCAGTTCAAGGAAGCCGTCGGGCCGAACGGCGCGCAGGTCATCTATGACCCCGTCGGCGGCGACTATGCCGAACCCGCGCTGCGCTCGATCGGGTGGGAAGGGCGCTATCTGGTGGTCGGCTTCCCCGCCGGCATCCCCAGGCTGCCGCTCAACCTGACACTGCTCAAGAGCTGCGATGTGTGCGGCGTGTTCTGGGGAGCGTTTGCGGCACGTGATCCGCAGGCAAACGCTGCGCACGTCGATCACCTCTTCCGCCTGTGGCAAGCGGGTAAGATCGCTCCGCACGTCAGCGAAACCTTCGCCTTCGAGGATGGCGGCAAGGCGATTGCCAAACTCGCCAGCCGGGGTGCGATCGGCAAGCTCGTCGTGAAGGTGGCAGATTGAGTTCAGGCCGGTGACTTGCCGTAGATTGCGATGGATTTTCCGGCTCACGTGCGCTTAACACAGGTCGATGTCACCTGATGCGATGATCGCGGGCAGCTCGGTTGCTGCCGTCGTCAGCGATGCGACGGCTGGCGATTATCCGATCATCGCCTGCAACGATGCCTTCGTGCGGCTGACCGGCTATCCGCGCGAGCAGGTGATCGGGCGCAATTGCCGATTTCTGCGCGGGCCGGAGACCGAGCCGCATCTTACCGAAGAATTACGTTCCGCCTTGCGTGAGCGGCGCGCCACGCTGGTCGAGATCACGAATTATCGCCGTGACGGATCGAGGTTCCGCAACGCCATCATGCTGGCGCCGCTGTTCGATCCTGACGGCGAGGTCCGCTACATACTGGGTTCGCAGTTCGATGTCTCGACGCCGCGCACGGATCAACCTGCCAAATCTTTGCTAGATGGTCTGTCCGACCGACAACGGGCCGTGCTGCAACGCATGGCAGCAGGCCTTATGAACAAACAGATCGCATTTGAGCTGGGCGTCAGCGAACGGACGGTGAAGCTGCAACGTTCCGCCCTGCTCAAGGCGCTCGGATGCCGGACGACGGCGGAGGCGATCCGAGTTGCGATCGAGGCGGGGCTGTAGTGATCCGCGGGAAGCGCGAACGCTCCCGCAGAAACGCTATCACATCGGCATCAGCACCTTATCGATCACGTGGACGATGCCGTTGCGGTTCTGGACGTCGGCCGTGGTGACCGTTGCGGTGCCGCCCGCGGCATCGGTGATCACCACCGAGTTGCCGGACAAGCTAGCCTTCAGTTCTGCGCCCTGCACCGTCTTGAGCGTCGCCGTGCCGCCACCGGTCTTGATCTGTTGCATCAGGTTCTGCGCCGTAACGCGGCCGGGCACGACGTGGTAGGTCAGAACACTGGTCAACTGGCCCTTATTCTCGGGCTTCAGCAGGGTGTCGACGGTGCCGGCTGGCAGGGCGGAAAAGGCAGGATCGGCGGGCGCGAAGACTGTGAATGGACCCGGGCCACTCAAGGTCTCGACCAAGCCAGCCGCCTTGACCGCTGAAACCAGCGTGCTGAGCGACGGCGTGGCTGATGCATTCTCGACGATGGTCCGGGAGGGGGCCGCTGACTGCGGCTGGGCAATGACCGGCGCGGTCGCGATCAGACCACCAGCGGTGAGCACAAGCAAATTGCGAAGCGTAGACATGGATATTCGTCCTCAGATCGAAATGGTTCAGCGCCAATGCGCCAGGCGGGATTTCGTTTCGCTCTGGAACCTCTGACTAAATACAAGCCTTCAATGCCAAGTCATGGGAAATTAACAATTCTTTTGCTGTATGCCTCTCGAGCTTGCCCTTAAGGGCAAGTCGATAAAACGTGCGGGAAAGCTACTTTCCACCCTGCCGCCGTGCCATGAACGCCAGCCGCTCGAACAGCATGATGTCCTGTTCGTTTTTAAGCAGCGCGCCGTGCAGCGGCGGAATTGCCTTGGTCGGGTCGCGGTTCTGCAGGACCTCGAGCGGCATGTCCTCGTGCAGGAGGAGCTTCAGCCAGTCGAGCAATTCGCTCGTGCTCGGCTTTTTCTTGAGACCCGGCACCTCGCGAATGTCGTAGAAGATGTCCATCGCCTTGCTGACCAGGATCTTCTGGATGCCGGGGAAATGGACGTCGATGATCGCCTGCATCGTTTCGCGATCCGGGAACTTGATGTAATGGAAAAAGCAGCGGCGCAGAAATGCGTCTGGCAGTTCCTTTTCATTATTCGACGTGATGACGACGATCGGCCGCTCGACGGCGCGCACCGTCTCGTTCGTTTCATAGACATGGAACGCCATGCGATCGAGTTCGTGGAGCAAATCGTTGGGGAACTCGATGTCGGCCTTGTCGATCTCGTCGATCAGCAGCACCGGCAGTTGCGGCGACGTGAAGGCCTCCCACAGCTTTCCCTTGCGGATATAGTTGCTAATGTCGTGGACGCGTTCGTCGCCGAGTTGGCCGTCCCGCAGTCGCGCAACGGCGTCATATTCGTACAGACCCTGATGCGCCTTGGTCGTCGACTTGACGTTCCATTCGATCAGCGGCGCGTTGACCGCCTTGGCGATCTCATAGGCAAGCACCGTCTTGCCGGTACCCGGCTCGCCTTTCACCAGCAGAGGACGGCGAAGCGTGACGGCAGCGTTTACCGCGACCTTGAGATCGTCGGTAGCGACATAGTCCTGAGTGCCTTCGAAGCGCATGCCCGTCCTCGCCAGATTGGAAGATCGGGTACGGGGTAGCGGGAAGGGACAGGGCCGCGCAAGCGATCAGTGGCGGTCGCGCGCGCTCGCACGGGCCTCCAACAGGTCCCACAGCCCGCGATGCTGGGCCAGCATCTGCTGCGCGCCGAACAGCATTGCGCGTTCGGTGGACAGCCGGGCGGCGAGAGCGTCGACCACCGTCATCGTCTCGTGCACCGGCGGCAGCGTGGAGTCGGGCGGGTCGATGCCCAATCGCCTAGCCGTAAGATCGAGCATGCCACGGATCGCCGGCCAATCCAGGATCAGCGCCAGCGCCGTGCCATCGGCGCAGCCTGCGCGGTCTGATTGCGCCAGCATGTCGAGCGCATGACGTTGCGCCGCTATGGCAGCCTCTGATGCTGCCTGTCCGGGCGTGCTGGGCAACGGACCGGCGGCGGCGACCAACCGGACGACGAAGGCGCGTTCGGCGGCAAATGCCGGCGCGGCTTGAGCCAGCCATTCGGCCGTGGCAGCCTCGCGCGAGTGCGCGGCAGCCTGCTCGATCACATCGGGGTGCCGCGCATGAAGCAGGCAGAGTTGGTGCACAACGTCGGACAGGTCGCGCATTGCCGGCGTGCCGGTACCGAGGCGCGCGAGAAAACGGTGCCCGGTGCTGCCATCCGCCGCGACCAATGTCGCAAGCGTACCCGACGCACCGCCCATTCCAGCAGTCTGGACCGATTCGAAAGCCATTTCATCCCCACGCTCGACACACGGCCAAAACGCTGCCGCGCATCGATGTTGTGAGGCACGGGTCTATACCGAAGCGCGTAAAGACGTGGTTGATGCGCGGTTTACCTTTTGTGCAGGCGCGCCGTCCCGATGCGAAAAGGGCGGGGATAACCCCGCCCTTCATGTCACTGATCCAGGAACGACCGCATCTTGCGCGAGCGGCTGGGATGTTTGAGCTTGCGGAGCGCCTTTGCCTCGATCTGGCGAATGCGCTCGCGAGTGACGCTGAACTGCTGGCCCACTTCCTCCAGCGTATGGTCGGTGTTCATGCCGATGCCAAAGCGCATGCGCAGCACGCGCTCCTCGCGCGGGGTCAGGCTTGCCAGGACGCGGGTGACCGTTTCCTTGAGGTTCGCCTGGATCGCGGCGTCCACCGGGATGATCGCATTCTTGTCCTCGATGAAGTCGCCGAGGTGCGAATCCTCCTCGTCGCCGATCGGCGTCTCGAGGCTGATCGGCTCCTTGGCGATCTTCATCACCTTGCGCACCTTTTCGAGCGGCATGGAAAGGCGTTCGGCCATCTCCTCCGGTGTCGGCTCGCGACCCTGCTCGTGCAGGAACTGGCGGCTGGTGCGCACCAGCTTGTTGATCGTCTCGATCATGTGGACCGGGATGCGAATCGTGCGCGCCTGGTCAGCGATCGAGCGAGTGATCGCCTGACGGATCCACCAGGTCGCATAAGTGCTGAACTTGTAGCCGCGGCGATATTCGAACTTATCGACCGCCTTCATCAGGCCGATATTGCCCTCTTGGATCAGGTCCAGGAACTGCAGGCCGCGGTTTGTGTATTTCTTGGCGATCGAGATCACCAGCCGCAGGTTCGCCTCGACCATCTCCTTCTTGGCAATTCGGGCCTCGCGCTCGCCCTTCTGCACCATGTTGACGATGCGGCGGAATTCGATGAGCGCCATGCCGGTCTGCTGGCTGATTTCCGCCACTTCCACCCGAATTCGATCGACCGCGGCACCCTCGTTCGTGGCGAAGGCGGCCCACTTCTTGTCGATGCCGCCCACGGACCCGAGCCACTGCTCGTCCATCTCGTGATTGACGTAGCGGTCGAGAAAGTCCTTGCGGTTCACCTTATGCCGCTCGGCCAGGCGCAGCATCTGGCCGCCCAGCGCGGTCAGCCGGCGGTTGAAGCTGTACAACTGATCGACGAGATATTCGATCTTCGCCTGGTGGAACTGCACGCTCTCGACCTCGGCGGTAAGATCCTCGCGCAGCTTCTGATACTTCTTCTCGTCAGCCGCCGCGAGCTCGCCGCCGGCCGCCATCGCGTCCAGCCGCTGCTGCTGCATCTTGCTGAACTTCTTGTAGATCGCAGTGATGTTGGCGAACTTCTCAAGCGCCTGCGGCTTGAGTGTCTCCTCCATCTGGGCGAGGCTGAGGGTGTTGTCCTCCTCATCATCGTCCGACGGCCGTGGCGTGCGGCGCTCGCCGTCCTCATCCTCGTCGACCGAAGCCTCCTCGGGCTCTTCTTCTTCCTTGATGCTCGTCCCGGCGGTCTTTTCGCTGATCTCGCCGTTGTCGTCTTCCTCAGCGCCCTCGACCTGTTCAGCCGACGGACCCTTGTTGAGCATGGCATCGAGATCGAGGATCTCGCGCAGCTGCATCGTCCCTTCGTTCAGCGCGTCGGACCAGCCGATGATCGCGTTGAACGTGATCGGCGATTCGCACAGGCCCAGGATCATCGTGTCGCGGCCGGCCTCGATCCGCTTGGCGATCGCGATCTCGCCCTCGCGCGACAGCAGCTCGACGGCCCCCATCTCGCGCAGGTACATGCGAACGGGATCGTCGGTGCGATCGACCGTTTCCTTCTTCTTCTGGATCTCGAACGCTGGTTCGCCGTCGTCCTTGCTGTCGGTATCGACCTCGTCCGGCGTGTCCTCCTCGGTCTCGCCGTCCTCGCCCGCGTCCTCATTCTCGACCACGTTGACGCCCATGTCGGACAGGGCCGACATCACGTCCTCGATCTGATCGGTCGTGAACTGATCCTGCGGAAGCATCTCGTTCAGCTGGTCGACGGTAATGTAGCCACGCTTCTTTGCGCGCGCGACCAGCTTCTTGATGGAGCCTTCGTTGAGGTCGATCAGCGGCGCATCGCCGCCCTCGGTCGTGTCCCCGTCGTCAGCCATGATTGCCTTTGCCATCGAATGCCTTTGTATGCAGATGGCGGCAATTATACGCCGCCTATGCGCCAAGTTACTCTTCGTCCGCAAGCATCAGATTCGCGAGACGCAATTCGAGTTCCGCCTTGCGCCGTACAAGCGCCACCTGCCGCTCGAACGCCGCGTCGCTAAATCCCGCCTGCACCGCCGCCGTCGCTTCCGCGAGCGCGGCATCGACCTGCGGCCTGGCTGCCAGCACCGCGATCGCCTCGCCCAGGTCGAGCGACGCCCGCCCCGCGTCCCATTCCTTCTGCGTGAAGGTGAAGGGCAACGTGTCTGCGCGCAGCAACTCGCTTGAAATCTGATCGAAACCGGACGCGGCCAATATGGTGCGCAGCCGAGCGGTATCAAGCGCCTGATCCTCAAGCGCCTGATCCTCAAGCGCCACGTCCACCACCGCTTCGAACAGCCGACCGAGCGCATCGTCGGCCAGACGCATCGACGACAGGATCTCGACATGCCGGGCGATTTCGGCCGGATGTCGGATCAGGCCGGCGAGCACCGCCTTGGCCAACACGCGGTCGATTCCCGTTGCGCCAAGCGCCTGAACCGTGGGGCTGGGCGGCGGTTCGGGCGGCTGCCAGCGCTGCCCGGCCTTGCCACGCGTCGGCGTTCGCGGGGTGAAGGCACGCGGGGCAGGCGCGAAATGCGCGTCGAACCGGTTGCGGAACTCCTGCACATATTCGTGGCGGACGTTCGCGTCCTGAATGGTTCCGGCAAGATCGGACAGGCGGCGCTTGAGGCCAGCTCGCTGCTCGGGCGTATCGAGCGGCTCGGCGGCGAGTTCATGCTGCCAAATCCGGTCGGCCAGCGGCTGGGCGGCGGCAAGCAGCTGTTCGAACGCCTGAGGTCCGGCCGAGCGGACGAGATCGTCGGGATCTTGGCCGTGGGGCAAGGTGACGAACGCCAGGCTGCGACCGGGCGCCAGATGGGGCAGGGCGCGATGTGCGGCGCGGATCGCAGCCTTCTGTCCCGCACCGTCACCATCGAAGGCGAGCAGCGGCACGTCCGCCATGCGCCAGAGCCGTTCGATCTGGTGCTCGGTCAGCGCGGTGCCGAGCGGGGCGACGGCTTCGCCAAAGCCAGCCTGCGCCAGGGCGATCACGTCCATATAGCCCTCGACCGCGATCACGCGGCCCGACTTGCGTGAGGCGGCGGCGGCGCGATCGAGATTGTAGAGCGTACGGCCTTTGTCGAACAGCGGCGTCTCGGGCGAATTCAGATATTTCGGCTCGCCCTCGCCGATGATCCGACCGCCGAAAGCGATCACGCGGCCGCGCGCATCCCGGATCGGGATCATCAGCCGGCCGCGGAACCGGTCGTACGGCTCCTTGTTCTCGACGCTGATCAGCATGCCGGCCTCGACCAGCATCGCGTCGCCATAGGATTTGAGCGCTTCCTTGAGCTTCGTTCGCGAATCCGGCGCATAGCCGAGGCCGAACGCTCGTGCCGTATCGGCATTGATCCCGCGCCGCTCCAGCACGGCGCGCGCCGCTTGCCCCGCGATGCCGTGCAGCTGATCGGCGAAGAAACTGGCCGCATCGGCCACCAGCTCATGCAGCCCCTTGGCGCGCTCGGCCTTTTCCGCCGCGCGCGGATCGGCCGCCGGCACGTCCATCCCCGCCGCCGCCGCCAGTTCCTTCACCGCATCCATGAAGGGCAGGCCCTGCTGATCGGTCAGCCAGCGGATCGCATCGCCATGCGCCGAGCAGCCGAAACAGTGATAAAAGCCCTTGTCATCGTTGATGTAGAAGCTTGGCGTCTTCTCATTATGGAAGGGGCAACACGCCCGCCATTCGCGACCGGCGCGCGTGATCTTCACCGTCCGCCCGATCAGGGTGGACAGCGTGGTCCGCGCGCGCAGTTCGTCGAGAAAGGCGGGGGTCAGGCTCACCTCAGGACAGCGCCGCCTTCACCAGCGCGCTTGCCTTGCTCATGTCGAGGCTGGCGGCGTGGCGCGACTTGAGTTCGGCCATCACGCGGCCCATGTCCTTCATGCCGCTGGCACCGAGGTCAGTCTTGATCGCCTCGATCGCGGCGCGTGTGTCGTCTTCGCTGAGCTGTGCGGGCAGGAAGCGCTCGATCACCGCGACTTCGGCTTTCTCTCCGTCGGCGAGTTCCTGGCGCCCGCCCTTTTCGAACATCTCGATCGATTCGCGGCGCTGCTTGACCATTTTTTGCAGCACCTCGACCACCAGCGCGTCGTCGTCAGAGACAACTGCCTGCGTGCGCCCCTCGATATCGCGGTTCTTGATCGCGCTCTGGATCAGGCGGATGGTGGAGGTCGTGTCCTTCTCGCCGGCCTTCATGGCGGTGACGAGCGCGGTCTTGATGTCGTCGCGGATCATAAATCTACTCACAGGTGAATCGGAATGTCAGGGCAATAGACCCCACAGGCGGTTGACGCGAGGGGGGGAGGGGGTTAGCGGGCAGCGCTTAGCGACATCGCCGGAAAAACTGACAGGAGCGACCTTCTCTGATGGCCGAAGCCACGCCTATTGCCGTGCCCGAAGGCGCTACCGGCGTCCTGGTTCTTGCCAGTGGCGAAGTCATTTGGGGCCGTGGCTTCGGGGCCGAGGGCAATGCCGCGGGCGAGGTCTGCTTCCACACCGCGATGACCGGTTATCAGGAGATCATGACCGACCCGTCTTTTGCGGGCCAGATGATCTGCTTCACCTTTCCCCATATCGGCAATGTCGGCGCGAACCCGGACGATGTTGAGGCGGACAATCCCCATGCGCTCGGCATGATCGTGCGCGAGGATGTGACCGAGCCGTCCAACTTCCGCAGCGTCGAGCGGCTGGATGACTGGATGAAGCAGCATGAGCGCATCGGCCTGTCCGGCATCGATACGCGCGCGCTGACGCGGCGCATCCGGGGGACTGGCGCGCCCAACGGCGTGATCGCGCATTCGGCGAGCGGCGAGTTCGACATCCCCTGGCTGCTCGAGCGCGCGCGGGCATGGCCGGGGCTGGAGGGCATGGACCTTGCCATCACCGTCACCGCCGAAACGCATTACGGCTGGGAAGGCGGCGTGTGGCGGCTGGGCCATGGCTATGACGCCGATGCGGCGGGCGGCGAGCGACCCCCTGTCGTCGCGATCGACTATGGCTCGAAGCACAACATCTTCCGCAACCTGGTGCAGGCCGGCGCGCGGGTGACGGTGCTGCCGGCACAGGCGACGGCGAAGCAGGTGCTGAGCTTCGACCCCGACGGCATCTTCCTGTCGAACGGCCCGGGCGATCCCGCCGCGACCGGCGAGTACGCCGTCCCGGTGATCCGCGAGCTGCTGGAAACGAAGAAGCCGCTGTTCGGCATTTGCCTGGGGCATCAGCTGCTGGCGCTCGCCGTCGGCGGCCAGACCACCAAGATGTTCCAGGGCCATCGCGGCGCCAATCACCCGGTCAAGCGGCTGAGTGACGGCGCGGTCGAGATCACCAGCATGAACCATGGCTTCGCGGTCGAGAGCGCGAGCCTGCCCGACGGCGTGATCGAGACGCATGTGTCGCTGTTTGACGGCAGCAATTGTGGGATCGAACTCGACGGCGGGCGTGCGTTCAGCGTGCAGTATCACCCTGAAGCATCGCCTGGGCCGCAGGACAGCTTCTATCTGTTCGAGCGGTTTGTGGGGATGCTGCGGTGAAAGAGCGTCTGTCACATGAGCTCCGACAAGCTCTCGCGAGTGTCTCAACTAAGAGTGTGATGAACCCTGTATTGTGGCTATGCGCAATCATTTCCCTGCCATGCTTTGTTCTCTCGCTGCTCTCCGATGGAATTTTTCAGTTCGCCTTTTTTGCAGTTGGGCTGCTTCCACTGTTGATGGCTCTGTATCTATTTTTGAAATACTGTGATAGACCACAGTTATTTCAGTCTGAAGAGTGCCGGCTCAGAGATCAGGCCTTGAGAGTATTCGGAGATAGCAAACGAGTAGACATGAGCGCGCTGCCGGCAATCATAAGTCAACCGCCTCTAATGAGCCTGGAGGACATGCGCGCCGTCGATCGTAAGGTTACTGATGATGAGTAAGCTCAATCGCCTACAAATTCGCGACAACCTCTATATTCTTGTATTTAATACAATGGATCGAAGCTACGATGCGGATGATGTGCAATCGTACATTGAAAACAATGAGCGTGTGGTAGATTGGTGGAATTATTTCCCTGGTACTTATCTTATCGAGTTTTCTGATGGTCCGAAAACATTTATGTCTGAGTTGTATGGTCAGATACCTGATGCGTCCTGTTTTTGCTCCCGAATCAACACCGGCGAATTTACTGGGCGCATCAACGGCGATGCATGGTTGTGGCTTCTTGATCTTCCGGAGGAGCGCAAAGCGCAACTCCGGGAACAGATGATAGAAGATACACGACGTTTGAAAGATCGTAGCTCCTGATGCCTAAACGCACTGACATCTCCTCCATCCTCGTCATCGGCGCTGGTCCTATCGTAATCGGCCAGGCGTGCGAGTTCGACTATTCGGGCACGCAGGCGATCAAGGCGCTCAAGGAAGAGGGCTATCGCATCGTCCTGGTCAATTCGAACCCGGCGACGATCATGACCGATCCCGAACTGGCCGATGCGACCTATGTCGAGCCGATCACGCCCGCGGTCGTGGCGAAGATCATCGAGAAGGAGCGGCCCGACGCCGTCCTTCCCACGATGGGCGGTCAGACGGCGCTCAACACCGCGCTGGCACTGGCGCAGGATGGCACGCTGGAGAAGTTCGGCTGCATCATGATTGGCGCCGATGCAGAGGCGATCGACAAGGCCGAGGATCGCCTGAAGTTCCGTGAGGCGATGGACAAGATCGGCCTCGAATCTGCCCGTTCGGCCATCGCGCACACGGAGGCCGAGGCGCTGGAGGGGCTGGAGAAGGTGGGCCTGCCTGCGATCATCCGCCCGTCCTTCACGCTGGGCGGCACCGGCGGCGGCATCGCGTACAACAAGGAAGAATTCATCGACATCGTCCGCAAGGGGCTGGACGCGTCGCCGACCACCGAGGTGCTGATCGAGGAATCGCTCCTCGGTTGGAAGGAATATGAGATGGAGGTCGTGCGGGATCGCAACGACAACTGCATCATCATCTGCTCGATCGAGAATGTCGACGCGATGGGCACGCACACCGGCGATTCGATCACGGTCGCGCCCGCGCTGACGCTGACCGACAAGGAATATCAGATCATGCGCAACGCCAGCATCGCGGTGCTGCGCGAGATCGGCGTTGAGACTGGCGGATCGAACGTGCAGTTCGCGGTGAATCCCAAGGACGGTCGCCTGATCGTGATCGAGATGAACCCGCGCGTGTCGCGTTCCTCGGCGCTGGCGTCGAAGGCGACCGGTTTCCCGATCGCCAAGGTCGCGGCGAAGCTGGCGGTCGGCTATACGCTGGACGAGATCGAGAACGACATCACCGGCGCGACGCCGGCGTCATTCGAGCCGACGATCGACTATGTCGTGACCAAGATCCCGCGTTTTGCGTTCGAGAAGTTCAAGGGCTCCGAAGCTGTGCTCGGCACCGCGATGAAGTCGGTCGGCGAAGTGATGGCGATCGGCCGCAACATCCATGAATCGATGCAGAAGGCGCTGCGCGGCCTGGAGACGGGCCTCACCGGCTTCAACAATGTCGAGCGGCTGGCCGGCGCGCCACGCGCGGAGATCGAGGCGGCTTTGGCGGTACGTTCGCCCGACCGACTGCTGGTCGCGGCACAGGCGCTGCGGGAAGGCTTTACCGTCGCAGAGGTGAACCAGCTGGCGTCGTACGACCCCTGGTTCCTTGAGCGGATCGCGGAGATCATCGAGGCGGAGCGCGAGGTGTGCGCCCATGGCCTGCCGCAGGACGCGGCGGGGATGCGAAAGCTCAAGTCGATGGGCTTCTCCGATAAGCGGCTCGCCTGGCTGGCGCTGTCCTCGGCGAATTTGCGCGAAGGCGCAGCGCAGATGGCGCGATCGTCCGGCCTGATCGGTGAGGTCGTGAAGGCGATGACCGGCGGCGTGACCGAGGCAGACGTGCGCGCGCTGCGCCACAAGCTGGGCGTGCGCCCGGTGTTCAAGCGCATCGACACCTGCGCGGCCGAGTTCGACGCCAGGACGCCGTACATGTACTCAACCTATGAGTCCCCATCCTTCGGCGAACCGGAGTGCGAGGCGGTACCGTCGGATCGGCGGAAAATCGTCATCCTGGGCGGTGGTCCGAACCGGATCGGGCAGGGGATCGAGTTCGACTATTGCTGCTGCCACGCCTGCTTCGCGCTGGCTGATGCGGGCTATGAAACGATCATGATCAACTGCAACCCGGAAACGGTGAGCACCGATTACGATACGTCCGACCGCCTGTATTTCGAGCCGCTGACGGCCGAGGACGTGCTGGAAATCCTGCACGTCGAGCAGTCGAAGGGCGAACTGGTCGGCGTCATCGTTCAGTTCGGCGGCCAGACGCCATTGAACCTGGCGCGCGCGTTGGAGAGTGCGGGTATCCCGATCCTGGGCACTTCGCCCGACGCGATCGACCTGGCCGAGGATCGCGAGCAGTTCGCGGATCTCGTATCGAAGCTGGGCCTGAAACAGCCGTCGAACGGCATTGCACGCAGCCGCGACGAAGCGATCGCGGTGGCCGAGCGGATCGGCTATCCGGTGCTGACCCGGCCGTCCTTCGTGCTGGGCGGGCGGGCGATGGAGATCGTCGATACGCCCGAGCAGCTGGATCACTATATCCAGACTGCGGTGCAGGTGTCGGGCGACGCGCCGGTGCTGATCGACCAGTATCTTCGCGACGCGATCGAGGTCGACGTCGATGCCATTGCCGATGGTGACGATGTGGTCGTCGCTGGCGTGCTGCAGCATATCGAGGAAGCCGGCGTCCATTCGGGCGACAGCGCCTGTTCGATCCCGCCCTATAGCCTGCCCGCTGAGGTTATCACCGAGATCGAGCGTCAGACCGAGGCGTTGGCGCGCGCGCTGAACGTGCGCGGCCTGATGAACATCCAGTTCGCGGTGAAGGACGGCGTCGTCTATCTGATCGAGGTCAACCCGCGCGCCTCGCGTACCGTACCGTTCGTCGCCAAGGCGATCGGCACGCCCATCGCCAAGATCGCAAGCCGCGTGATGGCGGGCGAGAAGCTCAGGGACCTGCCGAAGATCGACCGCAACATCGATCATATCGCGGTCAAGGAAGCGGTATTCCCCTTTGCGCGCTTCCCCGGCGTGGACCCGGTTCTGTCGCCGGAAATGAAGTCGACCGGCGAAGTCATGGGGATCGATCGCGATTTTCCCATCGCCTTCTATAAATCGCAACTCGGCGCCGGCACCGTGCTGCCTGAACAGGGCGCGGTGTTCGTGAGCGTCAAGGACAGCGACAAGCCGGTGGTCCTTCCCGGCGCGAGACTGCTCGCGGAGTTGGGTTTTACCCTGGTCGCGACCGGCGGCACGGCCGATTACCTGACGGCTCAGGGCGTTCCGGTCGAACGAGTCAACAAGGTCGCACAGGGCCGCCCGCACATTGTCGACCGCATCCGCGACGGCGACATTGCGATGGTTTTCAACACCACCGAGGGCTGGCAATCGCTGAAGGACAGCGAGTCGATCCGCGCATCGGCCCTGTCGCTCAAAATTCCGTATTTCACGACCGCGCCGGCGAGCGTGGCGGCGGCACGGGCGATCGCGGGCCTTCGTGGCCAGTCACTTGAAGTCCGGCCGCTGCAGGCGTATTATTCGCAGTCGCACAATTGATCCCCAACAACGAAGGTTAGTGTGCGGGCGTGCCGAAATCGGCACGCTTGGGGATGAGGTTTTGACGAAGGATTAAGCGATGGCCACGGTCGAAAAGATGCCGATGCTCCAGGAGGGTTATGAGAAGCTCTCGGCGGAACTGAAGCGCCTGAAATCCGAACGGCCGTTGATCGTCGACGCGATCGAGGAAGCTCGGGCGCATGGCGACTTGTCGGAAAATGCCGAATATCACGCCGCCAAGGAACAGCAGGGCCAGAACGAAGCGACGATCGCCGACATCGAGGACAAGCTGTCGCGCGCTCAGATCATCGATCCCAAGGAACTGTCGGGTGACAAGGTCGTGTTCGGGGCCACGGTGACGCTGCTCGACGAAGACGATAAGGAAGTGAAGTATCAGATCGTCGGCCAGGCCGAGGCGGACGTGAAGACCGGCCGGATCAGCTACAACTCGCCGATCGGCCGGGCACTGATCGGCAAGGTGGTGGGTGACGAGGTCGAAGTGACCGTGCCGGCGGGCGACCGCTGGTACGAAGTGAGCAAGATCGAATTCATCTGACCGGCACGGCATTCCGGCCAAGCCGGAATCCGGCACGGCAGGCGGCTAACTCTCGACCCGAAACCCCGGCTTTCGCCGGGGCGGCAAAGGATCAGAGCGTCGGTTCCATCAAGCGATGCAGATGGACGACAACATATTTCATCTCGGCATCGTCGACGGTGCGCTGTGCCGCGCCGCGCCAGGCCTTTTCAGCGCTGGCATAATCGGGGAAGATGCCGACCACGTCGAGGTTGGAAGGATCGACGAAGTCCAGACCCATCGGGTCCTTGACGCGGCCGCCGAAGACGAGGTGCAGCAACTGGCTCATGATTTCTCCTGGGGAATGGCTATGCGCCACGCCTTAGGATGATGCTGCACCGCGCTCAAGGCCGCGTCCGGACGGCCCCGCGATCAGGCGGTCTTGGCTGACGCTGCGTCTTTGGCCGCAGTCAGGGCGTTGCCGATGATCTTGCCGATCTGTTCCTTCGCCGCGTCGCGCGGCGGAAGGATGGCGTCGATTTCGGCCTTGCCCGCGTCGCGTGCGGCGCTCGCGGCCGCGCTTGCACCCTCGGCAATGCGCTTGCCGACCGGTGCGAGCAACTCACGCTCCCTGGTCGGGCGAGGGATCAGCGCGCCGAGCACAACGCCCAGCGCCACGCCGCCAGCGACCAGTGCCAGCGGATTGTCCTGGATCTGCGCGCTCGCCTGCTGGCGGCGCGATTGCTGCTGAGCCCCGGTCTGGTTCTGGTTCGACTCACTCATGTGCTCGGTCCTTCCGTGTGGCGCTTCTTGTTCGATGAATCCTGAGACTCGTCCGATCCTGAGCGGATCAGGCGGGCGAGGGGCTTGCGCGCGAGGAACAACATGGCGGCCCCGGCCACGGCAGCGACGGTGCCCGGCTTCGTCCGAACCGTCTCGACCGTTCCGCGCACGACATTGTCCTTGACGCTGCCGACGGTGTTGGATGCCAATGTCGCCGGGCTGAGCTTGTGCTTGGCCTCGTCCAGCGTGGCGAGGAATTGCGCGCGAGCGGCAATGCTGCGCGCCCGGGCTTCGACGGGTGAGGTGGGGGCGTCGTTCATGGTTCCTGCCTCGGTCTGGTTACGCGCCGCCAATGCCTAAGCGCCAGCCAGCCGAGCAGCCCGGCAATCGCGAGCGTCACCAGCACGACCAGCAACGTCGCCAGGCCCGGCCCGACGAGCGTCGCGAGCGATAGCAGCGCGCCGACGATCAGCGCGATGACGGCAGCGTTGACGAGCAGCAGCGCCGTGCAGCCAAGGATCGTCAGGCTTTTGACATCGGCAAGCCGATCGACGACCAGCGCGCGCCAATATCCTGCCTCCGCCGCCGCATAACCGCGCCCATCGGCAATCAGCCGCGTAACGAGCGCGCCGATGCTCTCGTCCTGATCTTCGCGAACGTCCACTCGCCCCGCCTTTCCGGTCAGGCCTTGGTCGAGCCGGTATCGCCCTTGTCGGCAAGGTCGCCCGCAGCATCGAGGCCGGATTTGAGCAGTCGCGCCAGGACGAAGCCGACACCGGCCGCCACACCCACGGCAACAGCCGGACTTTTCTTGACGAAGCCGCGCGCGTCTTCGAGGAGGTCGTCGACCTGCTTGCCGCGCAGGGATTCCGCAAAGCCCGAAATCTGATCTGCCGCACTCCGGGCATAGGCGCCGTATTGTTCGCCCAGCTTATCATCCACCGACGCCGCAGCATCGCGCATCAAGGTCGAGAACTCGTCAAGGGCGCCGGTCGCGCGATCCTTTCCGGTATCCGCGAACGAGCGCGCCTTGTCGCTCGCCTGGCCGAGCAGCTTGCTCGCCTCTTCACGCGCGAACTGGCCAGCGTTGCGCTTTGCGTCGTCCTGCGCCGCAGGCTCGGCCACGACGAGGGCGTCCGTCGCCGGGTCGACGCTGGGGGTAGCGGGGGAGGTCCCCGGGAAGTTTTCGTCAGCCATCGCTCACAGACCTTTCTGCCGTTTGTCCCTCAACCATGCCGGCGCGGGAGGGTTCCCGTCACCCGCGATGATTTGCCCGGGCGCGACGAACCGGATACAGGCCCGCGCGACGCCAGTGGGGCACAAGGTAGGGAGACCGTTACGTGACCGCAATCATCGACATCCATGCACGCCAGATCCTTGATAGCCGCGGCAACCCGACGGTAGAGGTCGATGTGCTGCTGGAAGATGGCAGTTTCGGTCGAGCCGCGGTTCCATCGGGCGCGTCTACCGGTGCCCATGAAGCGGTGGAAAAACGCGACGGGGACAAATCGGTCTATCTCGGCAAGGGGGTGCTGGAGGCAATCGAAGGCGTGAACGGCGAGATCGCCGAGGAGATCACGGGCCTCGACGCGGAGGACCAGGCCGAGATCGATTATGCCATGATCGAGCTGGACGGCACCGAGAACAAGGGCCGGCTGGGCGCGAATGCGATCTTGGGCGTGTCGCTCGCCGTGGCCAAGGCTGCGGCCGATGCGCGTGGCCTGCCGCTGTATCGCTATGTCGGCGGGGTTTCTTCGCATGTCCTGCCGGTGCCGATGATGAACATCATCAACGGTGGTGAACATGCCGACAATCCGATCGACTTCCAGGAGTTCATGGTCATGCCGGTGGGGGCGGAAAGCCTCGCCGAAGCGGTGCGTTGCGGCGCGGAAATCTTCCACACGCTGAAGAAGGGCCTGCACGATCGCGGCCTCGCCACCTCAGTCGGCGACGAGGGCGGTTTCGCCCCGAACATCGCAAGCACGCGCGAGGCGCTCGACTTCATCATGACCAGCATCGAAAAGGCCGGCTACAAGCCCGGCGACGACGTGATGCTGGCGCTGGACTGCGCCGCGACCGAGTTCTTCAAGAACGGCAAGTACGAAATTTCGGGTGAGGGCCTGTCGCTCTCGCCGGTCGAGATGGCCGACTACCTTGCCGACCTGTGCTCGGCCTATCCGATCCTGTCGATCGAAGACGGCATGAGCGAGGACGATTTCGAGGGCTGGAAGGCGCTGACCGACAAGGTGGGCGGTAAGGTTCAGCTGGTCGGCGACGATCTGTTCGTCACCAACCCCAAGCGCCTTGCGATGGGCATCGAAAAGGGCCTTGCCAACTCGCTGCTGGTCAAGGTCAATCAGATCGGAACGTTGACCGAGACGCTGGTAGCGGTCAGCCTGGCGCAGCGCTCGGCTTACACGGCCGTCATGTCGCACCGGTCGGGCGAGACCGAGGATGCGACGATCGCCGACCTCGCCGTCGCGACCAACTGCGGGCAGATCAAGACCGGCAGCCTTGCTCGCTCCGACCGGCTGGCCAAGTACAACCAGCTGATCCGCATCGAGGAGGAACTGGGCGACGCGGCCGTCTATGCCGGCCGCTCGATCCTGCGCTGAATCGTTCCGCAGTCGAATCGGCTTGATTTTTGAACGCAGCGCGTCTGCGCGGGCTTGATCCGCGAGTCGCGTTGCGTCAAAACAGCGGGATGGCACGGCCGATCCCTTTGAAGACCTATCTGACCCGCGCAGGCCTGCCTGCGGTGGCGATCATCTTCATGGGCTTTTTCGCCTATTCGGCGGTGCTCGGCCCGAACGGCATTTTGGTCTATGGCGACTATAAGCGCCAGCAGGCGGCGAAGCAGTCCGAACTCGCCAAGTTGGAGAAGCAGCGGGCGGACCTGCGCAACCGCGTCGCGCTGCTCGATCAGAAGGGGGCGGACCCCGACATGGTCGACGAACTGACCCGCAAGAAGCTCAACGTCGTGCATCCCGATGAGGTCATCGTCCCGCTGAACTGAGCGGCCTTCGCGACTTTCCAGCTTTACGCCAGCGTTAGCATTGCCGTGTCCGGGCAACCGGCCTATAGGCCGCGTTCCATCTTTCCCCAGGATGAGGACATCGTGGCCAAATCGCCTGCTAAAAGCCTTTCTGTTGAACCGCCGGTGACAAACCGCGAGCGTCCAAACGAACCCAAGCGGTTCGAAGCGTCTAAGGAGCAACTGCTCGAATTCTATCGGCAGATGCTGCTGATCCGCCGCTTTGAGGAGAAGGCCGGGCAGCTCTATGGGCTCGGCTTCATTGGCGGTTTCTGCCACCTCTATATCGGGCAGGAAGCGGTCGCCGTCGGGCTGCAGTCGGCGCTGGACGGTGAGAAGGACAGCGTGATCACCGGCTATCGCGACCATGGCCACATGCTTGCCTATGGCATCGATCCCAAGGAGATCATGGCCGAGCTAACCGGCCGCGCTGCCGGCATCTCGCGCGGCAAGGGCGGGTCGATGCACATGTTCTCGACCGAGAAGAAGTTCTATGGCGGCCACGGCATCGTCGGCGCGCAGGTCTCGCTCGGCACCGGCCTCGCCTTCGCGCACAAGTACAATGAGGACGGCGGCGTCGCCATGGCCTATTTCGGCGATGGCGCCGCCAACCAGGGCCAGGTGTACGAAAGCTTCAATATGGCCGAGCTGTGGAAGCTGCCGATCATCTATGTGATCGAGAACAACCAGTATGCAATGGGCACCAGCGTCAACCGCTCGTCGGCTGAGGACCAGCTGTACAAGCGCGGCGAAAGCTTCCGTATCCCGGGCATTCAGGTCGATGGCATGGACGTGCTCGCCTGCCGCGGCGCGGCCGAGGAAGCGCTGGCTTGGGTTCGCGCTGGCAAGGGGCCGATCATCCTCGAGATGAAGACCTATCGCTATCGTGGCCATTCGATGTCCGATCCGGCGAAGTACCGTTCGCGTGACGAAGTGCAGGCGATGCGCGACAATTCCGACCCGATCGAGGGCGTGAAGAAGGAGCTGGAGAAGCTCGGCGTCACCGAGGATCAACTCAAGCCCATCGAGCAGGAGATCCGCAGGGCGGTGAACGAAAGCGCCGACTTTGCCGAACAGACGCCGGAACCCGATCCGGCCGAGCTGTATACCGACGTGCTGGTAGGAACGTACTGAGATGGCGATCGAACTGAAGATGCCGGCGCTCTCGCCCACGATGGAAGAGGGCACGCTGGCCAAGTGGCTGGTCAAGGAAGGCGACACGATCCGGTCGGGCGACATCCTGGCCGAGATCGAAACCGACAAGGCGACGATGGAATTCGAGGCGGTTGATGAGGGCACGCTGTCGAAGATCTTGGTCGCCGAGGGCACCGACGGCGTGAAGGTCGGCACCGTGATCGCGACGATCGCGGGCGAGGGCGCAGACGCCTCCGCTGAACCGGCGGCTGCGCAAGCGCCCAAGGCGGAAGCGCCGGCGCAGGAGCAGAAGGCAGCTGAGTCCGACGCTGGCGAAGATGGCGGCCCCAAAAAGGCCGATAGCGGCACCAAGCAGCTGGCCAGCGACAAGGCGGCGTCGGTCGCCGATCCCGAAGTGCCTGCCGGTACCGAGATGGTGAAGGTCACCGTTCGCGAAGCGCTGCGCGACGCGATGGCGGAGGAAATGCGCGCCGACGGACGCGTGTTCGTGATGGGCGAGGAAGTCGCCGAATATCAGGGCGCGTACAAGGTGACGCAGGGCCTGCTGGACGAGTTCGGCGCCAAGCGCGTGATCGACACGCCGATCACCGAGTACGGCTTTGCCGGCGTCGGCACCGGCGCGGCGATGGGCGGCCTTCGCCCGATCATCGAGTTCATGACGTTCAACTTCGCCATGCAGGCGATCGACCACATCATCAACTCGGCAGCCAAGACCAACTATATGTCCGGCGGCCAGATGCGCTGCCCGATCGTGTTCCGCGGCCCGAACGGCGCGGCGAGCCGCGTGGGTGCGCAGCACTCACAGAATTATGGCCCCTGGTATGCAAGCGTGCCGGGCCTGATTGTGATCGCGCCCTATGACGCAGCCGATGCCAAGGGACTGCTGAAGGCCGCGATCCGGTCGGAAGATCCAGTCGTGTTCCTCGAGAACGAGCTGATGTACGGCCGCACCTTCGAAGTGCCCAAGCTTGACGACTGGGTGCTGCCGATCGGAAAGGCGCGCATCGTTCGCGAGGGCAAGGACGTGACGATCGTATCCTATTCGATCGGCGTCGGCGTCGCGCTGGAAGCGGCCGAGACGCTGGCTGGCGAGGGCGTCGAGGCAGAGGTCATCGACCTGCGCACGCTGCGCCCGCTCGACAAGGAAACGGTGCTTGAGAGCCTGAAGAAGACCAACCGCATGGTGGTGGTCGAGGAAGGTTGGCCGGCCTGCTCGATCGCGTCGGAGATCGTGACGATCGCGATGGAAGAGGGCTTCGACGATCTCGACGCGCCGGTCGTGCGCGTCACGAACGAGGACGTCCCGCTGCCCTATGCCGCGAACCTGGAAAAACTGGCGCTGATCACTGCCGACAAGGTCGTGGCAGCGGTGAAGAAGGTGACGTACCGCTAAGGCGGGGCGTCACCCTTAACCAGAGCGATTTGCCTGTTTGATCGCCCCTGTGTTGGCGGGGGGCGGTCAGCAGGTGGAGGGCGTTACGCCGCTTACCTGATACACGCCATTGGCGCCGCCCACAGTGTCGCGACGATCGCGGACCATCATCGACGCGATCTCGGTCATGTCGCGGGTGGGCGACAGGGATGTCTTCACCAGCGGCTGATATTCATAATATACTTCGACGAACATGGTGACGCCATAGGGCGGAGCCGTGACCTGGCGGCCATCGGGACCCATGCCAGGAAGATTGTCGTTGGTCGCCCCGGCGGCGCGCTGCGCCGCAGTTGGATACGTCGATGCGCGCGTCGTCTTGCTGCCCCGGCACCGTTGCCAGCGAATTCGCGAATTGGCCGGATTGACGATCGAGGGTTCGATGCTCGAGATGATAACCCGACCATTGCGGTAAAGATCGAGTTCGCCGGCCTGCAGCCCGGCGCCGGTCAGCAGGTCATTGATATCGGCCTCGGTAATCTGCTTGGCCTGCAACTGGCTGCCCGACCCGATGCGCGCGGCGTTGTCGGCCAGATGGAGCGCGATCTGGCTGACGCGCATTCGCGTGATGACATAGTTGGTCAATTCCGCCCCGGTCAGGCTGAGCAACAACAGGATCGGCAGCGTCATGCCGAACTCGAGCAGGGCAACACCGCTGCGATCCTTCCAAAGACGACGTGACAGGTTGAAGATGCGGCGGTTCACGGGCAATTGCGCACCTGAATGGCGCCATAGCTGCCCTGATCGCTGTAAGGCTGGTTACGCAGCACGGTCGAGGCGGTGAGCTTCGTCGTGTCCGATCCGCCGACCAGCTTGTAAATCGGGAAAAAGCGCGGGTAGGTCATGGTGACGGTGTAAAGCGTGGCATCCTTTGCGCCGCCCTGGCCAGCGCTTCCGCCGTCCTTGTCCCAGTTGCTGTTGCCGTTGGCATCCTCGTACGGCTCACCGGCATCGCACCTGCCGTTGCCGTTGGTGTCCGTGAACACTTCGGCCTTGGCCGCGGCGGCTTCGCTGAAGGTCCGGTAGAAACGACGCGTGATGTCGATCGTGGCATTGTTAGCCAGCGCGCGGACTTGATCCTTCACCTTGTTGTCGAGCGCGGTCTGCTCTGCCGTGTCGGCGCCGCTTTCCAGCGACGAATCGCGCGCCGTTTTCTGAACGATGCCCTGCAGCGCGGCACGGGCATATAGCGTGTGCGAGATGTCGAATGCCCCGAGCAGGACCAGGCACAATACCGGCGCGACGAGCGCGAACTCGACAACAGTAACGCCGGCTCGATCGCCGGCCAACCCCGGCAAGCGGGGACGCTGGTCGCGATGCCGCCCCATCAACGGGTCAGCCTCAATTGCGATATCTGGTCCGCAATCGAGCGGAAGGTGGATTGCAGCGTGGCGGAGTCCCGCGCCACGAAATAGCGACCCGAACTTGCACAATTCTGCAGCCGCGTTTCGGTCGTGGTGTTCGATCCGCTGCCGAACGAGATAACCCACAGCGTAATGTTCTTGTTCTTGATCGCGGTACACAGCGCCGTGAAGCGGGCATTCACCTCGTCATTCATGCCGACATCGCCCGGGCTGGCCCCGACCGAAGATATGTTGCGGCGATCGTACCAGGGCTGGCCATAGGCGGCATAGTTGGCCGTGCTGGTCTGGGTGTCGCCGTCGGTCATGAAGATGAGGTGACGCTCGATCTCCGCGCCCTTGGGCGTGAACTGGTTCTCCGCCCTGAAGATGCCCGTTGGCGACATGAGGCGCGCGCCCCACAGCAGGCCAATGTCGTGATAGGTGTTGCCGCCGGTGATCAGTCCGTCGACATAATCGTCAAAGGCGCTTGCCGATGGCCAGCTTTGCAGCTTGCGCCCGGCCGAAGGGCAAGTCGCATCGGCCCGGGGAATGGTGAAACTGGGGGCGGTGCCGACGGTCACGCGATTGAGCGTGTAGGTGTTCCCGGTGCCGGTGCGACGATGATATATGATCGGCGCCAGCGCCGGCTTCCACATCGTGGAGACGTCACCCGGCACAGGCACTGAATCGATGTCGAGATCCTTGGCACCCGCGGGAATCGGGTTGAAGTTCGTACCGCTGACGGTTTGCCGTTCCTCGATGCAGCCATTCCAGGCAACGGTCAGGTCGGCACCGTTGTCGGCCATCTCGGGCACGACAAAACTGTCGCGCCACTCCGTGCCGTTCTTAAGCCCGGAGATATTGATCGACCATTTGTCATAGTCCCAGCCCGCGAAGGTGCGGTTTTGGGCCGTCGTGACTGTCTGTGTATACACCACCGTGGTGTAGGTGCCGGTGCCCTGAATCTGGGACATGAGGTTACGGACGAGGACATTGCCCGTGCAGCTCTGCATGATGTTGACGCGAGTGTAGGTGCGCGTCTCCCACGTGCGAATGCCGTTCGCGATTGTGGGGGTCGTGTCGATCACGAAGTTGCCTGGCACATCGTTCTGGTTCGTCAACGAAGGGCAGGCGAACAGATGCTGGCTCACCTGAGTAGGCGAACTCCACTCGCTGTTGCCCGAGCCGGTCGGCCCCGGCGTGGACACTGTCGGGCCAAAGGTGGTCGTGCTGCCGCTGCTGACATTCCAGCGTGCCCTGCGCGTCTGATAGTCCCAGGCGTCGGGGAAATAGCTGGTCGGCAGGAGGCGACCGACATTTACGTTGGTGGCATAAGGCACGAAACCGAAGCGGATCTGCACCTGATCGCCAGTCCCGCCGCTCGGCGCGCCGCCGGTGCAGGTAGCCGACGTGTCGAGCCGTGCGACGATCTCGTAGAAACATTTGACTGCCGTGCGCAGCGCCTGGATCTTGGTATCCGGGTCGGTACTTACCGCCTTGCCGTCCATCGAACCGGTCGTGTCGAGCACGAACATGACGTCAGTGTTCGGCAGCCGCATTTCAGCGTCGCAGGTCACGCTGAGCGTCTCGTTCGAGCGCCCGAAGATGCGCATGATCGTCATCGGCAAGGTCGCGGAGGCGACGCCGCTGACCTTTCCGGCGTTTTCCGTGAAGCTCTTCGTAACGTCGCTCGCGCCGTATGGGCTCTGCTGGATGTTCGCGTCGAAGAACTTTTCGGCGGCTGCGCGCGCTTCGTAATTGTTGTAGGACCAGATGCCGCCGCCCATCTGCTTGCGGCCGGCGAGCGCGCCGGCGTCGCAGGCATGTTGCAGCCGCGTCTTGACGATGTACATGCGGCTGATGTCCACGCCGCCGCCGACCATTCCCGCCAAGGGAATAAGCGAGATCGCAACGATTGCGGCGGTATTCGCGCGCACGTCGCTGCCCAGCCGGGCAAGCCACCCGGCTGCTGCCCATGTCGATTCACGCTTACTCATGCCGTCCAACTTTTCGGTACACGGGCCGAACATGCGGTGCCTGCCGCTAACGTGGATTGAAGGCGGATGGTTAAGGCGGCGCTTACCATTGGTTGTGCGGGGGCATGATGGGGGGTGACGATCCCGAGCGAGCGCTGGTGTTGACCTACGCGCCGGATGCTGTCTCGTCGCGGGCGCTCGCCGCCATGCTAGCGCTTGACGACCGACTGGCGGACACGGTGCGGACCACCAGCGAGCCGATGCTGGGGCAGATACGTCTGAAATGGTGGCAGGAAGCCATTGCCGGTCTCGACGTCTCGGCCTCTCCGGCCGAACCCGTGCTCCAGGCGCTTGCCGACGATGTGATCGCGCAAGGCGTGCGCGGCGGTGACCTGGCGGTGGTGGCGGACGCATGGGGCGAGCTGCTGAACGATGAGCTGGACGAGGCGGCAGTCGCGCGGTTCGCTGTGCGCGGGGCTGCGCTGTTCGCTGCTGCGGGGCAGGTCGCCAGGGCCGCCGCAGACGATCCGGTGCGCCTGGCCGGTGAAGGATGGGCGCTTGCCGATCTGGCGCTCAAGATCAGCGACGCGGATGAAGCGGCGCGGGTGCGCAGTGCCGCAGATAAAGCCTTGCAGGCCACGCTGGGTCGGCACTGGAGCCGGAATGGCCGTGCGCTGGGCGCGATGGCTCACCTTGCCCGGCTGGATCTGGCCGGTGTTCCGCGGGGCGCGCCGCGCCGGGTTGCGCGCGCCTTGTGGCATCGCATGACCGGGCGGTGACGGCTTGCTCTGGCCGCGGGACGCGTTAGCCTGAACGCGACAGAGGAGGCGGGCGATGTGGCGGTATCTGGTAGGCGGTATTGCCGCATTGCTGATGGCGGCGGCCGGTGTGTTCCTGTTCCAGAGTCGCGCGACGTCCGAGCCGCTGCCGCCTCCGCCCGAGGCGAAGCGCCTCCCCGTTGACGGCCCGGCCGTGGAAGCGGAGCCGCTGCCCGCGCTCCCCACGGTTCCCCGTGCGAGCGACCGAACGCGCGAGCAGAAGCGGTTCGACCGCTACGACAAGGATCGGAGCGACACGATAACGCTGGCCGAACTGCTCGAGCCGCGACGCAAGGCCTTTGCCAAGCTTGACCGGAACGGTGACGGCAAGCTGTCGTTCGAAGAATGGGCGGTGAGCGGTATCAAGCGCTTTACCAATGCCGACGCCGACCATTCGGGCATGCTGACCCGGACCGAATTCGCCACCACGGCGCCCAAGCGCAAATCCAAAGCCGCGCCGAAGTGCGACTGCCGTGAGGCGGTGGCAAAGGCGCTGGCCGAGGCTGCGGATTGACTACAGCGTTTGAAGCCACGGCTGAAGCGCGGCGCGGGCGCGGGTCGTGTACATAAGCTTCCGATCCGCCTTTTTCGTTCGCCCCTCGATTGGTGGCATGAGGCCGAAATTGATGTTCATCGGCTGATAGGTTTCTGCGTCGGCACCCACAGTGATGTGGCCGAGCAGTGCGCCGAGTGCAGTTTCGACCGGTGGCGGTGTCAGCTCATGCCCCAGGATTTCTGCCGCTGCGAACCGCCCCGCCAACAGGCCGATGGCGGCACTCTCGACATAGCCTTCGCACCCCGTCACCTGGCCTGCGAAGCGGATATGCGGGCGCGCTTTCAACCGCAGTGTGGGGTCGAGCAGTTCGGGTGAGCGGATGAACGTATTGCGATGCAGGCCGCCGAGCCGCGCAAATTCGGCGTTTTCCAGGCCGGGGATGGTGCGGAACAGGCGCACCTGCTCGGCATGTTTGAGCTTGGTCTGGAACCCGACCATGTTCCACAGCGTGCCGCTGGCATTGTCCTGCCGCAGCTGGACGCAAGCATAGGGCCAGCGGCCGTTCGGGAAACCCGGCGTCGCGGTGCGCGGGTCATCCAGGCCGACGCCCTTCATTGGGCCATAGCGCAGCGTGTCGACGCCGCGCGCCGCCATCACCTCGATCGGCATGCAACCCTCGAAATAGGGGACGTTCTCCCATTCCTTGAACTCGGTCTTCTCGCTGTCGAGCAGGCCCTGGTGGAAGGCGAGATACTGATCCTTGGTGAGCGGGCAGTTGATATAGTCCTTGCCGTCTCCGCCCGGTCCAACCTTGTTCCAGCGCGATTGCAGCCAGGCCTTTTCCATGTCGATGCTGTCGCGATGGACGATGGGCGCAATGGCATCGAAAAAGGCAAGGCTGTCCTTGCCCGTGGCGTTGCCGATGCTGTCCGCAAGAGCGGGCGCGGTGAGCGGCCCGGTGGCGACGATGGTGAGTCCTTCGGCCGGCAACTGGTCGACGCGCTCGCGCACGATGGCGATGTTGGGGTGAGCGGCGAGCGCGGCGGTGACACCGGCAGAAAAATGTTCGCGGTCCACCGCCAGCGCCGACCCGGCCGGCACCTTGTGCGCATCCCCCTGGGCCATGATGATCGAGCCGAGCGCGCGCATTTCCTGATGGAGCAGGCCCACCGCATTGCTGTTGGCGTCGTCGGACCGGAAGCTGTTGGAGCAGACGAGTTCAGCAAGGCCGTCCGTATGGTGAGCCGGGGTCATGTCGCCCCCGTCCTTTAATTCGGCCCCGCGCATTTCGGACAGCTTCACGCGCACGCCGGCATTGGCGAGTTGCCATGCGGCCTCCGATCCGGCGAGTCCGCCGCCGATGATATGGACTTGGTAATCACTCATGCGGCATCGGTTAGGCGAAGCGGCGTGCGAGGGGAAGGCGATGCGGTGGCTGTTCTGGTGCGCGGTCCTGGCGGGCGCGAGCTACTCGCTTGTCGGCTGGGGCATCGTGACGCCCGACACGGGGCAGGCGGCGTGGAAGACCGTCGGCGTCGCGCTGCTGGCGGCATGGGCAGCGAAGTCGGCGCGGGACCGCGACGGCGCACTGATCGCTGCTGCGCTGGCATTGGGTGCGATCGGCGACTTGTTGTTGCAGACGCATGGCTTCGTGCTTGGCGGCACGGCGTTCGCGGCAGGCCATGTCGTCGCGATGTCGCTGTATCTGCGTAACCGGCGCGCGGCACCCAGCAGGAGCCAGCGGCTGCTGAGCTGGGCGCTGGTGCCGCTGGTCACGTTGATCTCGGCGATCTTGACCGGCGGCGATCTGGGTGTCTGCGTCTATGCCCTGCTGCTGGGCGGCATGGCGGCATCCGCGTGGACCAGCCGCTTCCCGCGTTATCGCGTCGGGGTCGGCGCGATGCTGTTCGTGGCATCCGATTTGCTGATTTTTGCGGAGGTGGGGCCGCTGGCGGGTTCGCCGCTGCCGGCCTTGCTGATCTGGCCGCTGTATTTCGCAGGACAGGCGCTGATTGCATGGGGTGTGGTTCAGACCCTGGCGTCGTCGGACAAGCGGGTGCCGTAGCGCATGACGAGCGCGCAAGTGGAGCGGTTGACGTTGCAATGCGTTTCCATCTCGCCCCACGCTGGGATGAATGCCTTCGTATCGGATAGTCGGCACCATCGGGCAGTGGTTGTTACAGTAACTTGCGAAAATTGATCGGGTCATTGGTGATTGAAACGATGAAGGTGTTCACGATCGGGTATGAAGGAGCGACAATGGACTCGTTCCTTTCAGCACTCGTGCGTGCCGGTGTCGAGCAAGTGATCGACGTCCGCCAGCTGCCACTGTCGCGCAGGCCTGGATTCTCGAAGTCATCCCTGGCGGCGGCACTGACCGAGCGCGGGATCGGCTATGTGCATCTAAAAGCGCTGGGCACGCCCAAGCCGGGACGGGATGCGGCGAAGAAGGGGGATCGTGCGACCCTTGAAGCCGTCTATGCCGGGCAACTCGAACTGCCCGAGGCGCAGGCGGCGGCGGCAAGGATGCGCGACCTGATCGCCGAAAGGCCCAGCGCATTGCTGTGTTTCGAGCGCGAGCCGGGCATGTGCCATCGCACGCTGCTGATCGCGGCGGAAGGGGAAGGCGTAACGGTGGAGGACCTGTTCGCCGATGCCCTATCGCCAGCATGAGCATCCGGCCGCCCCGCATCCTGTCGAGCAAGTCGCGTTCGGGAGACGTGTATCAGGAAGTTCAGCGCGAAATATTGTCTGAAAAAGCGGCAACGCTGGGTCGCGCGGGAAAGTCGCTGGAGGCCGCGTTGGCCCGGCTGCGTGCGGGGGAGGGCAAAGACCGCGCAGCGCTGTTGCAGGCAGCGGCCGAGGCGGCACACGCCTATCTGATCCAGCGCGAAGCGGCGGGTATCCACGGCCTGGGTGCGCCCATCGAGGATTTCGGCGTGCCGGGCGAAGTGCGAGAGCGTATCGGAGCGGCCTATCCCGTCACCGGAAGCCTGACGCTGCCATCGTCCTCCCGCTCCAGTGGGCTATAGGCTACCACCGTCTCCAGCGTTAGCCGACCATAAAGGTGCGGGAATTCGGCGCCGCCGCGCGATTCTTTCCAGCGGATTGCCTTGCCATGCGTCGCGAGATCGACGGCCGCGACATAAAGGTCGGTCTGGCCGGCGAAATGCTTGTCGACCGTTTCGGTCAACTGGTCGGCAGTGGACAGGTGAATATAGCCGTCCGCAAGATCGACCGGCGCGCCCTTGAACGTGTTGGCCTCGAGGGCGGCCATCTGCTCTGCGGTAAGGACTTTGTAAGCGGTGGTGGGATGCATCGCGTCACTCCTGGTTCACCTCGCTCAACGCATCGGCGACCGATTGGATCGCTGGCAAGCGGCCTCCCGGCGCAAAGACCGGGAGTTCGCTCTGTGCAAGTTCGACCTACTCGCCGTCCTCTGGTCCAGCGGCGAGATCGTCGCCCGGCATGGCGTCCGGAACGGGCTCGACCGCGCTATCGCCATCGGCCAGATTGATCTCGGCATCCTCCTCTGTCTCCTCGATACGGGCGGCCGAAACGACGTGCTCGTCCTGAGCGACGTTGAACAGGCGCACTCCGGCCGATCCGCGACTGATGATGCGCAGGCTGTCGAGCGGCAGGCGAATGAGCTTCGCCTGGTCGGTCACAAGCATCAGCTGCTGAACCTTCGTTGCCGGGAAGCTCGCGACCACAGGTCCGTTGCGCGCGATATTGTCGATATTGGTGATGCCCTGACCGCCGCGACCGGTGCGGCGATACTCATAGGCCGAGGAAAGCTTGCCATAGCCATTGGCGCAGACCGTCAGGATGAACTGCTCCTTGGCACGGAGTTCTTCGAAGCGGGGCTGATCCATGCGGCGCGGCTGACGCGTGCCTTCGGTATCCTCCGCCTTCCACGGTGCGTGGCGCAGATAGTCCTCGCGCTCGTCCTGGTCGGCAACACCGACGCGGTGTAGCACGGAGAGCGAGATGACCTCGTCGCCCGAAGCCAGCCGCATGCCACGCACGCCGGTGGAGTTGCGGCTCTGGAATTCGCGCACCTCGTCACCGGCGAAGCGGATCGCGCGGCCCTGTCGCGTGGCGAGCAGGACGTCGTCACCCTCGTTGAGCAGGGCGACGCCGATCAGGCGATCGTCTTCATCCTCGCCTTCGAACTTCATGGCGATCTTGCCGTTCGAGGGCACGTTGGTGAAGGCGTCCATGCTGTTGCGGCGCACATTGCCCTTCGCCGTGGCGAACATGACGTGGAGATTACCCCACTCATTCTCGTCTTCCGGTAGCGGGAGCACGGTCGAGATCGTCTCACCCGCCGCCAGCGGCAGGAGGTTGATCATCGGACGGCCACGGGTGTTGATGCCGCCTTCGGGCAGCTTCCACACCTTCATGCGATAGACGCGGCCGAGCGTGGAGAAGAACAGCACCGGGGTGTGAGTGGAGGTCACGAACAGCTCGGTGACGACATCCTCGTCCTTTGTCGCCATGCCGGCGCGGCCCTTGCCGCCGCGCGCCTGGGCGCGGAAGGCGTCGAGCGGCGTACGCTTGATATAGCCCTGCATGGTCACGGTGACGACCATGTCCTCGCGCTCGATCAGGTCTTCGTCCTCGATCCCGTCGGCGGCGGCGGCGATTTCGGTGCGGCGCGGGGTCGCATACTGATCACGGACGGCGACGAACTCCTCGCGCATCACTTCGTAAAGCTTCGCGCGGTTGGCCAGGATCTCGAGCAGCTCGGCGATCGAGTCGGCAAGTTGCTTGAGTTCGTCGCCGATCTCGTCGCGGCCCAGCGCGGTGAGGCGGTGGAGGCGCAGGTCGAGGATCGCCCGGACCTGGATGTCGGACAGGCGGTAAACGTCCCCGGTGATTTCGGTTTCGACCGCTTCGACCAGGCGGATATAGGACGCGATCTCGGCGATCGGCCATTCACGCATGAGCAGCTTCTCGCGCGCCTCGACGGGGCTGGACGAGCCGCGGATGATCCGGACCACTTCGTCCAGGTTGGTGACCGCGATGACGAGACCGAGCAAGATGTGCGCACGGTCACGCGCCTTGGCCAGTTCGAATTTCGAACGGCGCGTGATGACCTGTTCGCGGAAGCGGACGAACGCTTCGATGATGTCGCGCAGATTGAGCAGTTCGGGCCGGCCGCCGCGGATCGCCAGCATGTTGGCCGGAAAGCTCGACTGCGCCGGCGTGTTGCGCCAGATCTGGTTGAGCACGACTTCCGGCGTCGCATCGCGTTTCAGGTCGATGACGATGCGCACGCCTTCGCGGCTGGATTCGTCGCGAATGTCGCTCACACCGTCGACCCGCTTTTCCTTCGCGGCCTCGGCGATCTTCTCGACCAGCGCGTTCTTGCCCTGCTGGTACGGAATTTCGGTGAGCACGATCGAGCGGCGGTCGCCGCGTTGTTCGAAGGCGTGACGCGAACGCACGATGATCGAGCCGCGGCCCGAGGTGTAGGCGCTGCGGCAGCCCGAGCGGCCGAGGATCAGCGCACCGGTGGGAAAGTCCGGCCCCGGCACGATCTCCATCAATTCTTCGGCGGTGACCGCGCCGTTTTCCATGTACGCCAGGCAGGCGTCGATCACCTCACCCAGATTGTGCGGCGGGATGTTGGTCGCCATGCCGACGGCGATGCCGCCGGCGCCGTTGACCAGAAGGTTGGGATAACGGGCGGGGAGGACCGTCGGTTCGCTTTCGGAGCCGTCGTAATTGTCCTGGAAATCGACGGTATCCTTGTCGATGTCGTCGAGCAGCGACATCGCTACCTTGGCGAGCCGTGCTTCGGTGTAGCGCATCGCGGCGGGCGGATCAGGGTCCATCGAGCCGAAATTGCCCTGGCCGTCGATCAACGGCACGCGCATCGCCCAGTCCTGCGCCATGCGCGCCATCGCGTCGTAGATCGAGCTGTCGCCGTGCGGGTGATATTTACCCATCACGTCACCGACGAGGCGGGCGGACTTGCGATAGGCGCGGCCAGGCAGGTAGCCGCCCTCTTGCGCGGCATAGAGGATGCGGCGGTGGACCGGTTTCAGGCCGTCGCGGACGTCGGGCAGGGCGCGCGCCACGATGACGCTCATCGCGTAATCGAGATAGCTGGTCTTCATCTCGTCGACGATCGAGATGGGCGTTATGTCCGAGTGGTCGGCGAGGACAGTCTCGTCGGTCAAGTTTCAGCGCTTTCGAGGATTGTTTCAGGTTCGCGACCGCTCTAGCGGGCCGCTCACCACCTGCCAACCCCGCGCCCGCGCATGCGCGCGTACACGCGCGAGGAATGCTGTGGATCATCCGTGTTCAAAATGCGTTCAGCGTCACGGTGCGAGAGGCGAGCCGTGCGCTTCGCCTTGACCGGGGCGAGTGGGATATTAGAGCGGCAGTCGCCCCTTGTTGCTACGCTTGCTGCGTAAGGAGAGTCCTGGATGAAGTCTGTTTCGAAAGCTGCGTTGGCCGCGGTGCTGTTGATGGGTGTGCCGGCGTTCGTGGCCGGATCGCCCGCGCTGGCGCAGAAGAAGAAGGAAGAAGCTGGCGGCCTCAAGGTCAGCGACGCATGGCGCAAGTCCGCAGCCGAAGTGCAGAAGCTGGTCGAGGCGAAGGATTGGGCCGGCGTGAAGGCGCGCATCGATGCGCTCGACGCCGTGTCGCAGAATGACGACGAGAAATATTATGCGGCTTCGTTCCGCCTGGCCGCCGCTGCCGGCAGCAACGACAATCCGAGCGCGATCCGCGCACTGGACGTGCTGCTCGCCAACCCCAAGACGCCGCAGGCCGAACTGGGCAAGTTCAACTATTTCCGCGGTGACTTCGCGTATCAGGCCAAGCAGTTCCCGGCCGCCGCGCAGTTCTTCACCAAGGCGCGCGATCTCGGCTTCCAGCCGCAGGGCACGAACCTGAACCTGCGGATTGCCCAGGCGCAGCTGGACGGCGGCCAGGTCGCGGCCGGCGCGGCGGCGATCGATACCGCGATCAAGGCCGAAGAAGCCGCCGGGCGCAAGGCGCCGGAGGCCTGGTACAAGGTCGTCGTGTCGAAATTCTATACCGCCGGCGACAAGGCGAATGCCGCACAGTGGCTGGCGCGTCAGGTTGCCGCCTATCCCAGCCCTGAGGCATGGCGTTCGTCGCTGATGGTGTACATGGAGCAGGCCAGCGCGAAGGGGGCGACGATGGATGCCGACCTGCGGCTCGACGTGCTTCGCCTGATCCGGGCCGCCAAGGGCCTGGCTGGCGAGAGCGATTACTATGAATATGCCGATGCGGCGCAGCGCCGCGGCCTGCCGTGGGAAGTCGTGTCGCTGTTCGACGAGGGTCGCGCCACAGGCAAGATCAGCAAGCCGAACCCGCGCCTCGATCCGCTCTATACGCAGGCGATCGCACGTCAGAAGGCAGAAGTGTCGCTGACCGCCGAGGAGAAGCGCGCGGCAGGCGCCGCCAACGGCGCGGTGGCGATGTCGACCGCCGATGCCTATCTGGCGAGCGGCAACAACGCCAAGGCGGTGGAACTGTATCGCCTCGCGCTGCAGAAGGGCGGCGTCGATACGGCGCTGGTCAATACCCGCCTGGGCATCGCGCTGGCGCGATCGGGGCAGAAGGCGGAGGCCAAGGCCGCATTCGCTTCGGTCACCAGCGGCCCTCGTGCCGAACTCGCGCGCTTCTGGACGGCGTGGGTCGATCAGCAGGCCTGATCGCCAGCTCTGATTTGGGAAGGGGCGGCCGCGGTCGCCCCTTTTCGATTCAGGCCCAAGCTTGTTTCATGTTTCGACCGGTACGCCGGGCAGCGACTTGGACGAACGGATCGTCAGCGATGTGCGAACATGCTCGACATTGGGCGCCGTCGTCAGTCGCGTGGTCAGAAATTGCTGGAAGCTGCTGAGGTCACGCGCCACGATCTTGAGGATGAAGTCGATATCGCCATTGAGCATGTAGCATTCCCGGATTTCCGGGATTTCGGCGACATGCGCCTCGAACGCTTCGAGGTCGGCTTCGGCCTGGCTCTTGAGGCTGACCATCGCGAACACCGTAATCGAGTAGCCGAGCCAGGCGGGGTCGAGGTCGGCGTGATAGCCGCGTATCGCACCTTTTTCCTCCAGCGTTCGGACGCGGCGCAGGCAGGGCGGGGCGGTCAGCCCGACGCGCTCGGCGAGTTCGACGTTGGTCATCCGTCCGTCGTCCTGAAGATGCGCCATGATCTGCCGGTCGATCTCGTCAAAAGCCATTCGCGCACCCAAGTTATCCACAGGAATCAATCTTTGCAGCTTCGATAAAGATAATAAAATTACACGCAAGCGCAATTGTCCCACTATGCGACGTGCCGAAATTGCGGGGTGACGCAGCCCGGTTTCTCCAGTTAAGGTTTTCTTACCGCGCGTGGGCTCGGCGGTGGGAAGCGACAGGTCAGTGCGGTTCGACGATACTCTTCAGACAGTGCTGGCATCAGACATTTCCACGCCGTTTGGAAAGGCGTCGGCTTGGCGGCAGCTGATCGATTTGATCGGACGTCGTCGCGTACCGGCCGACGAGCGAGCGCTGGTTCTGCTGAACACGATCCGTGCGGATGTGCCGCAGGCGGTACGTGCCGCTTCAGCACGGGCCTTGGCACTGGCGAACCCTCCGTTTGCGCTGGTCGAATTGTGCGCGAGCGACGACACGGCGGTCGCGTCGCCGGTCCTGGCCAGCGCGGCTCTCACGCTGGGCGAATGGGTCGAATTGCTGCCGCGCCTTTCGCCTGCGGGCCGCGCCGTCTTGCGAGGGCGTCGCGACTTGCCGAACGGCGTCGCCCAAGCGCTCGAGAGCTTTGCCGCGGATTTCGCGATCACTGGCGCGGTAGGCGAGGCGGCACCGCACCAGGCGATTGCCGATACGGCGATGCCGACGAGCGACGAACTTCAAGCGGTGGATTGGGCGGCGGTGGTGCATGCCCGACCACTGGCCGGGCCGAGCGCCGACGATGCGGTGGTGCAGGGTCCGATCGCGACCGAGCCGGCCCCGAACGCGGCTGAACTTGCTCCGGGCGCGCCGCTCGCACAGCCCGACGCCGCTTCGGCCACATCGACCTTCGTATCGTTCAGCGCAGCGGCGCTGACCATTCCGGTGGTCGCGGCTGCACTTAAGCGGGGCACCGATGTGCCGGCTGATCGATCGTCGAAATCGACTGAGCCATCGGCTTCTCCAGCTCCTGCGGCCGGGCCGGCGGACGAGAATGACGGACGCTTCGAGATCGCCGACGTCGTGGCGCGGATCGACGCGTTCTACACCCGTCAGCAAGGCCGCAGCGCAGCGCCCGTTCAGCCGGTGCGCGCCGACGCCTTCCGGTTCGAAACCGACGCACATGGCGTGGTGCGATGGATCGACGGGGTCTCGCGCGCACCGTTGATCGGTCTTTCGCTCGAGATGAGCGGGACGATTGCGGGCACCGCGGTCGATAATGCGGTTGCGGGCGCGTTTCGCCAGCGCACGACGTTCAGCGACGGGCGCCTGGTGGTGGCGGGCGCGAGCGATGCGGCGGGCGACTGGCGCATTTCCGGCACGCCGGCCTTTGATCCAGTCACCGGACGCTTCGCCGGCTATCGCGGGACGGCGCGCCGTCCGCGCGCTGAAGACGATGCCGCGCGCGTGCCGGCGCCGGCGGCATCGGCTGACTCGCTACGCCAGTTGATGCACGAGCTGCGCACGCCCGCAAATGCCATTGCGGGCTTTGCCGAGATGATCGAGCGGCAGATGCTGGGTGACGTGGCGCCAGTCTATCGTGAGCGCGCGGGCGTAATCCGCGACCATGCGCGCGCGTTGCTGGCAGCGATCGAAGACCTCGACATCGCTGCCCGGATCGAGGCGTCGGCGCTGCAACTCAAGGCAGCCGACGTGGCACTGCGGCCGGTGCTGGTGCGAATCGCCGATGATCTGGCGACGCTGGCTGAAATGCGCGGGGCATCGATCGTGCTGATGGATGGCGACGCGGTGGCGGCAGTGGATGCGCGTGCGGTCGAGCGGCTGCTCTCCCGGTTGCTCGCAACCCTGCTGTCGGCGGCGGGACAGGGTGAGCGGATCGAGGTCGACATGCGGGCGGGCGAGGGGCTGGTGTTGCTTGGGGTGACGCGGCCGCAGGCGTTGCTCGCCTATTCGGACGATGCACTTTTCGCGATCGATGATGAACATGACGATGCCGCGTTGCTGGGGACCGGCTTTGCGCTGCGGCTGCTGCGCAACCTGGCGCGCGAACTGTCGGGCGCGCTGGTGATCGAGCCAGAGGCGCTGACGCTTCAGTTGCCCGCGACGGTAACCAAGTCTTTGGAGGTGATGCGCTAGTCCCCGCAGGGTGAATGCAGCGCCCCATCCTCGCCTGACGCCGGGCGGCTCCCGGCCCGCCATACCCGAGCCCGGCGCGCTGCTGTCCTGGCCCGAAGGTTTCGGTACGCGCTTCACGGTCTTTGTCGATACCGAGGAGGAGTTCGACTGGACCAAGCCGCTGGCTCGTGAAAACCGCTCGACTGAGGCGATGCGGGCATTGCCGCAGATGCATGCGCTGTTTGCCGACCATGGCGTCGGGCCCGCGTACATGATCGATCATCCGATCGCGACCTGCGCGATGTCCGTCGACGTGCTGACGTCGATCCTGGCGGACGGACGGTCGGCGATCGGGTCGCAGCTTCACCCCTGGGTCAATCCGCCGCATGACGAGCCAGTCACGCCGTTCAACAGTTTCGTCGGCAACCTGCCGCGCGATCTGGAGGCGGCGAAGCTGACGGCGCTGACCGAAGCGATCACGCAAGCGTTCGGCCGCCGTCCGGTGATGATGCGCACCGGGCGTTACGGCATCGGCCCGAACTCGTTGGAGCTGCTGGCGGCCGAGGGCTATCGGGTCGATAGTTCGATGCGCTCGGGCTACGACTACACGCAGGAGGGCGGGCCGGATTTTTCACGCATCGGCAATCACGCATTCCGAACCGGGATGGGTGACCTGGTCGAGCTTCCGTTGACGACCGTCTACACTGGCGCACTGGGGAAGGGCGGGGCGGGGCTGTACCGCGCGCTCGGCCGCCTGCCGAAGGGGCGCGGCGTCACTTCGCGTTTAGGCCTGATGACGAAGGTGGCGCTGACGCCTGAGGACATGCCGATCGGGGATGCGCTGGAGGCGATCCGCGTCGCCGTTGGGGAAGGGGTGCGGCTGCTGATGTTCAGCTATCACTCGCCATCGGCAGCGCCGGGTTACACCCCCTATGTTCGCGACGCTGGCGAATTGCGCGCGTTTCGCGAGTGGTGGGTGCGGGCATTTGCGCTGCTGGCGCAGCTCAATGTGGCGACGGCTTCGCATGACGATATCCTGGCCGCGCTTGACGCGGCGGGCTGAGACGGCGCTTGCCGGGCGCAAGGATCGCCCCTAATCGCGTTGCACCGCTGGGGGCCTGTAGCTCAATTGGTTAGAGCTGGCCGCTCATAACGGCTAGGTTGCGGGTTCAAGTCCTGCCGGGCCCACCAGCGGCGCGCGATCCGTCAGGGTCTGCGGGCGTGGCGGAATGGTAGACGCAACGGACTTAAAATCCGTAGGGCCTTAGGCTCGTGGGGGTTCGAGTCCCCCCGCCCGTACCGGCGCAGCGCAAGCAGGTTGCCGCCCGGCGTTGACTTGCGAGACGGGGAAGCGCAGGTTCCAATCCATGCATGCGGCATTGCCCTTCCAACGGTTCCGCGCGCACGGCGGACAACTCGCCGCGCGCCGGTAGCCCGGGTTCGGGCGGCACTCGCCGCGCCGGGTCCGGGGTCACATTCCAGCGATAGCTTCGCGACTGGTTCGCGGCGCAATGTGACGGGCGATTCCATGATTTTCAACACCATCCAAAGCCGGACAAAGGTCCCGGCGTACCTCAAGGTCAACGCTGCTCGGCGGCCCGCCGTGCGGGAGGGGTGAGCCGTGTCGGTCTGGATCACGCGGTCTGCGCCCGATAACCTGCGCACCGCCCGCGAGCTTCGCGCACTAGGACAACGACCGCTGATGGTCCCGGTCATAACGACCGCCCCTGTCCATCAGCCGCCACCACCGCATGATTGCGACGCGGTGGTCTTTACCAGCATCCATGCGGTGCGTCATTTCGCCTGGCACCGGCGCCTCACGGCTACGCCGATCCTGGCTACGTCGCACGCGATCGCGCAAGCTGCGCTGGCGGTGGGACATTCCACGGTCACCCACATCGCAGGGGCCGAGGCGGCGCTGGTCGAGTTGATCGGCCATGTTATCGGCCCCGGCGCACGCATCCTGCTGCTCTGTGGTCAGCGCAGCTCGAACTGGCTGGGCGATCAGCTGACGGACCGCGGCTATGACGTGGTCCGGCAAGCGGTGTACAAGCCCGTGCCGATGCCCGACCGCAACCTTGCGCACGTGGTGGGCGCGCTCGAGCGGATCGGATCGATCGTGCTACATTCGCGCACCAGTGCGGAGCGGGTGGTGCCGATCCTGCGGCAGGCGCAGTGGCGCGGCTCGTTGTGGTGCATTTCCCAGCAAACGCGGCATTGTTGCTACGGCCTGCCGGGCGTCGATGTTCTTGCCGCGCAACATCCGTCGGAAGCATCGCTGCTGGAGATGATCGAACGACTGGTGCCGGGGCGGTCGAGGGATACGATCGGTCAGCGACACAACACCGGTTTGTTGGCGACCACGCTGCAGCGCGCGGCGGCCGGTGGGGCGCAAAACGACAATGGCCCGTTCAGCTGGCTGCCGCCAGACGATGATCCGTATCGACCCGCCTCTTGAGGCGATTCAGCAATCGGGTTCTGTGATGGAAAGTTGGTCGGGGAGACAGGATTCGAACCTGCGACATCCTGCTCCCAAAGCAGGCGCGCTACCAGACTGCGCCACTCCCCGACGCGAGCCGCGCGGTTAAGCTGTTAATGGGCCGGGCACAAGCCCCGGCGAGCCGTTCGCGGTGGAAACCTCAACTGACGTTGAGGCGTGTCCGCATTTCCTTGCCGGGTTTGAAGTAGGGCACGCGCTTCGCCTCGACGTCGACGGCCTCGCCGGTACGCGGGTTCCGGCCGGTACGGGCGTCGCGCGCCCGCGTCGAAAAAGCACCGAAGCCGCGCAATTCGACCCGACCGTTGGCGACCAGCCGGCTTGTGATCTCGTTGAAGAAGGTGTCCACGATCGACTCGATCTCGGCAACCGAAAGATCCGGATTTTCACCGGCCAATGTCGTCACGAGTTCCGAACGGATCATCCCGCGTCCCCAAAAAGCCGGCATGCGCCGGGCGTCGGCCGCGTTGCCCTCGCAGCCACCTAGCAGGGCTGGTTCTGGACGGAATCCTGACCTGCATCAATCAAATCTTGCGGCGTTTACCACGGTTTTGAGCCTAACGCCGGAAAAGGTAGAAATTCTGCGGGGTGGATGGCCAGCCATCCACCCCGCGAACCATTACTTCTTTTCTTCCCGAGCCTTCAGCGCCTCGCCCAGAATGTCGCCCAGCGACGCGCCCGAATCGGACGAGCCATACTGTGCCACGGCCTGCTTCTCTTCGGCGATCTGCATCGCCTTGACCGAGAAGGTCGGCTTCTTCGAACGATCGAGGCCGGTGACCATCGCATCGAACTTCTGTCCGACCTGGAAGCGCTCGGGGCGCTGCTCGTCGCGGTCACGACCAAGGTCGGTGCGCTTGATGAAGCCGGTCGCACCATCGTCGCCGACCTGAACCTCAAGGCCCGCGTCGCGGACTTCGAGCACCGTGACGGTAACGACTTCGTTCTTGTTGACGCGCGCACCAGCGCCGCTCGCAGCCGCACCGGTGGCGACGCCGCCACGCTCGAGCTGCTTCATGCCGAGCGAGATGCGCTCCTTGTCCGGCTCGATCGCGAGCACGACGGCCTTAACGGTCTCACCCTTGCGATGCAGGTTGAGCGCGTCCTCGCCCGAAATGCCCCATGCGATGTCGGACATGTGGACCATGCCGTCGACGTCGCCGTCCAGACCGATGAACAGGCCGAATTCGGTAGCGTTCTTGACTTCGCCCTCGACTTCGGTGCCGACCGGGTGCGCAGCCGCGAAGGCTTCCCACGGATTCTGCTGAGCCTGCTTGAGGCCAAGGCTGATGCGACGCTTGTCGCCATCGACCTCGAGTACCACGACATCGACTTCCTGGCTGGTCGAGACGATCTTGCCGGGGTGGACGTTCTTCTTGGTCCACGACATTTCCGAAACGTGCACCAGGCCTTCGATGCCCGGCTCCAGCTCGACGAACGCACCATATTCGGTGATGTTCGTGACGCGGCCCGACAGCTTGGCACCGACCGGATACTTCGAAGCGGCGCCATCCCACGGATCGCTTTCCAGCTGCTTCATGCCGAGGCTGATGCGCTGCGTGTCGCGGTTGATGCGGATGATCTGCACCTTCACCGTGTCGCCGATGTTCAGCATTTCCGACGGGTGGTTGACGCGCTTGTAGCTGAGATCGGTGACGTGCAGCAGGCCGTCGATGCCGCCCAGGTCAACGAACGCACCGTAATCGGTGATGTTCTTGACGACGCCGTCGATCACCTGGCCCTCGGCCAGCGACTGGATCAGGCCCGAACGCTGCTCGGCACGGTTCTCTTCGAGAACGGCGCGGCGCGAAACGACGATATTGCCGCGCTTGCGATCCATCTTGAGGATCTGGAAGGGCTGCGGCAGGTCCATCAGCGGCTGGACGTCGCGGACAGGACGGATATCCACCTGCGAACCCGGCAGGAACGCCACGGCGCCCGACAGGTCGACGGTGAAGCCGCCCTTGACGCGGCCGAAGATCACGCCCTCGACGCGGTTGCCCTGGCTGAATTCGAGTTCGAGCTTGTCCCAGGCGGCTTCGCGGCGAGCGCGGTCGCGGCTGAGCATCGCTTCGCCATTGGCGTTCTCGACGCGGTCGACATAGACTTCGACTTCATCGCCGACCTTGAGGTCCGCCTTCTGCCCGGGCGCTGCAAATTCGCGGAGGGGCACGCGGCCTTCCGACTTGAGGCCCACGTCGATGACCGCGAGATCATTCTCGATCGCGGTGACGGTGCCGATGACGACGCGGCCTTCAAAGCCGTCCGCCTGACCTAGGGTCTGGTCGAGCAGCGCGGCGAAATCGTCGCGCGTGGGGTTTGCCATAGTGGCCATAAAGAGGATCAATCCTGACTATAATTTTTCCGGCCGGCTGGTTGGATCCAGCGGTCTTGTTGGCCGAAATGTCATGGCGGCCGAATGCCGGCCACGACATCCACCGGACGGGCGCAATCGGCAGGCTGACGCTTTGGTGCAAAGCGAAAATGGCGCGCTGGACTTCACGCCCGCGCGCTGCCCTCCGCGAGCACCCGCTCGCTGGACGGGGCGCGCCTTAGCGGGGGAGGGCGGCAAACGCAAGAAAATCCGGGTCGGCGCTGGAAAGCACGCGCTCAATCATCCTTAACCATCCGTC
Source organism: Sphingomonas turrisvirgatae (assembly GCF_001721295.1). GTDB lineage: Bacteria > Pseudomonadota > Alphaproteobacteria > Sphingomonadales > Sphingomonadaceae > Sphingomonas > Sphingomonas turrisvirgatae. Next base: position 13,401 of record NZ_MDDS01000013.1, on the reverse strand, counting down.
ACTAAAGGCAGCTGGCGAAGGACAGAAAATCGTGGGGAGGGTCTATGACACCGGTTGCGAACGCCGTTGCGCAAGTCGAAATTCTGGCGTCCGAACCTGGGCTCTACGAGATCGCTCTGGACGAACGACTGAATGTCCTTCGCGTTGGCCGGGTGGCCGTGCAATGCGTCGAAGAGGTTGACCGGTATCTGGCCCGGCTGGGCGAGATCGTCCGCACGCTTCGGCTGCGACATGGCAAGGTCCGCGTGCTGGCTGATCTGCGCCATGCGCCAGTGCGCACGCAGGAAGTGGCCGAGCGTCTGCGGCTCGGCAACCAGGCGCTGTATCGTCCGGGCGATCGGGTTGCGCTGGTCGTGGAATCGAGTCTGCTCAAGATGCAACTGCGCCGCACGCTGACCGACAATCAGAACATCTTCCTCTCGCCCAATGCGGCGGAAACCTGGCTGACTGCAATCGACTGAGACCCCGTAGCCCGCCGCGCCAATCAGGGCAGCGGCGGGCAGAAGGCGTCAAGCGGACTTGCTCAGGGCGTCCAGGCCTTGAACGGCAGGCCGAGCGCTTCGGCGACGGCCTGGTAGGTGATGTTGCCGCGATAGACGTTGAGGCCATTGGCGAGGTGGGGATCGGCGGCCATCGCCGCCTCTGCACCCATGTTGGCCAGCTTCATCACGAACGGCAATGTCGCATTGTTGAGCGCGAAGGTGCTGGTCCGCGCCACCGCGCCGGGCATGTTGGCGACGCAATAGTGGATGACGCCATCGACTTCGTAGACGGGGTCTTCGTGCGTGGTCGCGTGGCTCGTCTCGAAACACCCGCCCTGATCGATCGCGATATCGACCAGCACAGAGCCGCGCTTCATCGTCTTGAGCATCTCGCGCGTCACCAGCTTGGGCGCCGCTGCGCCGGGGACGAGCACGGCGCCGATCACAAGGTGCGCGTTCCTGACCGCCGCGGCGATTGCAGCCTTGCTAGCATAGGCGGTCTTGATCTGGCTTCCGAAATGCATGTCGAGTTCGGCGAGGCGCGTGTTGTTGATGTCGTAGATCGTCACGTCGGCGCGCAGGCCGGTTGCCATCTGCGCCGCGTTGATGCCGGACACGCCGCCGCCCAGGATCGCCACGCGCGCCGGCGCAACGCCGGGCACGCCGCCCAGCAGCACACCGCGGCCACCCTGTTCCTTTTCGAGATAGTGCGCGCCGACCTGAACCGACATGCGGCCGGCGACTTCGCTCATCGGCTTGAGCAACGGCAAGGTCCGGTCGGCGGCGGTCACCGTCTCATAAGCGATGCACGTCGCGCCGGAGGCGATCAGTCCCTTGGCCTGTTCAGGATCGGGAGCGAGGTGAAGATAGGTGAAGAGCGTGTGACGCGGCTCCAGCATCGCCACTTCCTGCGGCTGCGGCTCCTTCACTTTCACGATCATGTCGGATTGTGCGAACACTTCGGCAGGGCTGGCGACGATGCGTGCGCCGGCGGCGGTGTAGTCGCTGTCCTCGAAGTCGATGCCTGAGCCGGCGCGGGTTTCCACGATCACTTCATGTCCGGCAGCGGTCAGTTCGGCGACCAGCGGCGGGGTCAGTCCGACGCGATATTCGTGGTTCTTGATTTCCTTGGGCACGCCGACGCGCATGAACTCTCTCCAATCTTATATTGTGAAAGCGGAATAGCCCGGAAGGTTGCCGCTGATCTCTGCAAATATCTGCATCAGCTGCATCGCTGGTGCAGATTTGTTCTGGATAACTCCTGCTTTTAACATATCCATGCGCGATGGATAGAATCGACGCCGGTATCCTGAAATGCCTGTCCATGGATGGGCGATCGCCCGTCAGCCATATTGCGGGCGAGGTGGGGCTATCGCAATCGGCCTGCACGCGCCGCATCCAGGCGCTCGAAGCTTCTGGCCACATCCAGGGCTATACGGCGCGGCTGGGCCTGCGCCGGCTCGGCTTCAGCGTGACGGCGATGGTCGATATCACGCTCGGGACTGAGGTGGGGGAGGATCTTGCGCGGTTCGAGGCTGCGGTCGCCGAGATCGACGGCATCGTCGAATGTGCGCTCGTGTCGGGGAGCTACGACTATCGCCTGAAAGTGCTATGCCGCGACCTGGACGATTACGAGCGGCTGCATCGCGAGGAGATGGGGCGGCTACCCGGGGTGGTGAAAATCAGTTCCAGCTTCGTATTGCGCGCGGTGCCGACCAAGAGCGAGGCCGATGCGCTGTTTAACGCGCGCTGAGCCATCGAGCAGGCTTATTGCGGGGGCATGTTGCACATGCTAACTGCGCCGCCGTATCAACGGACAGGTAGCCGGTCATCATGACCACCGCATTGCTCGCCACGGATCGCAAAGACCGCCTGTGAGCGCCCCCCACGGAAGCCCCGAGCCGGCGACCGACTCGAACACTGCCACCCCCGACCAGCAACATCCGCATGGCCGAGACAAGGCCATTGCCAAGCTGGTGGTGGGCGCGATCGGCATCGTGTTCGGCGATATCGGCACCAGCCCGCTCTATGCGTTTCGCGAGACCTTCAGCGCCACGCATCACCCCGAGTATCGCCTGCCGCTGGACGCGCCGCACATCCTGGGCGTGATCAGCCTGATGTTCTGGTCGATGCTGCTGATCGTTACGATCAAATATGTCACCATCATCATGCGCGCCGACAACAAGGGTGAGGGCGGTAGCCTGGCGCTGCTGGCACTGATCAACAGCGCCAGCGGGCAAAAGCGCTGGACGGCGGGGATCGTCATCCTGGGCGTGTTCGCGACGTCACTCTTCTATGGCGACTCGATGATCACGCCGGCAGTCTCGGTGCTATCGGCGGTGGAGGGGATCGCGGTGGCGGCGCCGGCCTTTGCCGGCTGGATCCTGCCGATCTCGATCGCGCTGCTGGTCATCCTCTTTTCGATCCAGCGCACCGGGACCGAGCGGGTCGGCGCGCTGTTCGGGCCGATCATGCTCCTCTATTTCGCGACGATCGCAGTGCTGGGCGTGCTGAGCGCGGCGCAGACGCCGGAGATCCTGTGGGCCCTGTCGCCGATCCATGCTGGCCGCTTCTTCCTGACCGATGGGTTCGCCGCATTCCTGGCGCTAGGTTCGATCGTGCTCGCGGTTACCGGCGCCGAAGCGCTTTATGCCGATATGGGCCATTTCGGGCGCAGGCCGATCCGTATCTCGTGGCTGTGGTTCGTACTGCCGGCGCTGATGTGCAACTATATGGGGCAGGGCGCGCTGCTGATGCGCGACGCCAGCGCGCTGGAAAGCCCTTTCTTCATGCTGGCGCCTGAATGGCTGCGGCTGCCGCTGGTGGGCTTGGCGACGATGGCGGCGATCATCGCGTCGCAGGCGGTGATCACCGGCGCCTTCTCGGTCACGCAACAGGGCATCCAGCTTGGCTTCATCCCGCGCCTGCGAATCGCACATACCAGCGCCGATACGGCCGGACAGATCTATATCCCGTTGCTCAACTGGGCGCTGATGGTCGCGATCATCCTGCTGGTGCTGACGTTCCAGACATCGTCCAACCTGACCGCGGCCTACGGCATCGCGGTCACCGGCGCGATGCTGATCGACAACTGCCTGTTGGCGGTGGTGCTCTTCAGCTTGTGGAAGTGGAAGAAGCGCTATGCGGTGCCGCTGCTCGCGATCTTCTTCCTGATCGATCTGGCTTATTTCAGCGCCAATCTGACCAAGGTTCCCGACGGCGGCTGGTTCCCCTTGCTGGCGGGCGTCGTCATCTTCACGCTGTTGACCACCTGGGCCAAGGGGCGCCGCCTGATGGTGGAGCGGATGCGTGAGGGAGCGATGCCGATCAAGGTGTTCATCCAGTCCGCCGCCAATTCGGCGACCCGCGTGCCGGGCACGGCGGTCTTCATGACCTCGACGCCCGATGGGGTGCCGCACGCGCTGCTCCACAACCTCAAGCACAACAAGGTGCTGCACGAGCGCGTGATCCTGCTGACCGTCAAGATCGCCGATGTGCCCTATGTGCCCGACGAAAAGCGGGTGAAGCTGGATGACCTGGGGCAGGGGTTCCACCGGATGCTCATGTATTACGGCTTCATGCAGGAGGCCGACGTGCCTGCCGCACTCAAGGAAGCAGGAGCGTGCGGAACGGCGTGCGGGGGCGTGTTCAACATGATGGACACCAGTTTCTTCCTCTCGCGCCAGACGCTGCTGCCCTCGGAGAGACCGGGGATGAAGATCTGGCGCGAAAAGCTGTTCGCGTGGATGCTGCGCAATGCGGAAAGCGCGATGGAGTTCTTCCGCCTGCCGACGAACCGCGTCGTGGAGCTGGGCAGCCAGGTCGAAATCTAGGCGTGGGCGTTCCTGCTCCGATCATCGTCACGGCGCTGATGGGCCGGCGCGACCAGGCCGAGTTCGATGCATTGCGCCGGGCGCATTTCCCGCCCGAGCGCAACGTGCTCGACGCGCATCTGACGCTGTTCCATCATCTGCCGCCATCGATCGAGGATGAACTGAAGCGCAGGCTGAGCGAAGCGACGCGCGGGCAGCGAGCGCCCGTCGCGCGAGCGGCGGGACTGATGTCGCTGGGGCGCGGAGTCGCGGTGAAGATCGAATCGCCCGGGCTGGCCGCGATCCGCCGCGATCTGTGCGAGGCGTTCGGCGGCGTGCTGACGCCGCAGGATGCCGGTGGCTGGCGCCCGCATGTGACGATCCAGAACAAGGTCGCGCCGGCGGTGGCCAAGCTGTTGCTGGTGACGCTGTCGAGCGATTTCCGGCCGCGCGAGGTTGAGATCGCGGGCCTTGCGGCGTGGTGGTATCGCGGCGGGCCGTGGGAGCCGATTTCACGGCACATGTTCGCTTGACCGTTTGCGGAACGCCACTTATGTGCGCCGCTCCACGGACCGCCGGGACATGGCGGAGTAGCTCAGTTGGTTAGAGCACGGGAATCATAATCCTGGGGTCGGGGGTTCAAGTCCCTCCTCCGCTACCACCCTAAACGGTTCGTGTGAGTTCTTGGCGCTTGCCTCTGGCGGCGCACGCGCCTAGATCGGCGCAGTCAGGCCGCCCGATGAGGGCGGCCCTTGTTGTTTCTGGAGAAGATGACGTGGCCCAGCCGCTCATGCCGCACGCGACCGCTTCCTGGCTGGTCGACAACACCGCGCTCTCGTTCGAGCAGATCGCCGACTTTTGCGGGCTCCACATCCTGGAGGTCCAGGCGATCGCCGACGATACCGCCGCGACCAAGCTGACCGGCCGCGATCCCGTTCGCGCGCACGAGCTGACGATGGACGAGATCGAGAAGGGTCAGGCCGACCCCGATTATCGCCTGAAGATGAGCAAGGGTCCCGAGCAGGTGCGCCGCACCAAGGGGCCGCGCTACACTCCGGTCAGCAAGCGCCAGGACAAGCCGGACGGCATCGCCTGGATCATTCGCAACCATCCGGAAATCTCGGACGGTGCGATCGGCAAGCTGATCGGCACCACCCGCAACACCATCGCCGCGATCCGCGATCGCAGCCATTGGAACATCGCCAACATCGTCCCCAAGGACCCGGTGACGCTCGGCCTGACGAGCCAGCGCGAGCTGGATGCGGCGGTGTCGAAGGCGGCCAAGGCCGCCGGCATCGAAGCGCCAGTCGACACGCGTCTGGAAGGCGATCGCGAGGCGCTGATCGAGCAGCTCCGCGCCGAGCGCGACGCCGCTGCCCGTGACCCCGGCGAGAGCGGAGCGGATTTCGGTTTCGAAAATCCATTCAAGAACTGAGCCTCTACGAAACTCGCTTCTTTCGATTATCGAGTATCGTGACGGCGCGAGGGGTCGACAACGGCTCCTTGCGCCGTCATTGCGTATGACATGGATACGCCGGACGCTGCTCTACCGGTCTCGCCGGACGTCTCGCTGGCTCAACGTAGCGGGATCGATGCGACCCATCATCGCGGGCTGGTTTATCCTTTCGGCGGTCAGGGACCTGCGACTGGCGAGGCAATCGCGATAGGCGACGCGGTCCATTGGCTGCGGCTTCCGCTCCCTGGCTCGCTGGGGCACATCAATTGCTGGCTGATCGCCGACGGTACGCGGACGAGCGTGGTCGACACCGGTCTGAACACGCCAGCCTGTGCCGATGCCTGGCGGATGCTGTTCGATGCCGCGCCACTTGCGGATCGACCGATCGGCCGCGTGATCTGCACGCACTTCCATCCCGATCATGTCGGAATGGCGGGCTGGCTGGCGCGCAAGTTTGACGCTCGGTTATGGATGACGCGGGGTGAGTGGCTGACCGTGCGGCTGCTGACGAGCGACATGCGTGACGAAGTGCCCGAGGAGCAACGCGCATTTTGGCGGGCGGCCGGATGGAGTGAGGCGCAGATCGAAGCGGCGGCGGCCGGTGGCTTTGCCCGAATGGCGCGCGCCGTCGCGCCTTTGCCGATGAGTTATCGCCGCATCACGGACGGTGAACGGATTGCGATCGGTGGCCGGGAATGGCTCGTCGTCATCGGCTCGGGCCACTGCCCCGAACACGCCTGTTTGCTCAATGCAGCCGATGGCCTGCTGATTTCGGGCGATCAGGTCCTGCCCCGTATCAGTTCCAACGTTTCGCTCGGACTGATCGAGCCCGAGGCAGATCCCCTTGGCGAATGGCTGGCATCGATCGAGCGGCTGTTGCTGCTGCCCGACGATCTGCTGGTGCTGCCTTCGCATGGCGACCCGTTTGTGGGCCTGCACCTTCGCTTGATCGCCCTGCGTGACGAGCATCGCATGCGGCTCGATCAACTCCACGCACATCTTGCCCAACCGCGCCGAGCCGTCGATTGCTTCGGACGCATGTTCCGCCGCAAGATCGAGGGTGACATGTTGGGCCTGGCGAGTGGCGAGACGCTGGCGCATCTGCGGCGGCTGGAAGTCGAGGGACGGGCCATGCGCGAGGATCGCGATGGCGTCTGGTGGTACCGCGCCGCGTGAGATAGCTTCACGCTCAGGGGATACAGGAGCGTAATTCCATGTGCGATGATTTGACCGAAGCCGACAATGCCAGGCTGTCCCGCCGCGACTTCGGCACGCTGGCCCGTGCGGCGGCGATTGCCGCATTGCTGCCTGCACCCGCGAATGCCAAGTCGGTGCGGGGGCGCGACGTCAGCTATGCGACGGCGGACGGTACGGCTGACGGCTATTTCGTCGCACCGGCCAGCGGCAAGCATCCTTCAGTCCTGATCTGGCCAGATATCTTGGGCATCCGTCCGGCGGCACGGCAGATGGCCGATCGCCTGGCACAATCGGGTTATGCCGTGCTGACGATCAACCCCTTTTATCGCTCGGTAAAAGGTCAGTTCCTGAAGGAGGGCGAGAGTTTCGGCACGCCGTCGGTGCGCGAGAAGATCGGGCCATGGCGCGCGTTGCTGACGCCCGAAGCAATCACGCGCGACGCCGTGGCAAGCATCGCCTGGCTCGATCGGCAGCAGGAAACCAATGCCAAGCGCGGCGTCGCGACGACGGGCTATTGCATGGGTGGACCTTTCGCCATGCGAACGGCGGCGGCGGTTCCGGATCGCGTCAAGGCGGGAGCATCGTTCCATGGCGGCGGCCTCGCCACCGACCAGCCCGACAGCCCGCATTTGCTGGTATCGCGTATGAAGGCGGCTTTCCAGTTCGCGGTCGCGAAGAATGACGACGAGCGGAATCCCGGTGAAAAGGAACTGGTCCGTACGGCCTTTGCGCAGGCCAAGCTGCCGGCCGAGATCTCGGTTTACCCGGCCAATCACGGCTGGTGCATGCCTGACAGCCCCGCATATGATCAGGCGGCGGCGGAACAGGCGTGGACCCGCTTGCTGGCGCTGCTTACCGATAACCTGTGACGACGGCTTGACCGAGACGCTGAATCGTTCGATGTTTGTTCCGGACGGCGCAGGGGAGAACGACGGTGTTGACGCTCTATACCAATCCGATGTCGCGGGGGCGCATCGCGCGCTGGATGCTGGAGGAGACTGGCGCGGACTATGATGTTGTGCGGGTCGATTGGACGGCAAAGGATGCAGCGTTCGTGGCCGTCAATCCGATGGGGAAGGTGCCCACGATCGTGCATGACGGCGTGGTGGTGACCGAGTGCGCCGCGATCTGCGCCTATCTCGCAGATGCTTTCCCGGAGGCGAGGCTTGCGCCGCCCGGCGGTGCGCGGGGTGCCTATTATCGTGCGCTGTTCTTCGCAGCCGGGCCGCTCGAGCAGGCGGTGACGAGCCGCGCCATGGGATGGGAGATTGCGGATCCTGCAAAGCAGGGAATGCTGGGTTTCGGCGATTTTGATCGTACGATCGACACGCTGGAGACACTGATCGCGGGTGCTGGCGCGGGCTGGCTTGCCGCCGACCATTTTACGGCCGCCGATCTCTATGTCGGGGCGCACCTTGCCTGGGGGCTGCAATTCGGTTCGATCCCGCAGCGTGGCGTCTTTGCGAAGTTCGTCGAGCGGGTCACCTCGCGCGAAGCGTCGATCCGTGCGGCGGCAAAGGACGATGCGATGCTCGCCGCGGCCTGATCAGGCCGCGCAGACGATCTTGAAGGCGGGGTCGGCGGCAGGGTTGGGCAGCTTCTGACGCGGGCGCTTGCCCGACGGGAATACACGCTCACGTTTCAGGACGCCTTCGGCATAGCCGCGCTGCGCGCGCAGTTCGGTGATGCCCGCCTTGCAGTCCATCGCGACGGTGCCGATGATCGTGCCCTTCAGCCCGGGCACCGTGGTGCGGGTGCGGAACACGCGCCACGGCCCTTCGCGTCTGATGCTGTCGAGATCGATGGCGAGCCGTGCATTGGGCGCACCGGGCATCTCACGCCAGCGCTCGGCGGCTGCGGGCGTGGCGACGAACGCTGCGGCGAGAAGCAGATGGGCGGTGCGGCTCATAGCCCGGTCCCGCCGAGCACACGCGTAATCGTCTGGCTTTCGAACCCGGCGATCAGCGGCCTTGCTTTTGTAATTGCGGCCTTCACGTCGGGCAGCGTTAGCGACGCCTTGTGGCTTGCCTCGTCATCCCACACTTCGGTGATCCAGATCGCGTCGGCATCGTTCAGATCCTCCGCGACGATGTAGCTGCGGCATCCGGGCATGTCGGCAGTCGCGTCGAGCAGGATCGCGACGAGATCGGCGCGCTTGCCCGGCTGCGCCTTCATCTTGCCCATGACACCGTACATCGCCGGGGGCGTTGCGGCGAGCGCCGCTCTCGGCAGCACCGCTGCTGCGCCCGCCATGCCCAGTACCGCGCGACGATCGGGCACCGCAATTCTCCCATTCATCCGTCGGGCACGACGCCGCCGATCGGGTCGGCAGCGTCGTGGCGCCGTCTACTTCGCCAGGTTGCGCAACACGTACTGAAGGATGCCGCCATTCAGGAAATATTCCAGTTCGTTGACGGTATCGATGCGGCAGCGGGTTGGGAAGGTTTCGGTGGTGCCGTCGGCGCGGACGAGCGTTACCTCGACGTCCTGACGCGGGCGGAGACCTGCAACCCCTTGAATTGTAAAGGTTTCATCGCCCTTCAGGTTTAGGGTTTCGCGGTTCACGCCCTCAGCGAACTGCAATGGCAATACGCCCATGCCGACCAAGTTGCTGCGGTGGATGCGTTCGAAGGATTCGACGATCACGGCGCGAACGCCCAGCAGGTTCGTGCCCTTGGCCGCCCAGTCGCGCGAGGAGCCGGTGCCGTATTCCTTGCCGCCGATGACGACGAGCGGCGTGCCGTCCGCCTTGTGCCGCATCGCCGCGTCGTAGATCGGCATGACTTCGCCGTCATACTTCGTCATGCCGCCCTCGACGCCATCGAGCATCAGGTTCTTGATGCGGATGTTGGCGAAGGTGCCGCGCATCATGACTTCGTGATGGCCGCGACGCGCGCCGTAGCTGTTGAAGTCGGCCTGCGAAACCTGATGCTCCTGCAGCCACTTGCCCGCGGGCGAGGTCGCCTTGATCGAGCCGGCGGGCGAGATGTGGTCGGTGGTGATCGAATCGCCGAAGATCGCCAGCGGCTTTGCCTCGATGATGTCGGCGATCGGTGCCGGCTCCATCGTCAGCCCCTCAAAATACGGGGGGTTGGCGACATAGGTCGAACCGGCGCGCCACTGATAAGTGTCCGAACCCGTGACATCGATCGCCTGCCAGCGCTCGTCGCCGGTGAACACGGTCGCGTAGCGGGTGACGAACATGTCGCGCGTGACCGCGCCGTCCATGACCGAGCGGACTTCGTCGTTCGAAGGCCAGATGTCCTTCAGATACACCGCTTCACCATCCGAGCCGGTGCCGATCGGGGTCGCGATGAAATCCTGAACCACCGTGCCCTTGAGCGCATAGGCGACGACCAGCGGCGGCGAGGCGAGGAAATTGGCACGCACGTCAGGCGACACGCGCCCTTCGAAGTTGCGGTTGCCCGAGAGGACCGACGCGGCAACGATGTCGTTGTTGTTGATCGCGGCCGAAATCGGCTCGGCCAGCGGACCCGAATTGCCGATGCAGGTGGTGCAGCCATAGCCGACGAGGTTGAAGCCGACCTGGTTCAGATAATCCTGAAGCCCGGCCTTCTCCAGATAATCGGTCACGACCTGCGACCCGGGCGCGAGCGAGGTCTTGACCCAGGGCTTTGGCTTCAGGCCCTTTTCGACCGCCTTCTTGGCGACGAGGCCGGCGGCGACCAGCACGCTGGGGTTCGAGGTGTTGGTGCACGAGGTGATCGCGGCGATGACCACGTCGCCGTCGCCGATGTCGTGGTCGCGATTCTCGACCGCGACGCGGACCGGCTCGTCCTTGTGATAGACCTTGCTCAAGTCGTTGTTGAACACGTCGTCGACCGAGCCGAGCAGCACCTTGTCCTGCGGGCGCTTGGGGCCGGCGAGCGACGGCTGAACGGTCGAGAGGTCGAGTTCGAGCACGTCGGTGAACACCGGTTCGGCATTCGGGTCGAGCCAGAAGCCCTGCGCCTTGGCATAGGCTTCGACCAGCGCGACATTCTCTTCGCTGCGGCCGGTGAGGCGCATGTAATCGAGCGTCTTGTCGTCGATGCCGAAGAAGCCGCAGGTCGCGCCATATTCGGGCGCCATGTTGGCGAGCGTTGCGCGGTCGGCGAGGCTCAATGAGGCGAGGCCCGGGCCGAAATATTCGACGAAGCGGCCGACCACGCCCTTGGCGCGCAGCATCTGGGTGCAGGTGAGCACGAGGTCGGTGGCGGTGATGCCCTCGGCCAGCTCGCCGGTGAACTTGAAGCCGATGACTTCGGGAATGAGCATCGAGACGGGCTGGCCGAGCATCGCGGCCTCAGCCTCGATCCCGCCCACGCCCCAGCCGAGCACGCCCAGGCCGTTGATCATCGTCGTGTGGCTGTCGGTGCCGACGCAGGTGTCGGGATAGGCGACGGCGACGCCGTCCGGGCCGGTCGAGGACCAGACCGCCTGCGCGATATTCTCAAGGTTCACCTGGTGGCAGATGCCGGTGCCCGGGGGCACGACCTTGAAGTTGTCGAGCGACTTCGAGCCCCATTTCAGGAAGTCGTAGCGCTCCATGTTGCGCTGATATTCCAGCTCGACGTTGTCTTCGAACGCCTGGGGCGTGCCGAATTCGTCGACCATGACCGAGTGGTCGATGACGAGGTGGACGGGAACCTGCGGGTTGATCTTCGACGCATCGGCGCCGAGCGCGTTCATCGCGTCGCGCATCGCGGCCAGATCGACCACGCAGGGGACGCCGGTGAAATCCTGCATCAGCACGCGCGCGGGGCGATACTGGATCTCACGCTCAGGCGCGCGCGGGTTGTTCTGCCAGTCGACGATCGCCTGCGCGTCGGCCGGGGTGACCGTGACGCCATCCTCGAACCGCAGCATGTTTTCGAGCAGGACCTTCATCGAGAAGGGGAGGCGGGAAACATCGCCAAGCTTGGCCGCGGCCTTGGAGAGGCTGTAATAAGCGTATTGCTTGCCGCCCACGTCGAGCGTGTCGCGCGTTCCGAGGCTGTCCTGGCCAATGGCTGTCATGTTCGCGGGTCCCTTTCCCAGTCTGTTGTCGCGCCGGAGCGGCGTGGGGGATTGCGGCGGAAGGCCGCACGGGACGCGCCGGTGCTGCGAATGCGAAGATTCGAGGGGGCCGATAGCAGGGTGAGGGCGGGGGGGGAAGGGTGTGGAGACGCTAAGGCCACTCAGAACACGCGGTGTCGATTATGCCGAGCGCAGAGATCCCCAGTAAAGCCACCGCTTCAGATAAACCTCCATTTGCAGCCGCTTGCTCCTTCGTTGCGGACTGGATAGCATCGAACGGTAGTGGGCGGGGGCAGCGAGTGGCAATTGTACCTGAGATCGAGCTTGCCACGGTCTTGCCGGGAGCACTGGCCTTCAATGAAGGCAACGTAAGCGAAACCTATCGTGGACAAGTTCTGCGTAGTGACTTATCCACTGCGAACGCGATCATCAAAGATGTAGAAGCCAAGGAAATGGCTAACGAGATGATCTCGTTTGTACTTGCCCGGTATCTTGCGCTCCCGATCCCTGACCTCGTTCTAGCAAGCGCAAACCCTGCGGATCTGCCGGCGGTCCATGGGCCTCTTACAGCCAGTGGTAGTCGGCTGGTTTTGGCGAGCGTTGATGTAAGCGTTCCTAGTGTTGTCTTTAGATATACGCGGGATATTCCCGGACGTGCTCGGCTACTCGCCGCCTTGACCGCTTGGCCGCCTCTGGGGCGACTATATGGTTTCGATGCTTGGATCGCGAACGTCGATCGTCACGCGGGAAATCTCCTTTTTGGATCGGGTGCTGAGGCATGGCTTATTGACCATGGTTACGCGTTCACCGGTCCAAATTGGACTCAATCAGGGCTCAATCCCAAGGCCTCATATCCCCATCGGCTGGGAGATTGGCTGACTGGTTATCTTACGGTAGACAATCGAGAGATGCGCGCTAGACAGGCGGCCGCGTTGGAGGCGGACCTCAAACTAATTGACGTAAACGCTGCTATCGCTGCTTCACGTGCCGCTCTTTTGTTGTCCGCTGACGATATACGTGCCGCGCGGCAGTTTCTATCAGGCCGGATCGGCGAGGTGGTGACGTGACCCCCGTTTCTTCATCCAGTTGGAACTAGAGACCGGCCCCTACAAGGGACGGACAGATGAAGCGGAAGCAGTTTTCGGAAGAGCAGATTATTGGCATCCTGAAGGAGGCTGAGGCGGGTGCGGTGGTGACGGAGCTGTGCCGCAAGCACGGCATGGCGAGCGCGACGTACTACGCGTGGAAGGCCAAGTATGGCGGGTTGGAGGTATCCGACGCGAAGCGGCTTCGAGCGCTAGAGGAGGAGAACGCACGGCTCAAGCGGCTGCTCGCGGACACGATGCTCGACAATGCGGGTCTGAAGGATCTGCTGTCAAAAAAATGGTAGCGCCCGCCGCGAAGCGGCAAGCAGTCGCGCATCTCCAGGCGACGT
>NZ_MDDS01000012.1 GCF_001721295.1 Sphingomonas turrisvirgatae | reverse complement strand
TAGATCCTCCAGCTTGTTGGGTCTGGGGTCACCTTAATTATCTGGAGTAGAATCGATGTCCTCATCTCGCAAATCTGCGCCTGCACGCGAACCGCTCGACATAAATCTCGACTGCAAAGAATATGTCTTATCCGGATCTCCGGATAAGACATATTCGCGGGGGGAGAGCTCGATATCGAGCATCGCGCGCTCGTCGGCGTCGAGGCCGGCAAGCCGGCGATCAAGCATCGCCTCGGCGGTCGTCACCAGCTGGACGATCACATGCTGGCCCGCCTCGCGATGCCGCTCAATCGCGTGCAGCAGCGTCGGCAGCTTCATCGCGAGGAGCACCTGGCCAAAGAAGCGCTGCTTAGCGCTCTCGAAACGTGACAGTGCGGCGCCCTTGGCCTGCCCGTTCAAGGCCTTGCCGCTCATCCGATCGACGATGTTGGTCGCTTCGAGCACAGCGTCGAGGTGACGGTGGATCACGCTCCAGGCGTCGGCATAGGCATCGTAGACGGCGATCTGATCCGACGAGAGCGGATGTTCGAGTGGGTTGTATTCCACGCCCTGGAACGTGAGTGCCCGCGCCGTGTAGAGCCCAAGCGCCTTGAGATCGCGCGCCACGATCTCCATTGCCGCGATCCCGCCGCTGGCGATTGCCGCCATAAACGCGTCGCGACTCTCGAAGGCCGTGCCCTGCCCCCACAGGCCGAGGCGCGTGGCGTAGCACAGGTTGGCGGGATCGGTTGCGCCAGTCGCCGAGATGTAGAGGACGCATGCACGCGGCAGCAAATTCTGCAGGCGCACGCCGGCGAGGCCCTGCTCGGAGCCCTTCTGGGTCCCGCGACGGGTCTCGGTTCCGGCGGCATTGGCGAGTTCATGCGCCTCGTCGAACGCGATCACGCCCTCGAAGTCCTTGCCAAGCCACTCGACGACCTGATGCAGCCGCGCCCTCGCATCGTCGCGCTGGGACCGGAGCGTCGCATAGGTCAGGAACAGGATGCCGCTCTGCATGGTCACCGCCCCCCCGAACGGGAATGCATCCAGCGGCTGGATGTCGATCGGCAACCCGCCAAGCGCCGCCCAGTCGCGTCGCGCGTCCTCGATCAGCGCACTGCTCTTCGAGATCCAGACGGCGCGCCGGTGGCCGCGGCACCAGCGATCGAGAATACAGGCGGCGACCTGCTGCCCCTTGCCCACGCCGGTCCCGTCGCCGAGCATGAAGCCCATGCGATAGGCACGGCCGGTCTCGTTCGCCGACAGCAGCGTGCCTGCGTCATTGGGCTGATGCCGTCCGGCCAGATCGCGCTCGAAAGCCTGGCCCGCATAGACGACTGTCTCGAGCTGGGCATCCGAGAGCGCCGCAACCGCTCGTGGTGGAAGCAGCGGTCGGTAACTCGGTTCAGGCGGTAAAATCGAAGACATGGCCACGGATTCCACGAGCTGGTCGGGATGCGGCGCTGCGCCGGGGATCGTCATTCGTGCGAGGCGCCACGGCACATAGATGCCGATCTGTTCGCCGGCCGGTGCAGGTGCACCGAGGACCTCATAGTCAAGCAGCTGCGGCTCGCTCTGAATCGGCGCAGGTGCGATCGGCCTCGCGACACTGCTGCGGCTCAGGGAGGCGAACAGCCCTGTCGAACGCGGCGTAGGAGCGCTGAGCCGCATGGCAGGCGGCGCGGGCGCGGGCGGATCGCCGGGATGGAGACGAGCCGGAAGCGCGAGTACCAGATCCAGCGCCTTGTCGAGTGCATTAACCGTCGCCCGCTCGGCCACGCCCTGCCAGCCTTTGTCGAAGACACACAGCCTGACCGAGATCGACGTGCCGTGCTTGGCATAGGGCTGACCCGTGATGGTGATCTCGGCGCGCGGCGGCACAAGGCTCGCAACAGCGTCATAGCTGCTGGCCGCGGTGCCATCATGCGCGAAGGCCGGAGACATGATCGCGACGCATCGTCCGCCCGGGGCCAGGCGCGCAAGCGCGGACCTCAGGTGCCGCGCGCCTGCGTGGCGGTCACGGCCGCGTCCCTCGCTGCGGGCGAAGGGTGGGTTGATGAGGACGACGGTGGGTCGCGCCTCCATACCGAGCAAATCGTCGACGAGCTCGGCGTCGTGCGTGGTGACCGGTTCATCGAATACCTGCTCGATGAGTGCGGCACGCAGCGGGTCGCGTTCGTTCAGGATCAGGCCAGCACCCGCGCACCGAGCGTGAACCGCGAGCATTCCTGTCCCCGCCGATGGTTCGAGCACCGTGTCGGATGATCCGATCAGGGCGGCACGCGCCGCCAGCCAGGCAAGCGGCATCGGTGTCGAAAATTGCTGCAGCTCGACCTGCCGCTCACTGCGATAGCTCTGTGTGGGAAGTGCCAGGCAGCCAGCCAAAATGGAGGCAAGCGCCTCGTAAGGATCCTCGGGCAAACCATCCCGGTCGCGAAGCAGCGCCCGCACCTGCGCCAGCTCGAGCGCGTCATAAGCGTCGCGCAAACTCCACGCCCCGGACGCATCGCTCACACCGAAGCGCTCGGTCATCAGCCGGGTCAGCGAACGGCGTGAAAGGGACCGGTGCTCGACGAGACGTTCGGCGAGCAACCGCGCCGCCGCGTCGAGCAGGCGAGCCTTCTTGTCGATGGGATCGTATCGTGCATCGATATCGGGATCGATGGCGGCGAAGAGCGGATAGGACATGAAGTGCCTCCAGAGCGATGATGAAGGCTGCTGCCTTCAGCAATTCGCTCCCCACTCCCCTTTCGCGGGGCAGGTCGGCATGCCTGACTGATATGATGCAGGGGCTCACCGGGGCCGGGCGAGGCGTAGCGTAGCGTGACGTGGCGGCCTAAATCACTTCAGGGCGATTGATCCTAGGGAACGGTCTCGAGATCGGTCTGACGAAACTCATCATCTGTCGCGAGGATGGGAACGCGATAGAATTTGGCGCAGGCATAGTGGAGGCAGTCGCCCAGATTGAGACCAGAGCGGCCAGCACTAAATCGATGGGCCGCGTACAGCGCCAGCCGCGTCGTTTCGGCAGCAGCGGGCATGTCCCTCAGCTCAATCCCACGCTCATCCAGAAACTCGAGAATGACCTCCCCGGCTTTCTCTACTGATGTATTGAGTTTGTCCGGTCGAGCCAGGCCGATTGCAGCCTCCAGGATGGCGATCGGCGAGGTGAGCGCACTACTAGCCTTTGCAATCGCATCGGAGATGCGCTGCGCTTTCCTTTCATCCGAGAGAATCGCGATGATCGCGCAGGCGTCTAAGTACATCAGCGCTCGTCCCACATCTCGTCAAACACCTTGCGGGAAAGCGGCTTCTTAGCGACCCCGGTTGGCCCGACGCCATGTTTTTGCAGAAGGCGCGCTGCCGTCTCGCGAGGCGTTTCCTCCTGGCGTCGACGCTGGATCGCCTCTCTCATCGCGATGACGATGGCATCGGTAATCCCCACACCGGCGATATCAGCGAACTTGCGTGTGAGCGCATCAGCCTCAGCATTGTTGACGTTGATCGCCATTTCCACCTCGTGTAGATTTCTAACTATCAAAATGTAGATATCGCAATCCCACCTTGCAAGGAAAACAGGGGTGCCTGCCACAATGTCTGGACCGGCAAGCGCGCGATCAATTGGCGCGCTATAACGATGATTTCGAGCGGTGTTGCAGATGCCAGGGCCGGGCGAGCACCCGGCCCTGGTAAGGTTCACCAAGTTCAGGCCGCCTGCGCCAGCGTGTCCGGCTCCGCGCCCATGGCCCCTTCGTCCTGCTCGCTCGCCTCGACGGTTGGCGCGTCGGCGATCACCGCTTCCTCCGCCTGTGCCACGCCCATTTCGCCATTATCGAACCGCATCGCCGCAGGCAGCCAGGCGAGCGCGCGCGCCTTGATGTCCGCTTCGGCGATAATTTGGCCGGCGAACAGCTTCTCGGCGGATGCCGCCAGATCGAACTTGCGCGAGGACGCGTAACGGCTCTTTAGTTCGACGCCACCAATCTCCTCGAACAGCTTCAGAATCCCTGGCTTGGTGATCCGGTCGAAGAAGTTGCGCGCCGTCGGACGCCACCATGCCGCGACATCGATCCCCAGCTTCCGGCCAAGGTGAACGACGAACGAGCTTCCGGTCATTCCATCAGGCACCGCGTGCAGCGTGCGCGCCACTGCCCAGCCCAACCAAGCGGCTCGCGCCCCCTGGTCGAGTTCGCAAAAGGCATCGTAGCGATCCTCGACTTCCTTGTGGCTGATCCACGACCGGTTGAGTCCTTCGTCGAGCTTGGCCCAGGCCTCCGCCGCGGGCGTGCCGCTCTCGAAGCCATGCACCCGCGGGCTCGGCGCATTCGCGCGGAGCTCGCTCGGCATGCCGTGATAGCTGGTAAGCCGCGTGGCACTATCGACCATGATAAAGGTGCCGAGGTCGAGCGCGAAATGCGGATCGTTCGCGACGTGGACGGCAAGCAGCTCGGTCTTCATCATCGCCAGCTCATCGCTCAGCCGCTGGCTGAATTTGACCTGGACGGTGTCGTCCGTGTCGTCGTCGGCTTCGCTGTCGCCCTCACCAGTTTCACCGACCTCCGCATCGGCATCGGCCTCCGGCGCCGGCTCGACATAGAGCTGCTCATGGATGCGGGGCTGGCCATCAGCGCCGATCACGACATAGGCGATCGCCGCGGCACGCTGTTCGTCGCTGATGACCTCACCGGTATCGCCGATCGCCTCGAGCTCGCTTTCGAGCGCCTCGATCCGCTCGGTCTGTACGTCGGAATATTCATCGGCTTCCTCGGCGGCGGCCTCGATCTCGCTCAGCTCCGTTTCAATTTCCGACTTGCGCGCCGCTGAGTCCTCGCTGAGCGGTACGGGTTCGCCATGAATGCGGCCAAGCCCGCAGGTCGCCATATAAGGGACGTGGAGCGCAGGGACGACTCGAACTTCGGCAAAGCCCTCGCGTTCGCGCAGTGCGGCAGCGGCAGTCTGCAACCGCTCTTCAGCGAGACGATCGACAAGCTCGCCATCGAGCCAGATCTCGCTCGCCGCGTCAGTGAACAGATCGCCATCGATGCGGCCGCCGGCAGCTTCATACGCTTCCCGGCCGACCAGCAGCGCCTTGGGATCACTGCCCTTATAGCCACCGTCCACCAGCATGCGGCGGATTTCGTGGACGTTGGTGGCGTGATAGCCGGCGCCAAGACGCTCGAACACGCTGGCCTGCCGCGCCGGGTCTGAAGTGCTGGCGTACGCAATCGCGACATCGAGGGTGATGGACCCATCACGCAGTGCCTCGAACACAGGTTCTGCGAGACTCGCGAGGCGGAGGCGACCCCGGACGAAGCGTTCAGTTAGTCCAAAGCGCTTGGCGACATCGGCCGGCGTCTTGTTCTCGATGTCGATGATATCCTGAAATGCGCGACAGGCGTCGGCGGGGTTCATCTCGAGATTGAAGAAATTCTCGGAGAAGCTGATCTCAATCGAGTCCTTGGCGTCCTTCAGCACCAGGACGGGAATCTCGTAGTCGGCGGGGAAGATGCCCGCCGTCATATTTGCGTGGACGCCGTCGAGTCGGCGCCCTCCAGCAAGAATGCGGTAATGGCCTTTCTTCCGCGCCACCGGCAGGGCCACCAGGTTCTGGATCAGGCCATTCGCGGCGATATTGGCTGCCAGTTGGGCATCGGCCACCGGGTCGGACGACTTGCGCACATTGGATGGCGATTTGGCGCAGTTGGCCGCCTTGACGAAGATGATGTTGGTCATGAATTCGAACTCCAGTGCGGACGGCCTGACCTTCAGACCGCATGCCGCACCGGCCCCGCCTCCCTCTCCCCTTCCATCACAAGTGCATCGTTCCAGTCCTTCTGGCCAAACCAGGGCCAGATTGTCTCAATCACGATATCCAATCTGGCGTAGGCGTCCCGGGCCTTGCGCTCGGCGCGTCTGCCACTGAGATCAGCATCGGGCAGAAGGACCAGGCGTCGAACACTCGCGGGAATGGCTATGTGAGACAGGCGCTCGCCGCCCAGCGTCGCCCACACCGGGATGCCAAGCAGCCGAATGGCGGACAGCGCGGATTCGACACCTTCCGCCAGGCCCAGCGCAGGACCTGCTGGTGCGAGTTGCACCGCACCTCTGAGCGGCCGACCCAGTGTCAGCTTCGGCCTGACAAGGCCGGTCGCCAGTCCAGCCCCGGCGGGATGGATGAACGAGCGTTGCACCGCCACGAGCGAGCTATCCTGGCGCACCGCGGCGATCAGGGCTGGCCGAAATCGAACTGCCGGCCTCCGGCCCAGGGGCGTCGAAGCATGGTAGCGCAAGGCCGATGAATTCGCGTCGAGCGTGCGGCCCGCGAGATAAAGGGCAGCCGGGGTACCGACGAGCGGCGCGGACTCGTTCCAGATCTTGCGGGCTTGGTCTGCGAACCCAGCTGATGGAATGCCCGGTTCGACGCGCATGCGAGATCGATCCGCTGGAACGGCAAGCCGGCGCTGCCGAATTTCGCGAATCACATCAGCGGTTTCGCAACCGGCAAAGCATTTGAAGAGCAGACTGACGGTGCCGACACGGACCGACAGGCTGGGCGTGCGATCGTCATGCGCGGGACAGTGACACATGGCCCCTCCCCGCCGCCAGCGGCCGCCAAGGCTGTGCAGAATGCGTGCGGCTGCTTCTTCAAGCTCGGGAATGGTGCGGACGATCGGCATAGGTGGCTCCTCGCCACCTCACTCCCCCTTCCCATTTACCGCTTCGAAACGACCCGATTTGAATGATTATCATTCTCAGTCCGCCACAGAATATGCTAGAATGCGTGGCTGGACTGGAGAGGAGGTAGTTTGCCCCCGACCGACGAGGCCGTCCAATGCACAGCAAGTTTTACGAAGACATCAATCGGTTTCTCTCCATCCAGGACAGTGGCCAGCTTCAAGAGCGTCTCGAAGCCGCCACGCACGACCTAGGCTTCAAATGGTATGCGATGGGGCACCATGTCGATCTTCGCGGCTCACCCGAGGACGCGCTGCGTCTCAGCAACTATCCCTCAGACTGGATCGAACACTCGCTGGCGGAACGCTTCTATGCCAGTGATCCGATCCATCGGGCCAGCACGCGGACCGCTACTGGCTTTCTGTGGTCGGAAGTCAGCTCGCTCATCGACCTGACCCGCCGTGACCACGACATTCTTCAAGCAGCAAGCCGGCACGGCCTTGGCGAGGGCTTCACCGTCCCAGTTCACGTCCCCGGCGAATATCGCGGCACTTGCTCATTTGGCACCACTTCGCTCGACGATCTCGGGCGTCGCGCATTGCCCTTGGCCAGCATGACCAGCAGCTACGCATTCGAAGCGGGGCGACGCATCCTGCGGGCGGAGCGGCGGACCGCAGAACCGAGCGGCGATGTCCCGCTTCTCACCGATCGACAGCGCGACGCGATCGTCCTCGTTGCGCGCGGAAAGGCGGATCCCGAGATCGCTCAGCTGCTCGGCATCTCGCAGGCCACCGCGCATGAGCACGTCGAAAATGCCCGCCGCGCCTATGGCCATGCCCAGCGCCCGTACTTGGTCGTCCGGGCGCTGTTCGATGGCCAGATATCGTTCAGTGAAGTGCTTCGCCGGTGAGCAACCCTCCGATCAGAGGGTGTCCGCTTTGCTCACTCTCCTAGAACTGAGCTGCCGCCACATGGCGGGAGCTAAACATGATCCAGATTATCAAAGGGAGCCGCGCGCTGGGTGCCTCTCCCATTCTCGACAACATGCACCGGGCGCGCAAACACGTGTTCGTCGATCTGCTGAAATGGAATGTGCCGGTCGTGCGAGGCGAGTTCGAACGCGACCAGTTTGACACCAGCGACGCGATCTATCTTGTAAGCACCGACGACAAAGCTGCGCACCTTGGGTCATTCCGGCTGCTGCCGACCGACCGGCCACACCTGCTGGGCGCGCTGTTCGCGGAATTGTGCGATGCGCCAGTTCCAACGGGGCCTGACATTCTCGAGATCACGCGGGGTTGCCTGTCACCACGGCTGCGCGCCGCGGAGCGGCTGCGCTTGCGCAATCGTTTGATCAGCGCGGCGGTGGATTATGCGCTCGACAACCACATCTCCGCTTTCACTTGTGTCGCCGATTCAGGCTGGCTTTCGCAGATCCTGGCGATGGGTTGGGATTGCGAGTTGCTCGGGATGCCGCGTCTCGTCAACGGGGTGACAACTGGCGCGCTGCGGATCGATATCGAACCCCGCACGGTCGATGTCCTCCGGCAGGCTGGCACCTATATCGCAAGCGGCCTCCGCAACGGCGCTGCCGCGTCGCTCGCTGCGTGAGGCGGGCGCGATGACGGTACAGCAGCAGCGCTTCTCGCCAGAAGCAGTCGCTTCGTGGTCCGCCGCGCTACGGCGCGACGGCTATTGCATCATCCCGGATGCGGTCGATACCAGCGCGGTCGACACCCTGGCCGGCGATCTGGCCGGCGCGTTCGAGACGACGCCTGCCGCCTCTGGCCCCTTTTACGGCCCATGGACCAAGCGTTTCCACGGGCTCCTTGGCCGCTCGGCGGAGATGGACAGCTTCGTGCGAGACCCCCTGATCCTGTCGATCGCCGAGGAGATCCTGCTGTCTGGATGCGAGGTAATTCAACTCAACCTCACTCAGGCGATCGAGATCATGCCTGGCGGTCGCGAGCAGCCGCCGCACCGCGATCAAGACATGTGGCCAGTCCGCCAGCCCGGCCTCGAATATCTCGTCAATGTAATGTGGCCGTTTACGCCCTATACGGCCGAGAATGGCGCCACGATCCTCTGGCCTGGCAGCCACCTGCGGCAGGATGAGATCGTACTCGATTCGAACGAGGCAATCGTCGCCGAGATGGCTCCGGGCAGCGCGCTGCTATTTCTCGGCTCGACCTTGCATGCGGGTGGCGCCAACCGCACTACGGAGTCGCGGCGCGGCATGATCGTGAGCTACAGCCTTGGCTGGCTCAAACCCTACGAGCTGCCCTGGCTTGCTTATCCGCCCGAAATCGCACGAACCTTTCCTCGCGAGCTGGCGAAGCTGGCGGGTTATCGCTCCCACCGGCCAAATCTCGGTACCTTTGAGGGGCGCTGTGCCTCTGACCTGCTCTCCGAAGATGTCACTCCCAAAGGCGCAGTGGACGCCTTGCGACCGGAGCAGGAAGCGTTGATCGAGCAATATTATACCGGTCCGTTTGACGGTGGGCAGCATGGTTTCGCAGCTCCACCGCGCAAATGAGGCGCAGACCGCAGCGCGGCTGGACGGGCTTCGTGCGATCGCCAAGCTCACCTTGCGGTTGCACCAGACGATCGGCGGACGCATTGGCCAGGACCTGTTTTCAGCCCCGGCAGTCGACATGCTGTTCGACCTCTACATGCAGACGGACCGGCAGCCGATTTCATTGACCAGCCTGTGCGGGGCGTGTTCGGCGCCGCCCCGTACAGCGCTCAATACAATCAACCGGATGGTCGCGCGCGGCATGCTCGAACGATCGGCGGATCCGGATGACGGCCGTCGAATTCTAGTGTGCCTGTCGGGACAAGGCGTCGCATTGCTCGACGCTTGTTGCGCGGAACTTCGATCATTGTTGATCCAGTTCGGATCACGCTGAGGCTGCCGGACTTGCCCTGCGCAGTTCCTTGAGGCAGTCTTGACGCACGAAGCGGAAACTGCCGGCGGCCGCTTCATGGATTATCTCCGCCAGGCATCACGAGCGCTGAACCGCGAAGGTTCGCCGCAAGCATCGGCTCTCCTGTCGGCATCCCTTGGATGCTGTGCTCGTGTGTTTTTCGCGCACGCATGTCGAACGTATCGACGTGCCTCGCAACTCGGCCGGCGCCTGAGGCCATGCTCGATCCCGTCGGGCCGGCCCTGGGCGTTTCGTCTGAGGATGACCGCCGCCTCGCCGCGATCTATCGTGAGCGGGCGCCTCAACTCGTCCGCTATCTGCGCACGCGGCTGCGTGGGGGCGAAGGCGAGGACCTTGTACAGGACGCCTTTGCCCGCCTCGCTCGCCGCGGTTCGCTCAGCGCGTTGCAAAATCCCGAGGCGTATCTCAAGCGCATCATTCGCAATCTGCTCATCGACCGCAAACGCAGGGCCGCGGTTCGTCCGCAGCTTGTCGAACTGGATGGCAACCAACTGCATGTGCGGGCTGAACAATGCGACGGGATCGAGCTAGCGCAGTTGCAGGCAGAATATCGTAGCGCCGTGGAGAGCTTGCCGCCGCGCACGCGACAGGTCTTCCTTCTGCATCGAGTCGAGGGCCAGAGCATGAAGGATATCGCCGCTGATCTCGAGATCAGCACACGAACCGCTGAATGGCATGTTGCACAGGCGATCCTGAAAATCGGCGAGGCACTGGGCCGCCCATGACTGATCAGGCACGATCCGACGGGCCGGGGCGCGGCTCGCTCACCGAGGAAGCGGCAGTTTGGTTCGCTCGCATGCGCGGCCCCGATGCCGAGGCGCACCGGCCCGCCTTCGAGGCGTGGCTCGCACACGGGGCGCCGCATCGCAGCGCCTATAACCGCGCAGCCGAGATTTTCAGCATGGGCAAGTTTCTCGAGATCGAACGGTTCTCGCCAGTCCTCAACTACGGGGTCGAGGCGGAGGGGCGGCAGCCCTCGTTCTTCAGGCGGGGTGTGCTGGTCGCCAGTGTCGGGGTGCTCGCAATGCTCACCGCATGGTTTGCCGGCGGCCCGGCGCTGATCGGCATTGAACAGGCACCTGAGGTGGCTGAGCGGGTGTCAGCTGGAACCGCGGTCTATTTACAGACCGCCGCTGGCGAGAGCAGGATCGAGCGATTGGCTGACGGCTCGGTGGTGACGCTGGGCCCGGCAAGCCGGTTGCGTGCCCGCTTCGGCGTCATGCGCGAACTCACGCTCGACCAGGGACAGGCACTGTTTCAGGTCGCGCACGAGGTCCGGCCCTTCGTCGTTGACGCGCGAGGCACGCTGGTAACTGCCAGGGGCACGGTGTTCGACGTGAGCATCGGCGCTCAGCAGCGGGTGACGGTTCGCCTGCTCCAGGGCCTGATCGACGTCGAACGCCCGATCCGCAGTGCGAAGCCGGTAGTCGAGCGATTGCGGCCCGGCCAATCACTCGTGATCGATATGCTGTCAGCGGGCGTTTCCAGCGGCACCTCGCCGGTCGATTCGCGAGGCGCGGCGTTTTCAGCGCCGAGAGTCCAGTATCATGCTGGCGTTCGGGAATTCGAAGCTGCTCGACTGGGCGATCTGGTCGCCGAAGCGAACCGTTTGGCCCGCATTCCGATCTGGCTCGCCGATCCTGAGCTGGGTAACCTCAAGGTCTCGGGACGGTTCGATCCTAAGGACAGCATCGTGCTGGCCACGCGAGCCGCCACGATCTTTGATCTCGAGATCGATCGCAGCGATCCTTCGCGGATCGTCCTGGCGTCGCGTCGATAAGTCGCAAGGCCCGTACAATCTTTGATTTACCCCGCATTCGCTCGAAAGCCGCGCTTTGCAGGGTAAATGTTGATTTTTAGCCATTAGCCCCGAGCGAAATCCCCAAAAGAAGCCTAGGGACGAGAGACAAGGCATGGCCTTGCTTAATGCGGTCTGGCAGACGATGACGCATTATGCACTCGATAGCGGCTTCCGAGACGAACTGCCTCAGGAGCTTCTACCCCATTTCGATCGCTGGGACGGGCAGAATCCTGCGCGATGAGATGAACGCGATCAAATGTCTGAAGACTTCCAATGCCTGATAGCGATGCCATCGAGGCCGCGCTGCGGCCGCTTCTCGACGCGTTCTACGCCAAGGTGCGCCAAGATGCGCTGATCGGGCCGGTGTTCATCGAAGCAGTACATGACTGGCCCGAGCATCTGGCGCGGATCGCCGATTTCTGGTCGTCCGTCATGCTGTCGAGCGGCCGCTACAAGGGTGATCCCGTCGCCAAGCATATGGCGCATGCATCGCGGCTCACGCCAGAGATGTTCGACCGTTGGCTCGCTATTTGGGCGGAGACCACGAACGACTTGCTGGCGCCGCCCGTGGCCCAGGCGCTGCAGGGCAAGGCAAGGCGCATCGCCGAAAGCCTGCAGCTCGCGATCCGCTACCCGTCTCCGACGCAAAGGGAGCTGATGAAACGCTCGCACCACGACACACGCTGATTGTCTCCCAAGTGCAGGCCTGGCGGCAGCCCGGCACTCGCTAGTTTTTTTTGATCGCCAACCCCGTAGTTCGCGTCTGCCTGCGTCCTTTCCGACAGCGCTCAATTTGGAAGCGTGTTGACGGGGGACCTCAAATGGACACGACCTTACAGCGGCGGCTTCTCGCAAGTGCTGCCTACGCACTCATCCTAACTGCCACCGTGGCGGGCGCGCAAGGCGGACCGCGCCAGTCATATGTCATCGAGGCAGGGGATTTGGGCAGCGCGCTGCAAAAGGTCGCGCGCCAGTCCGGCAAGGAGATCCTGTTCTCGGCCGATGCAGTGGCCGGCAAAGAAGTCCCGGCGCTGAGCGGCACTTACACGGCGGAGGACGCGGTTCGGCGGCTGCTTCGCGGATCTGGTCTGATCGCCACGTTCGACGAACGCGGGATTACGATCCGGGGGCGATCGGAAGCGCCGGACGAAGCAGCCGAGCGTCCGGCGGACACGGACGGGATCGTCGTGACGGGATCACGGATCGGCGGCCCCACACTGATGTCCCCTACGATCATCCTCAAACAGCGCGAGATCGCCGATGCAGGCTTTTCCAACCTGGGCGACCTGATCAGATCGATTCCACAGAACTTCTCGGGCGGACAAAACCCCACGGTTGCCGGCGGCGGCAATCAGGGCGGCACCAACCAGAACACGACCTCGTCCTCCACCCTGAACCTGCGCGGGCTCGGCCAGGATGCAACGCTGACGCTGCTCAACGGCCATCGCTTGCCCTATGATGCGGTGTCCCAAGGCGTCGATATCTCGGCCATACCGCTCGCGGCACTCGACCGGATCGAAATCGTGACCGATGGCGCGTCGGCGATTTATGGCTCGGACGCAGTCGCCGGCGTCGCAAACATCATCCTGAAGCGCAGCTTCGATGGCGTGCAGGCCTCTGCTCGCCTTGGCCTGTCGACCGATGGCGGCAACGAGCAACAGCAATATTCGCTGGCGACCGGCACCGACTGGCAGTCCGGAGGCTTTCTCGTGAGCGGCGACTTCAGCCGCTCAACATCGATTCTGGCCGGTGATCGCAAATTCACACGCGTGCTCCACCCGACCGCGACGCTGGTCCCAAGCCTGAAGCAATATACCGCGATCCTGAGCGGCTATCAGCAACTCGGGAATGCCGCCCGCTTCGAAATCGATGCCACCTACATGCATCGCGACTCCCGCCTCCAGCTGGCCTCGTCGACCACGGCCAGCTATTTGACGAACGGCGCCCTTGCTCAGCCGAAGATTACCAGCTTCTCGGTGTCGCCGTCATTGGCATTCGAGATCGCCCCCGGCTGGGAAGGCTATGTCGAGGGCACCTATGGCGAGAGCCGCACGGCGGTGCGGACAGGCGTCTATTCTGCCGGGAACCTGATCCAGACGGCGCTCGTCGACTATAACAACATCCTCAAGGCCGGCGAAGCCGGGTTCACGGGAACGCTCCTGTCGCTGCCGGGCGGCCCACTCAAGATCGCGCTAGGCGGTGGCTTCCGCTCCAATACGCTCGACTTGTTCACGCGTTCGATCGTTGCGGGCACGCAGCGCGTATCGGCCGATTTCATCCGCTCGCGCGACAGCCGCTATGGCTTTGCCGAACTTCGCACGCCGCTCATCGAACCTGACAATGCGATGAGTTTCATTCACCGGCTGACGCTCAGCGGCGCGATCCGCTACGAACATTATGATGGCTTCGGTGGAGTCGCGACCCCCAAGGTTGGCATCCTTTATTCACCCGTGCGTGACATCGACCTGAAGGCCAGCTGGGGCCGGTCGTTCAAGTCGCCCACCCTGTTCCAGGAGTTCCAGTACAAGTTCGTGGCGCTGCGGCTGGCCACGGCATATGGCACATCGACCTTCCCATCCGGATCCACCGTGCTGCACGTCACGGGCGGCAATCCGGAGGGTCTCCAGCCGGAGCGCGCCCAGAACCTGAACTTCACGCTTGCATGGCGCCCAGCTTTTCTGCCGGGCGCCGTGATCGAAGCCAGCTATTTCGATGTCGATTACAAGGACCGGATCGTCGCGCCGATCAGCTCGTCGCTCGGTCTGTTCGCCGATCCGAACTACGCCCATCTGATCACACGGACACCGACAGCCGAGCAGGTCGCGGCGACGTTAGCCGATGCCCCGGCGGGACTGTCGAACCAGGCCGGCGTGCCATTCGACGCTTCGCGGGTTGTGGCAATTGTCGATGGCCGTCAGCGCAACTCCTCGCGGCAGGCGATCAAGGGCGTCGATCTGAGCCTCCGCTATATGTTCGGTATCGGATCGACCAGCACGCTCACGCTGCTCGGCAGCGGCAGCTATATCGAAAGCGAGCAGATACTGGTGGCAGGCCAGCCCACGGTTCAGCTCGCGGGAACGATCTTTCGAGCTCCGCACTGGCGCGCCCGCGGCGGCATGAGCTGGCAGGATGGCGGTCTCACCGTCACCTCTTACCTCAACTATGTCGGCGGGACGCAAGATCGCCGGATCACCCCGTTCGCCGATGTCGGATCCTTCACGACGCTCGATGCCACGATCACCTATCGCGTCAATGCCGAACGGTCGCCGTTCCATCAGCTCGAACTGGCGCTTGCCGCGTCGAATTTGCTGAACTCGCCGCCTGATCTCATCCGCCAGTCGCTGGCGATCGATCCGACTTATGACTCGACCAACTACTCGCCGGTCGGCCGCTTCTTCAGCCTGACGGTGCGCAAGACATGGTGATGGAAGCGCAAACTTGCCTGCGCACAAGCCTCAGCGCCGTTCTTCTCGGCACTTTGATCGCCGCGACGCCGGCTGTCGCCAAGTGCGAGGATATCGTACCGCCTGAGCAGGTCGCCATGTCACGCCGTGACATCGTGCCCCTGGACCTTGTGCGATTGCGCGATATCGGCACGACAGCCGACATGATGGGGAACGGGAGCGCGATCGGGATATCGCCCGATGGCACCAAGCTCGCCGTCCAGTTGCGCCGTGCCGAGCCGACGACCAACAGCTACTGCCATGCGCTCATCGTGATTGATCTCGCCAAGCCGTCCACGCCGCGCGTGATCGATCGCGGCGGCGACTATATCCGGTATCGCTTCCAGAGGGGGCCAATCGCCTATTACACTGCCGGTGACCCGTTGCTCATCGAACCGACATGGTCGCCCGATGGTCGTCATGTTGCGTTCCTCAAACGGGTGTCCGATCATGTTCAGGTCTGGATTGCCGCATCGGACGGATCAGGCAGCCGCCAATTGACGAACGCGCCCGTTGATGTGGAGGCGTTCGACTGGGTCGAGGGTGGGCAGGCGGTGACGTTTCAAGCACGCCCGAAGCGTATCGAAGCCCTTCGCGAGCTCGATTCGGAAGGCCTGACTGGCTTCGTCTATGACAAGCGCTGGTCGCCCATTGCACGGAACAAGCCTTCACATCGCGAGCCAACCGACACGCTGATCGAAACGATCAGTTTGGACGGTAGACTCAGGCCAGCAACCCCTGTTGAGCAGCGTTCGATCACTGAAAAGCAGGAGCGGCCCGACGGGGCATACTGGCTCTCAACGAGTGCCAGTGGCGCCGCCTGGTCGTCCCCGCGCGACCGCAGTCGCTCATATGTCGATGGCGCACTGAACATCCGCTTCAAATCCGGCGAAATGATCGGATGCACGGCCGACAGTTGTGAGGGGCGCTTTAACGGCCTGTCGTTGAGCGAAGATGGCAAGAACTTGCTCTTCCTGCGCCGGACTGGCTGGGCCAACAGCCAGGATGCGCTCTACATCTGGCACCCGGGGAAAGGATTGCCGCGGCATCTGCTGACCACGCGCGATCGCTTCCTGGGATGCCGATGGGCAAGGCAGCGGATCATCTGCACGCTTGAGCAGTCCTCCCGCCCACGTCGGATTGTAAGCCTTGACTCGGCCACTGGCTCGATCAGCGAGATCTTCGATCCCAATCCCGAGTTTCGGCACCTGCGGCTTGGACCTGTCGAACGCCTTGAGTGGCGCAACAACCGAAACGTGCCGGTTTATGCGGATCTGGTCCTGCCACTATCGCGCAAACCAGGCGAGCGCGTCCCGCTCATCATCGTTCAGTATCGCACGCGCGAGTTCCTGCGTGGGGGAACAGGCGATGAATATCCAATCTTTGCCTTGGCCGCGCAGGGTTTTGCCGTACTCAGCTTCGAGCGGCCGACACAGCTCTCGCTGATGCAGCCGACAAAGAACCATGTCGAGCGGGCGAAGCTCGATTACGGTGACTGGGCCGATCGAAAGAGCGTCATGTCGGCGTTCGCATCGGGCATCGAACTGCTCGATCGCCGCGGTCTGATCGACCCCAAGCGAGTGGGCATCACTGGCCTCAGCGATGGCGCCGTGTCGGCCAAATACGCCATGCTCAACAGTCGCCTCTTTGCTGCAGCCGCACTGAGCGGGTGCTGTACCGAACCAAAGACCCACGCGCCGCTGCTCGGTCAGAACGGTTGGGATAATCTGCGGACGTATCTCTACCCCCGATATATCGATGACGCTCCGGCGTTCTGGAACACATTCTCGATCGCGAGAAACGCGGAACGATTTCGGACGCCGCTGCTGGTCCAGGCATCAGATGACGAGTATCTCGCTGCGCTGGAGACGTTTACGTCGCTGCGAGAGGCGGGCGGCATCATGGATCTCATCGTCTTCCCCGATGAGCATCATATGAAATGGCAGCCGGCGCACCGCCTTGCCATGTACAATCGCTACATTGCGTGGTTCAGCTTCTGGCTTAAGGGCGATGCCGGCCTGTATGCGCGGCCTGAAGATTTGGAACGGTGGCGCGAGCTGCGTGACCGAGCGGGCAAAGCCGAACCTAGCTGAGGCAATTGCGGGCCCAGGATTCCGCATCGCTCAGCGTCAGGATGCGCACATAGGCATCCCCTTGCTCGTCGACCGGGCGCTGGAAGAAGGCTTCGATTGCTGAGCGATCGATGAGCTTGCGAGCGCTCAACTCGCCGTCCAACAGCTGCTCCTTGATCGCCGTTCGGTAGCGATCGACGATCTGCCGGTAGAAGGCGCCCGGTCCTCCTTTCGTACGTCGGTCGCATATCGCCTCGGGAAGCATGTTGGCGAAGGCATCTCGGGCGGCCGCCCGGTCTCGGCCGCCCTCAACCCACTGCCAGGTCTGGATCGCCAAGCACAGTTCAACGATCGGTTGCGCCAGCATCGGCGTGATCAACTCGATCGGCTCGGCGCGAGGAAAGCCTTCGCTGAAATTCTGCGGGCGCAGCAGCGCTGCAATGTGAGCGGCCCGCCCCGGCAAAGCGCCGGCAGGTGCAGCAAGCCAGCTATGGTGCGCCTCCGCAGACCCTTGCGCAGCCGCCAGCTCGGGATGAACAAAGCGCAGATCGCTCGCCCAATGATAACGGGCAGCGCTCTTGGGTATTTTGCGGAGCGCCCGCGACACGGCCTCCCACACGCTGCATCCCGTCAGTTCGCAAATGTCCGCGACGGTACGCCATGCGCCTATCCGCTGTCCCCTTGACTTCAACCGGTCAGCGATCGGCGTGGCGGACTGCGTGAAACAGAATACATTGTCGCCGCCATTTCCGGAGAAGACCGCTTCGGCCGAGATTTCGTTTGCGAGGCGGCGGTTGGCCTCGTCAAAAGCCTGGCGCCCCGGAGAGCCAACCGGTCGTGGTAAATGAAGCGCGCTTGAGCGGGTGATCGCGATGTCGTCCAGCCTGTAGGACCTGTCGACCAGTTCCAGCTCGACGTGATCGGCGACGATCCTGGCGAAACCGAGTTCGTCCCCTTCCGGCCCTGGTGAAACCAGATTGAAGCAGACTGTGTTCGTGCCAGCCAGCGCCGCCGCGACGATCGAGGAATCGACGCCGCCGGAAAGGCAAAGCTGGATTCGCGAAAATTCACTGGCGAGCGCACGAACGGTACCGACCACGGCAGCTTGGAGCGCATCGCGAAGATCGGATCGATGCAGACCAGTCGGTCGCACGTATTTCCAGGGTGACCAATGCTGCCTCAACGCCGCATATTTCGCGCCGCCGACACCAAGAACCCAGCCTTGAGGGATCTCGTACACATCGCGGACCACCGTCTTTGTGCATCGAAGCGCGGGTCGCAGCAGGCATGCAGCCATCGCATCCCAATTGATCGTCGGAACGACGACGCCCGCCGCGATGGCCAGATCGAGGTCCGAGAACAGGAAGATTTCGTCAGCGGTCTCGCGAACATAGCATGGGATCGCGCCGCTGGGATCTCGATAGACCTGCACCGATCCCAGCGCGCATCGCGATATGGTGACATATTGTCCCCAATACCGGTCTGTAAGCAGCGTCGGCAGACCATCATGCTGCTCGAAAGTTCGATCCAGCGCCCTAACCCGTTCGGGTTGATCCGATCGAGTGAACAACCGGCCAAGCACGAAAGCTCGGCCGGATGCGGTGTTCATCACCGAAGCTGTATCGTTAGTCCAGAGCGTCAATTGCGCGGGCGTTGGCACAGGCTTCAGGCCGAGTGCCGCCAACCGAGTGGGTCCGACAGAGATGCCTCTGCCATTGCGGCGCTCGATGACGGCGAGGAAGCGAAGCGTCATTAGACGGCCAGAATTGGCCGATAGTGCGCGACCCGCTCCTGCTTGTCGCCGATCACCATGTCGCCAAGCTGGACCCAGGCATGCGCCGTGAACGGATAGTCGCGGACACCCATGATGAAAGTTGGGCGGTGGCCGCTTCGAATTAGCAGGTCGAACAGTCCGACGGACTTCATCAGGCAGCGCTGATGCGGGGAGATTATCAGATCAGCGGCTCGATGGGCCGCGGCAACATCTTCGATCGCTCGACTCCGGGTGCCCGGACAGGTGTGCATTCGCGCGGCAATGATCGTAGCCAACCCGCCGCGGCGCAGTTGATGTTGCGCGCGAAGTTGCAGCATCGTTGCGAGGCAAATGAGGTCCAGTGAAGGGACTCCTTTTTTGCTAAGGTCGCGCGTCGCCTTGGCGGCGATGGTCTCGCCCAGCGGGCGTGAAGGATCTTGGCTGAGGCACAGCAAGCCTTGGTTGAGCAGCGGCTGGAGCCTGGCCTCGTCGGATCCCAGCAAAGATGTTCCGTTGATCGCCCGAACCAGCGCCTGCGTCGTCTCAGGCGAAGCGGCGAAATAGCGGTCACGCTCGACGTCGAGGAAGATGGAGCGCTCGCCCAGCAAGCAGAAATGGACACCATCTGGACTGGTGAGATGCATGAGCGGGCGCTCCGGAAAAGAGGCGCACGGCTAGCACCGTGCGCCCGCTCGATCAGTCGTCGGAAAGGCCGGCTTCGAGCTTCTGCAGGCCGAACTCGTCCGGCTCACCGACAACCGGGATGCCCTTCGTTTCTTCGCTGGCGATGCCCAGCTCGAACACTTCCTTCTGCATGGTACTTCTCCTTGCATTGCCTGACGGAATGTCGGCAATCGCAAGTGTAAGCCTGCGGAAGGCTGCTCCCGCTGAATATTCCGCGCAAATTCTGCCGAGTATACGCGGCGGCCGGGCGTAAATTACTGCTTCACTATGTCATCACGCAGCTTACCGGCGCTTGAGCTCTTTGAATATCGTTCCGACATGGTCAATTCGACGCCGATGATATGCAATGATGCGCCTTCGAAGGTTCGTCCGTACGTCGATATTGCCATTTCGCAGGAAGGTACGAAGCTCCCTGTCAGAGTCGTCGAACAGGCGGGCCTCGGCGAGTCGTGAATAATGAAGCCGCTCGCTCATACGCTGGATCTGACCGGGGAACTCCGCATTGCCGGTCGCTTCACCGATCGCGCGGAACAGGATTGCGGTGAACGCTGCATGGTCGCCGGGGGCTGAACCAGGCATTCGATCCCGAAAGAAGCGCAGTGATGCACGCAGCATGGCCGTGTCGACAAAACGCAATGTTCCGAGCAGGTGCTGAGCGTTCCAGATATAGAGGCCAGCCAGCGTGTCGAGTTCTGGGCAGATGACGCGGATACCGCCGTCGGGATGGGCTTCGAGGAGTTGCTCGCCCACCATGCGCTGGATGGCCTCCCGCACCGGCGTGGTGCTCGCGCGATGCCGATCAGCCACTGCATGCAGGTCCAGGCGCATGCCGGCATGGAACATCCCATCGAGATATTCTTCCTTGAGCGCGCGGTAGACGCGTTCCTGCGTGCTGCCCTCGAACGACATGTCATCCGGACGCTGCGAAGGGCGTCCGCCATTTCGGCGTCAGCGCCGCGGTCAGTTGTTCGAGCTGGCGCTTGGCGATGATTTCGACGCAGAGCCGTTCGAACTCCCGCAGATCGCCGGCCGCAAGCTGCCGCGGGAACGCCATCTTCTGGCTGGCAAACATGAGCGGGATCAGGATGTGGCCGGTCGAGATATCGAGCTGATAGGCGCAGCGCAGATGATCATCGAGCCGCACCTTAGGGTTGCCCGACTCGATTTCGCGGAGCCAGCGCACGCCGATGCCGAGCGCCTTGGCGAGTTCGCGCTGGGTAATCCCTTCGCGCTTGCGCGCCTCTTCAATGCGCCGGCCCGATCGTTCCTTCACGAAATCGAGTGGAGCTTCGTCATCATAAGCTTCGCGACTAAACGACATCTTCGCGCCTCCTCAGTGGAGTACGCCCTGCCAAGGCCCGTCCTGCACCCAGCTATGGTGGGCATCACACCTGCGTCAAACGGAATTGCCGCAGATTTTTCCAGAGCTGCCGCATTACGACTGCGCGGAAGGTCCAACCTGGGTAGCGATTTTACTGCACACGAGCGCTCCGCCACCGAAGTACCGCAATGGATCACGCTCTTTGGTCGACGCGCTCTGCGAGTTGGAGTGGGGGATTGCGGGTTCAGCGTTGCTCGCATGTCTATGTCGAGACTACGCCCGCGAACGCAGGCGCATTTTTTGCGCGACAACCCAAGCCAAACAGCGGAATCAGTTGTCGGCGACGCCAGCTTGCCACGGATCGACGATCGGGACGCCCGTCGCCGTGAAGTCCGAAACATTCTGTGTTGCCAGCGTCATGCCGTGCACCAGTGCAGTGGCTGCAATCCATGCATCCCGCTCACTTTTCGGGTCGGGGGCATGAAGCTGCGCGCAACGCGTCGCAATTTCCGCTGACATCGCAAGCACCCGCCCTTCAAATGTCGGATACACCGTATTTATCAGCCAACGGCGGAGCATGGGACCTTGCACAGGATCCCGACGCTCCATCCTGAGCACTCCATGTTCCAGCTCGAAAATGGTCATGGCAGAAAGGTACGTCGTGTCCGGGGCGACCGCTTCCAGCCATGCCACGAAACCCGCATCTGCCCGGCCGCTCCCGAGCTTGCGGCTTTCGGAGACGACATTGGTATCGAGTAAAATCATTCCTCGAGGATCGCCTCGTCCCGGCTCGACATGCTGGCGCGAGGCGGCTCCCAATCAAAGTGGACCGGCTCGGACGGCCGCAGCGCCGCCGCCAGGGACCGTCGTCGGTCGGCCATATGTTCAAGCGCTTCTTCGATTATTTCCGCTTGGCTGCGTCCCGAGGTCGAGAGCAAGCGCAACAGTTCGACCGCTTTTGATGAGCGAATCGTGATTGGCGGTTGCTGGCGGCGGACAGTGGCGACCATTACACTTCTCCTTCGCCTGATATAGGCGCGTGCTTGTACGCGTGCAGGCACGATGACATTGCGCCTACCTTACGCCTCTCACGCGAGCATGGAGGTCGCGCAGAAGAAGTGGCTCCGCCTGACGCACCTGGTAAAGTGCTGCGATGTAGATGCTCAAGATGGTGGGCGCATCGCCGCCAGTGAGTTGCTGGACACGCCCCGCGATGCGAGCGGCTGTTTCGTTCACCCCGCGCGGCGCGCCCAGGTGATGCTCTTCGCGACCGCTCAGCCCAGCCGTCGCCAGTTCTTTCAATCGCTGGGCAACCGCCGCAGCTGGCACCAGATCCAGATTCTCGACGGCCACCTGAAGCGTTGTGCCCCAAGCGAGCAGTGACCGCGTACTGCAGATCAGGTGACAATGCGCCTCGATCAGCAGATCCATGCCCGAAGGCGATAGCCTCAATTTGAACGTGCGTGACTGGCGCGCCATAGCCGTCCGTCTCCTACCGATCACGCCCGGCACTGCTCGCGTGCCGCCGCGGCGAGCCGCCCAATCGCGCGAGCGGCACGTCATTGCCGCTCACGCGACTGAGCAGCGCTTGTTCGACACCCGCGACTTTTTGCGCCCGGCTGCGCCATTGCAAGTGGTTGGGCGACCGCTTCGGCCGGTCACTGCCCTGCTCATTGTGCGGCCGTTCCGCACCGACCATGCATTGCCGTGCATCGAGAGGGCGCGAACTCACGGATCGCCCAACTCGAGCTTCCATTCGATCAGCGCGCCGTAGCGGCGCGATGAGGAGACACGTCATGCCGATCCGGTCATGGTGCATAGCTTCGCCTGCCCTTCTACCGACTATTCTCATTCTCCCCTCCCCGTCCCAGGCGCAGACCTATCGTCCGGACGCGGAAGGCTATCCCTGTGCGGCCCGCACGCCGCTGGCGGTCGCATCGACCGATCAGGGCTTCACGATCGAGCCACGTCGGCAAGTCCCCACGCGGGTCGCGGCGCAGGTCGAACGACAGGCAGTAGCGATCGGAAGCTCGCTCAAGCTGGACCGCTCGATCTTCGTGACCGCCGGCAACACCGACACGGAGGCGGAAGATGCTGCGCGTCGTTGAGGTCGCCATCGCCGTTGCGCTGCTCGGACCAAACCTGGCCAACGCTCAAGGGGCACCTGCCGCCGATACGGAATCGTTCGCTGCCGCGGCAGCCGAAGCGCAACAAGCCCTACGCCAGACCTTCACGAACCTGCAGTTCGAGGACTTCGGACCGGCGCCTGTGAAGGGTCCGCTATATCAAGCCAATGCCGGCGGGAGAATGATCTATTTCGCGCCCGAGAGCGGTCATCTTCTCTTCGCCGCGGTCTATGACCGGAACGGAGTCAATGTGACCGCGCTGGCGCAGGATGCGAGCGCGCGAAAGCGGTTCGGCGCGATCGATACCAGCCAGGCTCTGGCGATCGGTCCGCCTGGCGCTCGTCAAGTGATCGAGTTCACCGATCCCGACTGCCCCTATTGCCAGGCGCTAGACCGATATTGGTCGGCCAAGGCCGCCGAAGGCAAGCAGGTCCGCCGGCTGATCTTTTTTGTGAGCGGGATCCACGCGCAGGCGGCGGCGAAGGCGGAGCATATCCTGTGCTCGCCCGATCCGGCGGCGGCGTTCAAGGCGATCTATGCCGGCACGGCACCCAAGACCCCGCTCAAATGCCCCGAGGGCGCCCGCAAGGTCGCGGCGCAGGGCGAGGCCGTGCGCAAGCTTGGCATCTCCGGCACCCCGACCCTGTTTCTCGACGGCAAGATGATCTCCGGGTTTCAGCAGGCCGAGATCGAGGCGTTTCTCGAGGCCAGCCAGCGCGTCGCCGAGCCACCCGGCTGATCGCAAAGCCGCGGCCGGAGCGCCACTAAAACCTCAATTGGCGGGTCTCGTCTCAGCCTGCGCGGCGTCATGCCGCTGCGGCGGGAGGAGCACCGGGATGCCGGCGAGCGTGCCCCTCTTGGGGGCCGTCCAGCGCGCCGCCGGCCGGCAGCGATCTCATGTCGAACCGGCAGGCATATGCGGACGGCTCTCATCGCCAGGAGACCATCAATGCTGAAACTGATCCATCATCGCGGGCTTCGTACCGCCGACAATTTGCTGCTGCTCATGCTTGCGTTGGGCGTCGGCGCGGGCGCGGCGCATGCCTTCGCCCAGCCCCAGGTCGGCGATCTTGGCTACGACATCTACAACATCGTCGTGAACCAGGGCGTCAAGGGCCCGCTCGGCTTTGTCGGCGGTGTCGCCGCCTTCCTGTTCGGCGTCTCGCGGCTGTTCTCGAACATCATGATCGGCATCCCGACGATCGTGGCTGCGGTCTGCCTGATCAAGGCGGACTCGATCCTGCAGACCTTCGGCATGATCATCTGAGGGCATGTGGCTGCGGCTCACGCGGCTGCTCACGAGCTGGGGGCGATGGTCGCCTCTTGGAACTCACGCTTGCGCGTGACGAAGCAAGGAGAAGGGCGTTGGA
This sequence comes from Sphingomonas turrisvirgatae, assembly GCF_001721295.1. Taxonomy (GTDB): domain Bacteria; phylum Pseudomonadota; class Alphaproteobacteria; order Sphingomonadales; family Sphingomonadaceae; genus Sphingomonas; species Sphingomonas turrisvirgatae. The sequence goes on along the minus strand of NZ_MDDS01000012.1, from coordinate 49,945 downwards.
TGAACGTCTTCCACAATTCCTGCACCGGCCGGTCCAGATCCTCTGGTTCGACAGCCAGGAGTTCATCGTCGTGATGTCGACCATCTTCGTCGCCGTAATCGTCGGCGGGCTGGTCGGTTGGGCGCTCATCGGCGCTCTTCTCCTCTTCATTCCCTGGAAGCGCACCAAGCCGCGCGGATTCATCCCGCACGCGGCCTGGCGCTGGGGCCTGCTTCGCTTCCGTCATTATCCGGGTCCGACCCAGACCCGCTTCTACGAGTAGCTCCGATGGCGCACCCATTTCAGCGCAAGGCTCCGGCCGACATGATCGGCGACACGCGGCCAAGCTGGCACCTGCATCGCTATCTGCTCGGCTCGGCGAACCTGTTCGAGGAGAACCGGCTGCTCAAGTTCGCGATTGCCGGCACGTTCGGCATCACCGCGGTGCTCGGCATGCTGCTCTATACGTCGAACCTCAACCAGCGGACGGTCATCGTCCCGTTCGGCGCTGGCGGCGACCTTTACGTCACCGGCAACAAGCCATCCGAAGCCTATCTGCGCACGATCACGCGCAACATCGTCAGCCTGTCGGGCACCTATTCCGCTTATTCCGCCGACCAGCAGTTCCAGGAGCTGCTGAGCCTCGTCCACCCGACATCCTATAACAATTTACGCGACAGCCTGAATGGGTTGCTCGACGAGCTTGCGCGCAACCCGACCCTGTCGATCGCGAGCTATGTCCGGACCGACAAGCCGGTCACCTACACGACCACCGAAATCGTCGTCCCGGTCGAGAAGGTGCGCGTGATCGGCGGCGTGATCCGCAAGTTCCAGGGCATGCTGCGCGTCCGGTACGTGATCGACAATGGCCGTTTCTGGCTGACCGCCCTCCAAGAGGAGAATTTCAATGCCGATCCTCGGTAAGCGCTCGAGGCTTGCCTCGAGCCTGGCCGCGCTGTGCGCCGCCTCCCCCGTGCTGGCGCAGTCGATCGCGGCGCTGCCCGACCAGACGAGCCGCATCCGATTGTCCAACCGGGACGTCAATCACATCGTCTGCGTCGGAGGCGAGATCGAGGACGTGAAATTCTCGGCCGAAAAAGGCATCGCGGTCGAGCGTGGCGGCTCGGACGCGTGGATCAAGTTCCTGGTCAAGGAGATCGACGAGGCCGGACTCAAGACGCGCAGCTTCGTCACCGTGCCGGCGGAATTCTACGTCGCCTGCAACGGCGCCATCTACCCGCTCTATGCCGAGCCTGCGGACATCGCTGCGCAGACCGTGACGCTCGTGCCCGGCACGACCCAGCGCGGGCGGGTCAACGAGGCGCTGCTCGGCCCGTTGGTCGAGGAGGAACGCGCCGTGTCGATCGCGCTGTCGCTGCTGCAGGACCGGGTACCCGGCTCGTTCAGCGAGGTGGCGCCGAACCAGTCAGCGCTGACCGTCGCTGACCTCCCCGGCACGGTGATCCGCGAACGGCGGCGTCTGGCGATCGAAGGCGCTGGACTGTCGGCAAGCGAATATCTCGTGACCAGCCCCGTCGCCGTCACGCTCGACGAGCGCAACTTTCTCGACGGAGCGCTTGGCGCCGACATCTTCGCGGTCACCCTCGACCGCCTGACCCTTTCGGCTGGCGACGCCGCTCGGCTGATCGTCATCCGCCGGAGCAATGCGTCGTGACGGAAAACCTGGAAACGCCTTCGAATGAGCCGCCTCGCGCGATGCGCGGCTCGTCCCGGTCCGAGGTCGATCATGAGACCGTTGCCGAGCGGCCGGCACTGCTCGACCTGCGCTCGCAATGGCAGCGGCTGACCTCTGACCAGAAGCTGCGCGCCAAGCAGTTCAGCGTCGCTGCGGTGATCGGCGTCGTCGGGGTGGGCCTCTACACCGCAAGCTCAGGCAATAACGACGACGCAACGCCACCGCCTGAGGCGACCAAGCTCGACATGGGCGCCGGGCTTCGCGGCGACAGTCTCGAGGTCAAACTGCGCGGCGACCTGCAGAAGATCCTCGACGGCCAGAACCTGCTCGGCGACCGCGTCACGGCGATCGAGGAAGGCAAGGTCGCGCCCTTGGCCCAACCAGGCACGCCGAGCCCTTCGGGAGAGGATCTTCCCCCTGCTCTGCCGGGTGACGTGCCAGATTATCCGCCAGCCCCGCCCGACGCATCGGCAGGCGCCAATCCGCCGCCCATGCCGCCCGTGGCCCCGGAAGCGCCGCCTGCCCCACCAGTCGAGCGCCAAGTCGGCGCGATCGGTGCGGCCACCAGCGCGCCGGCGGCGGCACCCGGAGCTGAAGGCTCAAAAAAAAAGCTGCGCACGATCTATTTGCCACCTGGTTTCATGAAGGCGCGGCTGCTGACCGGGATCGACGCGCTGGCGAGCAAGGATGCGACCAGCAATCCCGAGCCGATCATCGCGCGTGTGCAGGCGCCCGCCGTGCTCCCAAATGACGTCAAAGCCAATTTGGCCGGCTGCTTCGTGATCGGGAACGCGACCGGCAGCCTCGCCAAGGAGCGGGTCGAGGTGCAGCTCGTCTCGATTTCGTGCATCGATTTCGAGGAGCGCGCGGTCGTCGACCAGCCGATCAAAGGCTTCTTCGTCGATGCCGACGGCAAGAAGGGCCTGTCTGGCAAGGTGGTGACCCGGGCCGGCGCGACGCTCGCGCGCAGCTTCATCGCCGGGACGATCGCCGGCATTGCACAGACAGTGGAGAGCAGCGTGGGCGACGTGTCAACGTCAGCACTCGGATCGGTGCGCAGCCTCGATCCCGCAGATGCCGCGAAAGCGGGCGTCGCCGGCGGCTTCGCCAAGTCATCCGACAAGCTCACCGAATTCTACCTCGATCTCGCGCGCCAGGCCGGGCCCGTTGTCGAGGTCGGCGCCGCGAAGGACGTGGTCGTCGTCATCCAGGAAGGTCTCGCCCTCGAGATCAAGCCGACCATCGGGAGCAAGTTTTGATGACGCCTCATCATCCAAGTTCAGGAAGCAACCAGATGCGCAACGCGCCAGTGCGAGCCTGCGCCCGGGCCACTCTGCTCGCCGCGACGATGCTGTGGCTGCCGGGCTGCGCCACGCTCGGCTCGGTGATGTCACCTTACTCCGAGAAGTTCAGCTGCAAGAATGACGATCACGGCCAGTGCGTCCATCCTGAGCAAGCCTATGCCGATGCCGTCGCCGGCGTCATCTCCAAGTCCGATCCCCGCGTGACCAACGACAGGACGATCCTCCGCGATCAGGTGGGAGCGGACATGAAGCCGCGACGCGGCAGGGCGCCGGCCACGGCTTATGGCAGCTATCGCGACAGCCTCTATGCCGAGATGAAGGGGCTGCTCGAAGCGCCGGTAACGCCGATGCTCAAGCCGGCGCGGACCGTGCGCACCCTGATCCTGCCTTATGCCGACCGCCAGCGACCCGACCGGCTGTACATGCCGCGTTATATCTACTCGATCCTGGACAAGCCCGCCTGGGTGGTCGGCGGAACGCTCGTATCAGCGCCATCGCGCGCCGCCCAGGCGCCGGTGCTTGGACAGCTGCAGGAAACGCCTGCCGATGCCGCGGAGCGTCCGGCGCCGGAGCTACGGCGATGAGCGCGCGCGCCTCCACGCTCAGCTATTCGCGGCTGCGCAACAATGTGCGCCGCGACAGCTTCTCCGATTTCCTGCCGCTGATCGCGTGGGACGCGGAAGCGGAAGCGTTTCTCTGCGTGGACGATTGTTGGGGCCACGCCTGGGAGATCATCCCGACCGCCTATCTCTTCACGCATGTGCAGAGCGCGCTGCAGGGGCTGCTCAACATTCATTTCCCGGACGGGACAGTGCTTCAGCTTCACACCTTTGCCGATCCGCTGATCGACGAGACGCTCGACGCCTTTCTCGACCTCAAGACCCGCGACGACCCGCTGATCCAGGCTTCGGCGCGGCAGACCCGAGCTTATCTCAGCGAGGGCCGACACGGCCTCAAGGCGTTGCATGGCATTCCGGTGCGTAACTTTCGCACCTTCCTCTCGATCAAGACACGGCGGCGCCTTGATGAGGATCTGCGGCGGCAGGTCGAGGAGCAGCTCGCCAAGCTTGGCATCCGTCGGCTCGCGCCCGAAGAGCTGGTCGCCTTCTACCGTCGCATCTTCAACGGCATCAGCCAGGCCGCACCCGGCGTTTTCGCCGACGGCACAGCGCCAGGCGCGCCGCCGATCGCCAAGCAGATCATCGATGCCGGCCCAGATTTGAGCTTCGAAGGCCCCGAGGTGTTCCTTGGCAATCAGGTCGCGCGCTGCCTCACGCCCAAGGCGCCGGCGCGGCGCATTACCGCCGAACGGGCGAACCGGCTGCTCGGCGGCATGCGCGGCAGCGCCGAGGATAGCGACCAGGTCGGTGGTCCGTTTCTCTACACGCTCAATATCCTGTTCGATCATTCGCAGTTCGAAATTCACAAGCGCGCGCAGATCCTTTCCGCTCAGAAGGCGGCCGGATCGTTCGCGGTCGAGGTCGGCAAGCAGATCGAGGAGATTGGCTGGATCCTCGACGAGGCGGGCAACTCCAAATTCGTCCGCGTGATCCCGACCTTGTGGGTGTTCGGCCGCGACCGCCACCATGCCCGCGAGCTCGCCGCCCGCGCCAAGCGGCTATGGGAAAGCGAGCCACTGCCCTTCTCGATGCAGGAGGAGAGCTATCTCAACCCGACGCTGCTCGTGATGAGCCTGCCGTTCGGGCTTTATGCTGACCGCACGACGCTGCGCATGCTCGAGCGCGACTTCCGCATGCCGGTGAAGGCGGCGGTGCTGATGTCGCCGATCCAGACCGATTTTCGCGGCGGCGGCCGCCCGGCACTGCTCTATACCGGACGCAAGGGGCAGCTGGTCACGCTCGACTTGTTCGACCCGCGAATCAACAATTACAATTTCATCGTCTCGGCGGAGAGCGGCGCGGGCAAGAGCTTCCTGCTCAACAATCTGTGCCAGCAATATTATGCCTGCTCGGCGCTCATCCGCATCATCGATATCGGGGGCAGCTACCGCAAGCTCTGCACGCTGTGCTCGGGCCGCTATATCGACATCGGCGAAGAGCGGATGGTGCTCAACCCCTTCGACATGGGGCTGGCGCTCGACGGTGACGACAAGCAGTCGGCGATCACCATGGCGGTGGCGATCGTCGCTGAGATGGCGAACGCTTCGACGCGCACGGGCGTGACCACCTCGCAGTGGAATCTGCTCAAATCGGCCGTGCAATGGGCGATCGACAGCGGTCGCGCCGATCGCGGCGTCGATGCCGTGCGCGAATGGCTCGGCACCTACCCCGCCCAGACCCACAGCGATCTCGATCGCGTCGATCATCTCGTACCGATGGCGCGCGAGCTCGCCTTCAACCTGCGCGATTTCGGGTCGGACGGCGCCTACGGCCATTATTTCAACGGTCCGTCGACCTTCGACATCCGCAACGACGAGTTCGTCGTGCTCGAGCTCGAACGCCTCAAGTCGATGCCCGACCTGTTCAACGTCATCGTGATGGTGGTGGTCAACGCGGTCACGCAGGAGCTGTATCTGTCCGCCCGCGACCGTCCGCGCTTCGTGCTGTGCGACGAGGCCGCGCAGTTCATGACCCGCACCGAAGGCCAGGATCTCTCGCGGCTCGCCGAGGCGTTCGGCCAGGGCTATCGGCGCGCGCGCAAATATCGCGGCTCGTTCGGAATCGTGCTGCAGTCGATGAACGATCTCCAGCTGTTCGGCGGCACGGGGCAAGTGATCCTCGAAAATGCCGCGACCCGGTTCCTGCTGCAGGGCTCGACCTACGACAAGGCGGTCGACAACAAGATCCTCGATTATTCCGGGTTCGTCCTCGACCTGCTGAAATCGGTCCGCAACTCAAAGCCCAATTACAGCGAGGTGTTCGTCGACTCGCCCTTGGGGCTCGGCATCGCGCGCTTGGTCGTCGATCCCTTCTCCTACTGGATCAACACCTCGGCGCCCGAAGAGGTCGCCGCGTTCGATGCGCTGATCCGGCAGGGACTGTCACCGCTCGAATCCGTCTGCCGCCTGGCCGGAGTCGATCCGGCGACTATCCTTGGCGCTGGCCATTTCGCCGGCTCGGCGCGGGAAGCGTGAGCGTCATGCGCCAGAAATCGATCGTCCATCCCGACCAGCTGCCGCTCCGCTTTGACTCCCGGGCCGATCTCGATCGGCTGGTCGAGCAGCGCGCCGCCGAGCGCCTCGAAGCCGATGCGTTTCTCTGGCGGCTCCGGATCATATCGATTGAATCGCTGCTGCTGGCTGGGCTCGTCGCCGGGCTCGCGCTTGCCGCTCGTCAGCCCAGCGAGACGATCGTCCGCGCCGCGACGCTTGCTGGTGCCGCCTGTTTCGCTGCGGGCATGCTCGCGCTTGGTCTGACGGCCGGCATTGCTCGGCTCGTCGATCGCATCCGACAGTGGAGGAGCAAGTGAACGGCCTGGCTTCGCCCGATCCGTCGCCCGCCGCGCTGCGGCTGATGATCGGCAGCTATGTGCTGCTGTTCATCGAGCTGTACCTCGTGATGCTTCGCCCCGATCTGGCGCTCGACCTGCGCTGGATCATCTGGCTGGTGACCTTTGTGTCCGGCGCATCGTTCCTGGTCGCGCTGTGCGGGCTGCCGACCGCCGAGGATTTCGGAGGCGGCGATGATCGCTGAACCGAGCCTGCGCCTCGCCATCCTCCAGGGCCTGACCGTGGCGGCTTTGCTCGCGGGGGCCGCCGTGATCGGGATCACCGGCGTGGCGGCAAATACCCCCCAACCTGCTAAAACCGGAACCTCCACCATCGGGCGCGTCTGGCCGATCGCCGAGCCTGATGCCCTGGCGGAGATCGAGGCGAAGGTCGCCACCCTGCCAAAGGACATGAGCCGGCAGTTCGGTCCGCGCGCCAATTGGTCGGCGCTACGCGCCGCGTCGCTCGGCGTCGCGTCGGTCGATCGTACCCGCGCCGTCGTGCCCTTCCACACGCTCGAATTCGACATCAAGTTGCCCGATGGTCGGCTCATCTATCCCAAGGGCTACAGCTTCAACCCGCTCAGCTATGTGAAGCTGCCGCAGCGGCTGGTGGTCGTCCACCCGCGGGATCTGCCCTGGGCGCTGCGCACCGCGCGCACATCGGACTTCGTGATCGTCACCGCGGGGGACGCAATCGAACTCGGAGAGCGCACCGGACGCGCCATATATTTGCTCGAGGAGCGGGTGAAGGAACGGCTTGGCTTGACGGTCGCGCCAGTGATCGTCGCTCAATCAGGTCACAAGCTCATCCTGACCGAGATCGGCCCGAAAAGCCGCTCGGCCGGCATCGCCACCCCGCAGCGGGAGGCAGCGAAATGATCGCTCGAACTCGTGCGCTGCTGGCGGCGCTTGCACTTGGCATTGCCGCGCCGTTTGCACTTCCCGGCGAGGCGCAAGCTTCCAAGTGCAAGGCGGGGACGATGTTCAACCCGATCACCAAAGTGCGCTGGAACTGCATCTTTCCGATCTCGATCGGCGGCGTGCGGGTCGGCACGCACGACAAGCTCGACAAGGCGCTCGACGCGCAATCAGCGTCCAAGCCGCTTTGCGCGTGTCGCAAGGGACTCGAAGTCTGGTTCGGAGTGAAAGTCTCCTACTGGTCGCCCAATCGCATGATCGATGTCGTCACCGAGCCCGGCTGCATGATGGCGCTTGGCGCCGATCTGATGGCCACCGGCGGCAAGCTCCAGGGGAGCCAGTCCTCAATTTCTGACGGAACGAACACGCGCAAGATGTTCGCGCAGCTGCATTATTATATCTCGCCGGTCTGGGCGATGCTCGACATGTTCACGGATCTGCCGTGCCTCGAGAATGACGGGTTCGACGTCGCGCTGATCACTGAAGTACTGCCGACCTGGCAATCGGCGACGCTCGGCGCGATCATCCAGCCCGAGGCGATCCTGTTCGGCAATCCTGCAGCTGGCCTTGCCTGCATGGCGGACAGCGCCGCCGCGGCAGCGGGCAAGGTCATCGATCCGCTCTTCTGGTGCATGGGCAGTTGGGGCTCTACCTACCCGATCGCCGGCGACATCCATTTTGGCGACAGCGTCGAGGCTTGGGCAGGCCTGGCCGCGCGTGGCACCTTCATGATGGGACGGCTCGGCGCGCTGACGATCAGCTCGCCCGATGGCTGCTCGTTCACGCCGAGCCCGATCTGGACCAAGTCCCGTTACAAACTTCAGCTGATGGAGCCGGTCAAGGCCGGCAAATGCGTCAATATCGGGCGGCCGGGCGCGCTCTGGACGAGCGGCAAGCACGCGCCCGGTGAAGACAATGCTCAATTCATGTTGTTCGAAAAGGTGATCTGCTGCGCCGGAATTCCGGTGCCATGAGCAGGTTGCTTCCCCGACGTCTCGTGTGCGCAGCCGGTAACGTACGGTCTGCCCGCCAAGGCCTGGACGGCCGCTGGCGCGCATGCGGGACAGGAGCGGCGCCGCTTCCCCCCGGCGGCGTCGCTCCACCCCTGGCCAGCGCGGCCGCACCTTTCCTCCGACGGCCAAGGCTCGCCTCCCCGGCCTGCGCCGTTTCGGCGGCCGCGCTGGTCCTTCTTGCAGTTTCAGACGTCGCACTCGCCCAGAGCATGGAAGACCGAGCGCGCGCGGCCGCGGCAGCCTCGCGGGCAAGGTCGAGCGATAGCGATGCGATCCAGCGCAACTATGTGACGCCGGGCCTTGCCGGGCAGCCGATCAGCACGGTCGATGCCAAGCGCAGCTTCGAGACCAACCTCGCCTGCCAGAAGACCGCGAGCCTGCTAGAAATTCTGGTCCAGCCCTCGCCGACCGGCGACCTCGGCGCGGTGCAGGTTGCGCGCGACGTGGATCTCGACGGCACGATCGACAGCCGCTCGACCCTGCCGGTGCCGGTCTCGGGCTTGTGCGCCAACGGCATCATCTCGTGCCAGCCCGGCAGCTGGAGCGGCTGCCGCACCTATCGCTGGGACGTGGACAGCGCACGGAACCTAAAGCTCGCCGAGGCCGCCATGCCCGAACTCGCCGGCTGCTACTGCATCAACGCCAGCTGCGGCGCGAACCTCGCCTGGAGCAATATGCCCGGCGTGCTGCGCGACCTGGGCGGCGGCATGATCGGCGCGCTGACCACCGCCGATCCGCGAATCGGTGTCGCGCAAGCGCTGATCGAAGGCGCGATGATCCGCTATGTCGGGGCGCAGGCGACGGCCTGCACGAACAGTCCCGCCTTGTCCCAGCTCGCCTATCGCGCCACGCCCACGACCATTGCCGGCGATGCGCAGGCGGTCTCGGCGAGCAGCTCGGTGTTTCAGGCACTCTCCGGTTCGCCCGCTGGACTTGGGAAAGCACAGCAGCTGCGGCAATGCACGATCGAGCGGCAAGTCAGCGTCACCGGTGCAAGCATCGACGTTATCGTGCAGCGCGTTTCCGGCGGCTATGCCACCAACCGCTATGGCAAGTCGGTCGAGTTCCTGATGGGGTCGCCCGCCAACAATTCGCTCGAGGGCGGCAACTGCAGCCTGTTCGACTTTCGCATGACGCTGCGCGTCGAACAGCCCGAACGCATCACCTCTGCACGGCTCATCGAATATTTTGGCGATGACTGGGCGCAAGTGCGGATCGATGGCCAACTCATCGCCTCAGGACCAAGCCCTTGGACCAGCGAAGGCCACCCGCCCGCAAAATGCGAGCGCAACGGCGCCTTCCATGCAGCCCCCAATGTTGATCTGAAGCCTTGGCTCAGCAAGGGCGATCATGAGGTCTGGCTGCGCGTCGCGGTCGCCGATGGCGGTGAGGCCATGGCGCGCATCCAGCTCGAGCTCGACGACAGCTGCAAGTTCGGCGAACGGCTCGTCGACCGCTGCACTGCGATTGCCAGCGATCGCAAGTGCCGCCTCGACAGCGAGCATGTCGATAGCGTGCAGACATTTCGCAACGGCGTGAAGACGGGCCTCCATCCGCTGCCGCAGCGGCGGCAGTTCGGCACCTCGGCCTGCCCGGTCGAGCTGCAGCGAGATTTCTTCCAGCGCGACCGCGTTTATACCTGCGAAATTGACAGCAGCGCACTGCCGGCACCTGATCTTAGCCGTGGCACCTATATCCTCGACCGCTCGACCGAGGCACTGCTCGCCGATCGCGTGCGGACCGCAGATGGCGGCACGCAAGAGAGCATCAGGCCCTTCAGCCTGCCCGCGCGAGGCCCAGTCCCGGCCTGCGAACCCATCTGCAAGACCCGGGCACCGACGATCAACACCGCCGCCGCGCCACAAGGTGTGGTTGGCAGCCGCCAGAACGACCCGGCGTCGTTCGACACGTTCTACCATAGTTGCGGAGACGATAATCGATGCCCGCTCGGACCCGGCGAGGAACTGGTCTCCGCCTGTGGCTGCCTCAATGATTTTCCCGAGGCGGTAGTGATGATGCAGACCGTGCGCCTCGCCGGCGCCGATCTTACCTGCACCGCGGCGCCGCAATGATGGAGCGGCACTGGTTCACGCCAACCCGCGTTGCCCTGCTCCTGCTGGCGTTGATGGCGTTCATCGTCATGACCCAGACCGCTTGGGCAGCAGCCAGCGCTGACACAGGCGCGTTGTCATCGCGGCCAAGCTCGTTCGCGCTCCAGGTCAATCCGAGGCTCCCGACGGAAACCGGCCAGAGCGGTCCGAAAGCGCCGGTGCTGCCCGCCCTATGGAACCCCGATCCAGATTCACAGCCGGAGCCGCCGCCTGCGACGGCCCCAATGCCCAAGTCTTACTCTGCGCCCGCCCCAAGCCCTGCCCTTGGACCTCAACTATCGTCTGGCGGAGCAAGCCAGATCTGCGCCGCTGACCTCAACGGGAATGGCGATGCGGCCGATGCCGGCGAGGTCGCATCATGCATCGCTACCTTGCCCTCGGGCTGGCAATGCCCGCTCCAGCAGACGGCCTGCGTCACCGACGTCCAAGGCCAATATGCCTGCCCGCTCGGACCCCAACATGGTTGCGCGGTGCCGATCGGCGGATCCACGCCGACCTGTTCGCCAAACCAGTGCGCCGACCCCAGCGTCACCCCGATCGAAGAAGTACCGCCGATCGACGATCCAGGCACCCCGGCTGACGGCGGCATCGATGCCGATGGCAACTGCATGGGCCGGATCGAGATCTTCAGCGGGCGCGCGATGCGCTGTCGACCGCCCGGTCTCAGCGTGACCTTCGCCAGCTGTTGCCGTGACAAGGGCAAGATCATCAAGGATGGCATGGGCTCACAGCTGACCTCGCTGAGCACCAAGATCGCGGTCGCCAAGGGGGTGTTCAACGGGATGAGTGCCGCGTTCGCAGCGTTCAAGGCGGGTGCGACCGCCAGTCAGGCGGCCAACGCCGGCGCGAGCGCGTTGATCGCCGGGTTCGACCCAACCTCGCTCGCGATCAGCCTGGCGATCAACTTCATGATCGAGTTCCTGTTCAACGGCTGTGACAGCCAAGATATGGAAACGGCCATGCTGCGCAGCTCTGGCATGTGCCATGAGGTCGGCAGCTATTGCACCTCGAGCTTCCTCGGCATCTGTCTGCAAAAGGCTCGCGGCCATTGCTGCTTCAACACCAAGCTTGGCCGCATCATCCAGGAGCAGGGCCGTCCGCAACTCAAATCGTTCAACGGCGTCGGCTGGGGCACGCCCAAAAAGCCGCTTTGCCGCGGCTTCACACCCGAGGAATTCCAGGCGCTCGACTTCAGCAAGATGGATCTTAGCCAATATTATTCCGAGATCGAGTCGCGCGCGCAGGACCAAATTCAGATCCAGATGAAGGACAAGATCGATGCCTATCTCAAGGCCATCGGCGAGTAGCGCGTTTGGGCTCGCGCTCACGCTGGTTGGCGGAGCGGCGCTTGCTCAGGACACGGCGAAGAGCCGGATCGAGCGCGAAGGCGGCACCGCGATGCAGCGGCTCGAGAAGGCCGTCGGCAAGGCGAAGCTGCAGGAGTCCACAACCCGCGGCCCCAACCTGTCCGCACGACCCGACCCCCACTCGCGCCAGCGCGCCTTTGAAGGGTTGCGCAAGCATCGCATCTCGCCCGAAATCGACCAACGCGCACGCGCCGCGCGGGCCGCGGCCGAAACGCAGTTTGCGGCGCAACGCGAGCATATGGCCGAGCGCTTGCGCGAAGCGCTGGGTCTTCAGCCGGCCGAGATGGATGCCGTCGCCAAGGCGGTCACGCGACCGCCATCGAGCTGGGTGCCGGTGCTGTTCGTCTCCTCCTCGATGCCTTTGCCGGTCCTGCGCGCCTATGCTCAGCAGCTCGAACGAGCCAAGGGCGTGCTGGCATTTCGCGGCATGCCGGGCGGCATGCGCAAGATGGGGCCAATGGCCAAGCTCAGTACGCAGATCCTTCGGATCGACCCTGGCTGCGAGGGTCCGGCCTGTGCGATGCGCAACGTGCAGATCATCATCGATCCGCTCGTCTTCCGCCAGCATGGCATTGCCCGTGTGCCCGCGCTTGCCATGATCCCCAGCGATCCAGCGCAGCCCTATTGCGAGCGCGAGGCGGATAGCCCGCGCGCAGCCCATATCGTTTATGGCGATGCCGCGCTTTCGGGCCTGATTGAGGAGTATCGCCGCATCGGCGGTGAAGTCGAGGTCAAGAATGTTCAGGCTCTGCTGGGCGGCGCTTAGCCTGATCTTCGCACTGGCTCGGGCGCTCGCCCGCCTACCGCGGCAGGCGGCGGTTGCGCTCGGCGGGGAGCAAGCAGACCAGCCCGCTCGGCCCCGCCGGCTGCTCCTCGCGCTCGCCACGACCCTGCCGGTGTCCCTCGGCGGCGCCTGGGTACTGCCCCGGATTACGCTGGTGATGAGTCCGTCGGTCGATGCCTGGATCGTCAGCCCGGCCCCCGGTACGATCCACAAGGGGGATCTCGTCCAGTTCATGCTCTCGCATCCAGCGGTGGGACCCCAACCTGTCAGCGCGACCAAATATGCGCTCTGCCTGCCTGGCGAACGGCTCACCCTGGTCGAGCAGCCCGCCCCCTTTCCGGCGAACCGCCGTACCGGCCATTTCTACTGCAATGGCTCTCTCCTCGGCGTAAGCTTCCCGGTGGGCCCTAGAGGCTTGCGGCTCGAACATGCGCGCTGGCACGGCGTCATTCCCCCGGGATATGTCTATGTCGGTTCCAGGCACCCTCGCGGATTTGACAGCCGCTATGTCGGCTTGGTGCCGCTCACGGCATTGCAGCGGATGCGGCGGCTTCTTTGACGATCTGCCTGCGCGCGTGGTCGCCGAGATTTCCACCACATCCTGCCAACTGAAATTGCGATAGAGCCGCAACGCAATTGGCAAGAGCGAGCGCACCAAGCACGGCCTGTTCAAGGTGTCCCGTTTCGCCCGTTAGATTTTGCGTCGTGGCATCGCTGAGGAACGGGAGGGTTTCAACGCAGGCCATAGCCGTCGCTTAACGGGAACAAAGACACGTATCAGATGTCCTATGTCCTAAGGACATAGGACATCTGATACTGCGTTGCAACCACTTTGCAGCAGGCCGCAACTCGCACAAACTACTTGACGATTCCTGTATCGAACTCCATACGTCCTAAGGACGTATGGAGTTCGATACTGATGTCGATGTATCTTAGTCAGGCAATTATTCGACTGCTGACCGACGACAATCTGCCGCTGGTTACCGAGTATAGCCTTTATCAGCGCGTGCGCCCGATACTGGTGCAAGGTAGTTATGCCGGCGAGGCAATCATCCGTCTCCCCAGCTACTGGAAGCATACGCAGCTGCGCGCTATGATCCGTACGCTCGAGAAGAAGCGGATCCTCGCATCGGACGATGATTTCAAGGCCGGCGTCTGGCGTGTCATCCAGGCGTCTAACGCCCCGACCGCAGAAGAAGCGATCGTGATGGTCGACCCCTTCGCCTACATCTCGCATCTCTCGGCAATGCAGCGTTACGGCCTTACCGACCGCGCCCCTGAGGCATTGCACATGACCACCCCAGCGCGGCCGTTATGGACGCAATTGCGCGACGCGCGGATGGAAGATGATTATGAAGAAGAGTTCGACATGGTCAATTTGCCGCCGCTGATCCGTATCGGCGTCAAATCGCAGGTCCGCCGCCGGTCTGTCGTGATGCACGAATCCAAACACCCTGCAGATCCCACCCCAATTGCCGGCACCATTGCCAAGATTGCGCCGATCGGCCGGGTTTTTGTCGACATGCTCGACCAGCCGGCCTTGTGCGGCGGCATCCAGCACGTGCTGGATTGCTTCGAACGCCATAGCGAAGACTGGCTGCCCGATATCGTGGCAGCGGTTGATGCCGTCGATAGCCCGATCGTCAAAGTTCGCGCTGGCTACATTCTAGACGAAATGCTCAGTCTCACCGATCCGCGTATCGCGCGCTGGACCGCGTGTGCGCAGCGCGGCGGTTCACGGAAGCTCGATCCCCAGGCGGCATATGGCAATACCTACTCCGAAAAATGGATGATCGCACTGAATGTCTGAGCCCGTCCTGCCCTCCGACGCCCCGGTCGATACTGTCGATGTCGATATTCGCGCCTGGGTGGAACGCGCGCGCGCCGATCCACAACTCTACCGTGATCGCCAGGTCACCGAGATCGTACTTGCTGCGATCGGCCTGTCACCCTCACTAAAGGAGAGCTTGGTCCTCAAGGGCGGCACCTTAATGGCGATCGCCTTCGGATCGCGGCGCGGAACAGGCGACGTCGACTTCTCGGCAACAGTGGAACCCGACGGGTTTGCTGAATTGCTACGCGCCGAACTCGACGCCAAATTGCCTACCGCGGCAATCAGACTGGGATATCTCGACTTGATCTGCCGCGTGCAAGGGCTCAAGCGGCGCCCCAAGCCCGAGCTGTTCGAAGGTGCCGACTTCCCAGCACTCGAATTGCGAATTGCCTCGGCCGAGCGCGGTACGAAACAGGAAACGGCGCTTGCGGAAGGTCGTGCCGGGCGGATCCTCATTGTCGAGGTCAGTTTTCGCGACCAAGTCTATGCCTTTCAGGAACTCAACCTCGGCCGCGCCGACGTGGCAGTGCAAGCCTTCACCGCAGAGGAACTGATTGCAGAAAAGCTCCGCGCATTGCTGCAACAACCGATCCGCAACCGCAATCGGCGTCAAGACGTCTACGATATCGCCTTTTTGATCGAAGCCAATCCGCCAAGTGCGGAAGCGCGTGAGCAGATCCTCGCCACCTTGCGTGAAAAATGCCGGACTCGTAATATCACGCCGGACAGCAACTCCATCAACGATCCTGAAGTCGCGGAACGGGCCGAGCGCGAATGGAATACGCTCAAGCTCGAAATCGCAGATTTGCCCGTATTCGCTCCGCGCTTCGCTCTCGTCCGCGACCTGTATCTGGCGCTGCCTTGGGAGCTTGAAGGCCAATAGCTGCTCACGCCTGAGAGCAGGGCTACCCGCTCAGCCATCCTTACGCAAGATTGACGAGCGTCAGAACCGGGGCAAGGTCGCTTACCCATGCGAGTGGTGTGTGCGACTTTCTCAAAAGCACGCGCGGCCGGGATATCATCGCCTATTTACAGTTGCCGGCATCCACGCGGATTTGACGGCCGCTATATCGGCTTGTGCCGCTCGCGGACTGGCAACGGATGTGGCGGCTACTTGACCAACTGTGCGCGCGCTCGCCCGCGTTTCCACCACACCCGGTCAATGAAAAATCTTTAGAGGCTCAATGCGATTGGCAAGAGCCGGCGTGCCAAGTACGGGCCGGATCAAGGCGTCGGGAGGGCTTTAGCAAGTGCAGAACCGCTCATGACGTCGCTCGGACAGCCCAGACCAGGCAGCATGATCGCGCCATTGCGCTATGCCCGCTTCCGCAACATCTGGCTGGCAAGCCTGCTCTCCAACCTCGGATTGCTGATCCAGGGCGTCGGCGCTGCTTGGGCAATGACCGAATTGAGCAGCAGCGCGACGCTCGTGGCGCTGGTGCAGACGGCCACGATGCTCCCGGTACTCCTGATCGCTATCCCGGCCGGGGCGATTGCCGACATGTACGATCGCCGTACGGTTTCGATCGTTGCGCTGTTGATCTCGCTTACGGCGGTGAGCCTGCTCTTCATCCTGTCACTGCTGGGCGAGGTGTCGGCGATCGCCATCCTGGCGTTCTGCTTCGCCATCGGCTGCGGCATGGCCTTGTTCTGGCCAGCATGGCAGTCGTCAGCTGGCGAGCAGGTGCCGGTCGAGAGCCTGGCCGCTGCCGTGGCGCTGAACAGTATCAGCTTCAACATCGCGCGAAGCTTCGGCCCTGCCCTGGGCGGCGTCATCGTCGCCGCTGCCGGCGCGGTGGCGTCCTTTGGCGCGAGTGCGCTGCTGTATCTGCCGATGCTGGGTGTGCTTCTTGCCTCGAGCAAGACGCATGAGCCATCCCGCCTGCCCCCCGAACGGCTCAATCGCGCCCTGATCTCCGGCATTCGCTACATCCTGCACTCGCCGGCCATTCGCATCGTCATCGGCCGAGCGCTGCTGCTCGGCTTGCTGGCGGGCTCCGTAACCGCGCTGATGCCGCTGGTTGCCCGAGACCTTCTCAATGCGCAGGCGAGCACCTTTGGCGTGCTGCTCGGCTCCTATGGCGTGGGCGCGGTCGCTGGCGCGTTCAGCGTCGCGCGCCTCAAGCTTAGGCTTGGCTCCGAAGGTGTCGTCCGCGTCGCCACGATCATTCTGAGCGCCGCGACCTGCACGATCGCGTTCAGCCGGAGCGAATTCCTGACCTGCGTTGCGCTTGCGGTGGCAGGCGGCGGCTGGATGCTCGCGACGACGGCGCTTAATATCGCAGTGCAGCTGCCGGTGCCGCGTTGGGTCGCGGGACGCGCGCTCGCAACCTTCCAGGCGAGCATTGCCGGGGGCATTGCCATCGGAAGCCTGGGTTGGGGCGCGGTCGCCGATTCAACCGATGTCCAGACGGCGCTGCTGATCTCGGCGGCAGGCATTCTCGCCTCGATCCTGTTCGGACTGCGCTGGAAGATGGAGGAGGCTCGAAGCGACGGCGCGAGTGCATCGCCGGATTTGCCCGATCCGACGGTAAAGCTGGCCGTGACGCATCGCAGCGGACCCGTCGTGATCGAGCTGGAATATCGCGTTGCGCTTGACGACGCGCGTCCCTTCTACCGCATCATGCAGCAGGTCCAGCTCAGCCGGCAGCGCAATGGCGCCTACGCCTGGTCAATCGCGCGTGACCTGGCCGAGCCCGAGCTGTGGGTCGAACGCTTTCATTTTCCGACCTGGATCGACTTCCTGCGCATGCGTAACCGGCCCACGGCGGGCGAGCGCTCGCTGGAGGACCAGGCCAGCGCGTTTCAGATCGGCGGTGAGCCTGTTCGCATCCGGCGTATGCTCGAGCGACCGTTCGGATCGGTGCGATGGAAAGCGGAAGCTCGCGACCGTGGCCTGCCCGCGACCTTCATAACTGGCGCCGGAGGTGGCGCGTAGCGAGTGTGGCACTCTGGCACTCGGAAGGACCTGGCTTTTTTCTCCCCGATCTGATTGCCGATGCCATAGGAGAGGTGACTGTCGCAACCGGACGGCAAGCTGGTGATCGGACTTGATCTCCGCCGAGAGACGACCAGCAACCGGAGTGATCAGCCTTTGAGATCGAGCAGCGGCAGCGGTTCGGAGGCCTCACGCTCGAAGTTGGAGACCGTCACACCGACCAGCCGAATGCCCATCGTCGGCGGGTAGAGCGTACGGATGAGTTCGACGCTGGTGCGCCGCAAGTCGCCCGGATCACGCACTGGACGCGCGGCAGTCCGGCTGCGCGTGACCTGCCGGAAGTCAGCGAACTTGGCTTTGACCGTCACGGTGCGCCCGAACATGCCGCGATCGGCGCACCAGGCCGCGACATCGTCGGCCATGCGCAGCACGCCGGCCTCGATCTCCGCTGGGTCGACCAGATCACGCTCGAAAGTCGTCTCGGAACCTGACGACTTGCGCTCGCGGTTGGGGTTGACGGGCCGGTCGTCGATCCCGCGAGCGATGCCGAAATACCATTCGGCTGAGCTCCCGAAATTGGCGACCAGGAACTCGCGCGATTGCGCCCTCAGATCGCCGCCGGTCTCGATGCCGAGCCGTTTCATCTTCGCCGCGGTCACCGGTCCAATGCCATGAAATTTAGTGACCGGCAGGTCCTCGACCCAGGCGGCACCCATGTCAGGTGTTACCGCAAACTGCCCATTGGGCTTGCGGTGATCCGAGGCGAGCTTCGCCAGGAACTTGTTGTAGGAGATGCCGGCTGAGGCGGTGATACCAGTCTCCTCAAGGATGCGCGCCCGGATTTCCTTTGCGGTCGCCCATGCGGTCGCGATGCCGCGGCGATTGTCCGTGACGTCGAGATAAGCCTCGTCGAGCGATAGCGGCTGGATGAGTTCAGTGTAGTCGGCAAAGATCGCGTGGATCTGGGCAGACACCGAACGATAGACGTCGAACCGGGGCGGCACGAAGACAAGCTCGGCGCAGCGGCGCAGCGCCGTGACCGATGGCAAGGCTGAGCGCACGCCGAAGGCCCGCGCCTCATAGCTTGCTGCCGCAACGACACCGCGCCGCCCGCCATAGCCGACCGCCACTGGGCGGCCGCGAAGCACAGGATCGTCGCGCTGCTCCACCGACGCGAAGAACGCATCCATGTCGATGTGAATGATCTTCCGGACAGGTGCATCGCTCACATGAGCCACATAGCAAGGCTCGAACAAAATGTGAACTCGCCGCGATCACGACCGATCGAGCGCCCCTGCCCGACCTGCTCCTAACCGGCAGCGACGATCGGCCGCTCGAGCCGCACCGTGTCCAGCAGGCGCTCGACTTCCCCGATCTCGCGCGAGGTGCCTGAGGGCGCGACCGACCAGTTACAATGCGCATGTGTGGCGGCGTCGTGCACCTTGATCGGTCCGATAACGGCGCGCCACCGCCGCTGGCTGCCGCCGGCCTTGCGCATGAGCTGTTTGACAAGAAGATCCTGAAGCTGGCTCGCCGTCATGGCCGACGCTCTGCATTGGACAGGGCTGCATCGCAAGAGCGACGATTTCAGGACGCGCCCTTCCCTGGCCTAACGGCAGGTCGGGCAGGCTGAAGATACGCGCGGCTCGGCTGCCGAACGCCATTCCCAGCGGTGTCGGCCCGCGATACTGACCGGCGATGCTTGCTCGCTTCACAGTCCTCCTCCTCGCCACGTCATTGACGAGCAGCTGCATGAACGCGCCCGCACCGGTCGCGGCCAAGACGCCGGGATCGCTGAAGCTCGCCAGCTGGAACCTCGAACATCTCGCCGAGCGTGGTGGCGTGGGTTGCCGCCCGCGCAGCGAGGCCGACTATGCCGCGCTCCGCCGGCATGTGTCGGCGCTCGACGCCGATGTCATTGCTTTCCAGGAGGTCGAGAGCCGCGCCGCGGCGCAGCGCGTCTTCGATCCTACGCGTTACGATGTGCTGATCTCCGGACGCCCAGCGAGCGGTCGGGGTGGCAGCTGCTATGGCAATCCCGGCCAGACCATCGGCCACCAGGCCGTTGGCTTCGCGATTCGCAGGGGCGTGCGCTGGACGCGCAATCCGGATCTGGCCGCCCTCGCGGTCGGCAATCCCGACCTGCGTTGGGGCGTCGACATCACCGTTCAGGGCGCTCGGCCGATGCGGCTGCTCGCATTGCATCTCAAGTCCGGCTGCAATTCCGGTCGGACGTCGACCGACGCGGATTGCCCGGTGCTGTTCAGCCAGCTCCCGGTGCTCGAGCGATGGATCGATGCGCGTGCTGCAGCTGGTGAGACGTTCGCGGTGCTCGGCGACTGGAACCGGCGGCTCGCCGCCCGCGGCGACACCTTCTATGCCGAGATTGATGACGCCGATCCGGGCGATGCCGACCTGGCGCTTGCAGCTGGCGATCGTCAAGCCGGCTGCAAGGCGCGCTATCGCGAGTTCATCGATCATATTGTACTCGGCGCCCGCGCCGCTCAGCGGCTCGTCCCGAATTCATTCGAGGAGTATCGGTACGGCGACGTACAGGAGGCTGAGCACCCTTCCGACCATTGCCCGGTGTCAGTAAGGCTCGGCTGGCCGTGAGAACATCTCGCTGCGCCTTTCGCGGAGGCTCGCCGACAATGTCCCGTGCGGAACGGCGTGAACTGGACTGGTTGCTGACTGGTAGGTTTCAGATCGCGGTGATTGAATAGCAGCCGTCCGGCCGGGCACACCAATGTTAATCGCTCTAGCGACGCCGCTGTTGCACCCGTGCGAAGCTGCCCAGCAGGGTGTTGCAAGCCTAAAGATGCTGGAAGCTGTTGCGAAGAGTAAGCTCTTCTGACCAGACGTGCACATCGTCGCCCGCAGCCCGGTGGCGTAGCTGCCTCGCTTCGGCACTCCCGAAGCGAGGCATGGATTGATACTCAAAGTCCCCGATCGCGCGGAGCTTCTCATCGTTAGATAGCGGCTGCCCTGGCGCGGGAGGACGAATGACCGCCATTGCGGTAGAGGATTTCACGTGCCTCGTCAGCATCGACACCCGAGGCGTGGACAGTCACCAGGACGCCGCCGCGCTTGAGTTGATCTCCGTAGTAGCTCGCATCTTCGTCGCTGACGCCATGCTTTTTCAGCGCTTCGTTGAAACTACCTGCGGCAGCGCCGGCAACCGCGCCGATCGCCATCGCTTCGGGGACCACCGAGGCAGCGATTGCGCCGAGCGCTGCCAGTGGGCCGACACCAGGTATTGCGAGCGCGGCAACGCCCAGCCCTGCACCAAGTGCACCGCCGCCGAGAATCCCGCGAAGCATGTTGGTATGTTCTTCGTCGGTGATCTCGCCGCCACCCTCGCGCGTGGTCATCGTTCCCTTGGACTGAGCAATGAGCGAAAGTGAACTGTCGTTGACACCAGCGCGGCGCAGTTCGGAAACGGCACGTTGCGCCTCGTCGTTGCTGTCGAAGACTGCGGAAATCACGCCACCGCCAGAGTGACTCATGCTGGCCTCTCCGCCCATGGCGGCCGATACACCTCCCGTGCCGCCCATGACTGCATTCGCGGCGCGATCAAGCGGGCCACGGTTGGGGTCATCTTGGCCTCCCAACGCGTTCTCCATCCGATCTATTGGACCGCGATTAGGATCGTCGCGTCCTTCAAGTGCGTTCTGTGCCCGATCCAGCGGCCCACGATTAGGGTCGTCGAAGCCAAAAGCGCCTTTGTTGTTATCGCTCATATCTGCTCTCCTGCACGCTCGGGACATGATCAACAGTGAAAGTTCACTGGGGATCACGGTTAGACAGGCTCAACGCGTTTCGATGGGGTAAGGTTCAACGTTGCGCCGGTAACCGGCACTCATCGTTGCCGGCGCAGTCAATGAAGCGTGTGCTCGAAATAGAATCATCTGTTGCCTGCTTCAGCGTGTCCGGGGGCAAATGCATTGCTCCCTCGCCGGGCAAACGGTGCCGGAACGAGATCGTTCTGAACCGTTCGAACTGACCCGCGTAGTGTTGGGTGCCGCGGCGTTGCCGTAGCTGGGGGAAAAGTTGCGATGAACACAGAGACGGCGAAGCCGCTCGATGAGGCCTCGCGCCAGTTCGACGCGATCGTGAACAACATCACGATGGCATTTTTGTCATGGCCGAGCGACAGCAGTGCGTCGCTCCATGCGCAGTCGCCCAAGGACAGCCCACGAGTTCGCGCCCATGGAGGACGCGACAGCAGCGTTTTCGAAGGCCGCTAATCGCGCTTGTGACTGGCCACCATCCGCATCGCATGTTCGCGCACCTCCGGCGCAAACTTATTCGTCGTCGGCCCTTACAGGCTCCGCCTTCTCTGGACTTAGAGCCTCCGGCAAATCCAGCGCGGTTCAGTGCTTGAACGCTCCCCAGTTCGCTGGGGAGCGCTCGCGTCTATAGTTCAATCCGCCGACTCCTGGGACTTGGCGGTGTTCTTCACCTCTCCCTTGCCCATCGCCGAGACGAGCACGTCGCCATCGGCACTGAAGTTGCCGGCGGGCAGCGTCGCGACACGGTCGCCGACGCGCACCGCCAGCGATTCGATCCGGCCGCGCGCGTTGCGGTTTACCTCTTGAACCCGGCCGACGAGCCGCCCACGGGCGTCCTCGATCCGCATGCCGGGGTTGATCGCAGGCGTCGAGCCGCCACTCAAAGCGAGCATGCCCTCGCCAGTGCCGGAGGCCGAGCCGGACGCGCCACCGTTCCCGGCCGATCCACTCGCCGAACCGCTACCCGAGCCCGATGCGCCGAGCGTCCCGCCCAGGCCGCCGGCGACGCCCTGCGCGCGGCCCACGGCCTGGCCCGTGGCGTCGGTCGCCCGATCTCGCGCCGCGCCAGTGACGCCACGCACACGATCCACCGCGCCACTGGTGCGCTCGCGCGCGCCCTGCACGGTGCTGCGCACATCGTCGGTGCCGATCAGATCAGCCGAGGCGCTGCCCGAGGCACGGCCGGACGCACTGCCGCTGCCCGACGTGCCTACACTGCGGCCCAGCGCGCTCGTGCCATTGTCGACTGCGCCCGCAATGCCGCCATCGGCACTGCCGCTAGCATCGACACGGCCGCTGCGACGATCGACGCGCTTGTCAGCTTCGACCACGCCGTGCGCCGACTTGCTCGCACGCGTCGTGGTGGTGATGGGCTCGCGAGTCCGCTCGATCGTGCGGCCGATCGGCCGATCGAGCGATCCGCCCAGGCGTCCGCCGCCCAGCGTGCCGCCGAGCTGGCCGCCAAGCCCGCCACCAAGCTGACCGCCAAGGCCGCTACCGCCCAGCAACTGCGCCGCAGCCGGCGCGGCGATCGTCAGCGCCGCAATGGCGGCAGCGGAAAGGAACAGCGTCTTCATCGTCATCCTCCTTGGTCAGGCGCCGCGTCACGCGGCGGTGTCAGGAGGGGAACGGATGCCGCGCGCGCTTTAATCCGAAAAAAGTTCAGCGCGATCGAGTGGCGCAATCAGCGCAAACCAGTCCGCGGCCCAGCCCGCGCCTGCCGCGCCCCTGCGCCTCCCGGTCGAGCGCCACCAACGCCGCATCGACACCGCCCTCGCCAAGATGCGCCGACAGCCGGGCGGCGACGAACGGCACGGCAAAGGATGTGCCGCGCACCTGGCGCGCTCTGCCGTCCGTACCGACCGCCAGCAGGTCAGCGCCCGGCGCTGCATAGTCCAGCTTCGTTGCGCGGCCGGCCTCGATCAGCACGCGCCCGCGCGCGTCGACGCCCGTCACGGCGATCGCCTCGCGATAAGAGGCGGGATAGGCCGGCCTGGCCGCGGGGCCATCATTGCCGACCGCGGCGACGACCACCGTGCCAAGCCGCCGCGCCGCCGTCACGATGCGGGCGAGCAGCGGATTGCTCGGCCCGGTCAGGCTCACCACCACCACTGGCACACGCTCGCGCGCCATCCAGGCCAGCGCCTGGCCGATCGCGGCGGCGTTGCCGCCCGCTGGATCGCTGCCATAGACGTCAGCCACCACCAGCTGCGCGCCCGGCGCGCTGGCGCGCACGCCGCCGCCGCCGGTCAGCAGCGAGGCGATCCCGCTGGCATGATCGCTCGCGCGCGGGCTTCCTTGCGCGAACCCCAGCTGCCGCGAGAGCCCCGGCGTGCCCACCGGCACGCCGCCGTCGATGATCCCGATGCGGCCAGCCTTGCCGCCCCGCCGCTGCACCGCGGGGCCGGCGGGGGCGACCGGGCCGATCGTTCCGCTGGGGAAATAGAGCGGATCGGCGCTGACTTCTCGCCCGCCGGCCAGCGCCTCGAGCTGTTTTATCGCACGCGACAGCGTGATCCCGCGCGGCGTCGCGAAACGCGCATAGCCGACGCCCAGCCCGTCCAGCTCGACACGCTCGATCAGGCGAAAACCACGGGCCGCCGCCGCCTGTGCGACGGCGTCATCGGCATCGACCATGATCAGTTCGCCGGCGCGCACGGCATTGCCATCACGGTCCAGCACGATCCGGTCGGGATGCCGCCGCACCAGGTCGCGAGCGCGCTGAGCCTGCGCGCGCACCAACGCCTGCGCGTCGCCCAGCGTGTGGCTGACATCGGGCAGAACGTCGGTTACGCGATCGACCACGCCGCCCACGCGCGGCAGTTGCGGCAGCAATTGCCCCTGCGCTGGTCCAACCGCGCACAGCGCCGCAGCGATCAAGCCTGTCCACTTCATGCGCGCGATCCTAGCGCTGGAAAAATTCTGCGTCATGCTGGATGAAACGGATCGCCGCGTCCGTTTCATCCGCGAACTTGAAGGAACCCGTTGGTTGCGCTTCCAAGAGCAACTGCTCGATCACCTGCCGCGGCTACGCCGTTTCGCTCATGCGCTGGCGCGCAATGCGGCGGATGCGGACGACCTGCTGCAGGCATCGGTCGAGCGGGCGCTGCTTCGGCGCGAGCAATGGGAGCCGGGCACGCGACTGGACAGCTGGATGTATCGCCTGATGCGCAATCTGTGGATCGACACCGTTCGCGCCGAGACGAGGCGCGGCGAGACCTTCGTGCCGCCCGACGCGGGCGAATTGCTCGGCACGGCGGGCAATCAGGAAGCGGTGGTCGAACTAGGCAAGGTTGGCGTCGCGCTGCGCCAGCTGCCGCCCCAGCAGCGCGAGGCGGTGGCGCTCGTCGTGATCGAAGGGTTTGGCTACAAGGAAGCTGCGGAAATCCTCGACATTCCGATGGGAACGCTCACCTCGCGGCTGGTGCGCGGGCGCGAGGCGCTGATGGCCCGGCTAGGAGAAGCGGCATGACGATCGATCCCGAACAGCTGATGGCCTATGCCGATGGCGAGCTTGGCCCGATCGAGGCCAAGCGCGTCGAGCAGGCCATCGCCGCCGATCCGGCGCTGGCCGACCAGGTCCAGCGTCATCGTGCGGTTGCCGCCTCGCTGCGCGATGCGTTCGCCCCGGTTGAACGTGCGCCCCTTCCGGACGGTGTCGAAGCGATGTTGCGTGAGTCAGCCAAGGTCGTGCCGCTCATGTCCCGGCCAGCTCGCAGCGAGCGCCCGTTCTGGATCGGCGCGGTCGCCGCGAGCCTCGTCGCCGGCCTTTTCGCGGCGCCGCTCGTCATGCCCCGTGGCGATCTGGCGATTGAGAATGGCCGCACGCTGGCTCGCGGCGACCTCGCCCGCGCACTCGATACGCAGCTTGCCTCGACCCAGGCCGACGATGCCGCAACCCGCATCGGCGTCACCTTCCGCGACCGCAACCAGCGCCTTTGCCGCAGCTTCGAGCACGCCGAGACCGGCGGGATTGCGTGTGCATCAGGCAAGCAATGGCAGGTCGAGCGGCTTTATGGCGGCATGGCGGCACCGGGTGCCGAATATCGACAGGCCGGGTCCCCAGCCGCGCAATTGATGGCGCATGCGCAGGCCATAATGTCGGGTGAAGCGCTCAATACGACCGACGAAGCGGCCGCCATTGCCGAGCGGTTGCGTTAGCTGCCAAGGCCGGCTGGGACGCCTGCCCATCATCCCGGGTGATGCAATGCGGGAAGCACGACGAACTAGTCTACCGTGATATATCCGCTATGCTGGATATATGGAAAGTGATTCGGCCATCGGCGCGCTCGGCGCGCTCGCACAAGCAACTCGGCTCGATGTGTTCCGCCTGCTGGTTCGGCATGAACCGACCGGCATGGCAGCAGGCGAGATTGCTCGGCAACTTGATGTTCCGCAGAATACGATGTCAGCGCATCTTGGCATTCTGTACCGAGCCAGGCTGGTTCGCGCCGAGCGCAAAAGCCGCTCGATCATTTATCGCGCTGACCTGGACGGTTTGCGAGCGCTGACACTGTTCCTCGTCAAGGATTGCTGTGCGGGCAGCGCTGAGTTGTGCGCGCCCCTTGTCGCCGAACTTGCTCCCTGTTGCTGAGAGGATCGCCGTGGCTTTCGATATCGTCATCTATCACAACCCCGAGTGCGGGACGTCTCGCAACGTCTTGGGATTGATCCGCAATGCTGGCATTGAGCCGCACGTGGTCGAGTATGTGAAGACCCCGCCTTCACGCGCGTTGCTCGTCGAGCTTGTCGATCGCGCCGCCATTACCCCGCGCGATTTGTTGCGCGAGAAGGGCACGCCCTACGCTGAGCTTGGACTAGATGACATGTCGCTCGTCGACGACGCGTTGCTCGATGCGATGGTGGCGCACCCGATCCTGATCAATCGCCCGCTGGTCGTGTCGCCGCTGGGCGTTAAGCTTTGCCGCCCGTCAGAGGCGGTGCTCGACATTCTACCGGACAGCCAGAAAGGCGCTTTCGCCAAAGAGGACGGCGAGCAGGTGATCGATAGCGCCGGCAGGCGGATCGGCTGATGAGCCGGTTCGAACGCTATCTGTCGATCTGGGTCGCACTGTGCATTGTGGTCGGCATTGCGCTTGGGTACGCGGTGCCCGGCTTCTTTGCGATCATCGCTTCCGCTGAGATTGCGAAGGTCAACCTCGTCGTCGCCGCGCTGATTTGGCTGATGATCATCCCCATGCTGTTGAAGATCGATCTGAGTGCGCTCGGCTCGGTCCGCCAGCACTGGAAAGGTGTCGGCGTCACCCTATTCGTCAATTGGGCCGTGAAGCCCTTCTCAATGGCGGCGCTGGGCACGTTCTTCCTGGGCTGGCTGTTCGCGCCGCTTCTGCCAGCTGCCGAGATTCAGTCCTACATCGCCGGGCTGATCTTGCTCGCGGCTGCGCCATGCACGGCCATGGTGTTCGTCTGGTCGAACCTTTGCGAAGGCGAGCCGACCTTCACGCTCAGCCAGGTCGCGCTAAACGACGTGCTGATGGTGTTTCTGTTCGCACCGCTGGTTGCGCTTCTGCTTGGCGTCGCATCGATCACAGTGCCCTGGGACACGCTGCTGCTTTCCGTAGTGCTCTACATCTTGATGCCGGTGATCGCGGCTCAGTTGATACGGCGCGCGCTGATTTCATCCGGCGGACCTGCCGAGCTCGATCGCGTGCTCGCACTGATTGGGCCGGTGTCGCTCATGGCGCTGCTCGCAACGCTGGTGCTGCTATTCGGCTTCCAAGGCGAGCAGATCATCGCGCAGCCGATTGTCATCGCGCTGATCGCGGTGCCTATCCTCATCCAGGTCTATTTCAACGCCGGCATTGCATACTGGCTATCGCGCAAGCTCGGCGTGGCATGGTGCGTTGCCGCGCCGTCAGC
The DNA here is from genome assembly GCF_001721295.1 of Sphingomonas turrisvirgatae. Taxonomy (GTDB): domain Bacteria; phylum Pseudomonadota; class Alphaproteobacteria; order Sphingomonadales; family Sphingomonadaceae; genus Sphingomonas; species Sphingomonas turrisvirgatae. Next base: position 22,880 of record NZ_MDDS01000012.1, on the reverse strand, counting down.
ATTGATCGGCGCTTCCAACTTCTTCGAGCTTGCCGTGGCAGCCGCCATTTCGCTGTTTGGTTTGAAAAGCGGAGCGGCGCTGGCAACCGTCGTTGGCGTTCTTGTCGAAGTCCCCGTCATGCTTTCGGTCGTCGCGGTCGTGAAGCGAACGCGCGGGTGGTATGAAGGTAGAACAGCATGAGCCGCGTCCGTGTCCTGTCCGATCCGTTGAGCTTGCCCGCCCTGGACGCAGCCTATGCCATTCGCCGGCCAGCGATGGGGCTGGGCGACGATCAACCGCCGCCCCGCATCTTGCTGCTTTATGGGTCGCTACGCGAGCGCTCGTTCTCGCGTCTGGCGGTCGAAGAGGCGGCGCGCTTGCTGCAGTTCTTCGGTGCCGATACACGGATATTTGATCCATCCGACCTGCCATTGCCGGATCAAGTTGCGGGCGACGATCATCCGGCGGTGCATGAACTGCGAGAGCTGGCCTTCTGGTCGGAAGGCATGGTCTGGTGCAGTCCAGAGCGGCACGGCCAGATCACTGGCATCATGAAGGCGCAGATTGACCACCTTCCGCTCGAACTGAAGGGCCGCCGCCCGACACAGGGACGCACGCTGGCCGTGATGCAGGTGTCTGGCGGCTCGCAGTCGTTCAACGCCGTCAACACGCTTCTCCTGCTCGGCCGCTGGATGCGCATGTTCACGATCCCGAACCAGTCGTCAGTCGCGATGGCCTACAAGGAGTTCGACGAAGTAGGCCGGATGAAGCCATCGAGCTATTACGATCGCATCGTCGATGTGATGGAGGAGTTGGTGCGTCTAACGATCCTGTTACGGCCGCACGCCGTGCAGCTGGTCGATCGCTACTCGGAACGCAAGGCCGCCTGCTTGGCGGCTGAGCCGACCGCCGACCATTCGGCCATTGCTGTCGCGCGCGCCTGACGTGTGAACCACAGGATGTTCCATCGAGCAGGCACGTAGCTGCGCACCAATGGCAATCGTCCGACAATAGCCTGATTCAACGGCAGCATTTGGGTATCCGACGGCTTGGCGGTACGACCGAAAATGCGGCGTATAGCTGACGTGGCGCCGCTGAGCTGAATCGCGAGGACAGCTCCGTGGCGCCGCCTACTGGAAGCTGATAGTGTCGCGCGCATGAACCAGGCACGAAACAATGTGAAAGTCTCTGGCGCGGGCTCCCGCACCATGATGTTCTCGCATGGCTTCGGCTGCGATCAGCATATGTGGGGGCTGGTGGCGAAAGAGTTTGAAGCCGACTTCCGCGTCGTCCTGTTCGATCATGTCGGCGCCGGCCGGTCGGATTTAAATGCTTACGATCCCGAGAAATATTCCAGCCTGGGCGGCTACGCCGATGATGTAGTCGAAATCGGCCGTGCATTGCAGCTGTCGAACGCCGTGTTCGTCGGGCATTCGGTGAGCGCGATGATCGGCGCATTGGCCAGCCTCAAGGCGCCGGACATGTTCTCCGAGCTGGTGATGGTCGGCCCCTCGCCGCGTTATGTCGACGACGGCGATTACGTAGGTGGCTTCTCGCATGGGCAAGTGGACGAGCTACTCGAGTTCCTGGCGGCCAACCATCTGGGATGGTCGGCTGCAATGGCGCCGGCGATCATGGGCAATGCGGATCGTCCGGAACTCGGCGAGACGCTCGCCGACAGCTTTTGCGCAACCGATCCGGAGATTGCCCGCCAGTTTGCCCGCGTAACCTTCTTCTCGGACAATCGTGCCGATCTCTCGCGGATCGAGGCTCGAACGCTCGTTCTGCAATGTAGCGAGGACATCATCGCGCCGACCTGCGTCGGCGAATATGTTCACCAGCAGATCCCGAACAGCGAATATCGCTTGCTGAATGCCACCGGACACTGCCCGAATCTCAGCGCGCCGGCGGAAGTGACGGCGGCGATCCGCGCCTTTGTCTGAAGCCGCGCCCACGGAGGATCTGCAGGACCTCTACGAGAACGCGCCTTGCGGCTATTTGTCGCTATCGCCTGCCGGCCGCATCGTGAAGCTGAACACGACGCTGGCTGTTTGGCTCGACACATCTGCCCATGCGCTGGTGGGACAATCGGTCCACGCCTTGCTCTCGTTCGGAGGGCGGATCGCTTTCGAGACACACCTCGCTCCGACCCTGCGGCTCCAAGGCACCGTTAACGAACTCGCCCTGGATCTCGTCGGTGCAAACGGCGGCAAAGTACCAGTGATCGTCAATGCGGCCGAGAAGCGAGGACCGGATGACGCGCACCTCTTCACGCGCATGACAATTTTTAAAGCTGTCGATCGGCGGGCCTATGAAAGAGAGCTGGTCGAGGCGCGGGATCGGGCCCAAGCCACAGCCAACGCCGAGCACGACATCTCCATGCTTCGCGAGCAGTTCATCGCCGTTCTGGGCCATGACCTTCGCAACCCGCTGGCCGCGCTTGCTGCGGGTCTAAGCATGCTACGCAGTAAGGAGACATTTTCCGACCGGGGTCAGATCATCGCCAAGGAGATGGGCGCAAGCATATCTCGCGCGACCGCGTTGATCGAAAATGTGCTCGATTTCGCGCGAGGCCGCCTCGGCGAGGGCCTGACGCTTGTCCGTGATGCTGATGAGCCGCTCGCTCCGGTACTCGAGCAGGTCGTCAATGAAATCAGAGCGGTCGTTCCCGACCGGCAGATCATCACGCGCTTCGCGCTCGATCGACCCGTGAATTGTGATCGCGGTCGCATGGCTCAGCTCGCGTCGAACCTGATCTCGAACGCGGTGACCCATGGCGCCGCGGGCATGCCGATCGACGTCGAGGCGGAATGCTGCGACGGTCAGCTGACATTGTCAGTGACAAATGGCGGCGTGGCGATCCCACTTGATGCACAGGCTCGGCTGTTCCAGCCATTTTTCAGGGGCGCGGTTAGGCGTAGCCAACAGGGGCTGGGCCTTGGACTGTTCATTGTAAACGAAATCGCGAAGGCACATGGCGGCGAGATGAAGGTCAGCTCGACGGACGAAGCAACCCGGTTTACCTTTACGATGCCGCTGTCAGGATCAGCGCAGCGTGATCCTGAAGCCTCCGAACCCTTCGCGGCGGGCTGATCGCGTTCCGGATCAAGTATGGTCCCTTTTCAAGGGACGTGCGTTTCGCCTCGATGTTTCTCAATTCCGACGATCAAAACGAGCCGCCCTACTTTCTCAGAGATGGTGGCGCGACCGGGGCGCTCCTGCGCAGTCATGACTGGTCTGGTTCGCCGCTGGGCACGCCGGAGCGCTGGCCTCAGCCATTGAGGACGTTGGTGGGCGTATTGCTCACCGCCAATCAGGCGATGTTCGTCGTGTGGGGCTCGCAGCGTACCTTGCTCTACAATGACGGCTATGCCGAGATCCTCGCGAGCAAGCATCCCGCCGCGATAGGCCGCGACTTTCTGGAAGTCTGGTCAGAGATCAAGGCCGACCTTATCCCGATCGTTGACCAGGCTTACGCTGGCACGCCGGTGCAGATGGACGATATCGAGCTCCTGATGCAGCGAAAGGGCTATCTCGAGGAGACGCATTTCGCATTCTCCTACACGCCGGTGCGGGACGAGGCCGGGCTGGTCGCCGGGTTCCTGTGCCCGTGCGTCGAGATCACCGAGCAGGTGCTTGCAGAGCGGCGACGACTGGCGGACATGGAGCGTCAGCGCAGGCTCTTCGAGCAGGCGCCCGGTTTCATCGCCATTCTCAATGGCCCCGATCACGTCTTCGAGTTTGCGAACGCGGCCTATCGCCACCTGGCAGGGGAACGGGACTATGTCGGAAGGACCGCACGTGACGCGCTCCCCGAGGTCGCGGGCCAAGGCTTCTTCGAGTTGCTCGATCAAGTCTATCGCAGCGGCAAGCGCTTCGTCGCTCATGACACGCCAATCAGCCTCGACCGCGCGAATGGTCAGTCGGAGCAGCGCTATCTCGACTTCATCTACGAGCCCATCCTGAACGAAGGCGGCGAGGTCACCGGCATCTTCGTGGAAGGGCATGACGTCACTGAGGGACATCGGGCACAGGCCGAGCTGCGCGAGAGCGAGGAGCGCGGCCGCCGCATCGTGGAGGGCGTGAGGGACCACGCTATCTTCACGACGGATCGGGATGGAATGGTCGTGGATTGGACACCCGGCGCACAATCCGTGTTCGGCTGGACGGCGAGTGAAATCATCGGTCGATCCAGTGACGTGCTGTTTACGGAAGAAGACCGCGCCGCAGGGGTGCCGGTTCAGGAGCTGGTGATCGCGAGCGCCGAAGGATGCGCCAATGACGAGCGATGGCACATACGACGAGATGGCACGCGCATCTTCGCCAACGGATCGGTCCGTCCACTGCACGACGCCCGGGGCGTCATCGCAGGCTTCATCAAGATCGCTCGCGACGAGACCGAACGCCGGGCAGCGGAGTCGGCGCTGCGCGAGACTGAGCAGCGATACCGGCTGGCGGCAAAAGCAACCAACGACGCGATCTGGGATTGGGATCTGGCCACCAACCATGTCGAATGGAACGAGGCGGTAAGCGTTCTGTTCGGATATGACCTTGATCAAGTCGTGCCGACCGGAGAGTGGTGGATCTCGAACATCCACCCCGACGACCGCGACCGAGTGGATGGCGCCATCCATGCCGTGATCGATGGCGAAGGCGATCAGTGGGCCTCGGAATACCGGTTCCACCGCGCCGACGGCACGTTCGCCGACGTGTTCGATCGAGGCCACGTCTTTCGCGACGAGAACGGACGCGCGGTGCGCATGATCGGCGCCATGCTCGACCTGACCGAGCGCAAACGCGCGGAGGCGGCGCTGCGCGAAGCCAACGAAACCCTCGAAGCTCGTGTGGCGGAGCGCACCGCTGAACTGATGGCGGCGCAGGACGCGCTCCGGCAATCGCAGAAGATGGAGGCGGTCGGGCAGCTCACCGGCGGACTCGCGCATGACTTCAACAATCTGTTGACCGGCATATCGGGCAGCCTGGAGATGATGCAGATCCGCATCGCCCAGGGGCGTATCGCTGACGTCGAACGTTATGTGAGCGCCGCCCAGGGTGCGTCGAGGCGGGCCGCAGCGCTGACCCACCGGCTACTCGCATTCTCACGCCGGCAGACGCTCACCCCCAAGCCGACGGACATCAAGCAACTTGTGGCCGGGATGGAGGATCTGATCGGGCGGACCGTTGGCCCGGCCATCGGAATAGAGACCGTGAATGCCGCAGGCCTCTGGCCGAGTCTGATCGATCCGAGCCAACTCGAGAACGCGATCCTGAACTTGTGTATAAACGCGCGCGACGCGATGCCGGACGGTGGAAAGATCACGATCGAATCCGGCAATCGCTGGATGGATGAGCGTTCTGCCAAGCAGCGCAGACTGGAGCCAGGGCAGTACATATCGCTCTGCGTCTCCGACACCGGAACCGGCATGAGTGCCGCCGTGATAGAAAAGGCATTCGATCCCTTTTTCACGACCAAGCCGATCGGCGAGGGCACTGGGCTCGGGCTGTCGATGATCTACGGCTTCGCCAAGCAGTCGGGGGGATCGGTCGCGATCTACTCCGAGGTGGGGGAAGGTACGATGGTATGCATCTACCTCCCCCGCTATCTTGGCGAGACCGAGATCGAGCAGGCGGATGAGGCAGGCCGACATGTCCCCCGAGCCGAAGTCGGCGAGACCGTGCTGGTGGTGGATGACGAGCCCACCGTGCGAATGCTCGTGACGGAAGTGCTGACCGACCTCGGCTACACCGCACTCGAGGCGGCTGATGGTGCCGCAGGCTTGGCGATCATCAACGCGGATGTCCGCATCGACCTGCTGGTTACCGACGTCGGCCTACCCGGCGGGATGAACGGCCGACAGGTGGCAGATGCCGCGCGAAGTGTCAGGCCTGACCTGAAGGTACTCTTTATTACGGGCTATGCGGAGAATGCCGTTTTGAGTCATGGCCATCTCGATCCAGGCATGCATGTTCTCACCAAGCCTTTTGCAATGGACGTGCTGGCGACCCGCATCCGCGGATTGATCGAAGACTAAGGGGAGCCTGGCAAGGTTTCAGTCGATCGCCATATCTTTGAAATCGAGTGACGGCGATCTGCAGCGCCTATCTCACCTGGAAGTGCGTCCGCTTCTGGGAGCCCTGGAATTCTGTTTCAATGAGCAACATTAGGGCGCTCTGCGGACAGCCGCCATTCGATGTCCTTCGCAAGGTCCCGCCTCATTCACCGCGTGCCGGCGTTTCAACGACACGGAAGACCTTGCCCGATCCTGCGTCGCGAATCAGATCGACCCGAACGCCGTCCCAATGATAGTCTAGATGGCGACCCTGAACCGGATCGGATGCGCAATCCGGATAGAAGAGTGCGACGCATTCGCCGCCAGCGTGCCGCACGCTGGGATAGACCACGCCGTCCGACCCGCTTGCCTTCAAAGCCATTGCCATTTTCTGGGAGGCGTTGTGGCTATCGCAATCGAGAACCGGATCAAGACTTGGTTCGGCACCCCGCAGATCGTGAAGGTCTGCCATCACCGAGAGGACGACTTCCCGGAACTGCGACGTCCAGCCAGGCGCCTGCGCCGTGCCGGCCATGAACCGCGCATGATGATGGATGGTCTCGAACAGCGCGGTTTCGAACGTGTCACCGGCATACAGCACGCCGAAGTTGCCATCGGTGAACCGGCTCGGTCGATCCGGACTGACATGGGTGAACGGCGCCATCAGATAGGATGCGCCGCTCCCGCCAACCCTGCGGTCAGTCGGCACCAGATCGATATTGCCGATGGTCGCCATGATGCGGGGGTTCGACTTTTGCTCGGCTGAGATCAGGAGCGGCCAGTCCGCTGGATCGGCAATGTCTTCGAACAGATCGATTGGCGGAAAAGCGCTGCGAATGATCCGTACAGCGTTCTTCCACTCAACGCGTATGACAGGAATCTGATCGTGAGCGATCACCAGCCGCCGCGCTCGGCGTCGAGATAGCGCCGCACGCGCATGATATCGGTTAGCTCGCCCCCAAGCATCACAGTGAGCGCGCTCGCGCCATCGAAGGCGTCATTGGCCGCGTTGATCCACACGTAGCCGCGCTGCGGCTCGGTGAAGATCAGCCGCAGCGCCTTGTGGATGCCCATGAGGTTCGACAGGCGCGCACGTCCGTCGCGTGAGATCCGCCCTGCCCCTTCGGCCTTCCAGCGGCGATAGGAGCGCACTGGCATGTCGAGCAGCGTCGCCGCCTGTTCGTCGGTCAGTTCCCATCGACCGAACAGGTTGAGGGCGGCGCGGAACATGGCAGCCGCTTCCTCCTGCGTGACGGGGTCGGGCCGAAACGCCTGTGGAGCCGTCTCAATTGGGCGCAGCGACAACATGGCAGTTCTCCATATGGCATTACGTAGCATACAAGCTGCCATCTGGCAACGCTATTGAATTGCCGCTAATCGCCGGTGCGGCAGCGACGCGCCTTCGCGGCAGCTTAATGCCCCGACCGTTGCTTGCGTATCCGGACTGCCAGACATCCAACTGGTGCCTACCACCCTGCCCCCGTCCGATAAAATCCGAAAGGCCGCAGCAATGCGCCACGATGGAAGTGGCCACAAGATGCGGCGGGCGATCGCTAGACTTGTCTCGACGACCTTGATGCTCGCGCCAATCGCGGGGCAGGCGCAGCCCACGCAAAATGCCGCCGCAGCGCAGCTCAAGCATGGCTATTGGTGGTACGAGATCCCGCCGCCGCCCAAGCCGCTTGAACCCGCGGACGAGCTCGTCAAACCAGCCATCCCGCCGATGGCGCAACTCGCCACCTGGACGCCACCGCGCATTCGCAAGCTGATCGAGCAGCAACGCGACTATGCGGCAACGGTGCTCACTGTCGAGGCGGTTGCCGACTTCTGGCGCCTGCAGGACTTCGCGCGGCGCAAAGCCCGGGCGTTCGCCGGCGTCACCCAGCTCGCCATGCTCCAGCATCCCGAACTCAACTCCAAATCCGCCAACCCGATGGTTGGCGACGCTCGAGCCGAACTCAACGCCCAGAAGGACGGGCTGCGGCGCGGATATCTCCGCGCCAAATCCGGCGAGTTCGCGCTGGTCATGTTCTCCCGCTCGACCTGCGGCTATTGCCGCGTCCAGTGGCCGATCCTGCAGCGTTTCCAGGAAGAGATGGGCTGGCAGGTCACGCTGATGGATATCGACCGGCGGCCCGAACTTGCAGTTCGCTACGGCGTCGAGATCACGCCGACCACGATGCTCATCCGGCGCAACAGCGCGCAGCGCATGGTGATCGCCAGCGGCGTGGAGACCTACCCCAATCTCGCCCAGATGGCGTACCAGGCGACCCGGCTGCTCAGCGGCGACATCCGGCCCGAGCAGTTCATGACCGGCCCGGGCGAGGAAGACGGCTTCTTCGACGCGCTCGCTAACGGCCCGGTTTCAGCGACCGATCCGCGCGCTCTGGGCGGCGACTTGGTCGGCTCAGCGCTGGAGCCGCGGCCATGAGCAATATCCCGCCACCCTTGCCGCCCACGCACCCGATGCGGCTCCGCCAACTCGCCCGCATGCTGGTGGAGCCAGCCGATGAACTCCCGCAGCCAAGCTGGCAGGTTACCGGACCTGGGTATCCCGCCGATGACTGGCAGCCGCAACCCGGGCTGGAACGAGCTTCGTCCGGCGCCTACCGCCCCGGCGGGCGCACATCGCGCTTTGCCGCCGCGCTTGGCGCATTGGCCAGCGGCGCGGCGATCCTGTGCGTCACCTTCAAGGCAGATGCCCAGCCGGTCTCGCGCGGCCGCGCCCTGGCAGCCGCAATTCACCCGGTCCCGGATTCCGCCGCGATGCATCACTGGCTGGGCCGCGTGCCGCGGACTCGCGATTTTCCACCGGATCTTGATGCCACCTTGCGTTCGCAGGCGACGCTCTACCTGATCGAAATGACGACCGCGCCCGGCTGCGTGCCGTGCGCCGACCTTTGGGCGCGGCTGCAACAACTGCGCGCGCGCTTCGGCATCGAGCTGCGAACGATCTCAGACCAGGACGCGCTGCTTCGTTCGGGAAAGCTTGGCCTGCCATGGGTCGGTCATCCCGTCGCCTGGCTGCGGCCGCGCGGGGATCCAGATCGGATGATCCCGATCGCGATCGGCACCGATCATGCGCCCAATCTCACGCGCAACCTCTATCTCGCGGCCAAGATGCTGACCGGTGTGCGCCCGGCGGTCGCAGTACGCGCCATGTCCAAATTCACCGGGATCGTCGGCGCGCCGGCGCCGGCAAGCCGCAAGCGCTGAGCATGGCGGGCTCGGCGCGCCTCGACCTCTCTGGCCAAAGGAACCCGCCATGCGCCTCGCCATCCGCTCGTCCCTCGCGCTCGGCATCGCCCCAGCCGCGCTGCTGAGCGCGTCGCCAGCGCAGGCACAGAGCTGGGCCGAGAGCTGGTTCGACAATGTCACCTACACCAACCCGGGCAGCTTCGAGGACCAGACGCGCGGCTATGTGACAGCCGGCGGCATGTCGGGCCGGGTCGATGTCCATAACGATTATCCCATATCGGTGACGCTGCCCAAGGTGCGGGCCGGCTGCGGCGGCATCGACATGTTTCTGGGCGGCATGTCATTCCTCGACCCCGATTATCTTGTGCAGAAGCTCGAGAGCATCCTGCAGGCCGCGCCTGCAGTGGCCTTCCAGTATCTGCTCGAGACGCTCGACGAGAAGATGGGCAACATCATCTCGAAGATGGAAGCCGCGACCAACTTCCTCAATTCGATCCAGGTGAATGACTGCCGCCTCGGCAACCGCATGGTTCAGATCGTCAAGGGCGACGAGAACATGTCGGGCATCATCGAGGAGATGACCGGCTACCGCTCGGTCAAGCAGGGCTTCGCCAAGAGCTTCCAGCAGTCGCGCGAGAAGATCGAGGCCAACAACAACAATCCGACCGAGGATCTCAAGGAGGCGCTCGAGAACTGCCCGCCCGAAGTGACCGAGATCTTCCGCACCGGCTCGCTGCTCGCCAACGCCGCGGCGCGGGTCGGGGCGAGCAGCTGGGCCTCCGTCATGCGCGCCAGGGTCGGCGACGTCTACATGCGCTGGAACGCGGCCGACAAGGTGCCGCTCTTCTCGGCGATCCCCGCATGCTCGGCACAGGATAGCGAGAGCCCGCATGATTTCCTGACCGGTCGCGTCCAGCGGCGCGGCCTTTCGATCCCGCCAAGCGGGGCGGATTGCACGCAGGACGGCAATGGCCGCGGCGCGCTGGTGCTGACGCGCGAGCGGATGCAGTCGATCGCCACCAAGATCCGCACGCGTGTCGCGCTCAGTCCAGAGGAGCGGCAGTTCGTCGCCAATGTGCGTACCCTGCCCGTCTACCGCATGCTCGAATGGGGCGTACGCCAGGGCATGGTAGACTCGGTCATCGGCGACACCGACGAACTGGTGGCGCTGAGCCTCGCCTATCAGATGCTCAACGATCTCACGCGAACGATCGACTTCGCGGTCGGCAATGCCGAGCGCGGTGCGAGTGCGGCCGGGGCGGCGGACGGCGCGAACAAGAATGTCTGCCAGACCCGCATTCTCGCCAAGGGAATCGAACAGCTGCGCGACCTGCGTGAGGAGGTGCTGCGCCAGCGCGCGCAGATGCGTCAATCCTATCTCGCCGCGCTCGGCACCGCGAACCTCTCGACCTCGTTCGCCGGACTGCTGCGCGAGCGTGACCGCGATGCGCGCAATGCCGCCGGCGCCGCCGCGGCAAGCCAGCGCTGAGGAACACGCCATGCGTCACGCCGTGCGGGCGCTCGCCGCCCTCCCCTCCCTGCTCGCCGCCTCCCCGGCGCTGGCGTTCGATACGAGCTTCCACACCTATAACGGCTTCCAGGAGACGGTGGACGCGTTCCGCATGGTCTCGCTGATCTTCGCGGACCCGCGCTACGAGACGCTGGTGCTGATCATCGCGACGGTCGGTATCGGCCTTGGCGCGCTGCTCGCGAGCGCGCGGGGCTCCGGCATCGGCCTCATCGCGTTCGGGTTCCAGATCCTGGTCGGGGTCGGGCTGCTCGTCGGCCTCGTCGCAACGACCGGCACGGTCCATGTCTATGACCGCGTCAAGAACGCCTACAAGGCGGTGGGCGACGTCCCCGTGCTGCTCGTGCTGGTCGCCGGCACCACCAATATGATCGAACGCGCGATGGTCGAGACGATCGACGACAACAGCGCCGATCCGACCACCAAATTCTCGTTCGGCGGCGGCGGCCATGCGTTCGACCTGTTCCTCAACGCCACCTCCCCGCGCGCGCCGATGACCGACAGCTTCCTCGACGCGACGATCAAGGATTATGTCCGGCAATGCTACCCGGTCGCGCGCGTCTCGCCGGCCTATGGCATCGACGACGACAAGCTGTTCCGTACCGCCACCGACCTGCCCGCGGCCTTCGCCGCCATGGCTGGGCCCGCCACTTTCTCGACCGTCTTCACCCAGACCGACAAAGGCGGCACCACAGTGAGCTGCGAGGAAGCCTGGACGCATATCGCAGGCCGGCTTTCCGACCCGAACCTCTTTGAAAGCTACAGCCGCCAGGTCTGCCGCCAGAGCGGCTTCAATATCGAGAGCGCGCCGCAGCTCGCGCGCTGCCGCGAGCAGCTCGGCGCGATGGGCCAGGTGATGGTCGGCCGCCCGCTCAGCGCCCATAGCCTCATGACCCACATCCTGCTCGGCCAGACCGTGGGCGACGTATTGTTCGAGGACAGCCCGGCAAGCGCCGCGCGGGTGATGGCCAACCGCGCGGTCGTCTCCAACGGCCTCGCCACCATGTCGGTCGCCAATGAATGGGTCCCGACGATCCGCGCCACCGTGTTCGCGATCATGCTGTTCATGGTGCCGGTCGCGTTGCTGTTCATCCTCACCCCGCTCAACCTGCGCGTCGCGAGCTTCGCGCTCGGCCTGTTCGTGTTCGTGGCGCTGTGGGGGGTGATAGACGCGGGCATCTATCAGCTCACCCTCGGCCGCGCCGCAGCGGTCATGGCCGAGCTGCAGTCGAACGGCGTTGCCGCCAATAGCTGGCTGCTCGCACCGTCCTCGGCGACCAAGGCGCTCGCCGTGTTCGGCAGCTTCCGCACCGCCGCCGCCGGCCTCGCCGGTGCATTCGTGTTCACCGTGTTCCGGTTCAGCGGCAATGTGTTCAGCTCCTTCACTGGCAGTGCGCAAGGCATCACCAGCCAAGCCAGCGTCGCCGCCGCGCCGATCGCGACCAGCGAAGGCTATGCCTCCGCGCTCGAGAGCCAGGCGACGGCCATGGGCACGCGCAGCCGCGCGGCCGCCGCGTCGAGCTTCGGCGATTTCGGGGAGCGCAGCAGTTTCAGCGCCAACCGCAGCTATGGCGAGGCCGGCCACATCATCGGTGAGCGCCCCGGCACGCTTGGCGGCACTGCATTCGCGCTCGGTGGCATCGAAGCCTCGCGCCAGATGGGCGCGCTCGCCCCGGCGCTCAAGGGCCGCGACCTCGCCGACCCGCAGGTCGCGCGCGAGGTCCAGGCCAATGCCGCCACCACTGCGATCCACCAGTTCGCCGAGAAGGACGCGTTGCGGAATCTGGGAACCAGCTATTTCGGCGGCGGCCACACCGGCGAGCGCGCCTTCGCCGCCTTCTCACAGAACCTCGTCCAATGGCGCGCCTTCGGCGACCAGCGCGCGTATGACATGATGCTGCAAGGCGCGCAGCGGCACTTCGAACGGCAGGGCTACAGCCCCAAGGATGCCGCGCTCAAGGCGTCAGAGGTAATCGGCGAGGCGCAGAGCGACCCGACCTTCGCCAAGCTGATCGCCAATGGCTACGACCAGGAGCAGATGCTCAGAAACGACCTGACCCAGGCCCAGGTACAGGTTGGCGCAATGGAAGGCCGCCGCGACTTCGCCGGCGACCAGGTCGCCCAGATCGAACGCGCCAATGTCGCGACCGAACAAGCGACCCGCACCGGCACCAACCAAGGCCAGCGCGAAGCGGCCGCGCAACTCGGCATCACCCCGCAGGAGACCGCCCGCCGCATCGGCTTCATCAATGCCCTCTCCGGCGAAGCCCGCTCGACCGCCATCTCCCAGCTCTCCCGCGCCACTGGCCGCAACGAGAGTCAGGTCTTGAGAGCGATCGAGACCTTCAACGCCGCAACCAGTCTCGGAACGGCGGATGGCGCGACCGCGGAAGCCGGCAGAGAAGGCACCAGCGTCTATGCAAGAACCCGAGAAGCCGCCGGTTACGATTTCGCCGAACGCTCGGGCAAGCTGGATGCGCAGCGCGAGGTCGGCACAGAGGGCACCAGAGCCGCCGCGCGCATCGGCGAACAACGCCGCCAAGCGGACAATTTCGGGTTCGCGGATGGCGCCGCCGCCGCAGGCACATCGACCAGAGAAGCTGCTCGCCTCGACAGTTTCATCAGGACGCTCAGCCAGACCGCCGGCAACCAGGTCGATATGGCCTCGGGCGGTGCAGCCGGCATTGCCGATCGGGCCCGCAACGACCGCACCACCAAGATCGTCGAGAGCGAGCGCCTCAGCCGCATGCAGGGCCTGCTGCGTGCCAATGGCATTGCCATGTCCAAGCGCGACCTCGCCCTCGGCCAGAATGGCGACCTCAGCCTCAACCTCAGCCCACAACAGGCCGAGCAGCTCCACCGCGCCGGCCTCATCAACGACAGCCAGTATGGCGCGATCGCTCAAGGGGGACAGGCGCGTTTCAGCCTCGCCAATAACGACCTGCTCGTCTCGACAGGCACATCGTTCCAGCAGTCCGCCCGCAACGACACCAGCACGAGGTTCGAGGCCGGCAAGCAGGCCGGTCCCGACACGATCGAGCATTTCCTCGGCAACGGCGAAGCCGGGCAAGCTGCCATGGCCAATTGGCTCAAGGGCGGGTTCGAAATGGACCGCAAGGGCGAATGGCGCCTCACCCCGCAGGTCTCAGACACACTTCAGCGCGATATCGGCGCTATCATCGCACAAACCGGCTGGCAGCGGTCGCTCACGCGCGGTGCGGAGGAGCGTTCCTCGATGAGCACCGGGTTCGGCGTGAGCATGGGTGGCGGGGCTACGGCTAGTGAAAGCGCCGATGCGACTGCCCGGCGTGCAGCACACCGTCCGCGCCACCCGAAAGCAGCGCGCGGACTCGCGGGAGGCCAGATGGCGTTCGATAGTAGGGAAACTGGTTCAAGCTCTTCGAACGCAAGTTCTTCTCTCGACATCGGGAACTATGACGTTCGCACTGCAATCGCGGCCGCTGAAGCATCGGCAGCCAGGTCAAGCAACCCGGCACTGAGCTTTTCGCGGGAATTATCGCGCCAGATTCTTGGAACGGATGGATTACGCAATCGCTATCTGGAAAACGCGGCGTCTGGCCGAGGAACATGGGATTACACTTCGCCCATGACCTCGTGGGAGCAATCCTCGATCTTGAGCAACGGCCGGCATACGACTGACCTTGATCGAAGCTCGGAAGACGGCGATCCGAAATATCGGACGCGCAAGGATTAGCGACCTCACCAATCGTGATTGCGCCTGTTCATCCAGAAATACTCTGACTTTGGGTCGGTCTCGTTCGTTGACCGTGGCAACTTCCCCAGTCGGTAGGCATCTAATTCCTCATTGTACCAGTAGGTAACCACCTCCCCACGGGCCAACGCCGTACGTACATATCCGACGCCGAGAATGACTGCGGCTGTGAGCGGCATGAAGAGGATGTTGGTCACTGCACCGTATCCACTCTTGTAGTATGGTTCGAGCATCGGCCCTAGTGACGTACCCGCAGGGAGCCAGTACAGCGGGATGGCGATCCACCACGCTTTTGCGTACCAAGGACGCCAAAGATAGTCACCGGCCCGCAACGGCGGGGCCAATGGGGGAAGCGGCTTCACCTTGATCGAAGGATCTGAGTTCGGAGCGGGGTCCATGTCATCATCTCCATCCCTTTCCCGTGAAGATCAAACGGCCAACCGTCGCTAATTGGTAGCAACGTCCGCGCCATCGAGTTCCGCGATGCGGTCGCCGCAAACTCTGTGGACGACCCGCCCCAGTTCCTCGATCTGTGCCGCAAGCCAGTCCAGCTCTTCCGAGCTTATCCGATAATGCTTTGAGTACCGCGCCTTCACATAAGCATCCTTGAGCTTCTCGAACATCGCACGCTCTCGCCGATTAGATGAAGGCCAGATGCCATATAGTCTTCGATCCAGCCGCTCTGCTTGCGAGCGCAAGAAGCCCAGATTGTGGACGTGCGGGGTGTAGAAGGTAAGCACCAATAGAACGCAATGGTAGAGACGTTCCGTCGCTTGATGCATCAGAAAAGCCGCGTCCCTCAGACGTCCCTTTTCGGCGCTGAACTTTGCTGTCTCCAGAACGCCTGCAGCAGCTGGAAACCACTCCTCGAAATACTCTCGCGCAAGCTCCAGGGCTTGCGCTGCCGTCTTGGGCTTGGGCTGATGCAACTCGCTATCCTCGCTCTCGTAGAGCGCGATACCGTCGCGGGCGATGTCCATGAAGAAGTACCGTCCATGCGCCAGGCCATCATTCACCTCTTGGAGCGAATGCACGATGAAGTTCACTGGCGTACGAATGGTTTTCGTGATCGACAGCTCTCGTATCAGCCGCTCGTCGGCGCGCTGCCAGTAGGCCACCCGGTCAGTCAGTTCCTTCTGATTGACGATCACCAGCAGGTCGAAATCGGATTGATATCCCTTCGCCGTATGCGGTTCATCAACCCAACCGCCGCGCGCATAGCTGCCGTAAAGAATGACCTTCAAAATTCGCCCGAGCTTCTTCTCGCCAGTGGGATTGCCGCGGGCGTCATCGAATTCCTCGAACAGGATCCGTAGCACCCGATCGAGATCGCGTTGTTTGGCGGGAGGAAGATGATCGAGATCGCTGCGCATCGTCTCCTCCTAACAACCTGGCCAGGCAATTGCCCAGCAAAACTGCGGCAATATCGACCGGTTCTACGGCAGCGCGCCTCCTCCCCTCCGTTCGAACTGAGCCGGTCACGGCAGAATTAGGAACGACAGCGCTATTTCCGGACCTGGGCCGACTGCAGACGGTCGGCTTTTAGAAAGGCTGGCCCTCAAATGAGACGCGCATCAGGCCTGAGAACACGCTTGAGCATCAGCTGGTCTGACCCGACCACCTAACGCAAGAGATATGATCTTCGCCACGTGAGTAATAGTGGCATTTATTGGCGTTGCGGCAACCGTCATGTGGTTGAGCAAGGAAGGCGGGGTTGGCGATAAGGTCGCGGCAGATGCCAATGTGGGAGTTTGCAGGATGATGCGCGGCCTTGGGGCTAACCCGGCCTGATACGATGAAGCACCGCTGCGGATGGCGGAGAGCGACTGCTAAGCTCTCCTGGTGCCTCGCGACAAGGATGTCAGGCCTGGCAGGATAGATGAGGCGCTTGTTGATATTATAGAAACCGGAGGACAAGTCGATGAAGTCGAAGGCCAGTTGGCACAGAAAATCCTGCGCGCGCTCGGCGCCCTCTTCGTCGAATGCGTTGTTGCCTGTCCGCAGCGAGATGCGAAGCGAGCTCTCGATGCTCTGGGTTCTCAACCAGTCAGCCAAGCTATTTAATTCATCACGCACGTATGCGGCGAGCGGATAGAGCCGATCATCGACCAGCAAGCTGAGCAGGTAGCCATGAGCGGCATGCGTTTGGACGTGGCGGAACCCGTGCCCGATTGCCATGGCTGCGCCTTTGCGGAACGCCCCCATGAGACGGGCTAGGTCGGCACGGCTATATTGCTGGATCAGTTGCCGAGCCTGCTCGAGGACTATATCTCCATCGGCAGCCAAGAACTTGCGTGCGCCCTCATAGCCCTTCCAGGCGGTAGCCAGCTGCACACCCGGAATTGACCCGGCATCGCAGATTGCAGCGGCTAAGTGCCTCCAGACTTGGCTGCTGCTGATCGTCGGGCTGGATGAATTGCTACCGTATCCACCGGGCACAACAACGTTACCGACAATGGCGCAGTGAAGAGCGGGCGAACTTCGCTCCCTGTAGAAATCGAGAAAGCGGCGATCAGGTTCGCCGTTGGCCACAAAGCCGGTGTTGACCCCCAGAAAGAAGATCAGCTTATCGCTCAAGGTCGCCATACCGCTCATCGTTCTGGGCCATCTTGGCTAAGATGTCCTGCTCCAGGTCTCCGCCGAGGATGGTGGAGAGGCGGAATAGATAGATGGCAACGTCGGCCAATTCTTCACGCAGATGAGACTCGACCTCGTCCAGCCGAGGGCCGTTGTACCGCGGATTGGTAAAACCTAACCCCACCTTCTTCAGCTCATTAGCAAACTCGCCAATTTCGCCAACCAAGCCGACCAGTTCCCGCGACAGCTGATCATGGCGCTCAGCATCGGATGAGAAGCGAACGCTAAAGCCTCGCCGCTCATCGGCTGTGATCTGTCGTTTCACTATGGTGGAGAGTTCCACTACCCGTTCCTCCTCACGAAATTTAAAATCAACGATCCTATCGCGATGATGGCTGCTGCGACGAGACTGGTAGCGACACCAGTAAGACCCTCGATCAGCTTATTTTGCACAAGGAAGATCGCCAGCGAGTTGATGATGATAGCGATCACGAGACCGATGTTGGTCCATTGTTGATTGATCTCGAGGCGCCGGATGACGGATCGGGTTGCTTCGGGCAACAGCGCCAGGCTCTCGTCTTTCTCAGACTGCACGCGTGCATCGTCCGCGACCTGTGCATGAGTTTTCTGAAGATGCGTTTTGATCGGCCAGATACCCAGCTGAAAGCCATGCTGCCCTGAGTAGAGCCGCGTTGCCGCGCCGCTTATGACCGAAAACTCCGCCTTAGCGATTGGCTCACCTTGCGGTAGCTCAATGTATTTGTCGCTGATATTCTGGGTGACGATTCCGAGGTTACCGCTAAATCCCGGGTCAGCATAGGTCGCCACCGCGCTTAGGCCCACACTGAAGAGAGACCCCTTGCTCACAATCCGAACCGAGACATTGTCCGGGGTCTCGAGCTCTTCAGTAGTGATCAGCACGACCCGGTGCCCTGGCTTAATTAAAGCACGCTGCCCTGGCTGAAGCTCGATGCGCGCGCCATCTTCCGTAAGATCGTAGTAAATATCGCCTAGCCTAAGCTCGTAGCAGGCACCGTTTAAGCGTTTGAGGTCAGCGTTTTTGACTAACCGTCCCGCTACGATTTCGGCTTCGATGTCATTGTCATTCAGAACTGTCATGGCGCCTCTCAACTTTGGGGTCGCAGTCTCGCAATTGGGTGCAGCCTCACTGCCGTTGAAGTTCTACATGGTTCTGTGGTTCATGAACCTATTCATCGCCGTGTGAAGCGCGATCGATAGTCCATTTGCTTTGAGCAGTAACTTCAACCGACCACGCGGCGGCGCGGCTTGGCTCGCCTGGAAGCACGGTCGCCGGGGCGCCGGACTTCAACCGTGGGGCGAACGGCTTCCGCAGGGCGATCGGCTCGGATAATTGAATTGGCGACGCCGAGCCGAAAAAGTGTATTCGCCAGCCGCCTCAGAGTGGTGTAGGGCGCGCAGCTTCCGCCGTATGCTGAAGATAACGTGGACCAGTTTTCCGTGAGCAGGGCAGCCAGAGCCTGCTCGTTGCCGGGAGGCGAAGTGCGAAGTGCCATCACGCAGTCGGAAAGCACGACTTCCTTGTCGCCTAGCACGACGATCTTCTCCTGCATTGGGCGTCCAACGCGCGGAACGAGCACCGCTGGCCCGCGAACGCGCCGCAGCTCCGGCGAAGCTTTTCGATCGGAAGGCCAAATATGGCCCTGTCTCATGTCGGTCGTGTGGACAAAATCCAAACCGGCAGGACTTGGAACGAACTCGTGCATAGACACTGACCCGCGGGAAATCTCGACCGAGAATGGCCGGAGCGAGACAAGAAGCGGCTTTTCCTTCGGAGTTACGGCGCCAAGCCGTTGCGCAATCCGAAGAACGGCCACGGCAACAGCGTGGGACTTGAATTCCGCAGCCCGCACTTCTCCGACCTGCTCGACCGTTCCCCAAGCTTCAAGCGCCGCCAGCAGCGATGCGTCCCGCTCGGCAACCAGCACCGACGCGGGCACGATTGCGATGATCTCGCCGCCCGGCGCAAGAAAGCGGATCGCCCGCGCCACGAACGCCAGCGCCTTACTGGCGTGATGGGTCACCCCCTCGATGTCCACGGGGTAGCGCGTGTTACCGCGGCAGGAGAATGGCGGGTTCAACAGGATGAGGTCGTACGTGTGGCCGCAGAATGGTCCATCCTCGTCCTGATTAACAAGGAAGTCGTGCTGCACACTGTCACAGCCAGGCAGCAGCGACGAAATCGCGGCCACCGCTTCCTGGTCAACGTCCGATCCGAACAGGCTCGCTGCCGGCCACCGCGCCGCTGCCGCTCGAAGCAATGCGCCATCGCCTGCGGCGAAATCCGCGACCGATGCCGGATTGGTCAGCGAAGCCGAAGCCGTCAGATAGTCCGCTAGGTCTGGCGGGGTGTAAATCGCATCCATCAGGCGGCCGCCTTCCTAACGGGCTGGAGGAAGTCCGACACTCCGTAAACGAGGCATCGGGCGGTGCCTGCGGTTCGGCCCACCTTCCGCTTCACGTTGTCATATACGATTTCCACCTCGTCCGCGTGCGCCAGGGCGAAAAGGATGGCGCCCAACGCATGGGGTTTCGTCCCGATAAGCCCGACCTTGATCTGCTGCCCGGGATGTCGCTCGCGGATGTCCTCCAGCGCGTAGAACAGGCTGAAGGGACAGTTCGACCGGGCGAACCGCAGGTTTCGCGCGGCCTTGTATTTCTCGAGGGGCGTAGCGTTCCCTAGATAGGCATCCAGCGGATAGTGCGGCCGGAATCCTGGCACCCCGATTACAGGATACACCTTCTTCGCCAGCGGCTGCACCTCGTTGAGCATGTGCGAAAGCCGCACCCCCTCGAAACCGAGCAGCGGCACGAAGCAAAATTCGTCCTCTACCCGGTCGTCGAGCGACGCGAAAAGCGGAATCGGTGCGATGCCGTCGATGCGCTCGCTGAGGTCGAAGATCTGGCCGGCGTCCGGCGCGGGCGACTCGCTGTAGGTGTCAGGCTCCAAATATATGACCCGCAGCGGCCGGCCGATCTCAATACAAACCCTGACGATCGGTGCCCAAGTCGCGTGCCCCAGTCCCGTGATGTCGAGATAGACCATGCCATCGCCTAGCGCGCCCACGAACTTCTCGAGCGGCACGCGGCGTCGCGTCGGGACTCGTTCGTGCCCGACCACATTGGTCTCGAAGGTTCCGGGCTCGCCCTCCCTGACTTCGACGAACCTCACGCTTCCAAAGCGACGCGGTAGTGACAGCGCGAACTCGCTGCGGGGCTCGGACGTGACGCCATAGATGTAGCTCGACCCCGGCGCGGGTTCGAACCGCGCCGGATCGGCATAGTCACGCGTGAAGAGAGGGCGCTCACCGATCGGCTTCATAGAAGCCTTCGAAAAGCCGGAGCTGGTCTGGCAGGGGATAGTCGCCCTCACCGCGATTGTTCTGACGGAGGATCTGCCTGATGCCGATCTTTGGTTCGCGGACCAGCGCCATCAGCTGATTGGGCGTGAGCTTGAGCTTGCGTTTCCGGCGATAGCTGAAGACGAAGAACGCCGAATAGATTGGGTGGACGGAATAGTCGTAACCCTTGAGATCCAGCTCCATGCGCTTGTTAGCCACGCTCCGGACGAGGGCGAGGTGCATGACCGCTGCCGAAAGGAGCTGTTCCGCATCGCCTAGCGGGGCGTCATCGGGCAGCGAAAACTGCGTGACTTCGGGGGTGTGCCCCTCGGGTTCGCTGGCAAGTACTTCGAACACTCGCCCCAGGCCAAGCAGCAGCTTGGTCAGCTGCGCCCCGTGGACTGAAAGCCCTTCCAATTCGGATAGGTTCTTGCGCCCGACCTGAGTGGCGGCCTGCGTCTGCAGCTCCGGGCGTATCGGGTCACCAATCACGCTGCCCTCGTCACGCCGCTGCAGGAGGAGGGCCTGGCCGACAAGCTCCAGGAGGTAACGGATGTTGCTGCCCGCCATGAGCGTGTAGGTTCGCCAGCCGGCGTAATACTTCCGAATGCCCGGCCGTCGACGCCTGAGGGTGAACAGTACCGCAAACCGGTAGTTGCCGAGCCGGTCATCCCACGACTTCGGTTCGCGCGCGCGATCCGCGAAAACGTCTCCGATCGGACTCTGCTGCGAGCGAGCCCAGAAGTCGACAACGGACAGATCGAGGGGCGACATCGCCCTCGCCTCGTCCAGCCATTCCGGACATTGGGCGGCGACGTCGTTCAGGATGCGCGCGGCATGATCCCGAACGCCCAGCAGTTCGGCCTCCTCCTCGGCCGACAGGCCGGGGAGTATGCGCGGGAAGTCTAGCCCTGACGGAAAGCCCTTGGACGCATGGGCGCGGAGGTTGCAGACCTCGGTGGCGAAGGTGACGAACTGCTCGCCTTCAAGCCGCTGCTCGATGTCGATTCGCTCATAGTCCGCTGGGCTGACGAGCTGCTCGTTCTCGTTGAGCGTGCTGCGCTTACGCCAGCCGAGGTCCCTCACACCGACCTTGAAGGTGTAATGCGGTCCGCAGTGCTTGATCAGCGTGTTAAGCACCACCTGCTGATAATCGAGCAGGTTCTCGAACTCGTCCACGATGAAGAACAGGTTCTTGCCAACGAACTGAGGCAGCTCGAGTAATGCCTGGCACAAGTCGTCGATCGCCTGACCTTGAAGAGACAGCGGCGGCAGAGCGTTCGGATCGAGGTTGTTGAGGAAGGCCTCGAACCGGCGGCGGCCCCTGCTCATGCTCTGCAGAAGTTCGGTCTGGTCGCTGGCGGGATCGAGGTAAAGCGCGTCCGCGGTGTCCCGACAGACGTCCATCGGGAGCGCTGCTGGATCGGCCGCATGCGCAGCATGCCAGTTGAGGAATTCTACCACCTGGCCGCAGAATACGAGGTTGAGATAGTGCGCGAACACGCGCTCCCACTGGCGCGCGCTGAGTTCGTCCCCCCGAAAGGCCGTCGTGCGGTTCGTGTTCACCCGATAGTAGAAGCCGTAGTAAGGCCATGTAGAGATCGTCGACGCGTCGTGCTTCTCGAGTTCGAACTTCCCATCATATGAGAGACAGCGGAGTACGGTGGTCTTGCCCGAACCTCGACCGCCGACTAGAACGCAAGGGCGTGCGGTTTCGAGCTCAGGATAGTATGTTGGCTTCGTGAAGACCTTGAACAGCGCGTCCTTCAGCCATTCGGCCCGATAGATACCGAACGGATCGGTGATCGCCTCGTCGTCATCGATCATGGCGGGATCTTCTGTCACAGGCGCTGCACCAGCGGTCGCCAGCCATTCCGGTCGGTAAAGAAGATGGGCAGGTTAGCGTCCGGAACCGAATGCTGGAATGCGAGCGCGAGCCCGAGCTTGTGGAAGCCGCGCCAGTCCTGCTCGCTGCCGTCGTCTGCGCCGTATCCAAGCCTGCGGCCGATTGCTTCCACGAGTGCGATGCCGTCGGCCCTTATGGCCTTGGGCCACAGCAGCGAGGCGGGATCGGCCAGTGAGTAGCGGTCCGGTATGATGTTGCCGGCCGAGACCGTGACCTCGGGGATGAAACGGTTGATGCGCTTGAGACCGTAATCAGTGGTCATTGCGTTGCAGTAGAAGAAGGTTGCGGGCGACAGTTCGGCCAGCGCCTCGAACGAGTTCCTAGCTCCGCCAGGAAGATCATATTCGCGCTGCCAAGTCCTCACGAACTGCTCGCCCGAACCAACGAAGTCGTCGACGAATAGTAAGCGTGGCATGAGGGCCGCCTTGCTCGTTTGGCCGTAGCCGGGATGCTTATCGTCTTTGACGAGGGCGCGGGCGGTGCGGGAAGTTTTCGGTTCTGAGACTGGTCGTACGAGCGCTCGTACGA
>NZ_MDDS01000011.1 GCF_001721295.1 Sphingomonas turrisvirgatae | reverse complement strand
GCGTTCGCCGCCGAACTTGAACAGCAACGGGCGGGGTTAACCCCGCCCGTTGCTTCACCTGCGCTCATGCGCGACAACACCGGTCGGTCTCTGGTTGCCGCTGGATGAAAGGCGGGGGTCACGTCAGCTCGCCACCCGGGCCGTCGCGGTGGCGCATGGCGTGTGGCTGGCGGCGCATGCGGCCGAAGCTCAAGCTTGCAAGGCGCAATAGCCCGAGCACGCGCTATCTTTGTTCCTGGGCGGACGATGCAGGCGCTGGATCCGCTGGAGGTGCACGGCGACCAAATCTTCGTTACGCCGGCGATCGGCATCGATGTCGCCACGCTGGAGGTGACGCCGCCGCATACGCGTCCTGCCGGGCCGGGCCATGGCTTTTCGTTCGAACCCCACCGGCAGGTTTGGGGGACGAGCGGCGCAACGCTGACATCATCCTCAGCATTATTGCGATGGTCGCTCGCTGGCCCCGTGACGGTCGGATGTTTTTTGAAAACCTAGGGGTCAGAAGACCATTCTCAAACGCTCGCAAATCGTCACCGGCGTTCGATCAACTGTCCAGGTAACGATCGCGCAGCGTCGTGTCGCGATACTCCGTCTTATAGATACCGCGCTTCTGCAGGATGGGCACAACGAGATCGACGAAGTCTGTAATGCCCTTCGGCAATTCGGCCGGCATGATGTTAAATCCGTCCGCCGCGCCGCTCCTGAACCAAAGCTCCAGCGTGTCGGCAACCTGCTCAGCACACCCGGTCAAGGCGAGGTGGGTGGCGGAAGACTGGCTGGTCAGTTGGCGAAGCGTCAGGCGTTGATCGCGCGCGGTCTTGAGCATCGTGGCGCGATGGTCGTGCCCGTCCACGGCATCGGCCGGGATCAGGTGCCAGGGAAGCTCCTGATCGAGATCCGTGCCGAGCGCCTCACGTGGCAGCAGCAGCCAGTGCGCCAGGCTGTTCAGACGCACATCGATCGGGATACGGTCGTTGAGATATGCCGCACGGGCTTCGGCTTCCTCCTGCGTGCGGCCGATGATCGTGACCACGCCGGGCAGCAACTTCACCGTATCGGGGGCACGCTTCTCAGCGGCCACAGCCGCGCGTAGTTCCTCGCGATAGCGCCGTGAGATCTCGATATTGTTCTGAACGGTGAACACGGCGTTGGCGTAGCGCGCAGCCAGCTTCGTCCCCATTGGCGACCCTCCGGCCTGAACCAACACGGGGTGATCCTGCGGGCTCCGGGAGATGACGAGCGGACCGGCCACGCGGAAGTGCTCGCCCTTGTGGTTGATCGGATGGATTTTTGCCGCGTCGGTATAAACCCCGTTTTCGGCATCCGCGCGTATGGCGTCGGGTTCCCAGCTCGCCCAAAGATCGAGGACGACATCGACGAATTCCTGCGCGCGAGCATAGCGCTCTTCCTTGGGCAACGCGGCATCGAGCGAGAAATTGCGCGCGGCATCGTCGCCCGCAGTCACCACCACATTCCAGCCGAACCGCCCGTTGCTGACATGGTCGAGCGACATGAGCCGGCGCGCGGTGTTGTAGGGCGTGTTATAGCTCGTCGATGCCGTCGCGATCAGGCCGATGTGGCTGGTTACCGCTGCGAGGTAAGAAAGCACCACCACAGGATCCAGGAATCGCGGCGGACGGTTCACCCCTTCTGAATTCCACGACGCGAAGTCGGCGAGGAAATAGCCGTCGAATTTCCCGCGTTCGGCAATCTGCGCAATCTCGGCGAAATGCGCGATGCTCGAATAATGCAGGGGGTCGCGCTCCCCCGTGCGCCAGCCTCCATTCGAGAAGCCGCCCGGCATGGGGTTGAGGTTCAAGATCATCTGACGGGGCACTGACCTGCGGATCTCCGGAATAGCACCGGGCCAACCCCTGCGGCGCGCCCGTGGGCGTAAGGGTTACCGATCACGCAGCGCAGCGGAATGATTGGAAATCTAGCGCATCGAAAAGCAAAGGTTTCCACTCCTATCAACTTAGTAGGATATAGATCTGCCCCGATGTGCTGGTGGCGGAAATCAGTGATCGCCGAACCAGCGATCCTGCATAAGCTACTGAATACCAAAGGGTTTAAGAGTGGTCTTGAAATTCCTCGCCGCAGCATCGGCAACCGCGTTGGTTTGGCCGCTCGCCACGCACGCACAGGGCGTCGTGCTGGAGGCGGAATCGCCAGACGCAGATGATGGCGAAATTATCGTTCGCGGCCGCAATATCATCAGCAATGTGGAAACGATTGCCGGCAACGCATCGATCATCTCCGCCGACCAGGTAGAGACCGGGCGCGCGGGCAATGTCGGAGACGCGCTGCGCTATCAGCCGGGCGTTGTCGCACAGACCGCCTCCGGTGGCGAAGCGACCCGCCTGTCGATGCGCGGCTCGGGCATCATCCGCAACCCGTTCACCTGGGGCACGGGCATCCAGATGCTGCTCGACGGTCTGCCGATGACCACCGCGGAAGGCAGCCCCTACGAATTTTTCGAGCCGCTCGCTAACAACCATATGGAAGTCTATCGCGGCGCCAATTCGTTCGATTATTCACCGACCACGCAGGGTGGCGCGATCAACTATGTGCCGCATAACGGCACCAATGCCGCCGGGCTGCTGCTGCGCGCGGAGGGCGGCTCGTTCGGCTACAACCGCCAGCAGATCAGTTCCGGCAACGTGCTTGGCCCAGTCGACTATTATGTCTCGGCCACCCGCTTCAAAATGAATGGCTTCCGCCGGCACAGCGCGTCGGAAAGCAAGCGCATCGTCGGCGATGTCGGGGTGCGGATCACGCCTTCGCTGCAGCTGCGCACCTATGCAATCTATGCCGAGCAGGACACGAAGATGGCGTCCGGAATAACGCTCGCGCAGCTCTATAACGATCCGCGTGCGAACAACACGACGGTCGGCGATCGCCAAGCCCCGGGATCGGTTCTGATCGGATCGACGCTCGACTGGAACCTGGGCAATGGCCAGCAGCTCAAGCTGGGCGCTGTGTTCAAGGACTATGAAGTCCGCAACGTCCGCATCGCGATTCCCGATTGGTGGGACATCCAGGATATCGGCCTTTCGGCCCGCTACATCGCCGATCACGATCTGTTCGGCGTGCGCGCAAAGACTGAAATCGCGGTCCTGTACACTGCACTGCTGCCGGGTTCGATCGATCGGAAATTCTCTGCCGACTACAGCACGCTGCGCCAATATGCGTCGTTCAAGGGCGTCGATGCGACCTTTCTGATCAAGAACGATCTGGAAGTCGCCGATCGCCTGTGGGTTACGACTGCGCTCGCCGCGATCAAGCAGACTCGCTCCAGCCACATCACGGTGCCGGTACGCGACTTCATCGACCAGCGCCATTTCAACTGGGCGCCGCGTCTCGGCGTGCGGTACGACAGCGGCGAAATCCAGCTCTTCGCCAACTACAGTCGCTCGGTCGAAGCGCCGATTGCGCACGCCCTGCCGCAACTGACCGGCGGCCTTTACACTTATAATGCCGATATACGCGAGCAGGTGCAGGACACGGTCGAAGCCGGCGTGCGCGGCAAGATCGGCGGATTGCACTGGAGCCTGGCCGCCTACCGCACCTTGGTGCAGCGCGAACTGCTCAACGTCCAGGTTTCGCCGGCCGTGGGGGCCAACCCGGCAGTGGTCATCGCGACCAACGCCAAGTCGCCCACCATTCACCAAGGCATTGAAGCGGGGATCGAGGGCGTGCTGTGGGACAACGGCACCTTCAAGCTGAATACCCAGCAGGCGTTCTCGTTCAACGATTTCCACTATCGTAACGAGCCGAGCTTCGGATCCAGCCAACTGCCGGGCGTGCCTCGCGCGCTGTATCAGGGCAGCTTCCAGATAGAGCACAAGTCGGGCTTCTTCGTCGGTGCCGGAACCGAGCTTCTGCTCGGCCGCTATGCCGCCGACTACAGCAACTCGATCTGGGCGAGGCCGTATCAGACACTCGATCTGCGAGCCGGCTGGTCGAGCAAGGACAAGGGCTGGCAGATCTTCCTGGACGCCAAGAACGTGACGGACAGCCGCTACGCCGCATTCGTCTTGCCCGTCTACGACGCCAGGGGCGTCGACAGCGCCGCCTATTATCAGGCGCAGGGTGCGAACGTCACACTCGGTGTCACCAAGGCCTTCTGATCCATCGGCAACATGGGAGCTGGAAGCCATGATCCATCTCAACCGTCGAGAAATGCTCGTTTCCTCCGTCGCGCTGTTCGCGCTCGGTGCTTGCCGGGGCCAGTCCGTGCACACGACGCAGGCCCGCGTGGGCTATCTCAGAACGCAGGGGCCGATCGTCGACCTGGGTATCGATAGCGCGGCGATCGAACAGGGGAACATCAAGCTCTTCCCGTTCGAGAGCGGCAACGACGTGCTTGAGGCAATCATGGCGGACGGCATCGACGTCGGAGAGACTGGCGAAGTGCAGCCGATCTTTGCGCAGAGCGCCGGACACAAGGTCAAGGTGGTCGGCTCGACCGAGCCGGCGGCGCTCACATCGATGCTGGTGCGAGATGATGCGCCCTTGAGGAACATCGCGGACCTGAAGGGGCGCAAGGTGTCCTTCATCGCCGGCACGAACTCGCATTGGCTGCTGCTTCGAGCGCTCGACAGGGCGGGATTGAAGCAAGGCGACATCGCGCCGGTTTCGCTCGGCGGCTCCGATGGCCTGAGCGCATTGTTCAGCGGCGACATCGATGCGCTGGTGATGACCGCGCCGACCACGCAGATCGCCGTGTCGAACGGGGCACGAGTGCTCTTCAACAATCGGGGCCTGACCAACTCCGCGCTTTATTACGTCGCGAAGGACAGCACGATCGCCAAGCGGCCCGAACTGATCGAGGGCTTCCTGCGCGCGCTCTCGCAGCATATCCGCTGGACTGCGCAAAATCCTGATCGCTTCATCGACGTTGCGGTCAAGGACCTGGGCGTCACGCCCGATGTCGGCCGGGCGCTTTTGAACGTGCTGCCCAAGAAGCTGGTGCCGGTCGGTGACGGGGCGGTGGGCACCTACAATCAGCAGATCGCCGATGCCTTTGCCGCGCAAGGGCTGATCCCCGGCCGGATCGAGGCCGCCCAAAGCGTCAGCGGCGAATTCGACAAGGTGCTGACCCCATGAGCGTGCGTAGCGACACGATCATCCGGGTGGGCGTGCCTGTGGTCCTTGTTCTTGCGTGGCAGGCAGCGGTCTCATCAGGCATCCTTCCCGATAATTATGCCAGCTCGCCCGCCGGCGTCGTCGAAGCGCTGGCCACGCTCGACGAGCGCAACCTGCTCTGGCCGTCGCTCGGCACTTCGCTGGCGCGGGCGGCTGTCGGGTTCCTGATCGGCGGTAGTCTAGGCGTGTTCTTCGGTACCCTCGTCGGGCTTTCGGTGCGCGCCGAGACTGTGCTCGATGCGACGCTCCAGGCGTTCCGCGTGCTTCCGCACTTTGCGTTGATACCGTTGCTGCTGATCTGGTTCGGTATCGGCGAACAGCCAAAGATCGCGTTGATCGCGCTGGCCAGCTTCTTCCCGATCTACATCAATCTCTACAAGGCAATCCGCGGCATCGATCCGCGCTTGAGCGAACTCGCGGCGATCCAGAAGCTCGATCGCTGGCAGACGCTTCGCGACATTACCCTGCCCGGCGCGCTGCCGGGCTTGCTGATCGGCGTGCGGTTCGCGCTCGCCGGAGCCTGGCTGTCGCTGATCGTCGCCGAACAGTTCAACGCGCATTCGGGCATCGGCTTCGTCACGATGCAGGCGCGCTTATTCTCACAAATCTCGACGATCGTGGCCTGCCTCGTTCTCTATGCGCTGGTTGGCATCCTCATTGATGTCGGTGTGCGCCTGATCGAGCGGCGGACGATCGCCTGGCACGCCAGCGAGCGTGCACGATGAGCGCGGTCGTCGCTTTCCCGCGGCCCCGCGCGGCCAGCGATGAGGCGCCCGTGGTCGAAGTGCGATCGCTCCGCCGGCGCTTCGGCGAGCGATCGGTGCTCGACGGGGTCGAGCTGACGGTCGGGGCAGGAGAGTTCGTTTCGATCATCGGCAAGAGCGGCTGCGGCAAATCCACGCTGCTGCGGCTGGTCGGTGGCCTCGATACTCCCAGCGAAGGCACCATCCGTCGCGACCCCTCGCTCAATCTCGTCTTTCAGGACGCGCGACTGGTGCCGTGGCGCAACGTGTGGCGCAACGTCACGCTGGGGCTGCGCGGAGAGCCGCTCCAGCGCCGGGACGGCGCACGCCGCGTCCTCGCCGAGGTCGGGCTTGAGGACCGGATCGACGACTGGCCCGCCACGTTGTCGGGGGGCGAGGCGCAGCGTGTCTCCTTCGCCCGCGCGCTGCTCGCCGAGCCGCGCCTGCTGTTGCTCGACGAACCCTTCGGCGCGCTCGATGCACTCACTCGCATCCGCATGCAGAACCTGATCGCACGCCTCCAGCGCGACCATGGCTTTGCTGCGCTTCTCGTGACGCACGATGTGGAGGAGGCAATCCTTCTGTCCGACCGCATCCTAGTGACGCGCGACGCCAGGATCGCCGCCGAGCATCACGTAACCCTGCCGCGCCCACGCCACCGCACCGATCCCAGCTTGCTGCCGCTGAAACAGGCGCTGCTCGCCGACCTCGGGATCGCGGATGCCTGATAATCCGGAGATTGAAGACGTGACGATCCGCATCTGGGCCCGACGCGCATCGTCCAGCGCGCAGAAGGTTTACTGGACGCTCGACGAGTTGGGCGTCGCGCATGAACAGATAGACGCCGGCCGCACGTTCGGGATCGTCGATACGCCCGAATATCTGGCCAAAAATCCAAATGGCCTGGTCCCGACGTTAGAGACACCGGACGGCTTCATCCTTTGGGAATCCAACGCGATCGTGCGCTATCTCGCGGCGACCCATGGCGACGGGACACTCTGGCCCAGCGATCTGCGCGAACGCGCATCCTCCGATCGCTGGATGGAATGGGCGGATGGCACCGCAAAGGCTGCAATCAACCCGATTTTCTCGAAGGTCGTTATGGGCTGGGAGCCTTACACCGAAGCCGAAATCGACGCGCATGTCGCCAAGGCGGACGAAGTTCTGCGCAGGTTCGCGCCGTGGATCGGCGAACGCCGATATGTCGGCGGCGACACTTTGACGATCGGCGACATTCCGTTGGGCATGATCCTGAACCGCTGGTTCCAGTTGCCGATCGAGCGCCCGGCCTTGCCCGCAGTCGAGGCCTATTATCGGCGACTGCGCGAACGAGCGGCCTATGTGCGCAACGTCGTGCAGGCGCCGCACGTCATATGACCCAAGAGATCGTGGCGCTGGATGCGCTGCTCACCCAGGCGGTCGACGGGCTCCGCACGCGCGGCCGCAACGACGATCCGGGTAGCCTGCTTAAGGTCGGCCGGTTCGACGCATGGCTGCGCGCGATCGACGCGCTTCCGGCGGGTGAGGTGCGGCGTGTGTTGACCGCCGCGCTGCGAATCGAACTCATTTCGGGCTTTCCGGCCACGCTCAGCCATGCCTTCAGCGATGAAGACGAGGATCTGCATCTCGATTTCGAAACGATCGGCCGCCGTGCGCTGGCGCGCGAGGAATTCTCATGAGCGGAGCGGCATCGATGCGAAAGCCGAAGAACGTGCGGGCACGGCAACTTCGTTCGAATGTGGAGGCGATCGCCGCAGCGCATGAGCTTGCGGCGCTGCTGGCGGACGGCGCGATCGCCCGCGACCGGGACCAGCTTGTCCCAAAGGCCGAAATGGAGGCGCTGTCCCGATCGGGCCTCCTGGCGATCACCGTGCCGGCAAGTCATGGCGGCGCGGACGTGAGCTTCGCCACGGTCGCCGAGGTCTTTCGGATCCTCTCCGCTGCCGATCCCGCGATCGGCCAGATACCGCAGAACCATTTCGTCTGCGTCAACGTGTTGCGCGAGGCAGGGACGCCCGAGCAGCAGGCGTTCTTCTTCGCGGAGGTCCTGCGCGGCGCCCGATTCGGGAACGCCCAGGCCGAGCGCGGAACTGCATCGACGATGCACATTGCCACCGCACTGAGACAGGCAGGTGACGGCTATCGCCTGAACGGCACCAAATACTATTGCACCGGCGCCCTGACCGCGAACTGGATCCCGGTCGCGGCGCTCGATCCCGAGGATCGCTCGGTATTCGTCTATGTGCCGCGCGATGCCGAGGGCGTCGAAGTGCTTACAGACTGGGATCCCATCGGACAGCGCGTAACCTTTTCAGGCACCGTCCATCTGCGCGACGTGGCGGTGACGCCGGATCTCGTGGTGGAGCAGTGGCGCAGCCTGAGTAAGCCCGGGCTGAACCACGCATTCCTGACTCTGATGCACGCGGCCATCGATGTCGGCATCGCGCGCGACGCCTTCGGGGATTTGGTGCGCGAGTTGCGCGGACGCACGCGGCCAAGGCACGGTGCCGCAGTTACGAACGGAACTGAGGATCCGTATGTCCTTGCGGATGTCGGCCGTTTCGCTGCGAGGCTCGCTGCCCTTGAAGCCGGGCTGTCGGCAGCGGCGGACAAACTCGACGTCGCCGTGCAGGCCGGACTGGACGCGCGCAACACTGGAGAGGCACTCGTCGCCGCATCCGGCATCAAGGGTCTGGCGGAAGAAATCTCAATCGCGATTTCAAGCGAATTGTTCGCCTTGTTGGGGGCATCCTCGACCGAGCGGGGCCGCGCCCTGGATCGGCATTGGCGCAACGCCCGCACCCACACGGTGCACGACGCAAACCACTGGCGCTTCAGGATTGTCGCGAACTGGCGCGTGAACGGCGCATTGCCTCTGCCGCTCGGCCGGCGACGGGCGGGTGGATGAGGTGCGTGGCGATACCCTTCGGTGATCGGCTCGGCCCGCGTCATCGTGCCGATCACCTGGGGCGGCGCCCGGTTGCGATGACGAGGACGCCGCGAGCGCGGGCATGAACGGATGTCGCGTCCTGTCGGCCTTCAGCGAACCTTGGGCGACCAGCCGCCCAGCACGAACGCCGGGTTGCTGTAGTCGGCAATGCTCTTCGCGTCCTGCGGCAGCTTGAGCTCGCGAACGATCTCATGCCGTTTCGACATGTCGATCGGGCGGCCCTCAAGGTCGGTCGATCCGAATTCCCAGAAGCGGACGTTGGCGCGGCTGAAGGTCGCCCCGTCTTCCTGCACCGGCCCCCATCCTTCCGGCGCAATGCCGTCCATGCGGGTGTTGATCAGCACGATCTCGGCATGGGGATAGTTGATCCCCTTGTTATCCGGCAGGCGGGCGATGACTTGCCGCACCTTCTGCCCCGACCCGTCCGGCCGCCGCGTCCAGGGGAGTGGCTCGTCGATGCCGATGAAGGTGCATTGCCTGAACACATGGCCATGGTTGGTGGCCGGATTGCGCACCCAGTTGAACGGCCCGATCGATCGGATCTCGCATTGGTCGAAGAACGCCGGCCCGACGCTCAGGATCGTGTCGCCATGCCCGGTCAGCTTGAGGCCGGTCAGATAGGTCGGCCCGCGCAATTGAAGCGCGTCGCCCGAGCCGTTGAGCGTCATGCGATCGAGGATGTTGCGCGCGCCCGTGATCAGCAGCGCCTCGGCCTGCCCGATATAATAGTTGTTGATGGTAAAGGTCGACAGCTGGATGTCGGTCGAGTCGGCGATGGAAAAGGCCGGGCGGCGGTTCGGGACGCCCGCTTCGGGCGGATTGAAGGCGCTGTTGTTGCCATAGCCGACCACGACGCCGTCGCGGCTTTCGCCGCGCAGGATCAGGTTCGACTTGCGCCGGGCGAACACGATCTCCTCGTAATTGCCGTTGCGGATGAAGATGGTCACGGGACGCCGTGGCACGGCCGGGACGAAGTCGAGCGCGCCCTGTACCGTATTGAAGTCGCCACGACCGTCGGACGCGACGACATAGCGGGTGCGACCCGCAGGCGGCGGGGCAGCGCGTGTCGCGAATGTCCAGCCGGACCCCTTGATGCCGTCAAAGGAGCCGTCCGGCACCGTCAGCACCCCGGGGTCGACCTCTACCCGATAGCGCCGTCCGTAGGCGAGAGGCTGGTGCAGATGGATCGTCGCGCGATTGCCACGAACGATCACCGGGTGAAAGTGAAACCCCGGCACGCCGCCGATCGTCTTGCGCTGATAGACGGTGGTATCGCGCCCGCCATCGCGCCGGATGCGCGCGGGATCGGGGCCGGCGGGGATCGACAGATCCAGCGCATCGACCAGCGCCCCGGTGTCCGCGTCGAAGACCCGTACCTGTCCCATCGATCCGATCATCGGCGGCGAAGCGAATTCGATCACGAGCTGCGTATCGGGATTGACGCGCTGCGCACCGCTCACCGGAAACTGGGCCGGCATCGGCTGGGCGCTCGCCCCGCCCGGTCCACCCAGCACGAAAAGCAGCATGGTCATCGCCGCCGTGACCCATCGCGTCATGTTCACTCTCCCACGATCCTGTCCGTGCCCGTGCGGGGATCTCTTGGCTGTGGATGCCCGGCGTCGGCGACGCTCGGATTGGTCAGCAGTGCGCCTGTCAACAGCCGCTTGTACCAGCCAAGCAATTCCATGCTGTCCTCGGCTGCATTCATGTCGCCCGTGAATACCCGTTCGAGCACGAGCCCGCGCATGGCCGCCCGGTGGAGGCGCACCATTCGCTCGATCGACTGGCGGTCGCGAATCCCGATCTCGCTTGCCATGGCCCAGACGTCGGCAAGTTGCCGTGACTCCAGCGCGTCGATCACGGGCGGAAACCGCTCGGCCAGTCCGGGGTCGCTGCGCGAGGCGACCATGATCTCGATCAGCGCAAGCGCGGGCGGCTGGCCCACGGCCTCCCAGGTCGCATGGGTGAGCGCCAGGAACCGGTCCATTCCCGGCGCGATCTCGTTCAGGCGGCGCCGCACATAGCGGTTCTGGAACGTCGCGGCGTGTTCGCCGACCGCGATCACCAGATCGAGCTTTGTGGGGAAATGGTGAAGCATCGCGCCGCGGCTGACGCCAGCTTCCTGCGTAACCAGTTGCGTGGTCGTCGCGGCATAACCGACGCGGCAGAGGCAAACGATGGCGGCTTCGACCAGCCGCTGACGCATCGAGGCTGATCGCTCGGCATGCGGCCCACGCGTTCCGGGCGCGCGCTGCGCCGGATCGACAGTCTGCCCGTCCTTCAATCTTGCTGGCATTTGCCCTCCATGGCCGCATATTACCGTGTCGGATAGCAATTGACAGTCCCTATTGACTGCCGATCGTAAAAATGACACCGGTAGTCTTCGCCGCTTGCCGTAGAGCGAATCGGCCACAAGGGAGGGGGTTCACCGTGGCAGCATCGACTGCTCAACTTGACGGCGCGACCGGTCACGTTTGGCGCACCCAGCGATCCTCATGCATTCGCTTTCCACGCCTGCGCCGGCCGGCTCCTCTCTGTGGCCAGCCCATACTTAATCTTGCCTCGACGGCATCGGGCGCTGCGCGATGACTTCGCGTCGCGTTTTCCTTGCCGGCGCAGCGGTCATGGGTGGAATATCGCCGACACTGGCGCTCGGCCGTCGGACCGATACTCCCACGATCGTCGAGACGTCGCTCGGCAAGATCGTCGGTGCCGCGCACGATGGCATTCAGGTTTACAAGGGCGTGCCCTACGGCGCCGACACCCGCGCGCGCCGCTTCCTGCCACCGGTGTCAGCACCCGGCTGGTCCGGGGTGCGACAGACGACCGGTTTCGGCCCCCGTGCGCCGCAGCCCAATTCGCCGGGCGGCGGCGGGTTCGTTCCGCGCCGCGACGAGGAGCCAGTCAGCGAAGACTGCCTCAAGCTCAACATCTGGACGCCCGATGCATCGCGCCGTCGCAAACGGCCGGTGCTGGTGTGGCTCCACGGCGGCGGTTTCATCAACTATTCCGCCAACAGCGACATGTACGACGGTACCAATCTCGCCCGAAAGGGCGACGTGGTGGTGGTCTCGCTCAATCATCGGCTGAACCTGTTCGGCTATCTTTACCTGGGCACATTCGATCCGGCTTACGGCAGCAGCGGCAATGTCGGCATGCTCGACATCGTGCTCGCCCTCGAATGGGTGCGCGACAATATCGCGGCCTTTGGCGGCGACCCCGGCAATGTCACGATTTTCGGCCAGTCGGGCGGCGGCGCCAAATGCTGCACGCTGATGGCGATGCCCGCGGCGCGCGGCCTGTTCCATCGCGTGTGGACGATGAGCGGCCAGCAGGCGACCGGCACGCCGCGCGACATGGCGACCCGAAATGCAGAGGTCGTGTTGCGCAATGCCGGGCTGGCACGCGGCGATGTCGATGGTCTGCGCAAGCTCAGCATGGAACAGCTGATCGCAGCGTCGCGCGGCGTCTATTACGGTCCCGTCGTCGACGGGGCGGCGCTGCCGCGCGACCCGTTCGAGCCCGACGCCACGCTCTCCCGCGAGATTCCACTGGTCATGGGCAATACGCGCGAGGAGACGACGACGCTGATCGGCGCGGGCGACCCGGAGACATTCGCGCTCAGCTGGGAACAGCTGCCGGGCAAGATCGAGCGCCACCTCAAATCCTATCTCGGAGCGCAGAAGCCCGAAACCGTCGTCGCGCTGTGGCGCAAGCTTTATCCCGATTACAGCCCCAGCGATATCTTCTTTGCCGCAAGCAGCGTGATCCGTTCGTGGCGCGCGCAGCTGCTGGTAGCGAGCAGGCGCGCGGCCGAGCCGATCGCGGCAACGCGGACCTGGGTCTATCAGTGGGATTGGCCAAGCCCCGTCGCGGGCGGCAAGTGGCGCGCCCCCCATATTCTCGACATTCCGTTCGTGTTCGACAATGTCGCGATCGCCAGCGCGATCACGGGCGGCGGGGCCGAGGCGCATGCGCTTGCCGCCAGGGTCAGCGACAGCCTGCTTGCCTTTGCCCGAACCGGCGACCCGAACACCGCCGCGCTGCCGCGCTGGCCGACCTACAGCCTCGCCCGGCGGGAGACGATGCTGTTCGACCGTGTGTCCCGGATCGCGAACGATCCGCGTGGGGCGGAACGCCGCTTCATCGACACCATTCCCTACCGCCAGCCAGGGACCTGAGCGACATGCACGGCAGGATACTGATCGGGATTGCCGCTTTGGCCGCCGCCACCACGGCGCTGGCGCAAACGCCGGCGCGCAAGCCGAACGTCGACGAGGCCAGCGTCGGGAGCTATGTGTTGCCCGAGCTGCTGCGCCTGCAAGACGGCACCCAAGTTCGCGACAAGGCTGTGTGGGAATCGCGCCGCCGGCCGGAGCTGCTCGAGCTGTTTGCCGCGAACCAGTTCGGGCGCACCCCGTCAGTTGCTGCCCGGCCGCGCGTGGAAACAATCGAGCGCGACGGCGTGGGTCTTGGCGGACTGGCGAAGCGCAGCCAAGTGCGGCTCGTCCTCGGCGGAGGCGCCGACGCGGTGAAGATTCGCGTCGTGCGCTATCTGCCGGCCAAGGCGACGACGCGGGTGCCGGTGCTGCTCCACATCGGCTTTTCGCCCAATGTGCTGGTGTTCGACGAGCCGGGCATCGACGAGGGCATGGCCTGGGACGTGCGCAACAAGGTGCGCGTACCGGATCGCAAGGCGACCTTGCTCGCCGGCTTCGATGCGCGGCCCTTTCTGGAAAAGGGCTATGGCGTCGCGCACGTCTATTATGGCGATATCGAACCCGATTTTGCGGGTGGCGCAGCCTTTGGCGTGCGCAAGCATCTGGGCGGCGTGAACGATCCGCGCCGGCCCGATGAATGGGGCGCCATCGGCGCGTGGAGCTGGGGCCTCAGCCGGATCCTCGACTGGCTTCAGGCCGACCCCGGCGTCGATGGTGGAAAGATCGCGCTGTCGGGCGCTTCGCGGCTTGGCAAGACGGCGCTCTGGGCGGCGGCGCAGGACCCGCGCTTTGCATTGGTGATGCCGGTAATTTCCGGCGAAAGCGGTGCCGCGATCAGCCGGCGCGATTTCGGTGAGACGATCGCCGACATCGCCAGCCCGAGCCGTTTTCACTATTGGTTCGCGCCACGCTATTTCAGCTATGCCGCCGATGTCGCGAACCTGCCGGTCGACGCGCATATGCTGCTCGCGCTCGTCGCGCCGCGGCCGATGCTGCTCGTCAATGGCGACGAGGATACATGGTCGGACTGGAAGGGCGAGAGCGCTGCGGCAGAGGCGGCGCGCCCGGCCTATGCGCTCTATGGCGCGCAAGCGGATCTTGCGGTGTTCACGCACAAGGGCGGGCACAAGCTGCTGCCCGAAGACCTGGCCGCGATGAGCGATTTCATGGCGCGCCAGTTCGGCGACCCGGTGCTGGTCGCGCGCAATGCCGCGATGAAAGCCAATCTGCTGCGCCCCAGCGCGTGGTGGCCTGCGCTTGCCGACAAGCCGCAAGGCTGGTTCGCCAGTGACGAGGCGCGACGGATCGCCGATAATATCCTGTCGTGGCAGGATCCGGGCAGCGGCGGGTGGCCGCTGATGAACACGACCGCCCAACACCGGGACGCAGCGGGCGGCGCCACCGGTCCATGGGGCAGCCGCGCCGCGCTGATCAAGGCGACGGTAAACGAGATGCGGTTCCTGGCTCGCGCGCAGGCTGCAAGGTCCGATACGCGTTTCGTGCCCGCGATCGACCGCGGCCTTGGCTATATCCTGGGCGCACAATATCCGACCGGCGGCTTTCCGCACAGCTGGCCGACCTTCAACACGCCCTATGACCATCAGGCTACGTTCAACGACGATGAGATGGTCGACCTGCTCGAGCTGCTCCGCGATGTTGCGACGCGGCCCGAGTTCAAGGTGTTGCCGGCCGAACGGCGCAGGGCGGCGCAGACTGCGTTCGACCGCGGGATCGACTTCATCCTCAAGACCCAGATCAGGGCCGGCGGCACGCTGACCGCCTGGGCACAGCAATATGACGAGAAGACGCTCGAGCCACGCGGCGCGCGCAAGTTCGAGCCGGTTGCGATCAGCGGTGGGGAAAGCGCCAACGTCCTGCTGCTGCTGATGAGCATTGAACGGCCTGGCGACGCCATCAAGCGGGCAATCCACGCCGGTGCCGCCTGGTACCGGGCGGTCGCGATCACCGGGATCCGCGTCGAGCATACCGGGCGTGATCGCATCGTGCATCGCGACCCGTCCGCGCCACCGGTCTGGGCGCGCTATTACCAGATCGGCACCAATCGTCCGATCTTCGTCGGGCGCGACGGGATCATCCGTCACGCGCTGGCGGAAGTCGAGCAGGAGCGGCGGGGCGGTTACGCCTGGTACGGCGACTGGGGGCGCACGGTGCTGGATCGCTATGCCGGCTGGCGCAGGCAGCATCCTTGATACGTCGCGACGAAGACAGGCCAGCGCGCCACCAATCGAATTGGAATTAGGGGAGGAAGATGATGAGCAACCGAAACAGGCCCGATCAACTGCTGCGCGGCGCATCGCACATCGCGTTGGTCCTGGGCGGGTTGACGCTGGCGCATGGCGCGGCACTTGCCCAGACCACGCCGCCGACGAGCCCGCCCGCCGAAGGGGAAACCGTTGCGGACGAGATCGTGGTGTCGGGTTATCGCGCGGCGCTGGAAAGCGCGATCGAGCAGAAGCGGCGTTCGAACGAGATCATCGACACGATCAATGCCGAGGATATCGCGGACTTTCCCGATGCCAATCTTGCGGAATCGCTGCAGCGCCTGCCCGGCGTCACAATCGACCGCGACAATGGCGAGGGGCGCACGATTACCGTGCGCGGGCTCGGCCCCGACTTCACGCGCGTCCGGCTGAACGGCCTGGAGGCGCTTTCGACATCGGGCAGCAACGATTCCGGCAGCACCCCCAATCGCTCGCGCGGCTTCGACTTCAATGCCTTTGCGTCCGAGCTGTTCAACTCGCTGACCGTTCGCAAGACGGCATCGGCCGAGGTCGATGAAGGCTCGCTCGGTGCAACGGTCGACCTCGTCACCGGCCGGCCGCTGAGCTACAAGAAGGACTTGACCCTCGGCCTGTCGGCGCAGGGTGCCTATTTCGAAAATGGCGGGAAGGTTTCGCCGCGCCTCGCGGGCCTCGTGTCCGGCAAATGGAACACCGGCATCGGCCAGATGGGCCTCACCGTCTCAGGCGCATGGAGCAAGTCCGAGCGTACCATCGACAGCTACAGCCGAACGGTCGCGTCCTACGACTATGCCTATTCGCGACCCTTCGCCACGCCGACGCTCACCGCTGGCTCCCCGGTCGCCGGCATTCCCCAACGTGAAGGCTTTGCCGCCCCTTCGACCGCTGTCTGCAATGGCGGGACGGCGACCGCGCCCAATCTGGGTGGCGTCATTCCGGGTATCAATATTACCCGCCAGGCAGCCTGTGATGCGCAGCGGGGTTCGGATCCCGCCGCCTATGCGCTGCTCTATCCCAATGGCGGCGCGATCCGCCAATTCGCCAATGGCACGACGACCCAGACGACGCCCGGATCGACGGTAATCACGCCGACGCTGCCAGGGCTCAGTCGGCAGGAGCTGGAGCAAGAGCGCCTCGGTCTGACCGCCTCGTTCCAGTGGCAGCCGAGCGATCGCACGCTGATCAGCGTTGACGGCGTCTATTCGCGCTTCCAGAATCGGTCGGATTATTACCAGATCTCGACGATCGGGCTCAATCGCTTCAACAACACCACTGCTGCCTATAACACTGCCGCAACCGGCTCGGCGGCCTTGTACAGTTCGTGCGCGACGAGCGGCGCCGGTGGTGTTGTGATTGCCTGTCAGGGGTCGGAAGGGACCGGCGCAGTGCTGCCGGGCTTTGCCAACAGCACGAACCCGTACAATCTCAACGGCTTTGATTATTATAATAACCCGGCGTCTGTCGGCTATATTCCCACGGCCAATCAGCTCGCGTTGATCGATGCACTGGTCGGCAAACCGTCGACCCGCGTGCTAGAAGCGCATGTCAACAACAGCAATGCGAACCAGCCATGGGCCGACTATCTGAAGCTCGGCAACATCGACTATCGCTCGGCCAATGACGGCAATGTCTACACGACCAAGTTCAAGCAGTTGTCAGGCACGCTGGAACAGGACGTTACGGACCGGCTGAAGCTTACCGTCGTCGTCGGCTATTCCGAATCGGTCAACAACAGCCTTGGCCTGCTGTCCGATCTCATCCGCCTCGACAGCGGTCAGGGGACGCCCGGCAACGGCTATTTCATTTATGACGAGCGCAACGCGACCGGCATGCCGCTGCTGGACTTCGGCTTCAATGCGGCCGATCCGGCCAACTGGGACACGATCAAGGGCTTCTCGGTCCTGCGCGTCCAGGCGCGTCATACCCGGAACGACTTCAAGAACGGGCGTTTCGACCTCAACTGGAACGCGCTCGACAACGATCAGATCAAGATCGGCTTCTCGCGCCGCGAATTCGGTTTCGAGACGCAGGAATTGCGTCGTGCCTCGCAAGAGGCGGTGTCGCCTACCTTGCTTGAAGGGGGAAGCACGGTTGCAGCGACCGGCCGCGTGATCAACTGGGGCCAGGGCCTCAAGGTCCCTGCCGGAACGACCACCAGCTTCTGGGCGCCCGACAATCGCAAGATGGCCGCCGTGTTCGATTTCGACTGCAATTGCGTCAACAAGTTCGGCGACTACCGGCTCACCGCGGGCGGCTCGTCGAACAACCTCGGTCTGAACTATGCCATCCAGGAAAAGGACACCGGCGGGTACATCCAGTATGACTATGACCGCAGTCTGCTGGGCATCCCGGTACGCGGCAACGTCGGCCTGCGCTTTGCACATACCGAAGTGACGGCGGAAGGGTTCACGACCACCGGCGCGCCGATCACCAACACCAACAGCTATGACGACTGGTTGCCCTCGCTCAACGCCGTATTCGAACTCGATCGCAATCTGCTCGTCCGGTTCGGTGCGGCCAAGGTGATGGCACGGCCATCGCTCAGCCAGCTGGCGCCCGGCATCACCAGCTTCAGCGTGCCCGGCGTTGCCGGTGCCACGACGGGCGGCTCGATCTCGAGCGGAAATCCCCGCCTCAATCCGTTCCGCGCGACCAATCTCGACTTCAGTGCGGAATGGTATTTTGCGCCCGGCGGCTTGTTGTCGTTCGGCGCATTCAACAAGGATATTGCAAGTTTCCCGCAGCGTGTCCTTGCCGAAGGGCGGTTGAGCGAGCTGTTCGACTCGAACGTGGTCGAGACGCTTCGTGCCAGCATCACCGCCAACACGCCGGCGGGCGA
This sequence comes from Sphingomonas turrisvirgatae, assembly GCF_001721295.1. Lineage (GTDB taxonomy): Bacteria > Pseudomonadota > Alphaproteobacteria > Sphingomonadales > Sphingomonadaceae > Sphingomonas > Sphingomonas turrisvirgatae. The sequence goes on along the minus strand of NZ_MDDS01000011.1, from coordinate 58,200 downwards.
TGCGCAACGCGCCTATCTCGACGGGGACAATCCGTTCAGCTTCAGCCAGCCGCGCGACGCGCCCGGCGGCTATATCCGCGGCATCGAGATCAGCTATCAGCAGAACCTCTCGTTCCTGCCCGGATTCCTCAAGAACTTCGGCCTGCAGGCCAACTATACCTATATCGATTCCAAACTGACCTACATCATCGACACCGGCGGTGCGGGTCGCCCGCAATTGACGGGTGACGCCCCGTTCCTCGGCGCTTCTCCGCACTCGGTCAACGCGACGATCTATTACGAAACCCCCAAGTTTTCGGGGCGCGTGTCGGGCGCATATCGGGCGAAATACTATACCGTCTACCCGCTGCAGTCGGGCACGTGCCAGCCGGGCTACTGCCTGACTCCGCTGATCAACGATTTCGCCGGGAGTGAGCCGACGCTTAACGTGGACGCCTCGTTCAGCTATCGGATCATGCCGGGCATCTCGCTGACGCTGGAAGCGCTCAACCTCACCAACCAGACCTCCAATCGCTTCAGCCTGGCGGATTCGGAGATCATCACGCAATACGCCTCGAGCGGCCGGCAGATCTTCTTCGGCGTGCGCGGGACCTTCTGATGACCGGGCGGTCGGGCGTGTGCCCGGCCGCCACATTTTTGGGGTAAGCAGCCGATGAGACTGTGTTTCTGGGTGGCGATCGCAAGCTGTGTGGCGGTGGCGGCGTCCGCCTTCGGCCAGGCAGCGCAACAGACACCTGCGACAGCACCGGGACCGCATGTCTCTCCCGATAGCGTCCCAGCCTGCGCCTCGCCGGTTCCACCGCCGCTCACGACCGAGCAGATTGCCGCCTATCGAGCGCGCCAGGCGCAGCCCCGGCCGGCGCTGCCGCCGGCGACGCAGGCCCTGCCGATCCGCCCGGGGGCAATGCCAAAGCATGAATGTTTCCTCGAGGTGGCACGGCGCGGCAACATCGACTTGCTGTTCGTGGGAGATTCGATCACCGATTTCTTTGGCCGCGCCGGCCGTGGTCGCGACGTCTGGATGCGCGACTTCGCGCCGCTTAAAGCTGCCAACTTCGGCATATCGGGCGACACCACGCAGGATGTGCTGTGGCGCATGCGCAACGGCGAGTTGGCCGGATTTCAGGCGAAGCTGATCATATTGATGCTGGGCACCAACAACATCGGCCGGAATGCCAATGCCGATATTGCGGCCGGCAATGCCGCGATTGTCGCGGAGTTTCGCAAGCGCCAGCCGCAGGCGAAGGTGCTCTTGCTCGGCGTCTTCCCGCGCGGCGCGGATCCCGCCTCGCCGGCGCGTGCGGCAATTCGCGAAATCAACGCAGAACTCGCCAAGCTGGCTGATGGCACATCGGTCCATTATCTCGACATCGCTTCGGCGTTTCTCGATGGCGAGGGCAAGTTGAGGGACGGTGCCATGGTCGACGGTCTGCACCCTGGCCCCGCCGGCTATGCGATGTGGTCTGACGCCATTCGGTCGACGGTTTGGCGGCTGATGAAATGAGCTGATCGCGCCGCCGGATGCTTGCCGGCCTGGGCGCAGCAGTGACGGCGGCCGCCGTGCCCGTGCCGCGCGTCGACGCGCGTGTGGGTAAGGACGGCTACGCCAGTGTGCACGCCGCGATCAACGGCGCGCGCCTGCGGATGCCGGACGGCCTTGGCGGATCGCCGTGCCGGCCGGCACATGGCAGGAAAAGCTGACGGTCGCCAAGCCGCGGATCGAACTTGTCGGCGCCGGTGCCGGCAGGACGATCCTGACCTGTGACCAGGCAGCGCATCAATCTATGCGTCTGGAGAGCCATATCACGTGCGGCGGGTCGTCGGCATGGCCACCGCTATCGATCACCAGTTCCTCGACCGCGAACCCGGCCTCGCGCAGCCGCTCGGCGAATTCGTCATCGGGATATGCAGACCAGATCGCGAGAATGCCGCCGACGCGCAGGGCGGTCCGCGCTGCCCGCAATCCCCAGGCGCTGTACAATCGCTCGTTTGAAACATGGATCAGGCCATCAGGGCCATTATCCACGTCCAGCAGGATCGCATCGTATCCCCCCGGCTGCTCGACAATGACGTCGTGAACGTCGCGTAGCTCGACACTGACGCGCGGGTCGGACAGTGAATTGCCGACAATGTGTGCGAGCGGCCCTTGTGCCCAGGCGACGACTTGCGGCACGAGTTCCGCCACGACGATCGCTGAGCTCGCCGGCAATCCGGAACGCGCCGCGGCGAGGGTGAAGCCCATGCCTAGGCCGCCGATCAACACCCGGTCGGCGACCCTGCCCAATCGATCCAGCACGAGCGTTGCGAGCGCCTCCTCGGACCGGAACGCCCAACTGCCCATCAACTGTTCGTCACCATACAGGATTTCATAATCCTCCTCGTGACGAACCAGATGCAGACGCCCACCGCCGCCAGGAATGGTGGCTGTGTCGATCAGTACGCCCCAAGGCCAGCCGTCGTCAGCATTGCCCGAGTCCGCGTCAGGGCTGCGTGCTGTCGCATCAATTGCTTGGGAAATGCTGTTGATCCTTACGATCGGTCTCTGCGAACCGGCCAGGTCTGGCGGTTACTGCCATGGATGCCGACACGGGATCGATTGGAACCCGCGCCGGCAAGCCATCAGGCTGCCTGCAGGTTCACGGCGGAAGTCTTCCCGCGGTTATCCTTCTCGAGGTCGTAGGTCAGGCGCTGATCTTTATCGAGCGTTCGCATTCCGGCACGCTCCACCGCACTGATATGCACGAAGGCGTCGCCGCTGCCGTCTTCGGGGGAGATGAAGCCGTAGCCCTTGTCGGTATTGAAGAATTTGACGGTTCCGGTGATCATATTCGTTTCCTTTGTCCATGCGTGACAGGCATGCGCCTCGCGGTCGCATCCCGGCGTCGTGAGGCTAGAAAGGGACAAAGGGAGAGCCTGGGCGGCCCGATATCCGTCGCAGGCGACGTCAGCCTCGCCGCCATATAGCAAGTGCAGGCGCAATACACGCATGATTTCCGGCGGAGTGGGTCCAAACGCCCAGCCGTTGAGACACAAACCGGATGGAAGATGCCGCTCCTGTCCGTCCGCGCGTCCGTTGCCGAAGGCGCTGAACGAAGCAGGTCAGCGCTTCTTCGCCGCTACTCGCTGCCCTTGTGCGGTCACGCTCAAGCAGTCGATGCGAAGTCTCGACAGCAGCCTCGGGCGTCAGGGAGACCGCTACACCATCGGGGCCATCGACGATCACTTCGCCTTTTTTCAGCCGCAACGTTGCTGGGCTCGCTGAACGCTTTTCGCTTTCCCATAACGCTAAAAAAACGCCCAGCGCTTGTTCGCTTTCCGGCGCCGGATTAATGATCGAGATGCTTGGCTTCGCGCTCTTCGCGAACGCGCCGCGCGTCGCGCTTAAGTTGCTCGTCGCGGGAATTATGACGCATGAAAAGCGCCAAGACGATCGTTGCGATCGCCATCAACATGATGAGCGCGTAAGCGACCAACTCTCGATTTTCTATGACAAATCCCTTCGATAATGCGGTGACGGGCATTTCAGCGACTTAAAGGCCCGGCACGCCGATCCGTTGAGCGAGCGCCTCTATCTCGGCATCAAGCTCGATCGTTGCCCCCGACCGCAGATAAGCTCGTGTCAGCAGCTTGGCGTTCTCCGCCTCTCCATGCAGCGTGCGATCGCTGTACATGCTTTCAAGCGCGACGATCTCGGCGGCGTCAATCCATGTCGGATTGCCGCCGGCTCCCATTGTCTTGAACAACGGCATCTTTTGGTCTCCTTGGATCCTTACATTGCCGCGGGCAGCGACACGCTTGGCCTAAACGATCGCGTCGCTGAGCTTGGCGTCGCGGTACTCGCGGCAATGAAATGTATCAGTCCACGCCGGTGCGACGCCATGTCGCGCCTTCCAGGCCTGCTCTCCAATGAGCGCCTTGCTTAGCAGATGCCCGATCGTCGCGCGGCGTCATGTGCCCGACCCGGTGGCGTCTGCGCGCGAGCCAGACAGTTCGGCAGCCATTTGACGGAGGATGCGCGTACGATGTTGATAAGTGTTGTGGTGCCGGCCGATCGTGCCCCGGGAGAGATCATCGGCAAAGCTGGCCGTCGCATCCCTCAGCGCGATGGTCAGGGCCGCGCGGGCGAGTCCGGGCGTCGTTCCCGCATGGACCGGCATCGATTGCGACCCACCATGTGGCGGCCTTACGTTGTGTGTGTTCATAGCGTGCTCCTCGACCGAGCGGGAGCACAAGCATCTCTCAGTCACAGCAGCGCTCAGGCGATGTGCCGCGATGTCTCCTAGATGGGGAGTGTGCCGGCTGAATGATAGGGGTCGTTTGGCTGGGCGACGCAGGATGGGTGCGAAGGAGCGTGTCGGATGGTCGATGCCTTATTCGCTGTGCTTGTCGGCCCCTTTGCGGGGCGCGTGCGTTGATGCGTCAGCCGAATTGTTCGGTTCTGGAATCACGCATGTTTTTGGACGATCGAGAACCTGCGCCCGGCGCGGGACAGCCGCTGCCATGGGCCACCCCACCTTCTAATCTCGGCGCGACAGAGTGCAGGTGGTGCTGGCGCTTCATCTATGCGCCGGCGCAGCCTTGCTCGGTTGAGGTGATCGCTGGCCTCGCTACGATGTCGACGATCGCCGGGTTGGGCGATCGTTGCCGGTGGGAGCTGGCAACGCGGGTCTAATCAATCCTATGCTACGCTGACGTCCCTGCAAATTGCGCTCAGCCTGCCGCTACAACGCCGCCAAACTTGGGTCCTCAAGCGCTGCGCCCGCTCCGTTCGCCACGCACATCAGCGCGTCGTCGGCGACGACGACCGATAAGCCGGTTGCTTTCGAAAGCACGTCGTCAAGCTGCGCCAGGAGACTACCGCCGCCCGTCATCACGATCCCGTAATCATGGATGTCCGAGGCCAATTCAGGTTCGGTCTTCTCAAGCGCGGTCAGCGTGGCCTCTACGATTTGCGCGGTGAGATCCGAAAGCCAGTTGGCGATCTCGCGCTGACTCACCTCGACTTCAGCCGGCATTCCCCTGACGAGATCCCGCCCGCGGACGTTCGTCACCGCTCCGTCGCCGGCGATCGGACACTGTGCGGTGCCGATAGCCACCTTGATGCGCTCGGCAGTGGCTTCCCCGATCAGCAGATTGTGCTTGCGACGGATGCCCGACGCGATCGCCTCGTCCATGCGATCACCGCCGAGGCGGACCGAAGCGCTATAGGCCAAGCCACGCAGCGAGAGGATGGCGACTTCGGTCGTGCCGCCGCCGATATCAACGACCATCGCGCCGCGCGGTTCGGCAATTGGTAACCCCGCCCCGATGGCCGCAGCCATCGATTCCTCGATCAGCGAAACCTTGCGCGCGCCGGCATTGGTTGCCGCCTGACGGATCGCGCGCCGCTCGACCTGCGTGGCGCTGCTCGGAATGCTGATCACCATCTCCGGACCGCGGCCGAAGCGCGAGGCACCACCGCGAACCTTGTCGATGAAATACTTGATCATCTGTTCGGCGACGTCGATGTCGGCGATGACGCCGCCACGCATGGGGCGGACCGTGGTGACGTTGTCCGGTGTCTTCCCCAGCATCAGCTTGGCTTCGGCGCCGACCGCCCTGACACGCTGCATCCCCCCGACAGTCTCCATTGCGACCACCGACGGTTCGCTCAGCACGATTCCCCGGCCACGCGCGAACACGACCGTATTCACGGTGCCGAGATCCATGGCGAGATCGTGCGCCGAACCCGGCACCAGGCGAAGAAATGGCATCTTGCTCGCTTCTTTGAAATGGTGGTCGGCCGTTCGGCTCACGGTCATGGTCGGCATGGATGGGCTGAGCGCAGGCCGATATCCGGTTAGCCAGTATGTGATTGGTGGCGTACTTTCAGGATAGAACCCATTCATCCTACCGCCGTAACGGTCACTTCGACGGTCATGGCGCGGAAAGCGTCGCTCGGCCCGATATACCGCCCGTCGATCGGACTCAGTTGCGCAATGCTTCGACCAACTGCGACGGGCACGAGATGCGCCTCGCCCATGCGGCCGTTGGTCGGATCGAAGGCGATCCAGCCAGCGCACGGCAAATAGACTTCCGCCCAGGCATGGGTCGCGCCATGCTGATTGTCCTGCTCGACCAGGCCGCCCGGGGCTGGCGGATCGAACAGATAACCGGAAACCGCGCGAGCACCGAAGCCGAGATGGCGCACCGCATCGATGAACAGCGTCGCGAGGTCGCGGCACGACCCGGATGCAAGGTCGAGCGTTTCGTGGGGTGACTGGGTACCGACCGCTTCCCGCGTGACATAAGCCATGCCCTGACGCGCAGCGGCGTTCACATCCTGCAGCAGCGAGAGCGTGTCGGTGTCGTGGCCCAGCACGATCGCGCGGGCCCATGCCGCCAGCCGATCGCCGGGATCGGCATATTCGGGCACGAGCAGCGCGCCGAGGTCAGCTCGCTCGCCCGGCGAATATGCAAATGGGTAGCGGTGCGCATGCGGTGCGATCTTGAGGATGGGCCAGAGGGAGGCGGTCTGTTCGACCGTTACGCTATTGGTGACCACCAGTTGCTGCGTCGCTGCAGGAAAGCTGGCGGTGGCAATCAGATTGCCCCAGACATCCTGCGTCCATTCCAGCGCCGCCGCAGGTTCGCATGTCAGTTCCGCGGAGATGAGCCGCAGCGCATGCGAACCCCGCGGCGTCAGCATCATGCGATGCGCGAGGAGCCCGACCGGCTGGCTGTAGGCATAGGTGGTGACGTGGCGGATGTTCAGTCGCATCCGCTCACCACACCAAGCGGAAAGCCGAGCCGCACGTCATGCGGCGTCGGCATGGCCCCGGTCGGGGTTTTCGCTCAGCGCGCGGAATTCGTCGTGCGGCGGTTCGGCAAGCGCGGCATGTGCCGCTGCAGCCGCGCTGGCGCGCAACTTGCGGCCCTCGCGCAGAGCGGCCGCCACGCCCTCCTTGGCCCAGGCAGCGGCAGCCGTGGTTGCCACCTGCCTGACGTTATCGAGGACAGCGGCGCTGGCAAGCGCATGGTGACGCGCCTCCTGGGCGCGGCAGAGGGTAGAGGTCGGCTGCATAAACTGGCCTTTCAAATGAGGATCGCTCAGCCTTTTTTCGACGGCGCTGTCTGTGGCGCGCCCTTCAACGAAGGATTGGACGCATTCTGCTTTGGCGGAGCCGGCTTCTTCGGCTTGCGCGCTTCGCGATTGCCACGTTGTTCGCCTTTAGCCATGTCTTGAATTCCTTCGATAAGGGTGTGACCGACCCGGCGTGCCGTGAGCGCCGCAAAATTGCCGGACAAGCGCCTTGCGCCCGGCCGCGGCGGATGCGGTTGCGGCTGACATCGTGCGCGCGCGATTGAACCGTCCGGTAGGGTACCCAGCGGGGAAAAGCAGTTCACCGTTGCAGGTGGTGGCATGAGAAAGCCCCGCATCAGAGCGGGAGCATTGCAACTCTCAGTCGCGGCCAAGCTCGAAACAGACGGCGCGATAGACAGTATATGGGGATCGCATTGGCCGGCCGCCACCCCCATCGAGCAAGCAAATATCGGTCAGCGCTCTTGCGGCCTCCGCATTACACCACGACATTGTGCGCTGCAGCATTGGTAAGGTTGTTCTGGGTCAGGGCTTCCGCCATGGCAGGAGAAGCCGCATTCGAAACCTCAACGATACGCTCAGCCGCCTCTCGGCATTTCGGAAACATGCTGGCCCCAAGCCGGCGGGCGCGGACCGGCTCGCTGACCTGCCGCCCTTTGGCTCGAACCCTGGGGCATTGCGAGGCCGCTTCTACCTACCGGCGTGTCTCGCTGCTTCGCCGCCACTGGTGGTCGTGCTTCACGGCTGTATGCAGGATGCCGCCAGCTATGACCACGGCTCTGGCTGGTCGCAACTCGCCGACGAGCAGGGCTTTGCGCTTCTTTACCCCGAACAGCAGCGCGGCAATAATCCAAATCTCTGCTTCAACTGGTTCAACCTAGGCGACACGCGCCGAGATGCGGGCGAGGCGCTTTCAGTCCGTCAGATGATCGCCGCGATGATCGCGACGCATGCGCTCGATCCCGCTCGCGTCTATGTGACTGGTCTGTCAGCTGGGGGTGCGATGGCGTCGGTGATGCTCGCCGCTTATCCGGATGTATTTGCCGGCGGCGCGATCATCGCCGGACTTCCCTATGGAACGGCTGCGACGGTCCCCGAAGCATTCGACCGCATGCGTGCGCAGGGCGGGCCGCCTGTGGAAGCGCTCGGCTCGCTGGTGACCGCCGCATCGCCTCACCCAGGTCCCTGGCCCAAAATTTCGGTATGGCATGGCGATCGCGATGCCACGGTGAGCCATGCGAATTCGGCGCTGATCGTCGAGCAATGGCGTGCCGTCCACGGCGTGAAAAGCGGACCGGCAGTAGTCGAAACAGTGTGCGGGCATCGCCGACGCGCGTGGCGCGACGCGCACGGGCGCGAGGTCATCGAGGAATATCGGATCGCCGGCCTCCCGCATGGCACGCCCCTGAGCACCGCTGGTCCGGAAGCCTGCGGGTCTGCCGGACCCTATATGCTGGAGGCGGGCATTTCATCGACCCGTCGGGTTGCCGACTTTTGGGGGATAGCTGGGCAGGATCGCTTGCCTCGAGGCGCACCTGTCCGCACACCTCAGCCAAATGCGACCCGCTTCCATTCAGCGACCGAAGGAGCGTCGCATGAAGATGTCAGCCAGGCGGCGCATGCCAAGCCGCCTGCCGACGGCGTGGGGCGAGTGATTGAAGATGCCCTCCGCGCGGCCGGTTTGATGCGTTGAGTTCCGCTGAGCGGGACTGCGCTCCGGCTTTCAGCCGCTGTGGCCTGGCTCAAATGAAACCCAGTTTGCAGGGACCTGGGGCCGATAATTTGATCGTACGCGTCTTGCCTCGGCGACTACCGAGTTTTGACCGTTCCCGCTTCCTCCAGGAGACACTCTAGATCGGGCGGTCAGTAGACGACGACGCTGCGGATGCTTTCGCCCGCATGCATCAGGTCGAAGCCCTTGTTGATGTCCTCCAGCCCCATGACATGGGTGATCATCGGGTCGATCTCGATCTTGCCCTGCATGTACATGTCGACGATCTTCGGCACATCGGTGCGGCCCTTGGCGCCGCCAAATGCGGTGCCGCGCCAGTTGCGGCCAGTGACGAGCTGGAACGGACGCGTCGCGATCTCCTTGCCCGCCTCGGCCACGCCGATGATGATGCTGGTGCCCCAGCCGCGGTGGCAAGCCTCGAGCGCGATGCGCATCACTTCGGTATTGCCGGTCGCGTCGAAGGTATAGTCCGCGCCGCCATCCGTCATCGCGACGATCCGCGCGACCACGTCCTCGCGGCTCATGCCCCTGGAATTGAGGAAATCTGTCATGCCGAACTTGCGGCCCCATTCCTCGCGATCGGGGTTGATGTCGACGCCGATGATCCTGTTCGCGCCGGCAAGCCGCGCACCCTGGATGACGTTGAGGCCGATGCCGCCAAGGCCGAACACGACGACATTGTCGCCAACCTGCACCTTGGCCGTATTCACCACGGCGCCGACCCCGGTGGTGACGCCGCAGCCGATATAGCAGCTCGACTGGAATGGCGCGTCCTTGCGGATACTCGCCACCGCGATCTCGGGCAGGACGGTGAAGTTCGAGAAGGTCGAGCAGCCCATATAATGATAGATGGGCTGACCCTTGTAGCTGAAGCGTGTGGTGCCGTCAGGCATCAGGCCCTTGCCCTGGGTTGAGCGGATCGCGGTGCACAAATTGGTCTTGCCGCTGAGGCACGACTTACACTGGCGGCATTCCGGCGTGTAGAGCGGGATGACATGATCGCCCGGCACGACTGAGGTGACGCCGGCACCCACCTCGCGCACGATGCCCGCGCCTTCATGGCCGAGCACGCTGGGGAAGATGCCTTCGGAATCGAAGCCGTCGAGCGTGTAGGCGTCGGTATGGCAGATGCCCGTGGCCATGATCTCGACCAGCACTTCGCCAGCCTTTGGCCCTTCGAGGTCGAGCTCGACGATTTCCAGCGGCTTCTTCGCTTCGAATGCCACTGCGGCGCGAGTCTTCATGGATGCACTTTCCAGTTGGGTCGTCAGACGTAAGTCTAAGTGCGCGGAGCGCGTAATCGCGCGCGCCGCGGCTTTAGGCGGGCGCTGCTACGCAGATAGATCAGGGTAATGGAGCGCCGCTACGTCGGGATGTGAGCGCAGACGCGCCTTCAAGTGATTGGCGCCCACTTCGCGGAAGATCGGATTGTGCGGGTCCGTGCTCACCCCACGCTCTATCTTTTTCAATTCAGGCGGCAAATCGATGACGGGTACCGTGTTTTCATGGCTGGCACCCAGGAAGAACGGTATTGAGAAGCGCTCAACACCGGCCGGCGGGACAGCTGCGGCGTGAACGTCGGCCCGGACGAAGCCATTGGTCGCCAACTCCAGCAATTCGCCGGTATTGACCACGAACGTTCCTGGAACCGGTGGCGCATCGATCCAGCTGCCATCTTCGGCCTGAACGCTCAATCCGGCGACCGTATCCTGCAGCAAGATGGTGATCAGCCCGCCATCCTTATGCGCGCCGACGCCCTGCTCTGACCCTGCGGCATCGCGACCAGGATATCGCAGGATTTTCAGGTGCTGGCGGGGCATCGGTTCGTACATCGGTGCGAAAACGTCTTCGCTCTGTCCCAGCGCCAGTGCGATCGCTTTCAAAACGTCGATCGCGACGCGAGTCATCTGTGCCTGATACCCAAGCACCACGGACTTGAATTCCGGCAGTGCGGAGGGCCACAAGTTCGGGCCGATCGTCCGCTTCCAGGCCGGCGTGTCCGGACCGATCGTAAGGGCTGCTTCCTCGCAGTCGAAATCAACCTGCTCGCGCCAATCCTGCTTGCCGCCGGTCATCTCCAGCCCGGCGCGGTTATAGCCGCGAAAATGAGGTGACTTCAGCATGCTGATTTCGAGCTTGGCCGCTTCGGGCAAAGCGAAGAACTGCTTGGAGGCAGCCAGCATGCCATCAACCAGCGACGGTGGTACGCCGTGGCCGGTGAGGTAGAAGAAACCATGCTCATGCAGAATGCGGCGCAGTTCTGCGATGAAGAGCGCACGATCCTGTGGCGATCCATTCAACCGAGAAATGTCAACGGTAGGAAGATGCGCCGGTGTTGACGGCGAGACGTTGCCATTTGGAACGGCCGTATTGTCACGAGGATCGTTCATGACATTCGATGATCTCGCATCGATACGCTCTGCTGCAGTCAACATCTCGCTCTCCAGACCTACCATTTGGCGTGGCAGCTTCTTCGACGGCCCTGACGGGTGCCGGGCTTGCCGCCTTGGCAGGTCAAATCGGAGGCGGTGGCCGATGGGTAAACCACATTCGTTCCCACCAGACCGTGGGCGTCAGCCCAATCGAACGGTGTTGCGCATCAACGACGCGGCGCGGCGCGAATGCCTTTCCGTTCGCGATAATTAGCCTTTCGCGCCTGAGTCTGGAGGAGGCCCAGCGGCCTAAAGCGCATCCCACTCGGCGATGGGCAAAGCTCACGACGGGTAGCCGAGCGTGTTGTGGGCAGCTTTCCGAGCCTTGTGAGCGAACCGGCCTTTCACTCGATCTTGCCCGTGCGTTCCCAGGTTCGGCTAGCGATGGCTTTCGGGACGAAGCGCCGGACCAGTGAATGACCGAGATTGGGCCGCTTTAGCCACCACGTGTCAGGTTCGCCGTTGCTAGGGCAAGCGAGCGACCGTAACCATCCGCACCAGGTCGGACAGCGTCTTCGCCTGCATCTTGAGCATCACATTCGCCCGGTATACCTCGACCGTGCGCGCACTGATGCCAAGGTCGAAGGCGATTGCCTTGTTCGCGTCGCCTCGGGCAAGACCCTCCATCACCTCGCGCTCGCGCCCGCTCAACGATGCGATGCGGTCGACTACCGCCTGGCGTTCGGCGCGCGCCGCATCGTCGCCGGCCTGCGCAGCCAGCGCCTTGCGGATCGCGGCGAGTATCATCTCGTCATCGAACGGCTTTTCGATGAAGTCGGCCACGCCGGCATGCATTGCCTGGATCGCGAGCGGGACATCGGCGTGGCCGGTGATGACGATGACGGGCACGCTGGCGCCGCGACGTTTCATTTCTTCGACCAGTTCGATCCCGCTGCTGCCGGGCATGCGGACGTCCGTAACGATGCACGCGCCGCCAAGCGGCGGCGCCGCAACCAGGAATGCGTCCGCCGAAGGAAAGGCGCGTACGCGAATTTCCGAGCAATCGAGCAGGAATTCGAGCGAGTGCCGCGCCGCCTCGTCGTCGTCGATCACATAGACGATTCCGTCACTCGCCATCATACAGCTCCTCTTGGCCGACGCGGCGCAGCGTCAGCCCGAACCCCGCGCCGCCGCCGGCGCGCGGCTGTGCCCAGATGCGACCACCATGCGCCTCGATGATGGTGCGCGAGATCGAGAGGCCGACGCCCATGCCGGTGCGCTTGGTGGTAACGAAGGGCTGGAACAGCCGATCTGCCACTTCCGGATCGATGCCGGACCCGGTGTCCGCGACGGTCACCTGCGCCATGTCATCCTCAGCCGGCGCGAGGGTGATGGTCAGGTCGCGAACCGATGATTCGGCTTGCGTCATCGCATCGATCGCATTGCGCACGAGGTTGAGCAGCACCTGCTGGACCTGCACCTTGTCCGCCAGCACCAGGTCGATCGCGGGGTCGAATTCGTAGCGCACGCGGATGCCATGTTCCTTGACCCCGACCAGCGCCAACGCGCTTGCTTCCTCGACCAGCTTGGGCAGGCTCTCCACCGCGCGCTCGGTCTCGCCGCGCGCCACGAACTCGCGCAGCCGGCGGATGATGTCGCCCGCGCGCAGCGCCTGCTCGGATGCACGTTCGACCGCGTCACCGACGCGATCCAGCGGCACGTCGTCCCGCTTCAGCAGCATGCGGCTGCCCTTGAGGTAGTTGGCGATTGCCGAGAGCGGCTGATTGAGTTCGTGTGCGAGGGCCGAAGCCATCTCGCCCAGGGCGGTAAGGCGTGAAACGTGCACGAGTTCGGCCTGCAGTTCCTGCAGCCGGGCCTCCGCCTGCTGACGTTCGGTCAGGTCACGGATGAAGCCGGTGAAGTGGCGCTGCCCGCTGACCCGCATCTCACCCACTGCCAGCTCCAGCGGGAAGGTGGACCCGTCCTTGCGCACCCCGACCACGACCCGCCCCTTGCCGATGATACGCCGCTCTCCGGTCCGGTAATAGCGCTGGAGATAATCGTCGTGCGCGCTGCGGTAGGGATCGGGCATCAACACGCTGACGTTTCGGCCATTCACTTCGTCCGCGTCCCAACCGAACATCCGCGTTGCTGCCGGACTGAAATCGCGGATCAGCCCGGCTTCGTCGATCACCACGATCGCGTCGGGCACGGTGTCGAGCAGCGAGCGCAGATGCGCCTCGCGCCGCGCCAGCCCCTCGGTCACGCGCTCGGCCTCGGCCCGGGCGCGCTGGAACCACTCGCCGCCCAGCGCGATGGCGCCACCAATCGCGACGAATGCGCCGGCCGCGATCCAGCTGCCTGCGGCGACCGGCCCAATCATGCGATCGCACCACAGGCCGACGACGGAGCCGGCGATGCTCGCCGCCACGCCCGCGCGCAGGCCGCTCAAAGCACTGGCCAGCACCACGGCGGGCACGAAGAAGATATAGGTCGCGCGCTGCCCCAGTTCGGCGGCGAAGGCGATCCGCACCCCCGCACCCAGCGCGACGGCGAGCGCCGCTAGCGCCAGCGTCACCAGCAGCGGCGGCGCCGGAATGATCGTGTGGCGGAGGGTCAGGCGCTTCTCGGTCACGCCGCTGTCATGCCGCGTCGCCGAGCCAAGCGCCACCTCCGGGAAACTACGTAGGGACATGATCCGAATTTTTTGGCCTCGCGCACCGGCCTAGGTCTTCGCCAACGAAAACGGAGACGACCGATGACCCCACCCTATATCGACCTTGGTGTCCATCATCAGCCCAAGGGGCTGTCGGACCGCATCGCCTATGGCTTCACCAAGCTGCTGCGCTGGACCGCTGATACGTTCTTCGCCGAGCGCTATGGCCATCGCGCCGTAGTGCTGGAAACGGTCGCCGCTGTGCCCGGCATGGTCGGCGCGACCATCACGCACCTGTCGTGCCTGCGGCGCATCTGCGACGACAAGGGCTGGATCAGGACGCTGATGGACGAGGCCGAGAATGAGCGCATGCACCTCATGACGTTCATCGAGATTTCGAAGCCGACCTGGTTCGAGCGCGCGGTGATCATTGGCGTGCAATGGGTGTTCTACCTGTTCTTCTTCGGCCTCTATCTCGTCAGTTCGAAGACCGCGCACCGCGTTGTCGGCTATTTCGAGGAAGAGGCGGTGATCAGCTACACCCACTATCTCGCCGAGATCGACGAGGGCCGCAGCGCCAACGTCCCCGCACCGCAGATCGCCAAGGATTACTGGAACCTGCCCGACGACGCGACGCTGCGCGACGTGGTGCTGGTGGTCCGCGCCGACGAAGCTCACCACCGCGACGTCAACCACGGCTTCGCCAACGAACTTGCCGGCCTGCCGAGCGGCCCGGTCGCCGCCTGCCCGCCGCACGTTGCGCTCGAGCCGATCTGGAAGAAGGCGGCCTGATCCATCCGGGGCGCGGGCCGGCCGCGCCCCGCCTCTTACAGGAGTATCCCGATGCGCCCGCTCTCGCCAGACACCATGGCAATCGTCAAAGCCACTGCCCCCGCGCTCGAAAAGCACGGCGTTGCCATCACCACCGCCATGTACCGGCGCCTATTCGAGAATGCCGAGATCGCGGCGATGTTCGACCGCGCCGCCCAGACGAGCGGCGAGCAGCCGCGGCGGCTGGCCGGTGCGATCCTCGCCTACGCCAGGAACATCGACAAACTGCAAAACCTGGGGAGCGCGGTCGAACGGATGGTGCTGCGGCATGTGCAGACCGGCGTGAAGCCCGAACATTATCCGCATGTGGCCGCCGCGCTGCTGCCGGCAATCCGCGAGGTACTGGGCGAAGACGCCGCGCCCGACACCGTGCTGGCGGCCTGGGGCGAAGCCTATTGGATGCTCGCCGACATCCTTATCGCAGCCGAGGCGCAGGCTTATGAGGCAGCCACTGCCGCATGACGCGATTGCGCATGCGGCGCGAAGCCACTGCTCGATTTCACGAAAGCGTCAGGAACAGCTCGGCCTCGATGCGCCATACTGCATCCCGCTTCCGCCACTTAGCCGTATAGATGCCGCCGGCCTGATGAACGCCACTCAGCGAGGTCGCGGTCCAATCTCCCTGCTCGAAGGCGATCGCTTCGACCGGGGAGACCGTAATCATATTCGTCGTACGGACATAGATCGCGCGATCCGGCACCGCGAACTCTCTCTTCCAGGCCGCAAGTTGAGCGTTGCGTCCTGCAAGGAGTGCGCTGTCGGTGCCGGTGACCAGTATCGCGCTCGGCCAAAGGATCGGCCCGATCGCGGAAAGGTCGCCTGCTGCCAGCGCGCGGTTGAACGCAGCGCGCTTCAAGCGGATTTCGAGTTCGGCTCCAGTATGCATCAGAGCCAGCTACTACACACGATCCAGACCACAAAGGCGGCGGCAGTTGTCGATCAGGACAGGCGTGCCTTGTCCAAGCCGAACGCCTTGTCCCGCGACCCTGGCACCGATCGGAACGCGATCGATGCACGGTTCCAGGCATTGATCACCATGATCATGTAAGTGAGATAGACCAGCTCGTCCTGCGAGAACTGCGCACGCGCTGCCGCATAGAGGTCGTCGTGCACACCTTTAGGGGAGAGCTGGGTAAGCGCTTCGGTCCAGGCTAATGCCGCACGCTCGCGATCGCTGAACAGGGTCGATTCACGCCAGATCGCGACGTGGTGGAGGCGAAGATCGCGCTCGCCGTGCAGTTTGGCCTGCTTGATGTGCATGTCGAGGCAGAAGGCGCAGCCATTGAGCTGCGAAGCGCGAATCTCGACGAAGCTCAGGATCGTCTGCTCGACCGTCCCCTGCTTGATTGCGAAGGTGAGCTCGGTCAGCTTTTGCGTCAACGCCGGAACTTGGCGCATGTGGTCGAGTCGTTCGGTCATGACCTTGAGATCCAATCTGTTGGAGCGTGTCAGGGCCTGGCTTTCACCGGCAAACGGAATGGCGCGCCAAGGCGGTTGAATGCGTTCATCGCCGCGATCGCGATCGTCAGGTCGACAAGGTCGCGCGGATCGAAAGCTGCTGCTGCGACGGCATAGGCGTCATCCGAAGCACGGGTCTCGCTAACCCGCGTGACTTCCTCGGCCCAAGCCAACGCTGCGCGATATTGCGGATTGAACAGGTGAGGCACTTCAGCCCAGACCGGCAGCAGCACCACCTTGTCGAGCGCCATCGTCTTTAGGAGGTCTCGCGTATGCAGATCGATGCAGTGCGCGCAGCCATTGATCTGCGATACGCGCAAGAACACGAGGTGGATCATCTCTTCGGGCAGATTGGTGCCGGTGGTGATGTAGTGGTGCACGCCGAATAGCGCCTGCGCGCCTTTCGGGGCCACTTCGTGCCAGACCAGCCGCTTGATTTCATCCATGTCATTCGTCCTGTTCCAACAGCGTCCAGCCGACGCTTGCTGCACTGACGAGGCGGGCTGCCGCGATGTGACACGCCGTCCGAAATTTTCGCATCCCCGCCGATCATGTCACACTGCGCCCGGCTGGCTCGTCAGATCAGGATGAAACAACGGGAGCGACGCGCGATGACGAGTGTCCATGGCGTAGAGACGTCCGGAGCGACGCTAAGCCCCGCGTCGCGCCTGGCGGATTTCCAGAACGAACGTAAGCGACTTGTACGCTTGGGATATCGGATGCTCGGTTCGTTCAGCGAGGCCGAGGATGTGCTGCAGGATGCGTGGCTCAGATGGGAGCAGGTCGATGATGGGATCGATTCCCCAGCCGCTTCCCTGCCGCGCATCGTCCCCCGCCTATGCCTTGACCGCCTCAAATCCGCTCGCTCGCGCCGCGAGACCTATATCGGACCGTGGCTGCCTGATCCATTGGTGGGTTCGGTAGACCCGGAGGAGGCCATAGCGGACGATATCACGGTCACGCTGATGCTTGCCATGGAACGCCTGTCGCCACTGGAACGTGCGGCATTTCTGCTCCACGACGTTTTCGAAATGGCCTTGAGCGATGTCGCGGTGACGCTCAGCCGCGAACCGGCGGCGGTACGCCAACTGGCTTCGCGCGCGCGGAGGCATGTCCAGGACGCTCGGCCGCGCTTCAGCGTGGGGGCAGCCGAAGCGGACCGGATCACGCAGGCGTTTTTCGT
Organism: Sphingomonas turrisvirgatae; assembly: GCF_001721295.1. Lineage (GTDB taxonomy): Bacteria > Pseudomonadota > Alphaproteobacteria > Sphingomonadales > Sphingomonadaceae > Sphingomonas > Sphingomonas turrisvirgatae. The sequence goes on along the minus strand of NZ_MDDS01000011.1, from coordinate 40,887 downwards.
TGCGGCGCGCGATGGCGATACTTCTTCGCTCGCCTCGCTCCTTGCTCATGAGGTCGAGATTCATTCTGACGGCGGCGGCAAGGTCTTGGCTTTCCGCAACGTCATTCACGGCGTCGATCGCGCGCTTCGACTGTTCGCAGGACTGCGGCGCAAGAACGCCCCGACCGCCCAACTGCTGCGCACTGCGCAGATCGATGGTCTGCCTGGCTACATCAGCATCGACCGCGGCATCGTGCAGACCACCGCGCTTGATATACGCGGCGGCAAGATCGCGTCGATCTACATCGTTCGCAATCCTGACAAGTTGAGGCATCTGGCAAGCGACATGATCGGGTAGATCGAGGAATCAGAGCTCCGCCGCTGAACCAGTGGCAATCGTGATTGCCTTCCGGCCGTCTTTTTCCATTAACTGGAGATACCCTCGGCGATCACGGAGAATTAGTTGCGGGCGCTCTCAGCCTCGGCATCTGCCGGGCGCGGTTCGCTTCTGACGGGTCAATGCCATGAGTGATCTGTGACCGGGCTTCGTCCCTACGCCGTCGCGCTTCCTTTGATCGGAATTTCAAGATAGCTGTCAAAAGCTAGCTTCTTCTCCTTGCCGTTGAACCGGTACTTGAACCGCCAAAGCCGGCTTCCGCTGGGCGTGAGCAGCAGAATCAAGCCCTTCTCTTCGCTTACTTTACGGCCTTGGGGCCGGACTTCAGAGCTTTGATAGCCAAGTCGGACAGCGGCACGTTTAGGCGGCTTTCCCAGGGGACTTAGCCGAGGCCCCCGGAAAAGGCCCCCAAGGGGCTCCGAATTTGGGCGAATTGAGGCGAACGGACCCGGTCAGCTCGACGCTCGTTTTTGGCGGCTTTGTGGGAAGGCAACCCGTCGCGACCATTCGCGAACGGGTAAATGGTGCCAGAAGAGGACTAGAAGTTTCTGCACAAGCGACTGACATATATATACAATTTGGCCGAAAATGCGGGATAAGCCCCAGAACGGCCCCCAAAAGTCAGCATCTAGGATGGTTAGAGTGTTGATTTGCCATATTTTTGTTCGCGTCTGTCCGCTTCGGTCCGGCTACGGCCGCCTTACCTTACGCCGTTGCGCACGTAAACTTGCCCCTCGTCTAACCACGACCCTCTTCCCTGACTTCAGGCAGGTTAGTTGTACTAGGGCAAGAGGCCTTGAGTTCGACTGGTTTTGGGCCGAAGAAAGACCGGCGGCTTTGGAGCTACAGACCGCAAAACCGGACTGAAACATAGCCGCAATCGCGAGCGTCTCTCACAATGTGTCAGAGGCCGGGATCAGTTGGCGGCAGTCGGGCGGGGCGGCAGCCGACCGATCCACGCCGACAGTTTCGCCTTGAGACGCTCGGCCGCTTGCGGCGCGGTGGCCGTGCGATCGTGCTTCTCCTCCGGATCGCGCGCGATATCATAGAGTTCGACCGCCGACCCATCGGCATCCATCAACAGCTTCCACGGCCCGGACCGAATCGAATAATGCGGGCCGAACGCACGTTCGGCGGCGGGGCGGGCGATATGGGTGTAGAGGTCGGGGCGCATGGTCAGCACCCGGCCACGCCACGCCGCACTGACGTCGATCCCGTCCATACCGACGGGACGGGCGGCGCCGGCGATGCTGGCGAGGGTCGGATAAAGGTCGACCGCCTGCACCAGACTGCGCATGTCGCGGCTGCCCGGTCGCACCTGTCCGGGCCAGCGGATGATCAGCGGCTGACGGATGCCGCCTTCGTACAGACTCGCCTTGCGTCCGCGATAGGGACCCGCCGATCCGGGCGTATCGGCCCCAATGGTCGGACCATTGTCCGACGTGAACACGATCAGCGTGTCGTCCAGCTCGCCGGCGGCGCGCAGCCCGGCGACCAGCCGTCCGATTTCGGCGTCCATCGCGACCAGCACCGCCAGGAACTTGTCCTCCCGCGCGTCGCGGCCCTTGCCCTTCACCGCAGCGGCCTGCGCGTCATCGGGCTGCCAAGGCGTGTGGACATCGTCCAGCCACAGCTGGGCGAACCATGGCGCCGCCCGCTTGCGGCCTACGAAGTCGAGCACGCGATCGACATAACGTCCGGTGGTCTGCGCGCGCGGTAGCCAGTCGATCGGCCCCTGTCCCAGCGCTGCGCTCTGCTGTGCCAAATTATTCGCGATATCGCTGGGCAGGACGCGCGGCCCCAGCCCCTCGAACTGAACGTAGCTTTCGTCGAAGCCATAGGCAGTTGGCAGCGGCGCATCGCCAACGTCCCGGCCGCCGCCCAAATGCCATTTGCCGATATGCGCGGTGGCATAGCCCGCCTGCTTCAGCGACCGCGCGAGGTTGGGTAGTTTTGGATCGAGCCAGTCGGCCTGCCCGAACTCGCGGTTGCGCTTGCGGTCGGCGATGAAGGTGACGAAGCGGTTTCGCGCCGGAAACTGTCCGGTCAGGAACCCGGCGCGCGATGGCGAGCAGATCGGCGCGGCGTCGTAGAATTGCGTCATCAACATGCCGTCGCGGGCAAGCGCATCGATGTTAGGCGTCGCTACAAGCCGGTTGCCGGTGATCGACAGGTCGCCATAGCCCATGTCGTCGACCAGGATGAACAGAATGTTGGGCTGGCGCGCCGCCTGCTTAGCCGCGGCTCCAACCGGGGCGGGCAAGGCGCTCGACGGTGCACCGGTGACGGCGAGCAGCCCCGCCGCGCCGATACCGAACGCGCGATGCCAGCGGAGATACCCCCAGCTCATTTCGCGATCCGCGGCACGCCGATCGATGCGGGGTCGCCGATGTCGATCGGCACCAGCCCGAACTGCATCCGCCACGGCGCGGTCGGGTCGTTGCCGAACATCGTGTACCAGTAGCGGCCTTCCTTGTCCCTGAACGCCGTGCCGTGCCCGCCATGCGGCGCGCCCATGCGGCGCTGGCTGTACGGGCCGAACAATGTCTTCGCTGTGCCGTACATCATGTCGTACGTACCGTGAGTACGCAGTGGACCATGCCACTCCGCACCCGTCAGAAAGTAGACGCCGTTGACCTTGATCAACCCGTTGCCTTCGTACCCGACATGATCGCCATCTGCATCGACCAATGTTCGCACTGGCCCATCGAACCCGTCGCGCTTCGCGTTCAGTTTCCCGATGCTGCCGCCGCCCCACAGGAAATAGAGGCCGTCGTCATCCTCGAAGGGAAAGCCGTCGATACCCTTCACGAAATAGCTTTTGGTGACATTCTCATACGGCCCGTCCGCCTTGCCGCTGGTCGACCGGTACAGCCAGGTCTTGCCGCCGACCCCGCGCTCCATCACCGAGAAAGCGAGATAATAGGTTTTGTCGCGCGCCGACCACATGATTTCGGGTGCCCAGAGTTCGGCGATATTCCCGCCGAAATCATAGCCCAACCCTTCCCATTTCCAGACGAAGCCAACCTCGTCCCATTTCTCCAGATCGGCCGAACGCCACAGTTTCACCCCGCCTTCGGGCCGGTGATAGCCATAGCCGTCGAGCGTACCGACGAGATAGTAGAAGCCGTCCCCGCCCAAGGTGACGGAAGGGTCGCGCATCGATTCCGTGGTCACCAGCGGCTTGCGCGCCGCGACCGCGCTGTCCTCGGTGATCACCGATGCCGCCTGGCGCAGCCGCCCGTCGGGCGCGCGTTCGAGCGGGGCGAGGCCGACCTGCTCGCAGAACAAGGCAAAGCCATCGTCGCAGCGCGGGTTGTACACCGCTGCGAGCTTGCCGTCGTCGGTGCGCACCAGCGACCCGCGCCCGGCATGCGGCACGGCGAGCGCGCGCATCGTGAAGGGGCCATAGGGGGTGGGGGCGTCGGCGACGAACAGATCCTCGGTCGCGGTGCGCATCCGCCCCGTCGTCTCGCTCGCGGCGAGGACGTATTTGTCGCCGTCACGCGCCATCGTCGCGCCGCGCGTGCCGATGCGGGTGCGCACCGGCCAGTCCTTGCCGACCGGCGGGTGCTTGGCGAACAATTTCTGGTCGGGCTTGAGCAGGCGCGGAGTTTCAGCGAGCTTCTGGAACCCGGGAGCGAGCCGCGCGATCATGCCGCCGCCCCAGATCAGATAGCCCTTGCCGTCAGTGTCGACGAACAGCGACACGTCGCTCGCATCCTCGACCAGACAGGGCGAGGCGGCGAAGGCACCGCTCGGTGCCGCCGCCTTGCCGGTCGCAATGCGCGCGCACCCGGTCTTGTCGGCAAAGGCGAGGTAGAGCGCGTCGCCCGCCACCGTCACCGACGGCGCGAGGTAACGTTCGGACGCATCGCCGACCGCGATCCCGCTGCCCGAAATCTTCGCCGGACCCACGCGCGTCCATTTTTTCGCGTCGGTCGAGGTCCACAGTTCGACCCCGTGACGCGGACCGCTGCGCAGCGTGGTACCGGTCAGCGCCCAGCCCCCGCCGGGCAGCCGCGCCATCGATGCGTCCCCGATCGGGCGTTCGGCGAAGATCGCAGTGACCGGCTTCGCGTCCGCAGCGGGCATCACCGTCGCATTGCGATCCATCGACGGATGGTCGGCAAAGATATCGTCGGCCACCGCCTTTTTGAGCGGCTGGACCTGAGCGCAGACCGGCGTCGCGGCCAGGGTTGCCAACGCGATGCCGGCGAGCAGGGCAGGGTGTTTCATCGCTCTCAATTCTGCTGCAACGCCCGGAAATCGTCGATCCAGGCATAGTTGGGCTGGGACGTGCCATCGGCATTCTTGCGGATCGTCGCCGGGGCGAACACGCTGTTGATCAGCCAGGGTGTCTTTTTGGGACCCCATTCGGCCTTCATCGAGCTGCCCTGCTTGAAGCCATAGGTGGCGACGGCGAGGCGACCGGTGTCGCGGAACATCTTCATCTGGTTGCGCAGATAATGTTTCCGCCCCTCGAACCACGGGCTCATCTTGAGGAAATCGTCCCATTGCGCCTTGGGGAAGGGCGTTTCCAGCGCGGCCTGCACGATCTGCCAGTTCTGCGCGGTGCGCGGCGCGCCATATTTGTCGGCAAAGGCCGGCGCGACCGGCTTTTCCATATTCTCCTGCCACCACCAGATCAGCGAGAATTCGGTGACGATGAAGGTCTGCTCCGGGCGCATCCGCGGCAGGATATAGTCGAGGAAAATCTTCGACTTCTCGATACCGTTGATGTGCGGATGGATGCTGACCCCGTCCAATTCCGGCGTCGCCTTGACGAACGCCATCCAGCGCTCGGTCGTGGCATTGCGCCATTCCGGGTTGGGCAGCTGGTTCAGCGCCCCCATATACAGCCGAGTCGGGCACGCTGTTGCGCAATGCTGCTTGCGATAGTCGATGACGCGCTTTGCCAGCCCTTCGTAAAAGGCGTTGAAGTTGGGGTTCCAGTCCTGCTGGCGACTTTCGATGAAGGGCTCGTTGCCGATCATGAGAATATCGACCTTGCCCATCACCAGCGGCAGCACCGCATCGGTGCGCGCGATCTGGCGCTGATATTCCTCCCCGCCAGCCTTGGGGAAGGGCATGCGATTATAGTGATATTTGAAGGTCAGGATCGTCTTGTATCCCTTCGCCTTGGCCTCAAGGATCGTCTTCACCGCGCCATGTTCGACCGTGGGCTTGCTGTCGAGCTGACGCATGGGCAGGAAGATGCGAACCCATTTCGCGCCGGCCTGGTCCAGCTCGCGATAGTCCACATCCTCATAATGCTCGTTGTAATTGGCGCCGAGCGCGCCCTGCGCCAGCGCCGGGCCGGACAGGGTGATCAATGCGGCGGCGGCCGCGAATATCAGTCGCATGGGTCTCTCCCCTTTGGTTGTGTCTAGTCGCGCGCTGCTGCGTCGCGCTGGGCCTTGAGGTTCACCGACGCCGGCTTGGGCTGGGCGTCGAGCATCGCGTCGAGCTTCGCGCGCAGCTTGGGCTGGGCATCGGCGATGTTCTTCGTCTCGCCCGGGTCGGCGGTCATGTCGTACAGTTCATAGACGCGCTGCCCGCTCGCTTCCTGCGTCCAGCGGATCAGGCGATAACGGTCCGTGCGGATCGCCTGGCCGATGCGACCGGGACGGTTGAAGGCGTGATAGGCATAGGGGCGGATCTGCCTCCCCGGATCGCGCAGCACCGGGGTGAGGTCGGCGCCATCGATCGGCTGCGTCCCCGGTGCGAGCTTCACGCCGGCAAGCTGCGCCAGCGTCGGGTAGATATCCACCGTCTCGGCGAGCTGGCGCGGCGCGCTGCCCGCCTTGCCGGTGCCCGGCCCCGCGAAGATGATCGGCAGGTGGACCGCCTGTTCGTAATTGGTGTGCTTGGTCCAGATGCCGTGGTCGCCAAGGTGATAGCCATGGTCGCCCCACAGCACGACGATCGTATCCTCGGCCAGCCCCTCGCGCTCCAGCGCATCCAGCACCTTGCCGATCTGCGCGTCGACATAGCTGACCCCGGCATAATAGCCGTGGATCAGCTTGCGCTTGAGCGCGTCGGAGAATCGCTTGCCCGGAACCTGACCTTCCGGGACGGGGGTGTAGGCGGCAATCTCGCCCCCCATCTTGCCCGCGAAAGCAGGTGCGCCGTCGGGAAGCTGCTCGAACTCGGGCATCGGCAGCCTGGCCGGATCGTACATCTCCCAGTATTTTTTGGGGACGGAAAAGGGAAGATGCGGGCGGGCAAAGCCAACCGCGAGGAAGAAGGGCTGCTGGCCGGTCTTCAGCTCCGCCAGCCGCTTGGACGCGCGCATCGCGATGCGACCATCGGCATAAGCGTCGTCGGCGACATCGGGGTCTTCCCACGCCGCACCACGTGCCAGCGTCGCGGCAAATTTGAAGACATCCGCCTCCTCGGGGACGGTGATCTCGTTGAACAGCGCCTCTTCGCGCGTCGATTTACCTGCATTGGCGGGGTCGACATATTCGATGACGTGGTCCTTGACCGCCGGGGCCGACCAGCTTTGCGGATCACCGGTCGTGCCATGACCGATATGGAACACCTTGCCATAGCTTTCGGCGCGATAGCCCGCACGCATGAACGCCTGCGGCAGGGTCACCGCGTCGGGCATGTAATCGCGCAGATTCTGCCCGAAATTATAGATGCCGGTGGAGGTCGAGCGGCGACCGGTCATCAGGTTGATCCGGCTCGGCGCGCACACCGCCTGATTGGCATAGGCGCGCTCGAACCGCGTGCCGCGCGCCGCCAGTCGGTCGATATTGGGGCTGATCGCATGCGCGTCGCCGAACGAACGCAGGCTGGGCTTTAGGTCGTCAACCAGAATGAGCAGAACATTGGGGCGCTTGGCTGCGACCGCCTGTCGAGCCGGGGCGGGCACGGAAGCACCGGTTGTGGCGGTCTGCGCGCCACCAGCCATCGCGGGTGCCGCCATCAGCATCACGACCCGGCTGGCCCATCCCCACACGCGCATTTCGACCCCTCTCATCCTATTTCCTATAAATCATATAATTCATCGCGGTGAAGGCAAGCACTGATTGCCCTGCGCTGCGACGAACCGTCGAGTCAGGGGCGGGTGCGTCCGCTTCGCTCGATCCGGTCGAGCATCGCCGCCTTCTGCGCAACACGCTTCGGGTCCTTCGCGGCAAGGTCGTCGCGCTCGCCGGGATCGCTGGCGAGATTGTAGAGCTGGTGCCGGGGCAGGGTGCCGATCTGGTTGCCGTGGAACTCGTGCGGTTCGACGCTGGCGCGGATGAACTTCCAGTCGCCATGACGCAGCGCCAGGATGCGCGCGCCGCTGCTGGCGACGGTGGTGCCGGTGGTGACCATCAGCTTGGTATCCTGCACGACATGGTCGCGCCCATGGTCGCTGCGTCCGAGCAAAACAGGGAGCAAGTCGAGGCTGTCGACCGCCTGATCGCGTGGCAGCTTCTCTCCGACCAGTCCGGCAATCGACGCGATGAGGTCGACATGGCTGACCATCGCCTGCGATACATGCCCGGCGCGCGCGTTGCCCGGCCAGATCACGATCATCGGTACGCGCGTGCCGCCTTCAAAGATGCTGTATTTGCCGCTGCGAAAGCGGCCCGACATGCGATGCGCGCCGTTCAGCGACACCGCACGGTCCTCATATCCGTCGAACAGGATCGGGCCATTGTCGCTGCTGAAGATGATCATCGTGTCGTCGGCGATACCCAGCGCCTCAAGCTTGCTGACCAGCTCGCCCACCGTCCAGTCGAGCTGGATGATGGTGTCCCCGCGCGGCCCCCGACCGGACTTGCCGACGAAGCGTGTGTGCGGAGCGCGCGGCACGTGCGGTTCGTTCATCGCGAAATAGAGGAAAAAGGGATTGTCCTTGCGCGCGGTAATGAAGTCGACCGCCTTGCCGAGCAGGACATCGGTCAGCTCCTCGTCGACCCAGCGCGCCGCCTTGCCGCCGGCCATGTAACCGATACGGCTGATGCCGTTGTGGATCGTGTTCGAATGTTCCGGATCGCCGCGAAACTTGAGCAGTCCGGGATTGTCGAAGCCGGTCGGCTCGTCGCCGATCTTCGCCTTGTAATCGACCCGGATCGGATCAGCGGGGTCGAGCCCGACGACGCGGCGATTCTCGATCAGCACGGTCGGCACGCGATCGAGCGTCGCGGGCATGTAGAAGCCGTAGTCGAAGCCGATATCGAGCGGGCCGGGGGCAATCTCGCCATTCCAATCGACCTTGCCGTCGCCCAGGCCGAGATGCCATTTGCCCACGACGCCTGTGGCATAGCCCGCGCGCTTCAGCATCGATGGCAGAGTGAAGCGCCCGGGTCGGATGATCGCCGGCGCATCGCCGGGCAGGATTTGCGTGCCCGATGCGCGCCACGGATAGTCGCCGGTCAGCAGGGCATAGCGCGACGGGGTGCAGGTGGCGGAGGTCGCGTAGCCCGATTCGAACCGGACGCCCCGCGCGGCGAGCGCATCGAGGTTCGGGGTGCGGAAGCGCGTCGCGCCGTAGCAGCTGAGGTCGCCGATGCCGAGATCGTCGGCATAGATGACGATGATATTGGGCTTGCGCCGGGCGCTGGCGGCGAAGGAACGGGGTGCTGCCAGCATCGCGGTCCCCGCCGTCAACAGCCCACGCCGGGTCAGCATCCGCTCCACAATCGCTCCGTGTCTAATCTTGGCATCTTGTTATATGATATTTATCGGATTTAAAAGAGGCGGTGACTGGAGGGGAAGATGGCGCATAAACTGGTAAGGGGTGCGACGCACGGCGTGGCTCTGATGGCGTCCCTTGCGGTCGCGGGGTGCGCGGTAACCGCAGGGCCATATCCGCATCGGGCGCAATCCGATGCGTCCTTCACCAATCCCATTCTCCCGTCTGGTCCCGATCCGTGGGTGACCGCCCATGACGGTGTCTATTATTATACGCATACGCTGGGCCGGCGGATCGCATTGTGGCGGACGCGCGACATCGCCGATCTTGCCAATGCCGAGCAAAAGACGATCTGGACGCCACCCACCACCGGCCGCAACGCGCACTCGATCTGGGCGCCCGAACTGCATCGCCTCAACGGCAGATGGTACATCTATTACACCGCGACCGAATCGGGGTTCCGGGACGACCGGCATCGCGGCGTGTTCGTGCTGGAGAATGCCTCCGCCGATCCGATGCAGGGGGAGTGGGTCGATCGCGGGCGGGTCAATACCGCGCGTCCCGGGATCGATGGCACCGTCTTTCAGGATCACGGCACGATTTGGTTCGCCTATTCACCCTATCTCTCCACCGGCAGCGGGATCGCGATTTCCCGTCTCGCCAATCCATGGACGATCGCCGGCGAGGAGGTGGTGATCGCCGAGCCGGATAAGGTGTGGGAGGATCGCGGGGGGCGCCGCATTCTAGAAGGGCCTGAGTTCCTCAAAGGACCCGATGGTCGCATCTTCATGAGCTATTCGGCGGGTGCCTGCTGGTCCGACGATTATGCATTGGGGTTGCTTGAGCTACGCAAGGGGGCCAATCCGCTGGCCCGCGCCAATTGGACCAAGCATTCCGACCCGGTGCTGAAGAGCGCCAATGGCGTGTTCGCGACCGGACATAACGGCTTCTTCACCTCGCCCGACGGGCGCGAGCAATGGATCATCTATCACGCCAATTCCGGGGCCGGCATGGGCTGCACCCAGCGTCGCGCGCCGCATATCTCGCGCATCGATTGGCGCGACGGCGTGCCGGTATTCGCACCGCCTGCCGGTGCCGGCGAGGCGTTGCGCAAGCCCGGCAGCCGTGTGCCGTGATCGGCCAGAAATTTTAATTCGCCTATTGATATGATAATTAGGACGCAATAGGACGGGATAAAGGTCATAAAATGGTTCAAGGGGGAGGTTACGTGATCAACCGCAATTTCCGCATGCTGATCGGAACGGCATCGGTGCTGGCACTGGCAGTGCCGGCCATGGCACGCGCGCAGGACGAACAGGCCGCTGCGGCGCCGGGCGCTGAGCCCGACGAGATCATCGTCTCGGCAATTCGCCAGAGCCTTGAGACCGCGCAGGCGCTCAAGCAGGAATCGGACGAAATCGTGGATTCGGTCGTCGCCGAGGATATCGGCCGCCTTCCGGACGTCACCGCCTCCGAATCGCTGGCGCGCATCACCGGCGTGCAGGTGGAGCGCAATGGCGGCACGGCTCAGGCGGTGCGCGTGCGCGGTCTTCCCGACCTGTCGACCACCTATAACGGGCGTGAGGTTTTCACGGCCGAGGGGCGCTATGTCCAGCTGCAGGACTTCCCGTCCAACTCGGTCGCGCGGATCGATGTGTACAAGGCGGCAAGCGCCAATCTGCTCGAACCGGGCCTTGCCGGCCTGATCGATGTGCGGTCGCGCAAGCCGCTCGACTTCAAGGGCAGCCGCGTCGTCGGATCGGTGACCGGGCTGCACTGGCACCAGTCGCAAAAGACTGGTGTCGAGGCGAACCTGCTGCTCAGCACGCGTTGGTCGACCGGGATCGGCGACATGGGCTTCCTGATCGAGGGATCCTATGCCGACATCAAGTTCCAGGATTCGGCCCGCAATGTCAGCCAGACGATCCTCAACCGCACCAATGTGCCCGGCTATGTCGGCACTGCGCTGCGCTATCCCTCGTTCGTCAACATCGATTACACCACCGCCGATCGCTGGCGGCCAAACGCGGCTGCGGCATTTCAGTGGCGGCCCAGTCCCGACCTCGAAATCTATCTCGACGGGCTGTATCAGGGGTATCGCTCCAACGGTGGCGGGCGCAATTTCCAGGTCAATTCGGGCGATGCTGCGGTGCTCAGCAACATCGTGCTGTTCCCCGGCACCAACCTGATCAAGAGCATGGATGCGTCGGCCGGCGGCCAGGTCGTCGGCGGTCAGGTGGCGAACAACCAGTGGACCGACACCTATCAGGGCGGTGCCGGCTTCATCTGGAAGAACGGGCCGATGCGGATCACAGGCGATGTCGCCTATACCGACTCGACCTTCACCAACCATAATTACGTCTTCAACTTCACCAGCCAGACCCAGCCGGTTCGCCATTTCGATTTCGACACCGACCAAGGCGTCGGTGGCGGCACGGTGACGCTGATCAACTATGACCAGTTCAATCCGGCGCTGTTCCGCTGGACCCAGATCAACGAAACCGGCAACCGCGGCCACGGTGACGCACTTCAGGCCCGTCTTGACCTCGATTACCGCGTCGAGCGCTGGGGCATCACCAACCTTCAGGCCGGGATCCGCTTTGCAGACCGCAATGCCGACAATTACACCTACACCCGTGTCGGCACCGCCCCGGCGGGGCGTCTGTTCTCGCTGCTGCCGCTGTCCTACGAGAGCGCCAATCCTGGCTTCCGCGGCGACGATGTCGATTCGCTCCGCAGGTTCCTTGTCCCGACGCGCGAAAGCATCGCGGAGAATGTCGATGTGCTGCGTAACCTGGCGGGCCAACCCTCCGGCCGCCCATCGTTCGGCGACCCGAACTATGTAAGCAATGAAAAGACCTACACGGCCTATGTTCAGGCACGCTACGATTTCGATATTGGGGTGCCAATTGACGGTCTGATCGGTCTGCGTGCGACCCGGACCGAGGATACGATCAACGGCTTCGCCCGTTCGACGACGGGTACCGGCGCGGGTGCCGTCACCACGGTCACGCCGATCACCCGGTTCAGCCGCTATGACGATTATCTCCCCAATGTCAGCGCGCGTATCCGGTTCGATCCGAACCTCCAGCTGCGCCTTGCCTTCACGATGACGCGCACGCGCCCGGGCTTCGGGCAGCTCAACCCGTCGCTGACGATCAATTCGCCGCCGCCGATCTGCACGGTCGATCCGACGGTGCCGGACAGCGGGCCGAATAATCCGGATTGCATCCGCACCGCGTCGGGCGGCAATCCCGATCTGAAGCCGATCGAGTCCACCAATTTTGATGCGTCGCTCGAATATTATTTCACGCGCAGCGGATCGATCACGGTTGGCGTATTCCGCAAGGAGCTGCAGGGCTTCGTCAACAATTTCACCACCGATATCGCGGATGCCGAGTTCGGGCGCCTGCGGATCAACCGCCCCGAAAATGGCGGTGCGGGCCGGATCAACGGCGTCGAGGCTGCTGCGCGCACCTTCTTCCGTGCGCCCTGGCTGCCCGACTGGATGTCGAACTTCGGCGCGCTGGTGAACTACACCTATGTCGACGGCACTTCGGAGCTGGCGCCGGGGCTGGCTGCGACGCTGCCGGGTCAGCAGCGCATCGCGGGCCTGTCAAAGCATGTCGCGAATGTATCGGGCTTCTACGAGAACCGCTGGGTCTCGACGCGGCTGTCGTACAATTACCGCTCGGACTTCGTGGTCAGCTACGGTCAGGTCGCCGATCCGGCATTGGGGGCCGGCGTACTCGGTCCGGCGCTGCCGATCATCGAACGCGGGCGCGGTACGCTCGATTTCGCGGCGACGCTGAGCCCGATCGAGAATATCACGCTGACCTTCAATGCCACCAACCTGTTGGGTGCGGCGGTCAGCAACTCGCGCCAGTTCAACGCGCTCGGCCAGTCCTATGACTGGCAGACGCGCTTCCTCGAGAGCGTCTACCGCGTGGGCGTCCGCTTCCGCTTCTGATCCTCTGTCGCTTCAAATTCAGGACCTGAAAGATGAAACACCTGCTGATGATCGCCGCCGCCGGGTTCGCGATGACTGCCGCGTTGCCCGCCGACGCGCGCGACATGTGGACCAAGGAGCAGGCCAACGCCTGGTACGCCAATCAGCCCTGGATGGTCGGCGCCAATTACAATAACCGCAGCGCGATCAATCAGTTTGAGATGTGGCAGGCGGCGACCTTCAATCCGAAGGAGATCGACGAGGAACTGGGCTGGGCGTCGGCGATGGGCATGAACATCATGCGCGTCTATCTCCACAACATGCTGTGGGAGGAGGACGCCAAGGGTCTCAAGCAGCGGATGGAAACGTTCCTGCAGATCGCGGACAAACACAAGATCCGCATCATGTTCGTGCTGTTCGACAGCTGCTGGGACCCGAACCCCGTCTCCGGGCCCCAGCGGCCGCCGATCCCCGGCGTCCACAATTCCGGATGGATGCAGGCGCCGGGCGCGGCGCGGCTGGCGGACAAGAGCCGTTATGGCGAGCTTGAGGCCTATGTGAAGGATGTCGTCGGCCATTTCGCCAACGACAAGCGGATCGCGGTCTGGGACGTGTGGAACGAGCCCAATAACGAGGGCGGCGGTGGCGGGTCATACAAGCCCACGCCGCAGAAGAAGCAGCTGGTCGCAGGCCTGCTCGGACCGGTATTCGAATGGGCGCGCAGCGCAAATCCTTCGCAGCCGCTGACCAGCGGGCTGTGGATCGGCCAGAATTGGGATCAGGCCGACAAGCTCGATGCGGTCGAGAAGATTCAGGTCGCCCAGTCGGACGTGATGAGTTTCCACGATTACAGCTGGCCGGAAACGTTTGAGAAGCGTGCCAAGCAGATGTTGAGCTATGGCCGCCCCGTTCTCGCGACCGAATATATGGCGCGCGGCAACGGATCGACCTTCGACGGATCGCTCCCGCTGGGCAAGAAGTACAAGATCGCGATGATCAACTGGGGCTTTGTCGACGGTAAGTCGCAGACGCGGATGCCGTGGGACAGCTGGAAACGGCCGTACACGCATGAGGAGCCGACGATCTGGTTCCACGAAGTGCTGCGCGCGAACGGCAAGCCCTATCGCCAGGCCGAGGTTGATCTGATCAAGCGGCTGACAACCGAGGCGAATGGCCCGCGTCGCTGACGGTCGCGTGCCGGGGCCCGGCGTCCCACGCGCCTGTGCTCCGGCAGCGGCGCGGTTGCGCGTCGCTGCGACCGAGGCACGGGAACAGCGGCGGTTCGAAGCGATTTGCGCGCGCGAGCTGATGGGCGATATCTGCTGAACGTCCCGCCGTTTCCGGAGTCGTCTGTGCCCGTTTCACCGTCCAGTACCCCCGACCGGCACCGCGACATGATCCATATCGCCGGTGGCATTTTTCGGATGGGGTCGGAAGCCTTCTACCCAGAAGAAGCGCCGCACCGCATGGTGCGCGTCGGCGGCTTCCGGATCGACCCGACCCCGGTGACCAATGCCCAGTTCGCGGCATTCGTCAATGCGACCGGCTATCGCACCTTTGCCGAGCTGCCGCCCGACCCGAAGCTCTATCCCGGCCTAGATCCGGCATTGGCGGTGGCGGGATCGGCGGTGTTTCAGCGCACCGCGACGCCGGTGCCGCTCGACGATTACAGCCAGTGGTGGGCGTTCGTCCCCGGGGCGGACTGGCGGCATCCGGCGGGACCGGAGAGCGCCGCGCACCCCGATCATCCGGTGGTCCAGATCGCGTACAAGGATGCCGAAGCGTATGCCAAATGGGCGGGCAAGGCGCTGCCGACCGAAGCCGAATGGGAATTTGCCGCGCGTGGCGGGCTGGACGGCGCCGAATATGCCTGGGGCAACGAGCTGTCCCCCGGCGGCGCGGTGCTCGCAAATTTCTGGCAGGGGCAGTTCCCGTTCGAAACGACAAGATCGGACGGCCGGTTCCGCACCACGCCCGTCGGCAGCTATCCACCCAATGGTTATGGCCTGTTCGACATCATCGGCAATGTCTGGGAATGGACGCGCGACTGGTATGGCGCGCCGACGGGCCAACCGGGCAAGGCATGCTGTGCGATCGACAACCCGCGCGGTGCGCAGTTGCGCGAAAGCTTCGAGCCGGGCGATCCTATGCGGACCGGGCGCAAGGTGATGAAGGGCGGGTCGCATCTTTGCGCCCCCAATTACTGCCAGCGCTATCGCCCCGCCGCGCGGCACGCGCAGGCGATCGACAGCCCGACCAGCCATATCGGCTTTCGCTGCATTGTCCGGGATTGAGGGCGCTCAGTCTTCCGGGCGTCCGTCGATCGGACCGCGCTCGAAATGCGGTTTCCCCCTGACCGGATGATCGTCGCCCTGGTCGCGCCGCCAGTCGGCGAGCTTGGCGCGCAGCTTGACCATCACTTTCTGATGGCGCGGATCGGCAGCGAGGTTGCGGGTCTCGTCTGGGTCAGTCGTCAGGTCGTACAGTTCCTCGGGGGGGCGGGTGTAATAGGCATCGACGATCGCTTTTGCGCGGGCGTCGCCCTCCGCCGCACGCCGCCACGACGGGAAATAGGCACCCGATCCCAATCGCCCCGCCCATTGATCGATATGCGTTGTGAACAGCGTCTCGGGTCGCAGATTGACGATATATTTCCAGCGCGCGGTGCGCACGCTACGCATCGGGAAGACATTGATGCTGACGTCGTTATTGTGGGTCGTGAATATTTCCGGGCGGCCCTTGAACCGGTTTTGGGAACGCAGCGCGGCGGCGAAGGAGCGACCGTCGAGTTCTGCGGACGGCTTGCCTCCCGCGACCTCGACCAGGGTCGGCAGGATATCGACCCAGCTGACCATCGCCTGCGTTTGGCTGCCCGGCTTTACCTGCCCGGGCCAGCGTACGATCAGCGGCGTGCGCGTACCGGTGTCGTAGAGGTTCCACTTGCCGAACGGCCATTGCGCGCCGTGGTCGGAGGAGAACAGCACAAGGCTGTCCTTGCCCAATGTCGCGTCGACCGCCGTCAGCGTCTCGCCCAGTTCCTTGTCCATCCGCGCGACAGCGGCGTGGTAACGGGCGCGAGCCTCGCGGGTCTGGGGCGTGTCGATCGACTTGGGCGGCAGCTTGATCGCCGCCGGGTCGAACCCCTCGCTGCTCTCCGGCCAGGGAACGTGCGGCCAGTTGCTGCCGACAAAGATCGCCAGCGGCCGCTTGTCGGTGCGCGCCTTCAGCCAGCTGATCGCGGCGGGGACACCGTCATGGTCGTGGAAGGTGTCGTGCGCGAAATGGTCGAAGCCATAATCCTTGGTGTGCTTGTAATGCGCTACCTTGCCGAACGCGACGACCTGATAGCCCTGCGCCTGAAGGTAAGCGGGCAGCTTGCGCAGATCATCGCGCGCCTTGTCATGGTTCGCCTCGGCCCCGTTGCGGGCAGGCATCAGACCGGTGAGCATCGCCGCGCGGCTCGGTGCGCAGGCCGGGGAAGCGACGAACGCCTGATCGAAGCTCAGCCCATCCGCCGCGAGTTTAGCGAGGTTGGGCGTGCGCGCGTCGCGGTCACCGCCAGGCGTGGTGTCGCGATAGCCGAGATCGTCGGCGAGAAAGACGACGATGTTTGGCTGTGGTTTCGTCGCGGGAGCACGCCGCCCGGGCGCGGTGTCGCGAGCCAGTGCGGGCGGCGTGACGATAAGTGCGACGCCAAGGGCGAGTACGATTCGGCGCGTGAAACGGGTCATGGCTCAGAACTCGAATGCGGGGGCAGGGGTCGGCTGCCCGGTGAGGAAGGCATCGGCGACGAGGCGGAGCGGGCGCAAATCGACATCGCTCTCGCCGTTACGGATGAGCTCGGCGAACCGGGCATAGAGCCGCGGATATTCGGCATTGGGTCCCTGCATCGGCTCCGCGCCGGGCAGTTCCAACCGGCTGCCGCCGTTGCGCAGGTAAAGCGTGCCGGCATCGGTATCGACCTCGATATCCCAGGTCTGATCGCCGGTCTGGAGGAAGTCGAAATCGACCGCGACCGGAGCCGTGCCGCATCGCATCGCGATCGTCGCGGCGATCGGGCAGGCGCGGTTCTCGGGGATTGCCAGTTCGGCACTGAGCACCACCAGCGGATCGGGCAGGATGCGGGTGGCAATCGAGAGTGCGTTGATGCCGGGATCGAACACGCCGAACCCGCCGGGGGCTAGGATCCAGTCCTGTCCCGGATGCCATTGGCGGATATCCTCGCGCCACATAATCCGCACGGCACGAATCGCCTTGTCGGCCAGCCAGCCGCGCGCCGCATCGACCTCCGCCGCTTCGCGCGAATGCCAGGTGGCGAACAGCGTCACGCCCTTCGCCCGCGCGGCTTCGGCCAGCGCTTCGGCTTCCGACACGGTAGCTGCAGGAGGCTTTTCGAGCATGACATGGCGACCGGCAGCGATTGCGGCCATCGCCTGTTCGAAGCGGCCGGCGGGCGGGGTGCAGAGCGAGATTGCGGCGATATCGGGCCGTGCGGCGATCAGTGCATCGACTGTCTCATGCGCCTCGACGCCATCGACCCGGCCATTGCGGCTGGCGGTGGCGGCAAGGTCGAAATCGCCGCCCTGGTTCAGCGCGGGGAGATGCTGGTCGCGGGCGATTTTCCCGATGCCGACGAGGCCGATTCTGATCCTGTCCATGCTCTCCGCTCTTTTATACGATATATATGCTTCCTATCCGGCGCGAACGGCGATATCAAGCCGATGTGACGATCGGTCCGCCGCCAATTGCGCGCGACCATCGGTGAACGGAGAGGATTTCGAGTGGGGCAAGGGAAGAACGACGCGCGAAAATTGCGGTCGCGCGCATGGTTCGACAATCCGGACAATCCGGACATGACCGCGCTCTATGTCGAGCGGTATCTCAACTATGGGATCAGCCTGGCCGAGCTTCAGTCCGGCCGTCCGATCATCGGGATCGCGCAGACGGGCAGCGACCTCGTTCCCTGTAACCGCCACCATATCGAACTGGCCAAGCGCGTGCGCGAGGGGATTCGCGACGCGGGCGGGATTGCGATCGAGTTTCCCGCGCATCCGATTCAGGAAACCGGCAAGCGCCCCACCGCCGGGCTCGACCGCAACCTTGCCTATTTGAGCCTTGTCGAATCGATTTATGGCTATCCGATGGACGGCGTCGTGCTGACCATCGGCTGCGACAAGACCACGCCGGCCTGCCTGATGGCCGCGGCCACGGTGAACATTCCCGCCATCGCGCTGTCGGTCGGCCCGATGCTCAACGGCTGGTTCAAGGGCGAGCGCACGGGTTCCGGCACGATCGTGTGGAAGGCGCGCGAGATGATGGCGGCGGGCGAGATTGACTATAAGGGGTTCATCGAGCTGGTCGCATCGTCGGCCCCCTCGACTGGCTGGTGCAACACGATGGGCACCGCGACGACGATGAACTCGCTATGCGAGGCGCTCGGCATGTCGCTGCCCGGTTCCGCTGCGATCCCCGCGCCCTATCGCGACCGGCAGGAGAATGCGTACCTCACAGGCCTCCAGATCGTCGAGATGGTCGAGGCCGACCGCAAGCCGAGCGACATCCTGACGCGCGAGGCGTTCCTCAATGCGATCCGCGTCAACAGCGCGATCGGCGGATCGACCAACGCGCCGATCCATTTGAACGCCATCGCCCGCCATGTCGGAGTCGAGCTGAGCTTGGAGGATTGGGAAGCGCACGGGGCCGAAGTGCCGCTGGTGGTCAACCTCCAACCCGCCGGCACCTATCTGGGCGAGGATTTCTACCGCGCCGGTGGCGTTCCGGCGGTGATGGGGCAATTGCTGCGCGCCGGGATGATCGACGGCGACGTGGTCGGTGCCAATGGCCGCACGGTCGCGGAGAATGTCGGCAATGCGCAGGCTGGCGACACGGACGTCATCCGCCCGCTGTCCGACCCGCTCAAGCCCGCCGCCGGCCTGACCGTGCTGTCGGGCAATTTGTTCGACAGCGCGGTGATGAAATTGAGCGTGATCTCGCCCGAGTTTCGGGCGCGTTACCTGTCCGACCCGGACGACCCCGAAGCGTTCGAGGGGACGGCGATCGTGTTTGACGGGCCGGAGGATTATCATGCGCGGATCGACGATCCGGCGCTCGGCGCGGACGACCGCTCGATCCTGATCATGCGCGGTGCGGGGCCGATCGGCTATCCCGGCGGCGCGGAGGTGGTGAACATGCGGCCTCCCGCCGCGCTAATTCAGGCCGGGGTTCACGCGCTGCCGTGCCTCGGCGACGGGCGTCAGTCGGGGACGAGCGGCAGCCCGTCGATCCTCAACGCTGCGCCCGAAGCGGCGGTGGGCGGCGGCCTCGCGTTGATCCGCAGCGGCGACCGGGTGCGGATTGATCTTGGCAAGCGCACCGCCAACATGCTGGTCGCGCCCGAGGAACTGGAGGCGCGCCGCGCGGCGCTGGCCGCCGAGCTGGACTATGTCCCGCAGTCCCAAACCCCCTGGCAGGAAATCCACCGCAACGTCACCGGCCAGTTCGAGGGCGGCGCAGTGATCGAGCTGGCGGTGAAGTATCAGCGGATCGCCCAGACGCGCGGGCTTCCCCGGGACAGTCATTGATGGCGCAGGTCCATGTGATCGACCGCGACCGTGCCGATCGGCTGGGCGAAGGCCCGCTTTGGTCGGCGCGCGAGGATGCGCTCTATTGGGTCGACATCCTCGACCATCGGATCAACCGCCTCTCTCTCGCCGACGGCGCGGTGACGAGCTTCGAACAGCCCGATTATGCCGCCTGGATCATCGAGCGCGCGCGCGGCGGCTTTGTCGCGGGTATCGGGCGCGATGTGGTGCTGTTCGACCTCCCCGCGAACACGCGTGTACCGATCGGCAAAGTCGATCGCGGGGTCGCCGGCAATCGCCTCAACGATGCCAAGGCGGACCATATCGGCCGCATCTGGGCGGGGACGATGCCCGCTAGCTGCGATCAGCCGAGCGGTGCCTTCTACCGGATCGATCACGACGGGCTGATCGTCCATGTCGACAGTCCCTATACGATCGCCAATGGTCCTGCGATCGACCCCGAAGGTCGCTTTCTGCTCCACACCGATACCGCGCTGGGCACGATCTTCCGGTTCGACATTCATGACGATGGCAGTCTCGGTCCGCGTACGCCGTTCGTCACGTTCGAACCCGATTGGGGCAATCCCGACGGCATGACCTTCGATGCTAATGGCGGGCTGTGGGTCGCGTGCTGGGGCGCAGCGTGCGTGACCCGCTTCGACCCCGCCGGTTTGCGCGAGCGGTCGATCGACTTGCCCGCCAGCCAGATCACGAGCTGCGCTTTTGCCGGTCCCGATCTCGATCGCATGTTCGTCACCTCGGCGGCCGACGGCGTGGACGAGGCGCATGGCGGCGCATTGTTCGAAGTCGATCCCGGCTGTCGCGGCCGGTTACCCAATATGTATGCCGGATAAAGCAGGAGAGAGACTCATCATGCCAACGAAGAGCGCATATCTGGTGGCCGCTGCCGCCGCCTGTGTCCTGGGCGGGACTGCCGAAGCAGCGACCGCCAAGCGGGGCAGTTTCGGCAAGCTGTCTGACGGGCGCGAGGTGGCGTCGGTCACGCTTGCCAACGGTCGCGGTGTATCGGTGACCTTGCTCGCCTATGGCGCGACGATACAGTCGCTGGTGATGCCCGACCGCAACGGGCGCAAGGCGGACGTCGCGCTCGGCTATGACAATATCGGCCTGTACGAGACCAAGCCGCAATATTTCGGCGGGATCGTCGGTCGCTTCGGCAACCGGTTGGCGGAGGGCAAGTTCAAGCTCGACGGCAGGACCTACCAGACGCCCGTCAACAACGGGAAGAACGCGCTGCACGGCGGCACCAAGGGCTTCGACAAGGTGCTGTGGGACGTGGTGTCGGTGAAGAGCGGCCCGACCGCGTCGGTCACCTTCCGCTATGTCAGCCGCGACGGCGAAATGGGCTATCCCGGCACGCTGACGGTGGATGCGATCCACTCGCTCGACGAAAAGAACCATCTGACGATCGAATATCGCGCGACGACCAACAAGGCGACGGTGGTGAACCTGACCAACCATAATTACTGGAACCTGTCGGGTGAAGGATCGGCGAACGGCGCGATGGGCCATGTCGTGACGATCCCGGCGCAGACCTATCTGCCGACCGACGACGGCGCGATCCCAACCGGCGAGTTCAAATCGGTCGCTGGTACGGTGTTCGACTTCCGCATCCCGCGCGCGGTCGGCGACCGCGTGCGCGACGCCAGCGACCAGCAGATCGTGTGGGGCCGCGGCTACGACCATAATTGGGTGATCGGGCGCCGCGTCATTCCCGGCCAGCAGCTCATGGCGCGGGTGCAGGACCCGCTGTCGGGGCGCAGTTTCGAACTCTGGTCGAACCAGCCGGGTCTGCAATTCTACTCGGGCAATTTCTTCGACGCGACCAGTAGTGGGAAGGCCGGCAAGATCTACCGCATGGGCGATGCGATCGTGATGGAGCCGCAGAACTTTCCCGATGCGCCGAACCAGAAGGGCTTTCCCAGCGCACGGCTCGACCCAGGCCAGACCTACCGCAACGTCATGACCTATCGTCTGAGCACGGGACAGGTCGCGAAGAGGAAGCGTTGAACAGTAGGGGCGCAGGCCGTCAGGCCTTCGCCCCCTCTGCCTCGTCGATCAGCTCCAGCACATCGCCGATCAGGTCGCGCATCGCGGTGCGCGCCGCGTCGGGATTGCGAGCGAGGATCGCGTCGCGCACCGCAGCATGGTCGGCGACGCTCGCGGTGCGGCCCTTGATCCGGTTGGTGAAGCGGATCGAGGTGCGCAACGCGGTCGTCACCACATCGCGAAACTGGAAGTAGAACGGGTTGCTCGACGCACGCAGGATCGCGACGTGGAACGCGATGTCGGCGTCGAGCGTGTCGTCCAGCCCCTTTTCGGCGGCCTCCATGCGCTCAAGTCCGTCGGTGATCCGGCGAAGCTCGGCCTCGTCGCCGAAACGCGCGGCGAGCGCCGCTGCCTCGGGCTCGATCGCGATACGCAGCTGGTTGAACTGCTTGAGCAGATCGACCGAGAATTGCCGTTCGAGCAGCCAACGCAGCACATCGGTGTCGAACAAATTCCACGACGTCGTCGGCTGCACCACCGTCCCCTGCCGCGGGCGCGCGCTCAGCAGCCCCTTGGCGGTCAGCATCTTGACCGCCTCGCGCGTCACCGACCGGCTGACGTTATGCTGCTTTGCCAGTTCAGCTTCGGTCGGGAAGGGCTCCGTTTCAAACCGCCCGGTGACGATCGCGCGCCCCAGATTGTCGAGTAGCCCATAAGTGAGGTTTCGGCCGAGTTCGGGCCGTCCCGCCCCGTCCAGCGTCAATTCGCTCGCCAAAATCCTCACCTTCCCCTGCTGGTGGTCCGTCCGGAATCCACATTATGCCGATCGCGTCGCTAGACAAGACTAATTAATCAGATAAATGTACGCGCCAGACGCTGCATGTGCGTAGCTGGAGGGGATACGGGGTGACAAGCCTGTCGCAAATCGATTTGATCGTCGTAATCGCATACGCCATCGGAATATTCGGCCTGGCCCAATGGGTCAGCCGCGAAAAGGCGGGGCACACCAAGGACACGTCGGACTATTTCCTTGCGTCCAAATCGCTCCCCTGGTGGGCCATCGGCGCCTCGCTGATCGCGGCGAATATCTCGGCGGAACAGATCGTCGGCATGTCGGGATCGGGCTATGCCATCGGCCTTGCCATCGCATCCTATGAATGGATGGCGGCGCTGACCTTGCTGATCGTCGGCAAATGGTTCCTGCCGATCTTTCTCAAGAACGAAATCTACACGATGCCGCAGTTCCTCGAACAGCGGTTCGGGCCGACGATCCGCACCGTGATGGCGATCTTCTGGCTGGCACTCTACGTGTTCGTGAACCTGACCTCGATCCTGTGGCTCGGCTCGATCGCGGTGACTCAGGTTGCAGGCGTCAATCAGGATGTAGCGCTGATCGGCCTTGGCGTGTTCGCGCTCGTCTATCAGCTGCGGGGCGGTCTCAAGGCGGTGGCGCTGACCGATATAGTGCAGGTTACCTTGCTGGTGCTCGGCGGTCTCGTCATCTCGTATCTGACGCTCAGCAAGATCGGCGGCGACGCCGGCGTGCTCGGCGGGTTCAGCCGCCTGACCACCGAGCTGCCCGAGAAGTTCGACATGATCCTGTCGCCCGACAATCCTTTCTACAAGGATTTGCCGGGGCTGTCGGTGCTGATCGGCGGCATGTGGATCGCAAACCTCAGCTATTGGGGGTTCAACCAGTATATCATTCAGCGCGCGTTGGCGGCGAAGAGCCTGTCGGAGGCGCAAAAGGGCGTGGTGTTCGCGGCGTTCCTCAAGCTACTGATGCCGGTGATCATCGTGCTGCCGGGCATCGCGGCCGTGCTGCTGGCGCCCGATCTTGCCAAGCCGGATCAGGCCTATCCCACGATGATGGGGCTGTTGCCGGTGGGCCTGCTCGGCCTGGTCTTTGCGGCGTTGGTCGCGGCGATCATCGCGTCGACCGCGTCGAAGATCAATTCGATCGCGACCATCTTCACGCTCGATCTTTACGCAAAGGCAAAGGGCGTTCAGAACCGCGCGCAGGACGCAAGCGGCAAAGCCGACCTTACCACCGCGCATGAAAAGCAACTGGTGCTGGTTGGCCGGATCAGCGCGGTGGTCGCCACGCTGCTGGCGATTGCGACCGCGCGACCGTTGCTCGGCAGCCTCGACCAGGCGTTCCAGTATATCCAGGAATTCTCCGGCTTCGTGACACCGGGCATCACCGTCATCTTCCTGCTCGGCTTGTTCTGGAAGGGCGCGACCGAGGCGGGGGCGCTGATCGGCGCGGTGGCGTCGGTGCTGCTGAGCTTCCTGTTCTGGTTCCCCGCCGACTGGGGCGGCGTTGCTGCGCTCAACGCGGTGCCGTTCATGAACCGGATGATGATCGTGTTCTTCGTCAGCCTCGCACTGGCTGTCGTGGTTTCACTGGTCCGCCCGGCGCGTGAGGGCAGTAACCGTATCACCATGCAGGGCGTATCGTTCGGCACCACCGCCGGGTTCAACATTGCGGGCGCGATTGTCGTCGTGATCCTGATCGCGCTTTACACCGCATGGTGGTGAGGATGGACGACGCTTTTCTGGCGGTTGACTGGGGAACCACCAACCGCCGGGTTTACCGGATCGAGAACGGAGCGGTCGTGCGCACCGAACGCGACGAACGCGGTGTCACGGCCGTCACCGATTTCGCGGGGGAGGCGGCGGCGATCCGCGCGCGGTTCGGCGATCTGCCGATGCTGCTGGCGGGGATGGTCGGGTCGAACATCGGCTGGCGGGTCGCACCCTATGTCCCGGCACCCGCCGGGGTATCGGACCTGGCTGCCACTCTGTTGCGGATTGACGACCGTACGATGATCGTCCCTGGTGTTTCGACATCGACGGACGTGATGCGCGGCGAGGAAGTGCAATTGCTCGGCGCGGTCACGGCGGGGCTGGTCCCCGGCGACGCGCTGCTCGTTCAGCCGGGGACGCATTGCAAATGGGCGGTAATGGTGGAGGGGCGCATCGCCGACTTTACCACCGCGATGACCGGTGAGCTGTTCGCATTGCTGCGCGCCCATGGCCTGCTCGCCGCGCAGCTTCACGGTGAGGTCACCACCAGTTCAGCCTTTCTCGAGGGCGTTGTCGACGGCAAGCGTCGCGACCTTGCCGCATCTCTGTTTGGCATTCGCGCGGCAAAGATGCTCGGCACGCGCGATGATGCCGATGCCGCCGCCTATGCCAGCGGGCTGCTGATCGGCAGCGATGTCGCCGCGCGGCTCGCCGCGGCACCTGACGCGCCGATCTTCATCCTGTCCGGTCCCGAGCTGGGCAATCTCTACACCGCTGCGATCGCCGCAAACGGCCGCAGCGCCGCATTGATCGACAGCCACGCCGCGTTCGTCGCCGGCATCCTCGCCGTCGGAGCCGCCATAGCATGAGCCACCTCGCCCAGTTCGATGCCGCCTTTGCCGCCTGTCCGTTGATCGCAATCCTGCGCGGCGTGACCCCCGACGAAGTTGTTCCGATCGGCGAGGCGCTGATCGGCGCGGGTTTCGCCCTGATTGAGGTGCCGCTCAATTCGCCCGACCCGATCGAGAGCATCGCGCGGCTCGCCGCTGCGGCGGGCGACCGCGCGATGGTCGGCGCAGGAACGGTGCTGCGCGAGGCTGATGTCGCCGCTGTGGCGGGGGCGGGGGGTACGCTGGTCATCTCGCCCAACGCCAATCCGCTAGTGATCGCCGCGACCGCCGCGCGCGGGTTGGTCTCGCTGCCCGGCATCGCTACCCCGACCGAAGCGTTCGCCGCGCTCGACGCGGGCGCGACCGCGCTCAAGCTGTTTCCGGCCGAAGCGGCGTCGCCGGCAGTGCTCAGGGCGATGCGTGCGGTACTGCCCAAAAGCGCGCGGGTGCTGCCGGTCGGCGGGATCGAGCCGGGCAATATGAAGCCTTGGCTCGACGCCGGAGCTGCGGGCTTCGGTCTCGGTTCGGCACTGTACAGGCCGGGCCTGTCCGCCGCCGAAGTCGGCGATCGCGCCGCTACCTTTATCGCCGCTATCGGAGAGCATTCCCATGTTGCGTAGAACACTCCTGCTCGCCGCGCTGGCGGCAACCACCGCTGCCACCCCGCTGTTGGCACGCACTCCGGCCAAGCCGACCCCGCCAGCCGAGGCACCGCCGCGTCCCAACATCATCGTCATCCTCGTTGACGACATGGGTTTCTCCGACTTCGGCAGTTATGGCGGCGAAATCCCGACGCCCAATATCGACGCGCTGGCGAAAGACGGGCTGCGCTTCACCCAATTCTACAACAACGCCCGATGCAGCCCGACCCGCGCCGCGTTGCTTACCGGACTCAATCCGCATCAGGCGGGAATGGGCTACCTCAGCGGCCTACGCTTGCCACAGTCGCGGGGGACGCATGGCCAGTTGCACCCGCGCGCGGTGACCATTCCGCAAGTGTTGCGGGAGGCGGGCTATTTCACGGCGATGGCGGGCAAATGGCACCTCGGCAACACGCCAGGGACCACCCCGGTCGCGCGTGGTTTCGATCGCTCGCTGAGCGCGATCGCGGGCGGCATCTACTATCCGAAACAGGCGGCACGCTCCGACGCGGGTACGCGCACGCTGCTGGTTGATGGCCGCCCGATCCGCACCGACGATCCGATGCTTGGCAAGGATTGGTACGGCACCGACCTTTGGACCCAATGGGGGATGAAGTTTGCCGATGAGGCGCAGGCGAAGAAGAAGCCCTTCTTTCTATACCTCGCCCATGTCGCGCCGCATTTTCCGCTGATGGCGCCGGAGGCGGATATCGCCCGTTTCCGGGGCAAATATATGGCCGGGTGGGACCAGCTGCGCCGGGAGCGCTATGCCCGCCAGCAGCAGATGGGGCTGATCGGCCCGCACAAGGGGCTCACCCCGCGCCCGCAAAGCGCGACCGAATGGGACAGTCTGGCCCCCGCCCAGCGCGAGCGGTTCGACGCGATGATGGCGGTTTATGCCGCTGCCGTCGCGCGCGTGGACAAGTCGGTCGGCGACCTCGTCGCGCATCTGCGCGAACGCAAGATGCTCGACAACACGCTGATCCTGATCATGTCCGACAATGGGGCAACGCCGAATCGGGACCGCGTGGTCGTACCGGCCCGGCGCCGTGGGGCGGGCCGCAGAGCAATGTGTTCGTCGGGATGAATTGGGCGATGCTCCAGAATACGCCCTTTCGCTCGTTCAAGCATTTCACAGCGGAGGGGGGCATCGCCACCCCGCTGATCGCGCACTGGCCACGTGGCATTGCGGCAAAGCTGCGGGGCAGCTTCGAGCGCACACCGGGTCATGTCATAGACGTGATGCCCAGCCTGGTGCAGCTCGCTGGTGCCCGCTATCCGGCGCGCTTCGGCGGCCATGCGATCCTGCCGATGGAGGGGGTCAGCCTGGTCCCGGCCTTTACCGGCGGCAAAATCGAGCGCCGCCAGCCGCTGTTTTGGGAGCATGAGGGCAACAAGGCGGTTCGCGACGGCCAATGGAAGGCGGTCCAGCGGCTCGCTGGCCCCTGGGAGCTGTACGACATGGCCGCCGACCGCACCGAACTGCGCGATCTCGCCAAACACGAACCCGCGCGGTTGAAGGCGATGATCGCGGCGTGGGATGATTGGGCCGCGCGCACCTTTGTCGATGAATGGCATGAAAAAGCCGCGCGAACCGACTGGGGTGCATCTATGGGCTCCGACGACTAGTCGCCAGCCACTCGGGTAGGACACGATCAGGGGTGGCGAGTTTCGTTCGATCGAGCAAACGCTGCAAGGGCTGCAGACCGGATAGGGGTAGAGCGGGTACCCGTTCATGGCAGCACGGATAGCGTTCTAACCTTTCCTCGAAGACTTCCCACTCGGCATCTGCTGCTTTCGCCTAGGCTGAACCAATGACCGCTTTAGGGTTCTCTGGTCTGCTGGTCGAATGACCGCTTATAGGGCGCATAGCTGCCGTCGATCTCAATCGAGGCAGGTAGGTCAGCTGAATGTTCGCCGGGCCGCTTAGCGGCCACCTCTGGTTCCCTGCCGCCGCTTGCTGTCACCCCGGAGTCGGTTGAAAGCTGCCTTTTCGACGTTGGCTTGGCAATCACGGTGATGTTCCCGAACCAGTCGTTCTCGCTGTTGCTCAGTGCGAAATGAACGGACGGCAGGCTTTCGGGTGGCGTGAGATCAGGCTAAACGGCCGAGATTGGGGCGCTTTGCTACCTGCGCCAAGTGTCTCAACTAAGCCTGCGCTGCGCCGAACTCGGAGCGGTTCCTTCGCTGTATCCCCTCGCCCCTGCGATTGAGCGCCTGCCGTACTCGATCGAGAAGCTCGGCACGACGGTATGGCTTGCTGAGAACGTCGGTCGAGCGGGCGCGCGGGCCGTTGACGACGAGCTCCTCGTTATAGCCCGTGGTCATCAGGACCGAGACGCTGGGATCGCGCTCATAAATCGCATCGGCCAGCATCAGCCCGTTCATGCCGCCCGGCATGACGAGGTCGGTAAATAGCAAGTCGATGCGATTGCTCGCATGGAGTTCCTGGAAACGATCGAGCCCCTGCTCGCCGCTGATGGCCGTCGAGACCGTGTAGCCGGCACTTTCCAGTATCTCACGCGCGAGCGCCAAGACCTCGTCATTATCCTCGACGACCAGAATATGCTGTGCGCCACCCGCGGCAACTGCGTCCGCGGCCTCTCGCGGACGCGTGTCAGCCGATGCAACGTTTGCTGCCATGATGGGCAGCAAAATGCGGATGACCGAGCCAACGCCCGGCTCACTCTCGATTTCGAGACGCCCACCGGATTGCCGCACGAAGCCACTCGCCATCGCCAGGCCCAAGCCCGTTCCCTTGCCCACGCCCTTGGTCGTGAAAAAGGGCTCGGTCGCCCGCTCGACGACCTCGGGCGGCATGCCAGTACCGGTGTCCCGCACTTCGAGCGCGACATAGTCTCCCGACGGCAAGTCGCGCGCTTCAGCATCGCCATTGAGGTGTACCGGCACTGTCGAAATGGTGATCATCCCGCCAGCGGGCATCGCATCGCGCGCATTGTTGACGATGTTCAACAGCGCCATTTCGATTTGGTCGGGATCGACCACGACGTGAGGGAGTCCGCGCCGAAGGCTCAAATGCAGGTCGACTTGCTTGTTGATCGACGTTTCGATCAGATCGCTGAACTCGCTCATGAGCTGCGAAAGGTCGACCGGCCGCGGCTCGAGCCGCGTCTTGCGTGCGAACGCAAGCAGTTGCCGGGTCAGCTTCGCGCCGCGCTCGGCCGCCGACTGCGCAGCCGCGATGTGGCGCTGGATCCGATCCGGGTCCTTGGCAGCCGCGAGCATTTCCAGATTGCCGTTGACGACTTGAAGGAGGTTGTTGAAATCATGCGCCAATCCGGCCGTGAGCTGGCCGATCGATTCCATCTTCTGCGCTTGTCGATACGACTGCTCGGTATTGCGGCGGCGCGTGACGTCCAGTTGGCTGGCGAAGAAGTAGAGCAGCTTGCCCTCAGTATCGTACACCGGGCCGATGAACACGGCGTTCCAGAAGGCCGACCCATCGCGTCGATAGTTGAGGATCTCCAAGGCGATGGACGACTTCGCATCGACCGCTTCGCGCAGTTCGGCGACTGAGTTGCGATCGGTCTGCGCACCCTGAAGAAACCGGCAGTTGCGACCGAGCACCTCCTCTTCCTCATACCCTGTCAGGTCGAGAAACGCCTTGTTCGCAAAGACGATCGGATTGTCCGAAAGGTTGGGATCGGTCAGGATCATCGGCATCCGAGTCATCTCGATCGCGGCGAAGAAAACGCCGCCACGTGCCTGAAGATCGGGATCGGTGATCGTGCTCTCGCGCCAGTGCTTGAGCCCCGGACGCCCCATAATGTCTTCGTGCTCCGTGTCGGCACTGCCAGCTGCTGGCGTGCCGGCTGCCAGACCCGTGGGGTCTACGTCGGAGTTCTCTCGGGGATTGAAGCGTTGCAAATCGTCTGGTCCGATCATGCTCTTCAGCTGCCAATTGATATTCGCAATCGCAACGATCAAGATTAGCTGTAGTGCCAGCGTTGCTAATTAAGGCTCGGTACGCGCCATAAGCACGGCAAGGCTTGCTGCGAGCTCGGCACGTTTGAAAGGCTTTGCCAGCCGTGGCAAGCTTGGTGCAATTCCCTCGACCTCCGCATAGCCCGAAACGATCAGCACGGGCAGCTGCGGGAACGTCTCTCGAAGCGTCTGGGCGAGTTCCACTCCGGTCATGCCCGGCATAAGATGGTCGGTGACGAGCAGATCAGGCATCAGCCCATCAGCGACCAGCGCCAGCGCCGTCTCTCCGGAGGTGGCTTCCTGCACCTGGAAGCCAAACTCGGCCAGCATGTCGGCGGTGCTCGCCCGAACTGCCTGCTCGTCATCCACGAGCAGCGCTATTCCGCGAGCATCACCGATCATCGCGCCGACATCATAGACTTCCCCGCTGCTTGCCGACGTTCCACTGACGGGAAGCCACAGATCTACGTTCGTGCCGACGCCCTGTTCGCTTTGGATGATGAGGGCGCCTCCCAATTGCGCCGCTAAGCCGTGCGCCATCGAAAGCCCAAGGCCAGTGCCCTTGCCAATGCCTTT
Organism: Sphingomonas turrisvirgatae; assembly: GCF_001721295.1. Lineage (GTDB taxonomy): Bacteria > Pseudomonadota > Alphaproteobacteria > Sphingomonadales > Sphingomonadaceae > Sphingomonas > Sphingomonas turrisvirgatae. Next base: position 10,752 of record NZ_MDDS01000011.1, on the reverse strand, counting down.
CGTTGAGAAAAAGGGCTCGATGGCGCGCGCGCGCGTTGCGTCGTCCATCCCGACGCCCGTATCGGCTACCGACAGCTTGACATACTGACCTGCTTGCAACGGACCGGTCTCGGAATCCACCACTTCACGGGTCGTGATGATCTTCAATGTGCCGCCCTTTGGCATGGCGTCGCGAGCATTCACGCCCAGATTAAGTAGCGCCATCTCCAGCTGGTTGGGATCGGCATTGGCAGGCGGCAGTCCGTCGGCCGCGTCAACAACAACACGAACCTGAGGGCCAGTCGTGCTAGCAAGCAAGTCAGCCATACCATTCACAAGTTGGCCGACATCGACTGCGGTAGGTTGAAGCGGCTGGCGTCGTGCGAAGGCAAGCAGACGCTGAACCAATGTCCTGGCACGCTCGGCAGACTGGATCGCGCCTTCGATTAGCCGCTGCTCGCGCTCGCCGCCAAGGCCCTTTCGCTGCAGCAGGTCTAGCGAGCCCACGATGGGCGTCAAAAGATTGTTGAAATCATGAGCGACGCCGCCGGTCAGTTGACCCATTGCTTCCATTTTCTGGCTTTGGCGCAGCGCTTCCTGCGCGTGCTCCAGCTCTGCTGCGGCTGCCTTTTCGGGGGTTACGTCGCGACCCACGGCATAGAACACATCACCCTCAGGCACGAGTGTCCACGAGATCCAGCGCCACGATCCATCCGCGTGGCGTAGGCGGTCTTCGAAGCGCTCAACGGTTTCGCCGCGAAGCAGCTGCTCCATCATCGATTCAACGGCGGAATGGTCATCCGGATGCACCTGGTCCCGGAACGACAGCGCGAGGAGCGCTTCAACGTCGCGGCCCAAGGTGACTTCCCAGGCCGGGTTGATCGCCTTGAGGTGACCGTCAAAGCCCATGATCGCGAACAGGTCGCGGCTCATCTCCCACACCCGGTTGCGCTCGGCGATCCGCGCCGTAACTTCCTGCTCCAGCCGCTCGTTGAGCTCGCGCAGGCGAGCTTCGTCCGCCTTACGGGCGGTGATGTCGATCGCCGTGCCGATCACCCGGAAGCAGACGCCATCGGCATTGAACAAGCCGCGGCCTTTCGCGGCCACCCAGCGGATGATCCCATCTTCCTTGCCGACCGTGCGATATTCGACGTCATAGAGCGCACGACGGTCGGGATCGCTCGCGGCCTCATAGGCGGCGCGGGTCTTCTCGCGGTCATCGGGATGAACGCCGTTATGAAAGTCCTCCAACGTTACCGGCACATGGGGCGAGATGCCGAACATCGCCTTGACGCGTGGCGGCCAGAACATGCTGCCGGTTGCCTGATCGACGTCCCACTGGCCGATCTCGCCTACCTCGGTGGCCAGGCGCAGCTGCTCCTCGCTCAGTGCGAGCTTGTCCTCAGCCTCGCGACGTTCATCGATGTCGATCACCGAGCCGACATAGCCGAGATAGCGACCGTCCTGATCGAACCTTGCTGCTGCCGCGTCGATCGTCCAGCGATACATGCCGTCCGCGCGCCGCAAACGGAAATCGACGCGGTAGTCGCGTCGGGCCGCATTGGCTGCGACGAACGCCTGCTCCGCTAGCAGTCGGTCGTCTGGATGCACCGCGTCGAGCCAGCCGTAACCCTCGCCCGTTCCCGGCGCCTGACCCGTGAATTCGTACCAACGCGCATTGAGGTGAATGCAATAGCCGTCAGGGTCGGTGACCCACATCATGACGGGTGAATGATCCGCCATGTTGCGGAACCGGCTTTCGCTCTCCTTAAGCGCTGACTCGCGCGCTTTCTCTGCGGTGAGATCACGCGCTTCGATGATCGTGCCGACAGGGAGGCCGTCATCGCCGAGGATTGGAGATGCCGTGAACGCGACGGGGTAGAAGTGTCCGTCCTTGTGAACGAAGACCTCTTCACCCTGCATTCGATCGCGCTCTGGAAAGGCTTGGTCGATCGGGCACTCCGCGAGTGGATAGGGGCTGCCGTCGGGTCGCTGGTGGTGAACGACATCGTGCAGCGGACGACCCAGCGTTTCCTCCAACCGATAGCCAGTCAGCTCCTCGGCGGCATGGTTCATGAAGATGCAATGCTGCCGATCATCCATCAGGAAGATCGCCATGGTCGAGTTGTTCACAATGGCGTTGAGGCGGCGTTCGAAGGATTTCACGGGTCCGCTCTCGCCTTTCAATTAGATGTCGCGACCTTGTAGCACCAAATCTGAGTGCAGCTACTCCAACCCTCTAATTGGAAGCGCTGCGTGCCCGTCGAGCATTTTACGCTCGCAACACTTATGCAGGCTCTGACGAGCGGCAGCTTTCGGGATCGTCCGGCAACAGGTGGAACGACCGCAACTAAGGCGAATTGCTGCCAACTTAGATAGCATCGGCATAGCGCCTGCCTCCTCCGCAGGTGACCACGAAATATCAGGAACGATCCGCTTCCGTTCTTCTTATGTTCATCCGGCGGGTCAGCTGGTACTGAGCAGGTTCGATAAGGCTACACTTCTTTTCAGAACGCTGTGGATAAACTCCTCGATGGGACAAAAATGGCCGCTACTGGGCCGGTAGCTGACAGTCAGCTCTTGGCTTAGAATGTGCGAAAGCTGCCATGCGCAAAAATCGAGTACTCGACCGTTGATCAGTCGGTCGAATGTGGGCGGGGAGCGGAATGCTCACTCTCAACTCAGGCGGCGGGTAAAGCCGACGATCAGATTCCGACCGAAGGGCGGCGAGGTTGATTTCGCTGCTGATCGTCGGACTCCAACGCCCACTAATCGCGTCGGTCGGACGTCTGTCTCGTCTCCTGGAAGCGGTGGCCGGCGAAGCGCAACAAGAGTTCGGCATGCTCTGCCCACTGGGCAAGCCCGCAGTGTTTCCAATCCCGGTGCAACTGGGTCCGCTGCTACCAGTAATTGCCAGTCTTTAGACATTGCTGCCATTTGCGCATCGAACGCATCCGGCAGGTGGAATCGGAGCAAAGTGCTGAATCGGCCCGATATTTCTGCTGGCATCCGATATCGCGCGAGGTTGCTGGCTTCGCCGTCGCGACGGATCCGCCGAGCAGCGCCTTCATTTCAGGCGAGGTGGCGAGTTGCCCCGGAGTCTGGCCATCCTTGTTGCGAAGGGCATTGCTAGCGCCCTTGTTCAGCAGAATCTTTGCCAGTTCGACCCGGTCACGCTGCGCTGCCTGATGGAGCAGAGACCAACCATATTCGTCCTGCTGGTTCACCCCTACGCAATCTTCGAGCAGACCGGTCAGCTCGTCAGGCTTGTTATACCAGATCGCGTCCTTCGCTGCGAGGAACGGCCGCAATGCCGGCGACCGGCTGCTGCTCGCAGGGTCGTTGCGCGCCATCTCGCACATGCCATTCGACTTGACGGGGGCGGCCTTAGACGCACCCTTAGGCGATGCTGCGCCGCCGGCCTCGCGGGTGGGGGCCTGCGCGGCGCTCATCGCCTTGCGGAGTTCGGCTTTGACCGACGTTGAATAGGCCATCTGATAGGGTGTGTACCCCACCGAATTGTTCTTGGCGTTAGGGTTGGCACCTCGGGCAAGCATGGCCTTGACCAGCTCGAGATCGCCTGCCTCTGCCGCAAAGTGAAGGAGTGTGTAACCCTCCTCATTCTCCAGATTGATGTCGAACTGACCGCTGTCGATGATCCTGAGCGCTTCAGCGCTCGATTTCACGCCGATGAGGTAGCGTGCGTTGTCCCATGGATCCACCTGAAGGACGCGAATGCTACCCGTCCATGCGGCGCTAGCGCCTGCAACCAGTCCGAGCGCGATCAGTGCCGCGACGGAAATCATCGTGAAGGTCTTTTGCATGAAGGGCTCCCACACTTGGCGTCGACAGGGACGGGATCGCCCGTACCTGTCGCAACGAATTCAGGGTGCGGTCAGGCAAAGCCTGCAAGCAGCGCCGCGCCCAATCCCGCAAAGCCACCGCCGACGATCACCAGTGCCGCCGCAGCGAAAAGGCTCGGCTTGTCGAGAAGCGGCGCGCTGTCTTGAGGTTGAGCGGGGTCGTACCAGAGGTCGATCACCGTGCCCGGCGGATGCGCCAGCAGCCACTGCTGCGCCGGTGGAAACAGCGAGAATCGAAGCGCCGTGCAAAGGGCGGTTCGATCCCCCTCGAACACCTGCCCGGCCACCGCGTAGCGATAACGAAGTTTTGGCTCATACCAGGTCGTCGAATCGCCGTCGCTATCGGTACTCTCGCGATCGACCAGTTGCGCATCGATCACCTCCGCATCCGTCCGCTTCCAGTGCGCCCTTGCGCTGGCGAAACGCCGTCCTTGCTTGCGATAGCGGTGGATACCGAACCAGGCGATCGGAATGCCGAGCAGGATCAGGCCCAACGAAACTGCGGTAAAGACGTCCATTTCTACACCCCCAAACTCAACTGCCGAACCGCGCGACGCACCGGTCGCCGATCTGGTCGAGCCGTCCGGACTCGGCGACCGCCTTGATCGCGGCCTCTATCGCCTCGGAAGCAGGAGTGGGCATCGCCGAGAACTGCGCGTGCACAGTGCGATAGACCGCGGCGTAGCGCTTGGCGGGCGCGCTCTCCTTCGCGCCCTTCGCCAGCCCGCCTTCTTCCGCGAAGCTCAGGACATCGTCGCAGATCGTCAGCGCGGCCGCGTCGTCCGTGGGCAACGCGGCCGCCGCCTTGTCGATCTTCGGGTCGCTCCTGCGGCACTCCGCCGCCCATGCCCGCGCCGTCCCGGCGGTCATCACCTGCCCGAGTAGCGCGGTGGCGTCGTCATTGGCGGTGGCCAGCTTGTCGGCGCCACCTGCAAGAATCGCCGCCTTGTGCAGCAGATATCCGGCCTGCGGATCATAGATGATGCGTGCCTCGGCATCCATGTCCCGGCCGCCGAGATTGTCGTAAGCGATCGCCGCCGCGCAAACGACCGTGCGTTCATAGGGTTCGCGTGGCAGCTCAGGGACCGGTTCCTCCTCGATGCCATAGGCCTTGAAGCAGGTGTTGATCGTCGTCGCCCAGTGCGACCCTACCGCCGACTGGATCGTCGCTTCGGCTCCCAGCGCTTTGCCTGGATCCTCGTTGCTTCCCGGGAAAAGCGAGTAAAAGCCGTTCGCATTCGCCAGTTCGCGGCCCTTCGCCGACACCCGATCGAAGCGTTCCTTGTCCTTCGACGGCGTCGCCCCGATGAGCATTACCCCTGCGCGGGTGCACAGCAGGGCGCGTTCCTTGGGATCCTCGGGCAGGTCGCCAAAGTCCTGCGCTCCGCAGCCAGACGCCAGCAACGAAGCGGAAACAAGCAGAATAATCGGAAAGCGGATCATATGCCTCTCGTGCGACGATATTGCTGATCCTGCTTGCAGTCCGGCGGTGCCGGCACGAGCGGCGCGCGACCAGCGGGGCACTGGCACCGCCCGGCGGACCTCAATGCGACAAAAGCGCTTGGCAGCACGACCGAATTGCCGCATTTCCGAGGGGGGTTGGGGGCGCATTTTCTATAGCGTACAGAGGTTTGCGTGCAGCGTATCTTGCGTAGCATCATGCGTGGGACGGCCATCCGGCTTTGCGCAGTCCTGTGGCTGTTCGGATATGCCCTGGTGATCGGCGGCGCGATAGCTCAAGGGCGTTTTGCGGGCGGCATGATGGTGGTTGCCAATGTCCCGCTGCTGCTGCTCGGCATCGCGCAGGCCGTGGCGCTGAGCCTGTTGCTCGACCATCTGGCGGAACGGGCGGGACACGTAAAATGGCTGCTCATGGCAATTGCCGGACTGGTAGCGGCGATGATCCAGACTCTAGCCGACCAGGCGCTGCTTCAGCTGCTTGCCCTCACCATAGTGCCGAGCTGGCAAGACTGGGCGGTCGGTATGCAGCCGCAGCGTCTGGTGCTGATGCTGATCCTCTATTGCTGGACCATGTATCTGTCGATCGCGCTCGTCTGGGCTGCGCGCGCGACCGATATGGCTCGGCTGAACGAGGCGCGCGCGATAAGCTTTGCCGCCGCGGCGAGCCGTGCGGAGGCGGCGGCGCTGCGGCTTCAGCTCAACCCGCATTTTCTGTTCAACACCCTCAACGGCATCTCCAGCCTGGTTGTGCGGGGGCGCGATGACGAGGCGGAAGACATGCTCGGCCGCCTTGCCGACTTTCTGCGTGCGGCGTTGGTCTCGCGACCTGATGCGATGGTGCCGATCGCGCAGGAACTGGCGACGATCCGCGCCTATCTGGAAATCGAGCGCGCCCGCTTCGGCGACCGGCTTAGCCTGGCGATCGAACTCGATCCCGATCTGCAGGAACTGCTACTTCCGAATTTCCTGCTCCAGCCTCTGGTCGAGAATGCGGTGCGCCATGGCGTGGCCGAGATCCAGGGACCGGGAAGCATTCGCATCAGCGTGACCGGCGATGGCCGGGTGGCTCGCATTGAGCTCTTCAATACCAGCGATGGCTCCGGTGGCGCAGGACGGGGTCACGGTATCGGTATCGACAACAGCCGGCGCCGGCTCCAGCTGCATTATGGGGACCGCGCAGCGATTGAGCATGGCCCTGTCGCTAACGGCTATCGGGTCGCGATCGACCTTCCGATCGCGTCACTTGAGCGAGAGAAGGTGGCATGAGGATCGCGATCGTCGATGACGAACCGCTCTCGCGCGAGCTGACGCGCGCATTGCTCGGCGAAGACGGCGGCATCGAGATTGTCGGGGAGGCCGACAACGGCCTTGCCGCCCTCGCGCTGATCGCCGACGCGGCTCCCGATGCGGTCATCCTCGACATCAGCATGCCCGGCAAGACCGGCATTCAAACCGCGATCGAGTTGGTGCCGCAGGACATCGACATCGTGTTTCTGACCGCGCACGAGGAATATGCGGTCGATGCCTTCGAACTGGGTGCTGCAGATTATGTGCTAAAGCCGCTCCGCCGCCTGCGCCTCGCCAAGATGCTGACGCGGCTACGCGAGCGCCAGGCCGCCCGACGCGCCGGAGCGCCGGCGCCGATCGCCACGCCAGTTGAAAGCCAGGAAGAGGATGTGTTCTGGGTGCCGGTGCGCACCGGACTCGCACGCGTCAGCGTCGAGAGCATCCAGCGTGTGGAAGCGGCGCGCGACCATGTCTATTTTCATACCGCCGACCGGGCCTATCTCTACCGGATCACCATGGCAGAGCTCGAATCGCGAATGATCGCCGGCGGACTGATCCGCGCGCATCGCTCGGCCTTTGTCAGGCCATCCGCGGTCCGGGGAATCAATCGGAGAGGGAAGGTCCTCAAGCTGACCTTGGCAGACAACAGCGTGGTCCCCGTCGGACCGCTGTACAGGTCCCAGGTGCTGGCCGCAGTCACCGGGGCGATCGAAGAGTGAGCGGAGCGCAGATCGGGGCGCTGCTGCGGCGGCGAGTGCATGACGATGCGTCGGTCGGATGGTACGAAACCGACGATGCCTACCCGCTGCGTACATTCCGGTGGGAGACGGACGCGCCGCGCGGATCGATCTTGTTCCTGGGCGGCCGCGGCGACTTTTTCGAGAAGTATCTCGAAGCGTTCGGGCATTGGCGCGAGTGCGGCTGGAATGTCGATGCATTCGACTGGCGTGGGCATGGAGGGTCGCCCCGGCTGACCGCAGACCCGCTGATTGGGCACAGCGGAAGTTTCGCGCGCCTTGTTGCCGACCTGGCCGACGTCGCCGCGGCATGGCGGGACCGCACAGCAGGGCCACATGTCGTGATGGGCCATTCGATGGGCGGGCATCTGCTGCTGCGCGCGCTCGTCGAACGTAAGGTCGTGCCCGATGCGGCGGTGTTGCTGTCGCCGATGATCCGTATCCGTACACCGCTCGGCGTCCGTCTGAGCGAGGCCATTGCTTCCTGGCAAGTCCGTCGCGGCAATGGAGCGCGCGGGCCGTGGAGGGAAAGCGCGAGCGCGGCGAATCAGATCGACAGCATGTCGATGATGACGGGGGACCTCGAGCGGTATCTCGACGAGCAGTTCTGGCTGGACGAGAACCCGGCATTTCGCCTGGGGCCGCCGAGCTGGAGCTGGTTGGCGGAAGCGTTTTCCTCAAGCAGAAAGCTGCGCGCAAACCCGGAGGTCGGGAGCCTGCATATCCCTTTGCTGCTGATGGTCGCCGATCGCGACCGCCTGACTCACAGCGGTGCCGCGCTACGCCTGATCGGGCAGCTTCCGAACGTCACCCTGTGTCGGTTCGGCAAGGGCGTGGCGCACGAATTGCTGCGCGAGCGAGAGCCGGTGCGGAGCGCGGCAATGGCGGCGATCGACGACTTTCTCGCCGCGATCGCCGCCCCTGCGCGTCAGTTCTAAGTCCAGACCCGCAGGTTCAGCCCCCCCGCTGAAATGACGTTGCCACCGCCTGCCGACACGACATTGCCACCGCCCGCCGCAATGACGCCGCTGGCGCCATTCACCACCGGATAGTCGCGGCCGTTCACGTTCACGACTGCATGTCCGTCCTTGATCGTGATCCGGCTGCCCCGCGGTGCCTGGATCGTGACCTGCTTCTTCTTGTAGTAGGGGTATTGCGGCCCGTTGTTGTTGTCCCAGGGGGCACAGCCCCACACGAGAATGTTGACCACGCCGTTGCACCCGGTGCCCGCGTGAGCGGGAGAGGAAAGGCCGATGGCGGCAGCTGTGGCCAGTCCGGCCAGGGCAAGCTTGACAGGCGTTGAAGTCATGATGGTTTCCTCGCTGAAGTGAGGGATGCCTTGTCGGTCGCTGGTCGCTGTTTTGGCCAGCAGGCCGCGACGGCAATGCCCGCGCTTACGACGAAGATCCGTCCGGACGTGATTCGGCTATGCGGGCGAAAAGACGCAGCAGGCCTTCCAACGCGCACGCGATCCCGCCGCCCACTGCTGCGCCGAGCAGCAGCATGACAGGGGCAAACAGCGCGAGCGCGAGCCACTCGCCCGGCGATTGAGGACCGGCCGGACTGTGGGCGCCGCAACAACGGACCGAAGCCACGAGGCTGACGAGCGCGACAACCAGAAGTTCGAACGACGCGAAGCCGATCCAGCCGGCCAGCTTTGCGGACCGGCGCAATACAAATGCCTTGGATGAGATCGTCATCGTCGTTCGATGCCACGCACTGCAACCGGCACCAGCTGTTCGTCACCACTGCGGACGGATTCCGCACGAAACGACGAAACCGCCCTGAATCGAGATGAAGGTGCACGGGGACTTCAGCGCCGCTTTTCCCCAGCATGGAAGCGCACCGGGGTCCTGAGCCTTGAACTCAAAAACCATCCAGCCGTCACTCAACTCTGAATTAACAGACGGCTGCTTTCTGGATAATGCCCGCGCAGGCTGAATGGCGAGTATTGAGGCGCTAAGCTGCCGCCAAATCTGAGAGATAGTCACTCCACCATTGGGCCATAGCTACCCGCTCTTCCCAATGCTGACCGCGCAAATAGGCTGCCCTCACAGCGTTTACCTCTTGATGTGCAAGTGCGCGTTCGATTGCGTCCGCGTTCCATCGGCCCGACTCGTTAAGCAGGGTACCTGCCATTGCCCTGAAACCGTGAGCAGTCATCTCGTCGCCACTAAACCCCAGTCGACGTAGAGCAGCGTTGATCGTATTTTCGGACATGGGGCGATTGCCCGGGTAAAGCGACGAAAACACGTACCTCTGTCGAGCGCTCAGCGCATGGGCGTTTTGTATGAGGTTCAAGCGCTTGGCGCGACAGCGGCACCATGTGCGCCCGCCTCATTTTCATCTTTTCCGCCGGGATCGTCCAGACCGCCTTTTCCAGATCGAATTCTGGCCACTCCGCCCGGCGAAGCTCGCCTGGGCGAACGAAAAGGTGTGGGGTCAGCTGCAAGGCGATCTTGGTCAGTGGCTGCCCGTCGAAGCCATCGATCGCGCGTAGCAGAGCACCGACTTTTTTCGGATCGATGATGGCGCTGTGATGCTTAACTTTGGGCACTGGTAGTGCGCCGCGCAGGAGGCTGGTAGGATCACCATCGGCCCGGGACGTAGCGACCGCATAGCGAAACACCCTGCTCGCCAGCGACCGCATCCGGCGCGCAGTTTCGTAATGCCCTTTGTCAGAGGTCTTCCGCAGGACAGCAAGAAGCTCAGGGGGCTTGATCCCGGTGATCGGTCGGGCGCCGAGATCCTTCTCCATCAAACTGAGTAGCCACCGAGATTTCTTGATCGTGACCGCCTCCCGGCCGTCCTTCTCCATCAACTCGAGATACTCCTCAGCGATCACGGAGAACGAGTTGCGAGCGCTCTCGGCCTCAGCATCCGCTAGGGCGCGCTTGGCTTCTGACGGGTCAATGCCATGAGCAATCTGTGATCGTGCTTCGTCCCTACGTCGACGCGCCTCTTTTAGCGGAATCTCAGGATAGCTGCCAAAAGCGAGCTTCTTCTCCTTGCCATTGAATCGGTACTTGAACCGCCAAAGCCTGCTTCCGCTGGGCGTGAGCAGTAGAAATAAGCCCTTCTCATCACTTACTTTTACAGCCTTGGGGCCGGGCTTCAGAGCTTTGATAGCCAAGTCAGACAGCGGCACGTTGGGGGCCTTTCTAAAGGGGCTTGGCCGGGGCCCCCAGGAAAAGCCCCCAAAGGCCCCCGAATTTGGGCGAATTGAGGCGAACGACCCCGGTCAGCTCGACGCTTGTTTTTGGCGGATTTCTGGGGGTTTTTCAACCGTCGCGAACGTTTGCGAACAGGAAAATGGTGCCCAGAAGAGGACTCGAACCTCCACGGCCTTGCGACCGCCAGCACCTGAAGCTGGTGCGTCTACCAATTCCGCCATCTGGGCACGGGGTAGGCGAGCGCCTCTACGG
>NZ_MDDS01000010.1 GCF_001721295.1 Sphingomonas turrisvirgatae | reverse complement strand
GCCGATGGGCCGAAGCGCAAGGGCACGGGGTTCTTCCGAGCGGAGAAAGTCGACGGAAAATGGTGGATGATCGATCCGGACGGCCACCTGTTCTTTTCGAACGGCTTGGCCAATATCCGTATGGCGAACATGGGGACGATCACGGGGTATGATTTCAACGATCCCGAAGCGCGGTTCATCGATCCCGAGGAGCTCACACCCGACGATTCGGTTGACATCGTTCCGGTCGACAAGAAATACCGCGCCAGCCGGTTTCTCGCCTCTCCGCTCAGGCGGCAGATGTTCGAATGGCTGCCGACCTATGACGACCCGCTCGGCAGCCATTATGGCTATGCCCGCGAGACGAAGCGCGGCGCCGTCCAACACGGCGAGATCTTCAGCTTCTACAAGGCCAATCTCGAGCGTCGCTACGGCAAGGATTACATGGCGACCTGGCGCAAGGTGACGATTGACCGGATGCGCGATTGGGGCATGACCTCATTTGGCAATTGGGTGGATCCCAGCTTCTACCAGAATGGTCGCATCCCCTATTTCGCCAATGGCTGGATCATCGGAAACTTCAAGACGCTGTCGTCGGGCGACGACGTATGGTCGCCGCTGCCGGACGTTTATGATCCAAACTTTGTACGCCGCGCGCGACTGACCATCGAGCAGATCGCACGCGAAGTTCAGAATTCGCCTTGGTGCGTCGGCGTGTTCGTGGACAATGAAAAGAGCTGGGGCCGCGGCGACACGACAGCGACGCGATATGGCGTGGTACTGGACGCGCTGAGTAAGAAAATCTCCGAGAGCCCGGCCAAGGCACGCTTCACGCAGATGCTGCGTGACCAGTACAAGACGGTTGCGGCGCTCAACGCTGTGTGGGGCACGAAGTTCGCCAGCTGGGAAGCGTTCGGCACGGGCGCCGTTCCGGTACAGCTGGAAGCGGCGCGACCGGATCTGTCGCGGATGATGCGCGATTATGGCGAGAGATATTTCAGCACCGTCCAAAGCGAGCTCAAGCGTGTCATGCCCAACCACATGTATATGGGCGTGCGCATGGCGCAGTGGGGCATGCCCGAAGAGATTATCGAGGCGTCGTTAAAGCATTCGGACGTACTGAGCTTCAATAACTACAAGGAAGTCATGCATCCTGACAAATGGGATTTCCTGAACGCCTATGACAAGCCGGTCATCATCGGTGAGTTCCATATCGGCGCTACATCCGACACCCCCTTTTATCATCCCGGGCTGATCGCTGCGTCGGACCAGAAGGATCGCGCGCGGATCTATGAGCAGTATATCAACAGCGTCATCGATCATCCGATGATGGTCGGCGCGCACTGGTTCCAGTATATTGACGATGATGTGACCGGCCGCTCCTATGATGGCGAGAACTATAATGTCGGCTGGGTCACGACCACCGATATTCCCTATCCGGAGATGGCAGAATCCGCCCGGCGCGTGAATTACGGCCTGTATCAGCGTCGATTCGAGAAAAAATGAGCAGGCGCCGGCCCGGACTCGGGGCCGCGGCCAGGCTGTCGATCTACGCGCGCGAGCGGCGCAGTTGCAGGGGCTAAAAATGAAGATAACCGACATCTCGGCGTTTCCCTTGTGGGCGGATCACCGCAACATCTGCCTTGTCAAAGTTGAGACCGATGAGGGGATTGCCGGATGGGGCGAGTCCGGGCTGTCGGGGCGCGAGCTCGCGGTCACAGCGATGGTCGAGCACCTGAAGCAATTTTTGGTTGGTCAGGACGCGCGCAGGATTGGCGCGCTGTGGCAGGAAATGTATCGCGGCGCTTACTTTGAGGGCGGACGCACGATCACTGCGGCCATCTCCGCGATCGACATTGCGCTTTGGGATATCGCCGGGAAGGCGCTGGGCGTGCCGGTACATCAATTGCTCGGCGGAGCACAACGCGACCATATTCCATGTTTCATCACCACGACCGAAGCGCATGGCGAAGCGATGATCGCCGACATGGTGCGGCTCAAGAACATGGGGTGGGACTGCATTCGCGCGACCACCGGTGAGTCTGTCGCTGGCCCGCACGTTTATGATCCGCGCAAGGCGATCGCCATTGCCGCCGACGCGGTGATCGAAGCGCGTGCCGCTTTAGGAAGCGATGTTGCGCTGGGTATCGACTTCCACCATCGCCTGCAACCGGCCGAAGCGGCGTCCTTCTGCCAGCGCATGCCGAGCGGTACGCTTGATTTCCTCGAGGAACCGATCCGCCAGCAATGCCCGGCGGCCTATACCCAGCTGCGCAGCATGACCGACATGCCCTTTGCGATCGGCGAGGAGTTCGCGTCGAAATGGGATTTCCTCCCCTATATCGAAAGCGGCCTCACCAATTTCGCGCGGATCGACATCTGCAATGTCGGGGGCTTTACCGAGGCGATGAAAATCGCGGCGATGGCGGAAGCGCATTATATCGACATCATGCCTCATGACCCGCTCGGGCCGATATGCACGATGGCGACGATCCATATGTCGGCGGCGGTGCCGAACCTGTCCTGGCAGGAGGTCGATCCCTATGGGCGAAGCACGGCCGATTATGACCGTCTGTTCCCGAATCGGCCGCAGTTGGACAGGAACCGCTTTGCCATTCCGACCGCGCCCGGCCTGGGCCTTGAAGTCGATGAAGCAGCGGTGCGCGCCGGCAGCTTCGCATTCTGGGAATGCCCGCGGCGGTATAAGCCCGACGGTTCCTACACCAACTGGTAAGGACGATGCCGCGCCGTCGCTTCACCATTCTGGTCGCACTGTTCGTGACGGTCGTGATCAACTATCTCGATCGGACCAACATCTCGATCGCGGCGATCGATCTGGCGCGCGACCTTTCGCTGACGAAGATCGAGATGGGGATCGTCTTTTCAGCCTTTGCCTGGACCTATTCGCTGTTCCAGATTCCCGGCGGGCTGTTGGCGGACCGCGTTCGGCCGCGCCTGCTGTACCCCCTTTTGCTGACGCTGTGGTCAATCGCGACGATCGTTCAGGGGATGGCTGGCACCTTGATCATGCTGGTTGTGTGCCGCGTCCTGGTCGGCGTGTTCGAGGCGCCTTCCTATCCGATCAACAATCGCGTGGTGACCAGTTGGTTTCCCGAACGCGAACGGGCCGGAGCGATCGCATTCTACACGTCCGGCCAATATCTCGGCCTCGCATTTCTCGCGCCGCTGCTCGTGGCGTTTCAGGCGGAGTTCGGCTGGCGAGCCCTATTCTATGCCTGTGGCGCTGTCGGCATCGTGTGGGCATGGATCTGGCACATTCTGTATCGCGATCCAGACCAGGACGCGCGGCTGACCGAACCGGAGCGGAGGGCAATGGCAGCGGGCGGCGCGCTGATCGACTGGGCCGACCGGCATGACGGTGGGTCCGCTGCAAAGGCGGCGAAGGCGCCGGCGCTCAGCGGACTGTCGGTGGCATTGTCGAGCCGGAAGCTGTGGGGCGTATATCTGGGGCAGTTCTGCATCGGTACCGTCTCGATCTTTTTCCTGACCTGGTTTCCGACCTATCTCGTCGAGAGCCGCGGCATCGAGTTCGCTAAGGTGGGCTTCATCGCCTCCGCCCCGTTCCTGGCGGCGTTCTGCGGCATCCTGCTTTCCGGCACGCTGTCCGACTGGATGGTGCGACGCGGAGTCGATCAGGGGCTGGCACGCAAGGCACCGGTCCTGATCGGCATCGCCCTTTCGACCAGCATGGTGAGTGCGATTTATGCCGAAACCGACCTCCAGGTCATGGTCATCATGTCGCTGGCGTTTTTCGGCAATGGGCTGGCGTCGATTACCTGGATTTTCATCTCGCTGCTGGCGCCACGCAACCATATCGGGCTCGTAGGCGGCGTGTTCAACTTCATCGGTGGCCTATCCGCCGTGGTGACGCCGCTGGTGATCGGCCTGCTGATTGAGGGCAGTAATTTCACCCCTGCGCTGATCTATATGTGCGTTGTGACGCTCATCGGGATCTTCGCCTACACGGTGCTGGTGGGGAAGATCGAACGGGTGCCCGCGCCATCCTGCAACTGACGGGGCGGCGCCTCCTAGTCATGGGCTATTCGCCGATGACGCCGACATTCCAGCCGCTTCCCCAACCGGCGGCCCAGAGCAGTCGCCGGTCATGCGCATCGGGCTTTGCGTCGATAATCTTTTCATGGCTGTTTAGACCGTTGTTGATCTTTGCCCAGCTATTTCCACCATCGCGGGACAGGAAGAGTCCGGGGTTGCGGAAGGTGACCTCCGGCTTCATCTCGCGATACACTGTAGCAAGCAGAAGGTCAGGGTCGAGTGGCGAAGATTCGACTTGGGTCACCAACGGCGCGGAGAAGATGCGGTGCCAGGTCTTGCCACGATCGCGGCTGCGCCATGCACCGCCCTCGGAAAGCGAACCGTCATAGGGAGACCCAGTTGCGATGTAGAACGCGCGGGTCCTTCGATCGATAAACACGCTGTTGACGCTGCGAATTTCCGGCGGAAGCACCATGCGCCGCCAGTTCGACCCACGGTCGGTCGAGACATAGAGGCCCCCTTCGACATCATTTGCCGCCGCATAGAGTATTGCCGGGTCATCGGGGTCCATTGCCAGGCGACGCAAGCTGACGGACGCCGGCAGCCCGGCATTGCTCACGGCCCAGCTCCGCCCCCCGTCGCGTGACCGCATGAACCCATAACCGCCGACCGATGGTGCGCGAATGTTCGACCGGTAAATTTCGGTGAACGCGTTGCGCGTGACCAGCACGTACATGTTGTTCGGATCGACCGGATCAATTGTCAGCGAATTCTGTTCGGGCAGCATGCCGGGCGGGCCCTTGCCGAAATCGGCCTGCTGGCCTGGTTCGTCCCGCCCAGCTTCCAGCAAGGTGCCGATGTTCGTCCAGCTCTTGCCGCCGTCGACGGACCGGCGAACCTTGCCCGCATGCGCCTGGCGCCACGACAATGCATAGATGATGTGCGGATCACGCGGATGCACTGCCATCGTGGCGATGGAAACCATCCCGCCATGATGCACCTGCCCCTCGATCTGCTGGACCAGGACGATGGCCGGATCGATCGGAGCGGTGTGCGGGACAGTCTGCCAGATGCCATGCTCGCCGCTTGCCATCAGGCGCCGGCCGGGAATGCCGGTGTCGACAATGATCAGCCGACCCGGCAGGTCGCTATTGCCGCGGCCGATCCAGCGGCTTCGTTCGCCGTCAATCTCGATATCGTCGATCTGGTGCCAGCTTTCCCCCCTGTCGGTGGACTTGTGCGTTTGCTGGTCGATGCTGACATAAACCGTACCATCCGGCCCGACTTCCAACAGGCGGTTTCCTGACAGCTCAGCCTGTCGGTCGAGTTCATGGCGCAGGTGCGCAAACTCGACATTGGCCGAACTCGGATTGCCACGGCCGCGCCAATAGTCGGCGTCCTTGCCGCTGCCCCAGTAATCGCCATAGCGCACGACCACCTGCCAGTTTTTCCCCCCGTCAAGCGTGCGCCACAACTCGCCCGGGCCGAATGTTCGATCGTGCTTCTTGTTGAGTGCGACATAGATCTCGTCCGGATTGCGCGGGTTCACGGCGATCCTGTTGAAGACCGGCAGCGTCGATTGCGGCAGCTCGGGAAACGACTTATGAGCATCCGCCTGTGAAATGCCGAGCCAATGGCTGATCGTGCGGTAATAGCGCTCCACTTCGATCGGATAATTGATTCGCGCGAGGTCGAAAGGCAGGTTGCCGCTGATATCGTGCCAGCTGCGCCCGAAATCGTCGCTGACGAAAATGCCCCCCACTGCGTGAACCGTCCGATCCTTGGGAACATAGGCGGTCTGTTCGACCAAGAACAGGCGGGTGCGGCCTGTCGACGGGTTGTGATGAATTGCGAGGTCGCGCGGCAAGTTGGCTGGCAGGCCCGCGCCCCCTCGGCGCCACCTCAATCCGCCATCGTCGCTTAGGAATAATCCCTTGTTCGACGCCATGGCCAGCCGCTGCGGCGCCCGCGGATCGACGATGATCCGCCCGACATCCAGGTCAGCGGGCAATCCGGCAGTGATCCTTTGCCAGCTCCTTCCGCCGTCAACGCTTTTTAGAATGTAGCCATAGTCGACATAGCGTTCCGGTTTGCCACCCGGCCGGGCCACGGACCGGTGATTGTTCTTGACGTCCCAGAAGTTGCCGGGCCCGATGTACCAGACGCGGTCGTCGGTCGGATCGACGGTCAGTTCCGACAGCCGCGTTCCCAGCTGTTCGTCATACCACCCCTTTGTAAAAGCGGCAGGGTCGTAAGGATTGACGCCGAATGACTTCCAGCTGCGCGTCAGTTCCGTGAGCTTCGTCCAGGTGCGGCCCCGATCGGTCGTGCGGTAGAGCCAGCCGTTCCAATCGATCGCATGGCCCAAGTCCGCTCGCTGGCGCGAGAATTCGACATCGACGACGCGCTTCATTTCGTCGCCGGTGCCGTCAGCGTCCTTGAGGCTGTGCCACCGCTTGCCACCGTCCCAGCTGCCATAGCTGACATGCATGTCCGGGCCGATGAAGATGGCTTTTGGATCGGTAGGATGCGGCCAGAGTTCCTCATTATAGCCCGCCATGCCCGGCCCCACGGGATGCCAGACTACGCGCGGATCGGAGGCGATCCGTTCACTGCGCAGCCGCTCGAAATAGCGGGCATCGGATGGCTCGGCGTGCGCCGATCGTGGCGCCATCGTCGCGGTCCGGGCGCAGCCTGCTGTAGCAAGCGATATCGCGAGCGCACTCGCAACGGTCCGGGTTAAGAGGAGGGGGCGGGGTGAAGTTCGCGGCATCACATTGCCAACCTCTGCGCGTCGCAGCAATCGCCTGGGCAGGCGCTCGCGGGTGAGCAACGGGCCGGATCGATCCAGGGGCCATGGTGCGGATCAGAGCGTGTTCCAAGGGCGGCGGAGCATTCAACGTGAACGACACGGGCCAATATCGTCAGTGCAGCGATCATATTGCCAGCTGCGTCGAACATGCTCCAGCGCGACCAATGCATCGTCCTCTTCCCCGTTTCAAACGTCGATGAGCTGATTTGGCATCGAGCACCGTGTGTCGATGATCGTGGGCGATCGGCCCTGTAAAGTAGCAGAATGTCGACACTTGACAATCTATATCGTGCCTGAGCTTATTCCCGCGCTTGGCATGCGAACCCGCGCTGCGACAGGAGAGATCATATGGGAGGTTTGGGGCGGCTCGCCGGCGTTTGGCTTGGGGCGTTGATTGTCTCATTTTCCGGCGTCGCGGCCCGGGCGCAGACCCTGCCGCAGTCGCAGCCCGACATATTGTGGATTGTGACCGATGATCAGCGCCCTGATTCGGTGGCAGCTTTCAACCGTGCGATGACGGGACGCGCCGAGAGCAGGCTGGGTCCGGTCGAATCGCCCAATCTGGATCGGCTGGCCCGTCAAGGCGTGCTGTTCGTGAACGCGTTCAATCAAGCACCGACCTGTGGGCCCTCGCGCACTTCGATGCTCACTGGCCGTTATCCCTTCCGCAACGGCAAATATGGCTGGGAGAATACGCATCAGACCGCCGATTTCGTGCGGCCGGCCTTCTCGCAGGCTGTGCGGCGCGCCGGATATGGCACGGCCGTCATCGGCAAGCGGCACTATTCTATTGTGCCCAAGGACAAGTCGGAGCCGATTTATGACCTCGAACTCGACTTCGCGCGCGACATGCAGCGCAATGGCATTGGCGACTTCACTTCGGAGGGCAGCTACGGTCTGGCCGATTCGGTGCTACTGCGGCGCGCTGGAACTGAGACGGTATTCTATCCCGACGGACGGACGAAAACCTATCAGATCTCTTGGGCCGACCGCGAACTGAGCGCCGCAGAGGAGGCGACCAAGGCTGCGGTGGAGAAGGAGTTCGACATCCTTCGCGCCCGCACCCAGATCCATACTTCCCTGATTTTGGGCGGCGTCAATCCAATGCCCGCCGGCCGAACGATCGACGGCAGGATCTTGGAGGAGTTTCAGAATTATCTTGCCAACGCCAACCGCGACTACAAGTCGACTTGGGGTGCGACGCTGCAGGGCGCGGACCGTACGAAGCCGCTGTTCGTCAATCTGGGTTTCCATTTCCCACATACGCCGGTTCTTCCGCCCAAGAGCTTCAGGGACCGGTTCAAGAGCAAATATTATCGCCTACCCGAATTCGATACGGACGAGCTCTCTGCGCTGCCTCCCCAGCTCGTCGAGACCTATAATGAAGCGAAGTCTGACAGACTGACCGACAGCGAAAAGCTGCAGGCGGTACGAGACTATTATGCGTTCACCGCCTATGGCGATACGCTGATCGGCAAGGCAGTCGACTCGTTCGTCGAATATTCGAAGTCCAATGGACGCGAGTATATGGTTGTCATCACCATTGGCGATCATGGCTGGCAACTTGGCGAGCAGGGGATCATGGGGAAATTCGGTCCATGGGACCAATCCATCCATGGCGCGGCGATCGTCATTTCCTCCAACAAAACAGCGTTCCCCGCCGGCAAGGTGTTCCGGGAATTCGTCGAGTATGTCGACTTCGCGCCGACAATCATGGCGGCGGCAGGCGTTGATGTCGGAAAGCCTGAATTCGCCTATCTCGACGGTTTTGACCTTGCCCGTGCGCTCGTCGATCCAAAGCTCAAGCGCGACTATATCCTAGGCGAAATGAACCTGGTGAACGGTCACCGGGCGTATATGCGGACGAAGGATTTCGCCTTCTCGATGCGCACCCGGGATTTCCGAACGGAAGGGAGGAGTCCTAACCTCAATCGGGATGTCACCTGGGCGCTGGATGTGGCGCCAAAGAAGGCGGATTTGGCGCTGTACGATCTGCGCGTCGATCCGGGTGAGCGGCGTAACCTTGCCACGACGTTGGACTATGACGATCTGGCGCAATGGTTCCGCGAGAAGCTCGGCAACATCGTGCTAGGCGATGGGCGAGTGGAAGCAGACTGGGGCCGCGAGAACGCCTATAACCTCAGCAACTTCGCTGGGGGTGCAGATGACAAGCGAATTGCTATTCCGCCAGCGCTGCTTCCCAACTCGCCGCGCGTCACGCGGCCCGGGCCCAACCGCTGACGGCGGGCCGACCTGCCAATGTGGTGGACGAGGCTATGGCGGGCGTTCGGGCGTCGACAGCGTCGGCGTGCAAGGCCCGCGCTAGGAACCGGAGACTTGCGGGCGGCATGTCCGCGCAGCGCTTGGCCTTAGCGTTCTGCTGACTGATCCACGCTCCTGTCGTCACCTCCGTCCGCTCGGCGGCCAGCCGAGGGAATTGCGGCTCACGGCCGTCTCAGAATTCATCATAGCCACCGAGACACCGCAGCCTGATAGAAAGTAGACTGTTGACAATCGACCGTCGCAAGGTAACGGTAGCAGGGTAGATATAACCGAAGGGGAGGTTTCATGCGGAACTTGCATGTACGATTGCTGGCGTCAGTCGGATTGTCGCTGGCCGTAACCATGCCGATTCACGCCGCGCGTGCGCAGACCGCAGGCGAAGGTCAGGCTGATACGGATGTTGTTGAGCCGGAAATTGTCGTCACCGGGTTCCGTCAGTCGTTGGCCCGTGCCGCTGAGATCAAGCGTCAGGCGATCGGTGTGGTGGACGCGATCACGGCGGAAGACATTGGAAAGTTTCCCGACGCGAACCTTGCCGAGTCGCTTCAGCGCATCTCGGGCGTATCGATCGACCGATCGAACAACGAAGGTAACCAGGTAACCGTTCGTGGTTTTGGGCCAAGCTTCAACCTGGTCACGCTGAATGGCCGTCAGATGCCGAACTCCTCTTCGCTTCAGGCTGAAGGCGTCTCGCGGAGCTTCAATTTTCGTGAGCTTGGCTCCGAAGGTGTAGCGGCGGTTGAGGTGTACAAGACGGGGCAGGCCGACATCTATTCCGGAGGCCTTGGCGCCACCATTAACGTTCGCACCCCGCGTCCGTTCGACCAGCCAGGCTTTCGCGCTGCCGTGAGCGCCAAGGCGGTCTACGACACGAGCGTCGAAAAGGATTCGAAAGTTACGCCCGAACTCTCGGGTCTGGTGAGTGGAACCTTCCTCGACAACCGCATCGGCGTCCTCCTTGTTGGTTCCTATTCGGAGCGCAACTCGCACAAGGACCGGATCGGCACCTCGGGCGGCTGGCGCCGCAACCGCACCGGGGGGCGCGCGGTCCAGATCGATACGAGCGCGATCGACACGAGCGTCAACCCGACGAAGTCCTGGTGGGCCCCTTTCACGATTGATCAGGATCTGTGGGATACGCAGCGCCAGCGCTTCAATGCGCAGGCGACGCTGCAGGCCGAGCCGGTCGATGGGCTCACCCTGACTGCCGACTATACCATGTCGCGGTTCAAGGAAACGACCCAGATGAATCGGATGAGCTATTGGTTCGACGCGCCCGATCGTGGTGTCGCGGACAAGAATGGCACGCTGGTCGATATCACTACGTTCAATGACACGCTGAACTATTGGGCGTGGGATTTCTACCACAAGGGTGAAAATGACTCGCTCGGAGTCAATCTGAAATGGGAAGTCAGCGATAGCCTGACCTTTGAACTCGATGCGCATGATTCGACGTCGAAGTCGAACCCGGATGGCCAGACGTCCGAAAGCATCGTAGACCTCTTCAACACGGGTAGCTTCGTCACATTGAACGGCAAGTTCACCGATGGACTTCCGGCGGCGAGCTTTGATGCTTCGCGCTTGCCGGGGGGGGATCCCTACAACAAGGCAAACATCGGATCCGATCTGTATCAGAAGCGCGGATACTCGATGGACAACAACATCAAGCAGCTGCGCGGCTCGGCCGAGTGGAAGGCTAACGACAATATCACCATCAAGGTCGGATCAGATTATACGAAATACTCCGTCGATACGGCGTCAAATGCGACGTTCTTGCTGGTCAACGTGCCCATTACCAATCTCGACCTGCAGTTCGTAGACTCGGTCAACCCTGACGTCTTCCCGAAGATTCCGATCTATCGAGTTGAGGATTTTCTCGACATTGTTCGTGCCCAGAATCTTTTCACCATCACGCCGCCGCAATTCAACGGCGTGCAGGAGGAAACCTATGGCGGCTATTTCACGCTGACGATGAAGGGTGAGCTTGGCGGCCGGCCGATCCGCGCCAATGCGGGACTTCGCTATGAAAAGACCAATGTCGAAGGCTCTTCAGTTCGCGAGGGTTTGGTCGGCTTCCGCTACTTCAACGCGCAGGGGCTGCAGCCCGTCTTTGATGGCACGGTGGCGGCGCAGACGCTTACCTCTGACTATGAGCAATGGCTGCCGAACTTCGCGGTCAGTTACGAGCCGTTCGACAAATTCCTGATGCGAGGCGCGTTCAGCAAGACCATCGCCCGCAGTTCAATTTCAGCGATGTTCCCCGGTACCACCATTTCAGGGCGTCCGGGGGGTCCGTTCAATGCGAGCCAGGGCAATCCCGGTCTGCTACCCTATGCGTCGGACAATCTGGATTTCTCGCTGGAATGGTATTATCGCCCGGGCAGCTATGTGTCGGTCGGCGCCTTCCAGAAGTGGGTGTCCAACTTCATCGGCGCGGTTCGGCTTACGGGGCCGATCAGTAACGCGGCTGGCAATCCCATCACCGACCCAAGCGTGAATCCACGGCCCGGATGCCCCGAGAACGGGTCCGCGCCGAACCCGGCCTGTGTCTCGCAGCCTGGCGATCCGGTCGTCACCTTCGACATTTCCTCGACCGGCAACCTGCGCGATGCATCGGTGCGTGGTCTCGAAGCGGCCGTGCAGCATGTGTTCGGCGATACCGGCTTCGGCGTGATCCTGAACGGGACGCTGGTCGATGGAAACATCTCATACGATGTCTATGACGTCTCGGGCAGCACCTTCGCGCTGACCGGCCTCAGCAACTCGGCCAATGCCGTCGTCTTCTATGAAAAGAACGGGCTTCAGGCGCGCGTGTCCTACAATTGGCGCGACAAGTTCTTGCTCGGATTTGCCGGAGCGGGCGAGCCGGTATTCACCGAAGCCTATGGCCAGTTCGATGTCAGCGCGAGCTACGACGTCACGGACAATCTGACGGTGTTCGCCGAGGGCCTCAACATCACCAACGAATCGACCCGACGCCATGGCCGCTTCAAGGAGCAGCTGATCGATTACGAAACCTATGGTGCTCGCTACTCGCTGGGCGTGCGCGCGAAGTTCTGACGAAGTCGCGTCAGATATTTCGAGGGGGCGGGGTGGCGAAGGCCATTTCCGCCCCCTTCTTGCGCTGCGCCAGCGCCGTGTTCGTCGAGTGGCCGGCGCTCTACGCCGGTGTGGATGGAGCGAGAATAATGCGTCACGCGCCAGGACGATGGAAGGCGCGTTGGTTGGGGGGCGCAGCCAGCGCCGCCGCGAGGGTGTCGCCGGCAACCGCCACGCCCAAGCTGAGCGGGGAGCGACAGGTCTGGCGGACCGTAACGCTGGACTTCAAGGGCCCAAGATCGGCAGAAACGGCGACGCCGAACCCGTTTACAGACTATCGACTTGATGTCGAATTCAGCAATGGCAGCCGGCGCTATCGCGTGCCCGGCTATTTCGCAGCCTGCGGCAAGGCGGCCCTGACATCTTGCGAGAGTGGGGACGTGTGGCGGGTGCACTTTACCCCCGACGTTTCGGGCGACTGGCGCTACAAGATTGTGTTTCGCCGTGGCGCCAACATCATCCTGGGCGGGGCAGGAGATTCCATAGGTACGTTGGATGGCGAAAGCGGCACGATCGCCATCGCCCCCACGGTTCCCGGGTCGGTCGATCCGCGCGACCGCGGCCGCCTCCTCTATACAGGACAACGTTATCTGCGATATTCGGCCACCGGCGAAGTGTTTTTCAAAGCCGGCACTGATGCGCCGGAGAACGCATTGGCCTACGGCGATTTCGACGCCACGCCCAACCGCCAGAACATGCGCAAGCGCTGGGCGCCGCATGCCAATGACGGTGCCGGTGTCGACATCGTTAAATATGGCTGGAACGGCAAGGGCCGCAACCTGCTCGGCGCGGTTGCATACCTCGCCGATCAGGGAATGAATGCGTTCTCCTTCTTGACGTTCAGCCTGGGCGGCGACGACCAGAATGTTTTTCCGCACCGGATGAAGGTGTCGATCGCCGAATACAACGAGCTTGGTCCGCGCCAACAATGGGACGAGGGCGTCGAACATCTGCGTTTCGACGTGTCGAAGCTTGATCAATGGGGCAGGGTGTTCAGCTATGCCAACGATCGTGGGATGTTCCTTCATTTCAAGCTTCAGGAGCTTGAGAACGACGATTTCATGGACGGCGGCGATACGGGCATCGAACGGGTCGCATATCTGCGGCAAATGATCGCCCGCTATGGTCACTTCCTGGCGCTGAACTGGAATGCCGGTGAGGAGAATACGCAGACCGCCCCGCAGGAGATCGCCGCGATGGCCAAGATCGCCGAACTCGATCCCTATCAGCATCTGCGGGTCAGCCACAGCTATCCTGGCCGTAAGGTCCGGTATTTTCCGCTGCTCGGCGAGCGTTCAGCGGTGACCGGCATCTCCATGCAAGGTCAGTTCGCCGACTTTTCCGACGTGAGGCCAGAGATTGCCGAATGGGCGCTGCGATCAAGCGCGGCGGGGCGCCCATGGGTGATCGCCAGTGATGAACAGGGCGGCGGAGATGCCGGCATCCCGATCGACGCCGACTATCCCATCGGCAAGCTTACCGGACCGCGCAAGTTCGATGACGATCGCCGTGCCGTGCGTGGACAGGTCCTATGGGCAACACTGACCGGCGGTGGTTACGGCGTCGAATATTATTACGGTTATGCCAGCGGCTGCAGCGACCTGCTGTGCGAGGACCACCGCACGCGTGCGACCAAGTGGCACGACGCGAAGATCGCGCTGGACTTCTTTCGCAAGCACGTCGGCAACGACGTGCTTGCGATGGAACCGCTCAATACCCAGTCTGGAACCCGCCAGCCATTCTGGTTCGGCGAGCCGGGCGAGAAGATGATCGTCTATGCCCATGATGGCAAATCGATCCGGGAGCGCGCCATGGTGGACAATGCGACATATCGCATCTCCTGGTTCGACCCGACCACGGGCGGGATGGTCAAATCAATCGAAAAGGCGACCGAGGCGCGCTCCGAGCATCAGACAAATCGTGATTTGCTGGTCACCGGCCCCGCGCCCGGAGACGGCGGCAAGGACTGGGTTTTGCTGATTGAGCGCGTGAAGGAGCGGTGACGGGCCGCATATCTGACGTGGGTGGCATTGACGGCCACTGCCACGTCACTGGCAATGCCCGCCATCGGCGGTGCAACTGCGGAGCTGGTTGATAGTTTGGCCGGAGCAATACCGCGTTGGTGATCAAGTCTCGGACTGGAGTTCGCATCCGTGGGACCGCGTTTAAATTGATCCGCAGCGCCATCTTCTTCGTCCAGCCTGATCCGCGTCGGCAGCGACTTCGAGGCCCGGACGGGGTTCGGCGCCAAATTCGACGGTGCGACAGGAGCTATCCCAAGACTGAGCTGTGCCGTGCGGCAGGTCGAGACGTCGATGACGCGCGTCCGGGCGTGCCCGCCTTGATCAGATAGACCAACCAAATCCCGATGGGGCGCTGGAGGACCGCATTGCGGGGATAGGATCGCCCCACGTTTCCACGGGCGCGTCACTTCATGTCCGCAGGAGAGCTTGTACGAGCCAGCGCTTCCTCGAGTTGGGGAGGCCGCGACCAACCTCGCGGTGGCGCGGCCCGTGCGGCGCTTTCGATCAGCGGCCCATCCACCCGCCGTCGACCAGCAGCGTCGCGCCGTGCACATAGTCGGATGCGCGCGAGGCGAGGAAGAGGGTCGGGCCCTTGAAGTCCTGGGGCTCGCCCCATCGTCCCGCCGGTATCCGTGAAAGGATCGATTGCGCGCGTTCCGGATCGTTTCTCAATGCCTCGGTATTATCGGTCGAGATATAGCCCGGGGCAATCGCGTTGACGTTCACGCCCTTTGAAGCCCATTCATTCGCGAAAGCCATCGTCAGCTGTTTAACGCCGCCCTTGCTGGCCGCGTAGCCGGGCACTGTTATCCCGCCTTGATATGACAGCAGCGATGCCGTGAAGATGACCTTGCCATGGCCGCGCTCGACCATGCCGCGACCGATCTCACGCGTGAGCAGGAACTGCGCTGACAAATTGACCTCGATCACCTTGTCCCAAAACTCGTCTGGATGTTCGGCGGCTGGGGCTCGCAGGATCGTGCCGGCATTGTTGACCAATATGTCGATGCGTGGATGGTCCGACACGATCGCTGCGATCGTCGACTTGAGTGCGGCCCGATCGGCGAAATCGCAGCGATAGCCTTGGAAGTCACGGCCGGCCGCGCGAATTGCGCGTGCCACCTCGTCCCCCGGCTCGAGCGAAGCCGATACGCCGATGATATCCGCTCCTGCTTCGGCAAGCGCCAGGGCCATGGCCATGCCGATGCCGCGGCGGCAACCGGTTACCAGTGCCACTTGGCCAGTCAGGTCGAATAGTTCAGCGGCGCTCATGCCTCGCACTCCAGCAATGTTTTCATACCTGGATCGGGGCTGTCGAGCGTTTCGAACGCGGCCTGAACCTGGTCGATCGGATGGACCGATGTGATCAGCGCATCGACATCGACCTGGCCGCTGGCGATCAGGGCAATTGCGGCATCGAAATCGACTGCCTCGTACACACGGGCGCCCACCAGTTCGAGCTCGCGCCAGAAGAAGCGGAACAGATCCACCTGCGGCTTGGTTGAATGGATAGCGACCATGCAGATGCGGCCGCGCACGGCGGCGATATCGGTCATGGCGCTGACGGTGGCTTGAACACCCGCGACCTCGAAAACAACGTCAGCGCCCTTGGTCCCGGTCCAGTCCATCACATGCGCGGCAAGGTCGCCTGTAGCAGGGTCGAAGGTCGCGAAGCCCGCATTGGCGGCATAGGCCCGCCGCACGGCGGTCGGTTCCGATATCAGCACGTCGGCGCCCCGTGCGCGCGCAACCAGTGCAATCAACTGGCCGATAGGCCCGCCGCCCAGAACCACGACCTTCTCGCCTGCCGCGACGCGCGCACGCGCGACATCGTGACAGGCCACCGCCAGCGGCTCGACCAGCGCGCCGCGGCGCAGATCGACATTCGCGGGAAGCTTGTGCAGCGTGCGCGCCTTCACCGTCCAGTAGGATTGCAGGGCACCGGCGGTGTCGATGCCCATGAATTTAAGGTTGTGGCAGATGTGCGAATGACCCGCCGAGCACGCCGGGCAATCGCCGCAATAGTCGAGCGGGCGAACCACGACGCGCTCACCGGCGGCAAAGCCCTCGACATCATTGGCTACGGCTTCGATAACGCCCGACATCTCGTGTCCGATCACGCCCGGCGGGCAGACGCGATGGTCCATGTTTCCGTGATAGACGTGAAGGTCGGTGCCACACAGACCGACATAGCCGACGCGGATGGTGACTTCACCGGCCTGCGGCTCGAGGCGCTTGCCCTCGGCAAGTTCGAATCGGCCCTTTTCAACATAGACAGCACTTTTGAGAGGCATGACGCTTATCCGATTTTATGTGGTTTGAGGCGTTGGGTATTGAAGCTGACGCCTGATCCTGTGGTGTTGGGAGCGGCGGTTTTGCCGTTTGTGACGGTGGTGGGGTTGGTGGTGTAGGCGTCGATGGGGAAGGAGTGGATTTCGAGGGTGGCGGCATTGGGGATGGCGGCCATGAGGGAGACGTGGAGTTCGTGCATGCCGTGCGATGCGACGGGTTTGCCGGCGGCTGCGGCGCGGCGGGCGACGTCGAGCCAAGGGGTGATGCCGCCGATATTGGAGGCGTCGGGCTGGAGGACGGCGATGGCGTGATGAGCGATGGCCTGGCCGAACTCGGCCGGGGTGCGCAGGTTTTCGCCGGAGGCCAGCGGGATGGCGGTGGCGGCGGCGACGCTGGCATAGGCGTCGAGGTCGTCATGGGCGACGGGTTCCTCGAACCAGGCCAGGTTCATGTCTTCGACGCCGCGGGCAAAGGCGATGGCGGCGGGGGCGTCCCAGCTATAGTTGGCGTCGGCCATGAGCGCGCGATCGGTGCCGATCAGTTCGCGCACGGCGCGCACGCGACGGATGTCGGTGGCGATGTCGGGGCGGCCGACCTTGAGCTTGATGCCGGTATGGCCGGCGGCGAACTCGGCGGCGACGCGCTCGAGCAGCTGGTCGTCGGAATAGCCAAGGTCGATGAGGCCGCGATAGCAGCGGACGGCAGGATCGGTGCCGCCGGCGACCTGCCAGAGCGGCTTGCCGAGCCGCTTGCAGCGAATGTCCCACAACGCGATGTCGGCGGCGGCGATGGCGAAGCCGCAGATGCCGCCAACACCGAGATAGTGTAGCGTGGCGCGCATGCGCGCGGCCAGCGCCTCGACATCATGCGCATCGGCGCCCTTGAGCAGCGGGGCGATATCCTCGCGCAGCAGCGCGCGGATCGCGCCGCCCCCGGTGCCGCCGGTATAGGTGTAGCCGACACCCTCGACCCCGTCGGCACAGACGATGCGACAGGTCACAAGCTCGAAATGCGTGTGCAGGCCGTGCCCGGCATCGACCAGCGCCTCGGCCAGCGGCACACGGTACAGCACCGCCTCCACCGCCACGATGCGCGCCGCCTCGCCAGCTGCCACCACCTGATCACCGCCCATCGCGGCGCCCGCGCTCGTCACCCCTGCCATCCTCCCCAATTGTCAATTGTCGACCGTTCTGTCAATTGTCGACAGTAGGCAGGTTGTCAGTGGCTTAGCAAGCCGCTGCAGAACCGGCAGCGATCCGTTGGCGCTATAAACCATTGTAGACAATTGACATGACGGGCAAGCGCGGCGAAAAGCTGGCAAAGCTAATGCCGAAGGGGAGAGATATGCGCGGTCAAGCGATTAGGATGATGCTGTTCGCATCGGGCGCGATTGCCGTGCTGGCGCAGTCCGCGCTGGCGCAGGACACCGTGATCCGGACGATCGAGGATTTCGAATCGTCGCGCAGCATCGCGCCACAAACCGAGAATGCCTCGGCGCGAATCGTCCCGGCCACCAACGGGCCCGGCAAAAGCCTCAGAGTCGATTTCCAGCCCCGCGCTGAGGACGATGTGGTCCTCAAGCCCGCCACGCCCTGGGATTTTACCGGGAAGGGCGATGTGAACCTTGCGTTCGACATCGCGAACCCGGCGAAAATCTCAACCCAGATTTTTCTGATCATCACCGATGCGAACGGCGCGTCTCAGACCACCATGGCGGTGGTGCCAGCAGGCAAGTCAGTGACCGCCTATGCCGTTCTGTCGGGCTTCGAAGCGATGGTGCAGAGTGGGATGCGCGAAGTCCCGCCGGGCTGGGCCAGCGATGAGACGAAATTGTTCTGGCGGACGGGCAGCAAGAAAATCGACCTGTCGCGCATCGTCAGCATCACTATCCGCACCCAGGCGATGACGACGCCTCGCAGCCTTATCTTCGATAATTTCCGCCTCCGCCGCAATCCACCGACCGATCCGTTCTTCATTACCGATATCGTCGACCCGTTTGGCCAGGCGGCGAAGGTGGAATACCCAATCAAGATCCATTCCGAAGCGGAGCTGAAGGCCGCGGCGCAAAAGGAACTGGCGCAGCTCGCGGCGTCGAACGGGCCGCCGGATCGATCGCGTTTCGGCGGCTGGGCAAGCGGACCCAAGGTGCGCGGCACCGGCTACTTCCGCACCGAGAAGGTCGACGGCAAATGGTGGCTGGTCGATCCCGAGGGCCACCTGTTCTTCTCGAGCGGCATCGCCAATGTTCGTATGGCGAATCTCGAGACGGTGACGGGCTATGACTTCGTGGACTCGTCGGTGCGCAAGATCGATCCGGAGGAGCTGACGCCCGAGGACTCGCGCGACTTCGCGCCGGTCGCGCCGGAGGTTCGCGGCACGCGGTTCCTTGCGTCCCCGATCCGCCGGCAAATGTTCCAGTGGTTGCCGTCCTATGACGAGCCGCTTGGCAAGCACTACGGGTATCGGCGCACCTTCCATCAGGGCGCGCTGAAGCATGGGGAGATCTACAGCTTCTACGGCGCTAATCTCGAGCGCCGTTACGGCGATAACTACATGGCCAAGTGGCGGCAGGTGACGCTGGATCGTATGAAGGACTGGGGCATGACCTCCTTCGGGAACTGGATCGACCCGATGTACTACGATAACCAGAAAATGCCCTATTTCGCCAATGGCTGGATCATCGGCGACTTCAAGACATTGTCATCGGGCTTCGATTACTGGTCGCCGCTGCCCGACGTGTATGATCCCGAGTTCAAGCGCCGGGCGCGTCTGACGATCGAACAGATCGCACGCGAGGTGAAGGGTTCGCCCTGGTGCGTCGGTGTGTTCGTCGACAATGAAAAGAGCTGGGGCCGGGTCGACACGAATCGTAATCGCTATGCAGCCGTGATCAACGCGCTCGCCAAATCTGCTGCCGACAGCCCGGCCAAGGCGCGTTTCGTGGAGATGCTGCGCGGCCGATACCCGACCATCGCTGCGCTCAACGCGGCATGGAAGAGCCAATATGCATCCTGGGATGCGTTCGGCGCGGGCGCGTCCCTCCCGGACGTGGAAGCGGCGGTGCCCGACCTGGCGCGGCTGTTCGCGGACTATGCCGACACCTACTTCCGGACGGTTCGCGATGAAATCAAGCGAGTCATGCCCAACCATATGTACATGGGCGTTCGTATGGCGGAGTGGGGCATGCCCGAGGAAGTGACCCAGGCGGCGATCAAATATTCCGACGTGTTGAGCTACAACGTCTATCGCGAGGATTTCCACGAGGATACCTGGGGGTTCCTCAAGAAGGTCGACCGGCCCACGATCATCGGCGAATTCCATATCGGCTCGACGTCGGACACTGGCCTCTATCACCCTGGCCTGGTGATTGCGACGGATCAAACCGATCGCGGCCGCATCTATGAGCAGTACATGAACTCGATCCTCGCCAATCCGATGATGGTCGGCGCACACTGGTTTCAATATGTCGATGATCCAGTGACCGGGCGCGCCTATGACGGTGAGAATTACAATGTCGGCTGGGTAAGCAACACCGACATGCCGTATCCGGAGCTGGTCGCTGCCGGAAAGCGCTTCAACTACGATCTTTATCGTCGCCGGTACGGGAACTGACATGGCTGGACCGATCGCAACGGCGCCCACCCAGATGGGCGGCGTCGACACCAATCGTCGCGCGCTGCTGCTTGCCATCATGGTGTGCTTCGGCGGGTTCGTCTTCGGCCTCGACGCTGCGCTGGTATCGGGCACCAAGGCCTATGTCATGCGCGATCTGGGCGCGGATGCCATCGGCTTCGGCTATGCGGTGAGCGCGCCGGGGCTCGGCGTCGTCTTCGCTCTGATGGTGACGGGGTTCGTCTGCGATCGGCTGGGCCGGCGCACGACCTTGCTGATTATCGGCTGGCTCTACCTGATCTCGGCGGTCGGCGCGGTGTTCTCGCAGACATTGTGGCAGCTCGTCGCATTTCGCTTCCTTGGCGGCCTGGCCTTCGCATCGCTGTCGGTTTCCTCAATGTATGTCGGCGAGATTGCGCCGCCTGCGAAGCGGGGATTGCTGGTCGCGGTGAACCAGCTCAACATCGTGGTCGGCCTGTTCGCAGCTTACCTGGCCAATTATTTCATCCAGGGCTGGGTCGCGGACGGGGCGCCGATCGCGGCCGCCACCGGCATGGATCGCTACACCTGGCAATGGATGTTGGCGGTACAGATCCCGCCATCAATCCTGTGGATCCTGTTCCTGCTGAAGATCCCGGAAAGCCCGCGATGGCTGTTGCTCAAGGGCAGGCGAGAAGAGGCCGCTGCTGTAATGCGTCAACTCGCCCCTGCAGGCGAGGTGGAACGCTCAGTGGCCGAAATCGAGGCAATGGTTAAGGCTGAACGCGCCGGAAATTCCGGGCGCAGCGAAGGCACTTGGCAGAGTCTGGCGCGGATGTTTTCGCCCACGATCATTCGTGCGACAATCATCGGCCTGGTCATCGCGTCGGTCCAGCCGACGACCGGAATCAACGCCATCATGTTCTATGCGCCTTATGTGATCGAGCAATCGGGCGTGGGCGCGGACGCTTCGTTCCTGGTCCCGGTCGTGAACGGCGTGTTCAGTATCATCGCCACCTCGCTCGCGCTGGTGTTCATCGACCGCATCGGACGGCGAACGATATTGCTGGGCGGGCTGGCGGTCGCTGCGGTCAGCCTGCTTGCTTGCTCGCTTTCCTTCGCGACGGCGACCTATCGGCTGGAGGCGCCGCGCATTGCAGCGCTGCCGGTGGAGATCGAGCGCGCGTCGCTCGCGCCGGTCGTGGGGGTCACGTTCGACAATGATGTCGCGTTCAAGCAGGCGCTGAACGGCGCAATCGGACGCGACGTGGCAGAGCGTCATGAAGCGGAACTGCTAAAGGCTGCCACCTCGATCAATCTGTGGGCCGTGCTGATTGGCATTGCGGCGTTCGTCGCCGCCTTCCAATTTTCGATCGGCCCGATCATGTGGGTTATCCTGGCGGAAATCTTCCCGACAGGAGTGCGGGGTGTGGCCATCCCTGCCTGCGCGCTGTTGACCGCGCTGATCAATTATTTCGTACAGCAGCTTTTCCCCTGGCAGCTGGTCAGTTTCGGCGCTGCGTCGGTTTTCGGCACCTATGCGCTGTGCGTGACGATCGGTTTCGTCGTGCTGTGGCGCATGCTGCCCGAAACCAAGGGCCGATCGATCGAGGAGATTGCTGCGACCCTAGCCATGAAGAAGGAGCCCGCGTGACCGCCACTGCACTCAAGGACAAGGTCGTCGTTCTGACCGGCGGCGGCGCTGGCATCGGCTGGGGCATCGCACAGGCCTGCTGCGCGCAGGGTGCGACCGTCTTCTTTGGCCAACGCAGCGCCAATGGCGACGAGAAGGCGGCCGAGCTTGCCGGGCGCGGCGGGGATGCTGCATTCATGCAACTGGACGTCGCCGATCCGGCAAGCATCGCCGCCTTCGCCGGCGAAGCTCGACAGCGTTACGGCCGGGTCGACGCCTTGATCAACAATGCCGGCGTGACGATCGAAGGAGATCTGCTGAGCTTTCCGATCGAGGATCTCGACCGGCTATGGGCGACCAATGTGCGTTCGATCTTCCTGCTGACCCAGGCGCTGGCCCCCGTCATGCCGGCCGGTTCCGCCATCCTCAACATCTCATCGAACCATTCGGTCGCGAGCGTCGCGGGCTATGAGATGTACGCAGCCACCAAGGGCGGCATCGCCGCGATGACTCGTGCG
Source organism: Sphingomonas turrisvirgatae (assembly GCF_001721295.1). Taxonomy (GTDB): domain Bacteria; phylum Pseudomonadota; class Alphaproteobacteria; order Sphingomonadales; family Sphingomonadaceae; genus Sphingomonas; species Sphingomonas turrisvirgatae. The sequence goes on along the minus strand of NZ_MDDS01000010.1, from coordinate 57,002 downwards.
ATGTGCTGGAGCCTGGGCCAGCGCGGCATCAGGGTGAACACGCTGAGCCCCGGCCTTACCCGGACAGAAGCAGTGCAGAAGGTCATAGACGATGCGCCCGAACTCGAGCGCGGATTCAACGCGATGCACGCCGATCACCGCTTCGCCACGATCGAGGAGATCGGCAATGTCGCCGCGTTTCTCATTTCCGATGCCGCCGCAGCCATTACCGGCGCAGACCTGGTCGCCGACCATGGGCTGGCCGTGCAGCTGTGTCGGGACGACCAGCTGAAATAGGATCCGACCCACGCGCATCGCCGACAGCGGCGTGCGCATCGAATGGACATTGCCGGACAGCGCGATCGGCCTTGAGGCCGGGCATTGTCCGCCAGGGAGGACTGAATGGGGCAAATGGAAGTCATTGGCATTCGACAGCAGATCGCCGATCGCTTGCGAGCCGATATTGTCGCCGGAGCATTGGCGCCGAACCAGAAGGTGACCGAGGAAGCGCTCGCCCAGCGCTTTGGCGTATCGCGCGGTCCGATCCGGGACGTTCTGCTCGAGCTTTCAAAGGAAGGACTGCTGGTCACCCGGGCGAACCGCGACACCCGGGTCAACGATGTCGCCGCGCCCGAGGTGCAGACGATGCTGGTCAAGCTACGGCTCGACATCGAAACCTACGCCCTGCAGCGAGTCGCCCAGAATCCCTCAGGCGAGTTTCTGCAACGGCTCGGCGAGGCGCTGCACGACCTGTCCATGCAGCTGCGTGCCGGCAATTTCGCCGAGGTCGCGAAAGCCGACATCGCCTTCCATCGTCTGATCGTCCACGAAGCGGGGGGCGACGACCTCGTGAATCTGTGGCAACCGATCATCATGCGGATGCGGATGAACTATCGCCGATTGGCCTCGCCGGATCAGGCGATCGTAGAGCACGAGCAGATCGTCGCCGCGATCGGCGCCGGAAATGGTGCGGCGGCCGTCACCGCATTGAAGACCAATGTGCGTTAGTCCCTGCCGCGTGTCACCAGCCAGTCAGCGCCGGTCGATCACGGACCGCTGGCCGTTCGGGGCACACTCAAGAGCGGCACCTCAGAGCGATCGCCGCAAGCCTATCATCCCGGTCTTACCCACCGACTGATTCGAACTTGCGGCCGTCATGTGTTGACAATCTACGATGATGACGCAACTGTCCTGTCGCGTGTTCAAACGATCCATCACCGCTCGACCGGAATGCTGCCTTGAGTTCCGCCGGGTTGCCAAGATCACAGGCCAAGCCGGTCCCCTCCAGCTGGTAGCCTCGTACTGGGCCGGCATTGCGCCGGCCCATTTTCTTGAATCCAGGGCGGGGCGGCTGCGATGGAACCAGTGACGAGGATCGTTATCGTCGGTGGCGGTACGGCCGGGTGGCTGACTGCCGGAACCCTGGCTGCAGCGACGCGCGAGAGCGATGAACGCCCGCTTGAGATCACCCTGGTTGAATCGCCCAATGTCCCGATTATCGGCGTGGGAGAGGGAACTTGGCCGACGATGCGGCGAACGCTCAAACGCATGGGCATCCGCGAGACCGATTTCCTCAACCAGTGTAGTGCCTCGTTCAAGCAAGGGGCGCAATTTGTCGGATGGGTCGATGGCTCGCAGGGCGACGCCTATTACCACCCGCTGGTGCTGCCGCAGGGCTATTTCGAGACCAACATGGCCAGGCAATGGCTGGCGGGCGTTTCCGATGGCTCTTTCGCCGCCGCGGTTTGCCCGCAAGAAGCGTTGTGCGAAGCGGGACGTGCACCCAAAGCGATCACGACCGCCGAATATGATGCGGTGGCGAACTATGCCTATCATCTCGACGCCGGGGCGTTCTCGCGGTTTCTTCAGGAGCACTGCACGCGCGTTCTTGGCGTCCGCCATGTCGCCGCCGATGTCACGGGGATCCGGTCGGCGGAGAATGGAGATATTGCCGCCGTCCTGACAATGCAGGCCGGCGAGATCTCGGGCGACCTGTTTATCGACTGCACCGGATTTCGTGCATTGTTGCTGGGCGAGCACTTCGGCGTCGGCTTCATACCCTGGACGCAAGTCCTGTTCGCCGATCGCGCGCTGGCGGTGCAGGTGCCTTATCCGGCCGCCGATAGCCCCATTCTGCCGCATACGCTCTCGACCGCGCAACGGGCGGGCTGGATCTGGGATATCGGACTGCAGAGCCGACGTGGCGTCGGTCATGTCTACAGCAGCGCGCATATCGATGATGATGCAGCGCGCGCAGACCTGCGCGCTTATGTCCATTCGATCGGCGGCGATGCCGAGGCGCTGCCGATGCGCAAGATCGAGTTCCAGGCCGGTCATCGCACGCGTTTTTGGGAGCGCAACTGCGTGGCGGTGGGACTGTCGGCAGGCTTCCTGGAACCGCTGGAGGCTTCGGCCATCCTGCTGGTCGAGATCGCGGCGCAGTTCATTGCCGAGCAGATGCCGGCAACACGCGCGGCGATGGACCCGGTTGCACGACGCTATAACACGACCTTCGCCTATCGCTGGGCGCGGATCATCGATTTCCTGAAGCTCCACTATCTGTTGAGCCGGCGTACCGAGCCGTTCTGGGCCGACAATCGCAGGACGGAGTCGATTCCCGAAAGCTTGACCGAACTCCTGACCCTGTGGCGCGAGCAGCCGCCATGGCATGACGATTTCGACCGCGCCGTCGAAGTGTTCCCGGCCGCGAGCTATCAATATGTGCTTTACGGAATGGGCTTCGAGACGCGCGTCCCGCCCCGCGGCCTGTCGTCGCAAGCGCGCGCCCACGGCGAGCAGCTTTTCATGCATAACAAGCAAGAGGCGGCGGCGATGATCCAGCGGCTGCCCAGCACTCGCGACCTGCTGGACAGGATTGCGCGCTATGGCCTGCAACCAGTCTGAAGGGATATCCGTGTCCAACATCGCAATCCTGGATCCGGCGGAACATCGCGGCCTGCGCATAAGGCAGGGGCATGGCGCGCAGTTCGGCGAAGATGTTCCCCTCGTCCCACTGACGGCAAATGAACTGCGACAGGCAGTGGTCGAGTTTCCGGTATTCCTGGTCAAGGATCCGGGGACCGGCCAGTTCGGCCTGTGCGCGTTGCTCGGCCGCTCGGCCGGCCATAATGCGTTTCTCCGGGGTGACCGCTGGCGAACACGCTATGTCCCGCTTCATATTCGCCGGCAGCCCTTCCTTGTCGCCGAACGGGCGGAGGGGGAGGGCGCAGTTGCGATCGACCTTGACAGCAGTCGGGTCAGCCAAAACGAAGGCGAGCGGCTGTTCGACGATGCAGGTGAGGGGACTGCGGCGCTCGCTCGCGCCAGGGACCTGCTCGTGGCGATCATGCAGGCCGCCCGGCCGACGGCCGCCTTCATCACCGCGCTGGTCGAGGCACGGTTAATCCGTCCGGCCGAGCTGGCTGGCGCATGCTCCGATGATAGGGTGCTTGACGTGGCGGGTCTGTACGAGGTCGATCGCACGGCGCTTGCCTCGTTGCGCGGCGAGCGGCTGGAGCAGCTGCATGGGGCAGGGCATCTGTTCGGCGCCCATCTGCTGATCGCCTCATGCGGCAATCTCTCTCGCCTCAGCAGTGATTATCAGGCTGATTGAGAACTTGCAGCGTTGGAGGTTCGCGCGCGTTTTGCACCTGATGCTGCGAGGCCTATTAAGCGAGTTCGCCAGCGCGGATTGAAATTCTGCCGGAGATGCATTGGCCGGGGTCAAGCTCGACGAGCCCATAGCGATCCTGCACTCCATCTCGATTGTGCGCGTCTGGGAGATGTGATTGCGGCTCCAGACAGAAGAAATCGAGCGCCGGATTGGCATAAACCATCAGCCAGTCGAGATTTGACGAGGCAGTCAATGCGACGTGAAACCCGCGGTCGGGGTAATCGATCTGCAGCGCCCTTGACCAGTCTTCATAAATGTTGTTGCGCCAGGTTGAGGGCAGCTCGGCACCAGCGGCAAAGTCGAGCTCAGGCGGCAAGCTAATGGGATCTGATGGAATACCGCCAGGGCGCTCGAGCCAGAAGCGTCGGGCTTTGAAGCGAATTCTGTTGCCGGGTCGGCGTGGAAACCATGGATGAAAGCCCAGCCCAAACGGCAGGGGCATGTCGGCGAGGCTGGTCACGCCAAGCAACACGTGAAGACCGTCTGTGTCCAGACTGAAGTGCTGATCCGCGCGATATGCGAGCGGTCCACAAGTGGATTCGAGTGTCAGCCTCGCCTGTGTTCGGCCCGCATCTTCAACCGTCCATTGCTCCATCCAGGCATTGCCATGGACCGCATGACTTTCTCCCGGGTGGGCGGCAAGCGCGTGACATTTACCGCGCCAGTCGAACTTCGCGTCCGCGACACGCCCGCCAAATGGCACCATGGGAAACATCCCGACGCTGCTCGGATCACGCAGGCGCTGGGGGTCGGCGCTCGATTGAAGCAGAGCTTCGTCGCGCCAGAACAGCCGGCCGAGGCTGCCGCCATTGTCAGGGTAAATCTCGGCTCGGTACTCGCCCGCGCTCAGTCGAAGGGCCTTAGGCATCGATGCCTAAGAAAGGTACGAAGCAGGGGGCTGGGAACGGGAGTGGCGTAGCGCTGCTCTGCCGAAAACACCCCGATGCGATGGCGGTAGCAGCACGCTTGGTCGGCTTGGTCGGCTAGACCGAGGCATTCGCGGCGACCGTGGCGTTCTTCATCGCCTCCACATAATTGGCTGCGCGCGCGCCCACCTCCTCTGGCGCCAGTCCGGGTTGAAAGAGACCTGACCCCAGTCCAAAGCCGCTTGCCCCGGCGCGCAGCCACGGATCCATGGTATAGGGCTGAATGCCGCCCACCGGCAGCACGGGTATGGTTGACGGCAGCACTGCACGCAGCGCCTTGAGCCAGGCGGGCGAGCTTCCTTCTGCGGGGAACAGCTTGAGCGCCGCCGCTCCTGCCTCGAGCCCCGCGAACGCTTCACTTGCGGTCGCGATGCCGGGCAGGCTGACGATCCCAGTCGCCACGCATGCCTGGATCACCGCGGGATTCATGTTCGGGCTGACCGCGAGGGTCCCGCCCGCATTGGCAAGGCGTGCAACATCATCGACCGACAGGACGGTCCCGGCGCCGATGACGGCGTCCGATCCAAATTCCCGGGCCAGGCGCGCAATGCTGTCGAACGGCTGGGGCGAGTTGAGCGGGACTTCGATGAGCGTGATGCCTGCATGGATCAGCGCCGCGCCGATCCCCACCGCGTCCTCGGGCTGGACGCCGCGCAGGATCGCAATCAATGGCATGCGCTCAAATGCTGCTTCAAAAGGCCTCATCGTGCCAACTCCCAAATTCGATTTGCGCCAGCTGCAAAGGCAGCGTGACTGTCGATCATGACGACTGTGCCACCGCATTGTTCGATCGCGCGAGCATAGAGCGGCCCGAGCTTTTCATCGGCGAGCAGATGGACGGTCCGCCCGGCGGCATGGGCGGCGCAGTCCGCGCCGATCAGCAGCCCGCTGGCATAGGAGGCAGCATCGGCGTCGCTCCGCAGGCCGAGCACGCCGGCGGCGCGGATGCCGAACAAGCGTGCGAGCAGATGTCCCGACCTGGCGTCTTCGACGCCCTCGGCAAAGGCCTCACCTTCCGTGACGTCGCCCGTAAGTTGCGCGCTGAGCAGGGAATGGTTTCGCAGCAAAGCGAACAGCTCACCGGGCATCGAGGTCACGAAATGCGCGATCTGACCCTCATTCATCTCTGCCCATTTGCAATGCGTGCCAGGCTGACAAAGCAAGGCGCGTGCGGGCGCCAACCCGGCGGCGATGGCGCCCAGCAGCTGCGCCTCCTCACCGCGCATCACGTCCCCGCATCCATTCGCTTGCCACGACACGCCGGGCACGATCCAGATGCGGTCCCCGGCAGCGCGAAGGGCACCGGCCAGCTCGGGAATCCCGCAAGGGGCTTCGACATAGCCCGCGTCGCGCCAGCCCCGATTGGATCCGATCATGCCCGCCAGCAGCACGGGATGATCGCCGTGCCGCGTTCGCAGCGTCTCGATTAGCGCCGGATAGGCAGCAGGGGAAACCGCGAGAATTCCCAGCGCGTCGCGCTCAGTAAGCGTAACGACGCCCTCGTCGATCACATAGATGCGTCGGTTGGTCGTGCCCCAGTCGACGGCGATCAGCCGATCCATCTTTGCGCTCAATATCCGAGATAGACGGTACGCTTCTGCAGATAGTTCTCAAGGCCATAAGGTCCGTCCTCGCCGCCGATGCCGCTGCGCTTGTGACCATTGTGGTAGCCATGGAACGATCCCGAAATGCCCTTGTTGACGAACACGGTGCCGGTCTCGAGGCGGTCGATGAAAAGGTTGATCCTGCTGCTGTCGCGGGTCCAGACATAAGCGGACAGGCCGTCATTGCGGGCATTGGCGAGCGCGATTGCCTGTTCAGCGTCGTCGATGCGCATGATCGGCAAGACCGGCCCGAAGATCTCCTCGCGGATCAGCGGAAGCGACGCGTCGCCACAGGCGAGCACGGTCGGCTGGAACCAGTTGCCGTCCTCAAGTCCTTCGGGCGCACCCTGTTTGCCACCGGCGAGCAGCTCTGCGCCCGCTGCGACCGCGCTTTCGACCAGATGCTGCACGCGATCACGCGCGGCGCGGGTGGCGAGCGGACCCATGTCGGGATTGTCCATTGGATTGCCGGTGCGGATCGTGTTCACCTTTTCCAACAGCTTGGCGGTAAACTGGTCGGCAACGGATGCTTCCACCATCACCGTCTCGTTGCAGATGCAGACCTGCCCGCTATTGGCGAAACGTGCGATCGCCGCCGCCTCCGCCGCCTTGTCGATATCGGCGTCGGCCAGCACGATGAAGGGCGCCTTGCCTCCCAGCTCGAGGCACAACCCCGCGAGATTGTCGGCCGCAAGACGCGCGACGCGCTGGCCCGCGGCGATGCTGCCCGTAAGCGTGATGACCCGCGTCTTGGAACTCGCCACGAGGGGAGCGCCCACGCTGGCGCCGTCGCCAGTAACCATGTTGACGACGCCTGCCGGGATGCCGACCTCTTCGACAAGGCGACAAAACTCGGCTGCGGTGACTGGCGTCGCCTCATGCGGTTTCAACACCACGGTATTGCCCGTCACCAGCGCAGGCCCAAGCTTGCGGCCGATCAGCGCGAGCGGGTAGTTATAGGCGCAGATCGCGACGCAGACGCCATAGGGCACCTTGAACGTCATAAGCCGCTCGCCGGGCGCATCGGCCGGCCAGATGTCCCCACGCAGCCAGCGCGCCGACTGCGCGGCATAGCGCATATAGCCGATCGTATCGGTGACCTCGCCATGCGCCTCGCGCAGCGTCTTGCCCTGCTCGCGGACGAGCAGCCGCGCGAAATGCTCTCGGTTTTCCTCAAGCTTGGCGTTCAGCGCCTCGAGATATTCGGCGCGCTGCATGGGCGTAAGCGCCTGCCAAGCAGGTTGTGCGCGTGTTGCCGCATCGAGCGCCTCCTCGCAATCGGCGGTCGAACAGGCAGGCACTTCTGCCCAGGGCCGGTTGCTGGCGGGGTCGAGCACCTCCATCCATTCGCCGGACGAGCCTTCAGTCCAGCGTCCGTCGATGAAGCAGCGAAAACGGTCAATCGCGGTCATTAGATCACCTGATGTGGTTTGAGGCGTTGGGTATTGAAGCTGACGCCTGATCCTGTGGTGTTGGGAGCGGCGGTTTTGCCGTTTGTGACGGTGGTGGGGTTGGTGGTGTAGGCGTCGATGGGGAAGGAGTGGATTTCGAGGGTGGCGGCATTGGGGATGGCGGCCATGAGGGAGACGTGGAGTTCGTGCATGCCGTGCGATGCGACGGGTTTGCCGGCGGCTGCGGCGCGGCGGGCGACGTCGAGCCAAGGGGTGATGCCGCCGATATTGGAGGCGTCGGGCTGGAGGACGGCGATGGCGTGATGAGCGATGGCCTGGCCGAACTCGGCCGGGGTGCGCAGGTTTTCGCCGGAGGCCAGCGGGATGGCGGTGGCGGCGGCGACGCTGGCATAGGCGTCGAGGTCGTCATGGGCGACGGGTTCCTCGAACCAGGCCAGGTTCATGTCTTCGACGCCGCGGGCAAAGGCGATGGCGGCGGGGGCGTCCCAGCTATAGTTGGCGTCGGCCATGAGCGCGCGATCGGTGCCGATCAGTTCGCGCACGGCGCGCACGCGACGGATGTCGGTGGCGATGTCGGGGCGGCCGACCTTGAGCTTGATGCCGGTATGGCCGGCGGCGAACTCGGCGGCGACGCGCTCGAGCAGCTGGTCGTCGGAATAGCCAAGGTCGATGAGGCCGCGATAGCAGCGGACGGCAGGATCGGTGCCGCCGGCGACCTGCCAGAGCGGCTTGCCGAGCCGCTTGCAGCGAATGTCCCACAACGCGATGTCGGCGGCGGCGATGGCGAAGCCGCAGATGCCGCCAACACCGAGATAGTGTAGCGTGGCGCGCATGCGCGCGGCCAGCGCCTCGACATCATGCGCATCGGCGCCCTTGAGCAGCGGGGCGATATCCTCGCGCAGCAGCGCGCGGATCGCGCCGCCCCCGGTGCCGCCGGTATAGGTGTAGCCGACACCCTCGACCCCGTCGGCACAGACGATGCGACAGGTCACAAGCTCGAAATGCGTGTGCAGGCCGTGCCCGGCATCGACCAGCGCCTCGGCCAGCGGCACACGGTACAGCCCCGCCTCCACCGCCACGATGCGCGCCGCCTCGCCAGCTGCCACCACCTGATCACCGCCCATCGCGGCGCCCGCGCTCGTCACCCCTGCCATCCTCCCCAATTGTCAATTGTCGACGAAAGTGTCAAGGGTGCCGCCAATATCAAATGTTGACAATCTACAGCGCTCAGGCACTTTCCAGCAAAAGCGCATGAACGGGAGAGACACGATGTTGGGTTGGCTGATCATGGCGAGTGTCGCCGCCGCGCCGTCGCCGCAGGCGAGCGAGCGAGCCGAGCAAGCCGAGCGAAGTCAAATCCGGTTTGAAGAGGTAACCGCGGCATCTGGACTTCGCTCCACGCCGGGATGGAAATATGGCGGGCCGGTCATCGCCGACCTCGATCGCGACGGACATGTGGATCTGTTGCTCGGAAATCATGACGAAGATCCCCTTCAATTGTTCTGGGGCACTGCGGACGGACGCTTCGTCGCGGGTGAGCTCCCGGATATCTATCGCGACATTCACGGCATGGCGCCCGGCGACTATGATGGCGATGGCGACCTCGATCTGCTGGTTGCCGTTGGCGGGGGCAATGGCAAGCAACCAAGGCCCCCAATTTTGCTGCGCCTCGAGGGCAGGCGCTATGCCGACGTCACCGCGCAAGCCGGGCTGACTGGATATGGCGCACGGGGGCGATCGGTGCGCTGGGTCGATCTCGATGCGGACGGCGATCTCGATATCGTCGCGATCAATGCGCGCCAGCTGCCCGGCGAAACCGGTCCGCGCAACCTGCTGTTCGAAAATCTGGGCGGTCGCTTTCGCTATCGTGCCAACGGCCAGTTCGAACCGATCGAGGCCGAACGCGCACTCGTGACGGACTTCAACGGCGATCACCGTCCCGACCTGGTGCTGTTCACTCCGCTCACGCTCCTGGAGAATGCCGGAAATTTCCGCTTCCGCGACGTGACCCGCGCGCGGCTTGGCGAGGCGATGGCGCAAATCTCCTATGTCACAGCCGCCGCTGAAGCGGACTATGACAATGACGGCGATTTTGACCTCTATCTCGCACGCGGCAAGGTCTATTACGAGATCGCCGACAATGCTGTCGACTTCGATCCGGCAAGCGGCCGCCTCGATCTTCGCGATTCGGGAAACAAAGGCAGCGACGGCATCGAATTCACCGCTGCCGGTCCGGTGGTATTGCGTGATTTCTGGCATTGGCGGCGCACACAGGGGCTGGTTCTGCCCCTGTTCCTGGGCGCGAAGGGCGTGCAGGTTGAAACCCCCGTCGAGCCGTTGACCATCGCAGCGGAACAGGCGCGCGGCCGGGCGACGGAGCGCAACCGCGATGGCTGGTATCTCGCGCATCTCGGCAATGACCGGTGGCGTCTCGACTGGCACCTCTCAGGCGATCATGCCTGGGACATTCGAGCGTCAGTCACCGGCGTCTCGTCGATCAAGCCCGACTGGAAACCTCAAGACATGGGCGTTGCAGATCTCTTGCTGCGCAATGATGGCGACCGCTTCACGGACGCCTCCGCTCGCTTGCCCGATGCAGCGGCGCGCAACAATTGGGGCGTTGTCGCAGGCGATTTCGACAATGACGGTCGCTCCGACTTCTTCCTTCACCACTTCGGCGGATTGCGCCGCCGCGTCGCGGACTCGATCCTGCTCAACCAGGGCAAGGGCGGATTTGCCGGCATGGACATGCCCAGTGCCACTGCGGGCATCGGTGGCAACAGCCATGGCGACATGGGCGCGGCGCATGACTTCAATGGGGACGGCAAGCTCGACCTGTTGAACGGCGACGACGATCTGGGCGGCTGGCATCTTTACCGAAACGTGACGGCATCGACCGGGAACTGGCTGGTCGTCCGCGTCGGCGCGTCTTCCAAAGGAACAGATGGCGCCGGCGCGATCGTGCGCATTGCCGGGCCGCATGGCGAACAACTGCGCCATGTAGGTTCATCGGGTGAAGTCCATAGCCAAAGCATGAATGAATGGGTGCATTTCGGTCTGGGCTCGTCTGCGCGCGCTGCCAGCGTCGAGGTGATCTGGCGAGACGGTACGCGCGAGCGGCGTACCAACGTGGCGGCAAATCGGATCATGCCTGTCGGACGCCTGCCTGCCGCCGCGCGGTCGCGCGACTGAACGTCGCGCACTGCTGGACGACCTTGGAGAAAATCATGCCTGACAACGTATCCCGCAGAAGCAGCCTGAAAGCCGCGGCTGCCAGCGCAGTCGCTAGCGCGCTCGCCACGCCTGGCGCAGCAACAATCGGCGCATTGGCCAAAGGCCAGCGGCTGGCGGGCACGGCCAAGTCGAACTGGTCCTCGCGACACGATCGCGTGTGGATCGGGGGCGATTACTGGGCCAATCCGATGGAGGATTGGCGGATCGCCGATGGCGCGATCGAGTGTGCCTCGCCCGGGGGCAATCGCAGCGTGCATTCGCTCGTGCATCAGCTGGTCGACGCCGAACGCCGTTTCAGCCTGGCAATTCGCGTGCGCAACCTGGGCTCGCCCGATGCCAATGGCGGCGCGTCGCTCCGGATCGGCATCAGGAGCGAGATCGACGAATATCGCAGCAACTGCTTCGTTCAAAAGGGGCTGGATGCCGGCATCCTTGAAGACCGGATCGTCCTGGGTGATCGGTCGGCGAAGCTGCCCAGGACGATGGGCAGCGGCGAGTTTGAGCTCTTGCTGCGCGGTGAGCCGCGCGACGGCGGCGTGGCGCTCACTTTGACCGTCCAGGCAATGGACGGCAAGATGGCGCCAGTCGAGCTCGCCGCTCAAGTGGCATCGGCGCGCGTGCTCGGCAACGTCGCCGTCGTGAGCAACTTCTCCACCCCCGCGATCGATGACAAGGCACAGGCAAGTTCCAGGTTCCGGTTCAGTGACTGGCGGCTGACAGGGGATGCCTTTGCTCATGCGTCCAAGCAGCGGTTCGGGCCTATCTTGTGGGCGATGTACACGTTGAGCGACACGCGTGGGGGCGAGGGCTATGTCCTCAAGCTGAGTGCGCTGACGGGACCGATGGGACCGCAGGACAGCAAGGATATCGAGCTGCAGGTGCAACGAGGCGGAAAATGGAGCTCGCTGGGAACGGCTCGGCTCGATCCCGACGCTTGGGTGGCTACATTCCGTATCGCGAACTGGGAAGCCGGGCGCGATCTGCGCTATCGCCTGCTATATCGCGAGAGCTTGCGCGGTGGCGCGGTCGAGACCGATCAATATGCCGGCACGATCCGCGCGGCGCCCGCCGCGCGCCCGCTGCGCATGGCGGCGCTGACCTGCCAGAACGACTATGCCTTTCCTTATGAGCCGGTGGCCAACAATGTCCTTCGACTCCAGCCCGATCTTGTCCTGTTCTCCGGCGATCAGATCTACGAGAATCATGGCGGCTTCGGCGTCATCCGGGCCCCTGCCGATCGGGCGATCCTCAACTATTTGCGCAAATACTACCAGTTCGGCTGGGCATTCCGCGACGTGATGCGGCATGCGCCGACCGTTTGCCTGCCCGACGACCATGACGTGCTCCAGGGCAATTTGTGGGGCGAGGGCGGCGCGGCATTCTCCGAAGCGGCGCTTGCTTCCAAGCGATCCGATGGATCGGGGGGCTATATCGAGCCTCCCCGGGTGGTGAATGCGGTCCATCGCACCACCGTCTCCCACCTGCCGGATCCAGTCGATCCCGCGCCGGTCGCACAAGGCATCAGCGTCTATCATACCGAACTCGTCTATGGCGGCGTCGGCTTCGCCATCATCGCCGACCGGCAATGGAAGTCTGGACCCGAACGTCTGAAGCTCGTCGTCGGCGAAACCGGGCAGGGCGAGAATCCCCGATCGATCAATCCCGCAATGGATCGCGATGACCTCCAGCTTCTGGGCGCCAGGCAGGAAGCATTCCTGGCACGTTGGGCCAGCGACTGGCGTGGCCATAAGCTGAAGGCCGTGATTAGCCAGTCCGTGTTCGCGGGGGTCTCGACGCACCAGCCAGAGCCGGACCGCTACCTCAAATATGACATCGACAGCAATGGCTGGCCGCGTACAGCGCGCGACCGGGCAGTGCGACTCATCGGCACGGCAAAGGCGCTTCATATCTGCGGCGACACGCATCTTGGCACCCTCACGCAATATGGGGTGGAGGCGCAGCGCGACAGCAGCTGGGCCTTCTGCACGCCAGCGATCGCGGCCGGGTGGCCGCGCTGGTGGCGACCGGATGCGGTGGGCCTGCCGGTCCGCAACCGCCCAGCCCATGGCCTTGCCGAGACCGGTGAGTATCAGGACAGCTTCGGCAATCGCGTCTATGTCTACGCCGTCGCCAATCCCGACATCGGCACGGCGGCGAACCGCTATGCGCAGGCACAGCAAAAGGGCAGCGGATTTGGCATGATCGAATTCGACACGCAGGCGCGCACCTATACGCTGAGCGCCTATCGATTCTTTGCCGATCCGGCCGCCCGCGACGGCCAGTTCCCGGGCTGGCCGGTCGTGATCCATCAGGAGGAGAATGGCGGTCGCAATCGCTTGCGTTAGCGTGGGCGGGTTGACCCGAGCGCTGCCAAATCGTCGCGCTGCCCATTCCCGTCCCGCAACGCTGGTGCGCAAGGCTTGTACGCTCATGCCCTGCGCCAGCCGGCGACAGGTCATGCCGTTCGTGCCTTGTGGCACCGTCAGGGTGCCGGCCGGAAGCAGCGTCGCGTTGCGCTTTCTGTCTGCCGTGAGGCTCTTCAGCGCGGGTAGCGGGACGATTCAAGGTGCAATCGGGCACGCGACGGGCTGCAATATTGTGGGGGGAAAGCGATGCTGGACTGGTTGAGCGATGCATGGGCGGTCCTCACCGACGTGCTGAATCCCCACGGGCCGGCCATGGTGACCGCGAGAAGTTACACGCCGACTGATTTCAGCATCCGATTTTTCCTGCAGCTCGCCGTCATCATATTCACGTGCCGCGTCGTCGGCAGGCTTGGGCAGACATTCTTGCGACAGCCCCAAGTGGTAGGCGAGATGGTCGCAGGTGTCGTGCTCGGGCCGTCACTGCTCGGACTCTTCCTGCCCGAGCTGCACAACGCCATCTTCCCAGTAGAATCGCGTACTGTCCTTTACGTCGGCGCACAGCTGGGTGTCGGGCTCTACATGTTCATGGTGGGCCTGACGCTGCGGCTCGACCATTTCAGGAGCAAGGCGAAAAGCGCCGGGTTCGTGTCCGCAGCCGGCATTGTCGCGCCCTTTCTTTTGGCGGCGCTGATAACACCGGTGCTGCTCAACATCCCAGGCCTCTTCGCAGCCGGCATTTCGCAAGCGAATGCGACGCTGTTTCTCGGTGCATGCATCGCACTCACAGCCTTTCCCATGCTCGCCCGAATCATCAACGAGCGCGGGCTGGCGAATTCCTCCCTTGGCACGCTGACGCTTACCGCGGGTGCCTTCGATGACGCAGCATCGTGGTGCGTGCTCGCGCTCGTGCTCGCCGCGTTCGGCGCCGGCCCGGGCGTTGCCGTCATCGCGATCCTGGGGGCTGCGCTTTACACAACTTTCATGCTGAAATTTGGTCGCCGCCTGCTCATTCCGCTCGAGCGTGCGGTACAAGCGCGCGGCGAGATGACCACGGACATCCTCGCCATCACCATGCTGCTGTTCTGCCTTTCGGCCTTTCTGATGGACGCAATCGGAATCCATGCGATCTTCGGAGGCTTCCTGATCGGCGTGTGCATGCCGCGCGGTCTGTTGGTCGAGGAGTTGAAGAAGAAGGTCGAGCCGCTGGCCGTGGTCCTGCTGCTTCCGATGTTTTTCACTTATTCGGGGCTTAATACCCAACTTAACATGGTGAATTCGATCCCATTGCTGTTGATCGCATTGGGCATCCTTGCCGTGTCCATTCTGGCCAAGTTCGGGGCATGCTACGCTGCCGCGCGCCTGTCGGGCGAGGACAATCGCACCGCGCTCGGGATTGGCGCATTGATGAACTCGCGTGGCTTGATGGAGCTGATCATCATCAACATCGGCCTGCAACAGGGCATTATCGGACCGACGCTGTTCTCGATGCTGGTGCTGATGGCGATCATCACCACCGTCATGGCGACGCCCGTCTTCGAGTGGGTTTATGGCCGCAGAGCGCGCGAAACGGGGCAACTTGATCAGCTCATCGCCCGACCATAGTTCGTGAACGCACCTGGACATGCACTGGCGCGCGCAAACCTGCTGCCCAAGACAGCTGCGCAGCGCTGGGCGATATGCCTTGATCGTGTCTGTCGCTAGCTTGCGAGCACAACGCGCGGCTCGAATTTACCAGGCAGGTTCGCGGTGGCGGAAAGGGTGAGGCCGTCCAGTTCACCATCGAGATCGACGGCAGCGCTGGTCAAATAAAGTCGCGCTGCATCTGGGCCGCCAAAGGCGGGGCAAGTAGGTCGCTGCACGGGCACGAACAACTCGGCGGCGATTTCCGCTTCGGGCGAAACGGTGATCAGTTTGCTCGCGTCCCAGCAAGCGATGTGAATGTTGCCCGCCCGGTCGGTGATCGCGCCATCCATGAGCAAGCCTTCATTGGAAGTGTCGAGGAAAACCTCAGGCTGCGCGGTCGGCCAGCCATCCTCGTCCACGGGCACGGTCATCAGGCGATGTGTGACGGTGTCGGCGAAATAGGCGCGGTGCCGGTCTTCATCGAAGCAAGTGGCGTTCGGTACGGTCAGGCCGCGGGCGATCTGGCGAAGTTCGCCGCCATACCAGCGATACATCGCTCCCGCACCGACTTCCGCTTGCAGGCCCATCGTGCCGATCCAGAACCCGCCCCACGGGTCCGCGCGCCCATCATTGCTTCGCGTCGAGACCTTGTCGGCCTCAAGGCCGCAGATCGACTTTCGCGAAGCTCGTGCAAGGTCGAACACGAAGAGTTCATTCGAGTCGGCGGCGATAAGGCGCTCGCGATCGACCCATGCGATCGCCGAAACCGGGCGTTCGAAGCGCCAGCTACGCTGGTCATTGCCGTTGGAGGCAAACAGGCGCTGATCGAGGATATCAACCCACAGGAGCTCGTCTCGCTCGGGATGCCACAGGGGCGATTCTCCGAGCTGGCAGGGAGTGTCATCATAGACTTGCATGGCTTGGCCCTGGATTGATGTCGTTGCGCGTCCTCACGCGAGCGGGGATGCGCTGCGGTGCTCCTGTCCGCCAATGACTGGAACCAGCAGATGGATGACCGCGAACGCGACGAGATAGGCTCCGGCCGCGGCAAGGAATATCGCCGAATAGCCGCTCTCGGCGTCGAGCCAATGCCCGACCATCCAGGCCATTGCCATCCCGCCGACCGCGCCGATCGTACCGCCAAATCCCGCCACTGAAGCCGCTTCCTCCGCCGGAAACTGGTCGGAGACGAGCGTGAGCAGGTTGGCTGACCAGGCCTGGTGTCCGGCTACAGCGAGACTGACCAGGAATACGGTGGGCCACAGCCCCTGAAGCGAGGGGGCCCACGCCACTGGCAGGATCAGGATGGCGCAGGTCAGCATCACAAATTTGCGAGACTTGTTGACCGAGACGCCGCGCTGGATCAGCGCGGATGAGGACCAGCCGCCCGCGACGCTTCCGACGTCGGCAAGCAGGTAGACAGTGAGGAGCGGCAGCCCGAGCTGGCTGACTTGAAGACCGTGGCTCTTGTTCAGAAAATCCGGCAGCCAGAACAGGAAGAACCACCAGACCGGATCGGTCAGAAATTTGGCGATGGCGTAGGCCCAGAGTCCGCGAGTGCGGACCAGGTGCCGCAGTGGAGTCGCACGGCGCATCGCGGCCCGCTCCGGGCGATGCTCGCGTGGGGTCAGCAGTAGCCATGCAACAACCCAGATCAGCCCGGGGATCGCCGCAAACAGGAACGCCCAGCGCCAGTCGAGCGCCGCCAGCACAAGCGGCACAAGCAGCGGCGCCAGCATTGCGCCGACATTGGATCCCGCGTTGAACAGGCCAGTTGCGGTGGCGCGCTGATGCTGGGGGAAATGTTCGGCCACGGACTTGATCGCGGCGGGGTAGTTGCCTGCCTCGCTGACTCCCAGCGCGAAACGCGCTGCAACGAAGCCGATAAAGCTGCTGCTAACCGCGTGCGCGGCGATCGCGAGGCTCCAGATGCCAGTCGCGAGCGCATAACCGCGCCGCGCGCCGATGCGGTCGAGCAGCCACCCCGAGCCAGTCAAGCCGATGGCATAGGCCGCCTGAAACGCGAGCACGACATAGCCATATTCGCGTTCTGACCAGCCGATTTCGGTATCGAGGATGGGTTTCAGAATGCCCAATAGCTGACGATCGGCATAGTTGATGGTCGTCGCCACGAAGATCAGCGCGCAGATGCGCCAGCGATAGGGCGTGCCTTGCCCCGATGTGGTAGGAGCTGGGGGCTGCCCCTCTTGACTAGCAGATAGCGACATCTTTCCCCCGCTCTGAATTGCAGACTGTCAACAATACCGCCTGAGTTGGGATTGTCGAGTCACCCGTGCGAGAAGCGCATCGCCGTTCTTCGTTAACGGCCTGCCCCGGCGTCTGCCGGGCGAAGCCCGGGTCAGTACGCCGTTTCTTGCAATCGGTTGCAAGCTTGACGCGGCGGCTCCCCGCCGAGCACGCGAGCGACTTCCTCGCAGACCGCCAGCTTCATATCGATCAGCGATTCCGCGGAGGAGAAGGCAACGTGCGGCGTGACGATCACCCGAGGATCAGCAAGCAGGAGAGGCGGAATATCCGGCTCGCCATCGATGACGTCGAGGCCTGCGCCAGCAATGCGCCCATCAGCTAGCGCGCGAATCAACGCATCGTTACTGACGATGGCGCCACGGCTGACGTTGATCAGGAACGAGCCCGTGCGCATCTGTGCGAATGCGGCCTCGTCTAGAAGATGTCGGGTGCCTGCATTAAGCGGGGCAAGCACAATCACGGCATCTGAAGTCGCGAGCATCTCGTCGAGAGGAGCATAGCGGGCAGGACCTGCGACCACGCCGGAACGGTTGTGCGCAAGAATTGAGCAACCAAGCCCGTTCAGCTTGCGCGCAATGGCTTGCGCAATGCTGCCATAGCCCAAAAGACCGATGGTGAGAGAACAAACCCGCCGGGCTTTGACCAGTGCAGGGTCCCAAATGCCGGATCGCACGCTCGCATTGATCCGAGGAAGATCTCGGGCGAGGGACATCAACATCGCCACCGCATGGTCCGAGACCTCCTCCGCGCAATATCCCGGCACATTTGCAACCCAGCAGCCGTGGCGCGTGGCTGCCTCGACATCGATATTGTCGAGGCCGATGCCGAGCCGTTGGATCAATCGCAGGTTCGGCACCGAATCAATGCTGGCCTCGCTTACCGGGGCCCAACAGGTCATAATGGCGTCGGGTTGATGCTCCCGGCAAAGGGCCAAGACATGACCTTCTGATCGCGCGTTCGTGTCTCGCCAGATCAGCTTGTGCCCGGTAGCGGCAAGCAACTCCTCTTCCAGTTGGCAATCAGGCCAGGCAATGTCGGTCAGCAGTACGGTCGCCATTAGCGTTGTCCAGAGCATCGAGTGTCGGACAACAGACTAAATCGGTTTGTCGACAGTTGACAGTAATTTAATAGCAGAGAGATCCGGACAGCACATCGCTCCCGGGCGGGCAGGCACGATCGGCCGCTGGGCACCGGTAACATCTGGCAAACGGGGTATTTAGATAGGCCGTAGACCCATGACCGCGCAGCACGCGGATGCAGCCGGACTTGTTGTCCCGGACCTGGGGCAGGCAGGGACAACCTTCTGATCTATTGCTTGCTGGCATTCACAGTAGGCCGTGAACTTCATACGCGAACCAACAACCAGAGCGCGGCGCCAAGCGCGGCTGTAGCAGCGGCCAGCGCCCAGCTCAGTAGCCGAATTCTGATCGGCTTGATCACAGCCACGTTATGCGGATCCAGATTATCCAGGATGCGACACGCTCTGCGCTCGGCCGACAAAAATATGAAAATCGCTATGAGCAGGAACGCCGTTGCGATTGCCTTCGGTACCCATGTCGGGTTGAGCGACTCAAATAGCGCGTGGAACCCGACGCCGATGCCCACCGCTGCCATTCCCGTCCGGACCCAGCCCGCGAAGCTGCGCTCGTGCGCCAGAACGGTCCGATCCTCGGCAAGGTCGGTGCGATCCTTCGCCATTTCTGCTCGGTCGGGCATGGATATCATGTGGTCATCAGTTGGGGAGCGGGGCGGAAGCGGTCAGTCGTGCTCAATACGGCTACAATGTGGGTGCACCCCAAGCTCCCCATGCCACAAGCGTGGTCCCGACCACGCCGAGCAGAATGTGAAGGTGCAACAGCCACTGCGGAATCAGCTTGCCGGCAAGATGATAGTGCAGGTTCATGACGATGCCGCCTCCCGCAGCAACCAACAAGATGACAATGCCAGTCGCGGCGCTACCTGGAACGTCATCCTGAAAAGAAGCGTACAGTAGCAGGCCGAACGCCGCGGCAGCGAGCAGGCCGTGGGCCATCGCCAACCAGTTCGGCGGGTTCTGGTTGCGCGTGAGACGTTGTACCGCCATCGCGACGCCGCCAAGCGCCGTCAGCAACAGTAAGACAGTCGCCGTTTGCAATATGCTCTGCACATTCATGATTTTCTCCGATGTACGAAAGGAGGACTCGCTCGTGGTACGAAGGTTCCGGCTGGAGTCTGATTGAGTTCAGAACGGGAAAAAGTAAGGGATCGCGACAACCCCAGCGATCCAAGTCAGCACGTTCAGCGGAACGCCGACCCGCACGAAGTCCATATACTTGTACTTGCCAAGTTGAAAGACGAGAACATTCGTCTGGTATCCGAAGGGTGTAGCGAACGCCGCGCTGGCTGCCATCATCACCGCGACCAGAAATGGGCGTGGTTCAACGCCCAGACTTTCGGCCAACGCGACCGCCACGGGCGTGATCAGCACAGCGACTGCCGCATTCGACAGGAATTCGGTGGCGAACAGCGTGACGCCGTACAGAATGGCCAAGGCGACCCAGGGGCCGAACGGTCGTATGAAGTCGATGAGCAATTCAGTGCCTGACGCGGCGAGCCCGGTCACCTCGATCGACAGTCCGACGACGACCATACCGGCGATGAGCAGCAGGACTTCGGGACGCAAGCCGGCATAGGCTTCTTCAGGGCTGATCACGCGCAACAGGATGAGCGTGATCGCGCCAGCGAAAGCGGCCGCCGCGATCGGCGCATAGCCGGTGGCAGCGCCCCCGATCACGGCGACAAACACGAGCAAGGCAATGAAGGCGCGTTTCGGCTCGAATGGCCGGTCGACCGCGAACAGCTCGATATCGCCCATCGTGCCGTCGCCAGTCTGCTCGTGCGTATCTGCGACAGGACCGGTGCTTCCTTCGCTCTTCGCGAGTTGCGGTCCACCGACCAGAAACAGGTAAAGACCTCCGACAGCGGCGATCACCAATGCGACCGGCGTGATCTCGAAGATGCCGAACACGGGCTGTCCCGCGTTTCGAGCCATGTCGTTGACCAGCAGGTTGGTGGACGTGCCGATCAGCGTACAGGCGCCGCCAAGAATCGTGACGTAGCTGAGCGGGATCAGAAAACGCTTCGGGGAAAGACCGATCGACGTTGCGACGTCCTTGACGACTGGCGCCGCGAGGACGACGATCGGCGTGTTGTTGAGAAACGCCGACGCGCCCCCGCACGCCAGCATGACCAGCCACAATCCTGCGGCCCCAAGTCGCGCGCACAGTTTTGTCGCCTGGCGGATAAGCAGCCCGAGCAGCCCTGAAAGCTCGATCGCATAGGCAATGACGAACAGACAGGCGAGTGCGATGATCGCGGGACTGGCGAACGCGCCTTGCACCTCTACGGGACGTATTACCCCGAGAAGAAGAAGTGCTGCCGCGGCCGAGAGCGCGGCAACATCGGAGCGCAGCTTGCCATGGATCAGCACGCCGACCACAACCACCAGGACGACCAGCGCCGCGATCTGATTGAACTCCATCCGCCCTGCAGAGCCATGCCAGATGCGTTCGTCAAGCCTCCCAATTTCGTGCGGACCTGCTATCGTAACCGCATGTTCTCCCTGGAGCCGCACTCGCCACAGGACCGTCCGGCACGGATAGCGATCGTTTCATCGGCGCTCGCCTTGGTGCTCGCAGGCTGTGATGCGTCCGCGCCTGAGCCCACACCGGCCAATGTCCAACTGGAGGCGCCAGTCCGACCGCCCGCGCCTCTCTCGCCTGCGCCGCCGCCACGGCTGTCGCGCGCCGATTTTATCGATGCGGCGCGGCAAGCCACCTCGCAATATACGGCAGCCGAGAAACCGGCGGCAACCGACCCTCTGGTAGGTCGGACCTTTTCCATCAAGATCGCATTTGGTTGCTCCGGTCCTACGCCGCTAGCAGGCGAGCATGTGTCGGGCGTGGCGGGCTGGTCTTGGGGCGATGAAGGCAAGACAATCGTGCTGAACATGACTCCGGGCGATTGGGCGGGGTCTGCGCTGATCGCTGGAAGCGCCGATGCACCTGATTGGGAAGCCGTCGAAGGGTTCTGGATTCCGCGCCCATGGATGGAGTCGGAGCGCTGTCCGACGGTGCAAGGCGACCCACTTCAGACTGCTAACATCGGCGCAGCGCCTCAGACGCTCGGCCTGGCTGCGATCTTCGAGGCTGGCGGCTCCCGCATCGGACGGCGCAATGGCCGTGCCTATATGTTTACTATCCGGCCGGAAGGCGAAGCGCCGCTAAAGCCGCCCCCGCAGGGATATCGCCTGATCCTGGCAGGCAGGATCGCGTCCTATCCAAACGGCCGAGCGATACGGTGCGGCGCGCCCGGCCCTGACCAGCGTCCGGTGTGTGTCGTCGCGACCAAGCTTGACCGCGTGGCATTCGAGGAAGCAGACGGCACGATGCTGAGCGAATGGCGCCCCGGCTGAATGCCTAGCGACAATCCGCCCTCGGCATGACCCCACACGATGCTTCGGCAAGCGGTAGCGATGCGCTCTGACGACGCGGACCACCGGTCATATCATCTGCGTCGCAAGCGCCGCACGCCGGTCTGGCTGTCGCTGGTCTGGCGCATTTCGCTTGCATTCGGCATGATCGGCGTGGCTCTCGCGGTCCACTGGTTCGACCGCGACGGGCTGCGGCAAAGCTCAGGCGAGCCGATCAGCTTTGCCGACGTGCTCTATTTTACGATGATTACCGTCACGACGGTCGGCTATGGGGACATCGTGCCGGTGACGCAGCAGGCGCGCTTGTTCGACACGTTCGTCGTCACGCCGATCCGACTGTTCGTGTGGTTGATCTTTCTTGGCACGGCATATGATTTTCTTCTCAGACGCGTATGGGAAAGGTGGCGCATGAAAGTGATCCAGCGGCATCTTGAAGGCCATGTTGTCGTGGCAGGATATGGCACGAGCGGCTCGGAAGCTGTAAATGAGCTGATCCGGCGCGGTGCCGACCCCAATACCATCGTGGTGATCGATGAAAGTGCGTCCGCGCTGCGAGCGGCGGAAGGCTGCGGCGCGACTGTAATGGAGGGGAACGCGACGCGAAACGCGGCGCTCGAGGCCGTGAAGATCGATTGCGCGTCGGCCTTGATCGTCTCCGCCGGTCGCGACGACACGTCGATCCTGATCGTACTGACCGCGAGACGATTGTCGCCATCGGTCCCGATCAGTGTCGTGATCCGTTCCGAAGACAATGAAGCGATCGCTCATCAGGCAGGAGCTGACACCGTGATTAATCCGGCGAGCTTCGCCGGATTGCTGCTCGCCGGCTCCACCCATGGGGCGCATCTTGCGGAATATATGGCCGATCTTGCCGCATCGGGCGGGCGCGTCGCCTTGCACGAACGGACGGTTACCGAGGCCGAAATCGGAACTCGCCTCGCCGACATCGAAACCGGTCTTGGGCATCGAATCTATCGGAATGGCAAATGCTTCGGATTCTGGGAGCCTGAGGCTGCTCGACTGATTGAGGGCGATACGATCATCGAGGTGATCCCGCGCGTGGCACGCTATCAGGCGTGATCGGCCTCTTGAACCTTTGAAGTCGACGACGTTTCGCGACGCGCAACGCGCAAGATGCTCCACCCAAGAAGTCCCGCCAGCGCCGAGCCCAGGAGGATACCGATCTTCACCTCCTCTTGAAGCAACGCATTATTCGCGAATGCCAGCAGGCCGATGAACAGGCTCATCGTGAAACCGATGCCGCACAGAAGTGACACACCAAGCAGTTGAACCGTACTCGCGTCGGCCGGCATGTCGGCCCAGTCTGCTCGGATCACCAGGTAAGCGCTGCCGAACACGCCGACGAGCTTGCCGACGAGCAGCCCCAAGGCGACACCCAGCGTCAGATGGTCGGTGAGAACTGCCGGCGTCAGGCCGGCGAAGGAAACGCCGGCATTGGCAAATCCAAATATCGGCACGATCAGGAACGTCACCCAGCCGTGAAGACTGTGTTCCAATTTATGCAGCGGCGAGTGCTTCATGTCGTCGGGGCGGCCGGGTGCGCGACGCAGAGGAATCGTAAGGGCAAGCACGACTCCAGCAATGGTCGCGTGAACTCCGGATTGCAGGACCAGGAACCACAGCAGGCCGCCAGAGAGCAGATAAGGCGCAAGACGCACGACGCCGCACCGGTTCATGCCAATCAGCGCGGCCAGGATCACGCCGGCAAGCGCAAGATAGAGGATCGACAGATTGCTGGTATAAAACAGGGCTATAATGATCACCGCGCCCAGGTCGTCAATGATCGCGAGCGCCGTCAGGAACACTTTCAGCGATGTGGGGATGCGATTGCCGAGCAGCGACAAGACACCCAGGGCGAACGCGATATCGGTCGCCGAGGGAATTGCCCATCCACGTGCGGTGCTCGGGTCGTGGCCGTTAAACGCCAGGAAGATCAGCGCTGGCACGATCATCCCGCCCAGCGCAGCGACGCCCGGCAGGATGCGGCGGTTCCAGCTCGACAATTGCCCATCGAGCACCTCGCGCTTGATCTCCAGGCCCACGAGAAGGAAGAACACCGCCATCAGACCGTCATTGATCCAATGCGAGAGGCTCAGCGGACCTAAATATGTCTGCAGCGCATCGAAATAGGCAGGAGCCAAAGGCGAATTTGCCACCAGCAGGGCCAGTGCGGCAGCTGCCATCAGCACCAGGCCACCCGAAGCCTGGCTTTTTAGAAAGCTGCGCAGTGCGCTTGGCGCGCCAAGGGGCATGTCGCTCACGGCCGACCTTGGAAGCGGTTCTGCACTGGCGGCCCGACCAGCGCTGACACCTGCCGCCCTGTCGGATCGGCACCCGCGAGCCCTATTGCACCCGCCCCGGTAACATACAACCGACTAAACGCCGTTGCTACCCGGGTGAGGGGGGCATGCGCTCTGCAGCCAGCTGTCGGGGCCGTGGTGCATGCGTATGGAAGCAATGCATTCGGTCCTTAATTGGTGGCAGGGCCTTGCAGGCCAGGCGGCGGAAGCTCTTCCCGATCGGGATCGCGCCCTTGCTGCCGATCGAGTGAACGCATGACTGGCGTGACCGTAAGGCCATGAAGCAGGATGGAAAACAGCGCCACGAGGCCGACAATTGCCCAGAGACGCTCGGCTTGTTCGAACTGCGCATGATTGAGGGCATAGGCAAGATAGTAGAACGACCCCACCCCCCTGATGCCGAAAAAGGCAAGCGTCAGCTTCTCGGACCCGGCGGCACGCAGGCCGATCAGGCCGACCAAGCCGGCCGCGGGGCGAACGACGAGAATGATGGCGACAGCTGCAACGACATCTGACCAGCGCAACGCGTCCAGCAACCCGTTGACGAGCGCCCCGCCGAACAGGATCAGCAACACCATCATGGCGATGCGCTCGACCTGTTCGGTGATATCGTGCATTTCATGATGAAAATCGTGATTATGATGCGATCGGCGTAACGTGAGTGCAGTCACGAACACGGCCAGGAAGCCGTAACAATCGAGCATCTCGGTCAGGCCGTATGATATGAAGGTGGCCGCGATGGCGATCAGCCCATCGCCGGTCTTGGCCAGTTTCGTCTCCGCCGGCACGCGGAAGGTGAGCCATCCGAACAACCACCCAACCAGCCAGCCGCCGGCGATCCCGATGCCGATCTCCCACAACACATTGTGGACGAGCCAGTCGCGCGCCCACGGCGCGCCGGTGCCGGCGGACAGCGCTAGCGCGATGGCAAGGTTGACGAACGGGAATGCGAAGCCGTCATTTAGACCCGCCTCGGAGGTCAACCCGAAGCGGACTTCATCTTCCTCCCCGCTCTTGGGCGGGCCGACTTGGACATCGGCGGCGAGCACCGGATCAGTCGGCGCGAGACACGCGCCGAGCAGCAGCGCGGCGGTCCAGCTAAGGCCAAGACCCCAACCGCCGATCGCAGTGATGGCGATAATCGAAAGCGGCATCGTGATTGCCAGGAGTCGCCAGGTTACACTCCACCGTCGCCAGCTGAACAAGCGATCGAGCTTCAGTCCGGCACCCATCAGCGCGATGATGACGACGAGCTCGGTGGATCGCTCGGTGATCTGCGGATAACTGAGCGGCAGCGGACGCAGCGAGACCGCTGGCAGCAAGAAGATGCCAATGCCAGCCGCGATGCACAGGATCGGCAGCGAGAGCGGCAAACGCTTCAGCGCAAGCGGCAGCCAAGCCACCAGCGCGATAAGCACGCCCGCAAGCGTCAGCCAGATGATGTAGGGTTCAGGTGACGCGAATTCTGGCATCGCTGTTCAACTCGGAACCTGCTTTGATGGTTCAAGCTGTCCGAGCATAATCACAAGATGAATGGTCGCAGGCGAATACCGTGCAGCGATAGCGATGCCGAGAACGACGGACGCAGCGATCCGCTTCTCCGCAACGCCGTCAGTGGCACGATCGACGCTGTGGCGAAGGTTCCTGGTCCCCGAACCGGATACCGCTCGTTATATGGACCGGCGGAACGGATTGCGCGGACTTGGAGCTCTGATGGACTTAGTCAATATTCTTGGTCAACGGCTCCGAGAGATGCTCGCGGAATTCATCCGAATCATGCCTCAGCTTGCGATCGGCTTGCTGATCTTGCTGGTCACCTGGATCGCCGCAAAGTTCGCAAGGCGGATTGCGGACCGTTTGTTAGGACGGACGCATGTTCGTGCAACGCTGATCAATCTCGCCGAGACGCTGGTGAGTGTTGTGATCTGGGTCGTCGGACTCATGATCGCAAGTTCGATTGTGCTGCCCGGGGTGACCCCGGCGAGCCTGCTCGCGGTGGTCGGGCTAGGTTCGGTGGCTGTGGGCTTTGCCTTCAAGGACATTTTCGAGAATTTCCTGGCCGGTGTACTGATCATGCTGAGGCGCAAGATGCGCATTGGCGATGTGATCGAATGCGAGGCTGTCGAGGGCAAGGTCGAGCACATCACGTTGCGGGATACCCATCTTCGACACCTCAGTAACGAGTTGGTGCTGGTGCCGAACGCCTATCTATTCAAGAACCCGGTCAAGATCCTGACGGACGAGGCCACGCGTCGCCACGAAGTCGAAATCGGCGTCGCCAATGACACCGACCTGGACGAAGCAGCGTCGGTCATCGAGGCTGCCGTCCGGTCATCGGAAGGAGTGGATGCGGAGCGTCGCATCGATGTCCTGGCCAAGGAATTTGGCGACAGTTCCATCAACTTTCTTGTTCGCTGGTGGGCGGGGTCCACGCCGTACGAAGCGCACCGATCACGCGATGCGGTCGTGCGCTCGATCAAGCGCGCGCTCGACGAAGCTGGAATAGAGATCCCATTCCCGTATCGCACGCTCACCTTCAAGGAGCCGCTGGCGTTGACGCGAGCGATGAAGCCGCAAGTCGAGCTTGAGAGTTCCGCCCGGCGCGACGACTCGAACGATGCGCCCTAACCGCACTGTCTGCATTCAGGCGCCGCTTTCCTGAGGATGCATGTAACATGCGCGCCGCTATCTCTGGACTGAGCGCAGTGCAGTGAGTTCCTCGTTCTGCGCGCGTGCGACAACGCTCATGCTGCCGTCCGTCTCGAGAACGACGGCCGCGACGGCCTCGATGCATCCAAATCCGGCGCTTCGGATCGCCGCATCGACTTCATCCGCCGTCACGCGCTCCTTCGCCATGGCGCTGCGGCAGTAAACGCCATCTTCGAGCAACAGCCGGGGCTCCGCGCGGACAAGTTTACGGAACCGCGCGCTTGCGATCGAAAGGCGCGATAGCAGCCATTGCAGCAACGCCAGCGCGGCGAAGGCGAGCATGCCTTCCGCAAGCGCGACATCCTTGCTGAGAAGCACTGTGGCCAGCGTCGAGCCGAGCGCCACGGTTACCACCAGGTCAAAGGCATTCAGCTTGGCGAGCGCGCGTTTGCCCGCGATCCGCAGGACGAGAACCATGGCGGCATAGGCGAGCAGGGAGATGACCGCGACACGTAGCAAACCGGGCAGGCTGTCGAAGAACATGAATTGCGAACGCGGCGGCCGCGCTTTCGGTCCTCATGGCGCGGCAATCGGCCACGCATTTTGTTCACTCGGTAATCGGCGGCATGGGCCCGAGTTCGCCAGCTCAGGGCTTGGGGTCTGTCCAGTGCGCACGATATACGGTGCGCACACATTCAAGATCGGCTTCGAACGTCATCGAGGCCTGGCAGCGCGCGAGGGCGTCCGCGGCGCGCATCGCCAACGGCCCATACGCCGATGGCACCATCCCGGCGATTTCGGCGAGCGAGCGCTGGAGCTTGATCGCGACTTCGACGATGCCGGCGCCGTCGCGCGCGATCGGCCGGAACAGGTCGTCGAGCAGATCTTCGATCGCGATCTCGGGCAGCCGAACGCGCTTGCCATCCTTTGCGCCGGTCCGAGCCTGATCGAGCAGCGCGGCCATCACTCGCACACCCGATCCTAGCACGGCGATGCTCGTGCCAGGATCGTTGACCGCAGGCGACAAGGCTCGTGACGCGATCTCGGACAGCACGACCAGCCCAAGCCGGGGGTCGTGATCGAACTGGCGGTGGTGATTGAAGGTGAACGCGTCGCGGATCTCGACGTCGTTCGCCGCATTGCCGCCATCGAGCCAAGCGATCTCGCGGTTCGGGGTCACAAAAGCGCCGGGCGCGATCGAAAGGTCGATCGTACAGCCGAGGCGCGCAGCGACCTTGTCGAGCGCAATGAGATCGATATGCGTGCTGTAACCGATCTTGTCGGTGAATACCGGGCGTCTGCCCCGCCTGGGAGGTATCCCAGCGGGCGCGACGGCAACCCTGTAGCCTGAACGCTCGATTGCGGCGTGTGTGACCTTTTCGACGCGATCGATCGTGTTGCCGACCCGGCCAAAGCTGGACAAATGCCCGATCCAGCGCAGCAACGTGATCACGATGATCGCAATGACGAGGATGGTGCCGGCGTAGAGGATGACTCGACCCGAGGTTCCGTAGATGCCAGTCGACAGCGCGCAAATTCCGACGATCGCGAACAAAAACGCGCCGATGAATGTCGACAGCGCGTTTTGGGCTGTCGAATCCTCGACCAGCAACTGAGTCGCGCGGGGCGTGATGGTGCCACTCGCGGCGGAGAAGGCAGAGACCATCGCGGTCAGCGAGAAGGTCGTAACCGCCAGCATCGACGAAGCCAGGATCCCAAGAATGTTGTCGACCGCGTCCGAGCCGATCTTGGTGCTAAGCTCATAGGGAATGAAGGGCGCCACGAATGCCGCCAGGAGCGCAAGGACAACGGACGACAGGGAAAAGAGGGCGGCGCGGAACCAGATGCGGCGCAGCAGCAGCCGCATCAGCCACCGCCAGCGCGAGGTCATGCCGCTCCCCTCCACGAATCTCTCGTTCATGGAGTGATGTCCTGCCGCCGCAACTGCCTATGATTTCGAATGCGCGTCAGAATGCCCCTTCGCGTTGCAACATCATCGCTGCGAGATCAGCGTTTCGAGACGGCTTGGTCAAGCGGCGTCGTTAGCAATCATCCCGCTGCCAGTCGCCACATCGATCGCATGGGTGCGGGCGGAGCCCTGATATCATCGCCCACAGCAATCTTTTGGCGGCACGGTGGACAGGCTTTGAAGCGGTGAAGTAATGCGCGGCCATGCCGATCATCGCCACGATTATGAACTCGACCACCGGTCAGCCGATCCAGAAAATGTCATTTGGGCGGATGCCCAAACCGTGGGCGTCCTTCAACCTGGCGACAGGTGAGTTGGTCAAAGCGGACCGCGTCGATGTGGGCAAGCCGGCGCCGGGCAAGGTGGTGGTGCCGGTGTCGGTCTGGATTACACCGAAGGGTTGATTTGCGCGGCGCACGCCAGCAGGCGACGTTGTATACGCAGTAGCCGGCGTAGATGCCGCCAAGCCCGAATAGGCTTTGGATTGAAGGAAGCCGGTGAGCCCGGCAAACCCGATCCCCTTGCGGAGCCTGAATCAGATTGCGCCGCGCCCTGACCCTAGGATCGACAAGCAGATTTGGTCGGCTTTTCGAATTCGTCGGCACGAAAACCGATAAAGACTGACGTTGAAGGTTGCATAGGACAAAGCCGTCGACTTTCTCACTGCGCCGTTAGGCCGAGCGTCGCGCTTTACTGCTGATCAACGATGGCTGCAGTATAGCGGCGTTTATTGTCTTTTGTCATTGCCCACGGAGTTGCAGTGACACTAGCCAATCGTGGGTTCGGCGCTCAAGTCGTCATGTCGGCTCATCACCATTACCGGTGAGCGCGGCTTGCGCCACGCGCAGGATCAGCAGGCGCTCCCACTCATCGGGCATCGCCGCGCCCCATGAAAACGCACAGGCCGATCGCTCAAGATCGGAACGGATGTGAGCGGCGACACGCTGCAGCTCATCGACGCGCGGCAAGCGCCCATGCTCGATGCATGCGATCAAATCCGGCGCGATCGTGGTATGCCGCTGGCCCATTCATGCTCCCCTTCGCCGCACAGCTAGGGAGCAAGTCGCTAACGAAAAGGGTGCCGTTCGGCCTTTGCGGTGACCTGAGTCTTCTTGCACGGCGGCCCGCCACGATCGAGGTCCGCGGCTACGCCTTTAACTTCTGTGCTGCCGCATTGAGCTTCTCGCGGTCATTTCCGACCCGCTGGATCAACGTTTCTGCCTGATTACGGCTGATGCCGTGCTTGCGCGCGAAATAGCTGACCTCATAGCCTTCGCCCGCTGCAACCGTGCGACGGTCCGCGCCACCGCGCTTTGCCTTGTTGTCCGCCATGTTCCTCTCTCCTTCGAATGAAAGAATCGACGAGGACTCAACCGGTTCCAGATCAGAGTGCGAGGGTCAGCTGTTCTCGGATTGGCACGCGCGGCGCAATCTCCTCGACACGAAAGCTGCGCGGCGGCAGCGGCTGCAGCAGCTCATGCTCAGGCACGAGCGAATCCAGCCACGCCATGTTCTGCCGGCGCAGCAGCACGGCACCTTGCCGCTCCTGATAGACCATCACGTCGGTATTGGCTTCGATCGTGACCACAGCATAGCTCAGCGGCCAGTCGGCTTCGGCCGGTCGCCATACGCCTGCGAGGTAGAAGAAGTTGCCATCGTCGAGCGTCACGCGAAAGCGTCGGCCATCGTTGCGGACATGGAACTCGCTTGCTGGCACGAGACAGCGCATCAGCGGAAAGCTGCGGCCTTCCGAGCGGATGAACTTGAACGGCTTTTCTCCGCGCTCGATTGGCGCAAGACCCCAGGCGGCATCAACCATCTCGATCTCTTGCGCGTTATCGGGGTTGCGCCGGATGATCGGGCGGCGGCTGCCGAGTGCGGCGTCGGATGCAAAGGGACTTGCTTGCATGGGAAAGAACATAGTGCGAACATCGACACGATGCAAACCGGAGCACGCGTATGTGCAATGACTATAGGCTGATGGTCGATGTGGCCTCGATCATGGAGGACTTCGCCGAGCTCAAGATTCGGATCGACACGCCGGAAGGCAAGCCCAACGTCGCCGCCCGCGAGGACATCAAGATCACCGATGTCGCGCCGATCGTGCGAAGTATCGATGGGGCAGGCCGGGCTGGTGAGCTGGTCAACCGCCGGTGGAGCTGGCCAGGCCCGACGGGAAAGCCGGTCTACAATTTCCGGTCGGAAGATCGGAGCTTCGACTCGCATCGCTGCCTTATCCTTGCCGATGGGTTTTATGAGTTCACCGATTCCGACGACCCAGGCCAAAAGCGGCTCAACAAGTGGCTGTTCACAATGAAGGATCACCGCTGGTTCGCGATTGCTGGGATCTGGCGCGCGCATGAGAAGGTGGGCGAGGCCTTCACAATGCTGACCGCAGATGCCGGGCCGGATGTTGGGCCCTATCACCACCGGCAGATCATCCCGCTAGCGCGCGACCAATGGGCTGACTGGCTGAACCCCGAGGTTCCCGCCGCTGACGTGCTCAAAATCCTCCCCGCTGGAACGCTGATCCCCGAGCAAGTCTATGGGTCGCCGCCCGGCGCTACCCAGCCGGCCCTGCTATGACGATCGCGTTTCCACTCGAGCGCTTCGTCGAGGCGCAGGCCCAAAGCTATGACGGCGCGCTAGCCGAAATCCGGCGCGGCGCGAAACGTTCGCACTGGATGTGGTTCATCTTCCCGCAGCTCGCGGGTCTCGGCCACAGCGAGATGGCGAAGTTCTATGGGATGAGCTCGCTCGATGAAGCTCAAGCCTATCTCAAGCACCCAGTTCTGGGTGCTCGCTATTTCGAATGCGTCGGCGCTTTGCAGGACCTGCGGACCAGCAATCCTGTCGAGGTGTTCGGCGACATTGATGCGATGAAGCTGCGCTCGTCGCTGACGCTGTTCCAGGCTGCGCAGCCGATGATGTTGTTTGGCGCTGCGATCGACCGCTGGTTCGCTGGCGTTGAAGATGGTGAGACGCTGCGACTGCTGGGCCAAAAGCGCTAGCGCCGGATCAGCAATGTCTCGTTGAGGCTACCTGGCACTGCCGCTGCGCGCCGCGCTGCATTGGTGAGGTGCTGCTGGCGAGCTGCGCGGTCAGGTGCGGTAGCGGCAAGGTCGCGTGCGAGCGCTGCCTGGCAGCGGTGCTCGCGCTCGCGCGAAAAGAATATAGCTGGTTCGCCCATCGCTCGTTCCTCTGAGGAATGCAGAACGGCTGCACGGCGGGAAGGATGCAAGGCTCAAGCGGTCCAGGCGGAGATATCGTCCTGCTGGCCGATGAGCGCGAGGCCGTGCGCGATCGAGGTCAGCTCGCCGCCTGCAGCGATGCGGTTCTCGCCAAAGCGGGTTGCGAACAGACGTCGCACGCGCGGGGTCAGCGATGTGCCGCCAGTAAGGAACACGCGATCAATCGCGGCGGGTTCGACGCCTGCGCCGATCAGCGCGCGGTCCACGGCGGCCTCGATCCGGGCAATATCATCCTCGATCCAGCCTTCGAATTCGGCGCGCGTGACATCCGCCTCGATCAGCAGGTCATCGCTTTCGAAATGAAAATGCGCCTCAGCGTCACTCGACAGCGCGCGCTTGAGCCTGCCGACCGAAT
Source organism: Sphingomonas turrisvirgatae (assembly GCF_001721295.1). Lineage (GTDB taxonomy): Bacteria > Pseudomonadota > Alphaproteobacteria > Sphingomonadales > Sphingomonadaceae > Sphingomonas > Sphingomonas turrisvirgatae. The sequence continues at coordinate 24,901 of NZ_MDDS01000010.1, read as the reverse complement.
CGTAGAGCTGATAGCCGAGCTCGCCCTCAATGATCGCGATCATCCGGCCAATGGCATCCGGATCGAGCGCCGCGCGACGCAGCTTTTCGAGCTCTGCTATCGTCCGACGGTTGCGCATCAGTGCAAGGCGCGACCAGTCCGAGAAATCGGTGAACCAGCCGCCGGGGATATCGAGCAGCTTGTCGAACGAGCGATAGCGCCCGCCCTTGCCCAGCATTGGCAGGACGAGATGATCGACGATGCGTTGGTCGAACCGGTCGCCGGCAATGCCCACGCCAGCGTGCGACAAGGGCGTGCAGCGCGGCGTCGTACCCGGCACGCCGATGCGAACAATCGAGAAGTCGCTGGTGCCGCCGCCAAAGTCGGCCACCAGTACCGTGGCCGGTGCATCGAGCCGCGCGGCATAGCTGTAAGCCGCGCCGAGCGGCTCATAGACATAATGGATCTTTGTGCCGAGCACCTCGAACATCGCGTCATAGCGTTGGCGCGCCAGCGCCTCGTCCGGCCGGTGACCGGCATATTCGACAGGGCGGCCAACGACGATCCGGGCGTCCTTGAGGTTTAGCGCGCCGCGCGCGTGCGTCGCCATCTGCGAGAGGAACAGCTGCCCGAGCTGCTCAAAGCGATAGCGCCGCTCGAACACGAAAGCGTGCTCAAATCTCACAGCAGCGGCGACCGACTTGAACGATTGAATGAACCGGCTGCCTTGTGGAAACTCAAGATACTCTTCGATCGCCCACGGACCAGCGGCAACGCCAAGCCCGCCCTGTTCAGCATCGTCCTGCCAGAAGCATAGCGCCGAGCGGAACACTGGGTCAGGGCCAGCGGGTCCATCGAGCTTAAGCAGATCGCAGCGGTCATCCTGCGCTCGTGCAACAACGGAGTTGGTGGTGCCGAAGTCGAATCCAATGGCGAGCGGGGTAGTCATGGTGGCGGCGCCCTACAATGCGACAGCGCGTCGGTCATCCGCCGCGATTCAGCGGGTTGACGAATCTAGCGGCAAGGCGGAACATTATAGGAACATTTGAGTCGTTGTTCCTGATGCTTGCCGCCACCGCCCTTGCTGATACCGATCGTTCGCGCCTGCTCGCGCAGCTGCGCGCCCAGGTCGACGCGCCTTCATCCCGGCGTGCCGAGGCGCTGCCATTTGGCATTGAGACGCTCGACGATCGGTTGGCGGGCGGCGGACTTGATGGTGCCGCGCTCCATGAGGTCAGTGCGGGCTCGCCGACGCTTGGTGATGATGCCGCAGCCACATTGTTCGTCGCCGGCATCGCGGCGCGATTTGCTGAGCAGCCGGGCGGTACAGCGGTTTGGGCGCTCACGCGGCTGGACCTCTACGCGCCAGGCCTTGAGCAAGCGGGGCTGGGGCCAGACCGCCTGCTCTATGCCGAGGCGCGTGACGATGTAATGGCGTTGGCGCTGGCCGAGGACGCGTTGCGCGACGGCAGCTTTGCGGCAGTGATCGCCGAGGTGAAGGTTGCCGACCAAACCGCGACCCGCCGGCTCCAGCTTGCCGCCTGTGATGGCGCGACCCCGATGTTCTTGCTGCGTCGCTGGCGTAAGACCGCGCGTGATCCGCTCGATCAGCTCTCGACCGCGATGACGCGCTGGCGGATCGGCTGCGTCCCATCCGTAAGGCTTCCCCATGCCGGGGTGGGCCGGGCGTGTTGGTCCGTCGAGCTCGCGCGCCAGCGTGGTGGCAATCCATTCTCTCTTATTGTCGAGGCTTGCGATGACACGGGTCGCCTCGCTCTACCTGCCGCAGCTTCCGATCGAGCGATTGCGGCAGATAGAGCGGCCAACCAGGCAGCCTGAGCCGAGCGCCGCGCGAGCGGCGTTGCCCCAGCCGATTGACGATGATCCTGGTGCTTGCTCGGTGCCGCGCGGCGGCGGGTGGCGGCCGGGCGCGCGCTGGGCACGCGACGGGGCGCTGGAGAAGGCCGAGCTTGCTGAGCGCATCGCAAGGCTGCCGGCACACCAGCAGCCGCCGATGCGCGAGATGGGCCGGCGCTCGGAAGCCGCCGAGCACCCGTTCAAGGCAATGCGGCCCGATGAGGGCTCGCCGGGCAACGTTGCGCTGCGCATGGCCGCTGCCCGGCCGGCCGATCGCCCGACCGTGCTGATCGAGCGCATCGGCCAGCGCGAGGTGATCACTTCGGCCTGTCCGCTGGCGAAATCGCTGGGCCTCGTGCCCGGCATGGCGGCCGCACATGCCCGCGCTCTGGTCGGCGATCTTGATGTTCGAGATGCGCAGCGAGATGCGGACCGTGCCTGGCTAGCGCGGCTGGCGCTGCACGCCGTGCGGCACTGGACGCCGGGCGCGAGCGTCAGCGACGACAATGGCTTATGGCTCGACCTTACCGGCACGTCGCATCTGTTTGGCGGCGAAGAACGCTTCTGCCGCAAGCTGCTGCGGTTCCTCGGGCGGCTCGGGTTCAACGCCAATTTGGCGGTGTCAGGCACGCTGGGCGCGTCGCACGCGCTCGCACGCTATGGGGGCGGGAGAATCACGTTACTCCCCTCAGGCCGCGAGGCGGAGCGGCTGGCTGCGCTGCCAATCGCAGCGTTGCGGCTCGAACCTTCCGCGCTGGTGGCTGCCGCCCGGTTCGGGCTGGAACGGATCGGTGACCTCTACACCATGCCGCGCGGTCCGCTTGCGCGACGGCTTGGCCTCTCCACCGTGACGCGGCTTGACCAGGCGCTCGGGCGTGCGCCTGAGCCGCTCGTGCCGGTGGTGCCGTTTGAGGTGCCTGAGGTAACGCGACGTCTGCTCGAGCCAGTCGGTACGGCGGAGAGCATTGCACAGGTGATTGCCGATTTGATCGAAGATCTCGTGCCGCTATTGCAGCAACGCGGTCTGGGCGTGCGCAGCGCGGTGCTGACGGCAGTTCGCGTCGATGCCCAGCGCCAGCGGATCGCGATCGGCGCCTCCCGTGCGACGCGTGACGCTCGCCATCTTGGCCGCATGTTCGCGCTCAGGATGGATCGCATCGACCCTGGACTGGGTATCGAGGAGATGCGGCTGACGGTCACGCAAAGCGAACCGCTCGGCGCGATATCCGCCGCCGGCCTGCTGGCTGAAGAGGGTCGTGGCGTCGACCTCGCACCGGCCATCGATCAGCTGGCCGGGCGAGCCGGGGAGGCGGGCGTATTCCGCATGGCGTGCGAGGAGAGCGACGTGCCGGAACGTGCCGTGCGCCGGATCGCAGCGCTGGCCGCACCGAGCGGTTGGCCAAAGTGGCAGCGGCCCGTGCGCATGCTGTCCCGCCCGGAGCGGCTCACTCACGTCGTCGCCCTATTGCCCGATCATGCGCCGCGTCGATTCACCTGGCGCGGCAAACCTTATCAGGTGGTCGCGGGTGACGGGCCCGAGCGCATCCATGGTGAGTGGTGGCGACGTGATGCCGAGCTCTGGGCGGTGCGCGACTATTTCCGGGTCGAGGTCGAAGGCGGCGAGCGCTTCTGGCTGTTCCGGCGCGGCGATGGCGTCGAGCCTGAGACCGGCGACCTCTCCTGGTACCTCCATGGGCTGTTCGGCTGATGGCCAGCTATGTCGAGCTGCAGGTCACCAGCCACTTCTCGTTCCTGCGCGGCGCGAGCTCGCCCGAGGAGCTGTTCGCCGCCGCTCAGCTGAGTGGTCACTCGGCGCTCGGCCTTGCCGACTGGAACAGCGTCGCGGGCGTCGTGCGTGGATGGGACGGCGAGAAGGCGACCGGCGTGCGCATGATCCCGGGTGCGCGGGTCGAGACGATCGATGGTCGGGCGCTGCTGCTCTACCCCACGGACCGCCCTGCCTGGTCGCGGCTTACCCGCATGCTATCGATCGGCAAGGCACGGGGTGGGAAGGGGCGGTGCCTGCTCAACTGGTCGGAGATCGCCAATCATGCCGAGGGGCAGATCGCGATCCTGCTGCCGGACGAGGCTGATGCGACCACCGCGGCACAACTGGACGATCTTGCCGCGGCGTTCGGCGCCCTTAGCCATTGCGCGCTGTCATATCGGCGGCGACCCAATGACCAGCTGCGATTGCACGCGCTCAATGCCATGGCTGTTGCTGCTGGCGTTCGGGCGGTGGCGACGGGCGACGTCCTCTATCACACCCCCGAGGCTCGTCCGCTGCAGGACGTGGTGACCGCGATCCGGCTCAACACCACGGTCGATGCGTTGGGATATCAACGCGAGCGGTTCATGGACCGGCATCTCAAAAGCCCGGCCGAGATGGAGCGAAGGTTCGCGGCCTTCCCGGATGCAATCCAGGCGAGCGCTGACATCGCTGTGCAATGCCAGTTCAACCTTGGCCAGATCCGCTACCAGTATCCGTACGAGCAGGTGATGGCGGGCAAGACCGCGCAGGAAGCGCTCGCGGAACTTACCTACGAAGCGGCTGCTGCCAAATGGCCGGAGGGCGTGCCCAAACCCTATGCCGATCAGATCGAACACGAGCTGAGGCTCATTGACCAGCTTGGCTATGCGCCATACTTCCTGACGGTTCGCGCGATCGTCGCCGAGAGCCGCCGCCGCGGCATTCTGTGCCAGGGGCGTGGCTCGGCAGCCAACAGCTGCGTATGCTTCCTGCTCGGTATCACCTCGATCGACCCGATCCAGCACGAGTTGCTGTTCGAGCGGTTCGTGAGCGGCGAGCGCAAGGAGCCGCCAGATATCGATGTCGATTTCGAGCACGAGCGGCGCGAAGAGATCATCCAGTGGATTTATGACACTTATGGCCGCGAGCACGCCGCGTTGACGGCGGTGGTCACTCGCTACCGTACGCGGGGTGCCGTCGCCGAGGTCGGCAAGGCGCTGGGCCTGCCGCGCGACCTCACCAAGATGCTGACGGGGCTCGTGTGGGGTTGGTCGATGGACGGAATTTCCGACGAGCAGATCGAGACGCTTCGCCTCAATGCGCAGGATCACCGCCTCAAACTGACGCTGCGCCTTGCTCGCCAACTTATCGGCGCGCCACGACATTTGTCGCAACACCCCGGCGGGTTCGTGCTGACGCAGGACCGGCTCGACGATCTCGTGCCGATCGAGCCTGCGCGAATGGAAAACCGGCAGATCATCGAATGGGACAAGGACGATATCGACCGGCTGCAGTTCATGAAGGTCGATGTGCTGGGGCTTGGCATGCTTGGCTGCATGAACCGCGCCTTCAATCTGCTCGAGCAGGAGAAGGGCATCAAGGTCACTATGGCGGACCTGCAGGACGATGATCCTGAGGTCTACAAGATGATCCAAAAGGCGGATACGCTGGGGGTGTTTCAGATCGAGAGCCGCGCGCAGATGTCGATGCTACCGCGCATGAAGCCGGTGCGCTTCTACGATCTTGTGATCGAGGTCGCGATCGTGCGACCCGGCCCAATCCAGGGCGACATGGTTCATCCTTATCTGCGGCGACGCGAGGGCAAGGAACAACCTGAATATCCACGGCCCGAGCTTCGCGCCGTGCTCGAGAAGACGCTCGGCGTGCCGCTGTTCCAGGAGCAGGCGATGAAGGTCGCCATTGTAGGCGCAGGGTTTACGCCGGCAGAAGCCGATCAGCTGCGCCGCGCGATGGCAACGTTCAAGCTGACCGGCGGCGTCAGCCATTTCTACGACAAGCTGGTCGGCGGCATGGTTGCACGAGGCTACCCGCAAGAATTTGCCGAGCGTACCTTCAAGCAGATCGAAGGGTTCGGCAGCTACGGCTTTCCCGAAAGCCACGCCGCCTCGTTCGCCAAGATTGCCTATGCGTCGTGCTGGATGAAGCATCACCACCCAGATGTGTTCTGTGCTGCGCTGCTCAACGCCCAGCCGATGGGCTTTTATGCGCCGGCGCAGATCGTGCGCGACGCGCGCGAGCATGGCGTGGAGGTGCGACCGGTCTCGATCAATCACAGCCATTGGGACTGCACGCTTGAGGAAACAGGCGGGCGCTATCTCGCAGTGCGTCTGGGGTTTAGGCAGGTGAGGGGACTTGCGAATGTCCATGGCGCGGCGATCGCTGTGGCCCGTGGCGACCTACCGTACGAGAGCGTCGAGGAGGTGTGGCGGCGCGCTGGCGCGCAGCGTGCAGCGATCGAGCGCCTCGCGGAGGCTGATGCGTTCCATTGCCTTGGCGCCGATCGCCGCCAGGGGCTGTGGAAGGTCAAGGGGTTGGGCGAGGTCCCACTGCCGCTGTTCGCTGCTGCCGATGCGCGCGAGGGTGGGTTCTCGCCTGAAGGGCTTGAGCCGGTGGTCACACTCCAGCCGTTGTCCGACGGGCGCGAGGTGGTCGAGGATTATCGCTCGTTACAGCTCTCGCTGCGGGCGCATCCGTTGCAGTTCCTGCGCCAGTCACTGGTGAGGGAAGGGGTAGTCCGGTGCGCGGATCTGGTAGCCATCCGCGATGGCAGGCATGTCGAGGTCGCTGGCGTAATCCTGGTGCGACAGCGGCCGGGCTCAGCACGTGGCGTGTTGTTCATCACCATTGAGGATGAGACCGGGGTCGCCAACGGCATTCTCTGGCCCGATCGCTTCGAGAAGCAGCGCCGCACCGTCATGTCCGCTTCCATGGTGAGCTTGCGCGGGCGGGTGCAGAAGGAAGGGCAGGTGATCCATGTCGTGATCGACCGGGTGATCGATCGCGACGAGATGCTGCGCTCCGTCGGGCGGATGGACTTCCCGCTGAGTTTTGGGGCGGGCGACGGGGCAACGCATCCCGGCGCACCAGACCGCGGTGATCCGGGCTGGAGGTCGCGTGATTTGTATTATCCGGTCTCGCCTGAGGAGAAGGGCAGCAGCGAGATGATCAAGGTGCGCAGCCACGATTTTCATTAAACCGACCAGCGGCCGCCTTACCCGTTCGAGCTCCGCGCGATCACTTCGTTAGCTCAAGCCTTCGCTGGCGCAACCACGGCACGCGCCGCCTCAAGCGGCCGATCAAGGTCCAGTGATTTCACCACCGTGAGTGCGTCGTCGAACCCGGCGCCGCAGAAGGTCGGTACGCCGCGCGCTTCGATCGAGGCAAGCAAGTCACCCTCTGGCCCCGAGCGACAGGAACCATCGACATCGCGAATGAACACGCCTGCTACCCGCGTGCCATAATCTTTGACGGCCTTGGCATAGATGGTGACGTCACGCTGGCCATTGTCGCCTATCAGCAGGAAGCGGAACTCGGGGTAGAAAGCGAGGATCGTCTCGATGGCGGCAAGCTTGTGCTCGTCATGGCCACTGTCGATCAGCTTGTTGGAATCGATGCCATAGTCCTTCAGGAACATCGGGCCGTGCGGGATCGAGTTCAGCTCGAGGAACTCGGTGATGAATCCGTAGAGGTTCCAGGGTGACGACGAGACGTAGAAGAAGGGTCGGGCAGGGGCGACATGGTCGCGCGCGATCATCTTGTAGAGCGAAGCTGCACCCGGCACCGCCAGCCGCTCCTGCGGCCGCTCGACCAGCACGCGCCGCCAGTTCTTCACGAAGTTAGTTGCGCCAGTCTCGACCACCGTGTCGTCGATATCGGAGATGATCCCCCAATGCTGGTCGCTCCCTGGTGCCATGACCGGGACCTGCACGATCGCCTGCTCCGTCTCGCCGTCTGGAACTGACATCGCCACCTGCTCCCACTGCGTCGTTGCAGGAAGCGACTGATCAATCGCCATCTCGAGGTGAAAATAGCCTTCCTCGTCGGTGACCACGTCATGCGCTTGACCATAGCCCTCTATGCGCACGGATACCCCAGGCACTTCCTGGCTATTGTAGATGGCCAGCATCGCCCGCATCCGCGTGAGCAAACCTTCGCCTGCATCGAGCGGCTTGGCATAGCGGACGATGCGGCCCTTCAGGCGGACAGCCGCGGCGCTGCGATAGCCGGCATAGGCCAACAGCCGGACCTTGTCGTCACGGCTGTCTCGGCCGTCCAAAATATCGCTGATCGTGTCGATGTCGCGTTCAAGGTCCGCGATAGTGGAGCGGAGAAGTTTGTTGAGCGACGAACGGACCATTGAGGAGCGAACGGCGAAGTGGCTGCCGGGTTCCTGAGACACGTACATCGACCCCGGCAGCGGCCCGGGAGCTGAAAGGCCGCGATGTTCATGCAGAGTGTAGCGGCGAACTGCTCCCAGGCGACCGAGACGCGACTTTATTCCGCTGCTCTCGACTGATGCTGTGAAGGCCTGTTTCGACTAAAGGTCGGCGGTTACGCCCTATCGACAAGGTCGCTTTCGTCATCGACGGCAAGAACGTTTTCCTCGTCGCCGTCGAGTTGCTCCTGCAAGGCTTCGGCGATCAGATCGAGCTGCTCATAGCTGGCCACGAATTCGACTGCCTCGCCGTCGTCATCCTCAAGGTTGAGGATGTATTCGCCCGTGCCGTTCGGGGTGATAACGAACTGCGACAACACCTTGGCCATGGTTTATGCTCCTGTCTCGACTTTCCGGCCAAACCTATCCTCGCGTGATTGGTTGCGCGGGTGACGGTCGAAAATGCTGCCTGATTCTCGAAGAGGTAGCCAGGAGAGGCGTAACCGTGTGGCCGCTTGTCGAGGCCTTGTGCAGCGCGCAGCTTAGTGCCCGCCCTCCACCCACGCCACGCCGCCATCGTGCAACGCGTTCGCGAGTGCCGCTTCGATCTCGAGCGACTCCCACTGCATCATGGGATTTAGATGATCTACCAGGTGCGGCAGCAAGCGAACGCCGAACCGCTTCACTGCGCCACTCGCCTTGTATCCGGTTTTATGCTGATCGAAGCGCCAGTCCGGGTCGCGCGAGGTCTGCCCTACATATAGGCCCCAACGGCCTGCCTTGGCAGGATCGTGAAGCAGGACAACGTACACCGAATGGAGCGCACCTCGCTGGTTCTTCGTCGTTGCACGAAAGCATCGTGCGATCTGCTCAGCCTTGGCAAGCCACTCAGGCTCTCTCATGTCGGCCTGCGCGCCGTGGTATCATCTACTTGTCGCACGATCTTGGACCTTGAACATCACAAGGCCTTGGCGCAGCCTCGTCGCAGCTCTCCGCGAACCTTCAACTCGACAGCAAGCGGATAGCGTTTGTCCGACATGCCGTCTGAGCAGCTTTGATCGGGCCAGGCCCTCAGCTCAAATGGTTGTCCTTCCAGTGCGCCCGCCCAGGTTTCGCGCTTCAGGTTTTTAGCATAGCGCGTCCACACCCGCGTGCCGTCTTGATCTTCGGGATGGGAGTAGACGATGCAGCGGCCCTCGATTCGGGCAGCCCAGAAAGGCTCGGTGCCCACGGCACTTCGAGGCGTCACGCGAATAGATTTCCCGTCCTGCACCGAGCAGGCGCTAACCGCTCCGTGGGCCTGCGGGCTGGGCTGGGCCGATGCGAGCGGCTTCCTGCCGCAAGCGGCGACGAAGGCGCGAGACAGAGCCGGAGGCGGGGCAGGATGAGGTCCGCTTGATTGCGCGCCATAGCTTGCCGAAAGACGGTTGGCGACGAGTGCGGCGAGGTCTTCGGGCACCGTGCCAGCACCGGTTATACCGCCATGCTGCGTGTCGCCACCTGGGTCGGCAACGAGCACGGCAGCATTGCCGTCACTGCCAAAGGAGAGTCTTTCTTCGCTGTCGATGGGAAGGAAGCCGGGGACATTGACCAGCAGCCGATCTTCGCCACCGAAGCAGATCAGTTGGACAACGGCACTTCGGTTGGTTCCCAGCAGCGCTAGTACAGCCCCTTGGCCGGTCGGCTGTAGGGACCAGCGCTCGGTCGAGTCCGACCCGCTATCAGATTTCGCAGAAATCGAAGATGCAGGTGACGGGGAAGCGCCTATTGCCGTGGGCGATGGCTGCATGTCCGTCGCATCCTGTGGTTTGCCGCAAGATGCCAACAACACCGCCGCAGTGGTGATCAGACCCAACCGCATTGCCTCGGTCCCTTCGATGACTGATCGAGCAGTAAGAGAATGGCGCAAGCGGTTCAATCACAGGCCGCGCTAAACCGGGCAATCTTGAGCAGGCGGAGCGATTCTCGGCCCTGTCATGGCTGCCTTACTATCGGTCGACGGTGTCTCGCTGGAAGCCTGTTGCGAGAGACGCCAGTATGCCGCCACCATCAATCCCAGAATGACGAAAAGCTTTGCAGCAGGTTTCTTGAAGCCGCGTCAAAGTCGTTTGCCCGTCCCGATTGTTCGAGGATGCGGGCGCTGGCCGTGCGCGCAACGCGTCGATCATGTCAGCCGTTCGAGCATGCTTGCGAAGCAAGCCTGCTGAATGCCTCCGGCTCTGGCAGCTCGTGTCCGTCGCGGTCGGCCGGAACGCCTGTGGTCGCGTGATGGATTGGCATCCAATTGCTCTGACGAATGTTTGGACGCGACGCGTTGCTGAGATGCTCGCTGGAACAAAGGGGTCGGAATTGAACGAGGTAGCAGGGTGGATCGCGCCGATCGCCACGGTGATCGCCGCGATGATGACCGCCGCCAATCTGGGTGCGAGGGTGACCGGTTGGGGTTTTGTCGTCTTCACGATTGGGTCGCTGTGCTGGTCATGGATCGGCGTGAGTTCGGGCCAGACCAACTTGCTGGCGACCAACCTCTTCCTGACACTGGTCAATGTGGTTGGCATCTGGCGCTGGCTCGGGCGTCAGCGCGGCTATGAGGATGGAGGAAAATCCGCTGAGGTAGCCAGTCGGCGTTCGTCCGTACCGAGCCTGTTCACCGCCACCGGGATCCCCGGCACGAGCGTGGTCGATGCGCAGGGCGAGACGATCGGCAAGGCGGTCGAGGCGTTGGTGGAATGCGGAACCGGCACCGTGAGCTATGTCGTCGTCGCGCAACGGACCGCGGCCGTCGCGGAAGTGTTGCGGGCCGTGCCCTATGCGCAGCTGAGCTTCGCCTGCGATCGGCTGACGTTCAAGCCAGGCTGCGCCGCGTTCGAAGCACTGCCGCCGCTTACGGACGGCGACTGGCCCGCTGCGCCGGCTGCGGTGAAGGCATGAATCTCGCTTGGACGGCGGTCCGCATCGCGCAGACGCTGACGAGCGAAGACGTCGTCTTCCTTGCCGATGACGAACAACAGGCCGAGGCGCTGGCGGAAGCCGTGCGCGCGCTGCTGCCCGATCGCCTCATCCTGTTCTTGCCGTCCAGCGATGCCTTGCCCGGCGATGCCGCGCCGGCCTCGCCCGCCAATGCCGGTCGGCGAGTCGCGGCGCTGCGCGCGCTGCGGCAGGCGCAGCAGTCGGATAAGCGCGCACCGCTCGCCGTGATCCTGAGCGGCGAGGCGGCGGCGCGCCGTTATCCGCCGCCCGGCGCGTTCGACGCCGCACCGCCAGGCCTTAGTGTCGGCGATGCCATCGACCTGTCGACCTTCGCCGCGCAGCTTGAGGCGCTTGGCTATTTTGCCGACGATCGCATCGACGAACCCGGCGAGATGGCGGTGCGCGGCGAGGTGATCGACATCTTTCCGGCGGACGCTGGCCTTCCGGCGCGGATTGAGATTGCCGAGGGCAGGATCACCGCGATCCGCGCCTATGATCCTGTCACCCAGCGCAGCGTCGCTGAGGTGGAGATGCTTGAGATCGGCCGTGCGGCGGAACCTGAGATCGCCGATCCGGTGCCGATCCTGTCGCACCTGCCGCCAGCCGTGCTCGCCTTGTCCGACAAGGCGGAGAAGCGCCGGCAACGCTTCGTGCAACTGGCAAGCGACACCGCTGCGCTCGCCAAGTCGGCGATCGACGCGATCGACGACGACGCATGGGCTGCGGCGCAGCGCGGCTGGCGGATCGAAGCCTTCGGCGATCCGCCGCAAGACGTGCCGAACTTCGCCGAGCGCCGCGGACCGATGCCGGCGTTCGTTCGCTTCGCGCAGCCGCTCCTGGGCGAGGGCCGTGCGCTGGTCCTGGCTGGCAGCGCGCGCGACTTGCGCTTTCTGCGGCCGCGCATCGCCAAGCGGCTGAAGGTCGAGTTTGGTGAGCTTGACGGCTTTGCCGCAGTGACGAGCCTGGCAGCCGGTGCGGCCGGCAGCATCGAATTGCCGGTGGATGCTGGGTTCGTGGACGTGTCCCACGTCGTCGTCGCGGCCGCCGATCTGTTGGGCAGCCGCGCGGTGACCGGCGATGCGCCGACGCTTGCCACCGATCCGCTGCGCGCCGTTGAGGAGATCCGGCTTGGCGACGTTGTCGTGCATGAAGATCACGGCGTTGCGCAGGTCGCCGGGCTGGAGCCGGTGCCGGCGGGCGGCGGCGGGCCGGGCGAGATGATCGCGCTTGAATTCGCCGGCGGCGCGCGCCGCCTCGTCGCCGTGGACGCGGCCGGTCGCATCTGGCGCTATGGCGCGGGCGCCGACGCGGTGACCTTCGACCGGCTGGACGGCGCATCCTGGGAGAAGCGGCGGGGCGTGATCGATGCGGCGATTGGCGAAAGCGCGGCTGCGCTGACCGAACTTTCTGCGGCGCGCGCAAAGCTCGAGGCGCCGGTGCTCGACCCCGATCCCGCCGCCTATGAACGCTTCGCCAACGGGTTCGCGTTCAACGAAACCGCCGATCAGGCGCGCGCGATCCACGCCGTGCGTGCCGATCTTGCCAGCGGCAAGCCGATGGACCGGCTGGTGGTCGGCGATGTCGGCTATGGCAAGACCGAGGTCGCGTTGCGCGCTGCGGCACTCGCTGCGCTGGCGGGCTGGCAAGTCGCGATCGCCGCTCCCACCACGGTGCTGGTCCGCCAGCATCTCGAGAGTTTTCGCCGCCGCTTCGAAACATCGGGGATTGAGGTGGCGGGCCTGTCACGATTATCGAGCGCGGCCGAGAAGAAGGCGGTGAAGGCTGGCGTTGCCGATGGCACGATCGGCATCGTGGTCGGGACGGGCGCGATCATGGCCAAGGACGTGCGCTATGCGAAGCTCGGCCTGGTCGTGATCGACGAGGAGCAAAGGTTCGGCGCGGCCGACAAGGCACGGCTGCGCGGCGGTGGCGAGACGCACCTGCTGGCGCTGAGCGCAACACCCATTCCGCGCACGCTGCAGATGGCGCTGATCGGGCTGCAACAGATGTCGACCATAGCGACGCCGCCCGCGCGCCGCCAGCCGATCCGCACCAGCCTCGACCAATATGATGATGCGCGCATCCGCACCGCCTTGCTGCGTGAAAAGGGGCGGGGCGGGCAGAGCTTCGTCGTCGTGCCGCGGGTCGAGGACATGGCCCCGGGTGCCGAGAAACTGCGCCGGGTCGCGCCGGACCTCAAGCTCGTCGAAGCGCATGGCAAAATGCCGGCGGCCGATATCGATGCGGCCATGGTCGGCTTTGCCGCTGGCGACGGCGACATCCTGCTCGCGACCAACATTATCGAGGCGGGGCTGGACGTGCCGCGCGCCAACACGATGATCGTCTGGCGCGCCGACCGTTTTGGTCTGGCGCAGCTTCACCAGCTGCGCGGCCGCGTCGGGCGTGGCAACCGGCGTGGGCAGGTGCTCCTGCTGACGCAGGCGCAGGACGCGATCGGCGAGCGCACACTCAAGCGCTTGCGGACGCTGGCCGCCTTCGACCGCCTGGGCGCGGGGTTCGAGATCAGCGCGCAGGACCTGGATATGCGCGGCGGCGGCGACCTGCTGGGCGAAACGCAAGCCGGGCACATGAAGCTGATCGGGACCGATCTCTACCAGCATCTGCTAAGTCAGGCGCTTCGCCGCGCGCGCGGGGAAGCGGTCGAATATTGGACGCCCGAGCTCAATATCGGCGTGTCCGGCATGCTGCCGCCCGACTGGATTCCGGAGATGGACACCCGATTGTCACTCTATGTCCGGCTGGCGCGGCTTGAGGCTGAAGCCGGACTCGATGCGTTCGAAGAGGAGCTGGTCGACCGGTTCGGCCCGCTGCCTCCTGAAGCCGAAGCATTGCTGCTGCAAGCGCGGATTCGGACGGCAGCGCGCGCGCTGGAGATTGCCCGGATCGACGCCGGGGACGCCGCCATCGCATTGACTCCGCGCGCCGGCTTCAGCGCCGATGCCACGGCTGCCGGGCTGACCTTAAAGGGCGACCGGCTGCTGCTGGGCGAAATGACGCAGGTGGAAACGCGCGCCGCACGGGTGCTGGCGCTGCTCGAAGCGCTCGCTGATTGACCGTTCGATGAGACGTCGGCGCGCCGTCAGTGGCGGCGGCGCAACCGGCGATCGTTGGCGGTCACCGCGGCATGGACCGGCGCCATGGCGCGCCCGCCGGCCAGGCTCATCTCGAGCGCCAGGCGCGAGCCTCGATCCGCGATGCGCGCCATTCTCGCGGCATTGGGCGGCCAGCTGAACAAGGCGCTCATGAGGTCGCGGCCTTGATCCAGCATCTCGCCGTGAATTGCGGTCCAATCATTCGCCATCACGGACCCGGCCTTGCCGAACGCGGCCACCTTCTCTGGCACCATCTTGCCGAGTTCGCGATAATCGCCCTGTAGCGGGTTACGCATTGCGGTATCGATCGTTTGGCTGCGGCTGCCCATGACATGGCAGGTTGCCAGCATGGTTTCGCCATAAGTCGCCGCATTGGCCCATAGCGATTGGCCCAGCTTCCAGCCGTCGACCCAGTATATGGCCGCGCTCAGATCGATGCCTGGTCTAGCGTGGTCAGTTCGGGCTTGGGCAGGCCCGAAGCCTTGTATTCCGCCTCGAGCTCGGTCTTGCGCGCCAGCAGCCGCTCGCCCAGCTCGTCCATGTCGAGACCGGCCTTGCGCGCCTGGGCGAACATGCCCTCCATGCGCTTTTCCTCCTCTTCGACATGATGCTCGATCTGCTCGGACAATACCTTGACCTTGGCGTCGTAGAATTCGTCGGAAGGCGTGCCCGCTTCGATGTCGGCGATCAGCACCTTGGCGCCGTCATGCTCGACATAGGCTTCCTTGAGCAGGTCCTCTTCGATCTTCCCCTCGCATGCCGGATAGAAGATCTCCTCTTCGATCTTGGCATGGATCGTCAGCTCCATGCAGATCTGCAGCGCAATCTTCTGCTTCTTGCCCTCGCCCCTTGCGCTTTCGAACTGCTCGAACAGGTCTTCGACGGTGCGATGATCGGCTTTGAGCAGCGCGACGGCGTCTTGTTTGGTGTTGGCCATGATTGATCTCCCTGATTGCCAAATAGAACCAAGGGTTGGCTGCGTTCGTTCCGCTATGAAGCCAGCTGCGAGTCGTTAGCACCGCGATCTTGGCTGCCGTCATCTTCCGCCGCAGCGCCAGGCTTGGCCGTCCAAGCGGCGGCGACCGGCGGGTCTACCGGGGCAGTGCAAGCATGGAGAGCGCAATTGCAGCAAGGGCCAGGACACGCGTCGATGTGCCGAACGCCTGTACGGCGCCACCGCGCCGGTCACGGTTTGCCATCAGCAATTGTAATCGGGAATCACCCTCCCATGCGACATCTCGGTTCTTCAGGGCTTGCGATCGGACCGGGCGAGCGCATCTGCCACCACGGCTTTCCCGCGGAATGCGCACTATCGAAGATCGCATCCACCTGATCACAAAGTTCGCGCTTCCACTGCAATAGTCTGGTGATGGGGGCACGAGCGAGCGCCCCGGGGGCAACTGGCGCTCTCAGCCAGAAAAGCTCTTGCAATGTTGGAACGTAAAGTGAACGTGGATTAGCTCCAGTGAATGGAGCAAGCATGACCACGGCCTATATTCTGATGGGCGCTGCAGCCCTGATCAGCAGCATTTCCACCTTGATCTGGTCCATCCGTCGCGCGCGTTGAACGCGTCGCGGGAACGCGCATCGGCGGGCGGCGGAGCAGGCGTAAGGCGGCAGGCACCAGTGGAGACACGCGATGCAGGTCTCGATACCGCCGCCGTCCGCCGATGTGTCATCGACACGCGCAAGAGCAGTGAAGAGGGGCTCGGTCGAGAGCTCAATTCACTCGAGGCGCAGCGCGACACCTGTTCGGGCCTATATTCGGAGCCAGCGATACAAAGGCTGGATGGAATTGCCCCAGCATTATGCCGATGCGGCTGGTCCGGCGCTTCTACAATTGCTGACCGACTTCGAAGCAGGCCGGATGACCACAGACGCTAGGGCAAAGACTTGGAGGCGGTCAGCGTCGCGCTTTCAGGAGTTTCGA
The DNA here is from genome assembly GCF_001721295.1 of Sphingomonas turrisvirgatae. Taxonomy (GTDB): domain Bacteria; phylum Pseudomonadota; class Alphaproteobacteria; order Sphingomonadales; family Sphingomonadaceae; genus Sphingomonas; species Sphingomonas turrisvirgatae. Next base: position 8,906 of record NZ_MDDS01000010.1, on the reverse strand, counting down.
ACGAGGTGATGATCGGGCAGGGACCCGTCGCGCCGCTTCCACATTCCCTCGCCAGCCGGCGCAGGGATGTGCGCGCTTTCTCCAGTTCGGCAATCTTGGTGTCGAGCGCAGCGATGCGTTCGACGGCAAGTTCGCGTGCGCGCGTGCGGTCGTTGGTCGCGTCCAAAGCAAGCAGCTCTGCGATCTGCTCGAGCGTGAAGCCTGCCGCCTGACCTGATCGGATGAAGCGAAGGCGGTGGACATCCTCCTCGCCATAGCGCCGGATGTGACCCGCCTGTCCGGCGCCGGTGGGCCCGGCCGGGATCTTCAGCAGCCCGCGCCGCTGATAATAGCGAATTGTTTCGACACCCACGCCGCCCGCGCGCGCCAGCCGGGCAATCGTCAATCGGGACATCGCTTGACTCCGTACCATGGTACAGCGCCTATATGGGCTGCAGCCTGATGAATTCCAGTCGAAAGCTGCTGCAATGACCTTACCTGCCGAACCCCGCCGCGCCGTTCTTTATCGCATGGTGATGGACACGCATGTCTGTCCCTACGGCCTTAAGGCTCGTGACCTGCTGCGCCGGCAAGGCTATGCGGTCGAGGATCATTGGCTTCTTACGCGCCCGGAAACCGACGCGTTCAAGACTGAACATCGCGTAACGACGACGCCGCAGATCTTCATCGAGGGCAAGCGGATCGGCGGTTATGACGACCTTCGGCGTCATTTCGGCAAGGTCGTCGCAGATCCGAAGGCGACGAGCTACAAGCCGATCGCCGCCTTGTTCGCCATGACTGCGCTGATGGCGCTCGCGGCGAGTCATGCCGTTCATGGCACCCCGTTCACGCTGCGCGCGGCGGAATGGTTCATCGGGTTCAGCATGACGGTGCTGGCACTGCTGAAGCTTCAGAATGTCGAGAGCTTTGCGACGATGTTCCTCAACTATGACCTGCTGGCAAAGCGCTGGGTGCCATATTCCTATGTCTATCCCTTTGCCGAGGGGCTTGCGGGCGTGCTGATGATCGCCGGCGCGCTAACCTGGCTTTCTGTGACGATCGCGCTGTTCATCGGCACGATTGGCGCGGCGTCCGTAGTGAAGGCCGTCTATGTCGACAGGCGCGAACTGAAATGTGCTTGCGTGGGTGGGGCCAGCAACGTGCCGCTCGGCTTCGTTTCGCTGACGGAGAACCTGATGATGGTCGCGATGGCGGCCTGGATGGCAGCGGCGGCGTTTTAGCTGATCTGAAGCGTCGTACGTACGATACATATAGGTCCAGGTTGTTACTGAGTTCGTCCAAGGACATTGCCCAAAAGCCCATGCGCCACGCCGAATTTTCTTCCCTTCATCGCTCCGCTTTGGTTGGCGTCGGTAATGAGCAAGAGACCTGACTGGCGCGCACGGGTGCAGGCTCTGGAATATGCTTTGATCGCGATCCTCTTGCTTGGCTCGTTCATGGCCGGCGCGCTTGGGTTCGTGCGGTGGCTCATCGACACGCTTTAACTGCAGAAGCGGCGCCGACGAATGCCGGGGCTGGGCAGGGTGAGGATCAGGCGGTATCCTCACTCATGATCGAAGAACGCGAGATCTGGGCTTGCACGCACCAGCTGGTGCGGCAGCATGGGGCGCACGCGTGGTATGTCGCGTCACAACGCGCGGACGAATTACTGGCCGAGGGCCAGATGGAGGGGCATCGGACCTTCCTCCGCATCCTCGATCGCATCCGCCAGCTTGAAGCAATGAGCCCGGGCGGGGCAGTTCATTGATGGCTCCATTGGCTGAGACTCTGCCGGGTGGGATGGTTCTGCGCCGTGAGGCATAGTTTGCGAGACTGATTTCGCTGTTTTCCAGGCCTCAGCCCAACCTTCAACGAATGAAGAGCAAGCATGAAATGAACGCAGGCCAGCCGCAATGGTATCCGACGATCTTCAATGCGGTGGCGCTTGCCGAAGTGTTGGCGATTTCGCCAAGCTTAGCACAGTCGCGCCAGGCGGAGCTGCACACCTTTCATTGCCTGAAGGGTTGTCCGATCGGCGCGCCGCCACCAACGACATCGTCGTGCGAGAGACCTATAGGCTTCCCCCCAACGACTTGACCACGCTCGCCGACTGGGTGGCCTATCGGATTACCCGCGAGTTCCGCTCAGTGCGGGGCCAGCCCCATCTCGACGCCTGTCTTATCATGGAGTGCGAAGCGATCGACGATGTCGGCGCTTGCTCGGTTATAACCAATCACATCGACATCGCGGCCATCGCGTCTCAAGCGCGCGACGATCTTGTCCAGCGCGCCAACGCCCGAGATGTCCCAGAAGTGCGCTGCGGTCACGTCGATCAGGACTCGGCTCGCGCTGTCCTCGGCCTGAAACACGCGCGTGAACCGATCGACCGACGCGAAGAAGATCTCGCCGGTAACGCGATAAGTCGCCTGCACGCCATCGACCGACGCTTCGCGCTCGACTGAAAACATGCGCTGGACCTTGCCGGCGAAGAAGATGCCCGAGAGCAGCACGCCGGCGAGCACGCCCAAGGACAGATCGTGAGTCGCCACCACGACCACGACGGTCGTTATCATCACCACGGACGAGGTCAGTGGGTGGCGACGAAGGTTCGAGATCGAGTTCCAGCTGAACGTGCCGATCGACACCATGATCATGACGGCAACCAGCGCGGGCATCGGCACGCGCCCGACATAGGGACCCAGGACGACAAGCAGGAAAAGCAGGAACCCGCCAGCGACGAAGGTCGACAGTCGGCTGCGGCCACCTGACGTGACGTTGATGACCGATTGGCCGATCATGGCGCAGCCGCCCATGCCGCCAAACAGTGCCGACACGATGTTCGAACCGCCCTGGCCAGCGCATTCCCGACGCTTGTTACTATCGGTGTCGGTCATGTCATCGACGATCTGCGCGGTCAGCAGGGATTCAAGCAGACCGACCGCCGCCATCGTCAGTGAATAGGGAAGGATGATCTGCAGCGTGTCGAGCGTCAGCGGCACCTGGGGCAGCGCGAAGCTGGGCAGCGCTTCGGGCAGCTTGCCGATGTCGCCGACCGTGTTGACAGGCAGGCCGAGAGCGATGCTGATCGCGCTCAAGATCAGGATCGCCACCAGCGGCGAGGGGATCGCTTTGGTAATGCGGGGGAAACCGTAGATGATCGCCAGGCCACCAGCGACCATGGCATAGGTCTCCCAGCCAACATTGGTAAGCTGCGGCAGCTGGGCCATGAAGATCAGGATGGCGAGCGCGTTAACGAAGCCGGTGATGACCGACCGCGAGACGAACTGCATGACGAGATCGAGCCGCAGCAACCCGGCCGCGATCTGAATGAGACCCATCAGGATCGTAGCGGCGAACAGATACTCGACGCCATGATCGAGCACGAGTGGCACGACCAATATGGCGACCGCTGCCGTCGCGGCCGAGATCATGCCTGGCCTCCCGCCAATAAATGCGATCGTCAGCGCGATGGCGACCGAGGCGTACAGGCCGACCCGTGGGTCAACGCCGGCAATGATTGAAAAGCCGATCGCTTCGGGAATGAGCGCAAGCGCGACGACGATGCCGGCCAATATGTCCCGGCGCGCCGTAATGGCGTCAGTGAACCACTGGCGGCGGTAAACAGAAACATCGAATGTCATTGGTGATCCACAACAGGGCACAGAGCGCACTTGGGGCGCACAGGGTTGGTGCGTGTTGTTGTCCGGCGGATCGGCGGCCGGAATAGCCACCCGGAATTTCACCGGGTCCTTGCGAATGCGAGCGCCATATCAACTCCCAATGAAACGGGCAATGGCCGGCCCATATAGGGGTGCCTTCGAGGCTGCCTGCACTCCGCCCGCAAATGATTAATCCGCAACTGCCGGACGCGCATGCAGGGTTGGAGGGCAGGGGGGATTTGGCGCGACTATATAGCAGCACGCAACTTATACCCGTAACCCACGATTCGCCAAAAGCGACGTAGCGGCGAAGAGATGTTCCATAGATGTTCTGATCATGATAGCGGGTGCGCATGAGCGACGAGTTGGACCTTGATGACAGTGCCCCCCGGCGACGGCGAGCGTCCAAGGCCGATGCGGTCGTGGCCAGTCCTCGAGCGAAAAGCCTGCAGGGCCATGGGCGAAATTCAAAAGTCTATGTTCCGGTCATCCTGAAGCTGTTCCAGGACCGCTGGCGTCCCGGCGCTGCTACGGTTGTCTTTTCGCTCGACGACGTTCGCACGGCGGTCGAAGCAGTGCGGGCGGTGTCGGACAATCCAGATGCCATTTCATCGCGCAATCCTGCCGATGTCATCTACCGCATGCGTTCGCGCACCAAGCTGCCGGAGGAAATCCTGGCCAAGGGCTTCCATGTCCTGCGGGCGGTCGGCCGCGGTCGCTATCAATTCGAGAAGGCCTCGAGCGGGATCATGGAGGTCCCCGTCAGCGAACTCGTGCCGGCGATCGACCAGACGCCAATGCCAGTGCGGCGGCTGCTTCCTGAGACGATGGCGGAAATGGACGAGCAGGCGCTGCTCTCCGTAGTCGGCTACTGCCAGCTGCTTGATCATTTCACAGGCATGAAGATCTACCGCTTGCGCAGTCATGTGCGAAAGAGCGTGCCGGGGATCGGACAGGCGGAGCTCGATGCGATTGACGTCGGTATCGCCTCAGGCGACGATGATGTTCCGGTCGTCTTCCCGATTGAGGCGAAAGCTGTATCCGACGAGCTCAATCGGGTGCAGATCTTCAACATGATCCAATACGCCGCGCATTATTTTCCAGGTCTGAAAGTCAGGCCCCTGGCGCTCAAGGTGGATTACCAATCAGCGGTCCACCTCATGGAATTCAACATCGCTGAGCGGCCCGGCGATCTGCGGATCATCCGCTCGGCAAGCTACGCGATCAACACCTCCGAGGCGCAGCTCGCGATGATCCGCGCAACCAATGTACCTAAACAATGAGCCGGACCATGCCGACAGGGATTGAACTTTTCGCCGGATGCGGCGGGCTTTCGACTGGATTTCTCGATGCCGGGCTGCATATCGCCGCCGGCTTCGAACTCGATGCGCGGGCGGTCGATGCGTATAATTACAATCATGAATATCGCGGCAGCACCGGTTTCATCGCCGATCTGAGCGTCGCCTCCGGCGCCGAATTGCTTGCGAAGGCTCAATGCAAAAAGATCGATGTTCTGATCGGCGGTCCTCCCTGCCAGCCCTTCTCGATCGCGGGGAAGCGACAAGGCAAGCGGGACATCCGCGCGGACCTGATCGGGCATTTCATCCGCCTCGTCGGCGAGTTGAAGCCGAACGCGTTCCTACTCGAGAATGTGCCGAATCTGGCAGCGATTTCGGAAGGTGCCTTCCTGGAGGAAACGCAGGCCGCGCTTCGCGCTTTAGGCTATGCCGTCGATCACCGCATCGTATCGGCGGCGGATTTTGGCGTGCCCCAGAATCGCAAGCGCCTGGTGATGCTTGGGATCAAGGGGAAGGTACCGCCGCGGTTCCCCGAGGCGACTCACGGTACCGACCAAACACCCTATCGCTCGTCGGCGAGTGCAATCGCGGATCTGCCTGACGCTGGCGAGTTTGGCGAAACGGGCATCTATAATCATGAGCCGACGGTCCATTCCGCCGACATGGTCGCGCGGTTGAGCACGTTGCAGCCGGGCAAGCGCGAGCGCGGATCATTCCATGACCGTCTTCATCCCGAGCGCCCCTCCTATACGCTGCGCGCTGGGTCGGGAAACTTCTCGCCGCTACGACCGGTCCACTACAAGCATCACCGGGTCATCACGGTGCGCGAAAGCGCACGGATCCAGGGCTTTTCCGACGATTTCCGCTGGCCTGACCGGATTCCACGGCTGCAGCAATATCGCCAGGTCGGCAATGCGGTGCCGCCGCCGATGGCGAAGGCCTTTGCCGAGTGTCTGGCTGCCCAGCTTGGGTGGACGCTCGATCCGGCGGCATGCGCCGGCGATCCTGCGACCCGCCCCGAAGCCAACAGCATGACGGACAAGGAGCGCAAGGCGCTGCGAGAGGCGCGGATGCGTGGCGCTTCGCTGGGCAAGGTTGCTCTGCGCGGGGACTGACCGCTTTGGCCGGCTGATGGCGATCAACGTTGAGGATCGCGCGCTGGCCGATGGTGCCCAACCTGTTCGGGTCGGTGACCTGGCGGGTGACCCGGCGGCCATCATGAGCTGCAAGGCGGTGTTCGGGCGTAAGCTCACACCTGCTTTGTTTTGCCGGACGGTCGGGAAGACCGGGAACAACCCGGGACTGGCGAAGCGCCAGGCTGCCAATCTAATTGATCGTGGAGAGGCTCTCGTGAGGCGGACCTTGTGGTCCGGTCACAACGAAGGTCAAGCACTGCTCGCGGACGATCATTGTTATTGGCCGATATGTCTCTATTGAGAGGTCCAAATCTGATGGAGACGATCATGAGCGACGAAACCAGCCTCAGCGCAGTTGAGCTTGCAGCTGAACTTACCGCAGCCTGGCTGGCCAACAACAACACTCGGTCCTCTACCGAAGACGCAGTCGCGTTCATGACCGCAATGCACAAGACAGTTGGTGAGCTTGCTGCACCGGGTTCGGCTGAAGCTGAGACGGCTGCTGCGCCAGAGTTTACGCCGGCGGTGACTGCTCGCAAGAGTCTCGCCAGTCGGGAGCACATCATCTCGATGATCGACGGACGTCCGTACCGGACATTGACTCGTCATCTGGGCACCCATGGCCTTACCGCGGACCAGTATCGCGCTCGGTATAATCTGCCCGCAACTTATCCGATGACCGCGCCCGCCTATTCCGAGCAGCGTCGCGAGATGGCCAAGAAGATCGGATTGGGCCGCAAACCGGGACAGAAGGTTGAGAGCAAGCCGGCTGCAAAGGCACCACGCAGGGCAAAGAAGACAACTCCGCCCGAGGCGTGACGACGGAGCTGTCACAACCATCTCGGGACCTCCAGACCTCCGGGACCGCGCGTGTCATTGGTTGAGTTATCCAATCGGGCTGATGCTTCGATTCGACAATTCATCTTGGCATCGAGACTGGACCGTTGCTGCCGCAATACAGGGTGGCGGTCGGTGATCTGGCGGTAAGCATGGCCGGTAGGCCGTCTTGCTATTCTGGCCGGCTCTTCTGGTAGGCGAGCTTGCCGGTATGGCGGCGGATGGCGATGGCGGCGACGGCGCGCCGGGTGAAGCGTTCGCCGATATCATCGGGGTTGTAAGCGCCGCCATACCATTCACGCAGGCGGTCGTGATCCTCGTGGGCGGGATCGGCCATGGCTTCGAGGAACATCTCGTATCCGGGCAAGCCGCCGACGTCCTCGGGCGGACAGCGCCGCTCACCGGCGACGAAGCGCGGATATTTGATGTCGGGCTCGCCGGGGCCGACAGTCTCGACGGTGATGGTGTGCCGCCAGTCGTCACCCATGTCGTAGGTGTAGACGAGTTCTCGCACGTCGCGGTCGACGAGGGCGGCGAGCTTCACGCTCTTCGCGGCGGTCATGCCGCTCTCCGGCCAAACCAGATCCGGCAAGCCGTAGCGCCGGTCGCCGGCCTCGAAGTGCCAGAGATGACAGTTCTCCCAACCCATCGCGGCCTGGACGATGTCGTGGAGCATCTTGAGGCTGGCGGTGACCGGCACGTCGACCCGGCGCCAGATGACAGGTTCGATGTTGTTCAGGACGATGTGCAGGCGGGCGACGATTTCGGCGTTCATGCCGCGAGTCTGGCAGGTTCGCGAGACCAATTCCACGGCATGAGTTCGTCCCAGCGGCTGGCGGGCCAGTTGTTGGCGACCTTGACGATGACATCGGCGATATAGGCCTGCGGGTCGACGCCGTTGGCCTTACAGGTCTGGAAGACGGTGTAGGCAGTAGAGCTCGAGACGGAAAGCGCCGTTCCCGCAACCGAGACTGCCGCGCCCGACATGACGCCGCGGCCGCGGCCCTCACCGAATGCTTACGGCGAAGCTACTCGAGCGTTGATCGAAAGGTGCGCCAATCACCGAAGCAAATTCTGTCGTGGGAACGAACGGCGCGAGGATCTCAGTTGCCGGCGTTCCGGTAGGCCTCATCTTCCCGATGGATCTCATCGCCATCCGGCAACCGCGAAGTTAGAGGCAAAGCAGCAAAGCGCCCTAATTCCGGTCGTCTGGTCGTTCGTGTAGCTTGCCCGGAACCTGCCGTTCGTTCATCGACTGAGCTAGGTCGGTGTGCATTCGGCAAGCGCAGACGTTTTCGTCCCGTTGGCCGCTAGCCAACGAGGCATTTGAGCAAACTGATATATTGGACATGGTCGTCACGTCGAAACTCGGCTTACCCCGTCGCATTTTTCCGCTAGGTTCGTGGGCATGACGGCTGAGGTCTTTCCTGACGAATTTAGCGTACTTGAGGCCTGCGGCCGGCTAATCGACTTCAATGCATGGGAGCAGACCAAGATCGACCCAGAGGGCTGGCTGTCGAACTTCTCCGCCGACGAGCGACCTTTCGCGCTGGTCATGCTGAGCAGGTTCACGTTCCTTACGGACCATCTCGTCGACCAGCTCTTCCGATCGGCGTTCCAGAACCTGTCCAATGCTCTGTTCGGCGAAGCGTGGCCGAAGTTCGACGAGGTCTGTGATCGCTGGCGCACCTTCTGCAACAGCGCGCTGATCACGATCGTGCAAGGCGAGACTCCCAACCCTTCCGACAGCGGGTGGCTGTTCGCGAGGAAAGCGCGGCAGGCGGTAGGCATCGATCAGGACCAGCTAAAAGAACCGCGCGAGGTCGTCGCGATGCTCGCCGACGGCTTCTCCGGGCCGGTCGTATTCGTCGTAAGCGTGGCGTGAGGACCGCAGTTTATGCGGCTTGGGCTGTTGGCTGATCTGTCTGGGGCACCCAGTTCCACGGCATCAGCTCGTCCCAGCGGGTGGCGGGCCAGTCGCCGGCGACCCTGGCGAT
>NZ_MDDS01000009.1 GCF_001721295.1 Sphingomonas turrisvirgatae | reverse complement strand
CCCGCCTCAGCCTCCTTCAGGATGCCAATAATCTGCTCTTCCGAAAACTGCTTCCGCTTCATCTGTCCGTCCCTTGTAGGGGCCGGTCTCTAGTTCCAACTGGATGAAGAAACGGGGGTCACGTCACATAGTCTCCGGGCCACTCAGCGGGGGGCAGATCAGTTCAGCACCAGGTTGGACCAGCTCTGGCTGCGAGCCGCGCGCTCGGCGATTAATCCGCTGGAATGTTCGTGCAGCCGACGCATCCGCCCCTCGGCCCGGAGCGCCTTTAGCGTCTCGATCCCCTCCAGGCTCTCGATCACCGTGCCGTGACGCACAGCCGCCTCACGCAGATTCTCGTTCGCCAGCCGCGCCATCGGAATCTGCACCAGCAGCGACAGGCCGGCGACCAGGATCAACGCGATCACCGGCACGAATACCAGCGGCCCGCCGATCAATGCGGCGACGAGCAGAAACAGAAGCGCGAACGGGAGGTCGGCGATTGCCACCAATGTAGCCGAACTGACGAAACTGCGGACGGATTCGAATTCCTTGATGATGTTGGCGAACGCGCCGGAGGATTGGGCGCGGTTCTCGAGCCGGGTCGCCAGCACGCGCGAGAAGACGGCGTCGCCGAGGATCAGGTCGATCTTCTTGCCCGCACTGTCCAGCGCATGGCCGCGAACGGTGCGCGAGACGAACTCGAACAGCAGCGCCACGCCGACGCCGGCGAGCAGCGACCACAAGGTGACGAAGGCAAGATTGGGCAGGATGCGGTCATAGACGGTCATCATGAAGATGATGCCGGCGAGGGAGAGGACGTTGATTACCGCCGAGAGCGCCGCCGCCTCGAAATAATAGCGGCGATACTGCCAAAGCGTTGGCCAGAACCAGCCCTTGTCAGCTCGCTGGACCAGATCGGCAGCGCGCATGTCGCTGCGCAGCACGGTGCCGAAGGCGAGGCAGCGGGCCGCCGAGCGAGCGGTATCGAGGTCATCGGCGATGCCCGCGAAATCGGCGTTGTCAAGCGTGACCACCGGCAGCATGTCGCCGTCGACCTGCCGCGGCCGCAGCCACTGCGCCTCGACGCCAAGATCGGCGAGCGCAATCGGGAGCCGTTCGGCGTCCCCGATACCGCCAAGCGCCGCGCGAAGCGCCGCATCGCCGATACCAGTGTCGCGTCCTGCCAGGCACGTCGCCACAGCCTCGACCAGCGCGGGATCGAGCGCCGGCGCGGTCACAACGCCACCGCCTCTGGCCAGAGCGCCGGGTAAACTCGCCCCAATATGCCCAGCAACTCATACTGGGTGGTGGCGATGTCGTGGCGTTCGTTTACCAGTTGTGCGCGGCTGTTGAACCGCTCGAGATCATACGCCAGGACGTCCAGGATCGAGCGACGGCCGATCCGGAATTGTTCGAAGACGATGTCGCGCGCCTCGTCGGATTTGCCGACGATCCCCTCGAGCGCCGACAGCCGTTCGCGGCGCTGAGCCTGGAAGGTCCACAGCCGCGCCGCCTGATCGGCCAGCGACGTGCGGATGAGCTCGGCGTTGGAGCGGGCCGCGTCGAATGCCGCTTTTGCCGATTCATGCCGCGCCCGTCCCCCGCCGCTGTCGAACGGCAGTGCAGAGGCCCGCAGCCGGACGGCAAAGCCGTTGAGCAGATTGGTTCGTCCATCCGCGGTCCGCTCCGACGTCCGCGCCCCCTCGACCGCGAGTTGCGGCATCCACCAGTTCCGCGTCCCGCGTACCGCCTGCTCGCTCTCCGCCGCCTCGAGGTCCGCGATCTGCACGGCGGGGCTGGAGGCGGCGATGCCGCGACACGCCTCGGCACTTGGCGGCAGCGCGCCGCTGAGGTCCGCGACGCTGCCCTCCGGCTCGACCGGGAGCGCGGCGATCTCCCGCACCCGCGCGCGCGCCTCGACCAGCGCGATGCGCCGCGTTTCGAGCGTCGTTTCGGCCTGTTGAAGCCGCGAGTCGACCATGACGACGTCGGAGGCGCGCCCGCGATCGAAGCTGGCAATATCCTTGACCAACGTGGCGAGCATTCCCAGCGCAGCGACCTGCTGCTCGCTGATCGCAACGAGTTGCTCGGCCCGCGCATGATCGATCCACGCCTTGGCAAGCTGGACCGACAATTGCGCGAGAACCGCCTGCTCCTGCACGCCGAGCAGGTCGACCCGCACCCTGCGGCGCTGGATCTCGGCGGCGGTGCGCCCGCCGTCGAAGACCAGCTGGCTTACGCTGACTTCCGGCGCAAGCGCAATCCCCGAGTCCGATGAAGCGGTGCGACCCGCCCAGCCAAGATCTGTCTGAACCCCAAGTTGGGGACGATAGCTGGATCGGGCAGCGCGCACATCGGCGCGACCGGCGCGCGTAAGCTGGCGCGATGCAACCAGTCTTGGGTGTTTCTCGGCAACAAGATGAAGCACCTGCTCGAACGTATCGGCCCGCGCAGGCGCACCAGGCATCAACATGAATGTCAGTAACGCCAACGTTCGCATGCCAGTCCGCGCCGAATTCGCGCCAGCGCGCGTGAACGTCATCTTGAGACCGCAAGCGGCACGATTCGACACAACTAAGACAGCGCCTCCCCCTTCAAGTCATTGGATGATGTCCATTCTTGATGAAAGCAAGTTGAGCTTTCTGACATTTTCACGCGCCGCTGTCCGAGCGTGAGGCAAGGCAGTGGTCACCGCTTCGCGATGGATGAGCGGCCGTCGCCGGTGGCCAGCGAGGCAGCGCTGGAAGGCCTAAAAGGGGGAGCGCTGCAACAGCGGCGGCGATCAGGTCAGCCGCATTCGGTCCGGGCCGCGCTAGGGAAGCGCGAGCCGGGTCGGGGCAAGCCGCACCGGATGGTGCGGGACAGTCGACAAGTGTCTGTGCCGCGTCGCCGCCGCCTCAACGCGAGGTGGCGCTGGCGACCTCCCGCTCGGCCTGAACGAAGCCATAGGCGGGCACGATCTCACCCGACCGGTCGTCGGCGTCATCCCAGCGGGCGATCAGCGAAGGGCCGGCGTCATCGCCGCCAAGATACACGCCCTGCGTCAAGGTCACGTGAGCCGTCGCGAAATGCCCGGCGCCAGTGCACAGGATCGCGCGGCTCGGCGCGGCCTCACCGACCAACGCCAGCAGGCCCGGGCTGACCAGCGCCGGGTCCAGCGCGGCCAGGCTCTCCTCCGCCAGCACGCCATGGGTCATTTGCGTCGCTGCGGTCGGTGCGAGGCAGTTGACGCGGATGCCGTATTTCTCACCCTCGATCGCCAGCGTCTGCATGAGACCGACCAGCGCCATCTTGGCCGCGCCGTAATTCGCCTGACCGAAATTGCCGTACAGGCCGGAAGACGAGGTCGTCATGACGATGCGCCCGTAATTCTGCGCCCGCATCACGTCCCACACCGCCTTGCTGCAGATCGCCGCGCCGATGAGGTGGACGTCGACGACCGTGCGAAAATCGGCCATGGTCATCTTGGCAAAGCTCTTGTCGCGCAGGATGCCGGCATTGTTGACCAGGATGTCGACCCGCCCCCAGGTATCGACCATCGACGCGACCAGTTCGCCCATCGCCTGTTCGTCGGTGACCGATCCGGCGATCGCGAGGGCGCTACCCCCCTTCCCCTCAATCTCGGCCGCGACCGCTTGCGCAGCCTCGATCGCCAAGTCATTGACCACGACCTTTGCGCCACGGCTGGCGAGATAAAGGGCATGTTCGCGGCCAAGACCGCCGCCAGCACCCGTCACGATTGCAGTGCGACCCTGTAACTCCATGTCGAAACCTCGTTCATTCATTAACAAGTGAGTGAATATACTTGGCGGTGCGCTGATCTTGCCGCGGCCATCGCAAGGCTAGCGCTTGGCGTTGCAGATCTGGTGAAAGCCGGCCGCCATGAACGATGCCATCCGCGCCTTGACCGCGGTGAAATCGTCGGCGCGGCATTGGCCGCCCGACAATTTGTCGATGCGCCCGGTGCGAGCCAGCGTCACCATCAGCGCGCCGGTGACGAAGTGATAGCCCCAGAAGATATCGGCTTCCGAACAGTGCGGCAGCGCGCGCTTGAGCAGGCCGATCAGGCGCAGCACGACCGGGTCGAAATGCTCGTCCATCAGCTCGGCGCCCCATTCGGGCGTGTTCGCGACAAGCGCGCCGAGCGCACCATAGTTCTTCCAGCCCGGCCCACCTTCGATATAGAGGTCGAGGTCGGTGTCGAGGAACGCGTGCAATGCCCCTTCAACCGTGGGCTTGCCCCCGCATGCCGCGTCGTAATCGTCCAGCGCCTGCATCCGCTTTTCGCTCGTGACCACCGCGCGGCGGGCGAACACGGCGTCGAACAGCTTCTTCTTGTCCTCGAAATAATAGTTCAGCAGCGTGTGGTGCACGCCGACGCGCTTTGCCACGTCCTTCAGCGTAACTCCGTGCAGCCCGTGCTTGGAGAACAGATACTCGGCCTCGTCCAGGATCTGCTCGATCGTCTCGGCCCGCTGCTCGGCCTTTTTGGTGCGCCGCCGGGGCTTTGCGAGTTCAACCACGAAATCTTCCTCGTCCCCGTCGATGGGGCGTTCGCGCACCTCAAGCGCTTCCATGTTCGGCCCGCAAGCGAATCTTGTCGATCTTGCCCGTCGCGGCGAGCGGCATCGCGTCGAGCCGGATCACCGCGTCCGGGATCCACCATGGCGCGACACGTCCGCGCAACGGCTCGAGCAATTGCGCATCGCTGACACCGGCCCCGTCCACCTCGTTGTCGTTCATCTCGACCAGCAGGATGGGCCGCTCGCCCCATTTGGGATCGCTGCGACCGATCACGGCCGCCAGGCTCACCTGCGGCAGCGCGCCCACGACCGCCTCGATCTCTGCCGGGTTGATCCATTCCCCACCCGACTTGATCAAGTCCTTGGCCCGGCCGGTGATGACGAGATTGCCATGCGCATCGATCCGCGCGAGGTCGCCGGTCGCAAACCAGCCATCGCCATCGGTAGCCGGCGCTTCCTGACCGAAATAGCGGTCGATCACCGCCGCGCCGCGCACCCGCAGATGCCCTTCATGGTCACGCTGTTGCGGCAGCGCCACCCCATCGGCATCGGTCAGCAGTAAGTCGATCCCGATCGCCGGGCGACCCGACACGCTGGCGCTGCGCGCCGGATCGTGCGGCGGCGCGACGGTGCCGGACGGCGACAATTCGGTCATGCCCCAGCTGGTCTGCACCGTGACGCCCAGCACCGCCTCAATCCGCGCCATCAGCGCCGGCGCCATCGGCGCGCCGCCGACGATGATCCGCGCAAGGCTGGGCAGCGTCTCGCCGGTGGATTCGAGATGCTCCACCAGCCCGAGCCACACGGTGGGGACGGCAACGCCGATCGTCACGCCCTCTGCCGCGATCAGCCGTGCCAGGCTGGCCCCATCATTGTGCCGGCCGGGCAGCACCAGCTTTGCCCCGGCGGCAGGCACGGTGAACGGCAGGCCCCAGGCATTGGCGTGGAACATCGGCACCACGGCGAGCACCGCATCGCTCGAACGGATCGCCATGACATCGGCCTGCAGGCAGCGCAGTGTGTGCAGGAAGCAGCCGCGATGCGTATAGGTCACCCCCTTGGGCGCGCCAGTCGTGCCCGAGGTGAAGCAAAGCCCCGAGGGATGCGTTTCGGGAAAGTCGCCCCACGCGATCCCGCCCGGCGCGCCGGCGATCAGCGGCTCCAGCGCCGTTGCCGGCGGCCGCGCGCCGTCATCGGCATCGCCGTCGATCACCAGGATGCGCTCGATCCCGCTCGCCTGCGCGGCAATGCTGCGGGCGAGCGGCAGCAGATCGGCGCTGGCCACCAGCAGCCGCGCGCCCGACTGGACCGCCATCGATGCGAGTTGCGCCGCGGTCAGCCGCGGATTGAGCGTGTGGCACACCGCGCCCATCCCCATCACCGCATACCAGCTTTCGACATGCGCCTGGCTGTTCCACGCCAGCGTGGCGGCGCGATCGCCGCGCGCGACGCCGAACCCGGCAAGGAGCGAGGAGATCGCCCGCGCCCGCTCAGCGAGGCGGGCATAGCCGATGCGCTCCACCCCGCCCCCTCGCGCGGTCACCACCTGTGCGTGGGGATGCCATTTCGCCGCGTGGTCCAGGAACTTGTCGAGCGTCAGCGGGAAGTCCTGCATGCTGCCGTCGATCATCTGCACCCCGCCGTCCTGGGCAGCACCGGCGAGGCAAGGCCAGCGTTCCAGTTCCATGCGATATCCGCCGCTCGCCGCCGGCACACGGCCGCTTCGTGCAGTGCGAACATGCCGGGGAACAGCTTCACGCCCGGCTTGGGGACGCCGGCAAAGGTCATGTAATTGGCTTCCTTGCCATAGGGCTTCCACCCTTGCTGGCCGGCTGCGCCTGGCACGCCGGCGCGCGCGAAGCTGCTCCAATAGCCAAGCATCGCGTCGGACAGGCGGCGGTTGACGAGGTCGTCGGGTATCTTGGGCCAATAAGGCGCGGTCTGGCCGATCGTGCCGAAGACATAGGGAAGCTCCGCAGCATGGAATGCGTGCAGGCCATTGTCGTCGGCGGCGGGATAGCCATGGTCGAACAGGTAGAGATAGGCGGGTCGTCCAATCGCGGTGTGCCCGATCGCCAGCCGTGCGGCCGTCCAGCCATAGAGCGCGTCGCGCGTCGTCGCGAGCATTGCCGCGTCGATGTCGCGCGAGGGGTAGAGCGCCAGGAACGGCTCGGCCAGGTCGCCATAGCGTTCGCGGATCGCCGCTTCATAGGCGGCCGGCCCGGCCGGTGCGGGCGGAAGCAGCACGCGCAGCGAGCGCAACTCGCCCGCGTTGAACCCGGCGATCAGCGGCACCGGCGCCTGTTCGCCGCGATCCCAGGTTTCGACCAGCTGACGGGTCAGCAGCTTGCCATCGACGGTACCCCAGGGGCCATAGCCCTTTGCGGCGGCCGTGTTGGTGAGCTTCTCGGCATCCATGGCGCGCAGGGCGGCCAGGTCGGGCGCCCCGAGCGCGGTCATCGCCGCGCTGCCCACCGCTTCGGCCGGTGGAAGCCCGAAGCGGCCCTGCTTCAGCTCGGGCGCGGTGATCATGTACGCGCTCTGCGCGATCGCCTTGTGGAACAGGCCGCGCGCGGCCGGGCTGGCCATCAGGTACATGACGCTGAGGCCACCGGCGGATTCGCCGGCGATCGTGACATTGCCCGGATCCCCGCCGAACGCGGCGATGTTGCGCTGGACCCAGTTCAGCGCCGCGATCTGATCGCGCAGGCCGTAATTGCCCGATACGCCCTCGCCCGACTCGCCGCTGAGTTCGGGGTGCGCAAGATAGCCCAGGATGCCAAGCCGATAGTTGATCGACACGACGATCACGCCGCCGCGCTCGGCCATGCGCGCGCCATCGTACATGCTTTCGTGGCTGTAGCCGCTGACGAGGGCGCCGCCGTGAATCCAGACGAAGACGGGCAGACGCGTCGCAGTCTTCGGCGTCCAGATGTTGAGCGTCAGGCAATCCTCGCTCATCCGCGCCGGCGGGTCGCTATAGATGCCGCGGCTGCGACTGACCGGCTGAACGCAGGCCGGGCCAAACTCGGTTGCGCGACGCACGCCGGACCAGGCGGGCAGCGCGGCCGGCGGTTTCCAGCGCAGCGGACCGACCGGCGGGCGGGCATAGGGAATGCCCTTGAACACGCGCACCGATCGCTGAGCGCTGCCCTCGACCGAGCCGGCCGGCGCGTCGACAAGGGTCTGGGCCAAGGCTGGCGTGGCGAGCAGGCTTGCCGCGAGCGCGGTGGCGATCACGCGCTTCATGCTGGCACCCGATCGCGCCGCAGGACGCGGGCGAGCCAGAGGAACAGCCCGATCGCGATGAGGTAGAAGGGCGTCAGGGTGTAGAGCGCCGATTGCAGGCTGGTCGCGCTGCCCTGCGCCTTGAACCAGTCGCTGGCAAAGCCGACCCAGGTCGGGCCGAGGCCGAGGCCGATGAAGTTCATGATGAGCAGCAGCAACGCGCCCGACAGCACCCGCTGGCTGGGCCGCACTTCTTCCTGCACCAAGGCGACCGACGCGGAGAGATAGAAATAGTTGAACACCATGACGACGCCGAGCAGCACGAGCGCGAGCGGCCAGGACGGCGCCCAGAGAAAGCCGAGGTAGAAGGGCATCGCAACGGCCAGCGACGCCGCCGGCGCAATGGCGTAACCGGCGCGCGAGGTGCGCGTCATCCGATCGATCACGCGGCCCGACACGACCATGCCGCCGCCCATGCCGAGCGCGAGCACCAGCGCATACCAGATGCCGACATCGCCAAGCGTCATCCCCTTTTCGCGCATCAGGAACAGCACCGCGAAGTTGCCGAGGCCATAGGTCACGAACTGCGTGGCGCCGCTGCCCAGCGCCGCCAGCATGAGGACCGGGTTGGCAAGAAAGCTGCCGACCGTCGGCCAGAACGGCGCCTTGTCGTCAGGCACCGACTGTACGGCGTCCATTGCGCCACGCTGCGGCTCGCGGACCGTCAGCCAGACCAGGACGGCAGTGACCACGCCGATGGCGCCGACCACGATGAACGGCATGCGCCAGCCGAACCGGGCCGCGATCGCCGCGCCGAACGCCACGCCCAGCGCCGCGCCGATCGCCGGCCCCAGGTTGAAGATGCCGAGCGCGGCGGCGCGCTTTCCCGGCGGATAGGTATCGGTGATGATGGCGTAGGAAGGCGGCACGCCGCCCGCCTCGCCGAACCCGACCGTCATGCGCGCGATGACCAGCTGGGTATAGTTGGCGGCAAGTCCGCACGCGACGGTCGCCCCGCTCCAGATCGCGCAGGCCAGGCTTAACACCCCCACGCGGCTGGTGCGGTCGGCGAACCAGCCAACGGGGATCGCGATGAAGCAATAGAACATCGCGAAATAAAGCCCGCCGATCAGCCCGAGCTGGCCGTCGCTGACGCCCAGCGAATCCTGGATCGGCTTGGCAAGGATGCCGATCAGCTGCCGGTCGAGGAAGTTGAGCACGTAGACGAAGGTGAGCATCGTCAGGACGAAGCCGGGACGCGCCGGCCTGCCCTCCTGCCCCCGGCTCACCCCGATCGCGGCCGCCATCGCGTTAAATCCCGTAGCTCAAGCGCACGCCGACCGTGCGCGGCCGCAGCGTGCCGAACCGGCTGGTGAAGAACGCTTCGGGATGGATGTAGACGACCGAGTGATCGTCGAACAGGTTCTCGACGTAGAATTGCGCACCGAAATCGCGCCGCTTGAACCCCAGCGAGATGTTGGTGTTCACATATTCGTCGGTCTCGCCGAAGGTCGCCAGGCGCAGATTGGGATTACCGGGCGTGTTCGGGAACGAGCTGTTGAACCCGCCGACATATTGCGCATTGACGGCCAAGGTCGCGCGCGTATCGGCGCCGAGATCGAAGCCATAGGATGCGAAGACCGCCCCCTGGAGCCGCGGCGCGGAGAGCCGATGGCCCAGCACCGCGCCCGAAATCGCCGCCTCCGCCGCCGACAATTCGGTGATTTTGGCATCGTTATAGGCGACGTTGAGGCCGAGGAACACGTCCTTGGCCGGGATCACGCCCATCTCCAGCTCGAACCCCTTGCTGCGCGCCGCGCCGATATTGGTGGCGAACTGCACCTGATCGGACAGGCGATTGGCCTGCGCCTGGATGTTGCTCCAGTCGATCAGATAGGCAGCGGCATTGATCGTCACGAGGCCGTTCAGGAACCGCGCCTTGGCCCCGATCTCATAGCTTTTGAGATCGTCGGAGTCGGCACCATAGGGGATGATGATGTCGTTGGGATTGGTGAGGCTAGGCGCACCGGCGCGCGCGTTGACGATCGGCGCGCGGAAGCCGGTGGAGAAGGTGGCATAGGTGGTCAGTTCATCGCTTGGCTTGAAGGTGGCGCTCAATTTCCATGACGGCTTCGTCCCCTTCGCCTTCACGCCCGTGACCGCCGCATAGGGATTGTCGATGCGGAAGTTCACGTTGGGGAGGCCGCTGAGCGCCGTCACGAGATAGTTGAGGCCCGTAAAGCCAGGCGTGGTCGCAAGCGCGAGATAGCCGCCCGCCTCGGTAAAGCCCTGAGCCGAGATGCGGCCGTAGCGCATCCCGCCCGTCAGCCAGAACCGATTGGAGAAGCGATAGCTGACCTCGCCGAAACCGGCGAGTTCCTCGTTGATCTGATAGGTATAGAGCTTCTGGTAATATTGATCGGGCAAGCCAGTATAGTTGCGCTGCGCCAGGAATTCGGGCGACGCGCGGTAGAAGTAATCCACGTCGCGACGGCGGTGCAGGTAGAAGCCGCCCAGCGTGAATTGCAGCGGTCCATCGAAGGACGAAACAAGGCGCGTTTCCTGCACCCACACCTTGTCATAGGCGTCGGCATCGAGCCCGAAGGCGATCGTGTTGCCGAACGTGCCGCCAAGATCGACATAGAAGCGCTGGTCGAAGTCGGAGAATGTCGTCGAGCTTGTCAGCCGCGCAAAATCGAACTCGTAATCGAGCGTCGCGTTGAAGATCGTCTGCTTGCCGGTGAAGCGGTCGGGCTGGTCCGAGAAGCGGCGTTCGCGGCCGAGCGCGGGACTGGTCAGCGAGCTGTCCTTGGGATCGCTGTCCTCATAGCTGGCGAGCAGCTTGATCGAGAGCCGATCGGTCGGCTTGAACAGCGTGGCGATGCGCCCGCCCCAGTTCACCAGCGTGTTCGAATTGTGGACGCCGGTGCCGAGGTTGTCGAGATACCCCTCCTCATGCCGATAGAAGCCTACCGCGCGCACCGCGATCCTGTCGTTCACGACCGGGATGTTGAGCATCAGATTGTAGCGCTGGCGGAAGCTGTCGGAACCGGTAAGGCCGAGATCGGCGAGCCCGGCCATGTCGAAATGGTTGAGATCGGGCGCCTTGGTCAGGATGCGCATCGCGCCGGAAAGCGACCCCGAGCCGAACAAGGTGCCCTGCGGCCCGCGCAGGAACTCGACACGCTCGACATCGAACAGATTGGGGTCGACGACCGTCGTATTGCCGATCGTAGAGACCGGCAGTTCGTCGATGTAAACCGCGACCGAGCTTTGCAGGTTGGCGTTATAGCCGTTGGTGGCGATGCCGCGCGCAGTGAAATTGTTGAAATTCTGGGTCGGGCGATTGAGCACGACGCCCGGCGTCTCACGCGCGATGCCTTCGAATCCGACAATGCCCTTTTCGGTCAGCTCCTCCTGTTGGAAGGCGGAGATGCTGAGCGGCACGTCCTGGATCCGCTCTTCGCGGCGGGTGGCGGTCACGACGATCTCGTCGCCCGGCTGGCGCGCTTCGGCGCGCGTTTCGCCGCCATCCTGGGCGAAGGCCGGAACCGTGAACAACGTTACCGCACATGCGGATGCGAGCAGCCTACCCCTCATCTTCCTCTCCTCCATCGTGTCGATCGCTTGTCGACCTGCCAGCAACATCACCGATTCGCACACGGCTGTCAACGTTCACTCTCACGAGTGTGAATGTTTTGAATGCCGTGTTTGACTGGTTTGGATCCGGCCGTCGATAGAGGCGTGAACCCGCCTGCCCGCGCTTACCACTGTTGCCCGAGCATCACTCGGCGGACCATGGCGCGTTGCAATTGCGAATCGTTCGCGGTATGCCGCGGCGATTCAGTTGGAACTCCTCCCTTCATGCACGCAACCGTCAAATCGGCACCTCGCAGGAAAAACCGCAAGGCCTTTTGGCTGAAGCAATTGCATACCTGGCATTGGATCAGTTCGGCGGTCAGTCTGGTCGGGCTGCTGCTGTTCGCGATCACCGGGTTCACGCTCAACCACGCCGCCGAAATCGAGGGTTCGCCGCAGACGATCGAACGCAAGGCGCAGCTTCCCGCGCCGCTGGTCGCATCCATCAAACCCGACGATGCGCCCGACGCCAAGAAGCCCCTGCCCGCCCCGGTCGCCAGCTGGGTCGAGGCAAACCTGCCCGTCGCGCGCGCGGGCGGGGTCGCGGAATGGTCGGCCAGCGAGATCTACCTCGCGCTGCCGCGCCCCGGCGGCGACGGCTGGGTCGCGATCGATCGCGAAAGCGGCGAGGTCACGACCGAAAGCAGCGATCGCGGCTGGATCGCGTGGCTGAACGACTTGCACAAGGGGCGCAATGCCGGCCCGGTGTGGAAGTGGTTCATCGACATCTTCGTGCTCGCTTGCCTGGTCTTTTCGATCACTGGATTGGTGCTGCTTCAGATGCATGCACGCAATCGCCCGAGCACCTGGCCACTCGTCGCCGCCGGGCTCGTCATCCCCGCCATCCTGGCGATCTTTTTCATCCATTGAGGAAACCGCCCATGCAGCTTCGCATCACCGGACTGACCGCAGGCGCAATCGGCGCGGGCCTGTTCGCGCCGGGCATGGCGCAAGCCCAGACGCTGGACGTCAGCATCACCATCCCGCGTCTGACCGTCGCCGAATATCACCGTCCCTATGTCGCGATCTGGCTGGAGAAACAGGGTGCCACGCCACAGACGCTGGCGGTCTGGTACGATGACGACATGAAGGCCAACGAAGGCACCAAATGGCTGCGCGACGTGCGGCAGTGGTGGCGCGCATCGGGCCGCACGATGAAGTTTCCGGCGGCAGGCGTCAGCGGCGCGACGAAGGCGCCCGGCACGCACAAGGTCAGCTTCCGCCCCAAGCTTTCGCCGGGCAACTACACGCTGGTGGTCGAGGCATCGCGCGAGGTCGGCGGTCGGGAAGTGGTCCGCCTGCCCTTTTCGCTGCCCAAGGGCGGCACGGCCCGAGCCGCCGGATCGAGCGAACTCGGCACCGTCACGCTGACGATCAAGCGCTGAACGCAACAGGGGAACACGCACATGAAGCTTCGTCACGCACTGATCGCCGCAGCAGCGGTCGCCATCGCCATTCCGGCCAGCGTCCAGGCGCACCGCCAGTGGATGCTGCCGTCGATGACCGTCGTTTCGGGCGAAGGCGCCGATGTCTGGGTCACGTTCGATGCCGCCGTGTCGAACGACCTGTTCTATTTCGAGCATCAGCCGATGCGCGCCGATGTCAGCGTGCTGCTGCCCGATGGCAACCCGGGCGAGGTCAAGAACAAGGCGATCGGCCGCTATCGCCAGACGTTCGACCTGCAGATCGGCCAGCGCGGCACCTACAAGATCTTTTACACCACCGATGGCGTGACGGGCAGCTACAAGCTGAACGGCGAGGAAAAGCGCCTGCCGCGCGGCACCACCACCGCCACGCTGGCGCAGGCGATCCCGGCCGGCGCGACGGACATCAAGACGAGCGAGACGAGTAATCGCAACGAGGTGTTCGTGACCGCGGGCGAGCCGACCACCACCGTGTTCAAGCCGACCGGAAAGGGCATCGAGCTGGTGCCGGTCACGCACCCCAACGATCTGGTCATGGGCGAGGATGCGACCTTCCAGTTCCTTCTCGACGGCAAGCCGGCGACGGGCCTGGCGGTGACCGTGATCCCGGGCGGCATCCGCTATCGCGACCAGTTGAAGCAGCAGGACCTCAAGACCGGTGCCGATGGCAAGGTGACCATCAAGTGGAGCGATCCGGGCATGACCTGGATCAACGTCACCACGCCGCGCCCGGCCGGTGAGGAAGGTCAAGGCCCGGCCCAGCGTTCCGCGCCGGGTGGCCGTCGCGCCAGCTATGTGACGACGGTGGAGGTGATGGCGCCCTGACCGGCGCGCGCGTCGCCATTCCGACGACCCTCTCGCCCGCTGCCTTCAACCGGCGGCGGGCGAATGCGTTTGTGCGCACGTTGCGCGGCGAGACGATGGGCACGAGCTGGTCGGCGACGATCGTCGATCCACCCGCGAGCGCAGAAGCGGCCATCGGTGTCGTGCTGGCCGAGGTGATCGCGCAGATGAGCCACTGGGATGCCGGCTCGCAGCTGAGCCGGATCAATCGCGCCGCACCGGGCGGGTGGCATCGTATCGCGCCGGCTTTCGGCGAGGTGATGACGGCCGCGATCGACATCGCGGCAAAGAGCGGTGGCTCGTTCGATCCCGCGATGGGCGCGCTGGTCGACCTGTGGGGCTTTGGCCCGCCCGGCCCGGTCGCGCGCCAGCCCGATGCGGATGCCGTCGCCACGGCGCGAGCCGCGTCCGGCAGCGACGCCTTCGAGTTCGATCCGCTGCTGCTCCGGCTGCGGCGGACGCGCGCCGCACATCTCGACCTGTCCGGCATCGCCAAGGGCTATGCGGTGGATGCCGTGGCCGCGCGCCTGCGCGAACTGGGGTGCCGCGATTTCCTGATCGAGATCGGGGGCGAGCTGGTCGGTGTTGGCATCCAGCCCGATGGCCAGCCATGGTGGGTCGATGTCGAAACGCCGGATCACTTGGTCGTGACGCCGCTGCGCGTCGCGCTGCACAACCTCACCATCGCGACCAGCGGCGACTATCGGCGCACCGCCGATTTCGGCAGCCACACCATCGACCCGCGTACTGGACGGCCGATCGCCAATGGCGTCGCTTCCGTCAGCGTGCTGCATCAAAGCTGCATGCAGGCCGATGGTTGGGCAAGCGCGCTGACCGTGCTGGGCCCGCAAGCCGGGATGGCGCTGGCCGAGCAGGAGAGACTCGCCGCCCGCATGCTCGACCGCGCCGGCGGCGAATGGATCTCGCCCGCGTTGCAGGCGATGCTGGACTGAGCGGAGGTCATCGAATGCGCTTTCCGGACGCATCGACGACCTGAACTTTGCCAAGGCCCAGCCGCCTGACATCGGCCTCGATCGTCGCGAGGTCTCCGACCACGATCCAGGTCATCTCGTCCGGTCGATACAGTCGCCGGGCGGCCGCACGGACCTGATCGGGCGTCAACGCCTGGACACGACAGACATAGCCGCGCCAGTAATCCGGCGGCAGCCCATATTCGAAGGTGCCTGCGTAGAAGCCTTTCACCCCGCCCGGCCCTTCGAGCGATGCCGGCATTCCCAACAGCAGCGCGTTCTTCGCGGCAACGACTTCAGCGTCGCTCGGCGGGCGGGCACCGGCGATGTCGCGCACCTCCCGGTCGATCTCTCGCATCGCCTCCGCCGTCTTGTCGGCCTGCACCTGGCCACCCGCGTCGATCAGCCCGATGATCGGCGCGGATTCGATGTTGGATCCCGCGCCGTATGACCAGCCCCTGCGCTCGCGCAGGTTCATGTTGAGGCGCGAGAGGAAATGCCCGCCAAGGATCGTGTTCACGACCCTGAAGACCTCGAAATCGGGGTCCGATCGTGGGCCGCCCGTCTGCAGCACCTTGACGATGCTGGACTTCGCGCCCGGCTGATCGACGAGGATCACCCGCGTGCCCTGCGGCTTGGTCGCGGGCGGAAGCGCCGCCTTGACCCGGCGCGGCGTCGCTGGCGCGCGCCACGTCGCCAGCCGCTGCTCGAGCTTGGGGACAATTTCGGCGAGGGTCGTGTCGCCAACGATCAGCAGCGTCGCATTATCGGGACGGACCCAGCGTTCATAAAAGCGCCTGAGGTCTGCGGTGGTGAGCTTGCCGATCGTCTCCGGCGTCGATCGCGCGGCGTAGGGATGCGCGGGACCGACGACATAGCGCGGAGCGAGACGCGCGAACTTGCCGGTGGGCGTCAGAGCCGCTTCCTCATAACCACGGATGAAGCGCTCGCGACTGCGCGTCCACTCCGCCTCCGGGAAGGAGGGGTTTAGGAGCATGTCGGCATAGAGGTCGAGCGTCGCATCCAGGTTCATCTTGAGCGCATCCATGTTGTAGCGCGTATCCTCCTGCGCCACGGTCCAGTAGATGCTCGCCCCGTCGCGCTCGAGCGCGTTCGAGATGTCCTCACGCGAGCGCGTTCGCGTGCCCGTGGTCGCGAGGGAGAAGGCCTCCGACAGGCCGACCGAGGCGGGGTCCCGGTCTGGCAGTGCGCCGCCGTCGAAATACATGGTCATCGCGACGGTCGGGACATCGTGACGCTCGGCAAGCGCGATCCTGACGCCATTCGACAGCGTCGCGTACTGCAAGGGCGGCAGATCGAAGTCCGCCATCTTGCCCACCGGCGGCATCGTCGTGCGATCGATCGCTTCTGCGGACACCTTGAAGGCTGGCAGCGCCCTCGCCTCCACGATCAGGGCGCCATCGCTCATCCACTTGGCCGCCGCGTCGCGCGCCTGGCCTGGCGTGACGTCGAGGGTTCGCTGCTGACGCCGTGCATCCTCGCCCGGATCGCCCGCCAGGATCTCGCCTTCCGCCAGCCGTGAGGCAAGCCGCAACACGCCGCTCTGCGCCCGGATCGTTCCCGCGTAGCGCCTGCGCTTGTAGCGCTCGACCTCGTCGACCGTGGGACCGACGCGCAGATAAGCGGCGATCTCCTCGTCCAAGGCGCTTTCCAGCGTCTTCAGGTTGACACCCGGGCGCGCCGTTGCGTTTACCTGAAGGATCGAGCCGAGCGCCATCGTGCTGACCGCAGCGCGCACTTCGCTGGCGAGGCGGCGTTCCACGACGAGCCGCTTGTGCAGATAGCTGTCCTGCCCCTCGCCCAGCGTTTCCGCGGCAACTCTGAGTGCCGGCATCTGCGGGTCGGTGGTGCCCGGCACGTTCCAGAACTTGAACAACATCGGATTGGCCGTCTGAACGTCCATCTGTACCCGCGTCTGCCCGGTGCGCTTGGCAGTCCATTGCGTAATGCGGTCGAGCGGCGGGCCTGCCGGGATGGCGCCGAAATAGCGTTCGGCCTTTTCGCGCGCCTGTGCAGACGTGATGTCGCCCGACAGGACGAGCACGGCGTTGTTGGGTCTATACCATCGATTGAAGAAGGCGCGCACGTCGTCGAGCGTGGCCGCGTTCAGATCCTCCATCGATCCGATCGGCTCCCAGCTATAGGGGTGGCCGACGGGATAGCTGCCCCGCATGACCACCTCACCCAGCTTGGCGAGCGGCTGGTTTTCACGCTGGCGCTTCTCGTTCTGAACGACCTTGCGCTGCTCATCGAGCCGGGCTTGATCGACCACGGGCAGCAGATTGCCCATGCGGTCGGATTCCAGCCACAGCACGCGATCGAGCGCCACGGTGGGCACGACCTGAAAGTACTTCGTCATGTCGAAATCGGTCGTGCCGTTCATGTCGCTCGCACCGACCTCGTTCATCTGCTCGAACCAGTCGGTGTTGGCATGCTGCGAGCCGTTGAACATCAGGTGCTCGAACAAATGCGCGAACCCGGTCCGACCCGGCGTCTCGTTCGCGCTGCCCACGTGATACCACAAACCCACCGCCACGATCGGCGTCCTGCGATCCTCATGCACGATCACCGTCAGGCCGTTGGGCAGGACGAACTTTTCGAACGCGATCGGGATCGGCTTCATCGCCGCCGGCGCTGCGGTCGACCGCTTCACCGCAGCCGCGACGGGCTTGGTGGCTCGCGATTGCGCCAGGGCCGGGCCAAGCACCCACGCGCCGAGGATCGCCGCCAGCGGCAGCGCTGAACGAGGCTTCATGATACTCTCTCCTGATACGCGGAAACGGGATCGGCACCATCGAACGCCGCCGCACGCGGCGCAGTGTCGTGCCAGTTACCTTGTGCCGAACGACTTGCGCAGGCTGACTGTGAAGCGGCGCAACCGCGGGTCGCCATAGCTGCTGTACCCCGTGCCGCGATATGTCGTGATCGCAAGCACCGGGGGCGTCTTGTCGAACAGGTTCTGGATGCCTGCGGAAAGCTTCACGCCGTTCAGCAAGCCCGTGCCGTCGCGAAAATCATAAGCGACGAACACATCGCTGTACGACTGTACCGGAATCTTGCGAGCACCTTGCAGCGCGATGGCACTGGCGATCGCGGCCGCCCCCGCGGTCGTGCTGGGGTCAGCGGTGTTGTAGACGTTGTAGCTGCCGTAGACCTGCGTGTTCCACTGGACGTTGAAGTTGCCGATCTGCCAGTCGAAACCGCCATTGCCTTGCCACCTGAGTGGACCATCGCGGTTGCCGGCGTAGTTGAGCGAAGTGCCCTGCGCGGTCGTCTGGCGGATGCTGTCGGGGTGCCAGGTGCCAATCGCGTAAAGCCGCAGCTTGCCGGCCTTCTCACTCTCGATGTTGTAGTCGAGCTGGAAATCGACCGACTGGTAGATCGCGCGGAAGAAGTTGAGCGGCGTCTGGTCGATGGAGATGATGCGACCGAGGAACCCCGCAGGATCGCCCGGGAGTGGAGCCGCCTCGCGTACCACGCGGCCCGGGAACAGCTGCGGGTTGGCAAGCAGGTAAGCGGGCGGGATCGAACCGATCTCGCTGTCCTTCTTGATGCGCGTATAGTCGGCCGAGAAACGCAGTCCCTTGAACGGGGTAAGGATCACGCCGAGCGATAGACTTTTCGATCGCTCCGGCTCGAGCGCCGTATTCCCCTGTCCAGTGATCAGCGTGATCGCATAGCCCTCAGCGCGGTTGCCACGGAACGGATCGGGCGTGAACTGGACGCTGGAGAGCGTCGTGCTGGCCAACTGCACCACGCTGGGTGGGAGAAAGCCGGTCGCATAACTTGCCCGCAGCACCACGCCGTCGATCGGCGAATAACGGCCAGCCAGGGTATAGTTGGTGCTGTCGATGCTCGCTTCCAGCGGCGTATAGCCTGGAAACGGCGCGTTGGGATCGGGAGTTACCAGTTGGTAGGCGCTGAGCGGCGCGGACCGGGTCAGATAAGCGTCGTGCCGTACGGCACCCCGAAGCTCAAATTCTCGAATGAAGGGCACGCCATTGGCAGCGGACACCAATGGCAACGTCACCTCGGCATAGGCGGAGTTGGTCCGCTGAAACCGGGGCGAAAAGAAGGTGTAGCTGCGCTCGCGGGTCTGCTGGTTGAAGCTCTCGTCGCGCGATCCCTCGATCGATCGTGCTTCGCGTTGCAACGCGGCGGTCAACGTCGCCGAACCACCCGGCAGGCCGAACAGCGGACCTGACGCGCGAATGACCGGGTTGTCGAACCG
This sequence comes from Sphingomonas turrisvirgatae, assembly GCF_001721295.1. GTDB lineage: Bacteria > Pseudomonadota > Alphaproteobacteria > Sphingomonadales > Sphingomonadaceae > Sphingomonas > Sphingomonas turrisvirgatae. Next base: position 64,164 of record NZ_MDDS01000009.1, on the reverse strand, counting down.
CGCCTTGTACGGCCCGGTAATCGCCGTCGGCTCGTTGAACAGATAGGATCCGAAATCGACCGGCGCCTGAAAGGGGTTGAGTACGGGTCTTCCCGCGCAGGTCGCGGCGGTCGAGGCATTCAGCCCGCAACTCCCCGCAAATGCATCGGTGACGAAAAGATAGCCCTCGGACCGTGACGAGCTCCAGCTGCGGTTAAACTCGAGATTCACGGCCCAGCGGCTCGACAAACGGACGATGGCGCCCGCGCTCAATCGCCGGCTCACGCCCTCGAACTCGTACGGAAAGGCATAGTTCGGCGTCGGGAAGGTGACTGTCACCGCCTGCTGGAACGGGTTGGTCGGCGCATTGGCAGCGAGCGTCGCCGTCGCCGGGAGCTGCGTGACGCCGAAGCTGTGGCCCTTGTTCACGAAATGCGAATAGTCGGCGAAGATGTCGAGCCAACTACTGAACTTGCGCTTCACGCTGACGTTGAACGACTGCATCTCAGAGGCCGTGAGCAGGCCGCGACGTGCCGCGTTCAGGTCTTCCGGCATGTCGAGGTTGAAGCGTCCGGCGCCGGCGAGCAGCGCCGCACCGCCATCCGCCGCATAGCCGGCATAGCCCAGCGGCACGTTGGTGACGTTCGATCCCAGGGCGACGCCATTGTCCAGCACGAGGTTGGCCCCGGTCGAGCTTCGGATGTTGACGCCATTCCCGATCGGGGGCGCGCCGTTGCCGACATAGGGCGACTGGTTGGCGAAGCCGAGGTCGACGCCGCGTTGAACGAGACCGCGCCGCTGGCTCAGGAGCAGCGTTCCGGAATCGCTGATCGCCCCGTTAAAGCTGACGGACGTCCGGCCGCCTTCGAGCGCGAAGCCTCCCGCGACGTCGAGGCGCGTCATCGGCGCATGAAAGTCGAAGGTCGAATTGTGGGTGAGCGTTAAATCGATGCCGCGATAGTCGCTCCGCAGGATGATGTTGATCACCCCACCGACGGCGTTGCCGCCATAGATACCGCCGGCGGACGAGGGAAGGACCTCGATCCGCTCGATAGCGCCAACCGGAATACCGTTGAGATCCGGCTGAGCAGGACCGCCATTGCCCACGGAGCGATCGGCAATGCGCCGTCCGTTGACGAGGATGAGCGTCTGGTTGGTCCCGAGCCCGCGCAGGTTGAAGGTGGAATAGGGCTGACCCACCCCCACCCCGCTTTGCGAACCGGTGCCGGCGAAACCCGCATTCTGCGGCAGCCGGGTACGTAGAAAATCCTCGACGGAAGTGGCTTGCGACGCGCGGATCTCGTCCTTGCCGAAGATCACATAGGGTTGGTCGGCATCCTCGCTACGGCGGATGTCGGCGTTGAGCGAACGGCTGCCGATGACGAGGATTTCGGAGCGTCCCGTGGCAACCTCGTCCGACGCCGACTCCTGGGCGGTCGCTGTCTCGCCGCGCTGGATCACGGTGGCGCCGCTGGCAGTCTGCCGATGCACCAGGCCCGTGCCCTGCAGAAGTCGATCGAGGGCCTGCTCGAAGCTCATCCGCCCCGAAATGCGCCGCGCGCGTTTTCCCCGGGTCAGATCGGCCGAGAAATGGAGCTGGCGATTACTCTGGCGCGCGAGTTGCGTGAGCGCCGTGCCAAGGTCCTGCGCCGCTATGTCATAGCCGCGCGGCGCGCTCTGCGCGTTCGCCTGAACCGCGACCGCCACGCCCATTGCGGCCGCCGTCATGAGCGCCGCCTTCATCCAGTGCCGACCCTTGCTCCCCATGCGCGCCGCCCCCTCAGTTGCTTTCGTTCGTTCTCAAGACGGGCGGGCGTCGCAGAACCGCAAAAAAACATCCCCGGCTGTCAGTCGCGCTCCCGCAGCGCCAGTTCGCCGCGCTCGGCCCGGGTCATCTCGACCGGCAAAACCTCTGTCATGGCGCGCGCAAATGCCTCGGGATCGGTGGACGTGAAGACCCCGCTGACGCGATATCTGCCCACCGCCGCGTCGGCCAAGGCAATCGGCCTCACCGTATAACGATTGACCTCTGCAATCGCGTCGGCAAGCGGCACGTCGTTGAAGATCAGCTGGCCGCCGCGCCATGCCGCGACTTCACGCACCGCAACGGGTCTGACGACCATCGGTGCCGCCGGCGCGGCCACCGTCTCCTCGCCGGCGGTCAGCGTTACTTCCCTTGCAGGCGCGCCCGGGAGGGTGCCCGGCAGCGCGCGTGCGCTCACCTTGACGACGCCCTCGACCATCGCGACCCGCACCCGATCGCCCTCCAGCCTGACATTGAACACGGTGCCGACCGCCGTAATCCGCTGCCCGCGCGCGTAGACACGGAAGGGCTGCGGCTTGCCGTGCGCCACCTGGAAGAGTGCCTGCCCCTTCAGCAGGTAGACGGCGCGTTCCCGGTCCGAATAGCCGACGCGCAACTGGCTGTCGGTATCGAGCGTCGCCACCGATCCATCAGGCAGGCTGATGACGGACCGCTCACCCACGGCGGTCCGATAGGCGCGATCCGAGAGGCCAGCATTCGCATCGGCCAGCGTTGACTGGCTCGAGGGAGGCGCGACCTCGACTTGCGGCGTCGTGGTGAATGTGAGCACCGCGACGAGTCCGGCCGCCACTGCGCCCACAGCCGCGGTCCAGCCCCACATGCGCTTGCGACTGCCACGCGCCGCCAATGCGCTTTCCCGAAGCGCCAGCAGCTCGGGCGCTCCGGCATGACGCGCGGTGACGCTCAGCGCCCAGACTGCGTCGTCATATGCCGCTGCATGCGCTTCATCCTCGGCCAGCCAAGCTGTAAAGCGGCGCCGTTCAGCATCACTCAGATCGCCCCGCTCCTGCTGCAAGGCCCAGGCGGCGGCAGCCTCGCACACCGGGCTGGCCTGCCAGGGGGTTGCCACCGGGCTGTGGTCCGACATGCTCACGTGATCCGCCTCCGACGCTCGGCGAGGCAGGCGGTCGCAAGCGTGATCTGTGCCTCGACCGTGCGTTTTGACACCCCCAGCCGCTCCGCGATCTCGTTGCGGGGAAGGTTTTCCAGCCGCGCCAGGATAAAGATATTCCGCATCCGTTCGGGCATTTCGTTCAGCGCCGCCAGAAGCATGTCGAGCTCCTGCCGCCCGGCGACAAGTCGTTCGGGATCGAAATCCTCGGTGCGCTGGACCTCGCTCGCGAAGCCGGCGGCTGGATTGGCCATCCGAACATTGCGGTGGCGAAAATAGTCACGAGCCATGTTGGCCGCTGCGGCGAACAGATAGCCGTCGGCATTGGCGACATCGTCGAGATCGTCCTTGTTCAGCAAGCGGGCGAAAACCTCCTGCACCAGGTCCTGTGCGTCGGAGGCCGGGATGCCCCGCCGTGTAAAATAGCGCTGCAGCACCGCTCCGTAGCGCAGCGACAGCGCTTCGACCGAGCGCTGGCTCCCGCTGTTGACGATCGGAGACGGTCCTTCGCTCATGCCGTATCGAGTAGCCCGCTGGTGGTTGCAGCCTAGAGACGCCCGAGCGGCGGACAACCGCAACAATAAACTTGGCTCCTCGCACGGATGCGGATTCCGGCGCTTCGCCCGTCAAGCGTGCTGCGTGGATGTCCAAAGCCCCGACCGGGCGCGCGGCCACGACCGCGATAGCAACCAGCGGGAGACCGATCATCGTCAGTCAGGCCTTGCCGACCATCGGCGACATCCTTGCCGCCGCGCAGCGCCTGCGCGGGAGCATCGTGCGAACACCCAGCCTGCCGAGCCTGACGCTTTCCAGGATCGCCGGCTGCTCGATCGTGCTGAAGTTCGAGAACCATCAGTTCACCGCCAGTTTCAAGGAACGGGGCGCGCTCAACAAGCTGCTGCGCCTGTCAGAGCAAGGCGCACCTTCGGGCGTATGCGCCGTGTCCGCTGGGAACCACGCCCAGGGGCTGGCCTATCACGCGGCCCGCCTCGGCATCCCGGCGACGATCGTGATGCCTGCAGGCACGCCCATGACCAAGATCGTTCGGACACGCGAGCACGGCGCACGCGTCATCGTCGATGGCGCGACGCTCGAGGACGCCATGGCCATTGCGAGGCGCGAGGCCGAGGCCGAAGGCCTTGCGATGGTCCACCCCTATGACGATCCGGACGTGATCGCCGGCCAGGGAACGATGGGTCTCGAGCTGCTCGAACAATGCGAAGATCTGGATGCGATCGTGGTGCCCATTGGCGGCGGCGGCCTCATCTCCGGCGTCGCCATAGCGATCAAGTCACTGGCCCCGACCGTCGAGATCATCGGTGTCCAGGCGAGCGCCTACCCTTCGATGATCCGTGCGGTCGCCGATCTGCCGGCCCTGACGGAGGCACCCGTCACGATCGCGGAGGGCATCGCAGTGAAGCAGGCCGGTCTGCTGACGCGCAGGATCGTGCGGGAAAAGGTCGATCGGCTGCTGGAAGTGGACGAGGCCTCGATCGAGCGCGCCGTGGCGCTTCTCCAATCCGTCGAGAAGACTGTCGTTGAAGGCGCCGGCGCGGCAGCGCTAGCCGCCGTCCTGGAACACCGCGACGTATTCGAAGGCAGGCGTGTTGCGATCCCGCTAACCGGTGGCAACATCGATGGGCGCGTATTCGCGAGCGTGATCATGCGCGAGCTGGTCCGCGAGGGGCAGCTGGTCCGCCTTGAAGTTCCCATCCGGGACCAGCCGGGGGCCCTGGCGAAGCTCACGACGATCATGGGCGAGCAAGGCGCGAACATCCTTGAAGTGGCACATGACCGACTATCCCTGGCGCTGAACGCGAAGGGTGCGTCGCTGAGCCTCATCGTTCAGTTGCAGGGTATGGCGCATCGCGATCAGTTGATCGACGCCCTTCACCGCGACGGCTTCGCGGCGGTGGTCAGGGAGATCGACTGAACCAGACACTCCAATCCTTGCGCAATGTCGTCGGATATCGTCGCCGGATCCTGACCTGCTGCCAGCCCCAGCCAGGTGAGACCTTCCGCGAGCGCCGCGATGCATCTTGCCGACCGTGCCGGACTCATCAACAGCTTGATCTCGCCCGCCCGCTCCATCGCGGCAAGGCGATCGGCGAGAACCGCCAGCGTCTTTCCCATTTGTGACTGCAGCAGGTCGCGCAGCGGCCCGGGCCGCAGACCGCTTGCCAACAGCTGAAGGTTGGTCCGGGCGAGCGACGTCATCTCGAACCCGCGCTCGTCGCCAACCGTCGCCATGTCGTCCCGCAGCAATGGCCAGGCATGCGGCACGTCGGCTTCGTTCATTGCGGCGAAGTGAAGCGCAGCGGTCACGATCTCATCCTTGCCGCTGAAATGCTTGTAGATCGCCCCGGTGCTGAGGCCGGCTGCCTTGCGGATCGACTCGATCGAGGTCTGCTCGAGGCCAATGTCACCAATGCAGCTCAACGTCGCGCGCAGGATGCGTTCGCGCTGGTACTTCATGTGATCGGGGGTTCGTTTTGGCATGAGAGAGGTTCGGCCAATTGGGCCACGCTGCATAGCCAATCTTGACGCATCGTCAAAAGGAGAATAAATATTCTCTTATTTCCCGGTCCATCGCAACGAGGAATCGTCCGGCGTGAGGCCCGAACAGGGAGAATTGGCTTGGTCGGCATGAAACTCGTCGTTGCTCTGGTTGCGGGCATGGTTGCGGTCGCCGCTGCAGCTTCGCAGCACGCCGCGCCCTCTCAACCAGACCCATCCGGGCCGCGCACCGCCGCTTCCGGTCCATCGCGCGCCTCTGCCGCGCCGCTGACGGTGTCAGACCTTGGCAACTGGATGGACCCGTTCATGCGGGACACCCTGTCAAAGGGGAGGATTGCCGGCGGACAGGTGGTGGTCGTCAAGGATGGCCGGACCTTGTTCCAACGGGGCTATGGCTATGCCGATCTGGCTGCAAAGCGGCCGATGGACCCAACGCGCAGCCAGATGCGGATCGGCTCGACGTCCAAGCTCTTCACCTGGACAGCGGTGATGCAGCTGGTCGAAGCCGGGAAGATCGACTTGAACGCCGACGTCAATCGTTACCTGGACTTCAGGATCACGCCACCCGGCAACCGGCCGGTCACGATGGCGGACCTCATGACGCATCGCGGAGGCTTTGAAGAGGGGCTGAAAGACGTCCTCGCCACCGATCCCAAAAAGCTGAAGACCATGGAGCGCTATCTCAAGGAAAACCGCCGCCCGTTCATGTTCCCGCCCGGCGAGGTGCCGTCCTACTCCAACTACGGAACGACGCTCGCCGGCTATATCGTGCAGCGTGTGTCGGGCGAGCCCTTCGAAACATATGTGCAGCGTCACATCCTGACGCCGCTGCAGATGCGCCACACGACGCTGGCCCAGCCGCTGCCGCCGCCATTCGCGAGGACCGCAGCCAAGGGCTATCGCACGACGGAAGACGCGCCCAGTCCGTTCGAGCTGGTGGGAACCGGTCCTGCAGGCCAGGTTTCCACGACCGCCGGTGACATGGCCAACTTCATGATCGCGCATCTTGCCGACGGAAGCTTTGGCAACGCGGCGATCCTTCGCCCGGAAACCGTTCGCCTGATGCATTCGCCATCGCTGATGGTGCGCGACGGCTTTGACACGCTTGCGCATGGCTTCTTCCATGGCCGTCGCAACGGCCGGGTGCTGCTGAGCCATGGCGGTGACACGGTGGTGTTCCACAGCGATCTGAACCTTCTGCCACAGGAAGGTGTCGGCATTTTCGTCAGCTTCAACAGCCGGGGCGAGGACGACGCCGTCTATCCGGCGCGTGAGCGGCTGCTCGAGCTGTTCCTCGATCGCTATTATCCAGTGGCGGCATCGCGAACGCCGCCGGCGATACCCAGCGCGGCGGCCGACGCCAAGGCGATCGCAGGACGCTATGAAAGCTCACGCCGGGTCGAGACCGGGTTCATCAGCCTGTTCTACCTGCTGCAGCAGGATCAGGTGACCGCCAATCCGGACGGCACGATCGCCGTGTCGTCGATAAGCGACAAGACCTTTCGCGAAATCGCACCCAAGTTGTGGCGCGAAGTCGGCGGCGCGCGGCAGCTTCTCGCGACCGAGGTCGAGGGGCGCCGCGCGATCATCGACAGCAACAACCCCGTGCAGATCCTGCAAGCGGCACCGCTGAGCCGCAACGGCAGCGTCTTCCAGCTCGTCGCCGGCCTTTCGCTGTCCGTCCTGATCGTCACCGGGATTGCATGGCCGATCACGGCGATTGTCCGCCGCGTGCGGCAACGGGCGCCAGGAGTGACCGGACAGGCGGCTCGGGTCCGCCGCGCGACGCGGATCGCGGTGATCGCGAACCTTGCCTATTTCGCCGGCTGGTGCATGCTGCTCGCCCCGATCCTGCGGGCCGATGTCGGCTTCTACAACGACAGTCTGGATGGCTTTATCCGCGTGCTTCAGATCGGGGCGCTCATCCCGCTGGCCGGCGCCGTGCTCGGGGCCTGGAACAGCCTGATGGCGTTCCGCTCCGGCGAGGGCTGGTTCGCCCGCATCGCCAGCCTGATCGTCGCGCTCGCCCTGATCGGCTTTCTGTGGGCGGCATGGATGGCAGGCTTCATCGGGTGGAGCGTCAACTATTGAGCGATGACGCATCGGGCCATGACGGCCCGATGCCCCTCCGTCAGGGCCCGGCGATGACCGGCAGCTCGATCCGGCTGGGGTGGCGCGGCGAGAAGTGGATGCGCTGTGTTGCGCGGACATAATCGTCGGGCTGCGCCGTGAAGATGTTGGCCACGAACTTCTGCGGGTTGCGATCGTAAAGCGGAAACCAGCTCGACTGGATCTGCACCATGATGCGGTGCCCCTTGCCGAAGCGGTGGCTGACCTGTGGGAGCTTGAGCGTATAGCCCACGACCTTGCCGGCCGGGATCGGCGTCGGCCGCGCAGGGTCGTCGCGATACCGGCCACGCAGGATATCCATCGCGATCGGCAGTTCATAGCCGCTGAGTTCAGGCCGGGCGGCATGTTCATTGGGGTAGACGTCGATCAGCTTGACCACCCAGTCGCTGTCGGTGCCGCTGGTCGATGCGAAGAACTTCGCGATCGGCTGGCCGGCCAGCCGCACATCCTGCGTCAGCACCTCGCTGACGAAGGTGACGACATCGGGCCGCGTCTCGGCAAAGCGCTGATCGTCGACCAGCCAGTCGCCCCAGGTCGACCGAGGATTGAACGTCGAGAGGATCGGTCGCTGGCGGTAGGTGACGGGGCGCGCGGGATCGGACACATATTCGGCAAAGCCGCCCTGTTTCGGCGCGGTCCAGCCGAGGCTGCCATCGGCGCCGAGGTAAATTGCCCGCGCGGCGAAGGGACACCCGCTCGCGCAAGACATCGGCCAGCGATCATAGCGGTGCCAGACGTTCGCCCCCGTCTCGAACGCGGTGACTGGAGCGATGCCGGCAGGAGGGCCGCCATCCTTGAGATACTGGTCGAAAAAGGGGATCAGGACGTTGCGTCGATACCAGGCCGAGCTGTTACCGTCGAAGTCGATCGGGCCGAGCCGCGATCCGTCGGCTGCGCTGCTCTGGCCGTGCCGCCACGGGCCGATGACCAGCGAGTTGGCGTCGTTGCCGGGGTCCTTCGGCTCGATCGCCGCATAGGCCGCCGGCGCGCCATAGATATCCTCCTGATCCCACAGGCTGTGGACATGCAGCACCGGCACCTTCAAGGGCCGCGCCGCCAGGATGCGATCGACCGCCTGGGACTGCCAGAACGCATCATAGGCGGGATGCGCGACCAGCCGCCGGAACATGGGCAGCGAGTCGATGCCCAACCGGCGCGCCATGCCGCTGACCGATCCTGCCTTCAGCCAGCTTTCATAGACGTCCTCGCGATCGAACTGCAGCAGATAGCGCGACGACTTGTCCGTCGTCATCCAGTGCAGCCAGTCGATGAAGCTCTGGCGATAGGCACCGTTGTGGAACCAGTCGTCGCCGACCCAGCCATCGACATAGGGATTGATCGGTACCGCGGCGCGTAGCGCGGGATGCGGATCGACCAGGCTCATCAGGGTGGTGAACCCGCCATAGCTCACGCCCATCGTGCCGACCCGCCCATTGGCCTCGGGCACGTTGCGGACCATCCACTCGATACTGTCCCAGCTGTCGGTCGCATGATCGACCTTGGTCGGGTTGAGCGGGCCGACCAGCGGCCGGGTAACCACATAGTCGCCCTCGGAGCGATGGCGGCCGCGAACGTCCTGAACCGCGATGATATAGCCCGCCGCCGCCAGCTCTGCATAAGCCGCCGGCAATGCCACGGAATAGCGGTTCGAGGCGGCGGCGCTGATCGCCCTGTCCGCTGAATAGGGCGTGCGCGCAAAGACGATCGGCGCGCGCACGAGCCCCTTGGGGATGACGATGTTGGTATGCAGCTTCACCCCATCGCGCATGGGGATCGCCACTTCGCGCACGACGAAATCGCGTTCGTCGGCTGGAACATAGCCGGGCGGTATGTCGCTGGGCTGCGCATCCTGCGCCTTGCCGCCGCCCGGCCAGCCGATGGCACAGCAAAGTGCGGCGAGCGCGATCAGATGGCGCATAGTTCCTCCAGACTCAGCCCTTCTGCGCCGCCAGGATGCGCAGCACATTTCCGCTCCAGAATTTCTCGATATCGGCGTCGCTATAACCTGCCGCCTTCAGCCGCGCGGTCACTTTGGGCAGCGCAGTGATGTCCTGCATCCCCACCACCCCGCCGCCACCGTCCCAGTCGCCGGCGAAGCAGACATGGTCGATCCCGGCCACTTCGATCGCGCGCAGGATCTGCGCCATCACCGTCTCGAAGTTCGCGTTCCACATCTGCTCACGCCGATCGAGCGCCTGCCATCGTCGCGCCAGATCGGCCTGCTGCGCCGGCGGCAGCGTCGCGATCCGCTCATACGCCCCGAACAGCTCGGCGCGTTCCTTGGTCATGTTCATGTCGGAGAGGAAGATGGTGGAAATGCACATCGCGCCGCCCTTGGCGGCGAGCTTGCGCAGCCGCACTTGATCCAGGTTGCGCGGATGATCGTTGGCCGAGCGCAGGCTCGAATGCGACAGGATGATGGGATAGCGCGAAAGTTCAAGAAGCTGATCGAACGTGGCGTCGGACGAATGGCTGGCATCGATCACCATCCCTAGCCGGTTCATCTCGGCGACCCAGCGTTTGCCAAGCGGCGAAAGGCCGCCCCACTTGCCCTTCCCTGTGGCGGAGTCGGCAAATTGATTGTCGCCCGAATGGACGGGACCGGCCATCCGAACGCCCTTGCGGTAGAATTCGCCGAGCAGGGACACGTCCTCGCCCAACGGATAGCTGTTCTCGATCGACTTGAATGCGGCCAGCTTGCCAGCGCGGTTCAGCCGGGTGGCGTCGGCGGCGGTCAGCGCCGGAGCGATCAGCGCCGGATAGGCGGCGACCGTGCGGTCGATCGCGTCGGACCGTTTGCGCGCAAAGGCGAGGGCGTCGGCATAGCCCTTTTCCGTCAGCGGCCCCTGTTCGGTGTAGACGACGAAGAAACCGCCATCCAGCATGCCGGCCTTCATCCGCCCGCCATCAACTTGCGACAGATCGGCCGCGAAGCTGTGCGTCGCGTCGAACCGCCAACCTTCGCGATCGAAGTGGATCGGCGTGTCGAGATGCGTGTCGAGCGTCAGGAGGCGCGCGTGCTGCGCCACCGGATCGGCGGCGGAGGGAGCGCCGCCCTGGCTCGTCGCGGTGCAAGCGGCCAGCGCAAAAAGGCTCAGGGTGGCGACACGCTTCCTCACTTGGCTTCCTCCACGGGTTTGAGGTCGAGGTCGTGATAGTCCCAGCTGAAGTCGGCGATCGGATTGGCTGCCTTCAGCCGCACGCCTGTGATGCTGCCGTCGGCATCCAGGGCAAAGGTGACATAGGCCGGCTCAATGCCCTTCTCGTCGAATTCCATCAGGAAGCTGTCATATTGCCAATGTTTGAGCCGGCCGACCATGCGCGGGGTCGATGTGAAGTCGATCGTCAGCCCAGCCGGGGTCGAGCGCACGACGACGTCGCCATACCACGGATCGCGATAGCGGCCGGCATAGCGCGCGAGGTCGAGCGACGGGCCGACCTTGACCGGCGTCGACGCCTTCACCTGAGCCAGATAGCTGCGCCCGCCCTCCAGCCGCTCCGCGTACCAATCCTGCCAATTCTTGATCCAGTCGCGATCGTTTGCGCCCAGATAGTGGTCGAGCAGCATGTAATAGAGGCCAAGCAGCATGCCGCTGTCCTCGGAGTTCATCATGATCGTGAAGGCGACATCGCGGTCGGGCACAATCACCGTGCGCGTGATCGATCCGAACACACCGCCGCTGTGCGCGATGATGCGGTGCCCGCGATAGTCCTGCACCTGCCAGCCTAGCGCGTAGGCCTGGTAATTGGGCATCGCCGGCGCGAGCGTGGCGGGCAGCGGGGTGATGGGCATCGTGACCACCGGCTTCCACATCTCGAGCGCCTGCGCTTCGCTGAACAGCCGGCCGCCGCCGGGCAAGGCGCCATGCGCCAGCTGGATCTTGAGCCAGGCGGCCATGTCCTCGGCGCTCATCGCCAGCCCGCCCGCCGGTGCGCCGTTGCGGCCCAGTTCGTCACGCTCGTTCAGCAGCTCCTGCGGCCCCAGCCCGCGCAACGGGCCGGAAACCCGCGCATGCGGATAGGAGCGGTTGACCACACGGAAGCGATCCTCGCTGTCGCTGGTCGCATGCTTCATGCCGCCGGGCCGCAGAATGCGCTCACGCATGAACACTTCCCACGTCTTCCCGGTCACTTCCTCGATCAGCTGCCCGGCAACGGCGTAGAGGATGTTGTCATAGGCATAGGCCGAGCGAAAGCTCGTCTTCGGCTTTAGAAATGCGACGCGCTCGACCGTCTCTCTGCGCGTCAGGTTCGTTCGCGGCACGAACATGAGGTCGCCTTGCCCCAGGCCGAGGCCGCTGCGATGGATCAGCAGGTCGCGTACCGTGATCTCTCGCGTCACCCACGGATCGTACATGCGGAACCACGGTATGTGCCTGATGACCGGGTCGTCCCAGGCGATCTTGCCGTCGTCGACCAGAACGGCGAGCGCCGCCGCCGTCATCGCCTTGCCGACCGATCCGGTCTGGAAGATCGTGGCGCCATCGACCTTCGCCGCATCGCCCAGCTTGCGCACGCCCCAGCCGCGCGTCAGCGTGGTCCTGCCGTTCTCGACGATCGCGATCGATACGCCGGTGGCGCCGACCTGCTTGCGCAGCGCCTCGACCCTTGCATCGAGATCCCCCGGCGGGTCGGCGAGCGCAGGTCCGGCGGCCGCCAGCGAGACGGACAGGGCGAGCAGGCGCAACCATTTCATCATGCAGGTTCCATCACAGGGGAAGCGCGTCGCCGCGCAAGACGCCACAGCCCAAGCGTCAGCAGCGGCAGGAGGTAGACCGCCAGGAACATCCAGGCGAGGAAGCGATAGCCGCTGGCGATCAGGTCGATGAGACCGATACGCGCAGCGACGAACATGCATCCGGTCAGGATGAGTGCGCCGATCGCGGCGCGCACGCCGGTGCCAAGCGGCGGGCGCCCGCGCGCTTCGACCGCGCCGGAAATGCGCTCGTTCACGGCATGCACCGCGCCCGCCCCGCTTTCGAGCAGGGCGCCGAAGATCATGATCTGGAAAAGGAAGTGGAAGGCCGGCAGGTTCATCTGTCGCAGCAGGAAGTCGGATGGCAGCGCCTCCGCCCCGATCTGTGGATAGAACGCCATCATCGCGACGAAGAAGAGGATCGCGGGCAGCATGGACAGCGGCCCGGCGATGATGCCCGCCACCACTGCGTCGCGCTGGCTGGTCAAATGGCGCAGCACCGGCAGGATCACCACCGCGCCGACGATGTTGTAGCTGGCATAGGTGAAGCCGCCGGCCATCCAGTTGCCCGATGGCGGCGGGGCATTGGCAAAGCCCTGACCGATCTGCCCGCCAAAGCTCGCCAGCGCGAGGACCAGGAACAGCGCGTAGACGCCATACAACAGGAACGAGACATATTTGAACACCTGCTCCACCGCGCCGGTGCCCAGCGCGACGGTGGCGACGATGCCGAGCGCCAGCAGGATCGATCCCACGGCGTCGGGCCAACCGAAGGTCGCAGCGCCGATCGCGCCGGCGGCAGCGCCGAAAACCGCCAGGATCAGGATGACGAAGATCAGATAGGCGATCTCGAACGCGATCCATGCCGGGCCGAGCAGCCCCTTGAAGAAGGCGCGATAGTCATAGGCGTTCAAGGCCCGCGCCAGCGCGAAGGTGACGGCGGCCACCAGGCTCCAGATGGCGGTGGCGAGCAACATGCCCGCAAGACCGCCCCAGGGGCCTGCCGGTACGAAATACTCTGCAAGCTCGCGGCCCGTGGCATAGCCGCCGCCGATAATCACTGCCTTGAGGGCGAATCCGGGCAGCAGGAAGCGCTGGAACCAGCTCGACCCGCCGCTCGCGACCGCTTCCTTCACGAAAGGCAGCTTTCCACCAACGCCTCGAACGCTGGGCCCCCGCGGATCGGATCGGCGACCGGCAGACCCAGCCGCGCCTGCTCCGCGGCGATGAGCGCCGCCGCCGCCGCTTCGCTATAGGCCGACGTATTGAGGCTGACGCCGACGCAGCGGATCGCGGCATTGGTACGGCCGCCCAGCCGGATGGTGAGGTCGATCACCTCCTCGATGCTGGGCATCGCATAACCGTCGAAGCCGAGAACCATTTCGCGCGAGGGGTCGTGGCAGACTACGAACACATCGGGCTGGCTGCCGTGCAACAAGCCGAGCGACACCGCAGCATAGGCCGGATTGAACAGCGACCCCTGCCCTTCGATCAGGTCCCAGTGATCGTCGGGCGCATCGGGACTGAGAATTTCCGCCGCGCCAGCCTCGAAGTCCGAAACGACCGCGTCCATCGGCATGCCGCCGCCCGCGATCATGATGCCGGTCTGTCCGGTCGCCCGAAAGTCCGCATCGATGTTCCGTGCCAGGAAGGCACGGTGCAGCGCCAGCGCGGTGTATTTCTTGCCCAGCGCGCAATCGGTCCCAACCGTCAACAGCCGCTTGCCGCTGCGCTTGCGCCCCGTCGCGACAGGGATATCGGATGGCGGCACGCGCACGTCGATCAGTCGTCGGCCGGTGCGCCGCGCCGCCTCGGCCAGCGCCGGGACGCTCGCCAGCCGGGCATGCAGCCCGCTGACGATGTCGAGTCCGGCCTCCATGGCCATCACCAGCGTCGGTAACCAGCTCTCGCCAATTACCCCGCCCTGGTTGGCAACGCCGATCACCAGCGAGCGGGCACCCGCCGCCCGCGCTTCGTCAAGCGACAGCCGCGGCAAGCCGGTGGTGAAGTTGCAACCGGGCAGCGACAACTCGCCAACGCAGCGGTCGCGCGCCCAGTCGGCAAGCCCCAGCGCCGTCTTGCCGAAGCTCGCCTCCGCAGTGTCGCCCAGGAAGAGCAGGTAAGGCTGCGGCAGCGTCAGAGATTCGGCCAGGCGGCCGGTCGGCGCGTTCATGCGATGCTGCTCCTAGTTCAGAACGACGCGCCGAGCGTGAAGCCCAGCGTGCGTGGGCGGATCGGCGCGGCCAGCACGGCAGTGCCCGGCGCGGTCTGTGCGGTCGACGGACGGCCTCCAAAGCTCCCGACACTTGCGATACCCAGCGTGTTCGTCACATTCTTGGCATAGAGCGACAGGTTGAATCGATCGAACTGGATGCCGGCACGCAGGTCGGCCGTCGCATATCCATCGACGCCGAGGCGGCGGCCATAAAGCGTGCGATAGTTGGCGTCGAACGTGTCGAACTGATCGCTGATCAGCCGGATGTTGCCGCCGACATACGCCTTGGCGCTGCTCCCGACGTCCCATTCATAATCGGCCGACAGGTTTGCCGACCATTCCGGCGCATAAGGCAGGCGATCGCCAGCCACGCTGCCGGCGCCGTTCGGCAGCGCCTCGTCAAGATGCGCGTCGTTATAGGCGACGTTGAGCACGACATCGAGGCCGCGGGTGGGACGCAGCGTCGCGGTCACTTCGGCACCCTTGCTCGTCGCGGTATCGCCGTTGCCGTCGGCGCTCACCGGGCCGATCGAGGTGTTGTAGGTGACCAGCACCTGGATATCGCGCCAGTCGAGATAATAGACCGATGCATCGATCGAGAAGGTTCGATTTGGCGTCTCCGCGCGCACGCCCGCTTCATAGCTGATCAGCGTGTCCGCCCGATACTGGCGCGGATAATCCGCCGGCGCACCCGGCGGCACCACGTTGGGACCACCGGGACGATACCCCTTCGCCACGCGTGCATAGAGCGTGACCGCGTCGCTGAGCTCGAACCGTGGTGCGACCGACCAGGTGAACACGTTTTCGTCCGACGTGCCGCTCACCACGTCCGGCGTCGTGCCGCCCGACAGGACCAGCAGCGACCCGGCCAGCGCCTGGCGCGTGCGCTGCTCGTTGTGGCTGTAACGTGCGCCCGCCGTGATGTCGAAGCGGTCGCCCAGGTACAGGGTCACGCTGCCGAACCCGGCATATTCCTTGTAAACCGAATCGAGATCGGCGGTCAGGAAGGTCGGATAGGTAACACCGCCAAGCGTCAGCGACTGATCGACCGCTGCGCCGGTAGTCAGCGCGAACGGGCGGTATTGCTGGGCCAGCCGGCCCTTTTCGTGGGTGTAATAGCCGCCGACCAGCCATTCGAACTTGTCGTTCGACCGCGATTGAAGGCGGACTTCCTGCGTAAACTTCTCCTGCCCGGCCAGTGCGGGGAAGGTGATGCCGAGCGGCGGCACGCCCGGACCGCCGAAGAGCGCATCGGCGAGGCCGGCACCCACTTCATAGGTGGCATCATAGACTTCACGCTGGGTCAGCTCGCTGTAACTCGTCACCGACGTGAGCGAGACCGGCCCCAGGTCCCAGCTGGCCGTGCCGTTGTACAGCCGATAATCGACATCGTTCTGTTCGGGATAATATTCGGTGCGCGTGAGCCGCCCGCCCGTTGCGGCACCCGTGGCGGGCACGATCGGCAGCGGCTTCAGCGTCACGGGATCGGCATCGAACGTGCTGCGCGAGTTGGCACGGATGTTCTGCGCAAGCGCGGTCAGTCGAACGGACAGGTTGTCGGTCGGCTGGAACAACAGCGAGGCACGACCGCCATAGCTCTTATAGTCGTTCGCGTCCTCGCGCGCGATCCCGACGGTATCGATGAAGCCGCCGACCTGTCGGTAGTAGCCGCTGACGCGCAGCGCGAGCATGTCGCCGAGCGGCACGTTGAGCACGCCGTTGGCGTTCCAGCCGGCGTCGCCACCCTTGGTGATCTCGGCACCTGCCTGCGCCCGCCCTTCGAACGCACCAAGCTTGGGCGCGACCGTCACGAACTTGAGCAGCCCGCCAAGCGAGTTCGCACCGTACAGCGTTCCTTGCGGGCCGCGCAGCACCTCGACCCGCTCGACATCGAACGTATCCAGATCGCCCGCCAGCACCGCACCGTTGCTCTGGCCCGTGCTGGGGCCGAAGGGCGTCTCGTCGATATAGACCGCCGCCGTCGGGCTCGCGCCGCCCGTATTGATCCCGCGCAGGATGATGCGGGTCTGGCCGGGATTGAGCTGCTGCAGGCTGAGGCCGGGTACCAGCGCGGCATAGTCGACAAAGCTGGTCGCCTGTTGCCGCTCCAGCTCGTCGCCGCCGATCACCGAGATGGATTGCGGGATCTCGGAAAGCGTTTGCTCACGCTTTTGCGCCGTGACGACGATCTCGCCCTCGCGCGGCGGTGCTCCGGCACTCGCCTGCGGCTCGGGCTGGGTCGTCGCTTCCTCTGCCCATGCCGGCATTGCAGCGACTAGCGCAATTGAGCTGCATGCGAACCAAACGGCCTGCTTCATCGTCGACTCCCCTATTTTTCAAGATGCCTGCAGACTCGATCAGACGTTTAGTTCTCTAACGGAGACTTTATTGTCCTAATCAGAGAATTGTCAACTCAAGCGTTGTTCAGCTCCAAACCTCTTGCGGGCAATAGATCCGCCCTTCGCGATAGAAGACGGCCGGCGCACGGTCCTGTGCGAGGAACGTCGGCCCATCCAGATCCACGACGTCGCACAACTGGCCGACCAGATAGGCCGGCGCCATCGACAGGCTGCTGCCCATCATGTTGCCTACCATCACCTTCAATCCCAACAGCCGCGCCTGGCGCGCGATGGCCAGCGCCTCGGTCAGGCCACCGCACTTATCGAGCTTGATGTTCACGACATCGAATCGCCCAACCAGCGACGCCGTGTCCTTGAGCGACAAGGCACTCTCATCGGCCGCGAAGGGCAGCGGGCGCTTCAGCCCGTCAAGCTCGGCCTCACGGCCGCGGGCCAGCGGCTGCTCCAGCAATGCGACGCGGCAGGCGGTCAGCACCGGCAGCACATCGCCTAACGTCGCGATGTCATAGCCTTGGTTGGCATCGACCCCGATCCACGCATGCGGCCGCGCGCTGCGCACGGCCTGAACCCGCGCGATATCGTCGTAGAGATCGCCGGTCAGTTTCAGCTTGATTGGTGCCTCGGGATCGATCGCCGCAGCCGCCGCCGCCATCGCGGTGGGCTCATCCGCGCCGATCGTCAGGGTCGAAAGCAGCGGCTTGGGCGGTTCGATCCCAGCCAACTGCCACACCGACGTACCTGTGCGCTTGGCTTCCAGCTCCCAGAACGCGCAATCGAGCGCATTGCGCGCGCCGCCCGGTGGCAGCAGGGTCTGCAAGTCGTCGCGCGTGGCCCCGGCCTCGACCGCCGCGCGCGCGCTTTCGGCCTGCGCCAGCATGTGCGGCACGTCGTCGCCCAGATAATAGGCCCCTGCTCCCTCGCCCCGCCCGACATGCTCGCCGTCCGACAGCTCGGCCAGCAGCACTGCGGTCTCGGTGAAGACATGGCCGGAAATGCGGAACGGCTTGCTATAGGGAAACCGCTCGACGGTCAGCCGAAGCTTGAGGGTCGCATGCGTCGCGGTCGCCATCAATACACCATGCCAAAGCCATAGAGGTGGTAGCCGAAGGTCACCCAGCAGAGGACGAGACCGGACAAAAGCAGCAGCAGCGCCGCCACCCGCGTGGTCCATTGCAACCGCGAACGCCACGCCAGGACCGTGAGCCAACCCGCCGTCGCCGCCAGCCCGACGGTCGCGATCGGGGTGAGGACACGCAGCGGCACGATCAGCCAATCGGTTGGGCCGCCCAATGCCCCGATGTCCGCCTCAAAGGCGGCGATCAGCGCCACCCAGCCGGCGACCGCCGCCAGCACTGCCCAGGCAAAACCACGCGACAGGCGATAGGCCATCAGTGCTCGCCCCTCGAACGGATGCTTCGCAGCGAAGCGCCGGCGCACCAGCGCCCGCACCGGCCAGCCAAGCGCGGCGAGCACGGTCAGCGCCAAGGCGACTAGCAGCGCCGGCAACAACCAGGCAGTGTTGTAAGCGAGCGGCGCGCGCAGAAACACGGTGAACGGCGCGACCGTATCCACGCTCAGCCGCACGACCCTGCCGTCGCGGACTTCCGCCGCCAGCTTCTCGCCACTGTTGCGATCACGCCAGACGAAGGGCGCGATCTCGACCCACTCACGCGGCGCGGCGCTGAGCGCGTCCAGAGCCGGGAACTGGATGCGGCCATCTTCCCCGACCGACACGGTGGCCTGCCCCAGCAAGCCCAGCAGGCTGATGAAGTTGGTGAACGAGCCGCGGCTGCTGACATAGTTGCCGGCCAGCATTTGCGCGTGCTGACGCGCGCTGGCGTCATCAACCCGGCCATCATTGTCCTTGCCCGGCAGATAACGCTCGACGAACTTCTCGAACAACGCACCGCGCAGTTGCAGCGTCGAGGCAGGCGCGCCGTCGCTGTTCATCGAGATGAAGATGCCGACGTCGGAATCAGGGATCAGCCACAGGTCACTGTGGAACAGCGTCGTGTCCCCGCCATGTGCGATCGCGCGATGACCATTCACGCGCATCTCATAAAAGCCCAGCGCCATGCGGTTGAGCGGTCCGATCCCGGGCGCCTGATAGTCGTGCATCAATCGGGCGGTCTCAGGTCGCAGCAGCACGCCACCATTGTTGAGGTGCGCCATCATGAACTTGCCCATGTCGGCACCCGTCGCGGACAGGCTGCCCGCCGGAAACGGCACGACGATCTCGAACGGCTGGGGCTGGCCGGCCGACGTCAGGTAACCGTTGGACATCATCGGGGCGAGCGCGCCGGGCAGCGGCTGGCGGAAGGTCGAGCGGTTCATGCCCAGCGGCTGGAAGATGCGCCGCTCGACATAGTCGTCGAAAGACATGCCGCTCACCCGCTCGACGATATAGCCGGCCAGCGCCGTCGCATAGTTGGAGTAGGCCGGGGTCGTGCCGGGCGCGAACACCCGCTTCGGCAATGCGGCCGGCATCAGCGCCTTCAACGGCTGCACCCCCTTGGGGTCGCTGGTGATGAGGTGCCGCACCGACTCCTCGAAGCCGGCGGTGTGCGTCAGGATGTTGCGCAACGTGATCGGCTTGCCTTCGTACGGCGGTATCTTGAAGTCGAGATACGCGTTCACGTCGCGATCGAGGTCGAGCTTGCCAGCCTCGACCTGCTGCATGATTGCAGTCCAGGTGAACAGCTTCGACACCGATCCGGGCCGGAATAGCGTGGCATCGGGCGTGACCGGCTTACGCGCGGCCACGTCGGCATAGCCATAGCCCTTGGCAAGAACCGGGCCACTGCCCCGCACGACCACGACCACGGCCCCCGCGATCTTCCCTTGATCCAGCGCGTAGGGGATCAGCCCGTCCAGCCACGCCTCCAGATCCTTGCTGTCGAGTGGGACCGCCGGGGTCCCGGCTGCTGCCGACGATGGCGGGGTTCCCGCGACGGGGGACGCCTTGGCCGCGGGCGCTTGCGGCGCTGGCCCCTGCGCCGGCAGTTGTCCGGCGAGCGACAATCCGATCAAGGCCGTCGCCCCGACTAGTATTTTCCGCAGCATAGCACCGTCTCCCCGTTTCGCTCACGCCCGACAGTTGCGACTAAAGGCCAGACCGATTATCGATATGTCACGTGTAGCAGCCCAATAGGGACATAATGATCCTGATTAGAGAATTGTCAAACCGGAATCGAATTTACTGATGGCCACCAGTTCAACACCGCCGACCTTAGGCGCTGTCATGCGTGGGATCCGTTCGCGCCAGGGCTGGACGCTCAAGGAAATGAGCGTGAAGTCGGGGATACCCGTGTCCACCCTGTCAAAGGTCGAACATGACCGGCTGACACTCAGCTACGACAAGCTTCAGCAGCTGAGCCGTCGGCTGAACATCCGAATGTCCGATCTGTTCGCCGAGGGTTCGGACGACGTGCCCCGCGTTACTGGGCGCCGTAGTTTGGGGCGGATGAGCCAGGCGGTTCGCGTCAACACGCCCAATTACGACTACAACTATCTGTGCACCGATCTTCGGCGGAAGCTCATGATCCCGCTGATCACGCGCATCCGGGCGCACAGCACGGACGAGTTCGGCGACCTGGTCCGGCATCCAGGCGAGGAGTTCATCTATGTGATCGAGGGGCGGATCGTGGTCCATACGGAATTCTACGATCCGGTCGTCCTCGACGTTGGCGAGGGGATCTACATCGATTCGCAGATGGGGCACGCCTATGTCGTCGCCGACGGATATGACGAGGCACTCGTCCTTGGCGTGTGTTCCAGCGCCGATGATGGCCTGATGGATTCGCTCATGAACCTGCACGGCGAGGCGGCTGCCTGAGCGCTGCTTCGCCCCTCTAGACCGGGGCGAGGTGGCAGATCCGGATCGCCCGCACGCTTGGCATGGCCGATAGCCGTGCGCTGATCAGTGCCGCGTCCATCCCGCTCAATCCGTCGATGTACAGCTCGAAACGCCCCGACCAGGGGCGACGCAGATAGCTGATCGAAAGCGGCACGCCACCCAGCACCAGCAGCCGGTCCAGCACCCGGGGAAATGCCTGCGGGCTAAGATCGGTCACGCCCTGGATTTGCAGGGCGGGAGCGGCACAGGCGGCGGTCACATGTACATTGCGCGGCGCAAGGCCGTCACGAAGAGAAGTCGGCATAGAAAAAGCTCGCATTCGAGGTGCGGCGCGCAAGATGCGCTAGCGTGAGTCAGCCCGGGTCAGAAGCCGCGGGCGGCGCTAATTCGAATGCAAAAGGCCCGGCGCGCGCCGTCGAGCCGCTGGACCGCGGTCACGAGATGGCTGGGGCAAGCGTCGGAGCGCATGCAGATATACATAGTCGCGTTCGGCACATCGCATCAAGCGCCGTCAATTGGGCGGCCGGCTCGTCCCCAAACAGATCGGTCAGGACTATCGCCCGAAACCGGGTTGATCCTGGCGGCGGCCGGTTTCGGATGCTCTCGATATGGCGTCCAGAACCTGATGTCGGGAAGCCGCGATATCGAAAATCCGGAACTTGGGATGTTCCATCCTCGAGATCGACGGCGAACTGCGCATACAGGCGGGCAACGCTCGCCGCGGCGGGGCCGAGCCCCGCGGGGCCTGTCACATAATCAGCGGAGACGGCCAAGCGTTGAGCCGGCTTTTGCCCGCGACGGCGGGTAATCGCGAGATCACCGAGATGGCCGGGATGTGGGCGACGCTGGCACTGCCGCGACTGGCGCTCGCCCCGACGATCCCGACACCGATCTTATCTGCGCCTTCGGCCTTGCTGGTCAAGGAACTGCTCCCGATCCGAACGGGTTCACGCCGTGAAAACACACCCGTGACTGACCGCCCTACGCAGCTCGCAACGACGATGGAGGAAACGCAGAACGCGCACCGGTCGCCAAGGGCTAGCTAGCGAGCTGCCTCGCCATGCTCGAAGCATCATGGATCGCCGTTTTCATCTGACTCTCCTTTCCGAGTATTACGCGAGCAAGCCGCCATCGATCGTGATGGCCGTGCCGGTGATGTGCCTGGCGGCCGGACTCGCGAGGAACGTTACAGCGGCGGCGATATCCGCCGGCGAGCCGAAGCGGCCAAGCGGGGTAAGACTGCGCTGATAATCGGCGCTTTCACCATCCGCCGGGTTCATATCCGTGTCGGTCGAACCCGGCTGAACCAGATTAGCCGTGATGTCCCTTGGGCCCAGCTCCTGAGCGAGCCCACGAGTGAACGACTGCAGCGCGGACTTGGTCATATAATAGACCGTGCCCGGCGAGCCGACGATACGCTCTGCCCCGGCCGAACCGATGCTGATCACACGACCGCCAGCGCCAAGATGCGGAATGGCCGCCTGGGTCGCAATGATCGTCCCACGCACGTTCACCGCGAACAGCGCATCGATATCCTCGACCTTGAAGTCAGCGATCGTGTTGTAGAGCGCGATACCCGCGTTGTTCACCAGAATATCCAGCCCACCCAGGGCGGCGACGGCTTCCTCGACCGCCTGCCTGACCGCGACCGGATCGCCACTATCGGCCTGGATGGCCACAGCCCGCCGGCCGAGTTTTTCGATCGAGTCCACGACCGCACGAGCGCGGTCCGGGGAATTCTGAAATGTGAGGGCGACATCCGCCCCTTTGTCGGCAAGCGCGAGGGCGATTGCAGCGCCGATGCCTCGCGAGCCACCGGTCACCAGGGCACGTTTACCAGCAAGATCCGTCATGATCATTTCCTTTATGCATCGATCACTGGATTAATTGGAAGGCTTGCGTGTTGCGTCAAGCGATTTATACAGTGATCAATGGAAAAATATGACTCCCGGCTGCCCGATGCGGTGGATACGGCCCCCCGGGGGCGCGGGCGGCCGCGTGCATTCGACCGCGATGTCGCGCTAACCCGGGCGATGAAGCTGTTCTGGGTCAAAGGCTATGAGGCGACGTCGATTGCAGACCTGACAGAGGCTTTGGGCATCGGGGTAAAGAGCCTTTATGCTGCGTTCGGGTCCAAGGACGAACTCTACGCCGAGGCACTTCGCTGCTACTCCGCTACCTATGAGCATCTGGTGCTCGGACGCTTTCGTGAGGCGGCGACGGCTCGCGATGCAGTCCGGGCCTACCTCCTGGATTCGGCGGCCGCGATGACCGGGTCTGACTGCGACCTGCCACACGGCTGCATGGCTACATTGGGAACGGTTGGCAGCGAAAGCCACGCCGAGCTTGAATTGCTGATGCGAAGGACGCGCGGGGGCGCGTTCGATGTGCTCGCTGCGCGGCTGGAGCAGGCCGTCGCAGAGGGCGAGCTGCCAGAATCCGTCGATGTCGCCAAGCTCGCGCGCTTTGTGCAGACGGTGCAGAGCGGCATGGCGATCCGGGCTCGTGACGGGGCCGATCGGGCGGAGCTGCAAGCATCCGCCGAACTCGCCATGGCCGGATGGGACGAGATTGTTGCGTCTGCCAGGAGGCACTGAGCGATTCCGGGCGCTGCTCGCCCCACATATTCTGCCGGCATGGTCACTCGCGGCTCCCCGTTAGCTTGATGTTTCCCAGCCGGCGCGAGGTTGCACCCGTCGTCCGCGCCTTCATCGACGATATGCGAGAAGCAAATGAGCACGGGGCGGCTTGGCTGTTCGACCCCATGGAAGCCCGGTCGGACGGCTGATAACGGCGCTATGATCGGCATAGCTGAGGCGATCCACCCAGGCTTCGCCCAGGTGTCTGTGTTGGCTCCGGAACCCGGGCATCAAAAAACCCCGCAATCCATCAGGATTGCGGGGTTTTAATGGTGGGCGTGGCAAGGATTGAACTTGCGACCCCTGCGATGTCAACACAGTGCTCTACCACTGAGCTACACGCCCACTGCGCCTTGCGGCGAATCTTGGGAAGCGGCGCTTTAGCGGGGGGCGGTGAGCCTTGCAAGCGCGGTTTGGCGACTAATTTCGGCTTGGCACCTGTTCGACCTCGAACATCCGATCGACCTCGAGCACCAGGTCACGCAAGTGGAATGGTTTGGACAGTACGCGCGCGTCGGGCATCTGCTTGCCTGCGCGAAGCGTCACCGCCGCAAAACCGGTGATGAACATGACGCGCATGTCGGGTGCGATCGCGCTGGCCTTTTGCGCCAGTTCGATCCCGTCCATCTCGGGCATCACGATGTCGGTGAGCAGCAGATCGAAGCGTTCGGTTTCGATCAGCGGCAGCGCCGCGGTGCCGCGATCGACCGCGCTGACGGCATAGCCTGAACGCTCGAGCGCGCGCGTCAGATACTCGCGCATGACCTTGTCGTCCTCGGCCAGAAGTATCCTGATCATCGCCACCCCAAATGCCGGCCCGGCGCCGTCCCCCCACGGAACCCCGCGCGACTGCTTATGCGCGAATGGCTTAAGATTTTCCAGCCGAACCGTCGCGCGACTTGCGTTGCGCGCTTGCGCGCCGACGCATAGGGTGAACACGTGACTGCCGGTGATCCGTCCTTCAGCCTGCATGGCCCGGCCGATCCGGTTTCCCCCGTCGTCCTTTCCGTGCCGCATGCCGGGCGCGACTATCCGCTACCGCTGCGCGCGGCGTCCCGCTTGCCGCTTGCTGCGCTGCTGCCATTGGAGGATCGCCATGCCGATACGCTGGCGCTTGCGGCCTTGGGCAGCGAGACGCTGCTGGTCGCACAGCGCGCGCGCGCCTGGATCGACCTCAACCGCGCGGAGCATGAGCGCGACTCACGCGTGGATGAAGGCGCTGCGATCCTGCCTGAGGGGGCACTATCGCCGAAACTGCGCAGCGGCCTGGGCCTTGTGCCGCGCCGCGTGAGCGGTGCCGAACTGTGGCGACGGCGCTTCGCCGACGAAGAGATTCGCGCGCGGATCGAGCATGACCACCGCCCCTACCACACCGCGCTGGCCGGATTGCTCGCAGCGGCCCACGCACGCTTCGGCGTCGCGGTCCTGCTCGATATCCATTCGATGCCACCGCTCGCGACAGGCAGCGCCCGCATCGTGATCGGCGACCGCTTCGGCCGCTCGGCTGCCAGCCGCTTCGTCGCGAGGATCGAAGGCGTGGCGCATGCCGCGCGCATGCGCACCGCGGTCAACACGCCCTATGCCGGTGGCCACATCCTTGACCGTCATGCCGATCCGGCGCGCGGCCTGCATGCCATCCAGATCGAGATCGACCGCACCCTCTATCTCGATCGCAAGCGCGACGCGGTGGGCTCAGGCTTCGGCGCCACCGCAGCGCTGCTGCGCCGCATCGTGGATGCCGTGGCGGACGAAGCGATGCCGCTCGCCGCCGCTGCCGAATAGCGCGAGCAAGCAAAAAAAACCGCCCGATGTTTCCACCGGGCGGCCTAGGTTCAGGGAGGAGACACGCCCGAGGGCGTGCCGCACGGTTCCGCGAAAGGGGGGACACGAAACCGTACTAAACTGGATATAGGAGGGCTTGACCGTGGCTTCAAGGCCACATCGCGAAATGCGACGAGCCGAGCATCAGTGCGGACGATCGCATCAGCAGCCTGCAAGAAAAGGCCCGCGCGCCTGCCACATGGCGGCGCACGGGCCGATTTCAACATAGCCGAAGGTAGTGGGCGGTCAGGCCGCCGGCTGAAGCGGCGCTACGGCGCCCTGGTCCAGCTGGCGCGCGAAGATTTCACGCATCAGGCCGAGCGAGAAGAGATGCGCGTAGATCAGCGGCAGCATGCCGTTCTGAACGATCTTGCGCAGCTGGTCGCCGCGCATCTCGTTCAGCTTGTTCTCGTCGATCATCTGAAAGCCGCGATAGATATAGGGCTGCTCGGCCCCGTCAGGCGCGATCGACACTTCGCCGTCCATCAACAGACCAAGGTCCTTGAGTTCCTTGACGAAGGCAGTGGTCTTCTGGCCTGCGATCTCGAAATCCTCGTTGAATTTCAGCACTTGCTGGACCAGTTCGGTCGGCTTGCCGTCGGCGAACAGCGGCTCGCCGTCCTCGAACTCGCCGATCGTCTCGGAGTTCGGGTCGAAGCACAGCGACAATTCCTCGGCATCCGGACGCAGCCGCGCCAGCATGTACGGATAGCGGCGGACATAGGCCGGAACATAGAAGGCCTGGGCCTGATCCCGCAGACGACCTTCGGCGTCGAAAAAGACGTTCACGCCTTCGTTCAGGCCCATCAGCGCCAGCGGCACGGGATCGTCGCCGACCGAGAACACGATCGGCATGAACCGCTGCACCAGCGGGAATTCCTCGACCGTCAGCGGCACCGCATGCTGCCGCGCCATGAAGGGGGCAGCATCGGCGCGGCGAATCTTGTAGTTGGCGTGCAGTTCGCTCGAAAGCGGCTGCAGGTCGTTGTAGAAGAGCGGAAGACCTTGAGTCTGCGGCGCGCTGGCCATGGAAATCTCCTGAAGTCGAATTGGCTGGATCTTGTATCGTTCAGCTACGCTGAAGCGGCACCAGCCCGCTCCCCCCACCCGGCCATCCAACGCCTGTATCCGCGTGGTCGCCGGGTGGGGAGCAGGCTGGTACCGAAATCGCCCAGCTTTGCTGGAACCGCGCTCTATTGGTCGAGGCGGTCCGACGCAAGAGAGACGAGCTTCCCCGGGTTGAAGAGGTTGCGAGGATCAAGCGCGCGCTTGATGGCGTTCAGGGCATGCATCCGCGCGGGCGAGGACAGCCGCGCCAGTTCGTCCCGCTTCATCTGACCGATGCCGTGCTCTGCGGAAATCGAGCCTCCGGCCGCGACCACCAGATCATGGACGAACGGACTGATGACGCCGGCGTTTCGCGTGGGCCAGTCAGGCGCGCTGCCCGCGGGCGCGCGAACATGGAAATGGACATTGCCGTCGCCGAGATGGCCGAATGCGCCAGCGCTGGTGCCGGGAAATGCCGCCTCTACCGCGCGCGCGCCATCGATCATGAAGTTGGGCATGGCCGCGACCGGCACCGATATATCGTGCTGGAGCGCCGGCCCGCTCGCGCGCTCCGCCTCCGAAATCGAGTCTCGGATACGCCAGAACGCCTCGCCCTGCGCCTCGCTGGCGGCGATCGCCGCATCGCGCACCAGTCCGCGTTCGAAGGCTTGGGCCAGCAGCGTCTCGATAAGCGCGGACGGTGCCTCGTCGGCATTGCTTGCCACCGCCTCGATCAGCACATGCCAGGGGTGCGGCCGCTCAAGCGGGGCGCGCGTACCCGGAATGTGCCGCAACACCGCATCGAGCGAGTGGGCGGGGATGAGTTCGAAACTCTCGATGGCATCCGCCGCCGGTGCCATCGCGTGCAACAGATCGAGCGCGGCGTGCGGCGAATCAACGCCGACCCACGCCACGGCGCGTGCGGCGATGGCAGGCACCAGCCGCAGCGTCGCCGCGGTCACAACGCCCAGCGTACCCTCGGCTCCGATGAGCAGCTGGTTGAGGTCGTAGCCCCGGTTGTCCTTCTTCAAGGCGGCAAGCCCGTCGTGAATCGATCCGTCCGGCAACACCGCTTCGATCCCCAGCACCAGCCCGCGCATCGTGCCATGGCGCAGAACCTGCGTGCCCCCGGCATTGGTCGAAACGAGGCCGCCGATCGTCGCGCTCCCCTTGGCGCCCAAGGTCAGCGGAAAGCGCCGCCCCTGCCCCAGCGCCGCCGCGTGCAAGTCGGCCAGGATGACGCCCGCTTCGGCCACGACGAGCCCCTCTTCGGCTGCAAGGCGCCGCACCCGGTTCATGCGGCGCAGCGACAGGATCAACGCAGACCCGTCCGGCGGCGGGGTTGCGCCGCCTACCATCGATGTATTGCCACCTTGCGGAACCAGCGGGACGTCATGCCGGTTTGCAAGCGCCACGATCAGCGCCACTTCGTCAGTGGAAGCCGGCTGAAGGATCGCCGCTGCGGCCCCGCGATAGCGTCCGCGCCAGTCCGTCAGCCACGGTTCGATCGCATCGTGCTCGGTAACGACCGATTTGGGACCGAGCGCGGCGGCGGCCGCCTCGACGAACTGGCGCTGGGCATCCTGCATGACGCGGCGCTATCACGCGTCGTCCACGCCAGCAATTCATGCACTGTTCAAGCGCCCCGGCTATTGGCAACATCACATGGTGAACTGGATCGTCATCGCGAGCGCTTTGCTGCTGCCCTACGCCGGCGCACCCGATCCGGGCAGGGCGGCTGCTTCAGCCTCGCTGACCGGCACCCGGCTGGCGCAGGTGCGCATTCAGCAACATGTCGTCATCCGCGTGCCGCGTCCGGACGCGGTCCGCCGCATCTCAGCCCCTGCCGCGCCGCTGCCGCCCATCGCCTGGGTCGAGAAGGACGCGAACAAATGCGTGCAGATGAACCGGCTGGCCGGCGCGGCCATCACGCGGCCCGACAGCGTCGATCTGGTGTTGGCGGGCGGCAAGCGCGTGCGCGCGAAGCTGGGCAAGGAATGTCCTGCCCTCGATTTCTATTCCGGCTTCTACGTCAAGCCCAACAAGGACGGCATGGTCTGCGCCAAGCGCGACACGTTCCGTTCACGAGCGGGCGGGGAGTGTCAGATCAAGCAGTTCCGCACGCTGATCCCTGAGGGGTAGGCGGCTCCGCGACTGCGCATGGCGCATCCGGCGGCCCGGAACTTGGCGGGGCGCCACCGTCTTTCCTTGACTTTGCGTGGTATTTCCTCAATGCGCCGCGCTAACTATGACCGGGCCTGCGCCCGCTACATCCGGACAATTGAATGAGCTTTGCCGATCTCGGCCTTTCCGAAGAATTACTGAAGACGGTCGAGGCGGCCGGCTATTCCGAGCCGACGGCGATTCAGCGCCAGGCGATCCCGTCAGTGCTGATGATGCGCGACCTGATTGGCATTGCCCAGACCGGCACCGGCAAGACGGCGTCGTTCGTGCTGCCGATGATCGACATCTTGGCCGAGGGGCGCAGCCGCGCACGCATGCCGCGCAGCCTGATCCTGGAGCCGACGCGCGAGCTTGCCGCGCAGGTCGCCGAGAATTTCGAGAAGTACGGCAAGAACCACAAGCTCAGCATGGCGCTGCTGATCGGCGGCGTGCAGATGGGCGACCAGGTCAAGGCGCTGGAAAAGGGCGTCGATGTGCTGATCGCCACGCCGGGCCGGCTGATGGACTTGTTCGAACGCGGCAAGATCCTGCTGACCGGCTGCAACATGCTGGTGATCGACGAAGCCGACCGGATGCTCGACATGGGCTTCATCCCGGATATCGAGAATATCTGCACCAAACTGCCGGCCAACCGGCAGACGCTGTTGTTCAGCGCAACGATGCCGCCGCCGATCAAGAAGCTGGCCGACAAGTTCCTGTCGAACCCCAAGCAGATCGAGGTAGCCCGGCCTGCCTCCACCAACACCAACATTACCCAGTGGCTGGTGCCGGTGAGCAACAGCGCGTTCGAGAAGCGCAAGGTGCTGCGCAGCCTGCTGTCGGCCGAAGATGTGCGCACCGCGATTATCTTCTGCAACCGCAAGACGACTGTGCGCGAGCTCAACAAGAGCCTCAAGAAGCACGGCTACCGTTCGGCCGAAATCCATGGCGACATGGATCAGAGCTCGCGCATCGCCGAACTCGACCGGTTCAAGGCGGGCGACGTCAACATCCTGGTGGCAAGCGACGTCGCGGCGCGCGGCCTGGACATCAAGGGCGTGTCCCACGTCTTCAACTTCGACGCCCCCTGGCACCCGGACGATTACGTCCATCGCATCGGCCGCACGGGCCGCGCCGGCGCGACGGGCACGGCCTATACGCTGGTCTCCAGCGCAGATGCCGAAGCGGTCGAGAATATCGAGAAGCTTCAAGGCCAGAAGATCGAGCGCATCGGGCCGCCGCCCGTCGCCGAGCCGGAGGCCGAGCGCAAGCCGCGCGGCAGGAAAGCCGACGAACCCAGGCCCAAGCGCGAGCGAGAGCCGCGAGCCGAACCGGCAAAGCGGGCCGAAGCGCGTGATTCCGCCCCCCCCCGCGCCGAGGAACGCCCGCGTCGTGATCGAGACCGTCGCCGCGACCAGTTCGCGGACGACGGGCCCGATGATGGCTGGAACGGGCCGATCCCGGATTTTCTGCAGTTCACCATCCCGGCGTGAGCCAGGACGACGACGGCTTTCTTGAATTTACCTCGCCTCCAGCGGTGGCCAGTCCCTGCGTCGGCATCTGTCGCATGCGCGCGGATGGGCTTTGCGAAGGCTGCGGCCGGACACTGGGCGAGATTGCCGAATGGTCGCTCGCGACGGACGAACGCCGCCGCGAAATCCTGGAGCGGCTTGCGCGGTCAGGTAGCTAGCGGCTTGCCCGACACAAACGCAGGCACGACATCAACACGATGACTGCCGCACCCGATGCCCGTTCCGCGCTGCGCGCCGCGACCACGCCCGATCACGAGCGAGTCGACGCGGCCTTCGGCGCGTTCGATCTCACCACGCGAGAAGGTTACGCCGCCTTCCTGCTGGGCCAGGCGCACGCCTTCCTGCCGATCGAGGCCGCGATCGTCGCTGCCGATCCACGCGATCTGCTGCCCGACTGGCCCGCACGGCGGCGCGGCGAGCGATTGCGCGAGGACCTGAGCGCGCTCGGCTTCCCAGCGCCCCCGACCGGCGATTGGGCGCCATTTCGCCACCGGGCGGATATTCTTGGCGCAATCTACGTTCTTGAAGGATCGCGACTGGGCGGCAGGATGCTGGCACGATCGGTGCCGGCCGATCTGCCGCGAAGCTTCATCGACACGTCGGACAGCGTTCGGTGGCGATACTTGATCGAGGTGCTGGACAAGCTGCTGGTAACCGACGACCAACATACGTTAGCGATCGACGCGGCGCGCCGCGCGTTCGCGTTGTTCGAGGCCGGCGCTCTGCGTCAGAAAAGGACGAAGGCGTTTGGCTGACCCTCAATCGGTCGATCTGACCAATTGCGATCGCGAGCCCATCCATATCCTGGGCGCAATCCAGCCGGTCGGCTTCCTGATCGCACTGACCGCGGACTGGATGGTTGCGCGCGTGTCGGAAAACCTGGCCGATTATCTGGGCCGCTCACCGATGGATGTCCTCGGCCAGCCGCTGGCTGCGATCTTCCCTGCCGCCGCCGTCCACGACCTGCGTAACCGTACCGCACTGCTCCGCGGGCCGGATGCGGTCGAGCGCCTGTTCGACGTCCGCCTGTCCGACGAGGGTTCACCGTTCGATCTCGCGATCCACCTGTCCAGCAGCAGCATCATCATCGAGGGCGAGCGGTCGAGCGGCGAGCATGGCGACGTCACCGGCATGGTCCGCTCGATGATTGCGCGGCTGGACCAGTGCGCCGACCTCGTCACCTTCTTCAAGGAGGGTGCACGGCAAGTCCGCGCGCTTGCCGGCTATGACCGGGTCATGGTCTATCGCTTCTCGCCCGATGGGTCGGGCGAGGTCGTTGCGGAAGCCTGCAAACCGGGTATCGGCCGCTTCCTCGGCCTGCATTATCCGGCGTCCGACATTCCGCAGCAGGCGCGCGTCCTCTACACCCGCAACCTCCTGCGCGTGATCGCCGACGTGAACGCGGTGCCGGTGTCCATCGTGCCGCAGCTCGACGCGGCGGGCGAGCCGCTCGATCTATCGCTGTCGCTGCTGCGCTCGGTGTCGCCGATCCATATCGAGTATCTCAAGAATATGGGTGTCGATGCGTCGATGTCTGTGTCGATCGTGGTCGACGGCAAGCTGTGGGGCCTGTTCGCCTGTCATCATTACGCGCCCCGTAATCCGAGCTTCGAGCGGCGCGCCATCGTCGAGTTGTTCAGCCAGATGTTCTCGATGCGGCTGGAAAGCCGCGAGCGGCAGCAGACGGTGGAGTTCGAACGCCGCGCGCGCGACATCTCCGACCAGCTGCTCGGCGCGGTCGCGTCGGACGAGACGCTGTTGCGCGATCCCGACTGGCTCGCCGCCATCCTGACCCATGCCATCCCCGCCGATGGCGTCGGGGTCTGGCTCGCCGGCAACTATGCCTTTTCGGGCACCACGCCGCCGACCGACGATTTCCGCCGCATCGTGCGCGCACTCAACGCGACCGCGGCGGGCAAGGTATATGCGACCGATCATATCGGCTCGCTGATCCCGGATGCCGAGAAGTTCGCCGATACGACGGCCGGGCTGCTCGCCATTCCGATCTCGCGCGCGCCGCGTGATTATGTCGTGCTGTTCCGCTCAGAACTGATCCGCTCGGTCCGCTGGGGCGGTGACCCGCACAAGCCGATCGAATATGGGCCGAACGGCCCGCGCCTCACGCCACGCGAAAGCTTCGCGGAGTGGAAGGAGCTGGTGCGCGGCCGCTCGCAGCCATTCACGCCGTCGGAACTGCGCGTTGCCGAGACGCTGCGCGCGACGCTCATCGAAGTCGTGCTGCGCCTTGCCGACGAAGCCTCGGCCGAACGCCAGCAGGCCAGCGCGCGGCAGGAATTGCTGATCGCCGAACTGAATCACCGTGTGCGCAACATCCTGGGCCTGATCCGCGGCCTGATCCGCCAGTCGCAGCCGAGCGACGAGGCGGTGAAATCCTTCGTGAAGGTGGTCGACGGCCGCATTCATGCGCTCGCCCGCGCGCACAACCAGATCACCGAGGATCACTGGGGCCCGGCCTCGCTCCAGGCGCTGATCGATGCCGAATCCGCCGCGTTCATCGAGGATGGCAACCGCCTGATCGGCGAGGGCGAACCGGTGCTGCTGAACCCGCAGGCCTATTCGACCATGGCGCTGATCCTGCACGAACTGGTCACGAACTCGACCAAATATGGCAGCCTCTCGGTGCCGAAAGGCAGGGTCAGCCTCACCTGGGATCGCGGCGAGCGCGGCGACCTGCGCATCTATTGGCGCGATGTCGGCGGGCCGAAAGTGCGCAAACCCACGCGGCAGGGCTTTGGCACGACCATCATCGAACGTTCGGTACCCTATGACCTGGGCGGCGAGGCCGTGGTGCGATACGAGGAAGCGGGCTTCGAGGCCGATTTCTGCATTCCCGCGCGCCACGTCTCGATCCCGCGAGACGGTTTCCAGAGCCGCATCCAGTTTCCACGGACCGCCGCCGGGCACCGCGAGGAGCCGCCCGTGGACCTGCTAGCAGGGCAGCGCGTGCTGCTGGTCGAGGACAGCCTGATCATCGCGCTCGATGCCGAGGATATCGCGACGCGCCTGGGCGCGGCGGACGTCGCCACTGCCGCCTCGGTCGATGCCGCGCTCGACTTGATTGCCGCATCGCCCCCGACGGTCGCAATCCTCGACATCAACCTGGGCAACGGAACAAGTTTCCCGGTCGCCGACATGCTGCTTGAGCGGCAGATCCCCTTTATGTTCGCCACTGGCTATGGCGAACAGGCGCAGTTCCCGGACCAGCATCGCGGCCGGCCGGTGGTGCAAAAGCCCTATACGATCGAGAATGTCGCCCGCGCCCTTGCCGAGATGCTGCGTTAGCCGAGCACCCGTCCCGCGATTGCGTCGAGCTTCGCCAGCAAGGCCCGGTCGCGCGCGTCCGGCGCGGTGATGAGCGCCACGTCCAGGCACGTGTCGATCGGCGAAGGTTCGCGTGTTGCCGGCAGTGCACGCAGCAGGCCGACCACCATTGCACGCGTCTTTGTCGCGTTGGCATCAAGCTGGGCGATCACTTGCGCGACGTCCACCCCGGTCTCGTCCTCGCGCCAGCAATCATAGTCGGTGACCATGCCGACCAGCGCATAGGGCAACTCCGCCTCGCGCGCGAGCTTGGCTTCGGGCATCGCGGTCATCCCGATCACGTCGCAACCCCAGCTACGGTAAAGCCGGCTTTCAGCGCGCGTCGAGAATTGCGGCCCCTCCATCGCCAGATAGGTGCCTCGGCAATGCACCACGGCGCCGGCCTGCCCGGCTGCATCGGCAGCGAGCGCGGACAGCCGCGCGCACACGGGATCGGCCATCGAGACATGCGCCACCATGCCGGTGCCAAAGAAGCTTGATGGACGCCCCTTGGTGCGGTCGATGAACTGATCGACGATCGTGAACGTGCCCGGCGCGCGCGCCTCGTTCAGTCCGCCGACCGAAGAGATTGCGAGCACGTCGGTAACGCCCAGGCGCTTGAGGCAGTCGATATTGGCGCGGCTATTCAGCGCTTCCGGCGAGACACGGTGGCCACGCCCGTGCCGCGGCAGAAATGAGACGCGGACAGGACCCATCCGACCCGTGAAGATCGCGTCGGATGGCTCGCCCCAGGGTGATTCGACGCTTACCCACTCACCGCCCTCGACCCCCTCGACTCCATACAGGCCCGACCCGCCGATGATGCCGATATGCCAGCCGCTCACTCGAAAACCTCTGGATCGACCGATTTGCTCGCAAGTGCGCCCGAAACCTTCGGTCGGGCGTAGGCAAAGTAGATGACGATGCCGAGGACATTCCAGATCAGGAAATAAAGCTGCGTCTGAGCCGGCAGGCTGAAGAACAGATATGCGCATCCCGCCACGGCGATGCCGCCGACCAGCCACCAGGCCGGTGCGCGGAATACACGCGGCGCGTCGGGCGCACGCCGGCGCAGCACCATCATGCACAGCGCCACCGCGGCAAAGGCCAACAGCGTCCCCGCATTGGCCAGCGCCGCAATCTCGTCGATCGGCAGCAGCCCCGCGATGACCGAGACGATTGCGGCGGTGAACAGCGTAATCCGCACCGGCGACCCGCGTGGGGATACCTTGGCGAGGCCGATCGGCAGCATCCCATCGCGCGCTATGGTGAAGAAGATGCGGCTCTGCCCGAAGAGGAAGCCAAGCAGGACGGTGGGCAGCGCAATGATCGCGCTGACCGCCAGAAACGTCGCAAAACCCGGCCGGCCGAGCTCGCGCAGGATCAGCGCCAGCGGCTCAGGGCTGTTGGCGAAGCTGGCGAAAGGGGCAGCGCCGACCGCCGCCACCGCCACGAGCATGTAGATCGCGATACAGGCGACCATCGACCCGACGATGCCGATCGACAGGTCCCGGCCGGGATTTTTCGTTTCCTCGGCCGCCGTGGAAATCGCGTCGAAGCCATAAAAGGCAAAGAAGATGATTGCCGCCGCCGCCATGACCCCACGCTCCACGCCGTCGGCACCCATGGTCTTGACGAAGCCGAACGGCATGAACGGTTCGAAATTGGCCGCGTTCAGCGAAGGCAGCGCGACCGCGACGAAGACCGCAAGGGCGACGATCTTCACGACGACCAGACCTGCATTGAGCGTCGCGCTCTCCTTGGTCCCAAGGGAAAGCAGCGCGGCAACCACGGCAATGATGAAGATCGCCGGCAGATTGACGATGCCGCCGGCATGCGGACCGCTCATCAACTCGGTCGGCACGCCGGCCCAGCTTTGCAGCAGCGGCGCGGCATAGCCCGACCAGCCGACCGCCACCGCGCTGACGACGAGTGAATATTCGAGGATCAGCGACCAGCCGACGACCCAGGCGATCAGTTCGCCCAGCACGGCATAGCTGTACGTGTAGGCGCTGCCCGAAGCCGGCATCATCGTCGCCATCTCGGCATAAGCGAGCGCAGCGGCGGCGCAGATCGCGCCAGCGATCACGAACGACAGGATGACCGCTGGCCCCGCCTTGCCCGCGCCCACGCCGATCAGCGTCAGGATACCTGTGCCGACGATCGCCCCAATGCCCAGCGCGACCAGATGCGGCCAGGAAAGCGTGGCCGCCAAGCGATGTTCGGGTGCGTGCTCGGCGGCAGTCTTCACCGCCTTCGTTCGAAACAGACCACCGGTCATGCGCATCCCCTGCTCTTTTGCCCCCGTGGTGCGCCGCACATAGGTTTGCGTCAACGGTTTGACTAATTGTGTCGTCGCGGCGCATGCCGATAACCCCAGGCGATCGCGCTTGGACGCGGCCGCATCAGGTTCCGGCTTTCGCCAAGATTACGCTTCAATCGGCCATCGCTCCGGCCAGCGTCAGGATCCTAAGTCGGGCACTTGGCGCCGGTGTCGATCCATGCCTTGGTCAGCGCGCCGAACTGTGCCTGGGTGCCGGGTGCGGGCGTGCGCCCTGGGCCCGGGTTCCAGCCCCAGCCGACCAGCGTGTCGTTGGCATTGTGTTCGTGGATTTGCGCCAGCGTCTTCCCGCCGTTGCGCCGTCGATCCTTCAACTGCTCGCAAATCTCGCGCAGCGACTTGCCCTGCCACGCCATCTCGATCGGAGCCAGGTGCCACAATGGATGCCCCGGAATGCTGCCGGTACCGTTGGCGAACGCGACATTGCGCGGGCCGTGGCAGGTCGAACATTGCAACCCGGGCGCCCCCTCGCCCTTGGCATTGCCACGCACCACGGGCGGGTTGTGCAGCGCCATCGCATCCCCTTGCCTCGGGCGATCGGTGCGCGGGTGACAATTGAGGCAGCGCGGATGCGTCAGCACCTTACCCATCTCCGTGAAGATCGCGGCCGATCGCGCCGCCGGATCGGCAATCCCGGCAAAGGCGCTGACCGGTTGCAGGCCTACCGGCGCGGCGCTCTGGCGCGCGATTACCGCCGCGGGCAGCGCGACGGCCGCAATTGCAAGCGCCGCCAGGCCAAGATGCTGCAGCTGCAGCTTCATCCCCGCCCTGCTCATGCGTTGTCTCCGTGCGCGAAGGGCAGTCTTCGCACCGCCTTGCCCGTCAGCCTGCGCCAGGCATTGGCAACGGCCGGCGCGATCGGCGGCACACCGGGTTCGCCGACGCCACTCGGCTTTTCAGCGCTCGGGATGATCGCGACCTCGACATCCGGCATCTCGCCGATCCGCAGCGAGCGGTATGTATCGAAATTGCTCTCGAGCACCTGTCCGCCCTCGCCCAGCGTGATCTCGCCATACAGCGCGTGACCCAGGCCATAGCCGATGCCGCCCTCCATCTGGGCGCGTACGACATCGGGGTTCACCGCGATCCCGCAGTCAACCGTGCACCACACCTTGTGCACCTTGGGCAGCCCGTCGGCGCCGACCGATACTTCCGCCACCTGCGCGACATAGCTGTCGAAGCTTTCATGCACAGCGACGCCCAGCGCACGCCCCTTGGCGATCGCACGCTTGCCGAAGCCGCTGATCTCGGCGACCTTGCGCAATGCGCCGGCGGCGCGCTCGTGCTTGAGGAGCGCGAGGCGCCCGGCGACCGGGTCCTTGCCGGCCATCGCCAGCAGTTCGTCGATCAGCGTTTCCTTGACGAAAGCGGTGTGCGTATGCCCCACCGATCGCCACCACAGCACCGGCACCGGCGTTTCCATGAGGTGCTGGCCCAGCCGGAAATCGGCGATGCGATACTGGTTGGTGTCGTTCGCGCCCTCGATCATGTTGCCGTCGACGCCGTCCTTGATACCCATGGCTTCGAACGGCGTGCCCTTCATGATCGACTTCGCGGCGCAGACTTGGTCCCAACCGGATACCTCGCCATTGGCATCGAGCCCCACTTGCACGCGGTGCACGGTCATCGGGCGATAGAAGCCGCCGGTCAGGTCGTTCTCGCGGCTCGCCACCACCTTGACCGGCGCGGCAAAGCCATAGGCACGGGCGCACGCCGCCGCCTCGCTCGCGTCGAACATCGCCGGCGTCGCCCGTCGGCCAAAGCTGCCGCCGGCGTAGTGCTGGATCAGTTCGCTCTTTTCGAACGGCACGCCGGCGACGCCGCACATCGCCCGCATCTCGCCGACCTGAAACTGGCTTCCGGCATGGACCGCGATCCCGTCGCCCTTCTTCTCGATCACATAGTCGAGCGTCTCCATCGGCGCGTGTGCGAGGAAGGGGAAATAGAAGGTCGCGTCGATCTTCTTCGCAGCGCGCGCCAGCGCAGTCGCAGCGTTGCCCGTCGTCTCGACCTGCGTGCCGGGCGTGCGCACCGCAGCGCTGTACTCGGCCAGCATCTGCGCGGACGAGCGCGTCTCGGCCTTGCTCAAGTCCCAGTCGACTTCGAGCGCGGCCGCCCCGCGCTGCGCGCTCCAGGTGTCGCTGGCATAAACCGCGACCCCGCTCGGAACCGGCTTGACGTCGATCACGCCCGGGATGGCTTTAGCGGCGCCAGCTTCGACCTTCTTCACCGTGCCCCCGAACGCTGGCGGGCGACGCACCGCGGCATGTACCATGTTCGGCAGGCGCACGTCCTGCGTGAACATGGCCGATCCGTCGGTCTTGGCCCTGCTGTCCAGCTTGGCGAATTTCTTGCCGATATAGACGAACTGGTCGGGCTTCTTGACCGTCGGGTTCGCCGGCACCGGCAGTGCCGCCGCGTCGGCGGCAAGCTCGCCGAACGTGGCCTTGTGCGAACCGCTGCTGACGACACCGTTCCTGACGCCCATCGCGCTGGCCGGTACGCCCCAGCGCCGGGCCGCCGCCTCGACCAGCATCGCACGCGCCGCGGCGCCGGCCATGCGCATCTGCATCCAGCTTTCCTTGATCGCGCTGGAACCGCCCGCACCCATCGTGCCGAACATCAAATTCTTGTAGAGCGGGTCGTTGGCGGGCGCGAAAACGAAGCGCATCTGATCCCACGCAGCGTCCATCTCGTCAGCGATGATGGTGGTCACCCCCGTCGACGGACCCTGCCCCATCTCGACATGCTTGGCGACGACCGTCACGCTGTTGTCGGTGCCCACGCGGACAAAGGCGTTGGGCGCCAGGGCGGCGCCTGACGCCTGCGCTCGCGCCCCACCCGACGGCAGTGTGAAGCCGATCGCCAGCCCGCCTGCCCCGGCAAGGAAGGCGCGGCGGTTCGCGACGGCGTTCATGCCCGCACCCCCTTCACGCCCGCGGCATCCTTGATCGCCTGGCGGATGCGGACATAGGTGGCGCAGCGGCAGATGTTGCCGGCCATTGCATGATCGATGTCGTCATCGGTCGGCTTCGGCTTGGCGGTGAGCAGCCCGATGGCGGACATGCCCTGCCCCGACTGGCAGAACCCGCATTGCGGCACGTCGAGGCCAACCCAGGCGGCCCTCACCGCCTCGGCCGTCTTGCCGGTCACGCCCTCGATCGTCGTGACCGACTTGCCCGCGATCGTGCCGACCGGCGTCACGCAGGACCGCCGGTTCTTGCCGTCGAGATGCACGGTGCACGCCCCGCATTGCGCGACACCACAGCCATATTTGGTACCAGTCAGGCCGAGATGATCGCGCAGCACCCACAGCAGCGGCGTCTCGGGATCGCCTGCGAAGCTCGCGGGCTTGCCGTTCAATTGGAAATCGATCGCCATGAAAACGTCCTCCGGCTGGAGTCCCGCGGCGATAGTAACCTGTGTCAATCGCTGTGCGAAACGAAATTATTCGCTCGTCGGCCCCAACGCCGGATCAAGATCGCGCGGACGCGTAAAGCTGACGAGGATGCCGCCATCCGCGCTCACCTCGTCCCAGCTCTCCACGTCGAACGTCATCACCGCCAGCGCGGCGGTTGGAAACTTTTCCTCGACCGAATCGCGCAGCACGTCGCCCGACCGGTCCGGGATCAACAGCAGGATCAAGTCCTCCAATCCCGGATTATGCCCGATCAGCAGCGCGCTGTCGGCGCCTGCCGGAAGCTCATGCACGACGTCGAGCAGACTGGAAGCGGACGCCAGGTAAACCCGCCGGTCCCAGGCCGGGGCGAGCGCGCTGCCATAGCCGGCCTCTATCTCCTCCACCGTCTCGACGATGCGGACTGCCGGCGATGCGACGACATGGTCGAAGCTCAACCGCTCGCTGCGCATATGGCGTCCGACGGTCACCGCCGCCTTGCGCCCGCGCGCGTTGAGCGGCCGGTCGAAGTCGCGCGATACCGGGTCGTCCCAGCTCGATTTGGCATGGCGCAGCAACGTCAGCGTCTTCATCGGCGCTCCGGATCCAGGGGTGCGAGCGCCTCATGCCCCAGCCTTGAGTCAGATGAAAGACGTTCGGCACGCGCCACCGCTTCATCCAGCGTGACCCGCGCGATCGGCGTGCCGGGTGGGAACGCGCCGAGCAGGCGTGAGGGCATCGCGGCCGACAGCAGCACGAACGCGCCGCGGTCGTCGGCACGCCGGATCAATCGGCCGAACGCCTGGGCAAGCCGCGCGCGTACGATGCGATCATCATAGGCGCTGCCCCCGCCCGCGAGCCGCCGTGCGGCATGCAGCACGCTCGGCTTGGCCCAAGGCACGCCCTCCATCACGACCAGCCGCAGCGAGTGGCCGGGCACGTCCACGCCGTCGCGCAACGCATCGGTGCCGATCAGCGAAGCGCGCGGATCGT
Organism: Sphingomonas turrisvirgatae; assembly: GCF_001721295.1. Classification (GTDB taxonomy): domain Bacteria; phylum Pseudomonadota; class Alphaproteobacteria; order Sphingomonadales; family Sphingomonadaceae; genus Sphingomonas; species Sphingomonas turrisvirgatae. The sequence continues at coordinate 24,221 of NZ_MDDS01000009.1, read as the reverse complement.
CGCGGAAGATATCGACCAAGGTGCCGGTATCGATCGGATCGACATGCTGGGCATAGAGCGGCAGCCCCTCGCGCGCGAGCCGGTCGGCGATCCGCGCGTGGACGCCGCGCAACCGGCGGATGGCGGTGAACAGTCCCAGCGTACCGCCCTGCGCCGCGACGATCAGCCGGGCATAGGCATTGGCGAGCGAGGGCATGTCGCCGCGCTTCACATCGGTGACGATGATCACCTCGGCCCGCCCGGCATAGTCGAACGGCGATTGCGCTTCGAACCGCGCCGCCGGATGCAACAGATGCTGCGCGCCGCTACGTGCCTCGGCCACGTCCCAGTCGCCCCCTGCACGCAACGTGGCCGAGGTAACCAGCGCGCCGTGCGCGGACTTCAGCACCGTTTCGGCGAACGGCTTGCTGGGGTCGAGCCAGCGGCGGTGGATGCCGATGTCGAATTCGCGCCCCTCGACCCGATCGACCGCCAGCCAGTCGACAAAGTCTTCACTCGCCGGGCCGCCGATGCGCGCGATCAGCGAGAGCCAGGCGGCCACGGTCTCCGCTCGCCAGCCGAGTGAAGCGATGGCGCCCTCGATCCGCGCGCGCGCCTGGCCGTCCATCCAGTCCGGCCCTTCGTCGAGCACGGCCTCGAGCCGCCGCCCGAGCGCCATCATCGGCCGCAGCAGACGCTCCATCGCCGCCGCCGCTGGCACCGTCGCATCCACCAGCGCCGCGTCCGGCTCGGCCAGTTCCGTCTCGATGCCATAGCCCGCCTCGCCCGAGGCGTCGTCGCAACGGGCGTAAGTGAGCCCGCGTACCGCGCCCAGCAGCGCCTCGATCGGCCCGAACGGCGCGCCTTCCGCGACGCGCTGCAACCATCCGTCGGCCGGCAGCGCGCGTGCAGCATCGACCGCCTCGGCAATGGCTTGTGCACCGGCCTCGTCATAGCTCGCCACGTCGGACAAACGGGCCGCCAAGCCGCGCCGCCGTCCACGCGATCCGCTTTCCGGCCCGGTGACCCAGCGGCGCAGCTCGATCGTCTCCTGCCCAGTCAGGGCCACGCCGAACATCGCATCGGCAGCGTCGAACAGGTGATGCCCCTCGTCGAACACATAGCGCGTCGGCCGCGTGGCGCTCTCGCGCCCCCGCGCGGCATTGACCATGACCAGCGCATGATTGGCGATGACGAGGTCGGCGTCGGCGCTCGCCCGCGCCGCGCGCTCGATGAAGCATTTCCGATAGTGCGGGCAGCCGGCATAGACGCATTCGCCGCGCCGGTCGGTCAGCGCGGTGGATCCGTTGCGTCGGAAGAGGACCGGCAACCAGCCGGGCAAGTCGCCGCCGACCATGTCGCCATCGGCGGTATAGGCCGCCCATCGTGCGACAAGCTGCGCCAGCACCGCCGCGCGACCCGCGAACCCGCCTTGTAACGCGTCTTCCAGATTCAGCAGGCAGACGTAGTTTTCCCGTCCCTTGCGCGTGACGATGCGCTTTTTGCGCATTTCAGGATCTGCGAACAGCCGCTCACCCTCGCTCGCCAGCTGGCGCTGCAGCGCCTTGGTAAAGGTCGATACCCACACCGCGCCGTCGGCCTTCGCTGCCCAGAGCGAGGCCGGCGCAAGATAGCCCAGCGTCTTGCCGATCCCGGTTCCCGCTTCGGCTAGCACCAGATTGGGCGAATCACGCATGGTGCGCGGCGCAAAGGCGGAGGCCGCCGCCTCGGCGTAAAGCCGCTGGCCCTCCCGCGCCTCCGCACCCCGGCCAGTGAGTTCGGCCAGCCGCTCGCGCACCTCGTCCGCTTCCAGCGACACGGTGCGCGGCGGGGTGCGTGGTGCTTGCTCGCTCCATTCGGGCAGTCTGGAGAATAGCCAGCGTTCCGCCTTCTCAGGCTTCGCGATTGCCTGAGTGACGACCGGTGCCCAACTCCATCGCAGCCGCGCCAGCGACTGTGCGGCGTGCCATGCGCCCTCTCGCTCGGGCCAGTCGCCATCGACCATACGCAACATCGCGGTCGCCGCCTCGCGCAGGAACGGCGCGACCTCGGCATCGCTCGCCGGCTCGACAAGGCCCAGCGTCTTGGCAACGCCCTTGGGCGTGGGCACCATGAACCTGGCCGGGCGCAGGAATGAGAATAGTTCGAGCAGGTCGAGTCCGGACAACTCGGGATAGCCCAGCCGCTGCGCCACCAGCGGCGCGTTAAGCAACAGCATCGGCGTGTCCGCCGCGATCCGGACGGCCTCGCCGCGCCCAACACTGCGCGTGCCGTCCGGCCCCGCGATCCAGATGCCGCCATGGCTGGCGTGAAGCGCGGGATAGGGAAGCTCGATCACCGCTCGCCCCCTGCCCTGCAAGCCCAATCGTCACCCCGGCCTGGTGCCGGGGTCCAGCGGCCGGCAGCTGCCGCCCTCAAGGCTCGTACGACACGCCCAGCGGCGAAGTGGATCCCGGCACAAGGCCGGGATGACGACGGTGGTAATAAGAAGAAGTCCCTCGCCCTCACCGCGCGTGATAGCGCAGCCGGCCCACGAACCGCGACACGCTGAAGCGATGGTCGCCATTGCCGACCAGCTTCGCCTTGGTATTTTCGAACTGCATGATGTTATCGATCCGCCGCGCCAGGAATGCGCGCGTTTCGGCATGACCCTCGCTGTCGTCGTTCAGGAACACCGCGATCGTCGCGGCATAGATGCCCGCCAGCAGTCCGCGCTTCGTATAATGATTGTAGTCGGTCGCGGTATCGCCCGCGAGCCGCCACATGGCGTCCGCCGATCGCCAGCCGAGCTTCGCCGCGCGCGGGGCATTTTGCGGCATCGCCAGGATGGCGACCGCGCGGCGCAGTGCCTCGCGATTCCGGGCCAACAGGTCCAGCCTCGCCTCGACCAACGCGGTGATCCTGGCGCGGATCTTCATTGTGGCCAGCATCTCGGGCGGAAGCGCGGCGGCCATGCCGCGGTCGATATCGGCAAACCACAAGTCGATCATGCCGACCGCGTCGCCCGGGACCGCCAGCCTGGCCACGTGACGATCGGCCCCGATCGTGCCCGCAGCGCTTTCCACCGCCTTGGCATTCCAGCCGTCAAACGCGGCATTGGGGGCAAGGTGGGAAGCGAGCGCGGCGCGCAGCTCGTCCAGCGTCATGTCGGCGACGTCAGTCATGTTCCCGTTTTAGCCTCCTGCGGAACGCTTGCAACCGGCTTTGCCTCGCGGCGCACCAGTACCAACGCGATGGCGACCAGAAGGGCCCCGAGAAAATCGGGCGCGCCCAGCCGCTCGTCATAGACGATCCACCCAACCGTGCCGGCGATGACCGGCTGCAGCAGGAGTGCGATGCCGACGACCAGCGGCGATAGGTGGCCGAGCGCATAGATCATCAGTCCCTGCCCCACGACCTGACTGGCCAGCGCCAGCCCGATCAGCACCCCCCATTGCTGCGGCCAGATCGGTTCGCCCAACGCCCAGGCAAAGCCGAGCAGCGGCAGTGCGCCGGCAAGGCTCACCAGCGCCAGCGATGCCAGCGGCGACATCGCCTCGCGCGCGCGGCCCATCAGGATGAAGTAGACCGTATAAAGCGTGCCCGCGAGCAGGCTGAGCAGATCGCCCGCCAGATGGTCGGGCGACAGGCTGTACGATCGACCCAGCAGCAACGCTGCCCCGATCGCTGCCAGCCCCAGCGCCACCCCCTGCTGCCGCGTCGGCCAGGCGTGTGCGACCAGGAACCCCCAGATCGGGAACATCAGGATCGCAGAATTGCCGAACAGCGTGGCGTTGGCGAGGGTCGTCTGCAGGATGCCAAGATGCCAGGACGCAAGATCGCCTGCGAACACCACACCCGCAATCGCCAGCGTCCAGCCAAGGCCGCGGGCGTTGCGCAACGGATTGCCCTGCGTCGCCACGACGATCGCGAACAGGAACGGCACGCCGAGCGCCAGCCTCCAGAACCCAGCCGCCACCGGCCCGACATCTGCCGCGCGAACGAACCATGGCCCAAACGCCAGCGCAACATTGCCAGCGATCAGCGCGGCAAAGGGCAGCGCGGTGGATCTTGGCCCAACCGAACTTTGCCGGTGCGCAGTTTTTTTTGGAGGCGCGTGCTCGTGCATCGCGCCCTTAGCCGCCTATCTGTTGCATATTGCAACCCAATGAAGGGGTAGAAATTCGATGCCGGACTTGTTCTCGCCGATCCAGCTTGGCGCCATCGCCGCGCCCAACCGCATCCTGATGGCCCCGCTGACGCGCGGGCGTGCCGATCGCGATGCGGTGCCGACGCCGATCATGGCAGACTATTACGCGCAGCGCGCCGGCGCCGGCCTCATCATCAGCGAAGCGACCGGAATCAGCCGTCAGGGGCTTGGCTGGCCGTTCGCGCCCGGCCTGTGGACCGACGCCCAGGTTGCCGCGTGGCGGCCCGTCACCGAAGCGCTGCACGCCGCCGGTGGGCGCATCGTGGCGCAGCTGTGGCACATGGGGCGGCAGGTGCACAGCTCCGTCACCGGCGAGCAGCCGGTTTCCGCCTCGGCCACGATCAGCCCCGGCCATGTCCACACCTATGAAGGGCGCCAGCCCTATGAGCAGGCGCGCGCGCTTGATCTCGACGAACTGCCCGGCATCCTCGATAGCTATGCCCGGGCGACCGAGAACGCGCTCGCCGCGGGGTTCGACGGGGTGCAGATCCATGCCGCGAACGGCTATCTTATCGACCAGTTCCTGCGCGACGGGTCCAACCATCGCACCGATCGCTACGGGGGATCGGTCGAGAACCGCATCCGCCTGCTGGATGAGGTGACGCAGCGCGTGGTCGCAATTGCCGGTGCGGATCGCACAGGCGTCCGCCTCTCGCCCAATGGCGAGTCGCAGGGTGTCGATGACAGTGCGCCCGAAGCCGTGTTCGTTCCTGCCGCACGGCGCCTGTCCGAACTCGGCATCGCCTTCCTCGAACTGCGTGAACCGGGACCCGACGGCACCTTCGGCAGGAGCGACGCGCCCAAGCTCAGCCCGGCGATCCGCAAGGTGTTCGACGGGCCGCTGGTGGTCAATTCCGACTTCTTCACGCGCGATGCAGCGCAAGCGGCGCTCGACAGCGGCGTCGCCGATGCGGTCAGCTTCGGCCGCGCGTTCCTTGCCAATCCGGACTTGCCCGTGCGGCTGCGCAGCGGCGCGCCGCTCAACGAGGGGAATGTGAAGACCTGGTACAGCCAGGGGCCTGAAGGCTATATCGACTATCCGGCGCTGGCGGAACAGGAAGCGGCCTGAACAGGATCGGGCGCGCCAGCCTTCAGCGGCGCGCCCGGTTCTCGCGCCATTCCGTAGCGCTCTGCCCCCAGGCGTCGACCTGCATGGCGCCGAGCGGCGCCGGCAGCTGCGTCGGTCCGCCATTGGTCGAGCCAAGCCGCTGCGCCAGCCTGCGCGAGCGGACATTGCCCGGCGCGATGGTGTGGATCACCCGGTCCCACCCCAGCACGTCGACCGCATAGTCCATCGCGGCGACCGCGCCTTCATAGGCATAGCCCTTCCCGGCGAATCCGTGTGCCACGCCCCAGCCAATTTCGGTGCCCGGCCAGCCTTCCGGCTGCCAAGGACCAAGTCGCCCCACCCAGCGGCCGCTCGCGCGCTCGATTACGCTGAACATCGAAAAGCCCTTGACGTCCCATGCGCCCGCGGTGGTGCACATCTGGCGCCAGGCGACGCTGCGCTCCACCGCGCCGCCCAGATGCTCCATCGTCTCGGGATCGGCGGAAAATGCCGCCCATGCCTCGAAATCCTCGCCGACCGGGCGGCGCAGGATCAGCCGCTCGGTGAAGAGGATGGGACCGCTCACCCGAATCTGTCGCGCAGCGCCAGCATCGCCAGCGCCGCCTCGGCCGCGCCGCCACCCTTGTTCAGCTGTGCAGGGTCGGCCCGCACGATCGCCTGCGCCTCGTTCTCCGTCGTCAGGATGCCGTTGCCGATCGCGATGCCGTCCATGGTCAGCGCCATGATCCCGCGCGCGCTCTCGTTCGACACGATCTCGAAATGATAGGTCTCGCCGCGGATCACCACGCCGAGCGCGACGAAGGCATCGTAGCGGCCGGTCTCTGCCGCCAGCGCGATCGCGCCCGGCACTTCCAGCGCGCCCGGCACGGTGACCGTGTCGTGGCTATGCCCGGCGGCTTCGATCGCCCCGCGTGCGCCAGCCAGCAGCATATCGTTCAAATGCTCGTAGAAGCGCGCTTCGACGATCAACACCCGCGCCATCAATCTTCTCCCAGTCCGTCGATGGCACGCTCGCCCACAATGCTCAGCCCATAGCCGTCCAGGCCGACCAGCGTGTGGTGCGAGTTGGTGAGCAGCACCATTTCCTCAACTCCCAGCTCGTTCAGGATCATCGCGCCCGAGCCATAGTCGCGCAGCTCCTCCATATCGGACTCGGCGCGAAGGCCCGCCTTGCGCTCGACCGCCATGGTGAAGCTGTCGGCACGACGCTTGCTGATCACGACGATCACGCCCGAACCTTCCTCGCCGATGATCTCCATCGATCGCTGCAGCAGCCGGCCGCGCGGGCCATCCTCGCCGAACATGTCGCCGAAGGGTGAGATGGCATGCATGCGCACCAGCGTCGGCTTCTCGGGATTACGCCGGCCTTTGACCAGCGCCAGCTGTTCGGTCCCTTCCGCCTTGTTCCAAAAGGTCATCACGTTCCACTCGCCGCCCCACCGGCTGGTGAAGGTCGTCACCGCCCGACGCTCGACCAGATGGTCGTGGCGACGGCGATAGGCGATCAGGTCGCGGATCGTGCCGATCTTGAGATTGTGGAGCTGGGCGAAGGCGACGAGGTCGTCCAGCCGCGCCATCGTCCCGTCGTCCTTCATGATCTCGCAGATCACGCCCGAGGGATTGAGCCCAGCGAGGCGCGACACGTCCACGGCCGCCTCGGTGTGTCCTGCGCGCAGCAATACCCCGCCCTCGCGCGCCACCAATGGGAAGACGTGACCGGGCGAGACCAGGTCGCTCGCACCCTTGCCCGCGTCGATCGCCACCGCGACGGTGCGCGCACGGTCGGCGGCCGAGATGCCGGTCGTCACGCCCTCCTTCGCCTCGATCGAGACGGTGAAGGCAGTGCCCATGCTGGTCCCGTTGCGCCGCGTCATCGGCTGCAGGCCAAGCTGGTCGACCCGATCCTTGGTTAGGGCAAGGCAGATAAGGCCGCGGCCATGCCGCGCCATGAAATTGATCGCATCGGGCGTCGCCATCTGCGCCGGGATGACCAGGTCGCCCTCATTCTCGCGATCCTCGTCATCGACCAGAATAAACATGCGCCCGTTGCGCGCCTCGTCGATGATCTCCTCGGGCGAGGAAAGAAAGGCATGGCGCAGCCGCGCCAGCTCAGCTTTGGCCACGGCGGGCCTCCATGCGTTGGAGATAGCGTGCGAGCACATCGATCTCGAGGTTGACGACCTGACCCGGGACGAGCTCGCCCAGCGTCGTGACGGCCTGGGTATGCGGGATCAGGTTGATCGCGAAATGCGCGGTGCCGTCCGGCTGGTCGGTCACTTCGTTGACGGTCAGCGAGACGCCGTCGATCGTGATCGACCCCTTGGGCGCGATAAATGGCGCGAGGCTCGACGGCACCGAAAAGCCGATGCGCTTCGATTCGCCTTCGGGACAGACACCCAGCACCGCGCCGACACCGTCGACATGACCGGTCACGATATGCCCGCCCAATTCGTCGCCCAGCTTCAGCGCGCGTTCGAGGTTAAGCTTGCGCCCCTCGCCCCATTGGTCGGCAGTGCGCGACACGGTCTCGCCCGACACATCGACCGCGAACCAGCCCGGCCCCTTGTCCACCACGGTCAGGCATACGCCCGAACAAGCGATCGATGCGCCCAGATCGACGGTGCCGGTGTCATAGGCTGTCGCGATCCGCACGCGCAGATCGCCGCGCTGCTCGATCCGCTCGATGGTGCCGATGTCCGTGACGATTCCGGTGAACATGCTGTCCGACTCTAATTGCTCGCGCGCTCGTAGACTTCGAGCCGGTCCCTGCCAAGCATCCGTGCATCGGTCAGCTCCCACCGGCCATGTGCATCGGCAAGCGAGGCGAGGCCGATATCGCCCAGCGCCGGCTTGCCCCCACCGATGAGCAGCGGCGCACGATACAGCAGCAGCCGATCGACCAGATCCGCGCGCAGAAAGCTGGAAGCGGCCTGTGCCCCGCCTTCGATCAACAGGTGATCGACCCCGGCGAGCGAGGCGATGTTGACCGGCTGGGGAATGCTGGTCCAGCCCGATTGCGGATTGAGCGACAACAGGATCTTGCGCGGGCTGCGATCCTCCAGGCCGCGCAGCCGCACGTCGAGCCGCGGCGCATCGGCCAGCAGCGTCCCGCGCCCGACCAGGATCGCCTCGTGCCGCGCGCGTTCCAGGTGGCCGTGCGCGCGAGCCTCGGGTCCAGTGATCCAGCGGCTCTCGCCGTCGGCCATCGCGATGCAGCCGTCCAGCGACAGCGCGAGCTTCAGCGTCACGATCGGCCGACCGCGTGCGCGACGGGTGAGGAACCCGGCCATCGACCGCCGCGCCTCCGCCGCCCGGATGCCGTCGACGACCTCGACACCCGCCTCCCTCAGTCGCGCGATGCCACGGCCGTTAGTTCGGGGATCGGGGTCGCCCAGTGCGATCACGGTGCGGCCGATGCCGGCAGCGACCAGCGACCCGCTGCAATCGGGGCCGCGCGCAGAGCCATGCGCGCACGGCTCCAGCGTCGTATAGGCCGTTGCACCACGCGCTTCCTCGCCAGCCTGCGTTAGCGCCATCGCCTCGGCATGCGGGCGTCCGCCAGGCTGAGTCCAGCCGCGTCCGATCACACGCCCGTTCTTAACGATCACACAGCCGACGCCGGGATTAGGCGCAGTGCGGCCCCGCCCCCGCTCAGCCAGCGCCAACGCGGCGCCCATCCAGCGCTCGTCCGCGCCCACATCCCCGCTGCGTCCGGCCATCAGATGCCGTAGGACTTGAGGTTGTCGTCGATTTTCTTCCATTCCAGGCGGCGCTTCTCGGCCTTCGCCCTTGCCTCGGCTTCAACCTTCTCGCGCTTGGCCTGGTCGATCTTCTGCTGCGCGACAATCTCCTCGAGCGACCGGTCCGCGCGCCAGTTCTGCACATAGACGATCTCGCGCTTGTAGGGCCGCTCGAAATACGCGTCCTTGGCCAGCCCCGCCAGGATCAGAACGGTCACGACCAACGCGGCACCCATAAAGCCCCATTGATAGCCATGGCGCATGCGAAGCGTTTCACGCAGATCGCTAAGCGCGCCGCGCGATGAAATCTTGGTCGGCAATCTCAGTCTCATGGCGACAAGATAGGCGCTGATGCCAGCCGGGGCCAGAGCGGACGGTGCCGGGTCCGGCTCGACCGAACCCGACACCCCCGATCAGCGCGTAATCTGGAACCTTACCGTCATCACCTTCCAGCTTTCCACCGGCACGCCGTCGCGAGTCGCCGGCTTGAATCGCCATTTGCCAAAAGCGTGGCGGCGCGTCGCCTCGAAGAAGCCGGGCGTGGGACTCGACAGCTGCTCGACGGCCTTGATCCGCCCGTCGATGCCGATCAGCACGCGCACCTTGACCAGCCCCTCCTGCTGCCGGCGCAGTTCGGAACCGGGATAATCGGGCTGGAAGCTGTCGGCATAGCGCGGGTCGATCTCGGCGCTCGCCAGCACCGGCTGGGGCGGCGCAGGCGGGTCGATGACGATGCCGCCGGCGCCCGATGGCCCCACCGGCGGATCGAAGCCGGGAATCACCGGATCGCGCACGCTCTCCAGCGTCGGGCCGCTTGGCAGCGTTTTGACGATCGGATCGCTTTGCTTGAGCGGCGGCGTGGTCGGCGTCGCTGCCTTCTTCATCGCAACCGGCTCGTCTTTCTGCGGCGGCGGTGGCGACGTGATCGGCACATTGGTGGTCCATAGCGTCGTCTCGTCCGGCCCGCTGACGATCGTGGGGACGGCAAGCACCAGCCCCATCATCAGCGCACCGTTGACGAGCAGCGCGGCCCCCGCGCTGAGCGGGCGCGATGCCCGCGAACCATCATATCGATTGGCGTACATATGGCACTCTCCATTTACCCGGTCTGCGCCGGTAACGTGATGTTACACCATTACATAACTGCTGAAAAGCGAGTTGAAATGTCGTCGCCCGACCCTTGCCTTGTTCAGGCTAACAGGCGCTCGATCGCCCGCTCTCGCCCGATCAGCGGCAGCAGCGCCGCCATATCGGGGCCGTGGTCGCGTCCGGTCAACGCACGGCGCAGCGGCAGAAAGAGCGTCTTGCCCTTGCGCCCGGTACTCGCCTTGAGCGCTCCCGTCAGATTATGCCAGGGATCCACTGACCAGTCATCGATCGCCGCGGCCGTCGCCGCTGCCTCGCGCAGGAACGCAACATCCTCAGCCTCGGGCACCGCCTCGACCGGGCCCTCCACCACCGCCCACCAGTCCGCCGCCTCTGCCACGGTGGCAACGTTCGGGCGGATCGCGTTCCAGCCGGCGGCATCCATGCCAGCCGGCAATCGCGCGGCGACTCGCGTGAATGGCAGCTGGTGGACGATCCGCGCATTGATCTGCGCCAGTTCCGCTTCGTCGAACCGCGCCGGCGCGCGTCCGAACCGGGCGAAGTCAAAGGTTTCGATCAGCGGCGCTGGGTCGGCGACCGGCTCGACCGGCAGGCTGGTGCCAAGCCGGGCGAGCAGCGCGACGATCGCCTGCGGTTCGATGCCGGCCTCGCGGAAATGCTCGGCGCCCAGCGACCCCAGCCGCTTCGACAGCTTGCCTTCGCTGCCCGTCAGCAGCGCCTCGTGCGCAAAGGCCGGCGGCCTCGCTCCGAGCGCCTGGAACATCTGCAGCTGCGCGGCGGTGTTCGACACATGATCCTCACCCCGCACGACGTGCGTGATGCCCATGTCGATATCGTCGATCACCGACGGCAGCAGGTACAGCCAGGATCCATCGGCGCGCCGCACCACCGGATCGCTCATCGTCGCGGGATCGAACTTCTGCGGCCCCCGGATAAGGTCGGCCCATTCGATCGGCGCGTTCGCATCCAGCTTGAACCGCCAGTGCGGCGCGACCCCCTCTGCCCTGAGCCTGGCGTGATCGGCGTCCGTCAGCGCCAGCGCCGCGCGATCATAGATCGGCGGCAACCCGCGGCCGAGCAGGATCTTGCGTTTGAGCTCCAGTTCCTGCTGCGTTTCATATGCCGGATAGACGCGGCCCGATGCGACCAGCTCGTCGAACCGCCGCTCGTAAAGCGCGAACCGACTCGATTGACGCTCCTCTCCATCGACGGCGAGCCCCAGCCAGCGAAGATCGGCGCGAATGGCCTCGACATGTTCTTCGCGCGATCGCTCGGCATCGGTGTCGTCGATGCGCAGCCAGAAAGTACCACCGGTTTTCTGCGCCCACATCCAGTTGTGCAGCGCAGTGCGGATGTTGCCGACATGCAGCCGCCCGGTCGGGCTGGGCGCAAAGCGGGTGACGATCTTTTGCGTGAGAGGCATCAGCGCGCGCTAGCCGATTTCCACGTCGGTGAAAATGCCGCAACCGCTTGCCTTTGTTTCTGTTTTGTTCTCCACAACCGGCATGGCACGACTCGCCCCCTCCGTCTTCCTTGCGCTGTCGATCGTCGAGGCTGCGCGGCTCGCGGCCAAGGCAAATGGCCGCATGCCCCGCACCCGCGCGTTGCGGCTGGCCTTGGCGCACCTGTTCCAGCATGCCGGTGGCGACCGCGCGCCGTATGACGCATTCTGGGCCTGCTACGCGCGCGACTATCCTGAATTGTGGCGCCCGATCGATTCGCAATATCGCCGCAATACCGAACTGGCCGAAGCCTGGGTGGCGATCCTTCGCTCGCTCGATCTACGGGATTCCCCGCAACTGGCCGAGCGGCTCGGGGCCTTCGACGTCTGGCAGGCACGTGAGGAAAAGGCGCTGTTGCAAGGCGCGATCCGCGAAAATCGCCGCATACGCGAATTCGCCAAGGATGCGCGGGAATGTCATTCGCCCAATGGCCAGAACCTGCCGCGCCTGATCCCGGCCAAGCACAATTGATTCCTGTTCAAAAGCGCCTAAAAGCCAGCGCTTCCGGTCATCCGGGCGCTTAGCTCAGTTGGTAGAGCATCTCGTTTACACCGAGAGGGTCGGCGGTTCGAGCCCGTCAGCGCCCACCACTCCGCAGCGTCGGAGATGAAATAGCGAAACTATTTCGCGCCGCCGCCAGGACGGCCAGCGCGGCGCAGCGGGCGCCAACCTCACCCCGCGACGATCGTCGCCTTGTCGCCAGCCAGTTTTATTGTGATGAAGCTCGCGTCGCACACATTCGCGCCGTTCCACACCTGGCTCGACCCGTCGCCGAACGTCGCCTTGATGTCGAATTTGCACTGGCCGCTCGGCTTGTCGAAGTGGACGGTCATGCGCCCCTTCGGCTTGATCTCGCCCCGGTCGGCGACATCTTCGGCCTTGACGTTCGGCTTCCATGCGCCGCTGCCCGCCACGGCGATCTCGACCGTCTTGATCGGCTTGCCGGCGTCGTTGATCAGCACGAAATCCCAGTCTTCGGCCAGCGCAGGCACGGCCGTAAGGGCCTGGGCGGCGAGAGTCAGCGCGCCAAGCGCCATGATGATCCGCATGATAAAGTCTTCCCCTAAGGAACCGCGCGATTATGCGCCTTGCCCTGCCGCTTCGCAAGCGGCAGCCAGCGTTTGTAACGCGCCGCCGCGGCGGCTATGGCGCGCCGCATGGAGCGGCTCGACGGGGCGGCCGAGGTGCCCGCGCACTTGCGCGGTGCCATCGTGGCGCTGGGCAATTTCGATGGATTTCACGCCGGGCACCAGGCTGTGGTGGGCCGCGCCGTCGATCGCGCGCGCGCGCAAGGACGCCCGGCGATCGTCGCGACCTTCGAGCCGCATCCGATGCGCTATTTCAAGCCCGACACGCCGCCGTTCCGCCTGACCACGCTCGACCAGCGCCAACGACTGTTCGCGGCTGCGGGCGCAGATGCGATGCTCGTCTTCGCATTCGACGCGACGCTCGCCGCCCTCACCGCGCGCGATTTCGCGGCGGAGCGACTGGTCGGGCGGATCGGCGCTGCAGGCGTGGTGACCGGGGCGGACTTCACCTTCGGCAAGGATCGCGGCGGCAATGTCGCGGTGTTGGCCGAGCTTGGTCAGGCTCTGAACTTCTCGGTCGATACTGTCGCCCCGGTCAGCGATGCCAGTGCGCCGATCTCGTCCAGCCGGATTCGCCAGGCGCTGGTCGAGGGCAACCCGCGCGAGGCGGCAGCGCTGCTTACCCGCCCCTTTGCCATTCAGGGCACGGTCGAGCCGGGCGCAAAGCTGGGCCGCGAGCTTGGCTATCCCACGGCGAACCTGCGCCTCGGCACCTATCTGCGACCACGCTATGGCATCTATGCCGTCCGCGGGCGGCTGCATGACGGCCGCGTGGTCGATGGAGTCGCCAATCTTGGCATCCGTCCCACGATCAATCCGCCGGTCGAGCTGCTCGAGCCGTATTTCTTCGACTTTTCGGGCGATCTCTATGGCCGCGAGATCGAGGTCGAACTGATCGAATTCCTGCGCGACGAAGCGAAATACGACTCGCTGGACGATCTCAAGGCCGCGATCGCCGCCGATTGCGACGCGGCGCGCGAGGCGCTGCGAATTAGCTAGCCCCTCCCGCGCCGTGCGGGAGGGGCTTGGCGCTTTCACCCTTCACCGCTTTCCTCTAATCGGCGCAAACCCATGACCGAAACCAACGACACCGCCCGCGCCCAGGCGCCGGACTATCGCGACACCGTCTTCCTGCCGAAGACCGACTTTCCGATGAAGGCCGGCCTTGCCGCCAAGGAACCGGCAATCCTCGAACGCTGGGCCAAGATCGGCCTGTACCAGCGGCTACGTGAGCAGCGTGCCGGGCGCGAGCGCTTCATCCTGCACGACGGCCCGCCCTATGCGAATGGCGACATTCACATGGGCCATGCGATGAATAAGATCCTGAAGGACATCATCGTGCGCAGCCAGAGCCTGATGGGCAAGGACGCGCCCTATGTCCCCGGCTGGGACTGTCACGGCCTCCCGATCGAATGGAAGATCGAGGAAGCGTACCGCGCCAAGAAGCTGAACAAGGACGAGGTGCCGCCGGCCGAATTCCGCGCCGAATGCCGCGCCTATGCCGCCAAATGGGTCGGCGTTCAGCGCGAGCAGTTCGAGCGGCTGGGCGTGATGGGCGACTGGGACGATCCTTATCTCACCATGAAGTTCGACGCCGAGGCGACGATCGCGGGCGAATTGCTGAAGTTCGCGACAAGCGGCCAGCTCTATCGCGGCGCTAAGCCGGTGATGTGGTCCCCGGTCGAAAAGACCGCGCTGGCCGAAGCCGAGGTCGAATATGAGGATGTGATGTCGACGCAGATCGACGTCGCGTTCGAGATCGTCGAGGCGCCGAATGCGCCGGAGCTGGTCGGCGCGCATGCCGTGATCTGGACGACCACGCCATGGACGATCCCGGTGAACCAGGCGCTGAGCTATGGGCCGGATGTCTCTTACACGGTGATAGATTTGGACGGCAAACGAGTAGTCGTCGCCAGTGATCTCGTTGAGCCTTTCCTCAAGCGGGCCGAAGCGGATCGGATCACTGACAGTAACCAGCGCTGGGTGAAGCCAAGTGGCATCCGGATAGTCGGCGAGGGCGCTTTCGCCGGCGCCCTCGCCCGCCACCCAATGCATCATCTCGGCGGCTTCTTCGCCAAGCCGCGTCCGTTTCTCCCCGGCGAGTTCGTCACCACCGACGCCGGCACCGGCCTCGTCCATATGGCGCCCGATCATGGCGAGGACGATTTTCTGCTGTGCAAGGCGCACGGCATCGACCCGGTCTTCGCGGTCGATGGCGCGGGCATGTACCGCCCCGGCTGGCTGTGGCTTGGCGGGCAAGGCAGCGTCATCAACAAGAAATTCGTCGCATCCGACGGCCCGATCTGCACCGACCTGCGCGAAGCAGGCGCGCTGCTCGCCGCCTCGGACGATTTTGCGCACAGCTATCCGCATAGCTGGCGCTCGAAGGCGAAGATCATCTTCCGCGCGACGCCGCAGTGGTTCATCCCGATGGACGGCACCAAATCCCTCTCCCACCGGGAGAGGGAGGGAGCCGCCGAAGGTGGCGGAAGGGTGAGGGCAGAAGCCGACCTGCCCCCAACCTCCCACTCGACTGCGTCGAGCGGACCCCTCCCTCTCCCGGGGGGAGAGGGGGCTCCACCACGCGACATCGCCGCAGAACTCCCCAGTTTCGCCGGCGCGGCTGGCTTCGGCCCCGTCGTGAACCCGTCCAACAACCCCACGCTGCGCAACCTCGCGCTCGACGCGATCGAGCGCACGCGCTGGGTGCCCGAACGCAGCCAGAACCGCATCCGTTCGATGGTCGAAGGCCGCCCCGACTGGGTGATCAGCCGCCAGCGCGCCTGGGGCGTGCCGATCCCGCTCTACGTGAACCGCATCACCGGCGATTATCTCCGCGACGAAGCGGTCAATGCCCGCATTCTCGACGCCTTTCGTCAGGGCGGCGCGGACGCGTGGTTCGGCGCGGATCATCAGGCGCTGCTCGGGTCCGATTACGACCTCGCCGATTATGAGGTGGTCAACGACATCCTCGACGTGTGGTTCGACTCAGGCTCGACCCACAGCTTCGTGATCGAGGCGCGCTACGGTGAGGGCACCCGCGCCAACCTCTATCTCGAAGGGTCCGACCAGCATCGCGGCTGGTTCCAGTCCTCGCTGCTCGAAAGTGCCGGCACCCGCGGCCGCGCGCCCTATGACGCCGTCCTCACCCATGGCTTCGCGCTGGACGGGCAAGGGCGGAAAATGTCGAAGTCGCTCGGCAACGTCGTCGATCCGCTGAAGGTGATCAACGAAAGCGGCGCCGACATCCTGCGCCTGTGGGTCGCGCAGACCGACTATTTCGACGACGTTCGCATCGGCAAGGAAGTGTTGGGCGGTACCGGCGACGCGTACCGCAAGATCCGCAACACCTTCCGCTACCTGCTGGGCGCGCTCGACGGCTTCACCAATACCGAGAAGTTGCCCGTCGGCAAGATGCCCGAGCTTGAGCTCTACATCCTGCACAAGCTCGGCGCGCTCGATGTCGAGCTGCGCGCGGCGGCCGAAGCGTTCGAATTCAACCGCTACGCTCGCGCGCTGTCGGATTTCATGAACGAAGACCTGTCGGCCTTCTTCTTTGATATCCGTAAGGACTGCCTCTATTGCGACGCGGCCGACAGCGTGAAGCGCCGCGCCTATCGCACCGTGCTCGACACGCTGTTCCACGCGCTGGTCCGCTACGCCGCGCCGATCCTCGCCTTCACGGCCGAGGAAGTGTGGCAGACGCGCTATCCGTCCGACGACGGCTCGGTCCATTTCCTCGAATGGCCTGACTTGCCCGCCCTGCCCGGCGACGATGCGGTCAGCACCGAATGGGCCGATATCCGCCGCCAGCGCGAAGCGGTGACCGAGGCGATCGAGCCGCTGCGCCGCGAAAAGACGATCCGCTCCAGCCTGGAAGCGAACGTCACCGTGCCGGAAATGCTGCGCCCGGCGGCCGAGCTGGCCGAAGTGTTCATCGTCGCCGATGTGACCCAGCTGGACGGCGCGGTCACGGTCGCGCGGACCGATCATCACAAATGCGGCCGCTGCTGGCGTCTGCTGCCCGAGGTTGAAGCGGACGGCGCGCTGTGCCACCGCTGTGACGACGTCGTTTCCTGATGAGTGACATGAACCGTAACCGCACGCTAGGCTTCGCGATCGCCGCGCTGATCTTCATCGCCGACCAGGCGATCAAGGCATGGGTGGTCGATGGTCTGGGGATCGCTCAGGCCGGCGATTACAAGGAAATCCTGCCGTTCTTCGACTTGCGCTTCGTTGCGAATATCGGCGTGTCGCTGGGGCTACTGGCGGCAGAGACCAACGCCATGCGCTGGGTGCTGGTCGCCTTGACAGCGCTGATCGCCGGCGGCGTGGCGGTGTGGATGGTGCGTGAGAAGAACCGCGGCGACATGCTGGCGCTGGCGCTGGTCCTGGGCGGCGCGCTCGGCAACATCGTCGATCGCGTGCGCTTTGGCTATGTCGTCGATTATGCCGATCTGCACTTTGGCGAATGGCGCCCTTTTTTGGTCTTCAATGTCGCCGATGCTGCGATTACCATCGGCGTCGTAATCCTGCTCATCCGGGCGCTGTTCGTGCGTGAGAAGAAACCGGCCGAAGCTGCCCCTGTGGAGAATGCAAATGCGTAAGTCTTTGGCCGTCCTTGCCCTGGGCAGCGCGGCGACCCTGCTCGCCAGCTGCGGAAGCGGCGGCATCGCCAATCGCAATCGGCCGGACGAATTTGCGGTGGCGCGTCAGGCGCCGCTGGTGATCCCGCCTGACTTCGCGCTGCGGCCGCCGCAGCCGGGCGCGCCGCGCCCGCAGGATGCCGGCGGTCCCTCGCAGCAGGCGCTCGAGGCGCTGTTCGGCGGATCGGCGCCGCGCAGCGCATCGGAAACGGCCGCCGTCCAGGCTGCGGGCGGCGCCAGCGCTGCCGACGCGGGCATCCGCTCCTCGGCGGGGAGTCCCGGCACAGCCGTGGTCGACAAGGGCAGCACGACTCGCGACATCGTCGCCGCGCCGCAAGGCGATGGCCGGGACGCACAGACCGGCGCCGGCACCGCGCCCGCAGCCCCCGCTCCTGCTCCTGCTCCTGCTCCGACGGCAACGCCATCGCCGCAGGACTGATCGCTGCTTTAGCGCGAATGAAAGGGGCGCCGGAATTGCTTCCGGCGCCCCTTCTGTTTGTAGTGCGTCAGCTCAGAACGCGGCGGTGAGCGAGACCACGATCGTCGACCCGGCTATGTCGCCGCCGGTCGACTTCTGGAAATTCGGCAGCAGATAGGCGCTTTCGGCGCGGCTGATGTCCGTGTCGATGTACGACACGCCCAGCGTCAGCCCCTTGAACGTCACATCCGCGCCCAGCGTCCAGTCCCAGTATTTGCCGGTCGGCGCGATGCTGGTGCCGTTCGGCCCCAGGCCGCTATTGCCATCCGAATAGCCGATATGGCCGCGCAGGCTGATCGGCGAGTTCGGCACCGCCACGACGGCGTCGCCCGACAGATAAAGATTGTCTTCCTTGTCGCCCGGGAAGCTCGGCGTGCCCGCAACTGCGGCCGCGCCGCTCGGATACACACGGCCCAGCGCTTCCTGTGCCGGGGCATAGGCGACACCGGCGGTCAGGGTCAGCGGACCGGTGGTGCCCGACAGCTTGACATAGGGTTCGAAGAAGTCGGTCGTGTCGAGGCCACCCGGATACATGTAATAGGTCACGCCGACGTCGATCGCGCCGCCGCCGACCGGCGCCTTGAACCCGGCGATGATGTCAGTCTCGAGATTGGCGCCGAGGAACGTGCCCCAGCCGGCGAGGTTGGAGCCCCAGAAACCGACATAGAAGCCGCTTTCATGGCTGACGGTAACGCCGCCCTGTATCGCCACTTCCTTGTCGGTCTGGGACACGCCGCGGAAGCGATAGTCGGATGCGATGCCGACGCTGCCGGACACGGTGATTGCGTCGGGCGCTTCGGCTTCCTGCGCGAACGCAGGAACTGCAGTGCCGGCAAGCAGCAGTGCGCCCAGGGTGAGCTTGATGATACGCATGGGATCCCTTTCGTAAATACGATTGGTCCCAACCTGCAGCGACGGCGATGCCGATTGGCTCTAAGGCGGGCGCCCCGGCCGGCTTATCGTCCGTCGTTACAGTGTGATTGCATCATCCGCTGCGCCGCACAATGACCTTTCGCACTGGCGCCAAATTGGCACCTCGCTGTTGCGCGTCCGCAACAGCTTGGTCGCAAATGCAACGGCTATCGTACCGCGATGATCGCGTCGACCTCGACGGCTGCGCCCCGCGGCAGCACCGCCACGCCAACCGCACTGCGCGCGTGGCGTCCAGCCTCGCCGAACAGCTGCTCCATCAACTCCGACGCCCCATTGGCGACCATCGGCTGATCGGTGAACGCCGGTGCCGAGTTGACGAAGACGCCGAGCTTGACGATGCGCTCGACGCGATCAAAGCCGCCCAGCGCCTTTTCGATTTGCGCCACGAGCATCAGGCCGCAGCGTCGGGCGGCCGCCTGGCCATAAGCCAGATCGCGATCCTCACCGAGGCGACCGGTCATCACCACGCCGTCCTCGAACGGCAGCTGCCCCGATATGTGCAACAGCCCGCCTGCCTCCACCGTCGGAACATAGGCAGCGACCGGTGCCGCCGCTTCCGGCAGCGTCAGGCCCATGTCGGCAAGTTTGGCATGAACGTCGATCATCAATTCTCTCCCAGGGCTTCAACTAAGGGTGCCGGCTCGCCCGCGGCGAAGCGAGCGGCGATCCAGCGCCGCGCCTCTCGCCAATCGTCGATTCGGACATGCGCGTGCGGCGCGGGCGGGACGGATGCCGCCATCGCAGGCTCGGCTACCATATGCAGTCTGAAGACATGCGGGGCCGCGCGAGCGACAGACTCGTGATGCTGAGGCAGGTCGTCAACGAACACGACCACGCTTGCACCGAACTCTTCTGCAAGGCGGGCCACGGGCCGCCCCTTACCACCCTGATTGCACTCCACGCGGTGCACGATGCCATGCTCGGCAAGTTGCGCGACACGGTGCTGCTGGCAATGATCCTGCAAGTTGGTCAGCACGACGATGTCGGCGACGTCCGCCAACGCGGCGAGCGCTTCGCGCGCATGCGGTACCAGCGTCTGACGACCCATCTGCGCCGGGAAGAAACCGTCGAGATAGCCCCACATCGCGTCGGCCGTCAGCGTGCTGCCGTCGCGCGGCCGCATCGCACGGCTCCAGTCGTGGTGCGAAAGGCCGAATTCGATGTCGTGCGCCTCGTCCAACCAGCTGCCGAAGTGGCGAACCATGTGAAGCAGGACTTCGTCGCAGTCAGTGATCAGCAGCGGTTTCATGCGCGGTCCAGCTGGCGGTGGGCAGCAACCAATGCGGCAGGACCGCTGCCGATCGCCTCGGCGCAGGCGATCAGATCCGGTTCATGCGCCTCCAGGAAGCGCAACACCGCGCTCAGCACGCCCGGATCGGCCGCACGAGCGCGCAGGTCGTCCGGTTCGAGGCCGGTCGTGTCGAGCAGTCGCTGTGCACGCCCAGGTTCGGATACCGTCCAGCCCAACGCCGCCAACGCCAGCGTTAGCGCCGTCGCGTCCTGCGCCGCATTTGTCTCATTGCCCTGCATCGCCTAAAGCAACCATGTCCTGTTGGTCGAAAGGTGCGCGTGGCAAAAAGGGTGCTGGTTGTCGAGGACAACGAACTTAACCTAAAGCTTTTCTGCGACCTGCTGCGCGCCCATGGCTATGAAACCGCACCAGTTCGCGACGGGCGAGAGGCGGTATCGACAGCGCGCACCTTTGCGCCCGACCTCGTCATCACCGATATTCAACTGCCGCACATATCGGGGCTCGACATCATCGGACGGATGAAGAGCGACGGCATGTTGAAGAAAGTGCCGATCATGGCGGTAACCGCCTATGCCGGGCAGGACGACGAAGCGAGGGTCCGCGCAGCGGGCGCCAACGCCTATGTGACCAAGCCCATTTCGGTCATGCGCTTCGTGGAAGAAGTGCAGGCACTGATCTGAACGCAACAAAGGCCGCCAGGCAGAACGCCCCGCGGCCCGTCGCCTCAGTCGATCGCCGCATGACGCGACGATACCCGACTTACTTGATCTTGGCTTCCTTGAACTCGACGTGCTTGCGCACCACCGGGTCATACTTGCGGAAGCTCAGCTTCTCGGTCTGCGTGCGCGGGTTCTTCTTGGTGACATAGAAGAAGCCGGTGTCAGCCGTGCTGACGAGCTTGATCTTGACGGTAGTCGGCTTGGCCATCGCCCGGTTCCTGATTCGCTAAAACAATAAAGCGGCCGCACTGGCAGCCGCTGTCTGGTCAGCGCGCATGCCCGCCGCAGCGTGCGATGTCAAGGCTTGGGCACGATTAGGCGAGGCTTAACCATGCTACGCGCATGCTCGCCCCTCTTGCTGGGGGAATGGCGATGACGGAAGGCGGGCACGAGGCAGCACATGCTGAACTGTTACAGCGAATCGGTTGCCTCAGCGCTACGCTGAGCGACTGCCCCGCCAGACAACTTGCGAGCGACCTCGATGTGATCCGGCGGCTGGCGATCGCCAGCGGACTTGGCGCGATGACGCCGATCATCCACGCGCTTGAGGCCGCACTGGCACGCGGGGAGCGTGGGTCGCATCTGACAAACGGCTTTGCGCTACTGCACGACGCGATCCAGTGCGGCAACGACCCCCGCGGTATCGCGGCCCTGGCGGCAGTATGCAGCCGGCGCATGGTGGGCTGATCGAACTTGGACGCGCTGGTTCCAGCTTTCGTCGCCGCCTTGCTCATTCAAGCTGGCGATCGAGCGGCGTGGCTGGCAGCGATCCTGGCCGATCGATACCGAGCACCGCTGCGCGTCGCGTTTGCCGCGCTGCTGGCACATGGTGTCGGCAACGCGATCGCATGCGCCGGTGGAATGCTCGTTGCGCCGCTGCTCACCCCCAATGCAAAACAATTGCTGCTGGCCTTGGCGCTCGGTTTTGCGGCGCTTGGCTCGCTTGGACGGTTAAAATCACCCGATCGGCTTGAGGGCTGGCGTCTTGGTGGAGCGGCCACTGCGTTCATCGGAATCTTCATCCTCGCGCTTGGAGACTCCACCCAGTTCCTGACATTCGCCATCTCTGCCCGATCAGGATGGCTGGCCGCCGTCGGCGCGACGTTCGGCGCCTTCGCGGTCGCGCTCACAGCGGCCTTGCTCGGCGAACAGGCGTGGCGACGGCTACCGCTTGCCGTTGTACGGATCGGTTTCGGATTGCTCGCACTCGGCGCCGCCGCGATCAGTGCGGCAAGCGCGCTGCGTCTGATCTAGTCGTGCGATCACACTGATCCGACTTTCTCATAGCGCCGTATGGAGCAGAACCGCTCAGGGTTCGTTACAAGGGCGAACCAACCAACCTGGGATTGAACGATGGCTGACCCCAATGCGGCGCTGAAGACCCCGACGGACCTCAACCGGAATGACACGCGTACCGTGGCCGATGCGCTCAACGGCATCCTCGCCGACAGTTTCGCGTTATATTTCAAGACCAAGAACTTCCATTGGCACGTATCTGGGCCGCACTTTCGCGACTATCACCTGATGCTTGACGACCAGGCTGCGCAAATCCTGGCGACGACTGACGTCATAGCCGAACGAGTACGCAAGACCGGCAACACCACCCTGCGTTCGGTCGGCGACATCGCCCGGCGGCAGACGATCAAGGACAACGACGCCGATTTCGTATCGCCAGCCGACATGTTGAACGAACTGCGCGAGGACAATCTGGCGCTCGTTGCGGCGTTGCGAGAAGCCAAGGAGATTGTCGACGAGGCGAAGGACAATGCCACCAGCGGCATCCTCGACGAGTGGACGGATCAGGCAGAGGAGCGGGCCTGGTTCCTCTTCGAAACCAGCCGCAAGGGTTGAGGGTGGTGCGGGCGGCGAGCACATCGGCGCCCTGAAGCCGATGTGAACCGCGCCGGGTTTGCCGGAGGCCGTTGGATGTGAGTCACGCCGCCATATCGATGATGTCCGCGGCAGCATAGTATTGCTCCTCGGCTTCGGCAGGCGGGATGTTGCCGATGGGTTCGAGCAGCCGGCGATGGTTGAACCAGTCCACCCACTCAAGGGTAGCGTACTCGACTGCTTCGAAGTTGCGCCACGGCCCGCGCCGGTGGATCACCTCGGCCTTGTAGAGGCCGTTGATCGTCTCGGCCAAAGCGTTGTCATAGCTGTCGCCGACGCTGCCGACCGAGGGCTCGATCCCGGCCTCGGCCAGGCGCTCGGTGTACTTGATCGATACGTATTGCGACCCGCGGTCGCTATGATGGACCAGGCCACCGCGATGAACCGGTCGGCGATCATGGAGCGCCTGCTCGAGCGCGTCCAGGACGAAGCTGGCATGCGCCGTCCTGCTGGCGCGCCAGCCGACGATACGGCGGGCATAGGTGTCGATGACGAAGGCGACGTAGACGAACCCCGCCCAGGTCGCGACATAGGTGAAGTCCGACACCCACAGCATGTTCGGCGCCGGCGCACGGAACTGCCGGTTCACCCGGTCGAGCGGGCATGGCGCTGCTCTGTCGCTGATGGTGGTAAGGACCGGCTTGCCGCGGATCACGCCGGCCAGGCCCATCGCCCGCATCAGGCGGGCAACGGTGCAGCGGGCGACGTCGAACCCTTCGCGCCGCAGCTGCCGCCAGACCTTGCGCACGCCGTAGACGCGGAAGTTCTCCTCGAATACGCAGCGCACCTCCGGCCCAAGCGCATCATCACGCCGAGCCCGAGCCGACCTCTTGGTCGGCTCAATCCTTCTGGCTGTGTGAGCATGATAGGTCGACGGGGCGATCGGCAGAACCCGGCAGATCGGCTCGACCCCGTACACCTTGCGATGCGCGTCGATGAACGACACCATCACCTCGCTCGGCGGTCGAGCTCCGCCATCGCAAAATATGCGGACGCCTTGCGCAGGATCTCGTTGGCCTGGCGCAGTTCGCGGTTCTCCCGCTCCAGCGCCTTCATCCGGTCGGCGACGTCGCTCGGCACCCCGGCGCGCGTGCCGCTGTCGACCTCGGCCTTCTTCACCCACTCGTGCAGCGTCTGGCCCGCGCACCCGATCTTCGCCGCGATCGACACCACAGCCGCCCAGCGCGACGGATGATCCTTCTCGTGGTCCAGCACCATCCGCACCGCCCGGGCGCGTACCTCAGGTGAGAACTTGTTCGTCGTCTTGCTCGTCATAGCCCCTTCCTCTCAGGAGTTGGGGCCTCCGATAAACCCGGCGCGGTTCAAACTCATCGCGAGCAGGCTGCAAGGTCGCGCCCTCGAGTTTGAGAGCGCGCGCGGCGACAGCCTGTAGGTCGGCGCTTGGATCATGAGGCGCGGAAGGTCGACGCATCTGAACGCGTGAGGCTGCTCGCAAGGCACCCGCGCATATGCGCCAAACGCGCAGAAGCCCCCCGGAGGTATCTCTCCGGGGGGCTTCTGTAATATTGGTTGCGGGGGTTGGATTTGAACCAACGACCTTCAGGTTATGAGCCTGACGAGCTACCGGGCTGCTCCACCCCGCGCCAAGGATCTGGCGTAGTGCCAGAA
>NZ_MDDS01000008.1 GCF_001721295.1 Sphingomonas turrisvirgatae | reverse complement strand
CGTCTCGGGCAATCCTGAATCGCTCAGGAAATTGCGAACTTCCCAGCGATCGGGGTTCAGGTCCGCGATCAGCTTGCCCGGCACGCTCGCATCCAGCAGCTGCACCGGGATCTTCTCGCCCAGTCCGTCGACCGCGCAATAGGCGCCTGCCGCGATCGACGCGCGCGTCGCGGGCATGTTGGTGCCGATCAGAAAGACCTGGTCCTCCTCGATCGTCGCGCCATAGCGCGACGGCAGGATGCCCTTGACCGTCGGCCCGCCGGCATCGACGCTGAACTCGCGCTTTCCGGTCACTTCATAGCCGGCCAGGCTCTTCAGCTTCTCATTCAGCGCGAACCCGCATGTCGCTCCGCCCGGCAGCGGCGACGCGAACTCGAACACATAGGTCTGCTGATCGACCCAGCGCCCCTGCCCGCCGACCGGGCATCCCGCCGCCTGTTTCATCGGCGCTGCAGCGCGCGGATCGCCCAGCGGCACCATCGGCTGGTTGAATCGGACCGTGAACCGCTCGATCGCGCCGTCGCCCATGCCCGGCGTCGCCAGCACCACCTGCGGCGAAGCGTCCGCCCATACGACCAGTGGGCTCAGCGCCAGCACGAGCAATGCGACGATCCGTGCCAGCTGCTTCACGCGCCCCTCCCGATACAGGTCAGGCTGGAGCCTAGCGCCGCGCGACGCCAAGTCCAATCGCGCATGTCGGGCTGTGCGTGGCCGCGCGAACCTTCTCCAGCCGGACGTCATCCCGGCCTCGTGCCGGGATCCACTTTGCCACGCGCGACACCGCAGCGGTCGAACCACGCCGTTCGACGCGTTCGACATTCCCCTCCGCAATCGCAACGCCGCGCGCCCGCTTCGTCGCAAGAAGTTGGTCGGCATGGTCACAACCGACCCACTCGCAAACCCCGCCCGGACCGCGCAATCGACCCTCCTCCACGCCCGATATTCGCCGCAACGCCCAGAAAAGGTCGAGCATTTTCAGCGCTTTGGTCGATCGACTTTCCTACACGAACCCATTTGGCTAAACTTCACGCATCCACCTTATTCCGGACACTGCAAGTGAACACATCGCTCATTCGCCCGCAGCACCCTCATCGGCGCGCCCCTTGAACCCCTGCGCGACCACGAACCACTCGACCGACCCCTTGCGGCTCGACGGCGGCTTGGCGTGCTTCACGCTGGCAAAGGCGCGCTTCATCTGCGCGACGAACTGCCCGTCGCCGCCGCTCGCGAACACCTTGCTCACGAACGTGCCACCGGGCGCGAGGTTCTGCACCGCGAAGTCGAACGCGGTCTCGACCAACCCCATCGTGCGAAGCGCGTCGGTCTGCGGGTGCCCAACGGTGTTCGCCGCCATGTCGGACATGACCAGGTCCGGCGGGCCGCCAAGCGCCTCCATCAGCCGGTCGGGCGCGGCGTCGTCCATGAAATCCATTTGGAAGATGGTTACGCCCTCGATCGGATCGACGGGCAACAGGTCGACGCCGACGACCGCCGCCTTGGGGCATTTGCGCCGCACCACCTGGCTCCACCCGCCTGGCGCCAGGCCCAGGTCGACGACGCGCTTCGTGCCTTTCAGGAAATCGAATTTCTCGTCCAGTTCCAGCAACTTGTACGCGGCCCGGCTGCGATAGCCCTCGGCCTTCGCCCTCTTTACATAGGGGTCGTTCAGCTGCCGCTCTAGCCAGCGCACCGACTGGCTGGTCCGCCCTCGCGCCGTCTTGACCCGCGTCGTCCCGCGTGCGCCGCCCCTGCTCATTTGAGGCTCCCGCGCATCAGGTGCCGCAGGATTCCTTCGCGAATGCCGCGGTCGGCAATACCCAGCCGTTCGGCTGGCCAGATGTCCATGATCGTCTCCAAAATCGCGCAGCCCGCCACCACCAGATCGGCGCGCTCGGGTCCGATGCACGGCACGGCGGATCGCCCCGCAAGGTCCAGTTCGGCGATCCGCCGGCTCACTGCGCGCATCGACGCAGTCGGCACGATCAGGCCGTCGATCGCCGATCGGTCATAGGACGGCAGTTCAAGGTGCACGCTCGCCAGCGTCGTTACCGTCCCGCTCGTGCCCAGCAGCCTGGGTTTGCCCTCCAGCTTGGGCAGCCGCGCGACGAACGGCGCGAACGCCTCTGCCACGCTCTCGCGCATCCGTTGATAGGCGGCGGTGCGAGTCGGCTCGTCATGATCGCCGGTCACGCCGCGCGCTTCGGTCAGCGACACCACGCCCCACCGCGCGCTGTGCCAGTCAAGGATGCGCGGCTGCTCACCCGAATTGTCGACCAGCACCAATTCGGTCGATCCTCCGCCGATATCGAACACCAGCGCCGGTCCGTCGCCCGGTTCCAGCAACGCATGGCAGCCCAGCACGGCAAGCCGCGCTTCCTCCTCGGCGGTGATGATGTCGAGCACGATGCCCGTCTCGCGATACACGCGCTGGATGAACTCGGGACCGTTGACGGCTTGCCGGCACGCCTCCGTAGCGACCGATCGCGACAGCGCGACATGCCGCCGCTTGAGCTTGTCCGCGCAGATCCTCAGGGCCGCGATGGTGCGCTCGATCGCCGCGTCGGACAGCCGCCCGCTCGACGCCAGCCCCTCGCCCAGCCGCACGATTCGCGAAAATGCGTCCACCACCGTAAAGCCGCTGCCCTGCGGCCGCGCGATCAACAGCCGGCAATTGTTCGTGCCAAGGTCCAACGCGGCGAAATGCCGAGCCTCGGGCCAGCGCGGCCGGCCATGCGGGCCGGATGCTGGACCCGCTTGCATATTCGGGGCCGGGCGGGCCGGCTTCGTCGCCGGCGGGCGCGGCATCCTGGCGGAGCCATCCCCCATAACCACTCACTTATGTTCTTCCGTCACGGCCGGAATAGGCCGCCGGTGCTTGGGAGCGAGGCTAGCGCAAGCGTGGAATAGGAGCAAGGCGGCGGCGAATCCCCTTGACCGGCGCAATTCCGCTGCCTAGATCGCCCGTCCGATTGCCCGATCCTCTAATGGTAAGAGAGCGGACTCTGACTCCGTCAATCAAGGTTCGAATCCTTGTCGGGCATCCACTTTCCCGTTCAAAATCAATGGCTTAGCCCAACCTGAAGCATTTGGGTGAGCTTTCGGGAATTTCGAGTCATTTCAACGGCTTACGAACCAGCGCCAACCGCTCACTTTTTCTCCACGCAACAAAAATGCAACAAGGATTGGGCCGCCCAGCCCGCTGAAATCCGTCAATAATCGCTCTAGCGGGAAAACCTTGACGCAACAAAATTGTAGCTGACCATGGCGGCCTATCGATGGTT
Source organism: Sphingomonas turrisvirgatae (assembly GCF_001721295.1). Classification (GTDB taxonomy): domain Bacteria; phylum Pseudomonadota; class Alphaproteobacteria; order Sphingomonadales; family Sphingomonadaceae; genus Sphingomonas; species Sphingomonas turrisvirgatae. Next base: position 85,236 of record NZ_MDDS01000008.1, on the reverse strand, counting down.
TGCAGGGCCACGCAGGCGGATGCCGGTCCCCGTCCACGGCACAAGGGTCCGTCAAACCGGATCAGGCGCGATCCGGTCACCTGCCCCTGCCCCCGAGAAGATGCTGGTAAGCCGCCAGCAGCTGGAAGTCCGCGTCGCCCTGATCGCGCGACACGGCTACCCGCGTTTCCTCAGTCATTGCCGCCCGCGAGGGTTTGCCGCCCCCCTCGTCAGCGGCAGGTGACGCCTTGGGCCCACTCGTTAAAACGTCCGACTTGCCGACCTTCCCGGGCATCGGCACCGTGGCAGGCATGGGAGCACCGCGCTCAACGCCGCTTTTCTGAATGGCGGTCAGGAAGGCACTTACGCGTTTGTGGTTCCGCAAATTGGCGTAGAGCGTCTGGATGGCCTTGGGCGCCCGGGCCAAGGCTGCATCAAGACCAGCCGCATTCACCGGATCGGCCGCGACCATCCAGTCGAGCAGACGGTCGATCTCCCGTTCCTGGAACCGATATCGGGCTTTCAAAGCCAGGTTGATGCGCATCATCTGGCTCGGAATTCGAAACGCCGCGAGTTCGGCATGCAGGGCGGGAACCGCATATTGATCGCTCATGACCTCATCCGTCCTGACCACCTCGAGGCGCTGCTCGGCGATACGCTTGAGCAGGATGTCGATCCTGCGATGGCCGTCGCTCATCTTCCCGCCGAGCCGGATCGGCAGTGCGGGAAGCGGCTGAGGCGTGGCGGCAGGCTTCTCTGTCCTGCCGTCCGGGACGGCCTTCAATGGACCACTAGCTGCCACTTCCCTGCCAGTGTTGGCGATGTCCGGCTTCGAGTCTTCCGTTCTGTCAGCCGCGGCGCCGGGTGCCATCTCAGGGAATGGCGCTGGGCCGGCCCGCTGCGTAGCCGCCTCGACCTTGCGACTGTCAGCCAAGGTTGGGGGCGGGGGCGATTCATCAGCCGAAGCACGCGCTGCCGGCGACGGGGACCGATCGTTGAGCGGCTCGGGGTCATCACGCTGGCCGGCGCCACTGTTTGAGTGAGGCTTTGGCGCGGCAGCCTTCTCGCTGGCGCCGAGGCGCACCCTTGTCAGGGCCGGGGATGCAGCGGGCGGAAGCGGCATGTCCGAAGCATCGGTGTGGTCCTCGGCGACAGCCGGGCGCGTTGCCTCCCGGGTTACCTCCTCACTGGCGAGCCGTCCGATGAGGCGGTCCACTGCCATGAGATCCTTGGTCAGTTGCGTGTCTCTCGCCATCAGGCTGCGGCCGATCGCAGCCAGCCGCTCCCGCTCGGCGGCGATGTCGCGATCGAGCGCCTCCAGATAGGACATCGCCTCGGCACGCCGGCGGATCAGATCCTCGCGCTCGCGACGGGATCTGACCGTGTCGCTCGCCCGCCCGTCGATTTGTTCGTCGCAGTAGCTGCGGACGACATCCGCCCGCGAGCGTGCCTTTTCCTCGTTCAACCGGAACAGATCATATTCCAGTTTGAGCGCTAGGAGCGATTTCGCCTCGCCAGCCATCCGCGCCTCTATCTCCTGCAACTCGCGCAGGGCGGCGGCATCCGCATACGCCTTGGTGGCACCGGCGACACGATCCAGCGCCCCAAGAACCGCGATCCTTCGATTGAGGTTGTTGGTGTATATCTCACGCGCCCGATCTGCCCAGATGATGGCGGCGTTTTCGTCACCTCGCACGGTTGCGACGCCGATCTGTTCAGCGCGATACATGCCCCCCAAATGCCTGGTGGGTTCGCGATCGATCCCACAATCCGCATAGGTGCCCGGGTGCAGCCGACGGTCGGCCTTCCGCGCTGCCAGAACGTGGTTGGCGCTGTCGGCGAACATGGTCCGCAACGTCTTCAGGAAGTGCTTCCCGCTATCCTCCCGCCCGCTCACCCGCTGCGATTGGGATACCGTCACCTTGTTCTGCCGATAGGGGTAGCGCGTCCGCCGTTGGCCACGATGGATGTAGGTTTCCGGGACCGCGAAATCCCATTCGCCATGCTCCACCAGAAACCTGCACGGGCGATCATAGGCGATCACGTGAAGATGATAATTGCGCTCGTCGTTCTGATCGTCCGGCGCATGGATGACCGCCGTATACATCATGCCGATCGCGGCACCGTGCTCATTGCGCTCGAGCTGCTCGAGCTTGGCGCAAAAATGTTGCACGATCGCCATCCGGTCATGCGGTGATATACCGGCCGGAAGTTCGATCACGAACCGAAACTGTGTTCGGCCCGAACGCGTGCGGGTCCGCACTGGAACGTCGACATTGAGCCAGGGTGCCACGGCTCGGCGCGTTCGAACTCGCCAAGGCCAGCCACGGAAACGATCCGCTCGATGGCACCCGGCCTTGCGATATAGCCTTCCTGCGCTGACTCGATCACCTCGGCAGCGCCGTCTCGCTCGACATATTCCGCGTGATCAAAGGCCGGCGTAGCCGATCTGTCCGGGCGTTCAAAGCGGCTGACCGAGATGTCAGCCACTCGCCTGCTCACCGTTGTTACCGCCATATGAAAGGGCGCCGCACCCGATAATCTGCCGCGCTCCACAATTGGACTTGGGCGGCTGAATTGAGCCGGCGCGGCAAAGCGGGGCAGTCGTCTGCGTGGGTCGCCGTCCGTCTTGAACAATTGTCGCGTCTTGACCTTGCTGATCAGACGCGCCTCTTCATCTTCCTGCGCACGAATAAACGCAGCCAATTTGCTGTTGGCAGCTCCCACCAGATGACTGATTGCACTCGCCTGCAACATGCCGGACTTCGCCTCCGGCATCAGTTTACAGGATGGATCTTGCTCCGGATAGAAGTGCGCGGTCGATTTACAGAATAGTTGACGACCGATCGTCATTGACGGTCCGCACAATACGCCGTTTGCCATGACGAATGGCGTGCTCGGCCTGCGTTCCCATCCTTCAACTCAGCTATGACAAAAATGGCATTTCGTCATACCAAAAGTAACAGGCGCAATTCCGTAAAGCTGGGGGCGCCCCCGCTTTACAGCATCAGTCGCAAAACTCGCGCAGATCGGCCGCTCGTCAACGACCTTCAGTCCACGATGTTGGCATCGTGTCGGCAGGCGGAGCCTGGGTCCTCTGCCGCGCTTCGACGCGGCGCCGGAAGCACCGGGAGACCGGAGATCGACGATGGCGCGGTCGTCCTGACGATCCCTTCGGCGTCGCCGGACAGGTGCCGCCCTTGAGAGGTGGAAAGGCGGAAATGCTCCGCCGCAGAAAGGTGAAAAGCTGAAGCGCGAGCGCCCACGACATACCCGCTCGAAGGACATTTCATTGACTAGATTCCACTGCTCGACGCCCCGGAAGCGGGCCGATCACAACCTCGCTCCCGCCGCGAAGCTGACTGCTCAAGACTGGCTACTGCCGGGTTGTGTCGGTGCGCGCGAGGGACTGCCGCGGCGCGATGATGGCGATCGCGTCCTGACCCTTGCGCGCGCCGCACTCGCAGTCCACCGCGTGGCTGTGGAGGGCTGATCTGATGGCCGATTACACGCCCGACAAGCGGCCGAAGATCGACGGCGTCGACTTCACCCACGGCATGATTCCGACCAATTACAAAGGGGTGCCCAGCACCGCCGGCCAGGCCATCGTGCGACGGCTGGCCCTGCACAATTCGAGCGAGCCCAACGCCTTCGATCACGAAGTGCTGTTGCCTGACTGGGCACCTGATCATCTGCGAAATCTTGCGCGTCTGGTAGAGACCTACGAACAGCAGATGTTGCCTGCACAGCGCGACCTTCTGGGCATTGCGACCGTCCGATTTGATAATGCCGAATTGCTGCATCGACAGTGGGAACTGGCCAGAGCCTGGGCCCGCGAAAGCCTCAACGGGCGCGGGCTCGCCGTCGTGCTGATCCATCACGTTCCGGCGCTCGCGGGTCGCGGGCTCAAGCCCCACCTCCACGCCCTCTATTTTCCGCGCGCGCTGCACGCCTGCTTCGGAGCGTTCGTCAAACCCGCCGCAGCGACGCTTGCCGGCGAGTGGCAGGATTATCTGGGTCGAGCGAGCAAATGAACCGCTGGCCCGCGCTGGATGAGCGCGCCTTGGCACTGTCGGACAAGGCCGCCGGATCCCGTCCAACCCAGGTGTACAAATGTCAAAGATGATCCATCGGCTGGACATAGGCTCGCCCATGGTTCGGGCGATGCTTGGGCTGCTGCCGTATTGCTCGCCGCCAGCGATCCTCGAACCCCATCCGCAGTCTACGCTGCCACCCGGCTGCATCGAGCTACCCTCGATGCGGCTGATCCTGGCCGGCGTGACGGGACCAGTGGAGCCGACGCTGGCCGAGGCCGAAAGCATCGCACGCGCGGCGGACTGCGACATGCTGATCGTCAGCATACGCGCGAATGCGGTAGGGCGCGCGTTGCGGTACGACGCCCTCTTCATCCAGCGGGATCGAACCGAATTTGCGCTGGATCTGCTGTTCTGGACGCTGCCCCATCGAATGGCGGCGCTCGTACCGATCGACAAGCGCGCTGCTGCCGTGATCATCGGCCGTTCGACCCTGATCCACAGCGACGCGATGCCCTATGCCGATGCTGCGGAGCGCGCTGCAGGGATCGCGCGAGGCGCAAGCGAACAGCGTCTGGCGCTTTGGGGTGAGCCGTGAATACCCCTCCGACATGGCCATGTGAATGCCCAGGACACCGCACGGGCGACCTTCTCAGGCGCCCGCCGGCGAAAGCCGGAAGATAAGCGATGTCAGGAAGAGCGAATGAAGGACCTCCGAAGGAGGAAATTCAAGAGCGCCTGACGGCTATTATACGAAGAGAAGGTTTAAGCGATGTCCAAGACCCAAGGTTACCAGATAAATAATGCCGCAGTGTTGCGAGAAGAGCGCAACCGCATTCTCGTCGCGGCGCGCGAGCTGCTTGTCCCGGAAGGTTCCGATCGAGCCTCGGAACCTTATCTGTTTATGGCGGGCGAGCCAGTGGATTTGACGGTCTTGAAAATCGTCTCCAGTCTGATGGAGCAGACCGGGTCGGACATTGTTTACTTCGAGTTCGAGCCTGGCAATGCGGTGCTACGCCCTCGTAGCATCACAGTCTTCGCGTCGCGCGAAGGTGTGACACATATGGTGCGTCGGTGCGATCTCTGGATGCACCGGCGCGGTGGCGGCTGTGTGTTGATCCCGACGGCAAGCGTGGGGCACCTCGTGTTCGAGAGAGACGAGATGGTGCATCTGGCCGGCAAGCCTTGCGGGTCAACGGCTGCGGGTATCACTCGTGCCAAGCACGCGGTGCGGCGGCGTGCTGCCGCCGCTCCTTCGCAGGAGTGCCGCCGCTACATCCACAGCACGCTGCCAGCCGCCGGCTAACTAGGACCGCCGGGATCGACGTCATCGGTCCCGGCGGATCCAGCGCTCAAGCGGCAATTTCGCCCTCGCCAGCCGCGCGGCGCGGCATCCAGAAGCCAGTGACCGACTGGGCATAGCGACGCTTCTGCTCGGCGGTGGTGCCAAGGCAGACCAGCATCAACGCGAACGGTGTGTGCTGTGCTTTTCCGCGCGAATCCAAAAATTTGACGCGCCCCTGCAGGAAATAGATGTCGGCGTCCGGACTGAGCGTATCGTGAAACCAGGCCGAGTCAGTCCGCACGGGCACAAGGCACAGAACCGTCTGAACATTGCCGGCCCTCCACTGATCATAAGCGCGGCGAAGCCACTTCAGCACTTCCGAATAGGGTGGATTGACGAACGCCAACGTGCCGTTCCAATCCTCGGTCAGACCGTCGCCACCCTCGCTCAGCAGAATCCGCCGGCGCGCGATGACTGGACTGAGCACATTGCCGCATGGGTCAATCTCGATCTCCCCAAATGCATCGTAAATCGGCGCCATGAACTCAGCCGGTGTAAAGCGACTATCGCGGTCTTCCTTATCCGCTTGGCCCCAATAGCTTCGCTCCGGCGCGCGCCGACGTGCGCCCGGCGCGAGGACCGCCAGCAGGCGAAGGAGGCTGGCGACCGACCCGCCGCCGCGCTCCAGATTTCGCACGGTCGCGCGCGACAGCCCAGCCCTCCCGGCCGCGGCCTCCACGGTCAGAGCCTTTTTCAGCCGACGTCTGCGCAGCTGGTCAGGCAAGTCCCTGCCCGGACCTACCCCGGTCAAACGATAATCGAGCGCAGCCATGACCGCCATCAGCGTGGTCACGGTTCCCACGCCCCGCTCCAACCGCTTGACGACTTGCGCATCGGTTCGGATCCGTTCGGCAAGCGTCTTCTGAGACCAACCGGTCGAGCGTCGAGCCTCGCGAAGATCCTTGATCAATATCTGATCCTTCATGGGTTCATATTTTGCCCGCTGGCGCGATTACGACCGCCTGTTATTCCCCCGCTCGATTGGGGACCGCATGTGTGAATGCTCGCGTCGATGCCCGAAGGGTGGCCGTCGATGCATGATCGCAACGAGCATGAGATCCGCCATCATCGCGCGGTCCCGGTTCGGCGGGTGGGAACGAGCGAGTCCGGCCAAGCTCAGCTGCCTCCGAAGCGCGGCTGAGCTTGGCGTCACTGTCTATGTACGATGCATCCAGCGACGCGATTTCCATCTCGGACCAGCAATGCGATGCCGCAGACCCCCGCCACGCACGCCTGCTGGCGCGGTCCGGCGTCAGGTGACCGGAGGCTGCAGCGCCTCGATCAATGCCTTTCGACTGAAAAAGAGCTGACGGCCGACCCTGCGGAACGGCACATGGTTGCGCTCGACCAGATAGTAGATTTCGCGCTCTTTGAGCCCGGTGGCGAGCGCGGCTGCTCGAGCCCCCTTCAGAATGTCACCTTGCATCGACCTGTCTCCCTATGGATGCAAGTGTAGCCATAGACGCGTCGATCTTCAATGGATATAAATGCCTCCATATACGGAGGTTTTGTGCTTTCATTTTCCCAATTCGAGAACACGCTTGCCGGTCATTTCGAAGTCCACGACAAGCAGCGTGAAAAATTTCGTATGCGGCTCAAGCAGTTGCAGCGCATGGGTTGTCCCAAGGGAGCGAATAACCGCCGCGTCACCCGCATGGCATATTGCCCCGACCACCTTCTTGAAACCACGTTCGTGCTTGAGCTGATGCAGCTCGGCCTGTCGCCGGAACGAGCGATCGGACAGGTCAGGACCTGGTGGGATTGGCTCCGAACAGCCTTTTTGCGAGCGAGAGACAGCTCATACCCGATCGTCATCGCCTTTACTCAGGGCGACTTTGCCGGCCTGATCAAACTGGAGGGCGATGCGAAGCCCGCTGAGGGTGCCCCGATTATCGGCATCGATCCCGCCGACAGCGCCGATCAGCTACGCCAGTCTCTGCTGGCGCTGACCAGATCGCGCGGCAGCGTCATCAACATCACTGATGTCCTCACCGGACTGACGAGTGCGATGAAGAAGGCCGACATCGAGAGCGCCTTTGTCTGGGCAGCAACGGAAGCATGGCGGTTGGAGGTTGATGCAGAGGGGCGAAGCCTCGACCCTCGAAAGGAAAAATAATGGCTGTGATTAGAAGACGAGCCTGGACCACGCCCGACGGCGAATCCCGCGTTCGGTGGCAGGTCGATTATGTCGATCGGGCAGGCAAGCGCCGCGCCAAGCAGTTCAAACGGAAGGCGGATGCCGAAGCGTGGCTGGTCGGCGCGTCCTTCGAGGTCAGCCAGGGCACCCATACGCCGAGCAGCCAGTCCATCACGATCGCCGACGCCGCCGAACTATGGATGAAGCGGCACTGGCGCGAGGATCTCGAGACGACGACGATCGCCGGGTACGAGCAGCATGTGCGATTGCACATCGTGCCCCTGTGCGGCGGCGTGAAGCTCACCAGCCTGACCATCCCGATCGCCGAAAACCTGCGTGACGAGTTGCTCGATAAGCTCAGCAGACCGATGGCCATTCGGGTGCTGCAATCGCTCACCGCGATCGTTCAGGAGGCAAAGCGCAAGGGCCATGTTTCGCAGAATGTGTTCGATGACGTGTCGATCAAGCGCTCGACGCGCACCCCCGATGTCGTAATCCCGCTCAAGGGCGAGCTTCGGATGATCCTGCGGCTGGCGTCGATGTCTTCCGACCCGATGGCCCTGCCGCTTGTCATGCTCCTGTATTTTGCGGGGCTGCGCGCGTCCGAGTTGCGCGGTTTATGCTGGCGCCACTTCGACGCGCGGCGCGGTACCATCACGATCGACCAGCGGGCGGACAGCAACAACGTGATTGGCCCGCCGAAATCCAAATCTGGCTTCCGCACAATCCCACTTCCACCAAGTGCGATCGAGGTACTGAAAAGGTGGCGTTCGCAATGCCCCAGCTCGTTTCTCAACCTTGTGTTCCCGTCCGTCGGAAGCCGGGTCATGTCCCACAACTACCTCACGAACAACGTGCTGAAGCCAATCCTCCTCGCAGCCGGGGTGTTCGATGAAGTTTACAAGAAGGGCACTGTCGAACGATCCATTCGATATACGCTGCACGATTTTCGCCACGCAGCCGCAGCCCTGTGGATCGAACAGCGCGTATCCCCAAAGCGAATTCAATACTGGATGGGCCATTCCTCCATCCAGGTCACCTTCGATACCTATGGCCATCTCTTCGAACAGGCGGAGCAGGACGCAGCGATTGCGACCGCAGTCGAGAGTGATCTGACCCGTCACTTTGAAGCGGCGTGGCTGCAGGGGGCGTAGTGCTGGGCTACTGATCCACGACACATAGCAAGCAAGGTATGTCGAACGCCGCTCACGGTCGGAAGATCGGCCGGAACGGCCTGCAATGCGCGACCGCCTTCGGGCCGTACTCCAAATCATCTCCGACCCGCTTTTGGCGACCTGCCGTCCATCGACCATCCACCGCGTTAAGGATCGCGCGGCCGTAGCCGGTTCTACTGATCCGCTCGCCCGCGGCACGCGGATGATCCGCGGTGACGAACCCCTTGTTGAACGCAATTTCTTCCATATATGCGGTCTGGATGGCCGCGTGGTGCTGCAGAGCACTCCGCCGACATGATCGATGATCGGAACACCATCGTCAGAGTGCACCGCTGTGCAGTTGGCATGAAATGTGACCGAGGCGCTTGGCCGATCGCGAGGTGGCTTTGCACCCAAGCTCCATGCGTGTGGCGACGGCAAGGCCGACAACTCGACTTCGTCGTGAACCCGGGCGACGCACGTGATTCAAAGCGCTTTGGCCAAATCTTTCGCATGATCGGGGACAAGGCAAGGCACTGCTTTGAGTGCCACAGCGCCATGCTGAAACTCAGCCGATCGCCCCCATGCGGCACAACGCGGCTACGCCGATCCGAGAGTTGCCCGATGACGGCAAGCGGCTCGGACAGCGTGCGATTATCAAGCGTTTGGGGGTGGCCGTAAGCTGTAATATCGACCTTTCTGCAGGCCTAGCGGTCGAGCCTGCGATGCGTTACCGCAGGGCCGACCGGGGCGGTTCGCGCCGATCCGGCTGCCATCGACATGCAGACTCGTAGGAAAGCGCCACATGCCTGCAATCGCGGTGCTCAGAAGGGCGGGGGACAAGACAATGCCGGTAGGTGATTAGCCTTTGTATTGAGCATCAATTTCTGATCCGGCGCGGCCTTCCATCGTCGCCGGGCGCATTGAAAAGCTACTAATATCAAAAGATGAGAAAATAGTTGCCTAATCTGATGTGGGATCGTGTAACGCAAACATTAACTTCTGCGCCACGCTTACTGAAACGCTCATTGGTCCTGTTGAGCGACGCTTTATCCTGTGCGCTTGCCAGTCTGATAGCAATATATCTTCGATTAGGCTACGTTCCTCAAATTACGAAACCGATTGCCCTTTCTCTGATATTTTCTGTAGCGCTTTGTCTATTAATATTCTGGATTGGCGGTTCATACCGCACCCTGTTTCGCTATGTTGGCGAAACGACGGTGAAACTCCTGTCTCGAAATCTGCTTGTTTACGCGATTCCATATGCTATCATATTCACATATTACGGCGTGCCCGGGGTTCCCCGAACGATAGGGCTGCTACAGCCGGCCATTCTATTGCTGGTCATCCTGGCCGAGCGAACATTACTTGCCCAAATAATTAGCCTGTCGGGCGTATCGACGCGCGTTGCAGATCGACCCACGGTGTTGATCTATGGGTCGGGCTCGGCAGGTCGTCAGTTGCTGGGCGCCCTGAGGCAAAGCAGGGAAATGATCGTCGCCGGCTTTGTCGATGACGATCTATCATTGTCGGGGCAGACGTTGGACGGCCTTCATGTGTATCGGCCAGCCCAACTCAGGGATGTGATCGCAAAGCGCCAGGTGTCGGACGTTTTCTTGGCGATCCCCTCTGCCACGCGAAAACGGCGTAATGAAATCGTAGCCGCACTTCGTGCTCATTCGGTCAATGTCCGGACTTTGCCCGGCATGCTCGACCTGGCGCATGGCCGCGTCAAGGTATCTGACCTGCGCGAGGTGGAAACCGACGACCTCCTAGGCCGCAACCGCGTCGCTCCGAATGACACGCTGCTCCGTCGCAATATTACCGGCAAGCGTGTGCTGGTCACCGGCGCCGGCGGATCGATTGGCAGCGAATTGTGCCGACAGATTATCGACAATGCCCCGGCGGCGATCTTCCTGCTCGATCACAGCGAATTTGCACTCTACGCGATCCACCGCGAACTGACGTTGCTCGCCACGCAGGAGGCGCTGAACGTGGAAATCTTCCCGGTGCTCGGATCGGTCGCCGTACCCGATCTGGTCGGGCACGTGTTTGCGGCGCACAAGCCAGACGTTGTTTTCCATGCCGCAGCCTACAAGCATGTTCCCCTCGTCGAGGAGAATGTGGTCGAGGCGGTGCGGAACAACGTTCTGGGAACGGCGAACATCGCGCTCGCGGCTCTGCGCCATGATGTCGCGCACGTTGTACTCATCTCGACCGACAAGGCCGTCCGGCCGACCAGCATAATGGGCACGACCAAGCGCTTGGCCGAACAGATACTCCAGGCACTGGCAGCCAAGGATGCGAAGACCTGTTTCAGCATGGTCCGGTTCGGCAACGTCCTCGGCTCGAGCGGCTCGGTCGTCCCGCTGTTCCGCGCGCAAGCACATGCCGGCGGTCCAGTGACCATTACGCACCGGGAAATGACCCGGTACTTCATGGTCATTCCCGAGGCCGCGCAGCTCGTCATCCAGGCCGGGGCGATGGCTCGCGGCGGCGAGGTGTTCCTCCTGGACATGGGCGATCCGGTCAAGATCATCGACCTCGCCCGCAGCGTGATCGCGCTATCGGGGCTGACCGTGCGCGACGCCGACAATCCCGAGGGCGATGTCGAGATCCGCGAAGTGGGGCTGAGACCTGGCGAGAAGCTGTATGAGGAATTGTTGATCGATACGACCTCCGAACCGTCGGACCATCCGCTCATCATGAAGGCCAACGAATCCTTTATCTCCTGGGACGCCCTCAACCCGGCGCTGGAACGGTTGGCGGCGCTGATTACGGCGAACGACGCTCCGGCGCTGATCGCGGAGCTGAAACGTCTCGTGCCCGAATTCACCGGATATCGGCAGGATTAACGACGGTTTTCAGGGGAACGGGTGCATATGCTGCGAAGGTTATATCTTTCACCGCTGGGCCGATTGATCTCGATCCTGATGAATTTGGCTGCCGCCGCCAAACGGCCGTTCGTCGCCTATGGCTATCGTGACCTCGTCAGCGGACGATTTCGCAAGCGCACGCGCATCAGCTCGTCGGCGACGCTGCTCGAGCGGCACCGGATTGCGATGGGCGACAATGTCTGGATCGGCCATTACTGCCACGTCGACGGCAGCGCGGGCGTGAGCATCGGCGAGGGCGTGCAGCTTGCCACCTGGTCGGGGATACTGTCGCACGGGAGCCAGGATGCGATCCGTCTGTGCGGCAGCCGCTATATCGAGATCGAGGCGGCGAAGCGTCCCGGCTATACGCTTCGCCCGGTGACGATCGGCGCCTTCAGCTTCGTCGGGGCCGGCGCGATCATCCTGCCGGGGGTCACCGTCGGCAGGGGGTGCCGGATCGACGCCGGCGCGATCGTGACGCAGGATGTACCTGACTTCGCGATCGTTCGCGGTGTTCCCGCTCGGATCGTCGGCGACGTCCGCGACGTCGACGCGCGCCATCACGCAGATCCCGTGGTCCAGGCCAGCTATTTCGATCCCCAGGCAATGCGCGACTGGCTGACCACCCGCCCGTCAGACTGACGGGGCGTCCCGCCGCCGCCGGGTTGCGGCAATCGCTTCGATCCACCCTGCCAGCGGCCGGTGCTGCACATCCTTGTCGAAGGTCGTACCGATCTTCCAGGATGCAGCCCGCCACGCGGCGGCTTTGTCCGGGCTGGTGGTGATCGTCTCCAGCGCGGACGCCAGTGACGCCGCATCGCCCGCGCGGTATTGCAGGCCCAGGCTGGCCCTCTCGATCCAGTCCCGCACCTCGCCGCCCAGCGAGTTCACCACGATCAGCCCGGCCGCCGTATAGTCGTAGAATTTGTCGCACATCTCGACGTTCGAACTGGCCGAGTAGCAGGACAGGCCGATATCACATTGCGCGTAGACGCGCGGCAGCATGTCGGGTGCCAGTTTTCCGAGATAGACGAGGGTGTCGCTGGTCGCCGCCGCCTCTTCCACCCGCGAGCGCTCCGGACCATCGCCGGCGATGTAGAGCGTGATACCGGATCCACGCAGCGCTCGCGCTGCCTCGATCATCGGCCCGACATCATAGGACGGCCCTAGCGATCCGGCGAAGATCGCCTTTGGCCCCGGCCGGTCGAACCGCGCGGCCAGATCCGCCGGCAGCGGCTGTTTCATCACCGCGCGGAAGGCGGGCACGTCGATGCCGTTATAGACGACAAGGGTCGGCGGCTGCCGGTCTGCCGGGATCTCGTCAGTGATCGACGTCAAATAGGGGCGGGCCAGCGCCATCGCGCCATCCAGACGGCGAAAGATTGCGCGGCGGCAGGCGTAGACCGGCCAAAACGCCAGATGGCCGAGCGGTTGCAGGAACCGGGGCAGTACCTGCACCATCAGTTCCGGCCACAGGTCCATCTGGTCATAGATCAGCGCGGCACCGGTCTGCTTCGCCAAGCGAGGACCGGCAAGACCGCCCATCGTCGCCGGCTCGGACGTGAGGATCACGTCGGGCGGCGGCAGCTCGGCGGCACGGCGCCACGCCCGCCATCCGAACACGCCGTCACGGATAAAGCGGCCCGGCCCGATGTTGCGCCGATAGCCGGGGGTCGGAACCAGACGGACGGTCAGGCCCGACGGCAGTTGACGGTCTTCCCATCCCTCGCTGCGAAAGGTCTTGAAATGGTGCGAGAAGTTCGACGTCCACCAGGTCACGTCATGACCTGCCTCAGCCAGCGCCGATCCGATCGTCACATAGCTGTATTCCCGCCACCCCTCGTCGGGCAGCGGGCCATAGGGGTTGAACAGCCAGATGCGAAGGGGGCGCCGTTCGACGGGCGGCGGCGACGATCGGTCGGTCATGCTATCGGTCTGTCACAACGGTGCGCAACGTGGCGAGGATGATGCGGATATCCCCCGTCAGCGTGGGACGCGTGGCATACGCGGCACCCAGTGCCAACTTGTCGGGCATGATCACATCGAGGTAGTAGCGCTCAGGGTCTGGCTGCCCGGCGAGCAGGTCGTTCTCGTTACGGTACTTGATCGATGCCGGATCAGTGATGCCGGGCCGCACCGACAGGACGCGGCGGCGCAGCTCGTCCGGGTAACGCGCGACATAGGACGGCACATCCGGTCGCGGCCCGACGAGGCTCATGTCGCCGCGCAGCACGTTCACGAGCTGCGGCAACTCGTCAATCTTCCACTTGCGCAGGACGGCACCGATCGGCGTGATACGATTGTCCTGGCCCACCGTGATCTCGCGCCCGGGCTCGGTCGCTGGCCGCATTGTTCGAAACTTGAAGATGTTGAAGGGACGTCCGTGCTGCCCGATCCGCACCTGCCGAAAGATGACGGGACCGGGCGACGAGCGTCGCACAGCGATCGCGGCGACAAGAAGGATGGGCGCGGTCGCCAGTAGCAGCAGCGCGCTGACGACGATGTCGAAGGCGCGCTTCATGCCTCGTATCTACCAAGCAACTGATTGAGCAGATGGCGCGGATCGGCGGCGAGCTTGCGCACCACCTCCATCTTGCGGCGGACGGGGTCGGGCTGCACGTAGAGCCCACGACGGTTCGTATCGATCGAGATGTCATGCCGGGCGAACAGGTCCGGCATTGCCGGATGCCAGTGGCCCTTGATGATGCCGGTGTGGATATAGTCGACCGCCGGCCCGCCTGTTTCCCGGGCGAAGTCGGCCATCAGGAACAGGTCCCTGCGGCGATGCGCCCGGCGCGTGCCCAGGATTTCGAACATCCATCCGTTTTCGCGCGGGTGCAGATAGGATCTGAGGACCGACGGGCGCCACAGGCCGGCCTGCGTGGCGATCCGGTAGCGGGCCTTCTGTCCGATCGTGGAGAATCCAGGCCAGTTGCTGGCACCATAAGGCCCATGGCTGGCATGTTTTGTCAGGGCGATGTGGCCGATCTCGGGGTTCTGGATCATCAGGTCGATCGCCCGGTCGACGATGTCGGCGCGGACCGGCCGATCAATGAAATAGTCTTCCTGAAAGTAGAGCAATAGTGGGGTCTCGACTTGGTCGATCGCCCGAATCAGGCACTCGCTCCACGTCAGGCGATGCATCTCTCCCGCCGCGACACGGCTTGCGGTCAGGGGCAGACGGGGATGAGACCAGGATTTGCATTCCGTGTTCAACAGAACCGGAAACGACATGTCTGGCCAGTATCGTTCAAGAAACGAAAAAAAGATCGGCCAGCAATCCTCGAAACCGTCGGAAGAATTTACGAGGAGGGTCGCTCGAGCATCGGGCGTTGTGACCATCATACTGCTGTCCAGAAATGTCGTCATGTCGGAAGTGCCGCAATCAGCCGGATGTGCTGGCGGGATCAAATGCGATTCAACGCCTGCCGGTGTAATCGCAGGACGCCAGGAATGATGAAGGCCCCGTAGCCGGTGAAAATCGCGAGAGCAACTGCCACCCCCCAGGGCGGCCCGACGAGCAACGTCATGAACGCGCACGACAGCAACAGGATGAGGATCTGGCAATGCATAGTTCCGATCGGCAGTCCCCGGTTGTACAGCAGCGAGGACTCGGCGTTGATGATGGCCATCGCTGGCAGGATCGTCAGCGCAAATACCGTCGGATTGGCGGGACCGACAAGGGCGACGCATCCGGCGGCCGCGATCACCAGCATGACCACTGCAAGGATCGGGCGGGCGGCGTCAAGGAAGCGCCCTTCCAGCGTCTCGAAACCCGTGCCGACCTGACGATAGAAGATGCGCGAGCTCATCGCGTTGATCGTGAGCGAGACGATCGCCGCCAACGAGTGGAGCGAGCGGAAGACGGCGACATGCAGCGACAGCTTGTCCCAGTCGCCGCTGACCTGAGCATAGATGGCGGGCAACGACGCGGCGGCGGCGGCGATCAATTGCTGCGCGAGCGATGCACTGACATACCCACCAATCCCGCGGCGCCTACTGGCAGTCGCACCCGCCGCGGCGGCCGGCTGCGGATCGTCGGGTAAAGGCGCGGTGGGGGCCGGTTCGCTGCCGCGCGGTCCGCTTGGCAATGCCAGGACGACCAGACGCGCCACGGGAAAGCTGACGATGCACAGCAACAGCAACGGCCAGGGCAGCCCGGCGAGTTGCTGAAGCGCGACGGTCAGCGCCAGCAGGCTCAGTTCGATCGTACTCAGTAACCACTGCCTGAGACGCTTGGCGATCCGTCGTTCCCAGACGAAGCCGATCGCGCCCAGCGGCCAGGCGCCGAGCACGAGCAGTTGCCGCGCCTCCGGGAACCAGAAGCCGCCGATGAAGGCGAGGACGATGAAAAACAGGGCGCCTAGCGCATAGCCGCTGTGAAGCCTGTCGATCCTGCCCGAGGCGACGGCACCGTGAAGATGGGCTGCGCGCGACGACGACTGGATCAGAATGTCGAAAAAGGCGAGAAACGGGAGATACCCGATCACCAACAGAAGCGGCGCGGTGCCCTCGATCGTGCCGATCACCAGCACGCTGAAGGCAAAGGCGGCAAGCCGCGCGACCGAGGTCGACAGCTGCAACGCCGTCAGTATCAGGTTGCCCATCGCCTAGGCCGAAAGGACCCGGGGGGCTTCGACGCGCGAGCGATAGTGGAAGCTGAACGCCGCCAGGATGCCCAGCACCGGAAAAACCCATCCCACGCGCCACGCCAACAGGTCGTGCCCCATCCCGAAGACCGCCGTCGACGTCAGGCCCGCGACGATTGTCCGGCACGAGGTGTCGTTGAAGAAGCAATCGAACTGGGCCAAGCGATAGGTTCGGAACCAGGTGACCGACAACAACGTGAACAAGAGCGCGGCCATGAACCACCCGTTTTCGGTGATGACCTCTGCATAGGAATTGTGCGCACCGATCGGGTCGCCGTCGACGCTGCTGATCCCGGTGTACATCGGCGTCATCCCCGGACCGATGCCCAGCGGATGGTCCGCCGCAACCGCAAGGGCGGCGCGCGTATAGAGGAAGCCGAACCGTTCCTGCTCGGCCGAATTGTCCTGCACCATGATGGTGCGGAACCGTTCTGACACGTCCTCGACATTAGACGACTGGCTGAACATGCCCATCGAGACGACCATGACGCCCACGACCATCGCGAACCCCATGCCGACGAGGCGCATATTGAAGCTGCGCCGCGCGACCAGCACATAGACGATCAGCCCCGCGGCGGCCGCCGCCCAGGCGGAGCGGGAGCCTGACACCAGAAGGATTAGCAGGGAGCCGCCGAGGCCGGCATAGGTGATCGCGATCTGCAGCTTCGCGAGGCCCGGGCGGACCGCGCGATCGAGAAAGAAATAGATGCCGAACGACGCCATCAGCCCGGTCATGTTGGGATCGCCGGGGGGACCCATGAACCGGCCGTCGCGGAACAGGTCGAAGAACACCGACTCCGGCCAGATGTCGACGCTCCATATCGCCAGCAGCAGCGCGTTCAGGATGATGAAGCCGCCGAACAGCGCCAGGCCGATCGGCAAGCGATCGTCGTACCGCGTCGCCCAGAAGGCGGACATCGCGAACAACAGGCCCGACACGAAATAGAAGACGAACGAGATGGATCGCCATCCCGCCATGCAAGAAATGGCGTAAAAGGCGATGACCAGCGTGATCGCGAGCCGAGCGAGCGGGTGGATGCCGTTGAAGAAGGGCGTCGCCGGGGACAAAAGGAAGATGAGCCCGCCCGCGCCGACGAAGACGAGATCGGCGGGGTCGCTGCCGACGAAATTGAGGCTCAGCAACGCACAGCCCAACAGGACGAGGGCCTGGACGAGGCGGATCATGATTGGTTCGCCATATCGCTCAGCATCGCGAGCATCGACCTTCGCGCGATATCGGGCGTTAGCGACTGGTCGCGATACCGACAGGCGTCGCGGCTGAACTCGGCATAGGTGTCTGCGTCGCGGCAGATGCGGGCGACCGCCTCCGCCATCGCATCAGCCCGTGTCACGATCCCGCCGCCGAACTCTCGCATGCAGCCGACATCGGTGGACACGAAGGGAAGCCCCTTGGCCAGGCTGTCGACCGCGACGATCGGCTGAACGTCCTTGGACGGCGACGTGATCAACAGGACATCGCTGCCCGCGACGATCGGCTCGAGTTCCGAACGCTTCTTGCCCACGACGAGGTGGAGCCGGTCACGAATGCCCAAGCCTTCGGCCAATGACAGGACATGCGCTAAGTGCTCGGTTTCGCGCGGGAAGACGAGATTGAGGTGAAACCGCGTGGGCAAGGCGGCGAGCGCCTGTACGGCTCGCTCGGGCGCCTTGTGCGGCTTCATCTCGCCAATCTGGATCAGGTCGACCCTGTCCGCACGCAGCGCGTGTCCCTGGGTCGGGGTATAGGTTGAGACGTTCGGACAGACATAGGTGGGGGTCCCTGCCTTACGCAGCCACGTCACGTCACAGAACCGGTCGCGATCCTCCCAGGCAGAAAGGATGATGGCGCCCGAAAGCTGCCGGATGATGGAACGCGTGCGGGTGGCCTCTTCCCAGCGATAGGCCAGCGAGCGGGCGACGTGCGCCGGTGACGGGCGCTCGATCGACAGGTCCGCCGACCCATGGCTCGCCAGCACCAGGTGGCGGGCATGAGGCCGGAACCGGGGCAGGAGCACCGAGCCCGGCGTGAACCATCCCTCCGCGATGACGATGTCGGGACGGTCAGCCGCAGTCAGTGCCATGATGCCGTCCACATCGCCGCGCAGCGGGCTCCACGGCAGGCCGCTGCCCGAAACCTCGAAGCGCCGGACACGGTAGTCGATGGCTTCCGCGATCGCCCCGTCATCCGATGCCGGCGCGATGACCGTCACATCGGCACCCAGCTCGCGCAGCATCGTGGCGTGCACATGCGTGGCATAGGTCATTCCCACCAGCGAGGGAAAGAACGACGGCGTATGGATGTGGATCTTCATGGGCTGGGTCCGCCGGGGATGGTTGCCGGATCAGCCGCCGACGTGGCGGCGCACTGACGCGATCACGCGCGCGGCATCGTCGTCGGTCATCGCCGTGTAGAGCGGCAGGCTGACCAGGCTGGCAAAGGCCTCCTCGGCGCGCGGATAGTCCGCCGCGTTCAGGCCGTAGCGGTCGCGCCAGAAGGGCTGGCGGTGCAGCGGGATATAGTGGACGCTGGTGCCGATGCCGTCCGCGGCTAGGCCCTCGATGAAGCGGTCGCGCCATTCGGGCCGGCTCGGTCCGTCGATATGGCGGATTGCATAGATATGCCACGCATGCCGGTCCGATCCGGGGGCATAGGCGGGCAGCACCAGCGGCAGATCGGACAGCGCGTCGCGATACATCTCGGCCAGCTGCGCGCGCCGTTCGGCAAAGGCATCGATGCGGCGCAGCTGGACGCGGCCCATCGCGGCCGCGACGTCGGTCATGTTGTATTTGAAGCCGGGCGCGACGACCTGATATTGCCAGGCTGGGGTGCGCGACTGGAAGCGGCCGAATGCATCCCGGTCGATGCCGTGGAGGCGCATGATCCGCATCCGGCGGGCATAATCCTCGTTCCGGGTGACGACCAGGCCGCCTTCGCCGGTGGTCATCGTCTTGTTCGCATAGAAGCTGAAGACCGTCGCGTCAGACGCCAGAGTCCCGACCAAGGCCCCGCCATAGGTCGTCGGGAAGGCGTGCGCGGCGTCCTCGATCACCTTCAGTCCGTGGGTCGCGGCAAGCGCCAGAATCGGGGTCATGTCGCAGGCAAGGCCGCCGTAATGGACGACCACGACCGCCTTCGTCCGCGGCGTCACCAGTGCCGCAATCGCGGCGGGGTCGATATTGAGCGTCGCCGTGTCGCAGTCTGCGAACACCGGGTCCGCGCCCAGATACCGCACGATCTCGGCCGTGGCGGTAAACGTCATGGTCGGGACGATGACCTCGTCACCCGGACCGACGCCGACCGCTTCCAAAGCGAGATGGAGTCCTGCAGTGGCGGAATTGACCGCCAGCGTGTGGCCATCTGATCCCAGATAGGCTGCGAATTCCCGTTCAAAAGCGGCAGTTTCGGGACCCGTTGTCACCCATCCGCTGGCAATCGCGCGTGCGACCGCCTCGATTTCCTCGGCACCGGTATCCGGGCGCGAATATGGAAGAAACGGCGTTTCGGTGTCCTGCATCTGTTTTTCCGTTAAAGGCTGCATGGGTGCCGGCGCTGGGCAGCAACTATAGTGAGGTGAAGCAAAGGTCTGCAGCAATCCTGACGCGGCCGCGACCGCTCGATAAATCTCAAGCGAGGCAGTTACAAGCGCGCCGATACAGCATTTGCCGCGCCAATCCTCAGAAACCTGACAGCCCACCACATGGGCTTCATGCGCGAAAATCCGGACACATACCCCATCTTGCATCGGCGGACATCATCTGAGAATGGCCCGTCAAACATCTGGAAGGCACGTTACATGACCAATAAGACTGCTCTTATCACAGGCGTGACGGGACAGGACGGTGCCTATCTTGCGGAACTGCTGCTCGAAAAGGGATATACCGTCCACGGGATCAAGCGGCGGTCCTCGTCTTTCAATACCGGACGCATCGAAGGCATCTATCAGGATCCGCACGTGGCGGATGCGAGGTTCCACCTTCACTATGGCGACCTTACGGATTCCACCAATCTCATCCGCATCGTTCAGGAAACCCAACCCGACGAGATCTACAATCTTGCCGCGCAGAGCCATGTGGCGGTGAGCTTCGAGACGCCGGAATACACGGCCAATGCCGATGGCATCGGTACGCTGCGCCTGCTCGAGGCAATCCGCATTCTCGGGATGGAAAAGGAAACCCGCTTCTACCAAGCTTCGACATCGGAACTTTATGGCCTGGTGCAGGAAGTGCCGCAGCGCGAGACGACGCCCTTCTATCCGCGCAGTCCCTATGCCGCGGCCAAGCTCTATGCCTACTGGATCGTGGTCAACTATCGTGAAGCGTATGGCATGCACGCCTCGAACGGCATCCTGTTCAACCACGAGAGTCCGCTACGCGGCGAGACGTTCGTGACGCGCAAGATCACGCGGGCGGCGGCGGCGATCAAACTGGGCCGTCAGGACAAGCTGTGGCTCGGCAATCTCGACGCCAAGCGCGACTGGGGCCATGCGCGCGAATATGTCCGCGGTATGTGGCTGATGCTGCAGCAGGCCGAGGCTGACGACTATGTACTCGCGACCGGTGAGACAACGCCGGTGCGCACCTTTGTCGAATGGGCGTTCGCCGATGTCGGCATCGCGCTGCGCTGGGAAGGCGAAGGTGAGGCCGAGAAGGGCTATTGCACCGACACGGGCCGCTGTCTGGTTGAGGTCGACCCACGCTATTTCCGTCCGACCGAAGTTGACCTGCTCATCGGCGATCCGACCAAGGCAAAGGAAAAGCTGGGGTGGGTGCACGAGACCAGCCCGCGCGACCTAGCCCGCGAGATGGTCGAGGCCGACTTGAAGATCATGCGTGATGCGCCGATCGGCAAGGGTGTTTGATCGAATGGATACTCCGACATTTGATCTGTCCGGTAAGCGCGTCTTCGTCGCGGGTCATCGCGGCATGGTCGGGTCCGCCATCGTTCGCCGCCTTGCAACGGAAGACTGCACGATCATCGCCGCGGGTCGTGATCAACTGGACTTGATGGATCAGGCGGCAGTTCGCGCGTGGTTCGCGGCCGAGCGTCCGGACGTGGTTTTCCTGGCTGCGGCCAAGGTTGGCGGCATCCTCGCGAACGATACCTATCCCGCCGATTTCCTTTACGACAACCTCATGATTGAGGCGAATGTCATCGAAGCGGCGCATCGCAGCGACGTGGCAAAACTGATGTTCCTGGGATCATCGTGCATCTATCCGAAGTTCGCCGAGCAGCCGATCGTGGAATCATCGCTGCTGACCGGATCGCTCGAGCCGACGAACGAATGGTATGCCGTTGCGAAGATTGCGGGGATCAAGCTGGCGCGAGCCTATCGCCGCCAGCATGGTCGCGACTTCATTTCGGCAATGCCGACGAACCTTTATGGTCCGGGCGACAATTTCGACCTGAAGGACAGCCATGTCCTTCCGGCCCTCATCCGCAAGGCACATCAAGCCAAGGAAGAAGGGCGTCAATCGATCGAGATCTGGGGATCGGGTTCGCCGCGTCGCGAATTCCTGCACGTCGACGATCTGGCCGATGCCTGCATCTTTCTGATGAAGCATTATTCGGCGGACGAGCACGTCAACGTAGGATCGGGTAGCGACGTGACGATCCTCGAACTCGCGGGCATGGTGTCGCGCGCGGTCGGCTTTTCAGGCGACATCGTTCGGGACGAAACCAAGCCCGATGGCACGCCGCGCAAGTTGATGAGCGCCGACCGCCTGCGGGACATGGGGTGGGAGCCTCGCATCCCGCTGGAGGAGGGAATCAAGGCGACCTATGCCTGGTTCCTGGATCACATCGATACGCTGCGAGGCTGACGCCTACGCGGCGGAAGGGGATCAGGGCTGGAACTTGACGGTGAAGCCGTCCGCCGGATCGAACCAGAGGCGTTTCGACCCGGCGGGCGGGCGAGATGACGGTAGGTCGTGCAGCTGAACACCGCCGTCATCGAACATCGCCACGTCCCGCACCACCGCATTACGCGCCCCGGCCTGCGCCCGCCGCAGGATCAGCTGACCGGAAACGGTCATAACTAATGCGAAACCTGGATTGTCGGGATTGTCGAGAAGCCCCTCGTGCGGCCCCGTCAGCCGCAGGTTCGACGAATAGACGACGCTGCCCCCCGAATATTGGATCCCAGCGCGATGGCGTTCGGTCCAACCGGTATTCTGGAGGGCAACACCGGCTGACCCGGTATTGCCAGTACATAGCACGGCATCGCCGGCATTGGCCTTGGCCAGATCAAGGCGCCATCCGGTGCCGATCGGCCCCCTGACCGTTGCGCCCGTTGCACTGTAAGCAAGGGGCGCGAGCCGAATATTGTCGCAAACGCCGCGCGCCCGGACCAACGCCGCCTCGCCTTCGACATCGCCCCCAATCATCGTCAGGCCATCGACGTTGACCAGGTCGAGGAAGGCACCCTCGTTCCCCTGCAGGACCGTATTGCTCAGCAGAACGCCAATCGTGGCCTGCAGATGGATGTTCGCGGCATCCAGCGTGTCGAAGTGAAGGGTTGTTGCCTTGCTCGTGTCGTGCCCGATGACGGCGGTTCTTTTGGCGATCAGTTGGGCATAACGATTGACATAGGCGCCACCCCAGTTGCCGTTCGATCCGGCATGGCCCAGCGTGTGGCTGTCGATCAGCAGGGCAATAGCGCTGGCGTGTTGCCGTGTCTCGGCGACTTCGATACAAGAAACATCGGCATACCAACCGCCAAACTGGAAGATGCCGACGGCGTGGGCCAGCCCCGCCATGTCGATGGTGAACCCCGTCAGTCGGCAATGGCTGGCCTCATAAAGGCGCACGGCACATTCGCCGCCTCCGATCATCTGAACGTTGGGTGCGGCTCTGTAATCCGCGCCTGCAGCGATCGGGGTAACACCAATCACCTTTCCGTCGCGGAGAGACAGGTCGAAAGCCGCGCTGTCGTCGGTCGGGCTTTTGCCGACCTCCAGCAGTGGCGTGGTCGCGATGCCGCTGCCCGACGCTTCCACGATCGCGCCGGACACCTTGCCGCCCTTAAGCTGGATCGCGAGCCGCGGCGCGACCGGCTTTCGCTGTGCGGGGTTCAGGTGCAGGGTCGTGGCCCCCGGGCCTTGGCCGACGATCGCCGACCCGTTGGTCCGCAGATCGAACAGCGGTCCCACTGCCGGCCCGAAAACCTGTGCATGGCCGATCTCGAACGTGACCGGTTTACCGCCGTCGTGGACCGTTGTCTCCAAGCGATAGCGCCGCCCCCCCGGCAGCAGGACGATCCCGCCGGTCGACGGCAACGAAGCGACGGCGGCGCGGATGGCCGCCGCATCATCCGCGACGCCGTCGCCGCGCGCTAGGAACGGCGCGCGCGTGACATCGACTGATGGGTGATCGTCCGCGTCGGTCGGCCGGGCGGCTGCACCAGACGACAGTGCGAATGCGGAGAGCGCGGTGCCACCCGCTGCGGCCAGGCCGCGACGGGTAAGGCCGGCAGATGGGGAACTGGAGGAAAGAGCCATCGTGTCAATCTAGGTCCGGCAGCCATGAGCGGCAACTATGTCAGTCCTTGCTACGGGTGTGAGCGGAAGCGATGGCCGTTCCTTGCCGATCTGATATGCGGTGTGCCCATGTCGACCAGATCAAACCCACGCTTGGCCCATATTCCTGGACTGGACGGGCTTCGCGGCTTTGCGGCGCTGTGCGTGCTGCTGAGCCATGGTTTGTCGACCTATACCGCCCAGCGCTTGCACGAAGGCCTAGGCCAGATGGGTGTCGCGTTATTCTTCCTGCTGAGCGCCTATCTGCTGACGAGGTTGTGGGGAGGCGCTGCCTTCAATCGCGCGAGCGTCGCCACCTATCTCGTCCACCGAGCCGCACGCGTACTGCCGTTGTTCTGGTTGTCTGTGCCGGTCTATGTCGCATTGTATCGCGAGACCTATTGGAACGGCGCGGTCTGCGCCGCGGCAATTTCCTGTGCCTGGTCGCTTTGGACAATCCCGGTTGAACTGCAATTCTATGCCATCTTCCTGGTCCTGTGGCGCGACATGCAGGCCGGTAGGCCAGCGAGGGGTTTGGTCTGGTGCTTTGTCACCGTCACGGCGATTGGGATCGCCATGTTCGCCACCGATGTTGATAATATACGCTTCCCGATGTGGGCACATTTCTTTTTCATTGGATCCGCGATTGCGCTCTGGTTTCCGGCCGATCCGTCCGAGCGGTGGAACAGGTCGTTGAGTATTACGTCAATCTTATTCTTCCTGCTCTCGATACCTGGATTAAGAATCGAGAACAGCTTGCCAACGTTTGAAAACAATCTGGATCCGCTGGTGATCGTATCGGTAATCCTGTTGTTCACTGCGACCCTCCGCTGCCGCCTCCTCACGATGTGGTTCGAGCGCCCGTGGGCGCGAGCGGCGGGGCGGATTTCCTTCGGCGTCTATATCATCCACTGGCCGGTGCTGATCGTTATCGAGCGGACCGGACTGACAGGAGGGACGGCCTTGCTGCTTTACGGCATGATGTCGATCGGCCTAGCGGTGGCATCGGTCCGCTTTGTGGAGGAGCCTGCTAAAATGATGATCAACCGAATTGCCCGTGCCTTCCCGCCCCTTCGTGCAGGGCATGCAGCTATCCGCTCGTGAGTTGGAAATGAGCTGGGTTCATCTTTAAGGCCGTTGAGCTTCCGTTTCCCTGCATGTTCAATTAAGAGGCGTGCGGATGCGCATTTACGCAATTCTAGGTTTACGGAACCGCCCGAGCCTCCCGCTGATGCTGCTGGCAATGTTCCTGACGGTCCTGCTGGTCGCGGGCGGCGCGTCGCGAGGGGACGTCATGGGGCAGATCGTCGTGCGAGCGAGCGCGTGGTGCGCCATCGTCATTATGGTTCTGTTCGGTGCTCGCCCATCCTGGCGGGATGCGGGCCCGGTTCCATGGTTCTTGGCAGCGATGGCGAGTCTGATCCTACTGCAGCTTATCCCATTGCCGCCTGCGCTGTGGCAGCTGTTGCCCGGACATCAGTCGGTTGCCGAAGCCGGCGCATTGACTGGGGAGGCGCAAACCTGGCGTCCCCTTTCCATGGTTCCATCATCGAGCTGGAACGCGCTTTGGTCGCTCGTCGTGCCTGCAGCTGCACTCATGCTGTGGGCCGGATTGCAGGACGAAGAGCGGGCGCGCCTGCCAGGCCTGCTGACTATCGTGATCGCGCTGTCCGCCCTGATCGGCCTGATGCAGGCTTCGGGTGCAGGCCTTGCCAACCCCTTTATCAATGAAACAGCCTGGGACATCCGAGGAACATTAGCCAACCGGAACCATTTTGCGGTCCTGCTCGCCCTCGGCTGCCTGATCGCATTCGTCTGGGGCTTCGCCGACCGGAGACGGCGCGGTTGGCGAGGGGGCGTCGCAATTGGGCTGCTGCTGATCTTCGTGCTGCTGATCCTCGGGACCGGGTCGCGTGCGGGGCTGCTTGTCGGCGTGCTGGCCCTGGGGTTCGTGCTCGCCTCCGCAGGGCGGTGGTTCCGGAACGCGCCGCGATGGTTGCTGCCAGCGGCGATCGCAACTCTCATTCTCGTAGTGCTCGTCGCGCTGGTAGCGGGGCGAGCGATGTCGGTCGATCGGGCATTCGCGATCGATCTTGGGCAGGACATGCGAACGAGGAGCTTGCCCTGGGTCATGGCGATGATTGCCCAGTATTTCCCCTTTGGATCGGGGCTTGGGGCGTTCGAACCGACGTTTCGGATGGTCGAGCCCTTTGACATGCTCAAGCCGACCTATTTTAATCATGCGCATAACGATTTTCTGGAGGTCGCACAGACCGCGGGATTGCCCGGCCTGCTCCTACTACTTGCGGTCCTCGTGTGGATGATCTTCGCTTCCGTTAATGTCTGGCGCACGGCCCAGCCATCCGAGCGCGATGTGGCTCTTGGGCGGCTCGGCTCGGCGATGCTGTTGTTGATCTTCGTCGCGAGTATATTCGATTATCCCGCCCGCTCGCCGCTGATGATGACGATGATCGTTATTGCCGCCTTGTGGCTTGATAACGGCCGCAAAGCTGGCGGAACTGCGGGTTTACCCGGTGCTGGGCTGCATCTATAGCCGCCCGGGTCCTCTTTATCGGAAACATCTCTAAGCGCATGCGTAATTTCTGCACCGCCCTGCTCGTCATGATTGCCGTCACGGGCTGCGCCCGCCGAGAGCCTTTGGTTTCGACTGACCGGCTGACGGTCGTCTCGGATGCGTCGGCATTGCCTGCCCCCAATCGTCAGGACCTGACCGCCGCCGATCGGCCTGCACTGATCGGGCCGTTGGATACGATCCAGGTCGATGTCTTCAACGTTCCCGACCTCAGTCGCGAGATGCAGGTTGACGCCAGTGGTCGCATCGCCATGCCGCTGGTTGGGACGGTCGATGCGCGTGGCAAGACCGCACAGGAGTTGGCCGCAGCGGTGGAGACCGCGCTGCGCGGTCGTTATGTCCGCAATCCAGAGGTAACCGTTAACATCAAGAGCTCGGTCAGCCAGGTTGTGACGATCGACGGTCAGGTGGTCGAACCGGGACTGTACCCGGTCACTAATCAGATGACGCTGCTGCGCGCGATTGCTTCGGCCAAGGGCATGAACGAGTTTGCTCGCACGGAGGAAGTGGTCATCCTGCGCACCGTGGAGGGGCGCAAGATGGCCGGTCTCTACAATATCGAAGCGATCCGCCGGGGGGCTTATGACGATCCGCCGATCTATGCCAATGATGTCATCGTAGTCGGGGACTCGCCGCAGCGTCGCCTATTCCGTGACTTCGTGTCGGTAGCGCCTTTGCTTGCCGCACCGCTAATCGCCGTTCTGCAGTAAGGCCAAGTTCATGAACCTGATCTCGTCTAACCTGGTCGGTCCTGCTGCTTTTGCACCGCCGCCGCCCGCAACGGTATCGCCGGCACCGGCTGATCGCCCGTCGATCATTCGACAATATCTGCGCATTGCAACGCGTTGGCGGTGGGTAATCATTGGAGCGACGGTCGCATGTGTGCTGCTAGGACTGGTCGCGACCTTGCTGATGACGCCGAAATATACGGCGACAGCCACGGTCGAAATCGCGCGTGAGGCAAACAAGGTTGCCGGGTTCCAAGGTGTCGAACGCGAGACTACATCGTTCGATCAGGAGTTTTATCAGACTCAGTATGGGTTATTGAAGTCCCGGGCATTGTCTGAGCGGGTCGCAGCACAGCTACGTCTTGTGGATGATCCCAAGTTCTATCAATTATTCAATGTCGCAAGCGAGCACCCTGCCTTTCGCCTTGCGAACGGCCGCTATCCGACGTCGGGCCGTGCCGAGCGTCAACGGATCGCTGGGGCAATCTTGCGGCAGAACGTGTCGATAAGTCCGACCCGTCTTTCACGTTTGGTTGACATCAGTTTTACCAGTGCTGACCCCGGCTTCTCGGCCCGTATTGCCAATGCATGGGCGGACAACTTCATTCAGACTAACCTTGAGCGAAAGCTTCAGGCGACTTCTTACGGTCGTAATCTCCTCCAGCGTCAGCTTGCGCTGCAGAAGGAGCGTCTCGATGATAGCCAACGGCAACTGGTCGACTATGCGTCAGCACAGCAGATCATCAATTTGCCGGCGCAGGGCGGGGGTACCGGCGGCCCCACGACCGTCGAGCGCTCGATCGTGGCCGATGATCTTGCCGCGCTCAATGCTGCGCTCGCACAGGCTACTGCCGCGCGTATCCAAGCAGAGGCGCGTGCGCAACAAGATGGGCGAGCCGGTGCATCAGTCGAGGCGTTGCGAAACCAAGCCATTAATAGTCTTCGTCAGCGTCGCGCGGAACTTGCCGCCGAATATCAGCGGCTGATGGTTCAGTTCGAGCCTGGCTATCCGGCCGCGCAGGCAATTCAGAATCAGATCGACCAACTTGATCGGTCGATTGCCCGAGAAGAGGCGCGCGTTTTGGGCTCGGTGCAGGCGGATCACCGCGAAGCCGTGCAGCGCGAGAATGCACTGCAGGCCCGGGTCAATCAGCTCAAGGCCAGCTATCTCGATGACCGTCGGCGTAGCATCCAGTATAACATCTACCAGCAAGAGGTGGATACCAACCGTGCCCTGTATGACGGCCTGCTTCAGCGCTATAAGGAAGTCGGTGTCGCGGGGGGCGTTGGCGTCAATAACATATCGGTGGTTGATGGGGCTGACGTGCCGCAGCGTCCGTCAAGCCCACGGTTGTTCTTGAATCTTCTTATCGCTCTCCTTGCTGGCCTCGGTTTGGGCGCGCTCATCGCCTTCGCGCTCGAGCAGATGGACGAGGCGATTGCCGATCCGGCGGAGGTCGAGCGGCGGCTCGGCCTGCCGCTGCTGGGATCGGTACCGAAGGTTGCTGACGGCACTTCGCCGCGCCAAGAGTTGCTCGACCGCAAGTCGGACCTGGTCGACGCGTATTTGGCGATCAATACCAACCTAGGCTTCACGACCGAGCATGGCGTGCCGCGGTCCTTGTCGGTCACATCGACTCGGCCGGCAGAGGGCAAGTCGACGACTGCGCTCGCGCTGGCAACGATGCTGGCACGCGCCGGCAAGCGCACTATCCTGGTCGATGGCGATATGCGCTCGCCTTCGGTCCATCATCTGGGCGGTGTCGACCACGAAAAGGGCCTAAGCAACTTCCTGGCCGGCGACGACAATATCGACACGCTGACCTTTCCGATGAGCGACCTCGGCTTCGTCGCGATGTCAGCCGGGCCGATCCCGCCCAATGCGGCGGAATTGCTGACTGGCAATCGTCTGAGCGTCTTGCTCGACCGACTGCTTGAGTGCTTTGACCATGTGGTGATCGATAGCCCGCCGGTCATGGGTCTCGCCGACGCGCCGCTAATCGCGAGTCGGGTCGAGGGCGTCGTTTACGCTGTTGAATCGCACGGCATCCGCTCGAGCCTTGTCAAAACCGCGCTCGGCCGCCTTGCCGCCGCGAACGCCCGCATTTTCGGCGGCGTGCTCACCAAATTCGAGGCGCGCAAGGCCCATTACGGGTATGGCTATGAATATGGCTATGGCTATGGCCGCAAGGACGCGAAGGCATAAGCGGCCGGCCGATGTCGTTTCGTCGGGATCTGGCGCGTCGCTCGCCGAAGGAGTGGGCTGTTCGGCTCGCGCTCGCCGCCGTGGTTGTGGTGCTTGGATATTACAGCCTGACCTTCACCCTTGCGCAGGCGGTAGTGAAGCGGGACCCAAGGCTGGCTTACCGGCTTGCCCCTTATGACGGGCGGATCACCGCGGCCTACGCAACATCGCTGGCCGGGCCTGATGCAACGCCGAAGGATCGTGCCCGCGCTGATGTGCTGGCGAAGCGCGCCTTGCAACAGGACCCGACGGCAGTCGCAGCTGCTGCCACGCTGGGAGTGAATGCGGCCATTCGCAACGATCAGGCCGCAGCACGGCGCTATTTCGCCTATGCGCAGAAGCTGTCACGGCGCGATCTCCGCACGCAACTGTTCATGATCGAGGATGCGGTCCAGCGCAACGATATCCCCGGAGCGCTGCACCAGTATGACATCACACTCCGCGTTTTTCCCAACATGGCTGATATGCTCTATCCGGTACTCGCGTCGGCGAGCGGCGATCCGGATATCCGGCGCGAGCTGGTCAAGACGCTTGCCGGCAAACCGATGTGGAGCGAGGGCTTCGTCAATTACCTTGCAGGTAACGGACCGGATCCCAAGTCAACCGCGATACTGTTCCTCGCGCTGCGCCGTGCCGGTGTCGTGGTCCCGGAGACTGCGCAAGCCGGGGCCGTCAACGCGTTGATCGCGGGCGGCCAGACCGACGCCGCCTGGTCCTACTACGCATCGATCCGGCTTGGCGCCGAGCGGCGCCGCTCACGCGACCCGCGCTTTACCGCAATTTGGGAGACGCCATCGCAGCTGGACTGGACCCCGATCAACGACGGATCGGGCCTCACAACCAGTATCCAAGGCGGCATTTTTGATTTCGCCGCTCCGGCCAGTGTTGGCGGACCGATGTTGCAGCAGCTGCAGTTGCTGCCGCCCGGCCGCTATCGCCTGACCGGGCACAGTGTCGGGGTCGAACAGACGGCGAGTGCCCTGCCCTACTGGACGCTACGCTGTCAGAACGGTCGCGAACTTGGGCGGGTCGAAGTGCCGAACTCAAATGTTGCAAATGGCAATTTCAGCGGCATGTTCGCCGTCCCGGCAGACTGTCCCGTGCAGACCCTCGTCCTAACGGCGCGCGCGTCCGATGCGATCGCGGGGCTTTCGGGGCAGTTGGACCGCGTTGAACTGGCGCCTGCGCGATGAAGGTAAGGATCTTGCGCATTCCGATCCTGCTCAGCCTCGCCTATTCGCTGGCGAACATGCCCGCGGTTGCGCAAGCGAGCGCACCGCAAAGCACATCATCGGCCGCCGATAACCAGGACGGGGAACAGCCGGTGACCCAGCAGCGGCCGCAGACCCCGATCGAGACAAACCCAAGCGGCCGCACCGCGCGCTCCTCGGTCGGGCAAGTCGGTCAGCGCCAGACCCGGGATACTGCGGCTGACCAAGCCGGTATCAAGCCGATGGCCCGGATTGCGAGCCGGGTTCAGAACCGGGTGCAAAATCGTATTCGAAACCGGATCGATCGCTATTACAGTCCCCAGGCGAACGCGACCGACCCCTTTGCCGTTGCGGGGCAACAGGCCCGCAAGGTCAGCCGTCCGCGCTGATCTGCATGGGATCGCCGATCTGTCCGATCCAGAGGCTGCCGTCGCTCATCTGAGTCTGACATCACCCCCAAAGCGACGTGGTTCGGAAAAACCCCCGTCCTCGGTCCTCCGCCCGGATAACTATGGCCCCGCCCTTTGCTCGGATGCGCCCGCCGATGAGCATCGATGTCCGAGCTAAACGCTATCCAACATCAAGGTAAATCTGCCGCCACGTCCCATCGGCTACGATTCCAATCGAACCAATCAAACGCAGCCAGACTCAATATGCCTTGTTGCAATTTGCAACATGTAGTAGAGTGTTTACGGAAGCAGAAGAGGCGACTTTTTCTGGTCGTGACTAATCTGTAACTAAGCTCGAACAAATCTATACTCCGAGCCAACTTTTCAGAGCCTCTGACTCCTTCGATCAAGGTTCGAATCCTTGTGGGGCATCCATTTCCCTGAAATCGCCAACCGGCTAGACCGCCTCGCCCCGTAGCGGCCGCGCGAGTAGGGAGCGCACCACCGCGTCCACCGGCGCGCCTTCCAGCAGGGCACATACCGCCGCCGTCACGGGCATCTCCACGCCGGCCGCTGCCGCCGCCTCGCGCAGCACCGGTGCCGTGGCCGCGCCTTCGGCAACCGTGCGCCGGTCGGCCAGCAATTCCGCCGCCGGCCTGCCCTGTCCCAGTCCCACGCCCAGCGAAAAGTTGCGCGAATTGGTCGACGAGCAGGTGAGCACCAGATCGCCCAGCCCGGACAGCCCCGCCAGCGTCTCGGGCCGGCCGCCGCGTGCTACGCCGAACCGCGTCATCTCGGCAAAGCCGCGCGCGATCAGCGCCGCACGCGCATTGAGCCCCAGCCCCGCGCCCTCGACCACGCCGCAGGCGATCGCCAGCACGTTCTTGACTGCCCCGCCGATCTCCGCCCCCGTCACGTCGGACGAGCCATAGGTGCGAAAGGCCGGCCCGGCGAGCCGCTCGGCCAACGCGTTGCGCAGGCCATCATCCTCGCACGCCAGCGTCACCGCAGTCGGCAGGCCCTTGGCCACCTCATGCGCAAAGGTGGGTCCTGACAGCACGGCAACTGGCGCTTGTGGATGCAGTTCGCGCGCAATCTCCGCGACCAGCTTGCGCGTCCCCGCCTCTATCCCCTTCGCACACAGCACCAGCGGCCGTGCGCCGACCGCCAACTGGGTCAGCACACCGCGCAGGAACTGCGCCGGCACCACGACCAGCAGCGCTTCGCATTCGTCCAGGTCATCCAGCACGTTTGTCGCGCGGATCGCCGGCGACAGCGCTACGCCAGCCAGGAAGGCGCGGTTCTCATGTGCTGAATTGACCGACTCGACCACCTCGGGCTCGCGCGCCCACAGCTTCACTGGCGTATCGCCGCGCGCAGCCACCTGAGCCAGTGCCGTGCCCCACGCCCCGCCGCCTAAAACGCCGATCTTCATGCCTTCACCCCCGCCCCGCGCACCTTTTCCGCATCCGGGTCGAGCGGCCAGCGTGGCCGTGCCGGCATGTCGAGCGGATCGCTCAATCCGGCGGCGAAGCGCTCCGCTCCCGCCCAGCCGATCATGGCGGCATTGTCGGTGCAAAGCCAAAGCGGCGGCGCAACGAAGCGCAGGCCCTGCTCGCCCGCCAATCGTTCGAGCGCTCCGCGAACCGCACCATTGGCCGCGACGCCGCCCGCGACGACCAGGGCGGTCGCGCCTGCCGCCTTGCCCAGCGCGATCCGCGTGCGATCGACCAGGCAATCGACCACCGCCTGCTGGAACGAGGCGGCGAGATCGGCCACCGCATACTTGCCGGCCTTGCGCGCCACATCGCTCTTCAACCCGGCGAACGAGAAATGCGGCTCGCCCGATCCCACCAGCGGGCGCGGCAGCGGCACGGCGAACGGGTCACCGTCGCGCGCCACGCGCTCCACCGCCGGCCCACCGGGAAAACCGAGGCCAAGCAGCGTGGCGGTCTTGTCGAACGCCTCCCCCGCCGCATCGTCGATTGTCGTCGCCAAGCGTCTGTAACGCCCCACGCCCTCAACCAGCAGCAGCTGGCAATGCCCGCCGGACACCAGCAGCAACAGATAGGGAAAGGCAAGATCAGGGTCAGCCAGCCGCGGCGAAAGCGCATGGCCTTCCAAATGATTGACGGCGACCAGCGGCTTGCCGGCAGCATGCGCCAGCGCCTTGCCGGTCACCAGGCCCACCATCACGCCGCCGATCAGTCCCGGCCCGGCGGTGGCGGCGATTGCATCGACCTCGTTCAGCGTGACGCCAGCTTCGGTCAACACTGCCTCCACCAGCGGCGCCAGCACCTCGACATGCGCGCGCGCGGCGATCTCGGGCACCACGCCGCCAAATGGACGATGCGCTTCTTCCTGCGTCGCCAGTTTATGGGCCAAGACCTCGCGCCGATCGCTTACCAAGGCGGCGGCGGTCTCGTCGCAGCTCGATTCAAGACCCAGGATCAGCATGACAGGCTCATCAGCATCAGGCGCGTGCCAGCACCGCATCCGCGACGAACGGATTGCTGCGCCGCTCTTGCGCGAAGGTACTGGGCTGGCCGTGGCCCGGCACGAACACCGTCTCGCCGCCCAGCGGCCAAAGCTTGCCAGTGATCGCGTCGATCAGATCCTGGTGATTGCCCATCGGGAAGTCGGTGCGACCGATCGATCCCTGGAAAATCACGTCGCCGACGATCGCCAGTTGCGACGGCGCATGATGGAAAACGACATGACCCGGCGTGTGACCGGGGCAATGATACACGTCGAGCGTCAGCTTGCCGACACTTACCGTATCGCCATCGACCAGCCAGCGATCCGGCTCGAACACGCGGCCGTCGATGCCATAGCTGCGACCGTCATCCTCCAGCCGGCTGATCCAGAACCGGTCCGCCTCGTGCGGCCCCTCGATCGGCACGCCCAATTGCCTGGCCAGCGTGCCGGCCTGCCCGCAATGGTCGATATGGCCGTGCGTGATCAGCAATTTCTCGACCGTGACGCCATGCTGCTTCGCCGCGGCCTTCAGGCGATCGAGGTCGCCGCCCGGATCGGTGAAGGCGCCGCGCATGGTCTCAGTGCACCAGATCAGCGTGCTGTTCTGCTGAAGCGGCGTCACCGGCACGATCGCGGCGCGCAGCGGGGGATTGTTAGCGTCGGTCATCGCTTGTGGAGATAGGCGGCGGACAAGTTCGCGGCAACAGAGGGTTGCGGAGCCGCGCGCAGGATTGCATGCCCCTGCCGATGCGCGCCGACGCCCCTTTCGTGCTGCTCGACGATGCCCGGTCCGGCGGCGTCGATGCGCATCTCTATTCGCGGCCGGTGCGGACCGTCGTCGCGCGCAATACCGCGCAGGTGCGTCCCGCATTGGCTGCGCTCGATGCGGCGCGTGCCGAGGGCCTGCATGCCGCGGGCTACATTGCCTATGAAACCGGACATGCGCTGGAGGCAAAGCTCGCTGCGCCACGCGGCGATGGGCCGCTGCTGTGGTTCGGGCTGTTCGAAGGCGTCGAGCGTATCCCGGCTACACACGTCGCGGCCCGGCTACCCGATCCGGCCGGCGCGTGGCTAGGCCGACCCCGTCCCGGCATCTCGCGCAAAGCTTATGACGAGGCGTTTTCGCGCGTGCACGAATGGATCGAGGCCGGCGACATCTACCAGGCCAACCTCACGTTTCGCGCCGCGGTCACGCTGCTCGGCGATCCGCTTGCCGCCTATGCCGCCGTTCGGCAGCGCGCGGCGGCAGGTTATGGTGGCATCGTCTGGACCGGCACCGATTGGCTGCTGTCCTTCTCGCCCGAACTGTTCTTCGCGTTGCGCGACGGGCAACTGATCGCGCGGCCCATGAAGGGAACCACGGCGCGCGGGGCGACGCCGGAGGAAGACTCGCTCGCCCGGGCGCAACTCGCCACGGATGCCAAGCAGCGCGCCGAGAATCTGATGATCGTCGACTTGATGCGCAACGACCTGGCGCGCATCGCGGCGCCCGGCAGCGTGCACGTGCCTCACCTGTTCAAGGTCGAAACCTACCCCACGCTGCACACCATGGTTTCGACCGTTGCGGCAAGGGTCGCGCCCGGCACGGGCATCGGCGACCTCCTTGCGGCTACCTTTCCCTGCGGCTCGGTCACCGGGGCGCCCAAAATCCGCGCGATGCAGGTGATCGAGGCGGTCGAGCCGGATACGCGCGGCGCTTATACGGGCTCGATCGGTCGCATCGATCCGGATGGCGACGCCGCCTTCAACGTCGCGATACGGACGCTGCATCTGCGATCGGACTCGCAGACGGCGACGCTGGGTTTGGGTTCGGGCGTTGTCGCCGATTCGACCGCTGGCGAGGAGTGGGACGAATGCCTCGCCAAGGGCGCGTTCCTTCGCCGCGGACAGCGACCGTTCGACTTGATCGAGACCATGCGCTTCGATCCGGCCGACGGCATTGCGTTGCTCGAACGCCATCTCGCGCGGATGAAGGCGAGTGCCGGCGTGTTCGGCTTCGCCTTCGATCGCCATGCCGCGCGCAACGAACTGCAGGCGGCAACCTTCCGGCTGCATGGGCCGGCGCGTATCCGGCTGCTCCTGTCGGCGCAGGGCAATATCGCCATCGGCACCGCGCCGCTGCCGCCCGCCCCCTCGTCACCCGTCCACGTCGCGATCCGTTCGCGCGAAGTTGCGCCGCGCGACTTTCGGCTGGCTCACAAGACGACCGACCGGCGCCTCTATCCGCGCAGCGCCGGCGCGTTCGAGACGCTGTACATCGATGCCGACGGCTGGCTGACGGAGGGCAGCTTCACCTCGATCTTCGTCCGCCGCGATGGCATGCTGCTGACACCGCCGCTCGCGCGCGGCATCCTTCCGGGGATCCTGCGGGCCGAGCTGATCGCGAGCGGGCAGGCGATCGAGGCAGACCTCACACCCGCCGATCTCGCGGACGGCTTCTTCATCGGCAATTCGGTTCGCGGACTGGTTGCCGCTGTTACGGTTGCGGAAGAGGCGATGGCGGACCTATAGGGCGCGCATTCCCTCCATACAGGACCTGTCATGCAGACCTCCGCCGCGCTCAACCGTATCCAGCCGTCCGCCACGCTCGCCATGACGAGCCGGGTCCTGGACCTGAAACGGCAGGGCATCGACGTGATCGGCCTGGGCGCTGGCGAGCCCGATTTCGACACGCCCGACTTCGTCAAGGAAGCGGCGATCGAAGCGATCCGCAAGGGCGCGACCAAATACACGAACGTCGACGGCACCGCCGAGCTCAAGGCGGCGATCGTCGCCAAGTTCGCGCGCGAGAACGGCCTCACCTATGCCGAAAACCAGATCAGCGTGAATTCCGGCGGCAAGCACACGCTGTTCAACGCCTTTTGTGCGACCATCGATGCCGGCGATGAAGTGATCGTGCCCGCACCCTATTGGGTCAGCTATCCCGATGTGGTCGAGTTCGCCGGGGGTAAGCCGGTCTTCATCTCGGCCGGTGCGGAGCAAGGTTACAAGATCAAGCCCGAACAGCTGGAAGCGGCCATCACCGCAAAGACCAAGTGGGTCGTGCTGAACTCGCCGTCCAACCCCACGGGCGCCGCCTACAGCGCGGACGAATTGCGCGCGCTCGGCCAGGTGCTCGAACGCCATCCGCACGTGCTGATCTATGCCGACGATATGTACGAGCATATCCTGTACGATGGCTTTGAATTCGCGACGATCGCACAGGTCTGCCCGTCGCTGATCGATCGCACGCTGACCGCGAACGGTGTGTCGAAGGCTTACGCCATGACCGGCTGGCGCATCGGCTATGCCGGCGGGCCGCAATGGCTGATCAAGGCGATGGGCAAGCTGCAGTCGCAGTCGACGTCGAACCCGTGCAGCATCAGCCAGGCCGCCTCGGTCGCGGCGCTGAACGGCGACCAAAGCTTCCTCAAGGATCGCGCCGCCGCCTTCCAGAAGCGCCGCGACTTGGTCGTCGGCATGCTCAACGAGATCGAGGGCATGAACTGCCCAACACCCGAAGGCGCATTCTATGTCTATCCCGAGTTCAGCGCGCTGATCGGCAAGACGACGCCAAAGGGCGTGGTGATCGACACGGACGAGACGATGATCGGCTATCTGCTCGACGAGGCGAAGGTCGCGGCCGTGCATGGCGCGGCGTTCGGCTTCTCGCCCGCGCTGCGCATCAGCTATGCGACGAGCGAGTCGATCCTGACCGAGGCATGCAGCCGCATTCAGCAAGCCTGCAAGGCGCTGCGCTGAGCGCGTGACGCGCGGATGAACGGTCCGCCCACGGCTCGTTCATCCGGCCAAACTAGATCTATGCTTGGTTTTCGCGGGCTGGTTCCGACCTTCCCGCAATCAGGCAAGAGGAAATTCTCATGATCGCGATGCTCAAATCCGCGATGTTCCACCGGTTCGTTGCCGGCTTTTCGCTCGGCACGATCGGCATGGTGGCGCTCAACATTGAACAGGTGGCGACGCACACCATCTTTTAAGGCGTGCGCACGCCACTCGCCCTTGCCGCTGCCGGGCTGATCAGTCTCGGCGTCCTTGCCGCGGCCGGTTATGTGCCGGGCTTGGGCGCAAGCGCGACCGAGCAGACCTTTCGCATCCCCGCAGCGACACACGATGTCGCGCCCGCGCCCGGCAACCAGGTCGCAGTGCTTGCCGGCGGCTGTTTCTGGGGAATGGAGGCGGTGTTCGAAGGCGTGAAGGGCGTGGCGTCGGTGACCAGCGGCTATGCCGGCGGCACCCGCGCCACCGCGACCTACGCCCAGGTCTCGACCGAGCGTACGCGCCATGCCGAGGCGGTTCGCATCGTCTACGATCCGCGCCAGTTGTCCTACGCCACGCTGCTGCGCATCTATTTCTCGGTTGCGCACGATCCCACGCAGCTGAACCGGCAAGGGCCGGACCACGGCCCCAGCTACCGCTCGGCGATCTTCCCGCAAAATCCGGGGCAGGCCAGCGTCGCGCGCAGCTATATCGCGCAACTGCAGCAAAGCCGCGCTTATCCGGCGCCGGTCGTCACCACGGTAGAGAGCGGCCAGTTCTTCCCGGCCGAGGCGGAACATCAGGACTTCGCGCGCCGAAACCCGCGTCATCCCTATATTGTGCGCTGGGATAAGCCTAAGGTCGCAGCGTTCAGGGCCGCCTTCCCCGGCCTCGCACGCTAGGGCCAGGACGCTAGGCCAGCCCCAATTCCGCCAGCTTGCCCGCCAGTTCCGGCGGCAGCGCGGCCATGTCCCCGTCGCCCAGATCCGCCGGCGCATCCACGCCCTCCAGATAGCGCCAGCCCTGATGCGCGCGCTTGGGACGCGGCTGCACCAGGATCAGCTGCGGCTCGAGGTGGATCGCGACGCGCCCGCCTTCCGCCTCGCCGAAGCGCACGATCGGCGTCCGCCCGATCAACTGGTGCTTGATGATCCAGAACAGCGAGCCGCCGACAATTTCCGCATGACGTTTCGGCAGATAGCGCGTGGTCAGGAACGATGGCCCATGCGCAGCGCGCAGCGCCAGCCGCTCCTTCAGGAACTCGACACTGTCGCAACCATAGGCGACCTTGGTAATATGCAGCGGCATCGCCCTGATCTGGGCACCGCGCCGCCGGTGATCAACCCGTCAGCCCGAACGCCACGGCCAGACCCAGGAACGCCAGGAACCCCATCGAATCGGTGACCATCGTCACGAACACCGATGAAGCGACGGCAGGGTCCTGCTTCATCCGCTCCAGCGTCACCGGCACCAGCACGCCGGCGAGCCCCGCGACCAGGATGTTGACCACCATCGCTGCCGCGATGACGCCGCCGAGCGCGGGATTGCCGAACACCAGCGCCGCCCCGATCCCCAGCAGCACCGCGATCGTCGCGCCATTCAGCAGTGCGACCAGGATCTCCCGCCGGATCGTGCGCACGGTGTTCGATTGGGTCAGCTGGTTGGTCGCCAGCGCGCGCACGACGATCGCCATCGTCTGCGTCCCGGCATTGCCGCCCACCGAAGCCACGATCGGCATGAGCACCGCCAGCGCCACCATCTTCTCGATCGCCGCGCCGAACAGCGCGATGATCGACGATGCGACCAGCGCGGTGAACAGATTCGCCACCAGCCAGCGCACCCGCGCCTTGTAGCTGTCGCGGATCGGCTCGTTGATGTCGCCATCGCCCGCCCCGGACATCAGCAGCGCGTCTTCGCCGGCTTCCTCGCTGATGATGTGGACGATGTCGTCGACCGT
The DNA here is from genome assembly GCF_001721295.1 of Sphingomonas turrisvirgatae. Taxonomy (GTDB): domain Bacteria; phylum Pseudomonadota; class Alphaproteobacteria; order Sphingomonadales; family Sphingomonadaceae; genus Sphingomonas; species Sphingomonas turrisvirgatae. The sequence continues at coordinate 46,190 of NZ_MDDS01000008.1, read as the reverse complement.
GATCACGCCGACCAGCCGTCCGCTATCGTCGGTCACCGCGGCGGAGATGAGCGCATATTTCTGGAATTTGAGCGCCACTTCCTCCTGGTCCATCTCGACCGGGATCAGCGTCTGTTCGCGCTTCATCACGTCGCCGACACTCACGCCGCGCGGCGTGCGCAGGATCCAGCTGAGCGCACAGGTGCCGACCGGCTTGTGCGCGGGATCGACGACGAAGATTTCCCAGAAATCCGTCGGCAGCTCCTCCTGCCCGCGCAGGAAGTCGAGCACATGACCAACGGTCCAATGCTCCGGCACCGCGATCAGCTCGCGCTGCATCAGGCGCCCGGCGGACTCCTCGGGATAGGACAGCGCCTCCTCGATTGCCGCACGATCATCCGGGTCCAGCGCGCGGAGGACGGCGCGCTGATCCTCCTCCTCCATATCCTCGATGATCGCGACCGCGTCGTCGGTATCCAGCTCGGCGGCGATATCGGCGACTTCGTGCGGGTCGAGCGCTTCGATCAGCTCCTCGCGCACCCAGTCGTTCATTTCCGACAGCACGTCGCCGTCGATCAGTCCGGCGATGGCGGCGGCCAGCTGCCGTCGCTGCTCGCCCGGCGTCAGTTCGACCAGGTCGGCAATGTCGGCGGGGTGCAGCGGCGCGACCTTCTCGCGCGCGGCCTCGATCTCGCCTGCCTCGACCAGGTCGAGCACGGTGCGCACGAATTCGGGGCTGAGGTGTTCGGGATGCTCGCTCGGCGATTCGGCGGCAATGGTGGTATCGGTCTCGTCGGTCATCGAGCCTTCCCCCGAAATTGCGCGTCACGCCCTCTAACGCGCAGCGATTGCCCTGCCAATCCGCCTGATTTGCAACCATCGCCCGACACGCCTAGGTGCCGTGCAAATTCCCATTGTTGGAGTAACCCATGTCCGATCTTCCCACGCGCCTCGTCATGACCCTCGACAGCGGCGACGTGCACATCAAGCTGCGTCCCGACCTTGCGCCCAAGCATGTCGAGCGCATCACCAAGCTCGCTGACAGCGGCTTCTATGACGGCGTCGTCTTCCACCGCGTCATCGCCGGCTTCATGGCGCAGGGCGGCGATCCGACCGGCACGGGCATGAGCGGATCGAAGGAGCCGAACCTGCCGCAGGAGTTCAGCAGCGAACCGCACGTGCGCGGTGTCTGCTCGATGGCTCGCACCAATGATCCCAACAGCGCCAACTCGCAATTCTTCATCTGCCTGGACGACGCGACCTTCCTCGACCGCCAGTACACCGTCTGGGGCGAAGTGACCGAAGGCATGGAGCATGTCGACGCGCTGCCGAAGGGCGAGCCGCCGCGCAACCCGGGCAAGATCCTGAAGGCTCGCAGCGAGGCGTAATCAGGGTTCAGGACGCGTTAAAGCGGAACCGGCGATGGGGCGGATATGTTTGGCACGACCATGACTATTCGCCCGCTCGCCGCGCTCGCGGCCCTCACCATCGCGCTGCCTGCAGCCGCGCAGCAGAACACGCTTGCCCAGGTGCAGGCGCATCTTCGCTCGACCCAGTCGATGACGGCCTCGTTCGAGCAGACCGATCGCGCGGGCAAGACCGTGCGCGGCACCCTGACGCTCAAGAAGCCGGGGAAGGTTCGCTTCCAGTATGAAAAGGGCGTGCCGCTGCTGATCGTCGGCGACGGCAATGCCCTGTGGTTCATCGACTATTCGGTCCGACAGGTGTCGCGCTGGCCGGTCAAGAACTCGCCGCTCGGCGTACTGCTCGATCCCAACCGCGACATCTCGGCCTATGCCAAGGTCGTGCCCACCGGCAATCCCCAGGTCGTCAGCATCGAGGCGCACGATCCCAAGCGGCCGGAATTCGGTCGCATGACCATGATCTTCGCGCGCAACGCAGCGGCGCCCGGAGGGTTGATGCTCAATGGCTGGGTCGCGCTCGACAGCCAGAACAATCGCACCACCGTCCGGCTCGCGAACCAACGGTTCAACGCGCCGGTTAGCGACGGAGCGTTCCGCTGGAACGATCCGCGGAGATCGGGTGCCCGTCGCTGAACGTCAGCGTTCATGTTGGCGACAGCTTCGACTCGCTAATAAGGAATGGCGGACGGGGCGTCGGGATTTTTCCCCCTGTTGCCCGGCAAGTGCCCCTTCCCGCCTGCGTGACGAACGCCAGGTCGGCCCTCGCTCCATGCCCCCGGAGCGGGGGCCTTTGGCGTTTTGGCTGTTCGTGCGCCGTGCGGCGCAGGCGGTGCCGGCCCGCTCCCTCACCCGGCCGCCCATCAAGATACACTGAAGTGGGTGGCCGGGGGAGCGGACCGGCACCGCAACCGCGCGAAGCGCGAAAACACCACCTCATGCTGGTGCGCGTCGGCGAAGCCGACTAAAGGCGCGCTAGCCATGAAAATCGCCTCCTGGAACATCAACTCGATCCGTTTCCGCATGGACATCGTCCAGCAGTTCCTGCGCGAAGAGGCACCCGACATCCTCTGCCTTCAGGAAACCAAGGTTGTCGACGGGGACTTCCCGCATCAGCCGCTTCGCGACCTTGGCTATGATCACATCATCATCCACGGGCAGCGGATGCATCACGGCGTCGCGATCGTCAGCCGCGTGCCGGTGACCGAGGACGATCGGCTCGACTGGCAGGCCAATGGCGAGGCGCGGCATGTCGGGGTGCGGCTACCCAATGGCGTGCGGCTCGAAAATGTCTATGTCCCGGCCGGCGGCGACATTCCCAACCGCGATCTCAACCCCAAATTCGGTCAGAAGCTCGATTTTGTCGAGCGCATGACGCGCTGGTCGGAGGGGCTCGGCGACCTGCCCGTCATCGTAACCGGCGACTTCAACATCGCTCCGCTCGAATGCGATGTGTGGAGCCACAAGCAGCTGCTGAACGTCGTCAGCCATACGCCGATCGAGGTTGAGGCGCTCGCCCGGCTGCAGGCCGCGAATGACTGGGTCGATCTCGGCCGCGCATTCATCCCTGCGCCCGAGCGCTGCTTCACCTGGTGGAGCTACCGCGCGAAGGATTGGGCAGCATCGGATCGCGGCCGCCGGCTCGATCATATGTGGGCCAGCCGCGACATCGCGGCCAGCGCAACGGCGCATAAGGTGTGCGAGCCGGTGCGCGGCTGGCTGAAACCATCGGATCATGTGCCGATCGTCACGGAATTCGCTTTTTGAGCGCGCGCGCAGTTGCTCAGGCAGTCGATGCGCTGCGCCGCGGATGGCCGATCGCGATTCGCGACGGTGCCGATGTGCTGTCGCTTTTGGCGATCGAGACCGCCGACGCCGCCCGGCTTGCGGAGTTCGACCCGGATGCGGCGGCACCAGTGCTCATTTCTGCCGGCCGCGCCTTCACGCTCAAGCTCGCCAACCAACTCGACGCCGCAACGCCCGATGCGCCGGTGCTGGTGGAGCGTGCGCCCTGGCTGGAGTTCGACGGCGCGGTGGCACTGGCCGATCCGCAGCTCGACCTGGCGACGCCGTTGAAAGGGCCATTCCGCGCGGTTCCGGTCATTGCGCCGGATGCTGCCAGTGCGGCCCTGCGGCTTGCGCGGATCGCAGGATTGCTGCCCGCCTTCTTCGTCAGGTGCGGCGGAGCGGATGCGATCACCCCGGCCGATATCGACGCGCACGAAGACCCCGCGCGGCTGCGCATCGTCACCCGCGCCCGACTGCCCGTCGCGGGCGCGGAAGATGCCGAGATCGTCGCCTTTCGCACGCCCGAATCGCCCGACGAGCATATCGCGCTGCTGATCGGCCATCCCAACGGCCAGCCCCCGCTCGTCCGCCTGCACAGCGAATGCCTGACCGGCGACGTGCTCGGCAGCCTGAAGTGCGATTGCGGCCCGCAATTGCACGCCGCCATCCATGCCATCGCCGACGCTGGCTGGGGCGTGCTGCTGTACCTGCGTCAGGAAGGGCGCGGGATCGGCCTCATCAACAAGCTGCGCGCCTATGCGCTGCAGGATCAGGGGTTCGACACGGTCGATGCCAACACGCGGCTCGGCTTTGCCATCGACGCGCGCGATTTTGGCGTGGCCGGGCAGATGCTCAAGCTGTTGGGGCAGGACCGCATCCGCCTGCTGACCAACAACCCGGCGAAGGTCGCCGGCCTGCAAGCAACCGGCGTCGACGTGATAGAGCGCGTACCGCACCACCTCCCGCCCAATCCGCATAACGAGCGGTACCTCGCGACGAAGCGCGACCGCACCGGACATCAGCTCTAATTTCCCTCTCCCACCGGGAGAGGGAGCGAGGCGCGAAGCGCCGGAAGGGGGAGGGCGGCCACGCATCCGTCATCGCGGTCTTGTGCCGGGATGATGAGGAGTTATTCGGAGGGCGCGGCCAACGCCTCCGCGAGCCACCCCACCACCACCGCATTGCCCAGCGCCTCGACGCGGCGATGCTCGACCATCAGCCCCAGCTCCGGATACACCGCCCGCGTCCGTTCACCTGCCTCGCCGAGCGGTGCGACAACCAGCCGCCGGTTGACCTTCGCGCGCCAGTTCATCCGCGCGGTATTCTCCTGGCCGACGTAACAGCCCTTCGAAAAGCTGACGCCGTTCAGTTCGGCGGCATTGCACTCCAGCCACAGCGTCTTGTCAGAGCCCAATTCGGCCACGCCCTCCGTCACGCCGAGCCGCAGGCGATGCTCAAGCCAGCCGGTCGCCGATTCGCCCGCCGCGTCACCCAACCAGCGCCAGCCCAGCGCCGCCAGCCGCGGGTCGGGCACGCCCTGTCCAGGTTCCAACGACCAATGCACCCGGCCGTCGGCCGGTTCGATCGTTATCGGCCGCCGCAGCCGGTACATCGACAGCCGCCGCACCAGCGCCTCGCGCTGATCCGCCTCGCAATCGATCAGGATCGCTCCATCGTCATCCCACAGGATGAAGTCGAACAGCGCCTTGCCCTGCGCCGTCAGCAGCCCGGCCCATTGCGGCGCATCCGGCCGTACCGCATTCAGATCCTGCGTCACCAGCCCCTGCAGGAAGCCACGCGCGTCCTCGCCCGAAACGCGGATCAGGGAACGGTTCGCAAGCAGGGTGGTCTCACTCATGGCGAACAGGTAGGACGCCGACGACGTAACCGGAAGAGGCAGAACATGGCGACCTTCGACCTGAAACTCACCGGCGGCACCGTCCATCTGCCTTCCGGCCCGGCACAGGTCGATGTGGGCGTGCGCGATGGCAAGATCGTGCAGATCGGCGGCACCGGGGACGCGGGCGAGACGATCGACTGCACCGGCCTCGACGTGCTGCCCGGCGTGATCGACAGCCAGGTCCATTTCCGCGAACCCGGTCTCGAGGCCAAGGAAGACCTGGAATCCGGCAGCCGCGCTGCCGTGCTGGGCGGCGTCACCGCCGTGTTCGAAATGCCGAACACCAAACCCAATACCGACAGCGCCGAGGCGGTAAACGACAAGCTTGCCCGCGCCAGGGACCGCATGTGGTGCGACCATGCCTTTTACGTCGGCGCGACCAACAACAACGCCGAACATCTTGCCGAGCTGGAGCGGATGCCGGGCACCGCCGGCGTCAAGATCTTCATGGGTGCCTCGACCGGCGACCTGCTCGTGTCGGACGACGCCAACCTCGCGCGTGTGCTGGCCAGTGGTCACCGCCGCGTCGCCGTCCATTGCGAAGACGAATTCCGCATGAACGCGCGCGAAGGCGAACGGATCGCGGGCGACCCGTCCTCGCACCCGGTGTGGCGCGACGATGAAAGCGCGATCCTCGCCACGCGCCGCATCCTGAAGCTGGCGCGCGAGGCCGGCCGCCGCATCCATGTCCTGCACGTCACCACGCCCGCCGAGCTGGAACTGCTGGGCCAGCACAAGGACATCGCAACGTGCGAGGTCACGCCGCAGCATCTGACGCTGGCGGCGGAAGACGCCTATCCGCGCCTTGGCAGCTATGCGCAGATGAACCCGCCGATCCGATCGGCGGCACACCGCGACGGACTGTGGCACTGGCTCAACCAGGGCGTGCCCGACGTGCTCGGCTCCGACCATGCGCCCCACACGATCGAGGAAAAGGCCAAGCCTTATCCCGCCAGCCCGAGCGGCATGCCGGGCGTCCAGACGCTGCTCCCGTTGCTGCTCGACCATGTCGCCAAGGGGCGCACGACGTTGCAGCGGCTGATCGACCTGACCAGCGCCGGACCGCAGCGCGTGTTCGGGCTGGTCGGCAAGGGGCGGATCGTGCCCGGCTATGACGCCGATTTCACCGTGGTGGACCTGAAGGCGCAGTGGACGATCGAGGAAAGCTGGCTCGCCAGCCGCTGCGGCTGGTCACCCTTCACCGGCGATACGCTGACCGGCAAGCCGATCGGCACGATCATCCGCGGCCGCAAGGTGATGTGGGACGGCCAGCTTGCCAGCCACGCCCACGGCCGCCCGGTGCGGTTCGAGGCGGTCGAGTTCGGGTAAAAGATCGCCAAATAACCGTCATCTCGGCGAAAGCCGGGATCCCAGCGATGGCGCAGGACAGGAACCGCATGAGATCCCGGCTTTCGCCGGGATGACGGACAGCGTTCCACGCAGTGCGGATTACTCCGCCGCTTCGGCCACCGCCTCGCGCTCGGCCTGCTGCCGCGTCCACATCTCGGCATAGACACCGCGCGCTTCAAGCAACTGCGCGTGCGTCCCCTGCTCGACGATCCGTCCGCCCTCCAGCACGACGATCCGGTCGGCATTGACCACCGTCGACAGCCGGTGCGCGATCACGATCGTCGTGCGCCCGCGCTCGATCGCTTCCAGCGTGTCCAGAATCTCCGCCTCGGTCCGCGAATCCAGCGCGCTGGTCGCTTCGTCCAGGATCAGGATCGGCGGGTCCTTCAGCAGCGTCCGCGCAATCGCCACGCGCTGCTTCTCGCCGCCCGACAGCTTCAACCCGCGCTCGCCGACTCGCGTGTCATAGCCGTTCGGCATGCTTTCGATGAACCCGGCGATCGCAGCGCCGCGCGCCGCCGCCGCGACTTGCTCGGCCGTCGCGCCCTCGCGGCCATAGGCGATGTTATAGCCGACCGTGTCGTTGAACAGCACGGTATCCTGCGGCACGATCCCGATCGCCGCGCGTAAGGACGCCTGCGTCACCTGGCTGATATCCTGGCCGTCAATCGTCACCCGACCGCCGTTCAGATCATAGAAGCGGTAGAGGATGCGCGCGAGGGTCGACTTCCCGGCCCCCGAGGGCCCGACGACCGCCACCGTCTGGCCAGGCAGGATGGTGAGGTCGATGCCCTTCAGGATGTCGCGACCCTTGTCGTAACCGAACCGCACGCCTTCGAACCGCACCTCGCCGCGGGTCACGTCCAGCGCCGGCGCATTCGGCACGTCCTGTACCTCGGCACGCGTGTCGATCAGGTCGAACATCGCGCCCATGTCGATCACACCCTGCCGGATCGTGCGATAGACCCAGCCGAGCATGTCGAGCGGCCGGAACAGCTGGCTCAAGAGCGTCGAGACGAACACCACGTCGCCTGCCGTGAACTCGCCCGTCGACCAGCCCCACGCCACCACCGCCATGCCGGCGCCCAGCATGAAGTTGGTGATCAGCGACTGGCCCATGTTGAGCCAGGCCAGCGAGTTTTCACTCTTCACCGCCGCCGTCGCATAAGCCTCGACCGCGCTGGAATAGCGGTCGGCCTCGCGCTTCTCGGCGTTGAAATACTTGACCGTCTCAAAATTCAGCAGCGAGTCCACCGCATGCGCGACCGCGCCGGTGTCGAGCTCGTTCATCTGTTCGCGCAGCTTCGCGCGCCAGTCGGTCACCCAACGCGTGAAGGCGATATAGATCACCACCATCGCGATCGTCGATGCGACCAACCACCAGCCGAACTTGCTGCCAAAGATTTGCAGCACGAGCGCAAGCTCCAGGATCGTCGGCGCGATGTTGAACAGCAGGAAATACAGCATCGAATCGATGCTTTTCGTCCCACGCTCGACCACCTTGGTCACCGCGCCCGTCCTGCGCTCCAGATGAAAGCGCAGCGAGAGCTGGTGCAAATGCGTGAAGGTGACGATCGCCAGCCGCCGCGTTGCGTCCTGCCCGACCTTCTCGAACACGGTGTTGCGCAGATTGTCGAACACGGTCGTGAACAGCCGGGCGGCGGCATAGCCGATCACCATCAGCACGACGAAGGTTACCGCACCGCGATCGTCGATCGACATCGCATCGACTGCTGCCTTGAGCGCATAGGCCGCGCCATAGACTTGCACGACCTTAGACAACAGCACGAGCAGCAAGGAAACGACGATGCGCGCCTTCAGCCCCGGCATGCCGGCAGGCCACAGATAAGGAAGGAAGCGCCGGAGCGTTGCGAACATCGGACGCTCGCCGCCGGCCGTCGCGATGTCGGGCGGCATGCCCGCCAAATGGGCGCGCCCGGACGGTTATGCAACCGCCAAGCTCGTCTCGCAGGTGCAACAGTTGGAACGAGCCCGCGCCCGGTCCGTTTATGATCGCAAGGAGCGAGGCGATGGGACCGGTCTATTTTGTAATGGCGATTCTTGGCTGCGGCGATCTACAGGATCAATGCCAGCAGGCACGGGTCGAGCCCACCCGGTATCAAAGCGTGGCACAATGCCAGGCTGCGATGGCCGCCGTGCTGCCACGTCATACCGACCTGTCGTTCCCGACCATCGCCGCCACATGCCAGCGGCAGGGCCAGCAGATGGCGCGAGCAGAGAACAAGAAACGCAGCTGATCGATTGCGCCCGCCGTAATCGCCGGCGCTTCCCCCGCAATTGACGTTGCAGTGCAGCATAACCATCTCGATGCGATGCCCGCTTCCGTTCGCATCGCGCCCGTCTGGCTGATCCACCTCGCGCTTGCGGTCGGCGGCTTTGCCATCGGCACGACCGAATTTGCGACGATGAGCCTGCTGCCGTTCTTCGCCGCTGATCTGAATATCGACGCCACGGCAGCCGGGCACGCTATCAGCGCCTATGCGCTCGGTGTCGTGGTCGGCGCGCCAGTCCTGGCGATCCTCGGCGCGCGGCTGTCCCGGCGCAAGCTGCTGATCGGCCTGATGCTGATGTTCGCGGCCGGCAATGCGCTGTCAGGCCTTGCCGCCAGCTATACTCAGTTGCTCGTCTTTCGCTTCCTCGCCGGGCTGCCGCACGGCGCCTATTTCGGGGTCGCCGCGCTGGTCGCTACCTCGTTGGTGCCGCAGGATCAGCGGACCCGTGCAGTCGGACGCATCATGCTGGGGCTCACCGTTTCGACGATTGTCGGCGTGCCGGTCGCCAATGCGCTGGGGCAGCTTGTTGGCTGGCGCGCGGTGTTCGGGATCGTCGCCGCACTGGCCCTGCTCACCGCGCTGCTCGCCTGGCGGCTCGCGCCGCGCGATGCGGGCGATCCGGCCGCCAACCCGCTGGCCGAACTCGCCGCGCTTGCCCGGCCGCAAGTGTGGCTGGCGCTGGGCATCGGCGCGATCGGCTTTGGCGGCCTGTTCGGCGTCTACACCTATCTGGCCGATACGCTGCTCGCGGTGACCGGCGCCTCGGCGAGCGCGATCCCGTTTGCGCTGGCGATCTTCGGCGTCGGCATGACGGCCGGCAACCTCATCGTACCGCGCTTCGCCGATCGCGCGCTGATGCCGACCGCTGCCGGGCTGCTCGCCTGGTCGGCGATCTCGCTGGCGCTGTGGCCGTTCGCGGCGGGCCAGTATTGGACGGCATGCCTTGCCATGCTCGCCATCGGGATCGGCGGCGCACTGGGTTCGATCCTGCAGACGCGGCTGATGGACGTGGCCGGAGACGCGCAGACGCTCGCCGCCTCACTCAACCACAGCGCGTTCAACGCGGCCAATGCGCTCGGCCCCTGGCTCGGCGGGCTCGCCATTGCGGCCGGCTTCGGCTGGACATCGACCGGCTGGGTCGGTGCGGGCCTCGCGCTCGGCGGCCTGGCGCTGGTGCTCGTCTCAATCGCGCTCGAACGCGGGCAAGCGCGCGCCCTCTCGCCTCAGCTGTGATGACTCGCTAGAGGCGCGCAATGTCTGCTTCCTCTGGGCCTCAACATACCGGCCGCCGTACCTTCGCGATCATCGCGCACCCCGACGCGGGCAAGACCACGCTCACCGAAAAGCTCCTCCTGTTCGGCGGCGCGATCCACCTGGCGGGCGAGGTCAAGGCACGCGGCGACGCACGGCGCGCACGGTCCGACTGGATGAAGATCGAGCAGCAGCGCGGCATCTCGGTCACCTCGTCGGTGATGACGTTCGAGCGGGACGGGGTCACGTTCAACCTCCTCGACACCCCGGGGCACGAGGATTTCAGCGAGGACACGTATCGCACGCTGACGGCCGTCGACAGCGCGGTGATGGTGCTCGACGTTGCGAAGGGCGTGGAAAGCCAGACCCGCAAGCTGTTTGAAGTCTGCCGGCTGCGCAACGTGCCGATCATCACGTTCGTCAACAAATGCGACCGCGAAGGGCGCGAGGTGTTCGAGACGCTGGACGAGGTCGCCGAGTTGCTCCAGCTGGACGTGACCCCGATGACTTGGCCGGTCGGCATGGGCGGCACGTTCGAAGGCATTTACGACCTGCGCACCAACCGCTTGCTGCTGCCGGAAGGCCCAAGCCGCGAGTTCAACGGCGAGGTCGTCCAGACCACCGGCCTCCACGATCCGCAACTCGACGCGATCTTGTCCGCCGACAACCTCGCCAAGCTGCGCGAGGACGCCGAACTGGCGCTGGCCGGTTACGCCGAGTTCGATGGCGAAGCGTATCGCAACGGCGACCTGACGCCGGTCTTCTTCGGATCTGCGCTGAAAGAGTTCGGCATCGATTCGCTGATCGAGGCGCTGGCCGCGCACGCACCGCCGCCCCACGCCCTGCCCGCCGAACCCGCACCGGTCGCCCCCGACAACCCCGAAGTTACCGGCTTCGTGTTCAAGGTCCAGGCGAACATGGATCCCAACCATCGCGACCGAATCGCCTTCATGCGACTCGTCTCGGGCACCTTCAAACGCGGCATGAAGCTGACCCCGACGGGACATGGCAAGCCGATCGCGATCCATTCGCCGATCATGTTCTTCGCCCAGCAGCGTGAGCTGGCCGACGAAGCCTTTCCCGGCGACATCATCGGCATCCCCAATCACGGCGTGCTGCGCGTCGGCGATACGCTCTCCGAAAGGGCGCAGGTGCGCTTCACCGGCCTGCCGAATTTCGCCCCCGAAATCCTGCGCCGCGTCGCACTCAAGGACCCGACCAAGACCAAGCAGCTGCGCAAGGCGCTGGACGACCTGTCCGAGGAGGGCGTCGTGCAGGTCTTCTATCCCGAGATCGGCTCGAACTGGATCATCGGCGTCGTGGGCCAGCTTCAGCTCGACGTGCTGCTCAGCCGTCTGGAGGCGGAATACAAGGTCGGCGCGGTGCTCGAACCTGCACCCTACGATACGGCGCGCTGGCTCGGCGGCGAGGCAGCGGACGTGAAGGCGTTCATGGACCTCAATCGCGGCGCACTGGCCAAGGACCGCGACGGCGATCCGGTCTTCCTCGCCAAGTCCGCGTGGGAAGTGGGCTATGTCGCGGACCGGTATCCCGCGGTGAAGTTCCTGGCGACGCGGGAGCGGTGAAGACGCGCCCCGGCATCTGCGCGCGCAAGCGGCGGTTCCGGAGCGAGGATGAGGCGATGGCGGTCGCGGCGGCGGCACGCGTCACGCTGCGCGTGTACCGCTGCGCGCTGTGCCGCGATTATCACCTGACCAGCCGAACGAAGGGGATGCGCCGCCCGCCCTCACTGTCAGCTTCGACCTGATCCGGGGCCAGCTGAGCTGGGGCGGGCAGCGTTGCTCGCACGAAGACACCAAGCCACAAGGACGGCGTCCGCCCACTGCGCCGCCTGGCGGCTCAAACGGCTATTCAGCGGGAACGCCGGCACGCTCCGCTTCTTCGTCGCTCGTCGCTCTGTGTCTTCGTGCGAGACCGCGCTTCTACCTCACCCCACCCAATCACGCCGCAGCGGCTTCACCGCCAGCAGCATCAGCACCGCCGCGACCAGATAGAAGGACAGCGCCGCTACCGCCGCATAGCGCAGCGCTTCGTTGCCATAGCTTGCGGTCATTGCGTCCGACATCGCGCCCATCACCCACGATCCCGCGCCCAGTCCGATCAGATTGTTGATAAGCAGGAAGCTGGCACTCGCCGTGGCGCGCATATGTGCCGGGACAAGGTGCTGGACCGCGGTGTTCACCGGCCCCAGCCACAGGATGTTGAGGCCGTTGGGAATCAAGAACAGGAACCACGCCAGCGTGATGTTGCTGCTCAGGAACCCGCCGGCAAACAACGGCACGCAGGTCAGCCAGGCAAAGGCCGGCAGCTTGGCATAGAATCCGCGATCGCCCTGTCCCATTCGATCCGCGAACCATCCGCCAGCAAACACGCCGATCGTCCCGCCGATCAGCAGGATCGATCCGAACACATAGCTCGTCGTCGCCAGGTCGAGTCCGAAGCTGCGGATGAAGAAGCTTGGCGCCCAGAAGGCAAGGCCATAGCCGCACATCGAACTGAAGCCCGCCGCGAAAGACATGAGCCAGAAGGACGGCTTCTTCGCCAGCAGCGCGAACACCTGGCCCAGCGGAACGCGCTCGGCACTCGCTGCCGGGCGCGGCGGCTCCTTGACGACGAGGCGGAAGATCGGCGCGATCACCACGCCGGCCACCCCGACCACGATGAACGCCCAGCGCCAGTCGACGCTCGCCGCGATCCACGCGCCGAGCAGCGTACCTGCGGCAAGGCCGATCGGGATGCCCAGCGAATAGATGGCCAGCGCTCGCGCGCGCTGATGGGGCGGGAAATAGTCAGAGATGATCGCATAGGACGGCGCGACCCCGCCCGCCTCGCCCACGCCCACGCCGATGCGAAACAGGAACAGCTGCCAGAAATTGCCCGCCATGCCGCACAGCGCGGTAAACCCGCTCCATACGGTCAGCGACACCGTTACCACCCAGGTCCGGCTCGTGCGGTCGGCAATCAGCGCCAGCGGCACGCCCAGGATCGAATACAGAAAAGCAAAGGCGATCCCCCCCAGTGCGCCAAGCTGCGTGTCGGTGAGGCCAAGGTCGGCCTTGATCGGCGCCACCAGGATGCCGAGGATCTGTCGGTCGAGGAAGTTGAAGGTATACACCAGCAACAGCATCGCCAGCACCAGCGCGCGATAGCCGGGCGTTCCCTGCCCCTCTTGCGCGGTCGCCGTATCGCTCATCCAGCCCTCCCAAAAATTTGGCCGGACACTCACGGGAGCATCCGGCCAATCAGTCTGTCATACTCGATATTCGAACGCGATCAGAAACGGAATCCCGCCGTCACGCTCCACGTCCGCGGATCGCCATAATAGGCGGTCTGGATGTTGCCGATCGACGAAAATTCCTGCCCGTCGGTCTTGTAGATCGACTTGGTCAGGTTCTTGACCCCACCGCGAAGATAATATTTGCCCCCCGCCGCGTCGAACTGAACGAACGCGTTGACCAGCCAATAGCCGTCCTCGATCAGGCCGGGGCGGTTGTCGATCGACAGATAGTGCTTGTCGACGAAGCGCGCGTCCCCGCCCAGCGTCAGCGACCCGGCATTGCCGAGCGGGATCGCATAGTCGCTCGCCAGCGAGAAGCTGATCGGCGGTGCAAAGGGCGGCTCGCACACGATCGCGCTGCCGGTCGGGTTGCACGAATAGGCCGGCGCGCGACGACCGTCGTTGAACTCCTCATAATCGGCATTCAGATAGCCGAAGCTGGTGCGGATGCTCCATTCGCGCACCGGGCGCACCGCCGCTTCGAACTCGATACCCCAGATGCGCAGCTCGCCGGCATTGACCACCGGGAATGCGCCAGCGCTGCCGCCGCCGACGCGCGCCTGAAAGTCCTGGTAGGTCGAGTAGAAGCCGGTCGCGGCCATGGTCACGCGACCGTCGAGGAAGCTGCCCTTCGCGCCGCCTTCATAGGTCCATACCGTCTCCGGCTCGAAGAACGGCACGATCGTCGGCACCCCGCCGATCACTTGCGTGACGTCGCCCACGCCGTTGACGCGGCCGTTGAACCCACCCGACTTGAACCCGCGCGAGGCCGAAGCATAGAGCAGCGTGTCTCGCGTCGGCTTGAACGACAGGCTTAGCGTCGGGGTCCAGGCGTCGAAATCGACATGATCGATGCCGTTGAACGGTGCCGGCAGGCTGTTGGGATACTCGTAAAAGCCACCCGTCACGCCGCCCGTGACCGTGCTGGTCACGCGGTGGTAGCGCTTGCGCTCCTTGGAATAGCGCAGGCCTGCCGTCGCCGAAAACTGGTCGGTGAAATCATAAGTCACCTGTCCGAACGCGGCATAGCTCTTGGTGTTCTGCTCGTCGTCGATGAACCGCGTGAAGGTAAGCGGCGGACCGGCCGGAGCCAGATAGACGAGGTTGTCGCTATACGCTTCCTGATGCGAGGTGACGTCCTCGTTCAGGTAATAGAGACCGAACACGCCCGACAGCGGTCCGCTGTCGTACTTCAGCTGAAGTTCCTGGCTGAACTGCTCCTGCCGCACACCGACGAACGCGTCCGATACCTCAAGCTCGGTCGCATCGAAGTCGAGATAATAGTCCGGGCTCAGCTTGCGATAACCGGTGATCGAGGTGAAGGTCAGCGCGTCGCTGAGTTCGATGTTGCCGGTGAAAGACACGCCCCAGTGATCGACACGCTGGCCCTGTCCAGGCGCCAGGCTGGTCGAGGCGCGGTAGTTCCACGTCCGGCCATAGGGATAAGCAGGCTTGAGCACCGGGAAGCCGAGCAGGCCGGTCAGCGGCGCAGTCGCCTGCCCCAATGCGGCGGCATTGCGCTGCTTGTAGTAATCGCCCGACAAGATGAGTTCGACATTCTCGCTCGGCGTCGCGCGCAGGATGCCGCGCGCGGCCCAGCTGTTGCGATCGTTATAGTCGCGGCCCGTCAGCGGATCGATCACCACGCCGTCACGCTTGTCGTAGACGCCCGCCAGCGACAGCGCGAGCTTGTCGGTCACCAGCGGCGCCGAGACATAGCCGTTCAGCAGGATCTGATCATAGCTGCCATAGGTCGCCGACCCCGCCGCGCGGAACTGAACCGTGTCCGGCTTGCGCGTCACGACGTTGACCGCGCCGCCCACCGTGTTCTTGCCATACAGCGTACCCTGCGGCCCGCGCAGCACCTCGACGCGCTCGACGTCGAACAGGCCGAACAGCGCGCCCTGGATACGGCTCATGTACACGCCGTCGACATAGATGCCGACCGCCGGATCGAAGGTCTGGAGCGCGTCGGGCTGGCCGATACCGCGGATGAAGATGTTGGCGTTGCTGGTCGACCCGCGGCCCTGCACCAGGTTGACGTTCGGCACGGTGCCCTGGATACCGCTCAGATCCGTCGCCTGCAGCTTTTCGAGCGTGTTGGCGGAAATAGCGGTGACCGCGACCGGCACGTCGAGCAACCGCTCTTCGCGACGCCGGGCAGTCACGACGATGTCACCCGTTTCGCTATCGCCGATGACCGTATCGTCGTCGACCTGAACAGCCTGCGCGAACGCAGGCGCGGCGGCCAGCGACCCCAGCGCGACACCGGCATACAGCAACGGACGGACAGACGGAATCAGGCGCAGCATCGATGCTTCCTCCCCAAAATACCGGCCTTCGCGCGCCGGCTTGTAAGACGTTGAGCGGCGCTATACTGAAACCTGAACCGGGTTTCAACTTACGATCACGGGGGAGGATGTCAGTGGCCGAAAAACGTGGCATCACCGCCACAGTCGCCTCGAACGACAGGGGGTCTGCGATCGCGAGCGAAGGCAAGCAACCGCGTACCGCACGCGGGCAGCGTACATTGCGTGCGATCCTCGACGCGGCTGCCGCCGAATTCGGGGAAAAAGGCTTTCACGACGGTTCGATCAGCGGGATCACGCGCCGCGCCGGTGTCGCGCTCGGCAGCTTCTACACCTATTTCGATTCAAAGGACGCGGTGTTCCGTGCCCTGGTGCGCGACATGTCCGATCAGGTGCGCGAACATGTTGCCCCATCGATCCGCGCCGCGCCCGAACAGATCGCCGCGGAGCGCGCCGGCCTTCAGACGTTCATCGAGTTCGTCCGCGACCACAAGGAAATCTATCGCATCATCGACGAGGCCGAGTTCGTCGATCCCGACAGCTTCCGCACCCATTACACCACTACGGCCGATCGCATCGCCGCACGACTGAAAGCGGCGGCGGGACGCGGCGAAATCCGCGCCGATGTGGACGAGGTCCATGCCTGGGCGATCATGGGGATGAACGTGTTTCTGGGCCTGCGCTACGGCGTATGGGAAGCGGACCGCACGCCGCAGGCCGTCGCCGACACGGTCGCAGCGATGCTGGCACGCGGTCTCGCCGCGGACTAGCGCTTAAAGCTCGACCGGCATCCCATCGCGCAGTTCGTGCGTGCACAGCTGCGCCGCTGCGCTGTCTTCCGGATCCAGCGCCGCAACGGCAACCCAGCCGGCGGCGCGCAGCAGCGCGGCAGCGTCTGCGTCGGTACCATAGGGGACGAACAGGCGCCGGCGCTCGGCCGGGGCCAGCTGCGCGTCGAGGATCGGATCGGCGAACAGCGAGAAGCCGACCGCCGGCTCATCGCCTGCCGCGCCGATCACCGAATAGCTCCCGCCCCGTCCGATCTCCCCGCGCACGCCGCGCGCGAATAGCGAAAAGCCGATCCAGCTTTGATATTCGAAGCCATGCCGCTCGGTCGGATCGAGCGTCAGCGACACGCGGCCCGCCACGGCCTGCGCCACCTCTTCCAGGCCATCCAGGCGCGACGCCAGCACGCCGGCGCTGTCGTGCGCGCGCAGCCGTGCGATCGCAGCTTCGAACGGACCGGCCGCTTCGATCAGCGGCAGGAAAGCCGGATCGATCGCCGCCACCCCGGCCGCGTCCTTGGCGTCGAGTCGCTCGCGCAACGCCGCCAGCTGCGTCGCCGCCATGTCCGGCGCCAGCTGCTCAACCAGGTCGGGCAACGTGAAGTCGAGCGCCAGGCTCGGCACACCCGCCGCTTCCAACGCTTCTACCGCGACGGTCACGATCTCGCGTACCGCCGCCACGCTGTCGCGTCCGATCAGTTCGCAGCCGACCTGCTGCATCGCGCGCTCGGGCCGCAGCTGCGACGCGCGCAGCTTCAGCACCTGGCCGGCATAGGAGAGGCGCACCGGGCGCGGGTGGTGAGCCATGCGCGTCGCGGCGATCCGCCCCACTTGCGCGGTGATGTCGGGCCGGATCGCTAGCGTGCGGCGCGAAACCGGATCGGTAAAGCGAACCGCATCCTTCGCGCTTCCCGCTTTCAGGCGCGCGCCCAGCGACTCCTCGAACTCGGCCAGCGGCGGATCGACCTGCTCATAGCCATAGAGGCGCGCAACATCGAGCACGCGCCGCGCCAGCGCCGCAGCCGCATCGGCATGCGGCGGCAAGCGGTCGTGAAAGCCTTCGGGAAGCAGTCCGTTCATGTTCAAAACCTCGTCACCCCGGCTTCGTGCCGGGGTCCACTGGCCACGAACGTCACCGCTCAAGGCTCACGCGCAGCGCTTGCCGCACTGTGGACCCCGGAACAAGCCCGGGGTGACGGTCGAGGCTTAGAAACGCAGTGCCATCGCCGTCTTGACGCCGGGCAGCGCGCGCACCTTGGCGATCAGTTCGGGCGTGACGGCTTCGTCCACGCTCAGCAGCAGCACCGCCTCGCCACCGGCGTCGCGGCGGCCAAGATGGAAGGTGCCGATGTTCACCCCAGCGTCGCCCAGTGCGGTGCCGATGCGGCCGATGAAGCCGGGCGCGTCCTCGTTCACCACATAGAGCATATGACCGGCCAGATCGGCCTCGACCTTGATCCCGAACAGTTCGACCAGACGCGGCTCGCGGTTGTTGAACAGCGTGCCGGCGACCGACCGCTCACCGGCATCGGTCTTCACCGACACGCGGATCAGCGTGTGGTAATCGCCTTCCTTCTCGGTCTTGACCTCACGCACCTCGATCCCGCGCTCTTTGGCCAGGAACGGTGCGTTGACCATGTTCACCGTGTCGGTCTGCGTGCGCAGGAAGCCGGACAGCACCGCGCTGACGATCGGCTTCTGGTTGACCTCGGTCGCCGCGCCCTCGCTGTGGATCGAGACGCGCGGGATCGTGCCGGTGGTCAGCTGCCCGACCAGGCTGCCCAGCTTTTCCGCCAGCGCCATATACGGCTTGACGCGCGGCGCTTCCTCGGCGGTCAGGCTCGGCACGTTCAGCGCATTGGTGACCCCGCCATTGACCAGGTAATCGGCCATCTGTTCGGCCACCTGGATTGCGACATTGACCTGCGCTTCGCTGGTCGACGCGCCAAGATGCGGCGTGGCGACGAAGTTGGGCGTGCCGAACAGCGCATGTTCCTTGGCTGGCTCGGTCACGAACACGTCGAGCGCCGCGCCGGCGACATGCCCCGAATCGAGCAGTTCCTTCAGCGCCGCCTCGTCGATCAGCCCGCCGCGCGCGCAGTTGACGATGCGCACGCCCTTCTTGGTCTTGAGCAGGTTCTCGCGGCTCAGGATGTTGCGCGTCTGATCCGTCAGCGGCGTGTGCAGCGTGATGAAATCGGCGCGGGCGAGCAGTTGGTCCAGCTCGACCTTCTCGACGCCCAGTTCCACCGCGCGCTCGGGGCTCAGGAACGGGTCGAATGCGACGACCTTCATCTTGAGGCCCAGCGCACGATCGGCGACGATCGATCCGATATTGCCCGCGCCGATCAGACCCAGCGTCTTGCCCGTGACCTCGACGCCCATGAAGCCGTTCTTCGGCCACTGGCCGGCCTGCGTCTGCGCGTTCGCCTCCGGCAGCTGGCGCGCAAGCGCGAACATGAGGGCGATGGCGTGTTCGGCGGTGGTGATCGAGTTGCCGAACGGCGTGTTCATCACCACCACGCCCTTCGAGGACGCGTAAGGAATATCGACATTGTCGACGCCGATGCCAGCGCGGCCGATCACCTTCAGGTTGGTCGCGGCGTCGATGATCTCCTTCGTCGCCTTGGTCGAGCTGCGGATGGCAAGGCCGTCATACTGGCCGATGATTGCCTTCAGCTCCTCCGGCGTTTTGCCGGTGATCTCGTCGACCTCGACGCCACGCTCGCGAAAGATCTGCGCGGCCTTGGGGTCCATCTTGTCGGAAATAAGTACCTTGGGCATTTTTCACCTCGTCACCCCGGCGAAAGCCGGGCCTCGTGCGGCAAGCGCACGGATTGTGGAGAGAGACCCCGGCTTCCGCCGGGGCGACGTAATTGATTAAGCGGCCTTCGCAGTCGCGTAGGCCCAGTCGAGCCACGGCCCCAGCGCCTCGATATCTGCCGTATCGACCGTCGCGCCGCACCAGATGCGCAACCCCGCCGGCGCATCGCGATAACCCGCGACGTCATAGGCGGCGTCTTCCTTTTCGAGCAGGCCGGCGAAGGTCTTGATGAACGCTTCGTCCGCGCCCTCGACCGTCAGGCACACGCTGGTGGTCGAACGGATCGCTTCGTCCGCCGCCAGATTGCCCAGCCAGTCGCGCTCCGCCACCAGCTTCTGCAATGCCGCCGCATTCGCATTGGACCGTGCGATCAGCGCGTCGGCGCCGCCCAGCGACTTGCCCCATTCCAGCGCGAAGATCGCGTCCTCGACGGCCAGCATGCTCGGCGTATTGATCGTCTCGCCCTTGAAGATGCCTTCGGCGAGCTTGCCCTTCGCCATCAGGCGGAACACCTTGGGCAGCGGCCAGGCCGGGGTGTAAGTCTCCAGCCGCTCGACCGCGCGCGGACCGAGGATCAGGACGCCATGGCCGCCCTCGCCGCCCAGCACCTTCTGCCAGCTGAACGTGGCGACGTCGATCTTGTCCCACGGCAGGTCGTAAGCGAACACGGCACTGGTCGCGTCGGCGAAGGTCAGCCCTTCGCGGTCCGCCGGGATCCAGTCGCCATTCGGCACCCGCACGCCGCTGGTGGTGCCGTTCCAGGTGAACAGCACGTCGTCGGCGAAGTTCACCTGGCCAAGATCGGGCAGCTGTCCGTAATCGGCGCGAATGACCGTGGGATCGAGCTTCAGCTGCTTGACCGCATCGGTGACCCAACCTTCACCGAACGATTCCCATGCCAGCGTCGTGACGCCGCGCGCGCCCAGCATCGTCCACATCGCCATCTCGAACGCGCCGGTGTCCGAACCGGGCACGATGCCGATACGGTGCGTCTCGGGCAGCTTCAGCAGCTCGCGCATCAAGTCGATGCAATAGGCGAGGCGCGCCTTGCCCAGCTTCGAGCGGTGCGAGCGTCCAAGAACGTCGGTCGCGAGCTTGGCGGCGTCCCAGCCCGGAGGCTTGGCGCAAGGACCGGAGGAGAAAAAGGGGCGAGCCGGCTTGGTCGCGGGCTTGGCAATGGACGCAGTTCCGGCGTCGGCGGCAGTCACTTCAGTCATGTCAGTCTCTCCTTGCAGAGAGCACGCGCGGCGTTGGGACCGCGTGGCCCGTGGGCGGCCCTAGAGATTTGCCCACCGCTGTCAATCGATCTTTGCCGAGCCGTGGTTTGACAGCGCCGCGCCCACCCCCCATCTTGCAAGGATGAACGGCGCGGCCATCTTTCAGCGATTCCGCGCGCATGCCGGTCAATCGGCAGCACGGCCCTAGCCCGGGCCTTTCATCCGGCGAACGCCCGTCAGGCCCGGGGACCGCTCACCCAATTCCGTTCTTTCGCCCCAGGCACGGGCCGCGTCGCGCGGCCGGCCGAGGCGCGTCCCATCATCGAAAGGCCGATGCCATGACCACCCCCTCACTTCCGCAATTGCATATCATCGACAGCGAATATGACCTGATCGCCGACCTCGCGCTGCGCATCGATGCGTCGCAGCCCGAACTGTCTTCGCGCCTGATGACCGAGCTCGAACGCGCGCAGGTCCACGCCGCCGCCGACATCCCCGCCGGCGTCGTGACGCTGAACGCTCAGGTCGACTTCATCGATGAGGGCAGCGGCGCACGCCGCTCGGTCCAGTTGGTCCTGCCCGCCGACGCCGATATCGAGTCCGGTAAGGTGTCGATCCTGACGCCGGTCGGCGCGGGGCTGATCGGCCTGTCACAGGGCGACTCGATCCTGTGGCCCGACCGGGAAGGCCATCCCCGCACGCTGCGCATCGTCAGCGTGTCGCCGCCGGCGGCCGCCTGCCTCGCTTGAACGCAGCGCGCGGTACAAGCGGTAGCGGCGGGGACGGCCATCGGTTACGCCGAGCGGATGCTTCGCGCTCGCCTGACCATTGCACTGTTAGTACCCATGCTGCTCGGCGGTTGCCTGTTCGGCGGCGGCGAGCGTGAACCGCCGCCACGCGCGCCGGTTCGCGCCGATCCGCGCGGCCCGGTGACGCTAAACTTGCCCACCAGCCGCGATACGCAGCAATGTTTCGCCGATCTGTCGCGGGCAGAGGTCCGCTTCAGTCCGATGCCGGATCGCGACTATGGCGGCGGCTGTCAGGTGATCGGTGCGGTTCAGCTGATCGATATCGGCGTGCCGGTTTCCAACCTGAAGGCGATGCGCTGCCCGCTGGCACGGGCTTTCCTTGGATGGATCCGCAACGGCGCCGTGCCGGCGGCACGCGAAATCCTGAAGGGCGAGCTGGTTCGGGTCGAGACGTTCGGCACCTATTCGTGCCGTGCAATCGTCGGCGGCGGCGCTGCGTCCGCGGGGCGATTGTCGCAGCACGGCCTTGCCAATGCCGTCGATATCAGCGCCTTCGTCCTTCGCGACGGTCGGCGCATCTCGGTCCGCGACGATTGGACATCGGCCGACATGCCGACCCGTGAATTCCTTCAGATCGTCCGCCGTTCCGCCTGCCGCCGGTTCACGACCGTGCTCAGCCCGGACTACAATGCGGCGCATCACGACCACCTCCATTTCGACATGGGCGGACGGCCTTTCTGCCGCTGAAGATTTGGATTAGAAGCCGGCGATGACAGACACCAAAGTTCCCTCGCGCGTGTTCGCGCCCGCTCGTGAAGACGCCGAATCCGCGCAAGGCGTGATCAGCACGCCGCAGACCGAGCATCCCGCCTATCGCCTCGCCTTTCAGGATATGGACTTCCTGCTGCGCGAGGATCTTCGCCCGATCCGCTTCCAGCTCGAGCTGCTGAAGCCCAGCCTGTTGATGGACGAGGCCAAGATCGCTTCGCTGTTCGTCATCTATGGCTCGGCGCGCATTCCCGAGCCTGCGAAGGCCCAGGCGCTGCTCGATCTCGCCACCGACGATCGTTCACGCAAGATCGCCGAGCGGCTGATCGAGAAGTCGAAATATTACGATGTCGCGCGCGAACTCGCGGGCCTCGCCAGCTGCTTCCCGCAGGACGAGAATGGCGACCGTCATTTCGTCGTCACCTCGGGCGGCGGCCCTTCGATCATGGAAGCGGCGAACCGCGGCGCGGTGGAAAAGGGGTGCGAGACCATCGGCCTCAACATCGTTCTGCCGCACGAACAGGCGCCGAACGAATATGTGACGCCCTCGCTCTCGTTCCAGTTCCACTATTTCGCGCTGCGCAAGATGCACTTCCTGCTGCGCGCGCGCGCCGTCGCGGTCTTTCCCGGCGGATTCGGCACGTTCGATGAATCGTTCGAACTACTGACGCTCATTCAGACCGGCAAGATCGCGCCCATTCCGGTGCTGTTCTACGGCAAGGACTTCTGGCAGCGCGTCGTCAATTTCGATGCGCTGTGCGAGGAAGGCGTGATCTCCCCGCGCGACCTCGACCTGTTCCACTTCTGCGAGACGGCGGAAGAAGGCTGGGAAATCGTCCAGGACTTCTACAAGGACAAGGACGGCCAGTAAGCCGTAGTCCAGACGACGGCTGGCAGGCCGCAACGAAAAGCGGCGGCCGGGAACCCCGACCGCCGCTTTTCTCGTTGGCGCTGGGCGGGGGCTTACTGCCCCTTCTTCGCCGCTTCGTCTGCTGCCGCGGGATCGACCGACGGCGCGCCCGTCGCCGGCTGCGCATCGTTCGCCAGCTCGTTGGTGTCGGTGCCGGTCGCGACGTTGCCTTCCGCCTCGCTCGCCGGAGCGGCGGCCTCGACCGCCGGCAGCGGCAGGTTCGAACCCTGCGCGTTCATGTAAGCGATGACGTTGGCGCGCTCCTGCGGGTCCGACAGGCCGGCAAAGGTCATCTTGGTGCCCGGCGCGTATTTGCGCGGCGACGCAAGCCAAGCGTCGAGCGCTTCGAACGTCCAGTTGCCCGGCACGCTCTTCAGCGCGTCGGAATAGGCAAAGCCCGCGATATGGCCGTGCGGCTTGCCGACGGTCGCCCACACGTTCGGACCGACGCCGTTCGCGCCGCCATTGGTGATGGTGTGGCACGCCGCGCACTTGGCGAACGACGCCTGCCCCTTGGCGACGTCGGCCTTCGCCAGGCGTGCCGCGATCGGCTCGGCTGCTTCGGCTGCGCCGCCGCCCTCGGCGCCATCAGCGCTCTCGACGGGATAGCCTTCCTTCTCGGGATGGCCGCTCTTGTAGATCATGCCGCTGGCGATCGAGAGGCCCAGCGCCGAGGCACAGCCGAACAGGACCCAGCCTGCGATCGTGTTCATGCGATTGTCCATTGCGCGCCTGTTCTGCCCCGATTGATGCCTGACGTTTGGCGGTTCCTTTAGTCAGCGCTTGTCCGCACCGCAACCTTGACTTGCTACACCCATGTCACCTCGTTAAGCGCGCCGGCCAATGGAAAATTTCGCCGCGCCCGCGCGCCCGATCGTGGAACGGATGACGCAGGCCGCGCTGGCCGAGCCCAGGCGCGCCGTCGCGTTCCAGGGCGCGCCCGGCGCCAACTCGCACATCGCGGTGCTCGAGGCGTTTCCGACCGGGCTGCCCTTGCCGTGCTTCAGCTTCGAGGATGCGATCGACGCCGTCCGTGAGGGCCGGGCCGACTGCGCGATGATCCCGATCGAAAATTCGCTTCACGGCCGGGTCGCCGACATCCACTTCCTGCTGCCGCGATCGGGCCTCGTCATCATCGGCGAACATTTCCTGCCGATCCGTTATGCGCTGATGGGCCTGGGCAAGCGCAGCGATATCCGCCAGGCGATGAGCCACCCCCAGGCGCTCGGCCAATGCTATCAGTGGCTGAAGGCGCAGGGCATTTCGCCGCTCTCCTATCCCGACACTGCCGGCGCCGCGGCCGTGGTCGCGGCGGAAGGCGATCCGGCAGTGGCCGCGCTCGCACCACCGGGTGCCGCGCCGCTCTATGGCCTAACCATCTTCGACAACGACGTCGCCGACGCGGATCACAACATGACTCGCTTCGTCGTGCTGGCGCGCACCGCGCCACCGCTCCGCGACAACGGCATGTTCATGACCACCTTCATCTTCGAGGTGAAGAACGTGCCCGCCGCGTTGTACAAGGCGCTGGGCGGCTTCGCCACCAACGGCGTCAATATGACGAAGCTGGAAAGCTACCAGCGCGACGGCAGCTTCGCCGCGACCGAATTCTACTGCGATATCGTCGGCCGCCCCGGCGACCCGGCAGTCGACCGCGCGCTGGACGAGTTGCGCTTCCACACCAAGTCGATGCGCGTGCTCGGCGCCTACCCTCAGGCACGCGCGCGGCCCGAGTAAGAAAAAGGGGTTCGCACAAAGGCGCAAAGGCGCGAAGCCGTTGTGCTGCCGCGACAGCGGCCATCGCTACCCTGACGTGCCACCTGCAGGGGCGCGAGTGATTGTTCCAGCGCTCCGCGCCGCGCACATCTTTGCGCCCTCGCGCCTTTGCGTGAACCAGTTTCTTCTCAATAAGCCCGCGCGACCGCGAACTCGACCGCTTCGATCATCGCATCCTTCGCCGCGCTGCCCGGGAACATGCCAAGCGAATCGATCGCGCGCTGGCCATAATGCCGCGCGCGGGCAAGCGTATCGTCCACCGCACGGCTCGACTGCACCAACGAGACGGCATGGGCGAAGTCCGCGTCGCTCACCCGCCGCCCCAGCACCGCTTCCTTCCAGAAGGCGCGGTCCTCGTCATTGCCGCGTGAATAGGCGAGGATGACCGGCAGCGTCATCTTGCCCTCGCGGAAATCGTCGCCAGCGTCCTTGCCCATCGTCCCGGCGTCGGAAACATAATCGATCGCATCGTCGACGAGCTGGAACGCGATGCCAAGATTGCGCCCATAGGCATCGAGCGCGGCTTCCTCCGCTTCGGGCCGCTCGGCCACCACCGCGGCGATGCGGCAGGCGGCGGCGAACAGGGCGGCGGTCTTGGCGTTGATGATCTCGAGATAGCGTTCTTCGCCCAGGTCGATCCGCCGCGCGGCAGTCAGCTGGTTGACCTCGCCCTCGGCGATCACCGCGCTGGCGTTCGACAGGATCTTGAGCACCTTCAGGCTCCCGTCCTCGACCATCAGCTCGAAGCTGCGGGAAAACAGGAAGTCGCCGACCAGCACGCTTGCCGGATTGCCCCAGATGAGGTTCGCCGTGCGCTTGCCCCGGCGCAGGTCGCTGCCGTCGACCACATCGTCGTGCAGCAGCGTCGCGGTGTGAATGAACTCGACCGTCGCCGCCAGCTTGTGGTGGCGATTGCCGGGATAACCGAGCAGCTTGGCGCTCGCTACCGTCAGCATCGGCCGCATCCGCTTGCCGCCGCCCGCGATCAGGTGCCCGGCAAGCTCGGGGATCAGCGGAATCTGCGACTGCATGCGATCGAGAATGACCTGGTTCACCAGGTTCATGTCGGCTGCGACCAGTGCGATCAGCGGGTCGAGCGAGGGTTCGGCGTCCCGGCCGATGCGGTGAATGGTCGCGTTCATGCCGCGCGCGATGTGGCCGCTGCGACGGGCAAAGGCAAGGGCACGGGGCTTGCGCGGCGAACAAAGCGCGGCGACAAGCGCGCGCGAAAGGGCCCTATCATGACCGACGAGACGCTGACCCGCTATCGCCAGAGCATCGACCGCATCGACGCCGCGCTTGTCTTCCTGCTCGCCGAACGGTTCCAGATCACGCAGGCCGTCGGGCGGTACAAGGCCGATACGGGACTGCCCCCCGCCGATCCGGGGCGAGAGGATCGCCAGATCGCCCGGCTGCGCGAACTTGCGCAGCAGGCCGATCTCGATCCCGAATTCTCCGAAAAGTTTCTGCGCTTCATCATCGACGAGGTCATCCGCCACCACGCGCAGATGCAGGACGGCAGCGCCGGCTAGACCCTGCCGCGCCGCTGCCAAAGAAACTTTTTTCCACCGGCACAATTGTGCGACACACGCTGGCTAGACACGCCAGCCAGGCCGACTTGCGTCGGCGCGCAAGGAGTTTGGCATGCGTCGGGTTGCGTGGGTATTGAGTGGGTTGATGATGACGGCGGCACCGGCGGCGCTGGCCGCTGCGCAGGATCCGACGACCAGTCCGCAGCCGCAGGCCGAGCCGGCTGAGGACGAGCCCGGCAGCGGCGGCGATGCCGGCGACCTAGTGGAGGGCGAGGAAATCGTCGTTTCCGGCGTATTGCGCGGTGCGGTGCCCGGCGACGTCAAGCCTGAACTGACGCTCAGTCCGGCCGATATCCGCGCTTACGGCGTCGGATCGCTGTCCGAACTGCTCACCGAACTCGAACCGCAGACTCGCAGCGGCCGGGGTCGCGACGGCGGCCGTCCGGTGCTGCTGCTGGCCGGGCGGCGCATCTCCGGCTTCGGCGAAATCCGCAACATTCCGCCCGAAGCGATCGAGCGGATCGACATCCTGCCCGAAGAGGCAGCCCTCAAGCTTGGCTATCGCGCCGACCAGCGCGTCGTGAACATCGTGCTGCGCCGTCGCTTCAGCGCGATAACGGCGGAGGTCGACGGTACGCTGGCCACCGCCGGCGGGCGCGACGGGCAGGATGTCGAGCTTTCGATGCTGCGCCTGAACCGCGACGGCCGCATCAACGTGACCGCCGAATATGAACGCGATTCCAGCCTGCTGGAAAGCGAGCGCGACGTCGTCACGGCCAACACCGATTCGCAATATCGCACGCTGCTGCCGGCGACGCAGAGCTTCTCGACGAACGGCGTCTACAGCCGCAACATCGGCAAGGTCGCGGCGACGGCCAATCTGCGGCTCGAACAGAATTGGAGCAAGTCGCTGCTCGGGCTGCCCGCCGCCGGCGGTACGACGCCGCTGCTGCGCGACAGCGATACCGGCACGCTGGCCGGCGGCTTCTCGCTCAACGGCGACCTATCGCCCAAATGGCGCTGGTCGGTCACCGGCAATTGGGACCGCAGCGAGAGCCGGACGGTCACCGACCGCAGCACCGGCCTCACCGATCGCGCCGTGTCGATCTCGAACGTCGGGACGGTCGATGCGCTGGTGAACGGCGGCTTCGCCGCACTCCCGGCGGGCGACATTTCCACCAGCCTGCGCGCGCGGGCGCGGACCAGCAATCTCGACAGCGAATCGCTTCGCTCGGGCCTGTTCGCAAGCCAGTCGATCGGCCGCGACGAAGGGTCGGTGCAAGCCAATATCGACCTGCCGATCGCCAGCCGCAATCGCGCCGTGCTGACCCCGCTCGGCAACCTGTCGCTCAACGCGAATGCCGAGGTCGAACGGCTCTCCGACTTCGGTACGCTGCTGACCTATGGTTACGGCGTGAACTGGTCGCCGATCAACGCGGTTCGCGTCATCGCCTCGTTCACCGAGGAGGAAGGCGCACCGTCGGCTCAGCAGCTCGGCAACCCGGCGATCACCACGCCCAATGTGCGCGTGTTCGATTTCGTGCGCGGCACGACCGTGGACGTCACGCGGATCGATGGCGGCAATCCCAACCTTACTGCCGACAATCGCAGCGTGATGAAGCTCGGGCTGAACGTCCGGCCGATCAGCGACACCGACCTCACGCTCAACGTCGATTACAACAAGAGCATCGTCCGTAATCCCGTCTCCAGCTTCCCCGTCGCCACTGCCGAGATCGAAGCCGCCTTCCCCGACCGCTTCTTGCGCGATGGCGCGGGCAACCTCATCCGCATCGACAATCGTCCGGTCAATTTCCTGCGCAGCGAGCGTGAGCAGATTCGCTGGGGCCTGAACTTCTCCAAGCCGATCAGCTCGCCCCTCGCCCGCCGTACGGCCGAGCAGTTCCAGGCGCAGCGCGCCGCGCGGCAGGCGGCGCGTGAGGCGGCCGAGGCGCGGGGCGAGACGCCCCCGCCCGATGCCCGCGGTCCCGGACAACGCGGCCCAGGCGGCGGTGAAGGTGGGCGGTTCGGCGGCGGCCGGCTGCAGTTCGGCGTCTTCCACACCGTCGCGCTGACGGATCGCATCGTGATCCGCGAGGGCCTGCCCGAGCTCGACCGGTTGAACGGCGCGGCGACCGGCAGCCGCGGCGGCTCGCCGCGCCATCAGGTCGAGGTGCGCGCCGGCGTGGTGCGCGACGGCCTCGGCCTGCGGCTCAATGCCGACTGGAACAGCGCGAGCACCGTGCGCGGCGGCCCGACCAGCAGCGACGTGCTGCGCTTCGACGATTTCGCCACGGTCAATCTGCGCCTGTTCGCGACACTCGGCCCCCAATTCAAGTTCGTGCGCGACAATCGCTGGCTGGCCGGCACGCGGATCACGCTGTCGGTCGACAACCTCTTCGACAATCGCCTCAAGGTCACCGACGCCAGCGGCGCGACGCCGCTGAACTACCAGCCCGCGCTGCTCGACCCGCTCGGCCGCACGGTGAAACTCAGCATCCGAAAGGTGTTCTTCTGACTTTTTGAGCTGCGTCCGCAACTGGCGGCGCCGGGTCGCTCAGCGCAGCTGACAGAACCTATCTGTCCAGCTTGCTCTGCCGGTACAGCAGTGTGATCGCCACGCGGCGGTTGCGCGGGTCGGCGGGGTCTTTCACGATCAGCGGCTCGCGATCGGCGACGCCCTCGATCCGCTCGAAACGCGATTCGGGCACGCCGTTGGCGACCAGCCGGCGGCGGGTTTCTTCCGACCGCGCGCTCGACAGCATCCAGTTGTTCATGTTGGTCGGGTCGCCATAGCGCAGGCTGTCGGTATGGCCGCGCACCATGATCTTGTTCTCCGACCCCGCGATCGACTGCGCCACCAGCGCTACCAGCTTGGCCGCGTCGGGGACGAAGCTGGTCGTGCCCACGGCGAACATCGAATAATCGGCATCGTCCATCAGGTCGATCCGCATGCCGTCGCGCGTCGGCACGAAACGGACCTGCTTGCCAAGCTTCGTCAGCCCCGGATTGGACCGGATCTTCTTCTCGATCTCGGCCTTCATCTTGGCAAAGCCCTTGCGGTCCTCGCTCGCGATTTCCTTGTTCTTGAGGCTGCCGATGCTGCCGGTGCCGACCTTGTCGCCCCCCGTCGCGCCCGATGGAATGGTCATCGATCGCGTGCCGGTCTGCTTGGCCATGGTCGGGTAATTGTCGCGGCCCTGCAGCGCATCGCCGCGCAACAGCCCGTTCGAACCGGCGCTGTTCTGCTTCAATTCGATCAGCGTCGGCGCGAAATAGTCGGCCAGCGCCTTGCGCTGCTTCTCGGTCGTTGCGCCGAGCAGCCACATCAGCAGGAAGAACGCCATCATCGCCGTCACGAAGTCGGCATAGGCGACCTTCCACGCGCCGCCATGATGACCACCGCCGCCTTCGACGATGATCTTCTTGACGATGATCTTGGGCGGCTGCTTGGCCGCATGGGGCGCCCTTGCGCTCATTTGCGCGCCTCACGGCGCGAGGTGCCGAAAGCCATGATCAGCGCCCGCGCAGCCCGTCGAACACTTCGGCAAAGCCGGGCTGATTGTGGTGCGCGATGCCGCTGCGCGCCGCCTCGATCACCAGCGGCTGCGGATGGCCGTGCAGCGAGGCGATGATGATCTGCTTGACCGTTTGATAGATCGCCGCATCGGCATCGATGATCTGCTTCAATCGTCCGGCCAGCGGCCCGACGATGCCATAGGCGAGCAGCACGCCCAGAAAGGTGCCAACCAGCGCCGAACCGATCATGCCGCCCAGGACGCTCGGCGGCTTGTCGATCGATCCCATCGTCTTGACCACGCCAAGCACCGCCGCGACGATGCCCAGCGCGGGCAGCGCGTCGCCCAGCCCCTGCAGCGCATGCTGCGGTTCCTCGACCTCGTGGTGGTGCGTCTTGATCGCATTGTCCATCACGTCCTCGACCGCGTGCACGTCCAGCGTGCCGGACGAGACGACGACCAGGCGCAGCGTGTCGCAGATCAGGTTGATCAGCGTGTGATCGGCCAGCAGCCGGGGATATTCGGCAAAGATGGCGGAGGACTTCGGATCCTCGACATGCGGTTCGAGCGCGATGGGCCCATCGACGCGCAGCATCTTCATCAGCTTGCTGACCAGGAAGATGACGTCGAGATAATCCTGCTTCTTGTACTTGGGACCCTTGATCACCTTCATGAAGCCGCCGCCCAGCGCCTTCAGCTCACGCCCGCTATTGCCGATGATCAGCGCGCCGATCGCCGCGCCGCCGATGATCAGCATCTCGTGCGGCAATGCGTGCAGCACCGGCCCCAGCGCACCGCCGGTCAGCGCAAAGCCGCCGAACACGATCGCGATCAGGAACACGAAACCGATGATGACGAACATTCAAAAGCCCCCACTGGCCACGCGCGAATGCGAAGCGCGCACCATTTGGTTCAGTCTTGCCGGCAAAGCCTGACGATACGGTAAACGCGGGGTTGATTATGTTGCGCGCGCGGGAAACCTGTCACCGCAGATAGTCGAACAGCGAAAGACTGGTCAGCTTGGTGAAGCTCGCCTGAGTCGCCTGCAGCACCGTCAGGGTCTTCTGCAATTGCGTGATCGCCTCGCTCGTGTCGACATCCTCGATCCCCGACCGCCGCGCCTCCCGCGCGATGCCGGCATCGGTGACACGCTCGGCCTCCAGGTCGAGGCGGAAGGCACGGGCGCCGATCGATGCCCGCGTCGTTTCGACCTGCGACAGTGCGACGTCGAGATCGTCCATCGCAGTCTCGATGGCGTCGGCCTCCGCGCCCGGCGCAAGCGCCGCGGCCAAGCTGGCCAGGATCGCGAACATGTCGGTCTCGCCATCCTTGCCGGCGATCCCGCCAAAAGCGCGCGCGCCGGTCTCGGTCGCGGCGATCGACTGGCCGTCGCCGATCGGGATCGACATGCCATCCTCGCCGCCGACATAGGCGATGCTGCCGTCGTCCTGCCGTGCGAAGGCCGTGTCGCCGGTCGCGCCGCCGAACAGTGGGTGGCCGCGCGAATCCTGCCGGTTCGCGACGCCGAGCAGGTCGGTGATGATCGCCTCGACATCCTTCAGGATCGACGCGCGCGCCTCGGGCGGCAACGTGCCGTTGTTCGCCTGCACTGCGAACGCCTTGGCGCGCTGCAGCTGCGTCGTCACCGCGTCGAGCGCGCTCTCGGTCTCGCCGAGCAGCGCCTGCGCCGTCTTGATGTTGGCGTCGTATGCCTTGTCGTCCGCACCGGCGCGCTTCAGACCGGAAAGCTGCTGCCATCCGGTGGCGCTGTCCGAGGGCGCGGCAATCTTGCTGCCGGTCGCGATCTGGGTCTGCAGCGTATCGGCCTGCTTGTTCAGGCCCGCCATCATCAGCGATGGACGGTCGAAACGCTGGGCGGTGGTCACACGCATCGTCGTCACCGGATGTTGAACAGCGTATCGAGCGTTTCGCGTGCCACCTGGATGACACGGCTCGATGCCTGATAGGCCTGCTGGAAACGGATCAGG
Organism: Sphingomonas turrisvirgatae; assembly: GCF_001721295.1. Lineage (GTDB taxonomy): Bacteria > Pseudomonadota > Alphaproteobacteria > Sphingomonadales > Sphingomonadaceae > Sphingomonas > Sphingomonas turrisvirgatae. The sequence continues at coordinate 14,536 of NZ_MDDS01000008.1, read as the reverse complement.
TCGACCGCTTCTTCATCGATATTGACCCCGCTCACCGTATCGCGCGCGGCGATCGCATGAGCCCGGATCGTCGTCTGGACCTCTGCGATCGCGCGCCGTCCGGCCAGCGCGCTGGCGTTGCCGGTGGTCAGCGTGGTGACATCGCTTTCGAACGCGCCATCCTTGCGCAGCGCGGCCAGGGCGGTGAGGTTGCCGTTGTCGCGCGGACCCGCGCCGGCGGCCGCAGCGGCGATACCCCGCGGGTCGCTCAGCACCAGCTTCATGCTGGCGGCGCTGTCGCCTTCGAACATGTCGGTTCCGGCATTGCCGTCGAGATCAGCGCCGCCGGCCTGGACGGCGTTGACGCCCTCGACGAATGCGGCGGCGATCGTATCGAGCTCGCGGCGGGCGTCGGCCAGCCGCGCAGCGCCCTCGGCCATGCCGGCCAACGCGCCGCCCGAAGGGGTCAGTATATGCGAGCCGTCGATGCCATAGACGGCGAACGACACCGCGCCGTCGCTGCCGCGCGCATAGGTCGCGATCGCCGGCCGGTCGCCCTGAACCAGCAAGGGTCCGCCCGCTCCACCCTTGACGCTGACGCGGCCAAAGGAATCAAACTGTACCGCCACGTCGGTCAGCGCGCTCATCGCTTCGAGCAGCCGGTCGCGCTCGTCGAGCAGCGCGGCCTGGCCGCTGGTGCCCGCTGCGACGCGGCCCAGGCCGGCATTCACCTTCGCCAGGCTCGCCGACAGCGTGTTGAGCTGGCCCGTGCCTGCATCCGCCGAGGCGTCTAGATCGGCTATCGCACCGTCGAGTGCCGCGCCCGTCGCGGCAAAGCTGTTGGCGACGCTTGCCGCCGCCTGAAGCATCGTCGCGCGCGGTGCACTTGCCGATGGGTCCGCCGACAGCGTCGTCGCCGCGTTGAAGAACGCCGTCAGCCGCTCGTCCAGCTTGTTGCCGGTCAACGCGCCTTCGATCCGGTCGAGCCACACCGCGCCCGCCTCGCTGCGCGCCAGGTCGGCCCCGGCAGCGCGCACGTCGGCGCTGCGCATCGCGTCGCCGCTCCGCGCAATGCCGCTTACCGTCACACCCATGCCGTTGGCGGCGGTGGTCATGCCGCTGGTGGCGACGGCAACCTCGCGCGTCGTCGCCACGCGCTTGGCATAGCCTGCCGTGCCGGCGTTCGCGATGTTCTCGGACGTCGTCGTCAGCGCGGTCTGATAGGCCCGCACCCCGCTCGCGCCGATGGAGAGCATGTCGCTCATTCGGGCTTACCTTCGCTTGGCACGGCGGCGGGTGCGGCTGGCGTTACCTGCCCGGCCTTGGCCAGGAACTCGGTCATCGCCTTGCCGATCCCGATCGGCGCATGGCTCGCCATGTTCTGGGCAAGCTTGTCGTCCTGCATGTCGCGGAACTGGTCGAGCGCCTGGCTTTCGAACAGGCTGTCGGCCAGCTTCGCCTTGCGCATCGATCCCAGCATCATCTTGGTGAAGATCGCCTCGAACCGTTCGCCGGCTGCCTGCAGATTGTCGTGCGTCGCCAGGCGGGTCGTGTCACTCGACACGCTCCCGGCCAGTTTCGCAGCGACGGGGTTGCCGATCTGCGTCACAGCACGATCAACTCGGCCTTGAGCGCGCCCGCCTGCTTCAGCGCTTCGAGGATGGCGACCAGGTCGGCTGGCGACGCACCGATCGCGTTCACCGCCTTGACCACATCGGCCAGCTTCGGACCCGGCTCCAGCAGGAACATCGGACGCTTCTCCTCCTCCACGGCCACCCCGCTGCGCTGTTCAAGGGCGGTCTGCCCCTGGCTGAACGGCGCCGGCTGGCTGACGCGCTGATCTTCATCAATACGAACGGTTAGTTTACCATGTGTTACCGCGGCCGGGCTGACGCGAACGGCCGAGTTGATGACGACCGTACCCGTGCGCGCATTGACGATCACCTTGGCCGGCGCCTCGGCGGCATCGACGCTCAGATTCTCGATCTCGCTCATGATCTGCGCGCGAATGTCGGCGCCCGGGCGCGCGGTGACCGCGACCGACACGGCGTCGACCGCGCGCGCCGTGCCAAAGCCCAGCCGGCCGTTGATCGCGTCCGCAACGCGCTGCGCCGTGGTGAAGTCGGCACGGGCAAGGTTGTAGAGCAGCACCGGGCTCGTCGCGAACCCGGTCTCGACTGCCCGCTCGACCGTCGCACCTTCCGGGATACGGCCGGACGAGGGGATGTTGACCACGATCTTCGACCCGTCCGCGCCCTCCGCGCCCAGCCCGCCGACCGCGAGGTTCCCCTGCGCCATCGCATAGATCTGCCCATCCGCGCCCATCAGTGGGCTCATCACCAGCGTCCCGCCGCGCAAGGACTTCGCCTTGCCCATCGACGACACGGTGATGTCGAGCTTCTGCCCCGGCTTGGCGAAGGGCGGCAGCTCGGCCGTGATCATCACCACCGCTGCGTTCTTGAGCGCCGGATTGACACCAGGCGGCAGCGCCAGCCCGAAGCGGGCGGTGATGCCCTTCATCGACTGGACGGTATATTCGAGGTTGTCGTCGCCCGTGCCGGGCAGGCCGACGACGATGCCATAGCCGGTCAGTTGGTTCGAGCGGATGCCCTGGAACGCGCCCAGATCCTTGATGCGCTCGGCGTGAGCCGGCGCAATGACAAGCATGGCGACCAGACAGGCCAGGAGGAAACGGTTCATGCTGCGCATCCTCAGAACGGGCTGATGACTGAGAAGAAGCGGCTGAGCCACCCTTGGCGGCTGGCGCGGGCGACATCGCCCTTGCCGGTATAGGCGATGCGTGCGTCGGCGACGCGGGTCGATGCGATACGATTGTTCGCGTCGATATCCACCGTGCGCACGATCCCCTTGATCTGCACGAACTCGTCGCCGCGGTTCAGCGTCACACGCTTCTGCCCCTGGACCAGCATCGTGCCGTTGGGAAAGACCTGCGCCACCGTCACGCTGACTTCGCCCGACAGCGCGTTGGACTGGTCGGCGCTGCCCGAGCCCTTGAAATTGCGCTTCCCGCTCATCGCGATGTCGCTTGGCTGGAACAGCGAAAGGTTGCCGGTCGACGGCGGGGTCAGGCCGAACCCGCCATTGCTGTCGAGCTGCGAACCCGACGACTTGGACGCCGTCGTGCGTTCGACCAGCACGATCGTCAGCGGATCGCCGACGCGGCGCGCGCGCGTGCCTTCGTAGAGCGCGGCATAGCCGTCGCTGGCCTGGAAGATCGAACCGTTGGCGGGCGGCGCAACCGGCGCGGCGACCGGCAATGCGACCGAATAGTCTTCCTTCGCCTTCTTCTTGCCGAACAGCTGCGCCTTGGCCGGCTGCGCCGACAGGGCGATCGCCGCGACGATGGCGGCACCGGTGAGCAGGCCTGCGGTAAACTTCATGATCTTCATCCTAAAAGCCGCGCCTCAGATGTTCTGGTTGATATATTTGAGCATCTCGTCGCTGGCCGAGATCATCTTGGAATTGACCTCATAGGCGCGCTGCGTCTCGATCATGTCGACCAGTTCCTCGACGACGTTGACGTTCGATTGCTCGAGCATGCCCTGGCGGATGTTGCCGCGCCCGTCCTGCCCGGCGATGCCCAGGTTCACCGCGCCGCTCGCCGCGGTTTCGATCAGGTAATTGTCGCCGATCGCCTGCAGGCCCGCTGTGTTGGGAAAGGCCGCGATCTGGATCTGGCCGATCTGGCTCGCCTCGGTCTGGTTGGGCAGCTGCGCGCTGACCGTCCCGTCGCTGCCGACGGTGATCGAGATTGCGCCCTCTGGGACCGTGATGCCGGGCATGACCTGATAGCCCTCGCCGGTCACCAGCTGCCCTTCGGGGCTGCGCGTGAAGTTGCCCGCGCGGGTATAGCCAAGCTGGCCGCCGGGCAGCTGCACCTGGAAATAGCCATTGCCGTCCAGCGCCATGTCGAGCGCATTGCCCGTCGTCTGGAACGATCCCTGGGTATCGATCCGCGCCGTGCCCTGCACGCGCACGCCGGTGCCGAGATTGAGCCCGGTGGCATATTGAGTCTCGGACGTACTGGCCGCGCCCGGCGCCGTCACGACCTGATAGGCCAGCGCCTCGAAGCTCGCCCGGTCGCGCTTGAACCCCGTCGTGTTGACGTTGGCAAGGTTGTTCGAGATCACCCGCATGCGCATGTCCTGGGCGTCGAGCCCCGTGCGCGCGATGTGCATTGCTGCTGAACCCATGGTCCTAGTCCTTCTTCAAATCCTTCAGCTCAGGCGCATCACGATCGCGAGCTGATGTTTCGGTCAGAGCGCATCAAAGACGCGCTGATGTTTCAGCTGAGCCGCATCAGGCTCGCGGCGCTCTCGTCCATCGACTTGGCGTCGCGCAGCAGATTGGCCTGCACTTCGTAGCTGCGCTGGTTCTCGATCATGTCGACCAGCGCCTGCGTCATGTTGACGTTCGACTGCTCGAGCGCGCCGGTCTGCACCCGCGCATCCAGGTCGTCGGGCAGTACGCCGCCGCCGCGCACGTGCAGCAAATTGTCCAGGCCCTTGACCGTCTTGCTGCCCTCGTCGCTCGCCAGCTTCAGCCGGTCGATGATCGTCGGCGGCTGGCTCGGATCGGCGCCGGGCGCGACGATCGATATCGTGCCGTCCTCGGCAACCATGATCTTGTCGTGCGGCGGCACGGTGATGGGGCCCCCCGACCCCATCACCGGGAAACCGTCGCCGGTTTCCAAGACGCCGCTCGGTGCGACGCGCAGGTCGCCGCGCCGCGTATAGGCTTCGCTCCCGTCGCTCGCCTGTACCGCCAGCCAGTTGTCGCCGGTGATCGCGATGTCGAGGCCGCGGCCGGTCTGCTGGATGGCGCCGGCACGGCGATCCATGTCGACCACCGTTTCGGCGCTGGGCTGGCGCGAGTCGAACCCGTCGCCCTTCACCATCATGCGCTCGAAGTTCACACGGTCGGCACGAAAGCCGATCGTGGAGGCGTTCGCGATGTTGTTCGCGATCGTCGCTTGCGCGTTCATCTGCCCCTTCAGGCCCGACAGCGCGGTATAGACGAGCTTGTCCATCGGTTAGCCTCCCGAACCTTTCAGCTTACGAGCGGATGTTGAAAATGGTCTGCGAGATCTGGCTCGCGGTATCGAGCGCCTTGGCGTTCGCCTGGAAGTTGCGCTGCGCCGCGATCAGCGCGACCAGTTCCTCCGTGATGTCGACGTTCGACCGTTCGATCGCGCCCGACATCAACCCGCCAAAGCCGTTGGTGCCGGGTTCGCCCAGCCGCGCTTCGCCCGACAGACCGCTCGACGCCCAGGTGCTGCTGCCCATCTGGCGCAGGCCCGACGAGTTGGCGAAGGCGGCCAGCACGACCTTGCCCAGCGCCTGGCTGTCGCCGTTTGAAAAGCTCGCCATGACGGTGCCGTCGTCGGCGATGGTCACGCCCTCGATCTGGCCGACGGCCGATCCATCCTGCACCGTGCTGTTCAGGCTGAACGGCGAACTGACCTGCGTGGTCGAATCGCCGAAGTCGAGCTTGATCACCTGTTCCGACGTCGCGCCCGGGGCGAGGAAGCCCATGAAGGTGGTCGGCGCCGACGGGTCGGACAGCTTGCCGGTCGAATCGAAGGTCAGCTGGATCGGCTGCAGCGATTCGGGATCGCTCCCGGCGTTCAGCTGCTGGTCGCCGATGAACGAATAGACGGTCCAGGTGCTGGTCGCGTCATCCGTCGTCGGCTTGGTCTCGCGGACGAAATAGTTGGTCAGCGTCAGCGCATTGCCGTTCGCGTCATAGATCGTCGTCTGGGCCGACTGGTTGTACGTGCCCGGGTCGAAGCGGTCGAAGACATATTCGTCGTCCGGGTCCTGGAAGCGGGTCGCATCCTTGGGGATCGCCGAACCGGCATTGAGGTTCAGCGACATCTTGACGTTCTCGGTCGCCTCGGGCGTCCCGCTGGTCTGCGGCAGGCGCAGGCTGACCGTGGAACCAAGGCCGGTCGCGACGACCGCGCCCGAACCGTCGACCGGATAGACCTGCAGCTTGTTGCCCTGCGCGTCGGTGACATAGCGGTCCGACGTGACCTGAAAGCTGCCGTTGCGCGTGAACGCGACGCCGTTGCCGCTCTTCTCGTCACCCTTGACGATGAAGAAGCCGTCGCCCGAAATCGCGACGTCCAGCGCGGAGGCCGACTGGGTGAAGCCGCCCTGGCTGAACTGCTGGCGCACCGCCTTTACCACCGTACCCGACCCGACCATCTGGGTGGGGTTGGAATTGGCGGTCGACGCGATCACGTCGGCGAATTGCGTGACGCTCTTCTTGAAGCCGTTGGTCGAGACGTTCGCCAGATTGTGCGAGATGGTCGACATGTCGGTCTGTGCGCCCTGCAGGCCGCTCAAGGAAGTGAAGAAAGACATACGAGTTACTCCTTGGGATTAGCCGACTTGCCAGACGGCGGAGAGGGGGACCTGGCCGATGCCGGGCAGTTCGAGGACGGGCTGCTGATCGGCACCCCGCGAAACGGAAGAAACGGGCGCCCACACCAGCGGGTTGGCCTGGACGGCGCCGCCCTTGGCGTTCTGCGCGGAAACCTTGACGGTGAATGGCCCTTCGCCGGCTGGCTCGCCGCTGTCGGTGACCCCGTCCCAGTCGAAGGCGACGGCGCCCTCGGCCTGCCGGCCCAGGTTCAGCGTGCGCAGCGTCTCGCCATTCTTGCCCTGGATGGTGACCTTTACCTCGCGAGCGTCGCCGTCCAGGTTGACCGCGCCGGAGAGGCCGCCGCTGGTGCGCGGATAGGCGGTCGACCCTTCGACCAGCACGGTCTTGCCGACATAGTTGATCGCCTCGCCCATGCTGGTGCCGGTCAGCTTGGCGGCGATCGCCTGCAGCGTGGTGTTCATCTCGCTGATGCCGGCCAGCGACGAGAATTGCGCCATCTGGGCGACCATCTGCGTGTTGTCGACCGGATCGAACGGATCCTGGTTCTTCATCTGCGCCGTCATCAGCGTCAGGAAGGACGACTGGTCCATGTTCTGCGAACCGAGCTTGCTCGTGTCCGCACCGGTCTTCGCGCCGGTGCGGCTGATGCCCAGATTGGCCATCGTGGTGTCAAAGCTTGTGGTCATGATCAGCGGCCCAGCTGCAGGGTCTGGGTGATCAGCTGCTTGGCAGTCTGCATCACCTCGACATTGTTCTGATAGGTGCGGGCGGTCTCCATCATGTCGACCAGCTCGCGGGTTTCATCGACCGCGCTTTCCCAGATGTTGCCGTCCTTGTCGGCCATCGGGTTGCCGGGGTCATAGCGCTTGGTGGGGCCCTCGCCGGCGGCGACGACCTTTTCGACATCGACCGTCGCCATGCCGCTCGCCGCGTCGAAGGCGGTGCGGAACACCGGCTTCTGCGTGCGATAGGCTTGCGCCTCGCTCGTCGCGACCTGGCCGGCATTGGCAAGGTTCGACGCGGTCGTGTTCATCCGCACGAGCTGCGCCGACATGGCGCGCCCCGCGACCTGGAAGATGCTGAGCGGTTGGTTGGCCATGCTTATTCGCCCTTCAGCGCGCGGGTGATGGTCGAGATGCGCCCGTTCAGGAAAGCCAGCGTCGTCTGATAGGCGACGGCGTTTTCCGCAAAGGCGGTCTGTTCGGTGCTGAGCTCGACCGTGTTGCCGTCGATGCTCGGCTGCAGCGGAACGCGATACTTGACCGCGCCGTCGATCGAATGATCGCCGCCGATGCCGCCGGTCGAGTCGGCATTCTCAATCGCATTCAGCGCCTCGCCAAAGTCGATGTCCTTGGCCTTGAAGCCGGGTGTCGAGGCGTTCGCGATGTTCGACGCGAGGACGCCCATGCGTTGCGAACGCACCGCAAGCGCCGCGCCGTGCACCCCGAAAAGACTGTTGTTGCCCATGTTCCGTGCCTCCGCACCAATGTTCGCAGCCGTCCTAGCAATGGGCGTGCCAGTTTTTCGCAGTCGGGCCGAAATCGCGCAATTTTCCGGGAAACACGGTGGACACGGCAAGATGTTGCCGGTGGCGGCAATGCTTTTGCCGTTCTTGCCGGTGTCGATCGGTCGCGATCGGTCGCTCGACGAAAAGGTCGGCACCGCTGCGCCGGACACCGCCTGGGCAAGCCCGCCCTGAACCGTCCCGCGGCAAATGGCCCGCGCCTTGCAGGGCATCGCGCATGAATATCACCGCGCTACCCGCGTCCGCAGCCGCCGCGACGTTCTCGCCGGACATCTTCCTCGATCCGCTGGCGATCGGGATCGTGCTGGGCGGCACGCTGGCCAGCCTCGTGCTGCGCAACCAACTGCGCGATGTCGCCCGCGCTTTCGCCGCGCTGCGCACGCTGTGGCGCGCGCCGTTCGCTGCCGCGCCGCTGCTTCACCAGACCGCCGCGCTCGATCGGATCGCCCGGCGTCATGGCGTGCTCTCGCTCGATCGCTCCGTGATCGCCGATCCCGACATGGCTGCCGCCATCCACGCCGCCGTCGATGGCGCGACGCCGGACCAGGTCGCCACGCTTGTCTCCGACTGCATCGAAGCGCGCGCCGACCGCCACCGCGCTGCGATCGAGGTCTGGGTGGGCGCGGGCGAGGCAGCGCCGGCAATGGGCCTCATCGGCACCATCCTCGGCCTCGTCCAGATGTTCGCTGCGATGACCGATCCCGACACGATCGGCGCCGCGATGGCGGTCGCCCTGCTCGCGACGCTCTATGGCGCGCTGCTCGCCAACCTCGTCGCGATGCCGATCGCCGCGCGGCTGAAGCGCCTTGCCCGCACCGAAGCGGCTCAACGCCACCGCCTGATTGCGCCGCTCGCCGCGCTCGCTACACTGGAGCGCGCACGCAAGCGCGACTTCGCCGCATGACCGCACAAGTCTCTGGCGACGCGTGGGACGACATCGCGCCCGCACGCTCGGCTTGGATCATCACGCTCGCCGATCTCGCGCTGCTTTTGGTCGGCTTCTTCGTGCTGCTCCAGGCCAACCGCGAGCTCGATCGTGAGCGGCTGCTGGCCGGCCTGCGCGCCGGCTTCGGGATCGAGGAAGCGGCCCCGCCGCCGATGACCGTGGCAACCGCCCGGCTCGTATTTGCGACCGGCAGCGCCGACGCCGACCCGCGCCAGGTGATCGCCTGGGCGCGCGATGCGGCGCGCGACCAGCGCACGCGCATCACCGTCACCGGCTCGACCGGCCCGGCCGGCGACGCCGATCCCGCGACCCATAGCCCGGCGATCCTTGCCGTCGACCGCGCCCGCCATGTCGCCGCCGCGCTGATCGCGGCCGGCGTCCATCCGGCACGGATCTCGATAACCGTCCAGCCCGGCCGCGCGCCGGTCGTCATCCTTTCCGTCGGCTTTGCCGGCGACGCCAGTTGAACCGGAGGCACACATGATCGCCATTCTTCTCCTCGCCAGCGCTGCGGCGCCCGGCTTCCAGTCAACCGAAGCGCTCGACCGGCTGGTCGAACGGTTCGCTGGCGCCCCGATCGGGCAGGAAGGCGGCGCCCGCGCGCCCGTCGACAAGCGGCTGAAGCTTGCCGCCTGCGCCGATCCGCAGCTCTCGTGGCGCTCGGCAGCCGAGGATGCGGTGGTGATCCGCTGCCAGGGGCCGCAGCAATGGCGGCTGTTCGTCCCGGTGATCGCACTGCCCCGGCCCGCCGCGCCGCCGCGCACGGCCGCGCCTGCGATCGTGAAGCCCGACTTCGTCATCAAGCGCGGCGATCCCGTCATGGTCGAGGCCGGCGCCGCCGGCTTCTCGATCACGCGTGAGGGGATTGCGGTCAGCGACGCCGCCGCCGGCACGCGCGTCGCGGTCAAGGTCGACGACAAGCGCCCGCCGATCGCTGCGGTCGCGGTCTCGCCGGGCCGAGCGCGCCTACCTGGATCCGGCGAATAAAATTTTCGCTAAAGCTTCTGCGCCATCGGCCGTTTGAGCAGATGTCCGCAGAAAAGGGGTTGCAGACATGGTAGATCCAGTCGGCTTCAAGCCTGCATCGTTCAACCCCCGGCTCGCGCCGGTGGCTCCGGCTGCGCCCGTCAAAGGCGCGCAGACCGCAACGCAGGTTGCGCAGGCCAGCACCGCTGCGTCGCTGACGCAGGCCGCGGCCGCCAGCGCACCGGTCGATGCCGATCGCGTGGCGAAGATCAAGAAGGCGATCGCGGACGGCAAGTTCCCGCTGGTCCCTTCGACCATCGCGGATCGCCTGCTCGCGCTCAAACTGCAATGGAACCCACATGACAAGGCGTGACGCCCTGGTCCGCATGATCGACGCACTGCATGCCGAGATCGATGCGCTGAAGGCGAACGACGTCGCCGCGCTGGAACGCGCGACGCGTGAGAAGCTGGCCGGGATCGACGCGGTGGGGGCCGCGAACGACGACACGCCCGAGCTTTCGCCGGAGCTGAAGGCTTTGGCGGAAGAGGCGCATCGCCTGAACGAGACGTGCCGCATCTACGTGAACCTCATGTCCGCCAACGTCCGCCGGCGGCTTCAGGCGCTGACCGGCAACAATTTGCCGTCCTACCGGCCCGGTATTGCCGGAGCTTATGCCTGACCTAATTTCGTCATCCCGGCGAAAGCCGGGATCTCGCGGGGTTTGCGCCTGACGCCCGACGCCCCGGCTTTCCCGGGGTGGCGAACAGGAGCAACTGGCACGCCTCTTGCTGATCCCCCCTGACCCAAGGGGAACAAGAGCAAGAGCGGATGAGCGTACCTTCCATCGGAGCCAGAGCGAGCGTCACCTCGGCGATTCAGCTGGCCAGCCAGAAGACCGGCATCGACTTCAATTATCTGCTCGGCCAGGCGCAGGTCGAAAGCGGCCTGCGCACCAACGCGCGCGCCGCCACCTCGTCCGCCACCGGCCTTTATCAGTTCATCGAACAGAGCTGGCTCGGCGTGGTCAAGGAACATGGCGACAAGCACGGCCTTGGCTGGGCGTCGAACAGCATCCGCCAGACCGGATCGGGCCGCTTTGTCGTCTCCGACCCCGACACGCGCCGCGCGATCCTGTCGCTGCGCAACGATCCCCAGGCCGCTTCGCTGATGGCCGCCGAACACGCTAGCGACAACAAGGACGCGCTTGAATCCGCGCTCCGCCGCGAAGCGACGGGCACCGACCTCTACATGGCACACTTTCTGGGCCTTGGCGGCGCGCGCAAGTTCCTGAAGGCGATGGACGCCAGTCCTGACCGGTCCGGCGCCGCGCTGTTCCCCGCCGCCGCCCGCGCCAACCGCGGCATCTTCTATTCGCCGAACGGCACGCCGCGCTCGCTTGGCCAGATCTACGAACGCTTCGCCGGCAAGCTCGACAAGGGCGCGGCAGCAGTCGGCGGCACCGGCGCGGCATCGGGCAGCTTCGGCGCAGGCGATGCCCGGTTCCAGCAGCTCGTCCAGTCGCTCGGCCCCGATGCCGAAGTCGTTCTCGGCAACGATGCGGTCGGCCGCGACCAGCAATGGCTGACGACTCTGGACCGCTTCAAAAACACGACGGCCACGCGTGACGATGCCCGCGTCAACCCTCTGCGCCCGACGCCGCAGACCGCACGCCTCGCCTATATGATGCTCGCGAGCATGGGAGCCTGACCCCAGTGAATGCTGCCGCAATGAAGGGGAACATCCTCCCCGCGATCAAGGGGTTCGCGCTCCCCGTCGCCATCCTGGTGCTGGTCGGCATGATGGTCGTGCCGGTGCCGACCTTCCTGCTGGACGCCTTCTTCATCATGAATATCATCATCAGCCTCGCCGTGCTGATGGTGGCGCTCAACGCGCAGAAGCCATTGGACTTCTCCGCCTTCCCGACCGTACTGCTCTTTGCGACGCTGTTCCGCCTCGGCCTCAACGTCGCCTCGACCCGCGTCGTGCTCGGCCATGGGCATGAGGGCGAAGCCGCCGCCGGCCATGTGATCGAGGCATTCGGCACCTTCATGATCGGCGGCGACTATGTCGTGGGCCTGTTCGTGTTCGCGATCCTCATCATCATCAACCTGATCGTGGTGACCAAGGGTGCGGGCCGCGTGTCGGAAGTCAGCGCGCGGTTCACCCTCGACGCGCTGCCGGGCAAGCAGATGGCGATCGACGCCGACTTGAACGCCGGCCTCATCACGCCCGACCAGGCCAAGGCGCGCCGCGTCGAAGTCGGCGCCGAAGCCGATTTCCACGGCGCGATGGACGGTTCGTCCAAATTCGTGAAGGGCGACGCGGTCGCCGGCCTGCTGATCCTGTTCATCAACGTCATCGGCGGCCTGATCCTCGGGCCGGTCAGCCACGGCCTTACCCTGGGCGAAGCGGCGCAGACCTATGTGCTGCTGGCGATCGGCGACGCGCTCGTCGCGCAAATCCCGGCGCTGCTGCTCTCGATCGCCGCCGCCGCGATCGTCACGCGCGTCAACGCCGACCGCGATCAGGACCTGACCAGCCAGATCGGCAGCCAGTTCAACAGCCACCGCACCTGGACGCCGGTCGCGATCATCATCGGCCTGCTCGGCCTGCTGCCCGGCATGCCCTTCCTCATCATCGCGCCGGCCGCTGCCGGCTCGGGGTTCATGGCGTGGAAGCTCTATCAGGCAAGCAAGCGCCCGCCGGCGCCCGAGCCGGTCGAGGTCGAGGCCGAACCCGCCGATCCGTCCAGGATCGGCTGGGACGAAGTCACCGACAACATGCAGGTGATGATCGACATCGGCTATGGCCTGGTGCCGCTGATCGACGAACGTCGCGGCGGCGCGCTAATGGGCCGCATCACGGGCGTGCGTCGCCAGCTGTCGAAGGATCTGGGCTTCGTCGTGCCGCAGGTACGCGTGCGCGACGACATCAACCTCGATCCCTTTACCTATCGCATCATCGTCGGCGGCGTCGTGATCGGGGAGGACAGCGTCTCGCCGGACGAGATGCTGGCGCTCGATACCGGCCAGGCGGTCGGTCACTTGAATGGCAAGACTGCCAAGGATCCGACCTTTGGCCTGGATGCAGTGTGGATTTCGCCCGCCGATGCCGACGCCGCGACCGGTCAGGGCTGGCTGGTGGTCGATCCCGGCACCGTTATGGCGACGCATCTCAACCAGGCGCTGATCAGCAACGCGTCCGACCTGCTCGGTCCGGATGAGGTGCAGGCACTGCTCGACGGCCTGCGCGAACGCGCGGCGCAGCTCGTCGCCTCGCTCTCGCCCAACCCGCTGCCGATCACGACGCTCACGCAAGTGCTCCGCGGGCTGCTGGCCGAGAATATCCCCTTGAAGGAGTTCCGCCGCATCGCCGCCGCCATCGCCATGGCCGCGCAAAAGACGCACGATGCCGACGAGATCATCGAGCTCATCCGCCCCGAACTTGGTCAGCTGATCATCCAGCGCCTGTGCGGCGTGCGCGAACCGCTGCGCGTCATGACCTTGGAGGGGCATCTTGAGGCGCTGCTCGGTCAGGCGGTCCGTTCGGACCCGGCCAAGCGCCACACGATCGAACCCGATCTCGGTCGCCGCATCGTCGATGCGCTGCAACGCGCGGCGCAGCCGCTCGTGGCCGAGGCCAAGCCCTTCGCGCTCGTCGTCCAGCCCTCGATCCGCATCGCGATCCGCAAGCTGGTCAAGACGTGCCTACCGGATACCCCTGTCATGAGCTTCTTCGAAGTGCCCGAGGACAAGTCGGTCGAAGTCGTCGCCGTGATCGGCGCGCCGGAGGCGCTCGCAGCATGAACGCGCTCCCGAAACGCAACGAGTTCGCGCTGACCTATGGTCGCACCGGCAACACACGCCGCGACATGGACGGGCTGGTGCGCAAGCATATGCCGCTGGTCCGCCGGCTCGCCTGGCACGTCCATGGGTCGATGAGCAGCCTGATCGACGTCGAAGACTTGGTGCAGATCGGCCTCGTCGCACTGGTCGAAGCGGCCGGCAGCTTCGAGGATCGCGGCCTCGTCAGCTTCGACCAGTATCTCCAGACTCGCGTGCGCGGCGCGATGATCGACGAATTGCGGCGACAGGCGACACTGACGCGCGGCGCGATGAAGCGCCGCCGCGCCTATGTCGACGTAGTCGGCGCGCTCACCGCTGAAACCGGCAAGCGCCCGGACGAGGCGCAGGTCGCCTCGCGCCTCGGCGTCACGATCGACAAGCTGCGCAGCGACTATGCGACGGCCGAGGCGGTGCGCTTCGACTCGATCGACAACGTCTATTCGGACGAAGGGCCATGGTTCATGTCGGACGAACCGTCCGCCTTCGACGCACTTGCCGACGCCGACCAGCGCGAGGCGCTGATCGCCACGATCAGCGAACTGCCCGAAAAAGAGCAGCTCGTCATCCAGCTCTATTATGTCGAGGAATTGAACCTCGAGGAAATCGGCCAGGTCCTCGGCGTCGGCGGCGCCCGCGTCTGCCAGATCAAGAAGAGCGCGCACGACCGGTTGAAAAAGGGCCTGATGCGCAGGCTGGGCTAAAATCCCTCTCCCGTTGGGAGAGGGAGGGAGCCGCGCAGCGGCGGAAGGGTGAGGGCAGGCCGGTTGCAAAGCCGCCCACCCTCATCCAAGCTACGCTAGGCAGCACGCTGCCAAGCTTCGCTATCCTTCTCCCTGTGGGAGAAGGTTTGGGGGACGAATGGC
>NZ_MDDS01000007.1 GCF_001721295.1 Sphingomonas turrisvirgatae | reverse complement strand
GTCGTACGAGCGCTCGTACGACCAGTCTCAGAACCGAAAACTTCCCGCACCGCCCGCGCCCTCGTCAAAGACGATAAGCATCCCGGCTACGGCCAAACGAGCAAGGCGGCCCTCATGCCACGCTTACTCAGAGACTCCTTCTATCGAAGCCTCACAGCCGACCCTTACGTGCCTTGCCCTGAGGGAACTCGGCCGGTGCCGGAGCAGCGGCATATATGTGAGCGCGTTGGCCCCAAGCTAAAGCTGTAGCCCCTAGGTGCTGACCGTACTCGTACGTCGGCGAACGGGCGCCTAAGGCGAGGCCGCCTCGTTTGATCCGGAACGAGGCGAGGCGCTGCGGTTATGGAAGTGCATGGCCCGGTTCGCCTGAGACTGTCGCTTGAGCCAGCGGGATGGGACCGCGTCCTCCGCCACGCTGCGGCGCCGCCGCTGGACCAAATGTGCGACTCCAATCCCGCCGCCGATCAATGCGGCTCCTCCGAAAGCCAATTTCAGCCAGGTGTTGCGCACCATCTCAGGCCCTCCGTCCCGCATCCCCTGCACCAGGCGCAGGCGAGAAATACTTCTCGTATTTACCCGCTTCTCCATTCCTCTCATCCGCATCCGCCGGCGGCACCCCCTTCCGGGTGATGTTCGGCCATTGCGGAGCATAGGTGGCGTTCAACTCGCGCCAGAAATCGATGCCTGCCTCCGTGTCAGGCAGGATTGCCTCGGCCGGGCACTCGGGCTCGCAAACGCCGCAGTCGATGCACTCGTCCGGATTGATGGCGAGCATCGC
This sequence comes from Sphingomonas turrisvirgatae, assembly GCF_001721295.1. GTDB lineage: Bacteria > Pseudomonadota > Alphaproteobacteria > Sphingomonadales > Sphingomonadaceae > Sphingomonas > Sphingomonas turrisvirgatae. Next base: position 96,022 of record NZ_MDDS01000007.1, on the reverse strand, counting down.
CTCGCCTTCGTAAAAGCAGTCGACGGGGCACACTTCCACGCAATCCATATATTTGCACCGGATGCAGTTCTCCGTGACGACATAAGTCATGGAGCTACCGACGCTTGAGCGGTCGGTTGGTTCACCTCGTTTGCCCCGCGAGCTCCCAATCGACGGCGACTCAACACGTGACGAAGGTCAGTGGGGATCATTGGACACAGAGCCTGATCACCGCGTTTCATTTTGCGGTCTACAGCCCCTTGACCTTCCCATGGTGGGAAGCCGCATCTCGTGTCTCAGACACCAAGGATCATCAAATGGCCGATCATAGCTGCTGCTCTTCCAACACTGCGACTCCCTCGCGAGACACAGCTCTTCACGAGGTGAAGGATCCAGTCTGTGGGATGACCGTCGACCCGGCAACGGCCAAGCACCAGCATGAGCTCGGCGAGACCAAATACTATTTCTGCAGCGCCGGCTGCAAAGCGAAGTTCGCCAGCAATCCGGACCGCTACCTCAATCCGGCCGGAACTGACCCTGCCGTGCTTCACCCGGCGATGGGCACGCTCCCGCAGGCTGCAGAAGGCAGCGTCTGGACCTGCCCAATGCATCCGGAGGTTCGTCGATCCGGTCCTGACAGCTGCCCGATTTGCGGCATGGCACTGGAACCCCTTGAGCCCACTTTGGACGAGGGCCCGAACCCTGAGCTGATTGACTTCACGCGCCGTTTCTGGGTCTCTGCCATTCTCTCGCTACCGCTGCTGGTGCTCACCATGGGTGCCGATCTGTTCGGCTGGCGGATACTTCCGCCTCGCACTTCCTCCCTAGTGCAGCTTGCGATTGCGACCCCTGTAGTCCTGTGGGCGGGGTGGCCCTTCTTTGAGCGCGGCTGGGCGTCAGTGAAGACGCGCAACCTCAACATGTTCACTCTGATCGCAATCGGTGTCGGAGTGGCATACGCCTACAGTGCCTTTGCAGCGCTGTTCCCCGGCGCCTTCCCGCCCTCCTTCCGCTCGCACGAGGGCGAAGTCCCGATCTACTTCGAAGCAGCGGCGATCATCACCGCCCTCGTTCTCCTCGGCCAGGTGCTGGAGCTTCGCGCGCGAGCAGCCACCGGACAGGCTATACGTGCTCTCCTGGGGCTGGCGCCCAAGACGGCTCGCATTGTTCGGGAGAACGGTCTGGAGGAAGACATCGACCTGGAGCTCGTCCAGGTGGGCGACGTGCTCCGCGTCCGACCGGGCGAGAAGGTGCCCGTCGACGGCGTCGTCCTCGAAGGACGCTCGAGCGTGGACGAGTCGATGCTCACTGGCGAGCCGGTCCCCGTCACAAAGACGGAAGGCGATCCCGTCACCGGCGCGACCGTCAATGGAACCGGCGCGCTGCTCGTGCGCGCCGAGCGTGTTGGTCAGGACACCATGCTATCGCAGATCGTCCGCATGGTCGCTGACGCTCAGCGTTCCCGGGCACCGATTCAGAGCTTGGCGGACAAGGTCTCAGGCTGGTTCGTCCCCGCCGTTGTCTTCATCGCGCTCCTGTCATTCGCGATCTGGTCGATCTTCGGTCCCGCGCCCGCAATGGGCTTCGCTCTCGTCAACGCGGTCGCGGTTCTAATCATCGCCTGCCCCTGCGCCCTCGGACTGGCAACGCCCATGTCGATCATGGTCGGGACCGGACGCGGCGCTCAGGCAGGCGTCCTCGTGAAGAATGCCGAGGCGCTCGAGCTGATGGAGAAGATCGACACCCTCGTCATCGACAAGACCGGCACCCTGACGGAAGGCAAACCCCGGCTCGTCGCCGTCCATGCGACGGGCGACACCAGCGAGGAAGACCTGCTTCGCCTTGCGGCAGCGCTGGAGCGCGGAAGCGAACACCCGCTCGGCGAGGCGATTGTCGCGGCCGCGCATGAGCGAGGGTTCTCGCTTCCCGACACGAGCAACTTTGAGTCCCACACCGGCAAGGGCGTCACCGGGCTCGTCGACGGGCGACAGGTTGCACTGGGCAACGCCGCCATGATGACCGCCGCACGCGTCAACGCAGGCGCCGTGCAGGAACAGGCCGCCCAACTCCGGAGCCAAGGCCAGGGCGTCATGTTCGCGGCGATCGACGGCCGCATGGCGGGTCTCCTCGTGGTTGCAGATCCCGTCAAGGGAACTGCCGCATCTGCGGTCAGGGCTTTGACGCACGATGGCGTCCGGGTGATCATGCTCACCGGCGACAACCGGGGAACAGCCGATGCCGTTGCTCGCCAGGTCGGCGGCATCGACGAGGTGATCGCCGACGTACTGCCGGATCAGAAGCAGGCTGTTGTCGAGCGCCTCAGGGCTGCTGGCGCACGGGTCGCCATGGCTGGGGACGGCATCAATGATGCTCCAGCCCTCGCCGCAGCCGATGTCGGCATCGCCATGGGTACGGGCACGGACGTCGCGATGGAAAGCGCCGCTGTGACGCTTGTGAAGGGCGATTTGACTGGCATTGTGCGCGCGAGGCGCCTCTCCCGCGCGGTGATGCGCAATATCCGCCAGAACCTGTTCTTTGCGTTCATTTTCAATGCGCTGGCAGTCCCGATCGCGGCCGGGGTTCTTTACCCGCTGTTCGCGATCCTCCTCAGCCCGATCATCGCTGGAGCTGCCATGGCGCTTAGTTCGGTCACGGTCATCAGCAATGCGCTTCGCTTGAGACGAGTAAAGCTTACCTGACGCCCCCGTCAGGCAACGTAAAAGGGCGCCAGCGGCTGACGGCGCAGGTGCCGGCCGCATCTGAACCCGAACCACTTCAACGGCAGCAGCTGAGGAATACTTCAATTGCCTACGCCCTTCGAGCTTGTCGGGCTCCTCACCCATGTCCTTGTGCTGCCACTCGGCCTTGGCGGACTGTTGGTCCTCATTCCCCTGGCTCGAGGTCGTCGGGCGGGCGCCGGCCTTCTGCTGATGGCAGGATCGATGGCCTTAATCATAATGGAGCCTCGCTGGCAGCTCGGCTTTGTAGGCGCGACTGCCTATGCCGCTGCATTCCTTGCGGCGCTTTGGCTCCTCCTGGGTCCGGACCGAGCAACGCCGGAAGCAAAGGTCGACTTGCGCCAGGCGGGCCAGGTGGGCAAACGCCATGCTTGAAGACTGAGGCTCGGCCTGCGCCACCGGAAAGCGCAAGTGAGCGCGTCCCGCGTGGGCATTGCGGTACTTGCCATCCAAGCACCTTTCGCACATCCGGAAACCCGAGCGCTAAGATCAGGGGGCCGACTTGGCGCGAGCAACAACCCGGTTCCGTTTGACCAACCTGCCCGAGTTCAATGTTTTCGTTTTCGCGTTCCTGCTGAACTACCCATGGGAGCTCATGCAAGTGCCTCTCTACCGTGCAATGCCCGATGCGGCACACTGGGATGCCATCAAGGTCTGCACCCGCGCAACGCTCGGCGACGGTGTCATCATGCTGCTCGCCTACTGGGGTGCGGCCTTTTTGGTCCGGGACAGGTGGTGGATCGCTCGTCCGCGCTTGGCGCCAATCCTTACGTTGATCGGGATCGGCGTGGCGATCACCGTTCTGCTCGAACGCCTGGCGATCGTCTCAAACGATCCGAACCGGGGCTGGCGCTACGCGACTGCTATGCCGATCGTTCCGGTGCTCGAGATCGGCCTCACACCGTTTCTGCAGTGGGTGATTCTTCCGCTGCTGCTCGTCTGGTTCGTCAAGCGCCAGCTCGCGGGCGCGAGATCGCACGACACCTAAGCGCGTCGCCAATTCAGACGCAAAGAAGACGCCGCGAACATGCCGCGGCGCCTCCCTTGCTCCCGACAAGGGCCTTAGCGCTTCGTGGTCGGCGCAGCCGGCTTGTCTTCCATCATCTTCATCATCTTCTCGCAGCGGTCCATCATCTGCGCCATTTCGCCGTGGTTCATCATGTCGCTTTTCTCCTTCTGATCGCCGCGGGCCATCATCTGGCGATGCTGCTCGGCGGTCATCCCGGGCATGGATCCGCTCGGCTGCTGGGCCACGGCAGTCGTGGCCAAACCAAGCACAGCGACCATCCCAAATGCCGCAATTTTCAAGTTCTTCATTTCTCTTCTCCTCGGTGAAGTCAGGAAACTCGGAGGCGCAGGAACGCGCCCCGAGGCTAGATGCGCGTGATCTTCGTCACTGTGTAAGAGCCTTCGCCCTCGAAACGGAATTTCACCCGCTGGCCTGCCTTCACGTTTCCGAGCACGCCCTTGTCGAGCTTGAACGTCATGGTCATCGCCGGCCACTTCTTGGCAGCGATCGGATCATGCGCGATGGTGATGGTGCCCTTGGCAGCATCGATGGTCTTCACGACGCCGGTGGCGTGCGTGACCTTCTCGGAATCCGAGCCGTCGGCCGCCATCATCTGCTTGTGCTGCTCGGGGGTCATTCCGCCGTGGGTGCTCCCGGACTGCGCAACTGCGGAGGTGCCGAGGCTAACGGCAGCCACCGCGCTTGTTGCCGCGATCGAGAAAATCTTCTTCATCGTCCGTATTCCTCCTAATTTCATCGTCTCGCAAAAGTCTTGCGCCGTCAGCGCCGTCGAGCTCGGCTCTTGGCGTCTCCCCGCTGCTTGAAGAGGCACATTCCGCACATGACGAGACACGGAAGAACGTAGAAAAGCGGCGCAATTGCCGCGAAGCCGAACACCGCCGAGCCTGTCACCAGGCCGATCACCAGCAAAGCAGCCGCCGCACCCATCGGCCACGTCATAGGGCCGCTCTTCTGGCCGCTTCCACAGCAGCCGTTGTTCGTCTCGGCGGCCTTAAAATCCGCAAGTGGAACCCGAGCGGTGGGAGTCCGCGTCGTCATCCGTAAAACCCATCTTCCCGTCTTAGAGACAGGAAGATGGGGCTTGCCATCATGGGAAGGTCAATAGGTATTCGAAGATTTCTCACACATCGCAGAAGCGCGAGCAGACTTTAGGCCCCCCTGCGGTTCAAGCGAGCACCGAATTCGCCTCGCTTTGCCCCGCGTCGCCGATCTGCATGGTGCTCCAGCTGACAGCTCGCTGGAGGGCCCAGTCTCAAAGGCTAACACCTCACCGGAGCAGGCCCGAGAGGGTTTGAGCCGAACAAAGAAATATTTGAGAACCCCTCTTGACTCCGTACTGTAGTACGGCTGCTACACTTGCTCTGAGGTGGTAAATGAAGATAGAAGAATACACGATTGGAAAGGCAGCTAGCGCCGCCGGCGTCGGAATTGAAACGATCCGCTTCTATGAGCGGCAGCAGCTGATCGAGCAGCCGCCAAAGCCGCTCGGGACCGGCGCGCGACTCTACTCGGGTGACACGGTCCGGCGCATTCGGTTCATCAAGGAGGCGCAGGAAATAGGATTCTCCCTGCGCGAAGCCAAGGAGCTGCTCGCGCTGCGCACGGATCCGTCAGCCGACTGCGCAGAGGTCCGCGATCTCGCCACTATCAAGCTGGCCGACGTGCACCAGAAGATCCGCCGGCTTCAGGCCATCGGCGCCGCCCTGGAGCGGCTGGTCGCAACCTGTCCCGGCTGCGGTGGTCTTGAGGCGTGCACCATTATGGATGCGCTCACCTCCTCCGACAGCGCCAGACCAGGACACTCCTGCGAACCGGTCCCCAAACAGACCGACGAAAGGGCATCAACGATGAAAACAACGACCTTCACGATCGAAGGCCTGCGCTGCAACGCCTGCGCCGAAAAGGTGAAGCAGCTGGTGGAAAAGGTGCCGGGAGTTTCCGCCGTATCGGTGTCGTTCGAGAACCGGCAGGCAAGGATCCTCTATGAGCCTAATGCCGTCACCGAAGACGCCCTGGCCGCCAGGATCGAGAAGCCGGGCTACCGTGTCGTCGAGCGACGCTGAACCAAGTTTCCGCCCTCCCAGCTTAGTTCGCAAGGAACGGACATGACGATCACCGCCATCGCAGACACAGGCTTTCAGCCTTGGACGGAGGAGCCGGCTGAGCGCTCCGATCGAGCGCGCATCCGAGCGCGAATCGGCGGCCTCCATTGTTCGCTCTGCACGGGCACGATCGAGAAGGCGCTCGGCCGCGAGCCCGGCGTGAATAAGGTGGCGGTCAGCCTCACCCATGAGCAGGCGCTCGTCGAGTATGATCCTGCCGTCGCCCGTCCAGAGAAGCTGCTCCAGACTCTCCGGGACATCGGCTACACCATCTCGGACCCGAGGAAGGTTCGGCCGTTCGAGGAGGAAGAGCAGGAGCTCGTCCGCGAGAGCCGGCGGTTTGTGGTCGCGGTCGCGTTCAGCGTCGCCTCCATCCCAATCATCGCCGATCCGACCGTGGGCTGGATCGGCTTCCTCCCCGCGCTGGTATGCCTCTCTCTGGGCGCGATGGTCTTTCTCGTTCTGAAGAAGACCAGCATCTGGACCGCTAGCCTCGCTACCGGTGGCCTGGCGATCATGGCCTTGAGCCTGCTGTACCTCAACCTGATGGGACACCTCGGGGCAGCAGCCCCCTGGATCGTAGCCGCCCTCGCGCTGGTTCTAGTCTTCGGGGTGGGACGTCACATCCTTCACATGGCCGTGCAGGCACTTCGGCGCGGCATCCTAAACCAGCATGTCCTGCTGGAGATCGGCGCCTTCGCTGGAATCGTCGGCGGCATTATCGGCCTCGTGATGGACCGGCCAGGATATCCCACGGCCGCGTTCTTCGCGGTCTCAGTGATGGTCGCGACCTATCACATCTTCTCAGAGTGGCTTTCGCTGATCGTGAAGACCCGCAGCTCGCAGGCGGTGAAGAAGCTTCTCAATCTACAGCCAGAAACGGCGTCCGTCATGCGCGATGGGGTGGAGGTTGAGCTGCCGCTTAGCGCGGTGAGGGTCGGCGATCACATTCGAATCAGACCTGGCGAACGGATCCCCGTCGACGGGACTGTCCTCAGCGGCCGCTCAGGCGTCGATCAGTCGCTCGTCACCGGTGAACCTGTTCCAATCGAGAAAGGCATCGGCGACGCCGTAATCGGCGGCTCAATCAACGGCACAGGCACGCTTCTGCTTCTCACCACGGCCGTAGGCGAAGGCAGCTTCCTCCAGCGCATCATCCGCGAGGTTGAGGACGCGCGCGCTTTGAAGCCCGGCCTCCTCCATTTAGTAGACCGCGTTCTTCAGATCTACACGCCGACGGTCCTCGGGGTGGCTGCCCTCGCCGTAGTCGGCTGGCTCGCGGGCTCTTGGCTCTCCAGCGGCCAGGCGGACGTGGAGCGGGCCGTCTTCGCCGGTCTCAGTGTCCTCGTGATGGGCTATCCATGCGCTGTCGGCATCTCCGCTCCGCTCTCGATCGTGCGCGGCGCTGGCGAAGCGGCGGGCCACGGCATATTGATGCGTACGGGCGAGGCGTTTCAGGGCTACCGGCTCGCGAAGCGCATCGTACTCGATAAGACTGGGACGCTGACGCTTGGCCGGCCGGCCGTGCGCGAGATTGAGGCGATCGAGGGCACGGAAAACGAGCTGCTGGCTCTGGCCGCCGCAGCTGAAGTATCATCCGAGCATCCGCTGGCCCAGGCGATCGTACAGGCTGCCTTCGAAGTCGATGCAGTTCCGCCGCGCGTGGAGACGTTCGAAGCGGTCCCGGGGAAGGGCGTCGCCGCACGAATCGGTGGTGAGAATGTCCTTGTCGGCAGCCCACGGTTCGTGGCCGAGCAAGGCATCAACGCGGCGTCATTGGAGGAGCGGATTGCGACGCTGGAAGAGGCAGGTAGAACCGTCATCGCCGTGGCGCGTGAACGTCGCCTGCTCGGCATCATAGCTCTCGGCGACACGGTCCGCCCCAAAGCTCGCGAAGCACTGGCAGCACTCCGCCGCGATGGAGTGACCCCATTCATGGTCACTGGTGATAACGAACGCGCCGCCCGCCGCGTCGCGGCCGACCTCGGCATCGAGGAGGTGCACGCCGGCGTTCTACCGCACGAAAAGGCAGAAATCGTCAGGCAGCTCCAGTCCGGCGGCACGCGGGTCGCCATGGTTGGCGACGGTATCAACGACGCGCCTGCCTTGATGCAGGCGGATGTCGGCATCGCGATGGGGGGCGGTACCGACATCGCCATTGAGTCTGCCGACATCATCATCCTCTCGAACCGGCTAGAGGCGCTTCCGCTTGCGAGGGAGATCAGCAGGCGGAGCTACGGGAAGATGCTCCAGAATGTGATCCTGGCTTTCGCCTTCAACGGGATTGGAATCCCCATCGCCGCGACCGGTCTCATCCACCCTGTGTGGGCGATGGTCGCGATGGCCGTCAGCGTGACCGCGATCTTCATCAACTCGCTCTCCGGCCAACCGAGACTCTTCTTCGAGGCGATATCCAGTGTCGGTCAGCCTGCCGCCGCCGTGCCGAAAACTGCGTGAGGCAGATGATATGACAGGAATGAAAGGAAGCACCGATGTCTGACCAGCGCCTGAGACGCCGCTCGTTGGCGCTGACGTCGCTGATTGTCCTCGCCGTGGCCGGCGTGGGCATCGGCGCGGTGGCATCCATCTCCCGAGTTGGGCCCGAGGACGCAGCCACTCCGCGCGCGCACGCTGCACATAGCGTCGCTACCCGGGTGGTGAACATGCCGGTCGACGGCATGGTCTGCCTTTCTTGCGCGGCCACAATCAAGCAGAAGCTCAAAGCGGTGGAAGGCGTTAGTAACGTCGAGATCGTGTTCGCCCAGCGCCTCTTCAGGATCACCTACTTCGCCAACCGGCCGGACGTGCCTCGGCGAGCTGCCGCCGCGATCAACAACCTCGGGTACAAGGCCGGCGCACCGGTGCAAATCCGGTGAACCTCGATACGGTCCTGCAATCGCTCAGCACAGGCGACCACGGTGCAATCTACGCGCTTGGGATCACCTTCGTTGCGGGCTTGGTGGCGAGCGCTGTCTGCCCGTGCACATTGCCCGTCGGCTTGGGCGTCGCGAGTGTCGCCAGCGCATCCGAGGCAGGGAAGCAGCGCAGCGGTTTCTACATAGCCGCCGCGTTCTCCACCGGGGTCGTCGCCAGCCTCACCATTCTGGGCGCCCTCGCAGCTCAATTGGGAGCGCTGACTACAGAATGGTTCGGTCGCAACTGGGCTCTGGGGATGGCAATCGTCACGCTCGGCGCAGCGCTCTCGGCCTTTCTCTGGCCAAGGGTCAAGCTTGATCGTCTCGCGTCATGGCGGCGGCCCGGAATGGCCGGGGCATTCCTTTATGGATTGGCCTTCAGCGTTGGGACATCCGTGGCACCACTCCTGCTCCTCCTCACTGTTGCAGCGGCGGCGGGACGAGCGGAGCAGGGTATTCTCCTCGCCTTCGTGTTCGGCCTCGGTCGAGCACTGCCGTTCCTCGTCGTCGGCGCCGCCGCATCGACGGTGACCCGGATGGCGAGGATAAGCGTCTGGAGCCGCGTGGTTCAGACCGCCAGCGGCGTGATCCTACTCGGTCTCAGCGGCTATTACGGCTGGCTCTACACAGCGCTCGCCTAACTTGAGGGAAAAAGTCTTGTTCACGAGCAAGCTGTCGTCGGAGGTCACCTTCTCCGTGACCGACATGATGTGCGAAGGCTGCGCCGAGAAGGTGCAAGCCATCCTGAGCGCCGTCGAGGGCGTTCAGAAGGTGAAGTCGAGTGTCTGGCGCAAGCGTGTCCGGGTCCAGTTTGATCCAGACCGCGTCGAGAGCGGTCGGCTACGCGCTGAGCTCGAGGCGGGCGGCTTTGCGGCAGGTGAGGTCACTAAGTGATGGCGGCCCATGCACCAGACCCAGAACAGAGCCGAGAGCGCGCTCTGCGGGTGCTCTCCGTCGCGACCTTCGCCATCTTCTTCCAAGCCTTCATGGTAGCGCCGATCATACCGAGCCTGGCGAGCACCTTCGGCGCCACCCCGCAGGCAGCGGGGGTGATTGTCCCGGCCTACCTGATACCGTACGGAGTGGCGACGCTGGTCTATGGGCTGTTGGCGGATCGCTTGGGCCTCTGGCGCATCATGACCGCCTCGCTTCTTGCTTTCTCAATCCTCACAGCCGCCACGGCCACGGCTCAGTCGATCGAGCAGCTGGCGCTGTGGAGGCTGCTGACGGGCCTCGGAGCTGCGGGCGTCGTGCCTTTGGCCCTTGTCTTGGTTGGGCGGCTCTACCCTTATGAACAACGCGGCCGACCCCTTGGGTGGCTCTTCGGCGCCATGGCCGGCGGTATGGCGTTCGGCTCCACGTTCGGAGCTCTCCTCGAGCCGTATGTCGGCTGGCGCGGGATCTTCCTTGCGGTCGGGATTTCAGGTTTCGGGATCCTCCTTGCACTTCGCGCCAGCCGGCGGGAGCTGAGTGGATCGGCCCCGGCTGCTGGAAGCTTGGGCGCTCTCTTTCAAGGATACCGCGAGCTCGTCGCCACTGCTCGAGGAACGCGGACATACGCCTACGTCTTCCTGAATTCCGTATTCCACTCGGGCGTGTTCACCTGGCTCGGGCTCTACCTTGAGCAGCGATACGCCCTCGGCCCAATCGGCATCGGCCTGGCCCTACTCGGCTATGGCGTTCCCGGTTTCCTCTTCGGCCCGATTATCGGACGCATGGCCGATCGGTGGGGCCGAGGCAGACTTCTTCCCGGCGGGCTAGTGCTCGGCGCCCTTGCAGCCGCGGCCATGATGCTCGACATGCCGCTCATCGCGGCCGCCTTGGCGATCACCGTCCTCTCCCTTGGTTACGACATGACGCAGCCGCTGTTTGCCGGCATCATCACTTCGCTAGGCGGACAAAGACCGGGCCAGGCGATGGGGCTCAACGTATTCACCTTGTTCACAGGCTTTGGACTAGGCGCGCTGCTGTTTGGCGAGGCGCTGAGGCTCGGCTTTGATGTAGCCTTTGGTCTCTTCGCCCTGACGGAGCTGGCGCTCGCAGTAGGCGCGCTTCGCCTGTTCCGGTCGGAGATGCCCAAAGTTGGTGCGCCGTAACGAGAGCTGGTCATTGAAACGAGAGGTTCGGCATGGCTTCTGCGAGCGATCTTGAGGACGCTGTCTTCTTCGCCTTTCGCCAAGCCTATGCTCAGCAGCGACTGGACGTAGCGGAGCTCCTCCTTCAAGCCCTAGAACTGCTTGCCCGAGATGAGAAGGATGAGCGGCTTGCGGACGCTTATCGGCTCATCCAGAAAGCGGACCGGCGCTAACAGGGGTGGGTGCCGCACCCGCCCGATTGTCGCGGACATACAAAAACCAAACCGCCAGCCCGATGACTGTAAACCCCATCATAGTGATTGCCATCAACTGTCCCGAATGACCGACCGCTGTCGGCCCGAAACTCGAGATCAGCGTCATCAATAGCGTCTGAAGGAAGCCCTGAACCGACGAGACCATGCCCCGGGCGCGCGGAAATAGGTCCATTGTCGCAAGGGTGATCGTGGGAGATGCCATCGCCATACCAGCGCTGAACAGCATAACCGGAAGGATCACCCAAGGGACCACGGGCGGCAAGAACACATGGTAGCCCACATTGAGAGCGGCGGCCGTAATCATAACTGCGTAAGCTGCGGTCACCGTTTTACGGGATGAGAGGCGGTCGGCGAGACGGCCGGAAATGTACGCGCCAAGCATCACTCCGGCCGTGGCGGGGATGAACAGCCAGCCGAACTGATCACGACCAAGCCCGAGAAATTCCAGCACGAACACCGGAGCCGAGGCGACGTAGAGGAAGAAGCCGGCGAAATTGAAGCTCAATGCAGCGGTAAGGAGCCAGAATGGGCGGGATCTCAGAACGGCCAAGTATCCCTTGAACAGGGCACGTGGCCTGAACGAGGTCCGGGCATCCAGCGCTAGGCTTTCAGGAAACCGGAGCCAGCTGAACGCGAGTAGCAGAGCGGCTAGGGCTGCCATGAATATGAAGACCGACTGCCATGGGAAATATCGGGCGAGCCATCCCCCGAGGAGGGGAGCAACCGCAGGGGCGATGGCGAAGATCATCTGGACGTGGGCCAACACCCGCTGCGCTCGCGGCCCTTCGAGCGTGTCTCGAACCGTCGCCCGTCCCGCGATGCTCCCGGCACCGACAGCCAGCCCCTGTGCCATCCTGAAGAGCAGCAGAAGCACTACGCTCGAAGCAAGCGCTGCGCCCAGCGACGCCGCGAGATACACCGCCAGTCCAACGAGGATGATCCGCCGGCGGCCGAACGCATCCGAGAGCGGGCCATGCAGGAGCATCATGAAACCGAAGGCCGCGAGATAGGCACTAAGGGTTTGCTGGATCTCTGCCTGGCTTGCCCCCATCGCCATCATCAATGCTGGGAAGAACGGCATGTAAGTGGAGATCGAGAACGGCCCCAGCATCGCGTAGCCGCCCACCAGGAACGCCAGCGAGCTATGGCGCGCGCCTTCAAGAGGCTGCTCACGCATTCATGGGCGATTCATCAGAGCTCCACAAACGATGAGCCCACTCCTATCGCGCCTTTCTGTATCGGCAAGCAAGGATGTAGCCTTCTGGGGGGGGCGAAACATCTTGAGCGCCTGAATTGATATTCCGCCTAGATCAGCTTCTGCTCGTCGAACATTCGCTCAATTAGCGGGCACTCAGTCGATTGACCTGTATCGCAGGTGATCACCATGTCCTTGAGAACGGCCTCCATACCGCGAAGATCCGCGAGCTTCGCCTGCACATTTTGAAGATGCGCCGCCGCCAAGTCGCGCACCTCTGCGCAAGGGCGGTCCCGCTCATCGACGAGCCGCAGCAATGTCTTCACTTCTGAGAGGGTGAAGCCCAGCACGCGCGCCTTCATGACAAAAGCCAAGCGCTTCAGATGGCCAGTGCCGTAAAGCCGGTGCCCTCCGTCCGATCGGGCCGGATGGGGGATGATGCCTGCCTTTTCGTAGTACCGGATGGTTTCAATGTTGCAGCCGGTTTTCCGCGCCAGCACCCCAATCGTGAACCGGGGGGCGAGATCCTGGAGTATTTTTTTGTCGATCATGATTTAGCCCTTGTATCTGTAGTTACTACAGATCCTATATGGCTCGTGTAGATGGTTTTCCGAAGCCCCACAACGGTCAGGATTTCTGATCAGAAGGCACATCTGCCGAGCATTGTTCGCTTTGCTAGCCGAGAACAAGGACACGAAAATGAGAAAGGTGATCTTCGCCGGAAGCGTGGCTGCCGCGTTGCTGACAGCAGCGGCCGCCACACCTGGGATCGCCCTCGTGGCAGGCTCGCCGGCCTCATCTCAGGGCCCTAAGCCGTCGGCAGGACAGCGCATCACGACCTTGAACGTCGTCAACGTGAGCTGTGCTACGTGCGCACCGATCGTGAAGGCGGCGCTCAGCCGCATTCGAGGCGTCATCGATGTCTCGGTGGAAGAGCGGGCAGGCGCATCTGCGACCGCCCGGGTAGCCCACGATCCTCGGCTCGTCACCCCGTCTGCGCTTGCTGCGGCTGTCACTGAAGCTGGCTTCCCAACCAGCGTCGCACAGTAGGCGTCATCGAGGGCCGCGTACCGGGCTGCCGCCACCGATCAACGATTAGGAAATTGCAATGACCGACTGCTGCGGGCCGCGCCCGAACGAGGCCATACGCTACGATCTTGCCGTAGTAGGGAATGGGTCCGCCGGCTTCTCAGCCGCCATCACTGCCGCTGAGCAAGGCGCGCAGGTGGCCATGATTGGCCATGGGACCATCGGCGGGACGTGCGTGAATGTCGGGTGCGTGCCGTCCAAGGCCATGATCCGGGCAACTGAGGCCGTGTATCACGCGAATGCGGCGAGCGCGAAGTTCGCCGGTGTCGAGGCGGCAGGAGCTGTCGTCGACTGGAAGGCGCTGGTTGCTCAGAAGGACCAACTCGTCACATCGCTTCGCCAAGCGAAATACGCTGACCTTCTCCCTTCGTACAACAATGTCGCCTACGTCGAAGGGCAGGCGAAGCTCGCGCCCGGGGGCGTTCAGGTGGATGGCCGGCTCATCTCGGCCGGGAAGGTGATCATCGCCACCGGCACGCGGCCTGCTGTCCCAGCTATTCCAGGCGTGGCGCAGGTGCCGTACCTTACGAGCACCACGGCCCTTGAGCTTGAGGAGCTTCCCAAGTCCTTGCTCGTGCTTGGAGGCGGCTATGTCGGGGTCGAGCTCGCGCAAACCCTGGCGCGTGCTGGCGTGAAGGTGACGCTGATATTCCGATCACGCCTTCTGCCCGAGGCAGAGCCGGAGATCGGGGCGGCGTTGGAGGGCTACTTAGAGGCCGAGGGGGTCCAGATCGCCAGCGGCGTCTCATACCAGGCTATTCGCCACGTGCACGGCCGCATCGAGCTCGACGTGGAGCATGCTGGTCGCAGCGTGACCTTGGCGGCGGAGCAGGTGCTGGTCACGACTGGCCGGGCACCCAATGTCGAGGGGCTCGGGCTCGCAGAGCTCGGTATTGAGACAACCCCGAACGGCGGCATCAAGGTCGACGATCGGCTCCGGACCACACGCGCTGGCTTCTACGCTGCCGGCGATGTCACTGGACGCGACCAGTTCGTCTACATGGCTGCCTACGGAGCAAAGCTCGCGGCGAAGAACGCCCTTAACGGTGACAGTCTGGTTTATAGCAACCGCGCAATGCCTGCTGTCGTTTTTTCAGACCCTCAGGTTGGCAGCGTCGGGCTCACCGAAGCTCAGGCCCGCGCCGCCGGGTTCCAGGTCAGGACGTCCATCGTCACGCTCGACCACGTTCCACGCGCTCTTGCGGCAAGGGATACGCGGGGGCTGATCAAGCTGGTTGCCGATGGCCGAACCAGAGAGCTTCTCGGAGCACACATCCTCGCGCCTGAGGGCGCCGACAGCATCCAGACTGCGGCCATCGCCATCCGGTGCGGCCTCACGATCGACGATCTGGCGGAATCGATCTTTCCCTACCTTACGACGGTGGAGGGGCTGAAGCTCGCTGCGCAGACTTTCGACAAGGATGTCAGCAAGCTCTCCTGCTGCGCCGGGTGAACCAAAAAAACAGCTTGAACCTGGAGTTGCTACAGGTGGTAGCTCCTGAGCTTGCATGAACAAGAGGTAGGTTGATCGTGTTGAAAATCCCTGATGCCAAGCGGTCCGTTACCGCCGCCGCTCCCGGCCGCCGGACTTGGATCGCCGTCGGCGGAGGTGTTCTTGGCGCTGTGGGCGCTGCCTCCTGCTGCATCGCGCCTCTTCTGCTGTTCTCGCTTGGAATAAGCGGGGCCTGGATCGGCAGTCTCACGGCGCTCGCGCCTTACCAGCCGCTCTTCGTCGGCTTGGCAGCCGTCGCCCTCATTTTCGGGTTCATTCGGGTTTACGCGCGCCCTCAGGCCGATTGTGAGGAAGGCAGCTACTGCGCCAAGCCGGCCTCTAAACGGCTTCTGAAGATTGCGCTGTGGGCCACAACCCTCCTCGTTCTGGCAGCGATAAGCTTCCCGTACGTTGCCGTCTATTTCTTGTGAGTTTGAGTAGGAGCCTATCCATGAAGTTCATCAAAGCAGCGGTTATCGCGACCTTGGCCGCGACGAGTGTTCCCGCCCTCGCGGCAGTCCGCACCGTCACGCTGGCCGTTGATAACATGACATGCGTCACCTGCGTCCCGATGGTGAAGAAGAGTCTCAGCCAAATTCGCGGCGTGAAGCGTGTGGCAGTCTCGGTCGAGGCCAAGACAGCCACTGTCGTTTACGACGACAAGGCAACGAACGTGGCTGAGCTCGTGAAGGCGACCACGAACGCTGGATACCCCTCGCGATTGAAGCGCTCAGCAAGTCAGCAACGACGCGCTCGTTGATCAGCCGAGGCAGGAGGAATCCGTGATGGGGACCCAGCAAAGCTCTGGCAACGAGGTTGATCCGGCCGACACGACCGACTTCGCCGCCAAGCCGCCGATGGGCACGGTCATAGCGTTGCTGAGCGGCTTTCACTTCCTCTGCTGCGGCATACCCATCATGGTGGCTTCGGGAGTGTCTCTAAACAGCCTAATGCCGTCTTCGAATGTGGTGGGAGCCCTCACGGCCCTGTCAGCATCGGCCGGACTCATCTGGCATCTGAGGAGACGCTGCGCTTCCTGCGTTCCGTCGGAAGCAGTGACATCGGGTCCACACCACCGACAGGACACTGCAGCTCCCGCTCACCGAGGCCCATCAGCCGGTTTCGAGGTGTGACCAAGTCATACGACCTCATCGTGATCGGCAGCGGCACAGCCGCCATGGTCGCGGCCAACCGAATGGCGGCTGCAGGGAAGAAGGTTGCAGTGGCCGACTACCGGCCATTCGGCGGCACCTGTGCCCTGCGAGGTTGCGATCCGAAGAAGATGCTGATTACGGGTGCGCAGGTCATGGACGACATCCGCCGCATGCGCGGGCACGGTGTCGCGGCGGACGGCGCGCACATCGAGTGGCGCGACCTCATGGAGTTCAAGCGCACCTTCACGGGGCCCGTCCCGGGCAAACAGCTGAAGAACTACGCCGCAAAAGGCGTCGACACCTACCACGAGCATGCCCGCTTCGCAGGACCGAACAGTCTCGAACTTGAGCGTAGCGGCATCATCGAGGCGACGAACGTTCTGATCGCGGCTGGAGCGCGCCCGGTCCCCCTCGGCTTTCCTGGGGAGGAGCACCTGATGGACAATGAGGGGTTCCTTGAGCTCGACGAGCTGCCCGCCCGCATCGTCATGGTCGGCGGCGGCTATATCGCATCAGAGTTCTCCCACATCGCTGCGCGTGCCGGTGCCAAAGTGACGGTCCTTCAGCGCGGCAAGCGCATCCTCCCTCAGTTCGACGGAGATCTCGTGGGCTGGCTCATGGAAGCCTTCGACGCCGCCGGGATCGAAGTCCGGACCGGCCACTCAGTGGAAGCCGTCGAGAAGACCGATGAAGGATATATCATACGTGTCCGCTCTGCTGACGGAGGGACAGCGGCGGTCCATGCTGATCTGGTCGTCCACGCCGCCGGTCGCATCCCGGATTTGGACTCTCTCGGGCTTGAAGCGGCCGGAGTTGAACGGGACCAGTGCGGGCGCCTGAAGCTCAACGAGCATCTACAGAGCGTTTCCAATCCAGCTGTCTATGCCGCCGGCGATGCTGCGGCACAAGGGCCGCCACTGACCCCAGTCTCCAGCCACGATGCCAAGGTCGTTGTTGCCAATCTGCTCGAGGGCAACACGTATTGTCCCGATTATCGCGCCATCCCAAGCGTTGCCTTCACAATTCCACCTATCGCATCGGTCGGGCTCAGCGAGGAGGAGGCGCGTTCCAAGGGGTTCAAGTTCAGCCTGAAGTCTGAGCAAGCCTCGACCTGGTACACGGCCAGACGCGTCGCCGAGAGCGTCTATGGCTTCAAAGTGATGGTCGAGGAGGGCTCGAAGCTCATCCTGGGAGCCCATCTCGTCGGTCCTCATGTCGATGAGGTCATCAATGTCTTTGGACTCGCGATGCGCCATGGACTGACGGCGGATGACATCAAAAGCACCATGTTTGCGTATCCCACGGGCGCGTCGGACATCGGATACATGGTCTGACAGCGGTGATCCTGCTGCGACTGTTCGTTCCTCGGGCTCCTGCAGGGATGGCCCTCCGGCACTAGTGCTCAAGGAAGCCTAAGGCTCTCTCCTACCCGGACACAAAGAAGGCGCCACAGACATGCTGCGGCGCCCTCCACGCTTCGACAAGGTATCTTAGCGCTTCGTCGTGGACGCAGCGGGCTTGTCGCCCATCTCCTTCATCATCTTCTCGCAGCGGTCCATCATCTTGGCCATGTCCGCGTGGTTCATCATCATGCCACCCTGCCCTTTCTGGTCCCCACCGGACATCATCTGACGGTGCTGCTCAGCGGTCATGCCCGGCGTAGACCCGCCCGACTGCTGGGCCATCGCCGTGGTCGCGAGGCCCAGTGTGGCGGCAATTGCGATGGCTGCTACTTTCATGGTCTTCATCTCTATTCTCCTCGTTGCGTTCACGACGTTCGGAGGCGCAGGCACCTCCGTGAGCCTTAGATCCGCGTCATCTTCGTCACGGTGTAAGAGCCTTCACCCTCGAAACAGAACTTGACCCGCTGACCAGCCCGAACCTTGCCGAGCCCGCCCTTGTTGAGCTTGAACGTCATGGTCATGGCCGGCCACTTCTTGGCCGCGATTGGATCGTGTGCGATTGTGATGGTGCCCTTCGCAGCATCGACGGCCTTCACCACGCCGGTGGCGTGTGTGACCTTCTCAGAAGCAGCACCATCGCCGGCCATCATCTGCTTGTGCTGCTCTGCCGTCATCTGACCATGCCCCTCATGCTGAGCGAACGCAGCACTGCTGAAGCTGAGCGCGGCAGCGGCGCCGAGGGCGAGAAACTTGATACTCTTCACGTTTGATACTCCTGTGATCCAGGCGAGTGGTGATCCACCAGCCAAGTTGTCGGTAAATCGGCTGGCGGATTAGTTGGTTGAACTCTTATCGGCAGGCACCCACACCCGGACAGGGGGACGGAGCGGCGCTCTCGGGCCAGGCGCCTGCCTCGGGTCCGGGCGCCAGGCCCACTTGCCCTCGGCTGAAGTCTTCCTGGTGCTCTGAAGGCCCGTGGCGGAGGCGCGCTTGTCCTTTTTCGCCATCATCTCCTCGCAGCGCTCCATCATCGCCATCATCCGGCGGTGCATATCGGGATCGGACATCCACTGCCCCCGCCCGGTTGCCCCACCGGCCGACATCATTTGCTGATGCTCTTCGGCGCTCATCCCGCCCTGCACGCTCCCCGCCTGTGCGAAGGCAGGGGCGCTGAAGCCAAGAGCAGCCAGCGTGCCCGCCGCGATCGTGATAAACTTCTTCATGGTCAGTGTTCCTTTCCTGAAGGTGTGGTCAGCCTAAGTTCGCGTTCCGCGCCCTGGCTTAGCTCTTCGCGGTTCCGCCGTGCTTGAAGAGGCACATGCCGCACATGGCGAGGCAGGGAAGCGCATAGAGAAGCGGCGCGATCGCCGCGAAGCCGAACACCGCTGAGCCTGTGACCAAGCCGAGCACGAGCAAGGCCACTGCCGCGAACATCAGCCACTTCATGCGGCCGCCCTTCTGGCCCGTCTCACAGCAGCCCTGCCTCGTCTCCGATGCCTTCGCATCGGCGACCGGAACGAGCGCGGTGGAGGTCTGCGTCGTCATGCTCGAAACCCTTCTTCCTATCTCACAGATCGAAAGATGCGGCTTCCCATCGTGGGAAGGTCAATAGGGGTTTCGAAGAATTTTTTGCGAGCTGAGAACCGTCGTCACTTGCTGCGCCGGCGGTGAATCGTTGCAGTGCAGAGTTATCGAACTCATCGCTGACTGGAGCGAACGCTAAGAGCCCTGCTAATGGAATGCCTTGCGCCTGCCGCGACGGCAAGGAGCAGTTCGACCAGGTGATGACCGCGGTGCGCGCCAGCCCCGAGCTGGTCGCGTTGGGGAAGGACGGACGCGACCAGGAGCGGTTCACGTCGCGCGACATGATCGCGGTGGAGGCCCGGCTCGAGCGCAGCGCCGGCGCGCTGGCGGCGCGCGACGGTCACGGCATCGCCGATCGCCAGCGTGACGCCGCGATCGGCGCGGCCCAGGGCAGGGGGCTCGTCTTGTCGGCCGAGCAGCGCGACGCCCTCGACCATATCACCGGCCGCAAGGGGCTGGCGTCGGTCGTCGGCTACGCCGGCAGCGGCAAATCCGCGATGTTGGGCGTCGCGCGCGAGGCTTGGGAGCGGCAGGGCTACCAGGTGCGCGGTGCGGCCTTGTCGGGGATCGCGGCCGAGAACCTTGAGGGCGGGTCCGGCATCCAGTCCCGCACCCTCGCCAGCCTTGAGCACGCATGGGGGCAGGGGCGCGAGCAGCTAGGCCCGCGTGACGTGCTGGTGGTGGACGAGGCGGGCATGATCGGCTCGCGCCAGATGGAGCGGGTGTTGAGCCAGGCGCGTGACGCCGGGGCCAAGGTCGTGATGATCGGCGACCCCGAGCAGTTACAGGCGATCGAGGCGGGCGCGGCGTTCCGCAGCGTCACCGAGCGGCACGGCGCGGCCGAGATCACCGAGATTCGCCGGCAGCGCGAGGATTGGCAGCGCGACGCCACCCGCGCGCTGGCGACCGGGCGCACCGGCGAGGCGATCCACGCCTATGACGGCAAGGGCATGGTCCACGCGGCCGACACGCGCGAGCAGGCGCGGGGCGAGCTGGTCGATGGCTGGGATCGGCAGCGCCAGGCCGAACCGGGCAAATCCCGCATCATCCTCACCCACACCAACGCCGAGGTCCGCGAGCTGAACGAGGAAGCGCGCGGCCGACTTCGCGCGACCGGCGACCTTGGCGACGACGTGACGTTCAGCGCCGACCGGGGGACGCGCGCGTTCGCGCGCGGCGACCGCCTGATGTTCCTGCGGAACGAGCGGTCGCTAGGGGTGAAGAACGGCACGCTTGGCACGATCGAGCAGGTATCGGCCGAGGGGATGAAGGTTCGGCTCGACAGCGGCGCGCGGGTCGCGTTCGACGCAAAGGACTATGCCGCGGTCGATCACGGCTACGCCGCCACTTTCCATAAGGCGCAGGGCGTGACCGTCGATCACGCCCACGTCCTCGCCACCCCCGGCATGGACCGCCACAGCGCCTATGTCGGCATGTCGCGGCATCGTGATGACGTGCAGCTCCATTACGGGCGCGACGACTTCGCCGACCAGCGCCAGCTCGTCCGCGCCATGTCGCGCGACCGGGGCAAGGACATGGCCGGCGACTATGCGCGGCCCGAGCAGGACCAGGCCCGTGCGTTCGCCGATCGGCGCGAGATCCGGTTCCCGGAACTCGCGCGTCAGGTGGCGGAGAAGGTGCGCGACAAGGCCAGGGGCATGTTCGCCGGGTTCCGGCCGAAACCGACGTCGGAAAAAACGACGTCGCCGGAGCGCATCGCGGCCGATCGGCCGCTGGCGCCCTCGCAGGCCCGTGCGATCGAACGCTATGGGCGCGCCGCGGCCGATATAGGCCGGATGTGGGAGAAGGGGTTGCCGGTGCTGGCGCACCAGGAACAGGCGCTGGCGAAGGCGGGCGACGCGCTCGACCAGGTGCGACCGAATGGCGCGCGCGACCTCGCCAGCGCGATCGAGCGCGACCCCCAGCTCGCACGCGCCGCGGCCGAAGGGAACACGGGCGGCGCGGCGAAGGCGATGGAGGTAGAGCGCCAGGTCCGTATCGACCCGGAGAAGCGTGCGGGGCGCTTCGTGGAGCAGTGGCAGGACATGAAGGCGGCGCGGGCCAGTATGGAGCGCGCCGGCGACCGCGCGGGCGCGGAGAAGCTCGGCAAGCGCATGGAGAGCATCGCGGGCGGGTTGCATCGCGACCCGCAGCTCGAATCCGCCTTGAAGCGGCACGCGCCCGAGCTGGCGTTGAACATGGAGCGGGGCCGGTCGATCGGGCAGGAGCTGGCGCAGTCGGTCGGACAAGGCCGCGACCGCGATCGTGGCATGAGCCGGTAAGGGGGACGGGTGACGGACGAGGACGATCAGGGCGGAACCGACGCGGCCGAGGCGTTCGAGGCCATGCGTGGCGAGCTGGCGCTGTTGCGCCGCGCCGTGGAGGGTCTGGCGGCCGAGCGCGGCGCGATCGACGTTCCCGACTACACCGAGACGTTAGGGCGGATGCAGCAGGGCGTGGACGCCACGGCCGCCCGCGTCGCGCTCATCAACGACGTGATCGTGCGGAGTCCGGCGCTGGCGATGACGCCGGAGCAGATGGCGCAACGGATCGCCGCGGTGGGCAACGCCGCCCGGCGCGAGGATCAGGCGGCGCTCGCCAAGGCGGGCGAGGACAAGGCCCGCGTCATGGCCGAGCTTCGCGCCATCGCCGGGTCCGCATGGACACGCGCCGACCAGAGAAACCGGCAGCTATGGTTCGCCTTGGGCGGGGTAGCGGCCGGCATCCTCGCATGGGCGATCGTGCCGGGCCTCGTCGCGCGCGAGCTCGCGCCGGCGAGCTGGCGATGGCCCGAGCGCATGGCGGCGCGGACGCTTGACATGCCCCGTTGGGAGGCAGGTCAGCGGATGATGCAGAGCGCCGACGCCGCACAGTTCCGCGCGATCGTCGCGGCCGACAAGATCGTGACGGCCAATCGTGAAACGATCGAGGGTTGCAGCAAAGCGGCGAATCGGGCGCGTGCCACAGTGCGATGCACAATTAAGGTCGCCCCGTAGTGGCCGCGTATCTATTCCGCCAAGCAATTGACAATAGACAATCCGGCCCGGTCCTCACCGTGGCACGCTTGGGCGGGTCCAATTAGAGGTCGGCGCATGGCTTCACGATCAGGCAATCAATACTAAGCGTCGTTAACCATCTTCTAATGCTTACAGTGCGATCATACAGATGCGATAGAAGTCGCACCGGGGTGAATATGAGCAGCATCTCCATCAACGACGTTATGGCCCTGCGGAACGCCGTCCTCGACAAGAACGCGGCGCTTCGGAATATAGCGAGCAACCCGAATTCTGTCGCCGTTTCCGCGGCTGCGAGAGGAGCGGCTTTTGACGCAGCGATGATCACCGCGCTGGGAACGGTGGATAGCCCAAATTCCGTCTCAGGGGTGAGCGGAGCGGCGGGCGTGTCGCAGCCAGGACACGCGGAGCCAGGCGGCTTCGCCTCTACTTTTCAGACGCAGCTTCAAAAAATTAACGCGATCAATGCGCGCGCTGGTGCTTTGACGGTCGCCTACGAACGCGGGGACGAAACCGACATTGCGAAGGTAATGCTCGCGCGGCAGGAGTCCTCGATCGCATTCGAGGCAACGTTGCAAGTTCGTAATAAAGTGCTTTCGGCCTACAAGGACATCATGAGTATGCCGGTCTAGCGCAATCTGCCGAAAGCACATCGCCTTGTCGCTAATCCGGTGCTGCGAAAAACGTTCGCACGCCAGCCCCCGCCTGCGTCCGTCAGCTGCCCTTCGGTTTCCGAGCGCTGTTGTGCATGGACACGATCTTCCATCCTCCGTTCACCTTTTTCAGCACGCTTGTGGCGACGCCGAGTCTTTCGGCGGCCTCGCCGGTTCTTGGCTCGATTCGGTAACGGTAGGTCTCGGTCGCAAGGGCAACCGACCCTTCGAAGCGGACGTCGACCTTGTAGTCGGAGAAGCGGAACGATTTGAACTGCCGCAGCTCGGGACCAAGATGATGGGCGAGGTAGGTGGCGTAGGTTCCTTCAGGGCTTCCTGTCTCGAAGACCCGCGCGTCAATCGTAAACAGTTTTTCGGTTCCAGCGACGTCAAGCTTCTCGATCGCGTTTTTGTACCGTGAGAGCACAGCCTCCACGGCCCGTGTATCGGCATCGCGGGCGACCGGCTGAGCCCACGCCACAACAGGCACGGCGATCGACATGAGCATAATCGTTTTCACGCCGGTGTTCATTCATGATCTCCCAAATAGACTGTCCGGCTTTAGGCTATCACCGCTTGATGCGATATGGAGCAGCCGACTGACCGTCAGGTCGCGAAATGGTCGAGGCTACCGTGTACTAAATAGCCCTTAGCCAACTTTGGATGGCAAGCACGATGGTCACGGCTCACCATCAAACCGAGCATCCCCGCCGTTGTCACGTTATACCAAAAACTGAACAGATGCGGAACCTCGCGGTCCGGTATGCTGAATCAAGAAGCTCGACGGTCACCGGCCAGGGGCTTAGGTCTTGGTTCAGCGAATGGGGATCACACCGACAATATGGCCACGCAACCCGACCAAATTACTACCGGAGAGGATCACGGTGGCCTCGTTCGTCGTCTTATTGCCCGTTGGCGTGACGATCCTGGCGCAACCTACCGAAGCTGGTTTCTGTGGGACGAACGGTTGAAAAACTTCCGCTCGATCCGGCGTGGTATTGGCCAGGTCGTTGGTGAGATCGAGCGCGGCACGTTCGGCGTCGCCTACCGGGGATCGTCGCTCGAAACGGTCGTTCATTCCGTCGCCGAGCAGCGTCAAATTTTCAAAGGCGCTGACCATGCCTTTCTCTGGAAGCCGAAGCTCCGCATACCCGATATCTACGAAAACCCGGAGAACCAGCGGGCGTTCGGTCGCTTGCTCGACGCCTGTTCGTGTTGCGACACGGCCGAGGAAATTATTGGCCATATCCACACGATCGATCGCTTGAAGATCAAGGGGCTCGGGCCCGCGGTCGCCAACCTGCTCTATTTTCTTCACCCGACGCTGGTGCCGCCCTTCAACACCGCGATCGTCAAAGGCTACAACGCGCTGACCGGCTCGAAGGTGAAGCTCGGGAGCTGGGAGCATTTTCTGGCGATGCGGTCGGGTGTACTCGACTTGAACGATCGCCACCGCGACCTGCTATCGAACGACCTGGGTGCGATTGGCGGCTTGCTGTTCGACATCGGCTTCGATCGCTACCCGGCCCCTCCTCTCGATGTTAGCGGCGAGGCGCTGGCAAGTTGGGGACAACGGCTTGAGACGGCGCGCGAGGAGGCGCGCACGCTCAGCAAGGCGGCGCTACGCGAAGGCGAGAACGAGCGCACCCATACTGAAATCCAAGCATGGCTTCGCGATCTAGGACTCGCGCTCGGCTATGACGTGTGGATCGCATCGAACGACCGCAGCCGTGCCTTCAATGGATCGCCGTTGGGACATGGGTGCCTTGAGCACCTGCCCGCCTCCATCGCAACCTCGAAGGGGGCGGATTCCATCCGTCTAATCGACGTGCTGTGGCTTGAGCGCGGCGGCGATCACGTCGCGGCAGCGTTCGAGGTCGAGCATTCGACGTCGATCTACTCGGGCATTGTGCGCATGCTCGACTTGGCGCTGAGCGGCAGCGCCCTCCACGCGACCGCAGGGCTGTTTCTGGTCGCACCCGACGCCCGCGAGGCGGATGTCCGCGCGCAGTTACAGCGTCCCGCGTTCAGCCGCGTCGCCGATCTCGACATATCGTATCTTCCCTACGGCGAGCTGGAGAGAAACCGCGAGGCAATCGCCAGGTTCGGATCGGGGCTTAAAGCGATCAAAGCCATCTCCAGCAAGCTGGCTTGATCGAGAGAGGTAAGGGGTACGCGCGCGCGCCGCGTATTTTCAAATGGGCGGGGGCTCAGCTGGAGATGAATGATGCATCAGATCGATCCCGAGATGAAGGCGTGCATGGACGCCTGCCACGAATGCCATGTCACCTGCCTCCACATGGCGATGAACCATTGCCTTGAGGCGGGAGGCCGACATGCCGAGCCGCAGCACATGAAGATCATGGCCGATTGTGCGCAGATTTGCGCGGTCGCGATCGACTTCATGGCGCGGAAATCTGAGCATCACCGGCATATCTGCCGCGAGTGCGCCGAGATTTGCCGGGCGTGCGCGTCGAGCTGCGAAGGGCTGGACGGCATGGAGGATTGCGTCGCCGCGTGTCGCAAGTGCGCCGAGGCTTGCGACAAGATGGCCGCGTAAATGGCCCGAGGGCGGCGCTTTCCCCGCCGCCCTCCCGTTACATTGCGAGCCAAGGCGCGTGAGACGGTGCGATGCACGGTCAGGGTTGCGGCAACGCTTTAGAGAGGGGCGTTGTCTGCCCTGCCACTAGTAGGCTAGCGGCCCGCCCGCCCGCGGCTTGGCGCGGCGGTTCCAGGCAAACCCGATCACGATCACGGCAAGCATCAGGAGTTGTGCCAGCACCGACTGAAATGTCGGGAACAGGCCCAACATCGAGATACGTGGCACGCTGGCGAGCGGCGCTATGTCGATGATCCCCGCCTCTTGGAGGGCAGCGACTCCCTTACCGGCCAGCACGACCGTCAGAGCGGCCATCAGCCACGAGCTGTAGCGGAAGAACTGCGTAATCGGCAGCGTCCGGCTGTAGCGGAGCATGGCCCAGGCGATGACGGCGAGAAGGCTGATCGCTGCGCCGGCGCCGGCCAGCAGCATCGCGGTGTTACCCTGTGTCGAGAGCGCGGCGTAGAAAAGGATCGTTTCAAAGACCTCCCGACAGACCACCAGGAATGCGAGCCCGAACAGGAACCATCCCGACCCGCTCGATAGCGCCCGTGACATTTTCTCCCGGATATAGCGTTGCCACTGATCGGCTTGGGCCTTGCCGTGCATCCAGATTCCGACCGAGAGCAGCACGATCGCGGCGAACAGCGAGCCGAACCCTTCGGTCAGCTCCCGGCTCGCGCCGCTGATCCCGATCGCATAGGTGGCGACGGCCCAGGTAAGCCCGCCCGCGATGAGCGCCCCGATCCACCCGCCATGCACATAGCGCAAGGCTTCTGGCCGTTCCGCTTTGCGGAGGAACGCGATCATGGCGACCACGATCAAAAGAGCTTCCAGCCCCTCACGCAGCAGGATCGTAAAGGCCCCCAAGAAGGTGGACGCCTGCGTCGCGGCGTCGGGCGCGAGCGCCGCCTCGGCATCATCGAACAGGCCGCCCAGCACTGCCACTCGTTCGGCCACATCATCGGCCGACGTGCTGCTCTCCACAGCGGCGCGATATTCTCCCATCGCGCCTTCGATCCTGGACATGAGCGTCGGGTCGCGCGCCGAGAGCGTCGGTTCGATCGGCTCGAACCCGTCGAGATAGGCGGACAGCGCCAGTTCCTTTGCGCCGCGCCGGTCGCCGCGCCGGAACGCGGCGAGGCTTTGCGCAAGCTTGGAGCGAGCGACCGCGAGCGAGCCCGGGGCTTGTTGCATCACCTGATCGGGGTGGCGCCGCAGATAGGCGAGCACCGCGTCGGCTTTCGCCTGCCCGATGCTGCCCGCAAGCGCGGCGGGGGTGAGCGCGACCAGGGTTTTCAAATCGGGGATCCGCGCCCGCAAGCTCGGCTGGGACTTCCACAGCCGTTCGCCTTCGACCGCTTGCGCGTCGGTCAGGGCGAAGCTGCCAGCGCGGAACGCCAGCGCCCAGCGTTGATCGTTCGGCAGATCGGCGAAGCTCTGCATCGCGGTCCCGTCGATGCCTTGGCTTATCACCTGATAGAGCGCGAACACGCTGCGCTGGCGCGCCCGTTCGGCGTCGGTGAACGCGATCGGCGGCGGGTCGAGTCTGGCAGCGTCAGGCCCATGTCCGTCGCCGGTGAGGCCGTGGCAGGACGAGCAGCTTTGGACGTATAGCCTTGTTCCCATGGCGGGGTCGGGTGCCTTGGCGGGAGCGAGCGGCACCGGATAGGCCTTGAGCAGATCGGCGGCGAGGCCATGCGCGAGTGTCGCGACCTCTCGGGACGATCCCTTGCGGCCGATCACGGCTTCGAGCTGCGAAGCGCTTTGGATTAGAGATTGCCGCTCAGGCGTCGCGGGAAGTGCGCGGAGGCGCGTCGACACCCCAGCGGCGAACTCCGTCATCTCCGCGTATTCGGACGCGCTTATGACCGCGCCGTTGGCGACCGCACCGCCATAATCGACCGCCATATAGTCGAGCAGACGCCAAGCAGTTTGAACATCGCGGGTATCGGCCATCGCCGCAGCGGGGATCAACAGCAGCATAAGCGACGCGACCAGCGCGACCAGAGGTGACGGCATATGGGTGATCGATTCCAAGCTTCACTCGTCGCGGACTATGCGAACAACTCTCATTAGCAGTATTGGGCAGCGTGCGCGACCACCAATGGCAGGATGATGAACATCGCCGCCGGAGAGCTGGCGGGCGATCGTCTCCGGCGACAAGATCGTGACCGCGAACCCGGAGACGATCGGGGGGGTAGAAAAGCGGCAGCGAAGGCGCGTGACGGTGTGCGATGCACGATCAAGGTTTTCGATGAGGCTAAGCAGTGATTGAAGATACTTTCAGATCACGTACTTGTCCCAGCTTGCATAATGCTCGGCGCTGCGCTTTCCCCTTGGAAAGCTGAGGCCGACGAGCGCAATGCCGGCTACGACCGAGGCCACGGCCCCAAGGTGACCAACGCCGTCGAGGAGGAAAGGCGCGGCCACAAGCCAGGCTCCGAACGCGACGTTGATCAGCCGCAGCGCGCGGGCAACTTCTGCGGTGGCGATGATCGCGACCGTGATGACCAGCGCACCCACAACGTGATCGCTGTTCGCCATACCGCCTTCCGTGCCGAACAGTATTCGGGTCAGCATCAGCAGGACGCCGATGACGATGCTCGCAGTCAGCGTCCATGGCAGGGTCAGTCCCTTCTTTGCGTCCGCCCAGAAGGTGCTTGGCGAGGCCATCGCGTCCGACGCGTCCACCGCTCCCGCCTCTATCGCGTCACCCTGGAAGAAGGTGCGGATCAGCGGTTTGCCTTGCCGGCGCGCCCAGAGAAGGAACTGACCCATCGCAATCACCTCGTCGAGCGCGAAGGGGATCATGATCAGCATGGCGAGCGCGGCGATCAGCGCCAGCGTGCTCCATGTGCCGATGACGATGGGCTGACTGATGATGAAATAGATGCTGATGACGCCGAGCGGGATGACAAGGATGCCGAAGAAGGTCACCATCCACGGCATGGTCCGCCAGCGGTCGCGGGTGCCCATTACCGCCATCAGGATCTCGAGGACATAGCTGACCGTGCCGAGCCCACCATCGGGAATCGGCCAGGCCTTGGACATGTCCGAGGTGATGATCTCCTCGGTGCCGTTGCGTGGATCGCTCAGGGAGCCGGCGAAAAACGGCTCCCAAACGCCGTCAATATGCCCCAGTTGGTAGGCGGTGAGGATGCGCGAGGTGAGAAGGCCGATCAGACCCATGGCGACGATCGGCAGCCGCTGTGCGTCGGTGGATGGCGAATAGGTCCAGCCGGGCGGGATGTTCTTGGGGTCCATCATGCCCGCCATGCTCATGCCCGGCATCATCGGCACGAGCACCGACAGGGCGATCACGGCCGAGCCGATGAGCAGGTTGTTGTTGTACTGAGCGGCGCTCGGGCTCCAGAAGATCAGCGGGGCGAAGAACAGCCAGATGCCGACGAACGCGACCGCCCACTGCGCCCATGTCTTGGTGCGCGGAACGAGCGACAGCGCGCCGAACAGCACGATGGCGAGGCCGCTGACGACATCGCTGATGGCCAGCGCGTTCGCCCGCCACTCGATCGACGGCAGCCCGCGATCAATAGTTACGAAGCGCGCCGCCTCGCCGACACTGTGAGTGGTCACGGAGTCGTAGATAAGCGGGCTGGAGGCGAGCCACAGCCCAAGACCGATGTTTGCGTAAAGAGCCCAGCGCGCACGGCGCTCGTCGCGGTCCATTATGGCCATGTGATCGCCGTGTGCACCGTGACCGGTCATCGCCATGTCCGCCGCGCCAGGTCGGTGCCCCATGGCAGCATGGTCCATGCTGCTATGGTCCGCAGCCCCGTGATCCATACCGGCCATTCCACCGCCTGCCGCTGCGGGTTGTTGGCCCGGCGCTACAGGTTCGGCCTTTAGCTTATCGTGCCAGGCAACCAGATTCTCGTTAAGCTTGTTGTTCCGATACCAGGCCCGCGGGTGGCGCTTCAGCGCGGCGACGATCGTCGGCAGCGTGTCCCGGAGGCGATGCTTCGGTTCCCAACCGAGCAGCAAGCGGGCGCGTGAAATATCGAGGATATAGTGGTCGTTGCTGCTGTCGATCATCCAGGGCTGGATGAAGTCGTCGCTGCCGAGCGCTTCGTTCTGCAGGATGATCCCGGCTTTCGCGAGCGGCTGCGGAATCCGGATCGTCTTCCAGCCCTCGCCGTGGAGCGCCTCGCCGACGATGTCCTGGATCTCGGCATAGCCGGGTGCGTCGGGCTCGCCGATGAGCAGCGGCAGTTCTGACGGCAGTTCGTGCCGCCGATCGACCAGACGCAGCACGGCGTCAGCCAAGTCGTCGCGGTGCACCGATGACTGCGCCGCACACAGCATGCCGGGATAAAAGTGCGAGATCAGGCGGTGCTCGTAAATCTGCGATATCTGCTGCGCGAGAAAAGCCGAGCGTCCGTCGTCGTCGTAAACTCCGGCGGCGCGCATATAAACGACGGGGATGTTTCCGTGGCGCTCATGCAGCAATGTCTCGGCGTCGACCTTGGACTGCGGATAGGCCCAGGACGCGCCGATCGGCGAGTCCTCGTTGATGCGCTCGTAGGGTGTGGGGGTCGGCTTATGAACGAGCATCGTGCTGGCGAAGACGAATTGTCCGACTTCGAACGATTGCAGCCCGTCAATCAGCCGGCGGGTGCCCTGCACGGTGACCTTGTCATAAAGCGGATTGGCATCGCCCGTAATATCGTAATAGGCGGCGAGATGGATCACCGAGGCGATGCGGTTGCCATAGCGGGCACGAACCTCATCAAGTGCAGCGCGCACTGCCTCGTCAGAGCCGAGATCGAAGTCGACTGCTGCGGCGGGCGGCGGCGGATCGGGAGGACCAGCGCGATCGAGGCCGACGACCCTATAGCGCTCGCTAAGCTTGGCGATCAACGCGGCCGCGATGAAGCCGCTCGCGCCCGTGATGAGGACGACTTCGCCACCCTGGCCGCTGCCGGCTTCACTGCGTTTGCCATCGTTCATGACTTTGCCACCCTTGTTCATTCATCTCTGAAAACACTGACAGGCCCACCCGGACCAACCCTCTCGCACGCCCAGCTTTGCAGCGCGACGCGGCCTTCCCGCAAGCGCCTGTGGGCGACTTAGGGCGTCGGACACGTAAGCTCAGTCCAAGCGGGGGGTGTCTTGGGAGGCGAGGGTTAAGCCGCGTAAGTGGGTAAAAGAAGGTGGAAGGCCTGAGCGGCGCTTGCGTGGACGGTTGGTCCATAGCGCTTACATGCCCGACGCGGGTGGCGCGAGGGTGCCTAGCCATGCCACGAGCGCCAGGATGCCGATCACGCAGGCTGTCTCGACCGCAAGGCTGACCCGCAGCGCCGTAAGCGCCCCGCCATGGTCGTTCATGGCAATCGAGCGCTCAAAGGCCGGCGTGAGGCGAAACCGATTGAGCGAAGCGAGCCCCAGCATCCCGGCGAACAGGGCTAGCTTGGCGAGCAGCAACAGGCCGTAAAGTGTCGTTCCCAGAGCCATAAAATTGGTCGGCCCGACGAGCAGCCAACTATTGATCAAACCAGTTACCACCAGGGTAACAACAACGAGCGTACCAACGGAGCCAAACCCGTGCAGGGCGCGATGGGTCAGCCGAAGGTGCGCAGCATCGATCTCCTCGGCGCGCCGCGCCATCAGGAGAAGCAATCCGAACAGCGCCCCGACCCACAGACCGGCAGCAAGGAGATGGAGGATGTCCGCAGTGAGGTGAAGCCATCCCGTGCTTCCCTCGCTCGCGGCACCATGCCCGTTCCACGCGAGTGTCGCCAATGCCGCGGCTGCCGCAATCATGGCCATAGCCAGCCATGATGCTCTGCCTCGCGCCAGCAGGGCTGCACCGCCGGCGATGACGAGCGCCACCATACGCACCTTCCAGGCGGTGCCAACCGCCGACCCTCCGAGCAGCGCGGCCGCAGCAGCCTGATCGATCGGCCAGAACGGAGATCCGGCCATCGCCGAGGCCATGAGGATCAGGCCAGCGGCCGAGAGAAGCAACCCGAGCGCCGCGCTTGCCGTGAGCCAAGGCCGCAGCGCGATTGCATCATCGCGCTCGCCAAGGCGAAGGCCGTAGAGGCTGAAGGCCGACAGGCCGAACAGCGCCGCCAGGACCAGGTACAACGCCAAGCGGATGGCGACGGTCGGCCAGTCGAGCATTCGCTCACTTCACCGTGAAATTGTAGCTGCCGGTGATTTTATGTGTGTCGCCAGAGACGACCTGCCAGTCGACGCTGTAGCGTCCACGCGGGAGACGCTGCTTCGGGGTGATGGTGAGCGTCCGGCCATCGGCGCCGACTGCGGCGCTGCTGGGCATTTTCATGGCCGCCATGCCAGGCATCGCGGCCATGGTAAGGTCGGCCTTAGAGAAAGCCGGCACGAGCTTCTCGCTGAACTGGAGGCTGATCTTCTCGGGGGTCGCGACCGCCGCGTTGGCAGCGGGACTGGCGGACACCAGCTTCGGATGCGCGTTCGCCACGCCGCCTACGAAGAACAGGGCGGCGGCGGCAGTCGTGATGAACAAGCGGCGCATTTAGGTAATCTCCATTTCAATTGGGCTCACCTGTATTACGCAGCTGGACGGGTCACCCCTCACGATCTTTTTTCGTGCCGACGCACCGCTCTCGATGAGGGGTCGGCGGTGGCAGCGCGTATTCAGAAGGGAGCATGGAGCGCTTTTTCACTGCGTCTCCCCTTAAACCAACTGTGGCCGCGGGCCTGATAGGCGCATGCGCGGGGTAATGATGAGGTTGCGGTTGACCGATCAGGGCTGGACTGGAGATCCTGAGGAGGTCATCGACTGTCTGATAGTGGGCGGTGGTCCAGCGGGCCTCATGACCGCGATCTATCTGTCGCGGTTTCTCAGGAGCTGCGTCGTCTACGATGCGGCGGCAGGGCGCGCCGCGTCCATCCCGCGCTCGCACAACCTGCCAGGATTTCCCGGCGGCATTTCCGGCGTCACGTTTCTTGCCCGTTTGCAGGCTCAGCTGCGCGAATATGGCGGTACGGTCCAGAGAGGTGAGATTGACGCAATCGTCGCGTCAGGCGACCACTTCTCGGCAAGCTGCGAACTGAACGTCCTGTATGCGCGGACCGTTGTCCTTGCGACGGGCGTCGTCAACCGGCGTCCCGAGATGCCTGATGCGATGCATGACATCGGCGTGGCGCGTGGGCTTCTCCGCTATTGCCCGATCTGCGATGGTTATGAGGCCCGGCGCATGAACGTGGCGGTGCTCGGCGGCGATGGTCATGGTGCTGAAGAAGCCGAATTCCTGAGGGCTTATGGGGCCAAGGTCACGCTTCTGGCCGAACGCTCGCTCGATCTTGGGCCGACCGAACTTGCCAAGCTGGACCAGCAGGGCATTGATGTCGCCCCCTCGCCTGTCGGGCAGTTGCGTCTTGGCGAGTGTGTCGAGGTGAGGCTGGCCAATGGCTTGGAGCTACAATTCGACACGCTTTACCCCGCACTCGGCTCATCACCTCGGACGCGGCTTGCCGCTTTGCTCGGAGCACAGCTCAGCGAATCCGGGTGCGTGCTAACCAATGCCCACCAACAAACCTCGGTTAAGGGTCTCTACGCAGTCGGCGACGTCGTGGAAGGGCTCGATCAGATCAGCGTCGCAGCCGGACAAGCGGCGATCGCTGCGACCGCAATTCATAACCTGTTGCGCGACCGCGACAGTGGATTGTCATCCGCCCTCGCCGGGCTGTATTCCGCTCGGAGCGTACCGCCGACGTAGCGGGAGCCATTGGCGGTGCGACGAGCGAACACCGCCAACAAAGCGCTGATCGCCGGCTCGCTTGTCATCTTCTTCGGCTGCTTCGCGCTTATTCGTATCCACACGACGATCGGCGACACGGCCTTTCTCCGTTCGATGATCCCGTACCACGATCCCGTGGCTCGCGCGCGAGTGCATCGAGACAGTGTGCTATTATCAGGGTCGGGGTTCCTCGACACGCCCGAGCGGAGCCGGGATCGCTGGCGGCATCCTACGGCACGAAGGTCGGCGCTGCCGCATTCTCCTTCGAACCGCGCCAACACGCGAGCGGCTACTAAGCGTCGGGCCCCTCAGAACGCCAAGTGGTTTATTCCGCCATGCATGAAGGTTCCGCCGAGGAACCCCTGAATTGAGATCGCGAGCGTCATCAGGCCAAGCACCACCCAATACAACGACCGCGACCGCTCGGGACCCTTGCGGTGGCGGGCTGCCATCCAAGCCAGCACGACGCCGAAGACCGCGATCGATGTTCCGAGCCAGCGATGCGTCATCAGGATAGGGTTGCGGTCGGTCAGGTAGAACCCGCCTGCGAACCAGCCCAGGAACGCCGCTGCGATCGCTCCCAGCGCGCCGACCACCAGCATTATGTGTGCGACATGCTGATAGTCCCGGTTGCGGCGCCATAACCCGAACAGCTCTAACCCGAACGCGCCGATGAACATGGCGATGGGAAAATGAATGACCATGGTGTGCAGCCGGCCCAGCCAGCTCACAAGCCGTTCGCCGAAACTCTTGTTCTTGTTGGCGGTCTCCTCGTGCATGCCGCCCATGTCCATGTCGTCGCCGGCGATGTCGCGGCCACCCATGTTCATGTCCACAGTCGACATAGAGCCCATGCCCATGTGGCCGTCGCCAGCGTCCGCCCCATCTGCTTTCTGCGTCTCGGCTGCGCTGTTAGCGACCGGCCCGGGACCCGCCCCGAGCGCATTGTGATCTTCGTGCGCCGATGCCGACGTGCTGACTGATATTGCAACCGCAAGAAGTATAGCGAAGGTCCCGCCTCGTTTGCCGCCCATCACCTGACCCCTTGATCCGTGTTCATCCATTCCCGTTTACGCACGCCCGGCCTTCTCCCCTCACCCGCCCACTAGCTCTTTCCGTGAGACTTTTCGTCTGCTTCGACGCGAACTGGATGGAGGAGTCACGCTGGCAGCGGCAGGCGCGTCCTGCCGGCCCTAACCAGAAAAATCGCCGATCAGCTGCCGTGGCGGGCGAACAAGCGGCGTCCGCCGGTGCCGAAGGCGACCACGTCATAGGCCTGCGCCTTGACGCCCGGCACTTCCATTCCCGGCGAGCCGAGCGGCATACCGCCGACCGCCAGGCCCCGCACGCCCTTGGGCCGGGTCGCAAGAGCCCGCTTCATGTCGGCGATCGGCACGTGGCCCTCGAAAGCCATGCCATCGGCGATCGCGGTGTGGCAGGACGAGAGGTCCGCGGGAACGCCCGCGCGCTTCTGCAGCGCCGGGCGGTTAGAATCATCGACGACGCGCACCTGCCGGCCGAGCTGCTGCTGCGCCTGCGCCGCCCACTTGGCGCAACAGCCGCAGCCGGGGTCGCGGTGCATAACGATCGGGGTAGCCGCGCTGGCGGCAACCGGAACCAACAAGGCTGCGGCAGTAAGCGCAAATCGCAACGCTGACTTCATGGAAGAATCTCCTTGGTCATTCCTCCCGTTGCTCGCTGGGGGCGGGAGGAATGAGGCTTATTACTGAGGACGCTTGCCCATCGACCGGAGCATCGCCTGGAGTTCACCGATGCTCTTGTTCTGCTCGGCAATCGATTTCTGAGCCATTTGCCGGGTCTTCGCATCGGGCGACTCCCGGAGAACGATCTGCGACATGGCGATCGCACCGCGGTGATGCTCGATCATCTTGCGGACCCACGTCTCGCTCGCATTAGCGCCCTTGGCCTTCATCATCTTTTCATGCATCGCCATTTCGGCGGGCATGAAGGGCGTGTTCATGCCAGGCATGTTGTCGTGGTTCATGCCTTGCATTTTCGAGTGGTCCATGCCCTGCTGAGCCAAAGCGGGGCTCGCCGACATCGCGGCCAGAGCCAGAAGCGTTACTGCCTTGAACATCGATTTCTCCTTCTTGGCCTTGGCCAACGCAACAAGACTAGTTGGCCTTAGAACCATGTGCGAATGCCCAGAACGAGGCTGGTCGACGCCGCGCCCTGGCCTTCGGCGCGCGCGAAGCGGGCTGTGTCCCCGAAGCTGCGGTCGTACGATATGCCCACATAGGGCGCGAACTCGCGCCTGATCTCGTAGCGGAGACGCAGACCGAGTTCGGCCGTGGAAAGGCCTGAGCCGATGCCGATTTCCGGCACGTCCTGCGCGGCGAAGTTGAGTTCGGCGCGTGGCTGAAGAACCAGCCGCTGCGTGATCCGCTGATCGTAATAACCTTCCAGGCGCCCCAGCAGGTCGCCCTTGTTGGACAGGAACAGTGCGCCCTCGACATCGAAGAAGCCGGGTGCCAGCGTTTCGAAGCCGACCGACGCATAGACGCGCGAGGGGTTGGGCTTGAAATCGTAGCGGACGCCAAGCTGTATATCGGTGTATGGGCCAATGGCGCGCGAATAAAGCGCCTGTACCTCCGCCGCTTCCAGACTTCCCCCGATATTCCCTTCGCCCTCGGTCTTGAGCACCAGCCGGTTGATATCACCCCCATACCAGGCACTGCCGTCCCACCGGTAACCATCGCGACCGTCCCGGATCTGGACTTCAGCCAGATTGAATATGACCTGGGAGAAATTCTGCCCGCCGTGCATCGACCGCAGATGCTGCTGCGAATGC
This sequence comes from Sphingomonas turrisvirgatae, assembly GCF_001721295.1. GTDB lineage: Bacteria > Pseudomonadota > Alphaproteobacteria > Sphingomonadales > Sphingomonadaceae > Sphingomonas > Sphingomonas turrisvirgatae. The sequence continues at coordinate 60,165 of NZ_MDDS01000007.1, read as the reverse complement.
GCCATAGCAGCGGCAGAGTAGACCTGGTCCGCGGCCCGATCGGTCGGGATGGGCGGCGGCGGAGCGGTGCCGGCCTGAAGGTTGGTGCCGATCATCGCCGCGCCCGTGGCTGAGGGCATGCTTCCCATGCCGTGTCCCGGCATGCCTTGCATCGCGCCCGAACTTTGGCCCATTCCCGGCATCGATCCATGGTCCATGCCTTGCATAGCACCTGGCTCAGCGGGGTTGGCGCCGCCGGACGCACCTGGCATCGCGGACATGTCGTGCCCCGAACTGGCATCAGGTTTGGCTTCAGGCATATTCATACCGGGCATGGCGGACATGTCATGACCGGCGTGAGGATCAGCAACAGCCGGTCCACCGACCGGAGGCTTGGCGGACCGACTTGCGGCAGGCTTGGCCCCCGATCCCGCCTTCGCGCGCGGTGTCGACCTGGCGGCAGGCTTCGCGGACTCCTTGTGCACGGCGGGCTTGGTCGCTGAGGGCTTCTTGGCGGCAGGCTTTTTTACCGCTGGCGCCTTTGGCGGCGGCATCTTCATGCCGGGCATGTTGGAATGGTCCATCTGCGCGGCCGCCGGCGTTGCGAGGCCAAGCGCCGCGCCGCCGGCGATCAGGAGGAACTTAGGCTGCATCGCGATTCTCCTCGCCCATCGGGCGAACCGTCACGACACGCATCATCCCCGCGGTCATGTGATAGAGATTGTGGCAGTGGAACGCCCAGTCGCCGGGCGCATCGGCCGTTACGTCGAATGTCATCTTACCGCCTGGCGCCACATTCACAGTGTGCTTGCGAGGCCCAAAGTCGCCATGTCCGGTCACCAACTCGAAGAAGTGGCCGTGCAAATGGATGGGGTGCGGCATCATCGTGTCATTGACCAGGGTAACGCGCGCGCGCTCGTCCTTGCGGAACGGGATGGGGTCGGCAGGGTCGCTCATCTTCTGGCCGTCAAAGCCCCACATGTAGCGCTCCATATTGCCCGTGAGGTGGATCTCCAACTGACGCGACGGGGCGCGAACGTCCGGGTTGCGGTCCAGCGCGACAAGGTCGCGATAGGTGAGCACGCGATGATCCGCATCCTCCAGCCCCTGCGGCGGCTCGCCCGTGCGGTCCTTCGGCATCGGCGAGATGGTCTGCACTCCCGGCCCCATCTTGACGCCGGGCGCGTTCTTGGGGTTGCGCATGTTCATGTCCATGCTGCCGCCTGACCCATGATCCATCCCGGCCATGCCGCCGCTGCTCATCTGACCATGGTCCATGCCCGCCATCCCGGCAGCGCCCGCCGCCATTTGGCTATGGTCCATCCCAGGCATAGCGCCGCTCATCTGGTCGCCCCCCATCCCAGCCATGCTGGCCATCGCAGCGCCTATCGCCTTCGTTCCGTGATCGGTGGGCTCTTTCCACCCGGTGAGCTTCCACAGGTTGCGCGAGGCATTCTGCATCAACGTGGGATCCGGCCCGCGCTTTGCGACCGGGTTCTCGTCCGCCATACCGGACATCCCCTCCATCCCGCTCATGCCGCTCATGTCCATGCCCATGTCGGTCATGGTCAGCAACGTGCGTGGGCGGAGCGGCGGGACCGGGGCGATCATGCCCTCGCGCGGGGCCAGTGTCGCGCGCCCCATGCCGGATCGGTCGATCGCCTCGGAAACGAAGCTGTAGGCGCGGTCCTCGGGCGTCACGATCACGTCGAAGGTTTCCGCGACGCCGATCTGGAATTCGTCCACGGTTACCGGCCGGACGTTCTGGCCGTCGGCCTGCACCACCGTCATCGGCAGGTCAGGGATGCGCACGTTGAAGTTCGTCTGCGCCGCGGCATTGACGATGCGCAGCCGAACCCGCTCGCCCGGTCGGAAGAGACCCGTCCAGTTGTCGTAAGGTCCAAAGCCATTGACCAGGAAGGTGTAGGTCGAACCAGTGACGTCCGCGATGTCCGCCGGGTCCATCCGCATCTGCCCCCAATCGAGGCGATCCTTAAGGCGCATTTCGCGGCCGGCCAGCAGCCCGCTCAGCGTCGGGCGTTGATAGTTGAAATAGGCGCCGCCCATCTGCTTGAGCTTGCGAAAGATTTCCTCGCCCGTCATTTCGCTATGGTCGGAGAGGACGATCACATGCTCGCGGTCGAACGCGACTGGGTCGGCACCCGCCGGATCAATCACGATGGGTCCGTAGAGTCCTGCCTGCTCCTGCTCGCCCGAGTGGCTGTGATACCAGTAGGTGCCGGACTGCAAGATCGGGAACTCGTACACAAAGGTCGAACGCGCCTTGATGCCGGGGAAGCTGATCCCGGGTACGCCGTCCATTTGGAACGGCAGAATGAGCCCGTGCCAGTGGATCGAGCTATCTTCGTCGAGGTTGTTGGTCACCGCAAGGCGGACCTTCTGGCCCTCTTTGAGGCGGACGAGTGGTGCCGGGACCGTGCCGTTTACCCCGATCGCGGGCGTGGTGATCCCGTCCATGACCAGCTTCATTCGGTCGATGGTCAGCGCGATGTTTGTGCCCGACACGGTCGGCAGGGGTTTGGCGATACCGCGCGACACAGGTTGCGCCCAAGCTGGCAAGTAGGCCGACATGGCCAAGGTGCCGCCGAGCGCGGCGGTTCCGCGCATTACGTCGCGCCGGTTCAGTTTGCGGCTCATGCCGTTCCTTCGCTCCAAGTTCATGGCTTGCGGCCGGCGACCCGGGGGAGGGCCGCCGACCTTACCTTTCACTACGCGCGAACCGGCCCATCCCCTCACACTAAGTCGAGATTTTTCGACAATCTTTCACGCGCGCGCCGGAGTCGCATCTCCACGGCCTTGCCGCTGATCCCCAGCGCGGCCGCGGTCTCCCCCTGGGACAGTCCTTCCACGGTCCGCAGCAAAAGCGTCTCCTTGAGCGTGGCCGGCAGCTCGGACACCGCGCGCGAAAGCCGCGCAAGCTCTGCGCGATCGAAGGTTACCGCGTCGGCACCTGGCGCCTCGTCCCGCCCACTCTCCATGGTCTCGGGCGGCAGCGAAGAGGCGAACGATAGTATCTGGCGTATGCGCCGCCGCCTGTGCCAGTCGCGGCTCTTGTTGATCGCCACGCGGGTCAGCCACGCAGCGAGCGGTCGCTCTCCGTCATACTTTCGCAAGTTCTGAAAGGCGGCCACGAAGCATTCCTGAGTGAGGTCAAGCGCCTCTTCGGCGTCGCCGATATGCGAGCGGATCAGGCGGTAGACCGGTTTTTGGTGCCGCCGCATGATCTCAGCGAACGCAGCCTGACGTCCGCCGAGCGTCAAGGCGGCGAGTTCGCCGTCCGTGCAGGCCGCGAGATCGAGGCTCACCGCGCGTCTGCGGTCAGCGCCTTCACCACCGCGCGGTCGAACGCCGTCGTCTGATCCGGCCGCAGGATCTGCCGCATCGCGAACATATGGTTCAACGTCTCCTTTTGGAGCTCACCCATCGCGCCGTGCGAACGATCGACGGCCGCCGCGACCTGCGGCCCGTTACCATGTTCGGCCTCGATGGCGGCGGCGAGCCGGGCGTTGTCGGCTCTGAGCTCCAGCTCCAAGGCACGCCTTCGAACGGCGAAGTGAGACTCCAGCGCCTGGAGCTTAGTCCGTTGAGCTTCGTCTAGCTCGAGCCCGTCGTGGAGCAAGCTGTGAAGCTCAACGCCCGGGCTTGGCGGGGACGGGAACAACTCACGTCCAGCCCAAACGCCTGCGACCGCCGCCACGAACGCGATGATGGCGATCAGCATCGCCCTCCGGGCGCCGCTCGTCACTGGAACGCGAGCAAGGTCGAAGGCGCTAGCGGCATGGCAGGCCCGAAGGGTGTTAGCGTCGGCACCTGCGCAGTCGCCGCTGTGGACGACAATCCGCCGCCCACCACTCCCAAGGCGACTGCGCCTAGCGCTGCCAGCATGCCGGATCGCAGCGCCACTACGCCACCCGCGCGGCGCTCCGCCGCGATCAGTCGCATGACTTCGCCTTCCAGTTCAGCGAGCCGGGGATCAAGCGGTTGCTCGCCAAGGCGGCGCAACGCGCTGTCTAAATCCATGTCCATGGTCATTCCTCCGCCGTCCTCACATCCATTACGCACGGCCGGCGAACACCCCTCCAATCTGAAGTGAACGAATGCCACACGCCCCTCGGCGCGACTGCGCACTCTTCCATTGCGTCCAATCGCTCGCAGCTGGCTACGCAGCCGACAATCCACGCGTCCCGCTGTTCAAATTCCTTGGCAACTCTGTTTGCAGGCCGAGCGCGCCACTGAGCGGACGCCGCGGCGTTAGAAATAGAGGAGCCGGGCGACACCGGTCGGCACGGCTCTTCCGCTGTTTACAAATGAATGTGCTATCTCTTGGAAACCCTAGGGGCTGTTGAAAAACGTGCCGCTGGTAGCCGGGTCCGGTTGGGGGCGGAATGACACCCCAAAGCATAGCGATCCCGTCTCGCATGGGATCGAGAAATGGGAAAGTGACTATCCCTCCCGTTGCGGCGGCAGCCTTCGATATGTCGCTTTTACTTTCCCGGCCGCAAGCCATCTGGGTAGTCGTTCATTGTACCTCGGCGCACAGCGATATGGAAGAACCCAGATCGCCGCACGATCGCTTCAGCCTTACGAACGCAACTAGCTGCCCGCTTGTCGTCTGAAACCAAATCGATTTTCCGTTGCTTATCTGGCAATTCTCTTAACCAATCGCGAACTTCTCGCTCTTTCGACATGACCATATCTTGGATTTGAAAATGGCATACCCCCTCTTCGACATGAACATAAACGGGATAGCCAAGAGACTGTCCTGCTAACGATAGCGCCAGTGCCATGTATGTATTGGTCATGCGTACACGCCTAACACGTATGATCGGCTCCGCAATAATGCTGTCTGCTCGCCGCCTATTCCCGATTGGGAAGGCGCAGCGAGAAAGCTGGGCAGGATCGTTCTCTTGATGCGCCTAGGGGAGCTACTTTCTCGAAATCTGTTCCCGATTGAGTTTTCTCAAAACAGCCCGTCGTACATGGGAAAGCGGGAATATTTCTGCACGGCAAATGGCCGGTTTCGAAACGCCGAGACGATTTACTGAACGGCAGGATTTGGGCGGTTCCTGCCGTCGCCGTCAAACGCTGGTATGCCGGTCAGCGTCAGAGTGTCCGGCAGCGCACGGTTTTGACGGCTTGCCGGACAAGATCGGCGCGCAACGGGTTTACGGACACGTTCTGTTCGCTCCTAGCGTACGCAAAACTCACTTTCGTGTCGTGACCCCAATGTGAGCATGAGGGCACCGATATCGAGCAAGCTACGCTGAATGCGAGCACAGCGTCGTTGAGCGCGAGCACGCGCGGTCGCCCGTTCTCACCAAGCGTGAGCAGGAATCTACGCTGATTGCGAGCAAGACAAGCTGTAAGCGTGGCCTGAGGGCCGCCTTGCCCGTTTGGCCGTAGCCGGGATGCTTATCGTCTTTGACGAGGGCGCGGGCGGTGCGGGAAGTTTTCGGTTCTGAGACTGGTCGTACGAGCGCTCGACGGCCTCGGTGGAGGTGGAGGCGATCCGCGAGCGGTGGGCCGGGATGGTCAACAGCGCGCTGGAACACGCCCAGGTAGCCGAGCGGGTCGATCACCGCAGTTACGAGCGTCAGGGGCTGGATATCGAACCGACCGTGAAGATGGGCCATGCGTCGGCCGCGATCGAGCGGCGCGCGTCGGCCGAGCAGATCGCGGCCGGCAAGGAGCCGCACGCCGTTACCCCGCGCGGGCAGATGAACGAGGCGATCATGGAGAAGCGGGGGCTGGGCTTCTACATCGAGCGTGGTCAGGAGCGGATACGGGAGTGGTCCCACCAACTCCGCGAGCGTGCCGATCTAGCGATGCAGGGCATGTCCAGCTTGGTCCAGGGCGCAGCGCGGGCGATGCGATCGGGGCTACAGACCAGCAGCGAGGGCGGGTTCGGGGCGGTGCCGGCGCTCGACCAGTCACCCCAGCGCGACCAGGTGCCGGCGATTGAGCTGGACCAATCGGGGCAGCGTGGGCGCGATCGGCAGCGAGAGCAGGAGCTAGACCGTCAGCGTGGACGTGACGGGCCGGATATCGGGTTCGGGCGGTAGGGTCGCTGTCGAAGAATCGTTTTCGGCAGAGTGTAAGGTAATGCTTGACAAATGTCAGGAAATGCCTTACAATGTGTCTATGATTAAAACATACACCAGCAAGGCGCTCGAAGCCTTCGCCACCAAGGGAGATGGCTCAAAACTTCCCGTCCAGAACCACAACCGCGTTCGCCGCATCCTGCTCACGCTGGATGCTGCCACGAAGCCCGAGGACATGAATGTTCCGGGCTTTCGCTTTCATGGGTTGAGCACCAAGCCCAAACGATATGCGGTCGATGCCAGCGGCAATTACCGGGTCACATGGGCTTGGGATGACGGCGATGCGATCGACGTGAACATCGAGGACTATCACTAGGAGGGTGTCCCCCCTCCTAAAAATCTGTCAGTCATTGCTTGACATGTAAGGCTTTAGTTTACACATAGGACTTACACAGAGACGCATGATGATCCGGGATCGGCCCGGACAGGAGACAGATGATGAACCAGCTCGTATCCGGCCTTGCCCCGATGCACCCCGGTGAGCTGCTGCGGGAGGACATTCTGCCCGCGCTCAACAAGCCCAAGGCGGAGATCGCCAGGCTGATCGAGGTGTCGCGGCAGACCCTCTACGATATCCTCGCTGAAAAGCAGGATGTCACCCCGACTATGGCGCTTCGGATCGGCAAGCTCACCGGCACCACGCCCGAAATGTGGGTGAACATGCAGCGCAATTACGACCTGCGCGTGCAGGCCGTGAAGGATGCCGATATCATCGCGCGTATCCCGACCTTGGAAGCCGCCTGATCCTTTCTCGATTTCCCGTCGAGGTCGAGCCATTTCGGGAAAAGTGAATTGGGAACAAATTCTGGGAAAAGCCCGCCTCGCCGCCCGCTTTACGCCGACAGCGAGGCGGGCTTTCTCATACGCCCTCGTTTCAGAGAAGCGCAGGTCGGACGTAAGCGTCCGGTCTGACGCGTGTTGCTGGCGCGGCGCAGCTGCGCGAGGCGGTCGGCTCTCGGAGTGTCCTTTCGCACTCCGTAAGGAGAGTGCGGATGGGGCGCATGGAGGTCATCACGCGGGTTGAGCGCCGCCGGCGGTATTCGGACGAGGAGCGCGCGGCGGTGCTGGCGCAGTGTGATGAGCCCGGCGCCACGGTGGTCGGCGTGTCGCGCCGGCTGGGCATCTCGGCCAGTCTCATCCACGGCTGGCGTAAGACGCGCCGAGAGGCGGAGCGCATCGCCAGCGAACCGTTACAGTTCATCCCGTACGGCGTGGTTGCGGACGCTGCTCCGCCCGAACCGGTCGTGGCGCTCGCAATGCCAGTCGAGCGCAAGAGCGCCGCACCTGCCCGCGAGGCCACGCCAGCCCCTGACGACCTGGTCCGCCCGCATCCGGGCGGCCGGCCGGGTGGCATCGACATCGACTTGGCCAGCGGCGTTCGCCTGTCGGTCGACAGCTACGTCAACGAGAAGGCGCTGGCGCGCGTCCTGCGGGCCTTGAGGGAAGCGTCGTGATCTCACTGGCGCCCGGTACCAAGGTTTATCTCGCCAGCAAGCCGGTCAGCATGCGGCTGGGCTTCGACGGGCTGGCGGCGCTGGTGCGGCCGCTGTTCGCGGTCGAGCCCTATGCCGGCCACGTCTTCCTGTTCCGCAGCCGGAGCGGCAGCTACCTCAAGGCGCTGCACTGGGACGGCACCGGCCTGTGCCTGTTCGCCAAGCGGCTGGAGCGGCACCGCTTCGTCTGGCCACCGCTGGTCGAGGGCGGCGTGGTGCTGACGCCGGCGCAGTTCGCGCTGCTCATCGAGGCGATGGACTGGCGCCGCACCGTGGCCCCTCCGGCACCAAGACTGCCGGTGCAGATGTAGGTGTGAAAACCGCAGAAAAGCGTGGTTTGCGCTTGGGCGCGAGTCGCCCGTCTGGTACACAGAACCATGTCGCCGGGTGGGATAGACATACCGGAAAACCCTGACGACGTGCGGGCGCTGGTCGCCGCCATGCAGGCCCGGCTCGTGGCCTCGGAGCAGGCGCTGGAAGCCGAGCGCACCGCTCATCAGACCACCCGCGAACATCTCGACGCGGCCAAGAACGCGGTCAAGCTGACCACGCTTCAGATCGAGAAGCTCAAGCTCCAACTCGCGCGCTTGCGCCGCATGAAGTTCGGCCAGTCGTCCGAGCGGCTGACGCTGCTGGCCGACCAGCTCGAGCTGACGCTGGAGGACCTGGAAGCCGAGCACGCCCATGCCGCGTGCGTGGTCGCAGGTGATGTGTCGCCCGAGGTGCTTCAGGCACCCGGCCGCAAGCCTCGGCGCGAGCCGCTGCCCGCGCACCTGCCACGCCAGGAGGTCATCCACCCCGCACCGGAGGCGGACGGCTGCACCGCCTGCGGCGGCACCATGTCGGCGCTGGGCGAGGACGTGACCGAGGTGCTGGAATATGTGCCGGCTCGCTTCCAGGTCATGCGGTACGTCCGCCCCAAACTTGCCTGCACGCGTTGCGACGCGATCTCCCAGGCATTGGCACCGGCGCTGCCGGTCCCGCGCGGGCGTGCCGGACCGGGACTGCTGGCGCACGTGGTCGTGTCCAAGTTCGCGGACCACCTGCCGCTCTACCGTCAGTCTCAGATCTACGCCCGCGAAGGCGTGGACCTCAGCCGCTCGACGCTGGCCGACTGGCTGGGCCAGGTCAGCTGGCTACTGCAGCCGCTGGTCGACCGCATTGCTACCCACGTCATGGCCAGTCCCAAGCTCCACGCCGACGACACGCCCGTCCCGGTGCTGGCGCCCGGCACCGGCAAGACCGCGACGGGGCGGCTGTGGGTGTACCTGCGCGACAACCGACGATGGCGGCCGAGCGACAAGCCGGCTGCTCTCTTCCGCTACAGCCCCGACCGCAAGGGCGAACGCCCGCGCGAGCATCTGAAGGCGTTCACCGGCTTCCTGCAGGCCGATGCCTATGCCGGGTTCGAGCGGCTCTACGACCCGGACCGCAAGCCTGGCCCCATCACACCCGTCGCCTGCTGGGCGCATGCCCGGCGCAAGCTCCACGACGTCTTCCAGGCCGACCCAAGCTCGGTTGCGGCCGAGGGGCTGCGCAAGATCCGCGACCTGTACGAGGTCGAGCGCGGCATTGTGCAGGACCCGCATGACGACCGCCGCAAGGCACGCAAGCTATCAAAGCTGACTGCGCTCGACTTCTTCGCCTGGGCCGACAATGTGCTGGGTCAGGTGTCCGCGCGCACGCCGTTGGCGGAGGCGCTGCGCTATGCGGTCCGGCTCAAGCCGGCGCTGCTCGCCTACACCGGAGATGGCCGGCTCGAGATCGACAACAATCTCGCCGAGAATGCGCTGCGCGGCATCGCCGTCGGCAGGAAGAATTGGATGTTCGCCGGTGCCGACTGCGGCGGGGAGCGCGCTGCCGCCATGTACAGCCTGCTCGAAACCGCCAAGCTCAACGGCGTCAACCCGCAGCACTGGCTCGCTGACGTGCTCCACCGCGTCGGGCAAGGTCACCCGATCAACCGGCTTGACGAGTTGCTGCCGTGGAACTGGACGCAGGCGACACCGGCGTAAATGCCTGATGTGGTAGAAGGCGGCTGCTAGCCGGCGTCACATTTCGTTCTCGGGATCCCAGTCTCGGATGGATCGCGCGATGGGCATTCCGAGGCTTTGCCCGTCCAGCCATTCAACATTCCGCCCGTCCATGTTCCGCGCGGCTAACAGATTTGCGTGTGCGCCCATCATGGCGAGCAAGAGGGCCTGCACTTCGTCGACACCGCCAGCCCTGTGACCCTTGGCGCCCTCAGGTCAGTCAATCTCATATCGGCAGAAGAAGCTCCCACCATCCTCTTCCGGTCTCAGAAAACGGCACTCGGCATCGCGTCCATCAACTTTGAACGTGCGCCGCACAATCACCTGATCGACCACTCGCAGCTCCCCTCGTCGAGATCGTAGCGCCCTTTCCCGCGGCTGTAATTAGGCAGACTGCCGGCCGACTGCTTCCCCGCCCGACGGAGGTGACCGGACGCTTACGCTTACACAGCCCCGGCCGTTTGTTGAACAACCGTCCTTAACAATCCGAGTGTCCGGGCAAAAAAGGCTTGCAATGTAGGATTCTAAATCGTTCACCCTTTGTTCCGTACTCATGGTGAGTCGGGCTTGGGTGGTCCGCCGCAACGGTCGGGCCGTCCATGCTGTAGATGATCGTCATCAGGAGAATGCATGCGTACGTTGCTTACCGTCATTTCGGCCCTTCTCTGCACCACGCCGCTCGCGGCGCAGGAGATGAAGGCTCCCCCACTCCCGACACCGCAAAACTCCAAGGGGTCGGGCAAGGACCTCCAGGTCGAGTACCTAGCCCAGCAATACGGTATCTCGGCCGCGGAGGCGGCAGAGCGTGTCGACGTCCTCCGCGATGTCCAGCAAATCGTGGACGTCGCGGTCGCCAGCGATCCGGACGGCTTCGCGGGCCTGTGGGTGGAGCACACGCCGACGTTCAAGATCATCGTCGCATTCACCGGCCAGGACGAGCGCAAGGCGTTCCTGGATCAGATTCCGGCGAAGCTGCGGCGCTATGTGCAGCTGCGCAACGCGACCAAATCGCTCGCGGCGGCGCAGCAGGACCTGGATGCGATCTTGAAGGCCATCACCGCCGCCAAGCTTCCCTTCGAGACGTATTTCGAGCCGAGAAGCCAGAATTATGTCGTCACGGTGAAAGACCAAGCGGCTGCTCAGACGGCCCGGGGCTTGATCCCCCCGACGTTGCGCTCGGCCGTGAAGGTCGAGGTGGGGCCGATTCTACAAACCTTCCAGACCAACGTGCGGCCAGGCGATGCGGTCTATGGCGGATGGGAGCTGGTCGACTCGACCGGGCGCGCGACCTGTAGTTACGGTTTCGCCGGAAGGGACAGCAACGGCCGGGACTCGATCCTGACCGCCGCCCACTGCCGGACGAACCCGCCCTACGTGGTCGGGTCCGATGGTAGCCACCTGGTGCAACTGCCGGCCGCAACGGAGACGCGTTATGGCGACCTCTATGATTTCCGTTATCATCCGGTGGTCGGCCTTAGCACCGGGTACTGGGTCTATTTCCAGAACTCCAAGGCGGTGACCGATTACCCGTCCTACGTGAACACGGTTCCGGGCTTCTATGGAGATGGCTATTTCACCACCCGGGGTACGCTCAAGCAGTCGTCCTACAACTCGAACCACTATATCGGAATGCCCGTGTGCAAGAGCGGCATGACGACCGGCTTCACCTGCGGCACCGTCCAGTCAAGCTCGGTGTCGGGCACCGATGATCGAGGCGTGAGTTATTCGAGCTTCGTGAAGGTCAGCGGATCGAGCCAGCAGGTGATCGCCTTCGGCGGCGACAGCGGGGCGCCTGTATTCTCATACCCGAACGGCTCGTACGAGATCGTCGCCTATGGCATTCTCAAGGGAGGCAGCACCGACGCTTATGGGCGTCCCTGCACCGGGAGCGCTTGTTCGTTCTCATATATGCCGATCGATCGGGTGAACGACAGGGTTCCCTTCCTGATCCACACCACCCAAGGGCTATTGGTGCCTTGAGCGCCCGAGCGGTCCCGATGATGTTGGCGTTAGGGGCGCTCGCCGCCTGTAACGCTGACCGGGAGAAGAAGGTATGGCCGTTCGCGGTTGGCCAAAGCTCGGGCGTGACGGTCGTGACCGAGCTGCCGGAGGCCGCGAACCGGTTGCGGAACGCCACACGGGATTATGGCACCTTCTTCGTGAAGGATGGCTGCCTTCAGGTCCGCGTCGGCTCCACCGTCCTGACGCCGGTCCTGCCGCTAGGATCGACCCTCGACGCTCGCGGCGACGCGATCGTCGTGGGAGGTAGGCGGTTTCCGATCGGGCGGGAGTACAGCCTGCCCTTTGCTTCGGAGGTCGGCGCCGAAGCCGGCGAGGCGGCCGCCTCGATCGGCTTGCCCGATAGATGCTCTCAACGGCTCCTTAGCATGGGCTCGCCCGGGTAGGTGTAGGGGCTTGCAATCGTAGCGGTGTCTGCTCGCCAACAGCGCTATTTCCTGCTCACGCTATCTGCCACTGGCGCGTGGCACCGTGCTCGAATTAGCTGCCAATGTGCTCGCCATCATCCGGCGCTGCTCGCAAACGAGGCGTCGCACTCACGTTATCTGCCAACAGCTTCGACCGCCAAGGGGAGGTCGATCAGACGGCCATAGGTTGTCCCGTTTCTCCATCTGCACCGGGCAGTTTCGGGAAAAGCCAATCGGGAACACATTTCGGGAAAATGGCGCCCTCGTTGCCATCGAGCGCGCCTTCCCGCCGTCAGCCGTCCCACGCGACCTTCCCATTCGGGAAAGAGGGATTCTGCCCAACTTGGTAAGCGTGGTCTGGAGGCCGCCTTGCGGTAGCGCCGATAGCCGGGATGCTTGTCGGCTTTGACGAGGGCGCGGGCGGTGCGGGAAGTTATCGGTTCTACGACCAGTCATACGAGCACTCGTATGACTGGTCGGATGGAGGTGGTCGGCCGGGTGTCAGGCCGGCGCCGATGGTCGGACGCGGAGAAGCTGGAGATTCTGGCCGAGGCGTTCCGCCCGGGGGTTCGGGTCTGCGATGTCATCGCGCGGCGTGAGGTGTCGAGCAGCCTGATCTATACGTGGCGCAAGCAGCGGCGCGAAGGCAAGCTGGCCGGGGCGATGCCGTCGCTGCCGGTGTTTGCCGAGGTGCAGGTGGCGGAACCGGTCGTGCCAGCGCCACAGCCGGCACAATGTCCATCGGGGCTCATCCAGATCGAGTTGCCGGGCGGCGTGCGGGTGAGTGTCGACGCGCACGTGGATGCAGGCGCACTGGCACGGGTGTTGTCGGTGCTGCGGTGACCCCAGTGCCGCTGCCGACGCGGGTGTTCCTGGCGTGCGGGGTGACCGACATGCGCAAGGGGTTTGATGGCCTGGCGGTGCTGGTGCAGCAGGTGCTGGCGCAGAACCCGCATTCAGGTGCCTTGGGACATGAAAGCTCCTCGAAGGGTGGGGCCGCTACCGGCCCCGTTTCACCCCTTCTACGCGTCCCGGTCGCGTATCCCTTAGCTCGCGTTCAACTTTTCCATGAGGCGCGCCCGCGCCCGATAGAGGCGGGTTTCGACGGCCTTTTGGCTGATACCCAGCACCTCGGCCGTCTCGGCCTGGCTCAGGCCCTCGATCGTCCGGAGCACCAGCGGCTCCTTCAGGTTCGCCGGCAAGGTCGAGATGGCGCGTGTCACGCGGTCCAACTCCTGTCGGTCGGCCGCGCTGTCATCGATCGGCACCTGATCGTCCACGATCGTCTCGGCCTGCCCGTCGATCGGAAGGGCGAAGGAGACGAAGCGGCGCACAGTGCGCTTCCTCGCCCAATCACGACATTTGTTGATCGCGATCGTCGACAGCCACGCCTTCATGGCGCGCTGGGCGTCGTAACGGGAAAGGGCTTGGTGCGCAGCGACGAAGGTCTCTTGAACGAGGTCGAGCGCTTCGTCGGGCTCCCCGACGCACGCCCGGACAAGCCGGAACACCGGCTGACGATAGCGGCGCACGATTTCGGCAAAGGCGGCCTGTCGACCGGCGATGCTGAGCGCCGCCAGCTCGCCGTCGGACAGCGCGGTCCAGTCGAGGCTCACCCCTGGCCGTCGGTGAGCGCCTTCACCACCGCGTCGTCGAATTGGGATGTCTGATTGGGCCGCAGGAGCTGCCGCATGGCGAAGATGTGCGCGAGCGTCGCCTTCTGCAGCTCGCCCATTGCGGCATGGCTCTGATCGACCGCAGCCGTGACCCGCGGGCCATTGCCGTGTTCGGCTTCGATCGCCTCGGCGAGGTGGGCATTGGCGGCGCGCAGCTCGAGTTCGAGCGCACGCCGCTGCACCGCGAAACGGTCTTCCAGAATTTTCAACCGGGCCTGCTGGTCGGCATCGAGCGCGAGCTTGTGGTGCAGCACCTCGTGGAGCGCCGCGCCGGGCTGCTTGGGCTGGGGCAACAGCGCTCGTCCGACGAACACGCCTCCGATCGCCGCCAGGAAGGCTAAGAGGACGCAGAAAAGGAGGCGCCTGGTCGAGGTCATGGTTCGCCGATCAGCAAGCTCGACGGCGCGAGAGGCGATGCGCCCCCTAACGGAGCGAGCGATACCGCCGGGCTGGCGGTCGCCGGCAGCTCCGCGCCGATCACGCCCATCGCGAGCGCCGCGATCGTCACCGCGCCGAGGCCGAGCCCGGCTTGGCGCACGACAGGGCGCGTGCCGATGCGGGCGAGGACCTGATCCTCGATCCCCTCCAGCGCGGCAGGGACAGGTGCGCCTGCCAGCCTCGCCAATGCTCTGTCCAGATCTTCCATGCTTTCCACTCCACCCCTCTAGCATTCGATACGCGAGGCTGCCCATCATCCCTCATGCGGCGGTGAGGGGTGGGCGATCGGGCCGCGTAAATAGAGCACGAACCTCACGGAGTAGCCCCATGCGTCGCATCTTCCTGCCTGCCACCTTGGCCCTTCTCGGCATCGCCGGCGCCGCCCAGGCTCATCCCAAGCTCCTGTCGGCCTCGCCGGCAGCGAACGCGACCGTCGCCAAGCCTGCGCGCATCACGCTTCGTTTCAGCGAGAAGCTGATGCCGAAGTTTTCGGGCGCGGACCTCGTGATGACCGGTCATGGCGGCACCGAGCATGCACCGATGAAGGTCACCGCCGCGGCCGCGGTCGGCGGAGATGGCCGCACCCTCGTCGTCACGCCGAAGGCGCCGCTCGCCGCAGGACGCTATAGCGTCGCATGGCATGTCGTCTCGGCCGACACGCACCGCGTCACCGGCAATATCGCCTTCGCAGTGAAGTAAGGTGGACGCCGACTGGCCGCTGATCGCGGTTCGCTTTGCGCTCTACATGACGCTGAGTGGCCTGTTCGGCTTATCGACCTTCGGCCTCTACGGCCTCAAGGGCGGCGAACGCGCGGACGCCATCGCCTTACGCCCGTGGCTCGTCGGATGCGGCCTGCTGGGGCTCCTGTTCTCCTGCATCGCTCTCGCGCTCCTCGCTGCGGCGATGGCAGGGGCGCCGCCCTGGCCGGTCGACCGCGAGGCGATCGGAATGCTGCTTACCAGATCTGCGACGGGCACGGCGTGGGAAACTCGCATGATCGCGCTGGTGGTCGGGACCATTTTCGCGCTGATCGCGCGAGGACGGACCGCTCCGCTCGGCCTGGTTGCGGTCGCGGCGGGGATCGCGCTCGCAACGCTCGCCTGGACGGGTCACGGCGCAATGGACGAGGGTGCGACCGGCTGGGTTCATCTACTGGCGGATATTCTGCACCTATGGGCAGCCGGCGCCTGGGTCGGCGCCCTGCTCGGTCTGACGCTGCTCGTCACGCGTGCGCCTAGTCGCGTCGACGTCGCCCATCTCCGACTGAGCCATCGCGCACTGCACGGCTTCGGTCTCGCGGGTACGATTCTGGTCGGCACGATCGTGGTAACGGGTCTGGTGAATGGCTGGCTGCTGGTTGGCGTCGGCAATCTGCAGCGCCTTCCCGACACCCTCTACGGCCAGCTTCTTCTCGCCAAACTCGCGCTGTTGGGCGCGATGCTGGGGCTCGCGTCGCTTAATCGCTTCCGGCTGACACCGGCTCTCGAGCGCTCGATCGCCGCGGCCGATCTTCGCGGCGCACTCGGCACTCTGCTGCGCAGTCTCGCGATCGAGGGTGGCTGCGCCATCACGATCCTGGCGCTCGTTGCCTGGCTGGGCACGTTGGAACCACCCGTATCGGCGATGTGAGAGGCCGGCGCCGGATCGACGACTGGCGCGATCAATCCCGCATGGCCGTTATTGCCATTCCGGCAAGTGCTGACGGCGAGACAGCGGGCGCAAAACTGGACAAGCCCAATATATCGTCTATTCTGGATATATGGAAAACGATTCGGCTATCGCTGCGCTAGGCGCGCTTGCGCAAGGGACACGGCTCGACGTGTTCCGCCTGTTGGTGCGGCACGAGCCGGACGGCATGGCTGCGGGTGATATCGCCCGCCAGCTCGACGTGCCGCAAAATACCATGTCGGCGCACCTCGGCATTCTTGCTCGCGCGGGACTGGTCCAATCGGAACGCCATAGCCGATCGATCATCTATCGCGCCGATCTGGACGGCCTGCGCGCGCTGACGCTGTTCCTCGTCAAGGACTGCTGCGCCGGCAATGCGGAGCTGTGCGCGCCGCTCGTCGCCGAACTCACCCCCTGCTGCTGAAAGGACGTCCCATGTCCGTCGATATCGTCATCTATCACAACCCCGAGTGCGGCACGTCGCGCAACACGCTCGGTCTTATTCGCAACGCCGGCATCGAGCCGCACGTGGTCGAGTATCTGAAGACCCCACCCGCGCGTGCGCTGCTGGTCGAGCTGATCGACCGCGCCGGCATGACGCCCCGCGCGCTGCTGCGCGAGAAGGGGACGCCCTATGCCGAGCTGGGCCTGGGCGACACGTCGCTATCCGACGATGCGCTGGTCGATGCGATGATGGCACACCCGATCCTCATCAACCGGCCGCTGGTCGTCTCGCCGCTCGGCGTGGAGTTGTGCCGCCCTTCTGAAGCCGTCCTTGATCTGCTGCCGAGCGGCCAGCTCGGCGCGTTCGCCAAGGAAGACGGCGAACAGGTGGTGGACGCCTCGGGCCAGCGCGTCGCCTGATGCTCCTTGCCGTCCTGATCTTCGTCGCGACGATCACGCTCGTCATCTGGCAACCCAAGGGCCTCGGGATCGGGTGGAGCGCGATGGGCGGGGCGGTGGTGGCGCTGCTCGCGGGTGTCGTCACCCTGTCCGACGTGCCGGTGGTATGGGTCCTCGTCTGGAACGCGACGGCCGCGTTCGTCGCGATCATCGTCATCAGCCTGTTGCTCGACGAAGCCGGATTTTTCGAGTGGGCGGCGCTGCACGTCGCCCGCTGGGGCGGCGGGCATGGTCGCCGGCTGTTCGTCCTGATCGTGCTGCTCGGCGCAGGCGTGTCCGCGCTGTTTGCCAACGACGGGGCGGCGCTGATCCTGACGCCGATCGTCATCGCCATGCTGCGGGCGCTGGGGTTCAGAGACAAGGCGACGCTGGCGTTCGTCATGGCGGCCGGGTTCATCGCCGACACCGCCAGCCTGCCGCTGGTCGTGTCGAACCTCGTCAACATCGTGTCGGCCGACTTCTTCCACGTCGGGTTCGATGAATATGCGTCCGTGATGGTGCCGGTCGATCTGGTGTCGATCGCCGCCACGCTGGGCGCGCTGTTGATCTTCTTCCGGCGCGATATACCGCAGTATTACGATGTGGCCGCGCTGCGTTTTCCCGGTGCCGCGATCCGGGACGCCGCAACCTTTCGCGCCGGATGGATCGTCCTTGCGCTCCTGCTTGCAGGGTTCTTCCTGCTCGAACCGCTCGGCGTGCCGGTCAGCGCCGTCGCCGCTGCCGGCGCGATCCTGTTGCTGGTGATCGCGGGGCGCGGCCATGTGATCTCAGCGGCCAAGGTGCTGCGCGGCGCACCCTGGCAGGTCGTGATCTTCTCTCTCGGCATGTACCTGGTCGTCTATGGCCTGCGGAACGCCGGCCTGACCGACCATCTGGCGGCGCTGCTCGATCGCACGGCGCAAGGCGGCGTGTGGGGCGCCGCGCTGGGTACGGGTGTGATCGCGGCGATTATGTCGTCGGTGATGAACAACATGCCGACTGTGTTGTTGGGCGCGCTGTCGATCGACGCCACCCACGCCACGGGCGCGATCAAGGAAGCGATGATCTATGCCAACGTGATCGGCTGCGATCTCGGCCCCAAGCTGACGCCGATCGGCTCACTCGCGACGCTGCTCTGGCTCCACGTCCTCGGGCAAAAGGGCGTGCGGATCGGATGGGGCTATTACTTCCGTGTCGGCGTGACACTCACCGTGCCGGTGCTGCTCATCACGCTCGCGGGGCTTGCGATCAGGATCAGCATCGCATGACCAGAATGGTCGCCACGGTGCTCGAACCTGCCGGTCTGGCTGGCTTGGCACAATTGCTCGATGCCGCGAACCTGCCGAGTGCCGATCTCGCCGATCCCGGCCGCCTGTTCTTCCGGATCGAGGCCGGTAGCCTCGTCGGTTTCGGTGGGCTCGAGGGAGCAGGGGCCGACCGCTTGCTCCGCTCGATCGTCGTCGTCCCCGATCGCCGTCGACTTGGCCTCGGGCGGGTGTTGGTCGCCGACCTCGAACGACAGGCACACGACCTCGGGGTGGAGCGCCTGCACCTCCTGACGACCACGGCCGCACCATTCTTCCGGGCGCTCGGCTATGCCGATGCCGATCGCGGCGCTGCTCCCCCGGCCATCGCCGCATCGCGCGAATTCACCGCACTGTGCCCCGCGTCGGCCGCCTATCTCGTGAAAGCTCTCTGATGCCGCTCCGCACGCTCGCCGATCCCGATACCCTACCGGCGCTCGATCCCGCCTATGCCATCCAGCGACCCGCTGTCGGGCTCGGCCCGTGCAATCCCGCGCCACGTATCCTTCTGCTCTATGGTTCGCTGCGCGAACGGTCCTTCTCCCGGCTGTGCGTCGAGGAAGCGGCGCGCCTGCTCCGGTTCTTCGGGTGCGAGACACGCATCTTCGATCCATCGACGCTGCCGCTGCCCGACCAACATGCCCGCGACGACCATCCGGCCGTCCACGAGCTGCGCGAGCTGTCTCTATGGTCGGAAGGACAGGTGTGGTGCAGCCCGGAACGTCACGGCCAGATCACCGGCATCATGAAGCTGCAGATCGACCATCTGCCGCTGTCGATGGGCGGGATGCGTCCGACGCAGGGACGCACGCTCGCGGTCATGCAGGTGTCGGCCGGATCACAGTCTTTCAACAGCGTCAACACGCTGCGCGTGCTGGGTCGCTGGATGCGGATGGTGACGATCCCGAACCAGTCGAGCGTCGCCAAGGCGTTCAACGAGTTCGATGACACCGGGCGCATGAAGGCGTCGAGTTATTACGACCGGATTGTGGATGTGATGGAGGAGCTGGTGCGGTTCACGATACTGCTGCGCCCACACACTGCCCAACTCGTAGATCGCTATTCGGAGCGCAAGGAAGCCGGGATGCCGATCGACACCACCACGGACCCCTCCAGCATCGCGACAGCGCCGCAATCCTGACGGGCTTCGTCAGGAGTTGCGTATGTGCAGCTTAGACCCGCGTTCCGCTGTCGAGATCAGCCGGCATCGTGATCGCTTCCATAACCCGGCAATCGGCGATCCTGCCGCCCTCGCAATCCCGTGTCGCATCAGCCAATGCGTTTCGGAGCGCCGTCAGGCGCGCAATGCGGTCTTCCACGCTCGCAAGGTGCCGGCGAGCGAGCGAGCCTGCTTCCTTACAATCCTGATCGGGGTTGGCCGACAAAGCGATCAGGGATCGGATTTCGTCAGTCGAGAACCCCAGATCACGGGCGTGACGGATAAAAGCGAGCTGGCGAACCTCCGCATCACCATAGGTGCGGCGCCCGCCTGCCGTGCGCGCAGCCTCCGGCATCAAGCCTATATCTTCGTAGAAACGGATCGTGTTGACCTTGGTCCCGGTCCGTTTCGCTATGTCGCCGATCATCAACACCCTGCGGTCCTCGCAATTTTACGCTTGCTCCTACAGTGACTGTAGATCGTAACGGAGCGGGATGAGCGCAAGCGAATCCTCTACGTGCGGCTGCACGGGCGACACGAAACGTGCGGAGCGCGACGCTGCCTATCGGCGTGCCCTATGGATCGTGGTCCTCCTGAACCTGGGCTTCGGGCTGATCGAAATCGTCGGTGGGTTCGTCGCCGACAGTCAGGCGCTCAAAGCCGATGCGCTCGACTTCATTGGCGACGGCACGATCTCATTGCTCGGCCTCATCGCGTTGGGCTGGACGGCGCCAGCCCGTTCAAGGGTCGCTCTCGCCCAAGGCTTGTTCCTCGGAACACTGGGTCTGGGTGTCATCGGCTTTGCCATCTGGCGCGCGATGAACGCCGTGGCACCCGACGCCGATCTGATGGGCGGCATCGGGATCGTCGCCCTTATCGTCAACGTCAGCGCGGCGCTCGTCCTGTCACGGTTTCGCGAGGGCGATGCCAATGTACGGGCTATCTGGCTGTTTAGCCGGAACGATGCGCTCGCCAACATCGCCGTCGTCATTGCCGCCGGCCTGGTGGCATGGACCGGGAAGGCATGGCCCGACCTCGCGGTCGCCGGCATCATTGCGGTCCTGTTCCTGCACTCCGCTTGGGAGATTACCCGAGGTGCATTGGCAGAAATGGGTGGCAGCTCATGAAAGTCGAACGCAACGCTGGCCGGGTAGCGTCCGATGATCGCGGGTCACGCCATTCTCGCGGAATGATAAGGAGCAAGCTCATGCGCAAGCTGCTGCCCTTTCTCGCCTGTCTGATGCTGGTCCTGACCGGCTGGGCGGGCATGGCGGAGGCTACGGAAGGCGTCGGGTGCATCGAGACCTCTCAGGTCAACACAATCATGCACATGGCTGGCGACTGCGACGAGGTGCCGGCGGATGCGGATAAGGGCTATCCTCATCATCACACCGTCTGTCACGGCCACCATGTCGCCGCACCCGCTGAGCATAGTGTCGACGTCGCCGTGATCGACAGTTGGGCCGAATTTGCGAGCCACAAGGCTCCGGTCTGGCTTGCGCATCAGAGCGACCCGGCGCTTCGACCACCACAGGCCTGACGACGCACCGGGCGCCTTCCGGCGCCTGAGACTGGTTCGTCAGGAGCATCTACAATGAAGCGCATGATAGCGGCCGTGCTGGTCGCGACAGCCTGTGCGTCGAGCAACTCGGCACAGGCACAGGACACGGAGGCGTCGGCACCGCCGCTGACCCTTGATGAAGCTCTTACCGCGGCCGGTGCAGTATCGCCGGCGGTCGAGGTCTCCCGATCGGGCATTCAGGCGGCGCAAGCGCAACGCTCGATCGCCGGCTTGCGGCCTAATCCGTCGCTCGACGCGATGAGCGAGAACGTCGCCGGCACCGGTATCTATAAGGGACTGCGCTCGGCCGAAACGACGGTCGGCGTATCTTTGCCGCTTGAACTCGGCGGCAAGCGGTCCGCGCGCGTCGCGGTCGCCAATGCGCAACTCGACCGCGCGTCGCTCGAAGCGGCAATCATACAGGCCGATCTCCGGTTGCGGGTCACGCAGGCCTATAACGATGCCGCGGCGTCGCAACGCAGGGTAGTCACCGCCCGCGAACAGGTCGGGATCGCAAACGAGGTACTGCGTGCAGCGCGGGTTCGCGTTGCGGCCGGTCGCGCCTCACCGCTCGAAGAGCAGCGCGCCGACGTAGCTCGGCTGAATGCGGAAGGAGCGGCCGAGCGCGCGGAGCGATCCGCCCAAGTGGCGCTCGGCAATCTTGCCCGGCTGATCGGGCGCGGCCCCAGCTCGCTGGATACAGCCTGGTTCGCCCGGATCGAAGGCGCAGGACCACGGTTGCCGGTGCGCAGTGAAGGCACGCTGACGGCCGCGGCGGTGCAGGCCGATCTCACCACGGCGACGGCGCAGGTCCGCCTTGCCAGAAGCCAGAGGGTTCCCGACGTAACGATCAGCGCGTCCGCACGCAGGCTGGAGATGACCAACGATACGGCCGCGGTATTCGGCGTGTCGGTGCCCTTGCCACTGTTCAACAATGGCCGAGCGGCCGTTGATCTGGCCTCTGCTCAACGCACCCAGGCGGACGCGCAGCGCCGCCTCGCGCGCTCGATGCGGAACAGGCCATCGCCACGGCACAGGGCGACGTTGCGAATGCGGCGACGACAGCCCGCAACGCGACCGGACCGACGCTTGCCGCGGCGCAGGAAGCCGCGCGGATCGCGCGGATCGGCTACCGCGAAGGCAAGTTCGGTCAGTTGGATCTCCTCGAGGCCGAACGCACGCTTGCCGACACCCGTGCGGCCGCGGTCGACGCGCTGGCCGCCTATCATGACGCACAGGCCCGGCTGGAACGGCTCGCCGCCCCGGCGCCTAACGATGCGAAGGACGCACGATGAAAACCAATCATGCGCGGACCCTACTGTCCGCCTTGCTTCCGCTGGCGCTCGCTGCGTGCGGCGGGGCCGAGAAGAAGACCGACGACATGGCCGGTATGGAGGGCATGGAGAAGGGCGAGGGGGCCGAGAAGAAGACGGATAAGGATGCGGTGACGCTCACGGCGCGGCAGATCGCCGACGCCGGCATTGAGGTCGCCCGCCCGACCGTGGGCGGGGTCGCCGGCGCGATCGAGTTGCCCGCGCTCATCCAGGGCGATCCCCAAGGCGTCCAGGTTGTCTCCGCAACCATTGGCGGTCGCTTGGTCGCGCTCACACGCAACCTCGGCCAGCCCGTCCGGCAGGGTGACCCGCTGGCGGTGATCGAGAGCCGCGAGGCCGCTTCTCTGAAGGCGGAAGTCGAGGCCGCTCGCGCCCGCGCCGCACTGGCACAGTCGAACCTTCGGCGCGAACAGCGGCTTTTTGCCGAGCGCGTTTCGCCCGAACAAGACCTGGTGGCGGCGCGGACCGCAGCCACGGAGGCGGCAATCGCGCTGCGCCTCGCGCAGCAACAGCTCGGTACCACGGGGGGCGGTGGTGGTGCCCTCAACCGCATCGCCATGCGCTCGCCGATCTCAGGTCAGGTAATCGCCCGTCCGGCGGTTCTCGGCCAGACTGTCGATGCGAACGCCGAACTCTACCGGGTTGCGAACCTCTCGCGGGTGACGATCACCGCCTCGGTCTCGCCCGCGGATGCAAGCCGTATCCGGCCGGGTACGCGGGTTGAGGTAACCGCAGCCGGTCGTAGACAGGAAGGACGGGTGTCGTTCGTGTCCCCAGCGCTCGATGACAGCACGCGCCTCGTGCCTGTCATCGCCACGCTCGACAATGCGGGGAATACCTGGCGGGTGGGCGAGCCGGTGACGGCGAGCTTCATGCTGCCCGCCAACGGCGATCGTAGCGTCTCGGTCCCCTCCACCGCGGTGCAAAGCATCGAGAACCGCACAGTCGTCTTCGTCCGCACCCCGACCGGCTTTCACGCCACCCCGGTCACGGCCGGTCGCCGCAATGGCGATCAGGTCATCATCAGTTCCGGCCTCAATGGCCAGGAGCGGATCGCCACCACTAACTCGTTCACCCTGAAAGCCGAACTCGGCAAGGGTGGCGGGATGGACATGGACTGAGCCCATGATCTCCCGCCTCGTCACCTTCTCGGTCGAGCGGCGCTGGCTAGTCCTGCTGCTGACTCTTGTCGCCGCGCTCGCGGGCATCTTCGCCCTCCAGCGCCTCCCCATCGATGCCGTCCCGGACATCACGAACAACCAGGTGCAGGTAAACGTCCTCGCACCATCGCTGTCGCCCGATCAGATCGAGCGGCAGGTCTCTTTCACGATCGAAACCTCGCTCAAGGGTATTCCGGGTCTTGCCTATACCCGGTCGCTCAACCGCAACGGCTTTGCCCAGATCACGGCCGTCTTCACCGACGCGACCGACATCTACTTCGCTCGCCAACAGGTCGCCGAGCGGATGCGGATGGCCGAGGAACGGCTGCCGCAGGGCGTCATGCCCGAGATGGGGCCGATCGCGACCGGTCTCGGCGACATCTTCATGTGGACCGTCGAGTTTCAAGAACTCAACCGCGTGAAGCATCGGGATGGCGAACCCGGGCTCCAGCGCGACGGCAGCTACATCACCCCCGAAGGATGGCCCTCACACTTGTTACCGGCGCGGTCCTGATCGGCCGCTTGATCCGCAATTTCCCCTATCTCTTGCCCAACCGGCTTCCTGGCCTTGTTCTATACGAGCTGGGTCCGGCGCTGATCTTGGTTGCGGCCGTCGGCAGCGCCGTGATCTTCACCAAAGAAGACGAACCACGCCTTGGTATCCCTGCGCGGCTTGCGCTGTTTGCACTCGCCGCGACGATCGCCGGGACCGCTGCCCTTGCTGCCGAACATGCTGCCGCTCTCGACGGGCAATGGCTATGAACACGAGGTGTGCCACGTGGCACACCTCGATCGCGAGACCCAAATAGCGTCGCGAAGACTTTTGTGAGGGCATGATGCCAATAGAGCCTTTTGTTCTGATTGTTGCCGATCACGACAAGCGCGTCTTTTCGGTCGAGGGGCCGATGGTGGACGACAACCCGTGGTCAAAACCGGTCGTTGATGCTCAAGAAGGCGGCAAGCGCCACATCAACTGCTTCGTTCCCGGTGGCCCCTCGCGCACCGACGTAGAAACCGCCGCGCGCGAATATCAGCGTGAATATGGGTATGCGCGTGTTGAGCCGGGATCGATCGTCAGCCGCAAGCCCTGCTAAGGTCGCAGGAACCGGCGTCAATCAACCCGGTTCGTTCATGCTATCTATCTGGCGCATTTGACCCGCCAAGCCGCTCAGACGGCCCTTCAGGCGTTGATCGCCGCTCCCGGGCTGCTGGAGGGCGAACATCGTCTGACGGTGCTTCAGGCGCTGGCGATTGGGCACGACGACCTTCCCGTCGCGAACGACGACACCCGTGATCTCCGCTGGCCGATCCACATAGTGCTTGAGCTTGTGATAGCGCAGCCCTGTCCGGTGGATCATGCGCCGCACATGCCAAACATCTGCTACGGGCACTTTCGCGCCGGAAATTGTCACGTCATCGACATAGACCGTCAGCGTGTAGCCCTTGGCCGTGCAGAACGCCGCGATCTCGGCCCACATATCGTGATAGCTATAATATGCCAGGATCGGGCTGAGGGGACTGCCCGTCGGCAAATGACCCTCGAACGTGCAAAGATCACCAAGAAGGCCGGCAACGTCGGCGCGGCATCCCATGATGCTTTGGAAGAACGCGATCACCCGCACACGGGGCGTGTTGGGGAAGAACTTCTTGATGTCGAGGCAGTGAACGACGCGGTTGCCGCGATGGCGCGCGGCATTGCTGACGTAGCATCGCCCCTTCACCGGGCAGAACAGAAAAGATGGCGGCTCGATCCGCGCCAGCATCTTGGCGATACGGCCCTGTACACGCTTGAGCGGCGCGACCGGATCTTCAACCGGACGTGTTCCGCCACTCTTCTTCTCAATCTCAAACTGCCGATACCGATCCGGCCCGGTCGCCATTGCCCGCAGCTCAGCTTCTGCAAGGCCGAGCACGTCAGCGAGGCGGCGCGGACTCGTGAGCTTATAGAGCTGCGACTGATTGAGCGGGATGACCGTCTTATTCGGCATGGGTCCGACCGGACCGCGCCTCAAGGAATTGTAGCAGGCTCACTACCTTACCAGCTACAAACGTCCGTGCCTGGTCGAGCGTGCTCTTCTGATCGAGGTTCTCCGAAAAGAACATGATCGACGAGACAGGCATGTCGAAGACAGTGGCATAGCGCTGGATGATGTCCAGCGTGGGCGTCTTCAGGCCGCGTTCGATTTCCGACAGATACGACGTCGAAACCTCCAACCGCTCAGCCGCCTGCTTTTGCTTGAGGTCGTGATAGACTCGGATCAAGCGAAGAGCTTCACCCAACATTGCATCTCCTTTCAGGAGGCTATTCAGGGTGCGAATTACTGGCGGAAAACCTTGATGATGGAGAGGGCGATGTGGAGCAGTTGCACCACCACTCGCCCCAAGGCCACCACCGTCTTCAAAGTGGACGGACGGATCAGGCGCTTTGCCCAATGCTGCCGTCGCACCGTCTTCGTTCGCGCACGCTTCTCGTTCAGACCAAGCTTTCGCATGGCGTCCTCCTCTGCCAACCCCCACACCATGCAGGGGCGCCGCCGAGGCTTTGGAGGGTGGGGTAGAAGCACGTTAACCCTGAACACCAAGGCGGACACCGGGCCGTCCGGTGGCCGCCCGCGGCGCCGCTCGCTCGCACGCACGGAGCCACAAAGCAGAGAAGGTTTCTTCTCCAGGAGGGGTTTCCCCCTCGGTTGATGGCGACACATCCCCTTTCAAACTGAACGAGAGTGTGATGCCCCAGCGCACTTCGCTAGTCAACGAATAAAATCCGCTCACAGCGAATTTATTGCTCTGCCTAAGCGGCGGCCGACGACGTTCCGCCCTTCCCTGCCATGCGACTGGACGACTCGATGCCAATCTACCGGCGAGCAGGTCATTATGTCTGAAGCTTGCGGGCTGCGTGCCAGTGCCGCAGATAAGCCAAGGGCCGCCCTTTTGAGGCGGCCCCGACCATTTAGTTCCCTCGCGGGAAACGGACACTCCCTAGGGGGAGGCCGCGCGTGCTCCCCATGTAGAAACCCATCCCTTACGATTCAACTAAAATCTGAAAGGACATCAACCGGCCTTACGCGCCGGAACCGGTGGGCGTAGGCGGCACCCCCTGAGGCGGCGACGGGGGCGTCGAGGGCACCGGCAGCCAGGCCAACACAAGGCGCAGCATGTCGTCGAACTCCCCGACCGGCATTCGCATGATGCCGCCTTTGTCAGGGATTAGCCGGCTCACCGCCACGGTCGTCAGCTTGTCGCAGATCGCGAACGCCGCCCGACCGTCAATCGTGGTCTGCAGCGGAAAGGCCCACTTGTTTCCTGGCTGCGCTGCCGTCGAGCACGGAACGACCGTGACCGCGCCATGCAGCGTATTCTTGAACGACACGATGATGACGGGGCGCCGCTTCCAGAACTCCGGGAGCTGGGCGTCTTGCGGAAAGTCACACCAGTAGAGCTGACGGATGCTTGGCGCGGCCGTAACCCTCGGTTCCACCTTCGGGGGTGGATCTTGGATATGCGCGTTCACTCGTCGTCATCCTGTACCAGACGCAGCTTAGGCGCCCCGGCCCGGTTCTGACGGCGCTTCGCCAACTCGGCCTTGTCCTTGATCTCAGCCAGCTTCTCGACCGCGAACGGCGCTACGGCCTTAATCAGCCCATCGAGATGGTAGATGTTGGTGCGGCTGCCAGTTTCGGTCCGCCGCTCCTCGCGACGGATATACCCTGCCCCCTCCAGCGCAGCGATGTGCTTCTGGATCGTGCGCGGATGAACGTCCATCGCCTTCGCCATCGTGGTCTTGGACGGAAAGGGCTTGCCCTCCGCCGTCCACCATTTGCTCGCCAGATACACGATGATATTGAGATCGAGCGGCGACAGCATGAGCTGGCGCTGATTTTCGATGATGACGCTCGGCAATGCAGTCCAGCCCGCATCCATCAGCGGCTTGGTCCACTTCTTCTCATTCGTTCGCAGATCGGCGCTGCTGTCCTTTTGCTTTTTCGCAGCCATATGATTATCCTTTCTGACCGCAAATATGTCCCTCGCGCGAAGGCGATTCAAGTTTGAGGGGGCGGCACTACGGGCGCCCCACAGGGCTCAGGGGCCACCCCCTCCCCAGCCTCTTGGACCGCCCTCCCGGGAGCCGCACGGGGCCTACAAAGCATAGGACATCCCCATATAGGAACCGCTCAGGGTACACTCCTGGCGTATCAACCGAGTAACCATCCAGCGGGAGCCCCCACGGCCTCCCCCTCTGCCCAAATTTTTCTGCGTCGCGTTGCTGCAAGGCAGGTGTGCCACGTGGCACACCCCTATGTCGCGCTACAGGCGCGGCACAGCCTGTTGGCCACCCTGCCCTCCCCCGGAGGCCAGACCGGTGCCGGGGAACACCAAGGGCGGCTGCCCTTTCGTTCCCGAACGACAATCAGGCCCCCCGTGTAATCCGCCAACCGCGGCACCCGACGCCCTACGAAGCGTCGGCCGCGCTAGGCGGCTCGCCCGCGCCAGAGGCCAGATTCTCGCCCTCCCTCCCCATCCCGTTCCTCGCCGGAAAGGCAGAGCCGGTTGCTGTTGCGACCGGCTTTCAGCCTCAAAGGAAAGGAAGACATCATGGGACGGATCACCGACAATCGAGCCGACATCTATCAGGAAATCACCGATCAGATGATCGCGATGATCGAGGCAGGCACCCGGCCTTGGTCGAAATCGTGGAATGGCAGCCCCGCGCCCAATATCCCGCTGCGTTCCACTGGCGTTCCCTATCGGGGCATCAATGTCCTGACCCTGTGGGTTGCGTCGATGACGAAGGGCTATGCCTCCCCGCATTGGCTGACCTTCAAGCAGGCGCTCGCGCTTGGGGGATGCGTCAGGAAGGGCGAGAAGGGCTCTACCGTCGTCTATGCCAACAAGATCGAGGTGGACGCCGACAGGGGCGACCGTGGCGGCGATCAGGGGGGCGAGGACGGCAAGCGTCAGGTGGCGTTCCTCAAGCGTTACACCGTTTTCAATGCCGAGCAGATCGACGGCATTGAGGCGAAATATCCCACCCCCGCGCCGATCATCACCGCGACCAATCCCGACGAGCGGGACGCCGAGCTAGACGCCCTCTTTGTCCGCGTGCCCGTCACCGTCCGGCATCATGGTTCCCAGCCCTATTATCAGCCGAGCAGCGATCATGTCGTCATGCCGGAGTTTGCCGACTTCCACACCAGCGACGACTATTATTCGACCCTAGCGCACGAGCTATGTCACGCCAGCGGCCATGTGGACCG
This sequence comes from Sphingomonas turrisvirgatae, assembly GCF_001721295.1. Classification (GTDB taxonomy): domain Bacteria; phylum Pseudomonadota; class Alphaproteobacteria; order Sphingomonadales; family Sphingomonadaceae; genus Sphingomonas; species Sphingomonas turrisvirgatae. The sequence continues at coordinate 31,674 of NZ_MDDS01000007.1, read as the reverse complement.
GCTCGCCCGCCCCACCCTCATTTCCACGAAGCGCGAGGACTACGCCCGCGAGGAATTGGTGGCCGAGCTTGGGGCCGCGTTCATCAGCGCGACGATCGGCATCAAGCTCCACGACCGCGAGGACCATGCCGCCTATCTGGCAAGCTGGCTTCAAGCCCTGCGCAACGACAAAAGATGCATCTTCACCGCTGCACGGCTCGCGCAGGATGCCTCCGACTGGCTGTTGAGCCGCATGGCGGTCGAGACGGCCTCCGAAATGGAGGAGGCAGCGTGACCGCCCCCCACGATCCCGGCCCCGACGAGGGCCGGGCCATCGCGGGGCGACTGGTCTATGATCCGAGCTTCGCGACCGTCAGCGAGGAGGAGTTTAACGAACTGGTCGCGATCATGCGCGACGGCATCGCCGCCAAGCCGCTGACCCCCGAGGCGCAATGGCGGCGCGACTATCACAAGGCGATGTTTCACCGCCGCCTTGTCGGCGTGCAGCCCGACCTATTCGGCGGGAAGCCGGTGACGCACATGCACAAGGCCGCGCCCGGGCCGGTCATCGACTGGAAGCCCGAGCCGGTGGAAGAGAAGCTGGCGCGGATCGCGCGCGACCCCAATGCGACGTTCGGCATCGGCCGTCCCGGCTTGAGCGCCGAGGAAAAGGCGGTGCTAATCCGATCGTCTGCGAATTGGCTGCGCGTCGGCCAGCGGGTCCGCATCGCCGGATCGTCCGTATCCTATGACGGCCGCTTTGAGCGCCGCGTTGGCCGGAAAGGTGTCATCTGGCGCTTGTGCAGTCCGGTGTTTGCGGACCACACCTATGTTTATCTCGATCCGACCGGGGCCGAACGGGTAGAGAAGATCGTGATGGTGGAACTGCGCGACGTCGAGCCGATCGACGATGCGCTGTTGGTCCCCGTCCCCTTCCACCCTTGAGGGCAGCAGGAGCTAAGTGTCATGAATCCACCTCAACGCCGCCCTGCGATCCGCGCCGTCAGCTTCGATGAGGTGGGCGGGGCTATCTCCCGCCTGATCGTGATCGCCGGGTCAGACACGGGACAAGCATCGCGCGCGGCCGACTTTCTGTTGGCATGGTGGGACGGCGCGACTTGGGGGCACTTCCCCGTTCTCCACCTGTGCAACTGCGATCCATCCATTTCGGAGGATATGTTGATCGTCATGGCGTATCTGGCGCAGGAACCAACCGTGTATCCCGACGCGTGGGGCTACCGCGACGCGATGGCGGCGCTGGTTGAGCAATGGCGGCCGGAATGATCCCGCTGCGCAGCGCGGTAGATATTTCGACCGGCGAGCTGATCGACCGTGACATGCGCCGCGCGCGGCTCCTCGCCGCGCGCCGCAAGCCGATCGGCAGCATACCCCGGCGCGGCATCCTTTCCGGCCATTGGGACGGCGGCAACGTCGTTGGGGCGTTCAGGGGCGGGCGCGGTAGTTTCATTGCCGGTTAGCCGGCAATCACGCGCTACTCCCCGCCCACGGACGAGTGGCGCATCACCAATATTTTGAGATCGCGCGGAACTGCTCCACCGCGGCCTTGGTCCCCTCGCCCTCTTCGGCATGGACTAGGCAATGGTCGATATGGTCGTTGATAAGCGCGCGCTTGGCGCTGGCGATGGCGTTTTCGACCGCTTGGAGCTGTTGCGCAATGTCGACGCAGGGGCGTTCCTCCTCGATCATGCCGACGATACTGCGCAGATGACCAGCGGCGCGGTTTAGCCGCTTGACGATCGCCGGGTGGCTGTTGTGAGCGTGATGGGTCATCCCCTTATCTAGTGCGCGTGAGGGGCAGTTGTCGAGTATCCCCCTGGGGGGATAGACTCAATCCCCCAGGGGGGATATAGCGCGAGCATGCTCAGCGTTCTTGCCAACCGTACCTATCGGCACTTGTTCCTCGCGCAGATCATCGCGCTGGTCGGGACCGGCTTGGCGACGGTCGCGCTTGGCCTGCTTGCCTACGACATAGCCGGTGGCAGCGCAGGGGCGGTGCTGGGAACCGCGCTTGCGATCAAGATGGTCGCCTATATTGGCGTGGCGCCGATCGCCGGCGCGTTCGCTAACCGCGTACCGCGCCGCGCCTTGCTGGTCGGAATGGACGCGATCCGCGCCGGGGTCGCCATCTGCCTGCCGTTCGTGAACCAGGTCTGGCAGGTCTATATCCTGATCTTCGTCCTGCAATCAGCTTCGGCTGCGTTTACGCCAACCTTTCAGGCGACGATTCCAGACGTTCTTCCCGAGGAGCGCGACTATACCAGGGCGCTGTCCCTCTCCCGCCTCGCCTACGACATGGAGAGCCTGACAAGCCCGATCCTTGCGGCCGGACTGCTAACCGTGATGAGCTATCATTGGCTGTTCTCGGGCACCGCGATCGGATTCGTCGCCTCCGCCCTGCTCGTCGTCTCGACCGTGCTACCCCGGCCCGCCCCCGTGGAGAGTGAGGGTGGCATCTACGACAAGACGACGCGCGGCACCCGCATCTACCTCAAGACGCCGCGCTTGCGCGGGCTGCTGGCGCTGACCCTCACCGCCGCCGCAGCGAGCGCGATGGTGATCGTCAACACCGTCGTCATTGTGCGCGGCATGGGGCTGACACAGCGCGATGTGGCGCTGACGCTTGCCGCGTTCGGCGGCGGATCTATCATCGCCGCCCTCACCCTTCCGCGCATCCTCGATCGCGTCGCCGATCGGACTGTGATGTTGGTCGGTGCGACCATCCTGACGATCACGCTCGGCGCGCTTGCCGCGATCACGGCCACGATGCCGCCGGGAGCGAGCTACTGGCACGTGCTGCTTGTCGGTTGGCTGATTATGGGGGCCGCCTATTCCTCTAACGTCACCCCATCTGGCCGTCTGCTGAAGCGGTCGGCGCAGACCGAGGATCGCCCCGCCGTGTTCGCGGCGCAGTTCGCGCTCAGCCACGTGTGCTGGCTGGTCTGCTACCCGCTCGTCGGCCAGCTCGGCGCTCGCGTCGGAATGGAAGCGGCGTTCGGCGCGATGGCAATTCTCGCCGCACTCGGCACCCTTGCTGCCATCCGACTATGGCCAGCGAATGACCCCGACGTGATCGCGCATGAACATGGCAATCTTCCTGCTGATGATCCGCATCTGGCGGTCCACAGCCACGGCGAACACCCCTATGTGATCGACCGTCGTCATCCACAATGGCCGGGCAAGTGATCTTGTTGCCCCGTGGTCGCTATCAGCCTAGACCCCCCGCTATGGCGATGCGTCATTCTCCTACGTTCCTTGGAGCCGTGCTGGCACTTGTTGCCATGCTCGGTCTTCTCGTGGCGTCGGGATGGCATAGCGCCACCGTCCATGACCATAATCCGATTAAAGTCGCTGTGGTCGACCACCATCACGATGTTACGGCAGAGCAAGGCGAACACGCTCCCGACAAGGAAAGCGGCGATGTCGGCCCGGTGCATCTTCTAGCACATGCCGCTGGCCACTGGGTCGCGTTCGGCGGACCCACGACCGCCCCTGTACCAACGATCGTCGCTACTCGTACATGGTCGATACTGACGGCCTCACTTCTCAGCACGATCGATCCCTCAAAGCTTCTTCGCCCTCCTCGCGGTTGAGTCTTGCCGGCGCGCGATACGCCGCCTGACTTACCTCTGGAGGATCATGGAATATGAACGGCTATTATCGCCGGCAGCGCACGCTTGCGTTGGCCGGCACGCTTGCGGCGCTATGGCCAGCGGGCGCGGCATGGTCGCAGACCGCCCCACCATTCGCCCAACTTTTGCGCGACGCACAGACCACGCCACGCGTTACGGTACTTGATGCAGAGATAGCTCGGGCGCGAGGTGTCGCCGAACAGGCGCGCGCTCGACCTAATCCTACTGTCTCTGTCTATGCGGAAAACTTTGCGGGCGACACGCTCCGCAATGCCAGCAATCAGCAACAGACGACATTTCAGATCGATCAGCCTATCGAGTTGGGTGGCAAGCGATCTGCGCGGATAGCCGCCGGCGAAGCCGGCATCGTTCTCGCACAGGCGCGTACCAGAGACGGCCGATTACTCTATGCGACCGAGCTAGCCCGTGCCTATGCCGGTGCCGAACTTGCCGAGCGCCGCATCAGCATCGCCGAGGATCAGGTTGAAGCGGCAACCCAGGATTTGAAGGTCGCGCAGGCTCTGGTTGGTGCTGGCAAGGAAGCGCGGCTGCGCCAACTACAAGCCGAAACCGACCTCAACACGCTTCGGGCTGATCTCGAGACGGTACGTGCGCAAAAGACCGTTGCACTCGCACGTCTCTCAGCTTTGGCCGGGGTTCCCATACCCTTCACGGGTGTGTCTGAATCGCTCGTCGGTCGGCTCAATGCACGCCCCGCCACGGGTCCGATCGATCCGATGCAAGCGACCACCGTCAAGGTTGCCGAGGCGGAACGAGATGCGGCCGCCCGGGCCGTGACGCTGCAGCAGCGGCTCGCGATCCCGAATGTCACTGCGCAGCTCGGTGTTCGACAGCTCAGGGTCGCCAGCGGCCCCGCCATCGTCGCCGGAATTGGCATCCCACTTCCCTTGTTCGACCGCAACCGCGGCAACATTTCCGCCGCTCAAGCCGACTTACAGGGGGCTGAAGCGCGCGCGGCCATCGCGCGATTGGACGCCGAGACTGGAAGCCGCGCGGCGCTTGCCCTCGTGGAAGCGGCGGACCAGCGAGCCGTTGCCGCCGAGCGCACGCTGGCGACGGCCGAGGAGGCCTATCGCCTCGCCCGCGTAGCATATGAGGCCGGGAAGTCGCCTCTGATCGAACTTCTTGCCGCTCGTCGCAATCTGGGGGCCACGAGGGTCGTCCTTCTCGACGCCGTGAGCGCCCGTATCGACGCTCGCGCCAACCTTGCCCGCCTGCAGGGCCTCACCATCACCGGAGAAGCGGTTCAATGACCGATAGAAATCGTCTTTATACCGGCGCCGCTATCGGCCTGGTTGCCGCCGCAGCGCTCGGCTTTGGCGCTGCGCGCCTCACTCAATCGCCGCCGCCCACCCCTGACCCTACGGAGGCCGCAGCGCCGTCGAAGCCGTCGAACACGGTTGCGATGACGCAACAGGCGCTTTCGGCATCGCAGATCACCGTCGCCCCGGCGGCCTCCGGCGAGCTGGACGCCGCGATCCTTGCCTCCGCCACGGTCGAGGCGACGCCCGACGCCGAGGCGGTGCTGACCGCGCGCGCGCCAGGCACGGTCAGCCGTATCATGGTCCGCATCGGCGATCCGGTTCGCGCCGGCCAGACCCTTGCGTTGGTCGAGAGCCGCGATGCTTCGCAAATCGCGGCCGACCGCTCGGCCGCGTCCGCGCGCGTCACCCTCGCCGCGCGTCAGCTCGAACGAGAGCGCGGCTTGCTCGCGCAGGGCGTGACTCCCCGCGCCGACTATGAATCGGCGCAGGCCAACCTTGCCGTCGCCCAGGCCGACGCCCGACGGGCCAGCGCCGCCGCAGGCGCGGCCCGTGTTTCGGGCGACGGTCGATCGGTCGCGGTCGTCAGCCCCGTCGCGGGGCGCGTCACCAATGCCGGTGCCAATCTCGGCCAGTTCGTCGCGGCTGAAACCGAGTTGTTCCGGGTCGCCGATCCACGCCGGCTTCAGATCACCGCAAGCGTCCCGCCTGCCGATGCTGGCCGTGTCCGAGAAGGCGACAGGGTAGAGCTGACCACCACAGACGGTCACACGATCGAAGGGCGGGTGCGGTCGGCGACCGGCGTCGTCGATCCGCAATCGCGGACCGCGACGGTCGTCGTCACGCCGACCGCCGGCGGCAGCACGCTTGCCCCAGGCCAGCTTGTTCAGGCCCGCATCCTTGCCAGTGGTGGAGCCGCAAAGAGCGGCGTGATGGTGCCGCAAGACGCGGTGCAGACGCTTGGCAGCGACAGCGTGGTGTTCGTCCGCACCGGCCAGGGCTTCCGCGCGCAGCGGGTTCAGATCGGCAGCCGATCGGGTGGGATGGTGGCGATCACCGGCGGCCTCGCCGCCGGCACACAGATCGCCATCACCAACGCTTTCCTTCTCAAGGCCGAGATCGAGAAGGAGTCGGCGGAATGATCGGCCGCATCCTCTCCCTTTCGGTCCGGATGCGATGGCTTGTCGCCTTCCTGACCCTCGTCGTCATCGGCTTCGGCCTCTGGCAGATTACCAAGCTGCCGATCGACGCCGTGCCCGACGTCACCAACCGGCAGGTCCAGATCAGCACCTTCGCTCCGACCTTGGGGCCGGTCGATATCGAGAAGCAGGTGACGTTCCCGGTGGAGACGGCGCTGGCCGGTATCCCAGGGCTTGAGATGACGCGCTCTATCTCGCGCAACGGCTTCAGCCAGGTGACGGCGGTATTCACCGATCGCACCGATATCTACTTCGCGCGCCAGCAGGTCACGGAACGGCTTGCGCAGTCGCGCGACAGCCTTCCCGCCAACGCGCAGCCGATCCTCGCGCCGCTCAGCACGGGGCTTGGCGAAATCTTCTTCTATTCGGTCGCCTTCCGTCATCCTGACGGCAAGGGCCTGAAGACGGTCGACGGCAAACCGGGCTGGCAGTCGGACGGCAGCTATCTCACCCCCGAGGGCGAGCGGCTAACCACCGAACTGGCAAAAGCCGCCTATCTCCGCACGGTCCAAGACTGGGTCATCCGCCCGCAGATGCGGGCGGTGCGCGGCGTCGCCGGCGTCGATTCCAACGGCGGCTATGTGAAGCAATATCTGATCGAGCCAAACCTCAACGCGCTCGCCAGCTATGGATTGTCCGTCACGGAGCTGGCGGACGCGATGGAGCGGGCCAACCTCTCCGCCGGGTCCAACTATGTCCGCCGCGCCGGCGAGAGCTTCCTTGTCCGCGCCGATGCTCGTCTGAAGTCGATCGAGGACATTCAGGAAGCCGTCGTCGCGACCCGCAACGGCGTCCCCGTCCGCGTCAAGGACGTGGGCCAGGTGGTGATCGGCGGTGCGGTCCGCACCGGCTCCGGCAGCCGCATGGGATCGGAAGCGGTCATCTCGACGGTGCTGATGCTGGTTGGGGACAACAGCCGCATCGTCGCGACCGATGCCGCCGAGAAGCTGACGCAGATCAACAAGGCGCTGCCGCCCGACGTGTTCGCCGAGCCTGTCTATAACCGCTCGAAGCTCGTCAACGCGACGATCGCGACGGTGGAAAAGAACCTGACCGAAGGCGCGCTGCTCGTCATCGTCGTGCTGTTCCTGCTCCTCGGCAACATCCGCGCCGCGCTCATCACCGCCGCAGTCATCCCGATTACCATGTTGATGACGGCCGCAGGGATGAACGGGTTGGGCGTGTCGGGCAACCTGATGAGCCTGGGGGCGCTCGACTTCGGGCTGATCGTCGACGGCGCCGTCATCATCGTCGAGAATGCGCTTCGCCGCCTTGCCGAGCGCCAGGAGCATGAAGGCCGGCTTCTCACCCGCGAAGAGCGGATGGAGGAAACGACGCTCGCGGCCAAGGAGATGGTGCGGCCGACCGTTTATGGTCAGCTCATCATCTTCCTCGTCTTCGTGCCCCTGCTCACCTTCCAGGGCGTCGAGGGCAAGACGTTCGCGCCGATGGCGATCACGTTGATGGTGGCGCTCGCCTCTGCTTTCGTCCTGTCGCTTACCTTCGTTCCCGCGATGATCGCGATCGTCGTCAAGGGCCGGGTCAGTGAGACGGAAGTGAAGCCGATCCGCTGGTTCAAGGAACGCTACGCCCCCGTGCTGGGCCGGGCTGTCGCCCGCCCGATGCCCTTCATCCTGGGCGGTGTCGGCGTGTTCGTTGCGGCCGTGCTGAGCTTTGGCTTGCTCGGCGAGGAGTTCATGCCGCAGCTCGACGAGAAGGACATAACCGTCACCAACTTCCGCGTGCCGTCGGCGTCGATCGACCAATCGACGCAGATGCAGCTCCAGATCGAGAACGCATTGAAGACGCTGCCGGAGGTGGCGCTGGTCTTCTCCAAGAACGGCAACGCCGATCTCGGCACCGACCCGATGCCGCCTAATGCGTCGGACACCTACGTCATCCCCAAGCCGGAGGACGAATGGCCGGCGGAGGTGAAAAGCAAGGAGGACATTCTTCGCCGCATTGAGGAGCGGATGAAACCGTTGATCGGCAACCGCACGGAGATCCAGCAACCGATCCAGATGCGCTTCAACGAGCTAATTGCTGGCGTCCGCGCCGACGTCGCGATCAAGCTCTACGGCGACGACCTTGACGCGATGAGCGAACAGGCGCGTCGCATCGCCGCCGTCATGCGCACCATTCCCGGCGCTGGCGACGTGAGCGCCGAGCAAACGTCCGGCGCGCCGACCTTCGATGTGCAGATCGATCGGCAAGCGGCGGGCCGTTACGGCCTGTCGGTCGAGGAGGTGGCGAACACTGTCTCGGCTGCGCTTGGCGGTCGTGAGGCCGGGTTGCTGTTCGAGGGAGACCGGCGGTTCGACGTCGTGGTCCGCCTCCCCGACGCGCAGCGGGATGACCTTGAGACGCTGGGGTCGATCCCGGTGATGCTGCCCGCGGCCGAAGGTCAGGTGGCGCGCTCGATCCCGCTTAGCCAGGTCGCCCGGTTCAACTACACGCAGGGGTTGAACCAGATCAGTCGTGAGAACGGCAAGCGGATGGTGGTCGTGCAGATCAACGTCCGCGGGCGCGACCTTGGCGGGTTCGTCGAGGAAGCGCAGGCGAAGATCGGCCAGATACAGCTCCCCGCCGGCATGTATACCGAGTGGGGCGGCACCTTCGAGAGTCTGCAATCGGCTCGGCTGCGTCTGCTGATCGTCGTGCCGATCTGCTTTATCGCGATCTACGCCCTGCTCTACATGGCGCTCGGCAGCTTCGTGTCGGCGGCGATCGTGTTCTCGGCGGTGCCGATGGCACTCGCCGGGGGCGTGTTTGCGCTGCTGCTGCGCGGTATCCCCTTCTCAATCACCGCAGCGGTCGGGTTCATCGCTCTATCGGGCGTCGCTGTCCTCAACGGCCTCGTGATGATGAGCGCGATCGGGAAGCATCGTGAGGAAGGGGCAAGCGACGACGATGCGATCGTGGGCGGTGCGATGGAGCGCGTCCGCCCGGTACTGATGACCGCGTTGGTGGCGTCGCTCGGCTTCGTGCCGATGGCGCTGGCTACCGGCACCGGCGCCGAGGTGCAACGGCCGCTCGCGACCGTCGTCATTGGTGGCCTCATCACATCGACCGCCCTCACCTTGCTGGTGCTCCCGGCGATCACCGCCCTCGCGGGTCGATGGTCGCAGCGGCGACGTACCGATTCTGCCACCCCGGCCCACGCGCTCGCGTGATGAAGCGGAGACAACTTACCGTGGAAACATCATCCAACCGCCCGTGGCTGCTCCCGCTGCGTTTGAGAGGGGTGACGACGCTCCTTGCCGTCGCCACCGCGACGTTCATGGCGAGCGCCGCCTATGCACATGGGGTCGCCAAAGGCGATCAGGCATTCATCGAGACGATCAACGGACCCGCCCCCGGCGCCTTCCTCTATCTCGGCGCCAAGCACATGGTCACAGGCTACGACCATCTGCTGTTCCTGTTCGGGGTGATCTTCTTCCTCTACCGGATGAAGCAGGTCGCAGCCTACGTGACGCTGTTCGCGATCGGCCACAGCACGACGCTGATCGCCGGCGTTCTGCTCGGCACCCACGTCAGTCCCTATGCGATCGACGCGATTATCGGTCTGTCGGTGGTCTATAAGGCGCTCGACAATCTCGGTGCCTATCAACGGTGGTTCGGCGTCCAGCCTAACACCAAGGCCGCGGTCCTGATCTTCGGCCTGTTCCACGGATTCGGCCTCGCGACCAAGCTCCAAGACTTCGCGCTGCCATCGAACGGCTTGTTGGTGAATCTGCTGTCGTTCAACGTCGGCGTCGAAATAGGCCAGTTGCTCGCTCTGTCCGCGATCCTGATCGTTATGGGCTACTGGCGCCGCACCGCCAGCTTCCGCCGATATGCCTTTGCCGCGAACGTGGTCCTGATGACCGCCGGCTTCGTCCTTTCCGGCTACCAGCTCGCCGGCCTCATTCTCGAAGGGAACGCCTGATGAAAAACGCCAATCTGCCGAACGTCGGCGATCTGCCGACGCTGCACCAGCTCAACCGGGCAACGGCGCTTGCCTTCGGCGTCGCCGTCGCGCTGCTCGCGACGACGATCCTGCCCGCCGAATATGGTGTCGACCCGATCGGGACGGGACGCCTGCTTGGCCTCACTCGCATGGGAGAGGTGAAGCAGGCCGAACATGCTGCCGAGACGGCTACCGTCCCGGCAGCCACTACGACAGCGCCGTCGGCGGCAACGTCGAATGTGCCAGCGACCGCGCAGAGCGCCGAGGTGAAGGTCACGCTCGCCCCCGACGAAGGGCGCGAGGTCAAAGCTGACATGCGCGCTGGGGACAAGATTACCTACGCTTGGACAACCGGCGGACCGGAAATTCGCTTCGAGTTGCATGGTGAAGAGCATGATGCGCCGGCTGACGAATATACCAGCTACGAGAAGGGATCGTCTGCTGGCGAGCGAGGTGAGTTCCAGGCTCCGTTCGACGGGATGCATGGGTGGTATTGGCGTAACCGTACCTCTTCCCCCGTCACCGTTACGGTGACGGCAACCGGCACGTTCCGTAGCTTCGCCGCGAAACCGAAATCCTGACCTACCCACAAGCCAATCCTTCAACCGGAGACGACCTATGAAATATGCTTCCTTGCTGGGGCAGCGCTCATTGCCTCCCCTGCTATGGCCCACCCCGACCATGATGAAGAGGTGCAGCAGCAAGCGCCAGCGGATCAGGCGCGTCAGCATATCATCCGCATGGTGACGCAATCGAAGCTTCCGGCGAGCTGGACGAAAGCCAATCTGCAAGGGTCTAGCGAGCGCACGCTGGGCGGCGCCCGTCAGACCGTCGTCACTTTCACAAATGCGGCGCATGCAGCGGCACGACGAACGCTTCGTGTTGTCGTGAATGCAGATGGAAGCGCGACGTCTACTGGCCCACCGCGAAGTGATTTTAAAGCCTCGGCGATCGGTCGCAATCGCCGAGGATTTGAATCTAGGAATGGCAGGGTGTTAAGACAGCACTTCGATTGTCAGCTACGATTATTTGCGGGTTTCCCGGCGGGCTAGCCAAGCTCGCATCTGGGCGATCTCGCGCCGCTGTGTCGCCACGACTTCGGCCGCGAGGCGGCGAACAGCGGGATCGCGACCATATTTCAGTTCGACTTCGGCCATCGCAATCGCGCCTTGATGATGCGGGATCATCGCACGCATGAAGTCGGCATCGGCATCGCCGGTGAATGTTACATCCATTTCGCCATGCATCTTGGCATTGGCTGCTCGGTAAGCCTCGGTTGCGGGCGTCTCGGTCCGCTGGTCAGAAGCCACAGTTTCTGATGCGCTTAAGTCGTGTTGGGTGTGCTGGGCGCTCGCGGCGAGCGGCGTTTGCCCAGCGGCCATTGCGAGCATCAGCACAAATGCTCTGGTGGTTCCGATCATTACACTTGTTCTCCAGTGGCAGAGTTTCGATTCATGGTGCGGGCGAAGGCGGCTACCATCAGCGTCGACCGTCGGCAGAGGACTCTCGTCGCGCCACCGCGTCGAGCTCGGCCACGGCTTGCGCCGCAGCCTCGCAGTCGCCGCCGGTCTCTTGGCCCTGCTTGCAGCGTGTGACGACTAGTCTCGCCTCTTCCGCGTGGAAGCGGAAATAGCCCGCATCCCGTGGTTTAATCAGCCCGCATCCGGACAGACCAATTGTCGCGGCAACGGCGATTGCCGCCCGCTGCTTGCTGTTCCCCATTATGTCGATCCTCTCCATATTCCGGCGCGACGCCACTTCCCTCCGTTGCGACGCCATGCGTGAAATCCGCTGCGGTGAAGCCGTCCACCCACTTGATGAGAACAATCGCGCAGGCTGGCGAGATCAGGCTAAAGGCACGTGCGAGGCGTGTGATGCGGACAAGCATCGAAGCCGCCATGAGCCAAAGGCCGGCAGGAGGCACGGGCAGCAGGCCAGCCATCAATCGCCGCCCCTTCACCGCCCGAAAGTCGCGACCCGCCAAAGATACCAGATGACGGCCAGCGCGAGCACGGCGTTGCTGACCGGCTCGATGACGCTCGCCACCTGGCTATAGCGCTCGCCCAGCTCATAGCCCGCCAGCACGAGGATCACGGTCCATATGGCCGAGCCGGCGAGCGTCGAGACCAAGAATGGACCAAGGGGCATCCCGCTGACCCCTGCGGGCACCGAGATCAATGTCCGGACCCCCGGGACCATACGGCCGAACAGAACCGCCCAATGGCCATAGCGGGCGAACCAGCGGTCGACATGGTCGACCTCGCCCGGTGTCAGCGTCAGCCATCGGCCGTGACGGGACGCGAAGCGCTTCAACCGATCGATGCCGATCCAGCGGCCGACATAGTACCACAGCACTGCCCCTGCAGCCGATCCGAGGGTGCCGGCGACAACGATCATCAACAGCGAGCCGCGTCCTTGCGCAGCCGTGTAGCCTGCGAGCGGCAAGATCACTTCCGATGGGATCGGCGGGAAGACGTTTTCGGCCAGCATCAGCAGGAAGACGCCGAAGCCGCCGAGCGCTGAGAGGATCGATGTTATGATGTCGAACACAAGCCAGCCTCGTCAGAAGACCCAATAGAAAATCGCGCAGAATGCGAGCAGGAAGGCGAAGACGGACCCTACGATCCGGTTTTCCAGTCGCGGACACTCGACGTTCCTGATCCGCACGGCGACTTGCCAAGCGGGGCGGATTGGACACCGCCAGGAGCCTGCGGCAATGCGATCCAGCTCCGCATCCGACAGCCCGAAAAACGCCTTCACATCGGCGCGTGACCGCCCCGCCAGCCCCATCGCGCGCAGCACCACGTCGTCCCATGCGACATCGATCGCGCTCGGCCGATCGACGATCGGGCCGCGCGCATCACCGCCCGCCCAGGAGGGAGAAAGCAAACCGATGATCCGATGCGGATTGCGCTCCAGCAGTGTCGCCCAGCGCAGCAAGCGATGTTGGCGATCCTGCGCCGCGATGCTGCTCGCCAGCGTCCAGCGTTTAGTAAGCGCGCGAACGGGCCGCGGCCATCGAGGCGCCTGAGAGGCCGTCATGGGCTTGCGGGGGTGCCGACGTCGCTTTTGCTGGCGCGCTTGAGCGGACGAGAACAACGCAACGTGAGGAAGGTGGTGGCGCTCAGAATGACGGCGATATCATAGAGGCCATAGCCGACCGCCGCGCCGAGCGCCCCGGTAGCCCATAAGCTGGCCGCTGTTGCCGTGCCCGACGCTTTGCTGCCTTTCTTCAGGATGGCGCCACCCCCGATAAAGCCGACGCCGGTAATCAGACCTTCGAGCAGCCTGGCTTGCGCAGGAGACGTGCGGCCGAGGATTGCGATGCCCACCAGCACGAACCCGCAACTGGCAATGGCGACCAGTGGGAAGGTTCGGATACCTGCGCTGCGCGCATCCCTCTCCCGATCCCAGCCAACGGGCAGGGCGAGCGCGTAGGCGGCGGCGAGACTGATGATATGGGTGGCGATCTCCCACCACGAGCTTTGAAACATGCCGGCCTGCCTGTTCTACGCGATTGCTCCAGATCGGAAGAAATGGGGGAAAGTCTCACCGGGGAAGGCGATGGTTGCGAACATCGGCGATCCTAGCGGTGCAGACATGCGATGATGGCGGTCACGACGGCAGTCGTCTCGGCTACGTCGCGCACCTTCACCGTATCGAGGCCGATTTCAGCAGCAGGATAGTCATTCCCGCCGGGGAAAATCGCATCGCCGATGAACAGCATCGCATCGAGCGGCACGCCGCTTTCGGCACTCAGACGCTTCAGGCCATAGCCTTTGTCGACCCCTGCCCTCGTCACGTCGATCGATGTCGTGCCGCCAAGATTGATCGAGAGGTCCGGCAACGCCGCGCGCAAGGTCGCCTGCAACGCGGTGCGCTTCTTTCGGTCAGGATCCCACGCTTCCTTTTCCTTCAGCGGTGCTGCCTGGCCAAGCCCTGAAAAGGTGATCTGGCTACCCCGATCCTCGATCCGTTCACCCCAGATGCGTTCATCAGCGATCCCGGCATCGACGAGCGCCCGATCGAAAGCCGTGCGGATCTTCGCCCTCTCCGCGCCGTCGAACAACTCGGCATAGACAGCGCGCCAAGCGCCATTGATGAACCGGTAGAGCTTTGTGCCCGTGGTCGGCATCAACCAAAGGCGGTCTAGGGCGGCATCCACAGGAAGGCGTGAAGCAACCTGCTTTTCGAATTGCGGCCAGTCACCGCCCGAGATCACCGCCACGTCGGTGACGGCGAGCAATCGAGCGAGGGTTGCGGCCATCTCCTGTGACAATGGCCGCTTGCTCTCCGCAAGCGTGCCGTCGAGGTCGAAGGCAATCAGCCACTTCATGCCGCCTTCCCCGCCGGATCGCGGTAGGCGAGCAGCCTGAGCGCGTTGATGACGACGAGCAGCGTGGAACCCTCATGGACCGCCACCGCTGGCCCGATGCCGAGGCCGAGGATGGTGGCAGGCACGAGGAAGGCGACAACGCCCAGGCTGACGAAGACGTTCTGTCGGATGATCCCGCGCGTGTGGCGGCTCAGGCCGACCGCGAACGGCAGGTGCGCCAGATCGTCGGCCATCAACGCCACGTCGGCCGTCTCCAGCGCCACGTCCGACCCCGCCGCGCCCATCGCGATGCCGACCGTGGCGCTTGCCATCGCCGGCGCATCGTTCACGCCGTCGCCCACCATCGCGACCTTGTCTTCGCCGGCGAGCTTCTTGATCGCGGCAACCTTGTCTTCGGGCATGAGGTCGCCCCACGCTTCGTCGATCCCGACTTCGTCGGCGATCGCTTCGGCGACTTTCTGGTGATCGCCGGAGATCATTATCATCCGCGACACGCCCATCTCGTGCAGCCGACGCAACGCGGTCTTGGCAGCTTCGCGAGGCGTGTCCATCAGGCCGATCGCGCCCAGGTCGCGATCCCCCTTGCGGACCACCATCGTCGTGCGCCCGTTCTCGCGCAGGCGCGCAATCGCATCCTGCGCCCCCTGCCCAAGGGTCGGAATACCTTCCGTTCCGAACATCTCGGCCTTGCCGATCCACACCGTCTCGCCATCGACGCTTGCGGTGACGCCGCGACCGGTCAGGCTCTTGAGATCGCCGGCAGTGGGCAAGGCGCGCCCATCCAGACGTTCGCGACCGTCCTTGACGATCGCTTGGGCCAGCGGATGATCGCTCAGCGCCTCGACAGCCACGGCCAGCGCGAGCAGCTCGCCTTCATCGGCGCCATCGACCGGCACGACATCAGTGATGCGCGGCCGACCTTCGGTCAGCGTGCCCGTCTTGTCGAAGGCGATCGCCTTCAGCGACCCGAGATTTTCGAGCGGCGCACCGCCCTTCACCAGCACGCCGCCGCGCGCTGCGCGGGCGACGCCCGATAGCACCGCGCTCGGCGTGGCGATCGCAAGCGCGCAGGGGCTTGCCGCCACCAGCACCGCCATCGCGCGGTAGAAGCTGTCGCGGAACGGCTCGTCGACGACGACCCAAGCGAACAGGAGAAGCACCGACAGGATCAGGACGGCGGGCACGAAGATCCGCTCGAACCGGTCGGTGAAGCGCTGCGTCGGCGACTTTTGCGTCTCCGCTTCGCTCACCATCTTGACGACCTTGGCAAGCGCGCTTTCATTGGAACGGCGCGTCACCTCGATCTCGATCGCACCGCCGCCGTTGATCGTACCGGCAAAGACCCGGCTTTCCGCGTCTACCGCGTCGGGCTTGGCGCGTGCCGCCGCAGCGTCCGCGACCGGCACCTTGTCGACCGGAATGCTTTCACCCGTCACCGGGGCCTGATTGATCGCGCTTGCGCCCTTGATGACGAAGCCGTCGGCAGGCAGGCGCTCATTCGGGCGCACGATGGCGATATCGCCGACGACCATCTGTTCGACCGGGATTTCGCTGGTCTCCCCGTTGCGGCGCACGGTCGCGGTTTCCGGGGCGAGCTTCGCCAGTGCCTCGATCGCCTTCTTGGCGCGGCCCATCGCATAATGCTCGAGCGCATGGCCGAGGCTGAACAGGAACAGCAGCAGCGCACCTTCGGCCCATGCACCCAGCGCAGCGGCGCCGGCGGCTGCCACCAGCATCAAGGTGTCGATTTCGAACTTCTTCAGCCGGAGATTGTCGATCGCCTCGCGCAGCGTGAAGAAACCGCCGAAGAAATAGGCCGCGATATAGCAGGCGGTCGGCAGCCAGTCCGGCGCACCAGTGACCAGCCTCTCGATCGCATAGCCGACCCCCAGGAGAGCACCGCAGGCGAGCGCGAAGATCAGCTCGGTGTTGGGGCCAAGAAACTCGGCATGGCTATGGTCGTGGCCATCGCCAGGACCGTGCTTCTCCTCGCCCGCGCCGTGGCCACCCGGCCCGTGGTCATGGCCGGCATGTTCATCGGCAGCGACCCGCTTGCCCACACCGACCTTGAGCTTGCGAAGTGCGGCGCGGACCTCCTCTTCGGTGGTCTCCCGGCGATCATACTCGACCCGAACCGAGCCGCTGGTGCTGGCGTTTGCCTGGACGACGCCGGGTAAGGCGCACAGTGCATCGCTGACAGTGCGCGCCCGGCGCTCGTGATTGATACCTGTCACCTGCCAGATCGCATGGCCGTAACGTTCGGTGATCTCGGCGCCTGCGGCGCGCACCATCTCGCGCAAGCGTGGCAGCGGCAGCTTGGCAGCGTCGAAATGGATGCACAACGCCGCCGGCGTGTCGCCGTCGAGGCAGATCACATGCGCCCGCTCGACGCCTTCGCGCTTCGACAGGGTCGATACGAGACGATCCAGGCAGGCATCGGCCGCGTCAGGAAGGTCCGGCAGCAGCACTGGAATATCGAGTTCGAGCTTGTCGTTCATGACGACCTCCTTTCGCTTTTCTTGGTTTCGGCGCGTGCGTCGCGCAGGATTTCGACACCGCCCTTGATGGCGATGATGGCGGTAGCGAAGCCGACCAGCAGGTCCGGCCAGTTGGTGCCCAGCCACAATACCAGGACGCCGGCGATCAGGATGCCGCCGTTGGAAATGAAGTCGTTGAAGCTGAAGGTGGTGGCGGCCCGGAGATTGACGTCCGGATCCTTGAGGCGCTGGAGCAGCCGCAGGCAGAGGTAGTTCACGACGCCGGCGATCGCCGACATGACCATCATGGTCGGCCCGATCGGGTCGCTGCCTTGAAGGTAGCGTCGGCCAACGTCGATCAGGATGCCGCCCGCGAAGATCAGCAACATGACGCCCGACGCCATCGCGGCGCGTGTCTTCCATGTCTGGCCCCGGGTGAGCGCTACGAGGCTCAGTGCATACACGGCGGTGTCCGACAGATTGTCGACGCCGTTGGCGATCAGCGCGCTCGAGTCCGCGAAGAAGCCCGAGATGAAGAAGCCCACCGCGATCGCCGCGTTCAGCAGCAGGACGATCCAGAGGGTGCGGCGCTCCTCTCCGCCCTTGTTGTCGTTGCTCGGGATCATCCCATGATCTCCTCAAGCGTCAGCAGGGCCAAGAACCCCACAAAGAACATCGAGCTGATGAGCGGGGTGTCGGGCTTCTCGTGCGCCTCGACCAGCAGCTCCTCCGTAACGAGATAGAGCAGCGCCATCAGCCCGAAGCTGAGGAAGCCGGCGACCATCACCGGCGACAGCGTGGCGACGGGTACAGCCGCCAGCGCGCCGATCGGCAGCAGCAGCGCCAACGCCGAGACGATCACGATGATGCGCAGGCGCGAGCGATAGGTTTCCGCCAACTCGTCGGTCAGCGTCAGTCCCAGGAACAATACTTCCAGCGTGAGCGCGATCGTCAGCAGGAAACCTGCCTTCTCGCCCGCCACGAAGGCGAGACCGAGCACCAGGCCATCGACCAGGATGTCGATGCCGATCGCCGCGAGCAGCGCCATCGGCCCTTTGAAGCGGGCCTCGAATGCCTTGAGCCCCAGCATCGTCGCGACGCCCGCCGCCCCGCCGATCAACGTCGCGCTGGGCGATGCCTCATGCTTGACCTGGGGAAGTATCTCGGTCGCGGCAGCCGCGAACACGACGCCTGCCGCGAGATGCTGGAGGCCCGCCACTAGGTTGGGTTTCAACTTGGTGCGGCTCGCGATGATCGCGCCGAGCACGACCGCCAGCACAGGCGCAAGCGTGTAGAGCAGTGCCTGCATATCCTATGATCCCTCCGGGGTTCGGTGACAGACGTGGATCTTTCCGCGCCGCATGAAGGCGATCGCCCCGCCCGCCACGATGGCCCGCGACTGGTCGCCGCGAAACTCGTCGCCAGTTCGCTGCGCGCGCAGGATTTCGGTCCTGCCCTTCGGCAGCCAGGTGACGGCCATCTTCAAGCCGTCGTCGATGAAGTCGACATCGGCGCGGGTGCCGTCGTCGCAATACATGATGCGTTGCGCGATCAGCCTTGGCGTCAGCCGCTTATCGTGAGCTGGTTCGGCGGGTTCGCTCGGGGCCGGGTTGCACGCCCCTACAACCACGCCGGTCACGAGAACGACGCCAGCGCGCGCGATCGTCAGGCCGGGCAGATGCAGCAAGGCGCGCACACCCATCACCACAGTACGCCGTGATCGGGAGTCAGCGGCTCAGGGGCTGGCAACCCCGCCGTCTGGAGAAGGTCGATCTCGATCGTGCGGCACATGGCCGTGAGTGGGACATCGTGGACGCTGTTAGCGAACGGATCGGTCAGATCTTCGCCGATGCTCAGCACCGCGAGGAAGACGAGTCCGATCAGCGTCGATCCGATCGGCGTGGCGAGGCCCAAGGATTCGACGAGCGCGATCGGGAGCAGGATGCAGAACACGCGCGTAAAGAGGTTCGGGAAGAACCGAAAGCCATTGGGCAGCGGCGTGTTCTTGATCCGCTCCATGCCGCCCTGCGCATTGGCGATGTCGATCAGGACGCGCTCGACAGTCGCTTGCTGGATGGCGTTGATCCGCCCTTCCGCGAGCGCGTCGGAGTAGATGCACGATATGTCCTCCAAGAGCGCGTTGGCAGGGTTTGTGCGAGCGAGCGCCCTGTCGGCGACGTCAGAGCCGGCGACCCGGGCAATCTCTTCATAGGGCGACTGTCGACGGAGCTGGCAGCGCATCGAGTGCGCAAAGGCGATCTGGTGCAGGATGATATCGTCCCGCATCTCACTGCCTTGGGGTTCGCCCCTGGTCAGGCTGCGCGTGATCCGGGCAAGGCTGCGCGACGCATTAATCAGCGAGCCCCAAAGGGTTCGCGCCTCCCACCAGCGCGCATAAGCAGCGTTGGTCCGGAACCCCATGAACAGCGCGATCGCGGTGCCGAACAGCGCCGTCGGCAAAGGCGGTTCCTTGATCGGGGTCATCATGTGGAATGCCGTCACGGCCACGTCCCACACGAACAGGATCGTGAGGGGCTTCCAAACCTCGATAATGATCTGTCTAAATCGTGGCCTCGTGCCGACAATCATATCAGTTACGCCTTAATTCTCCCTGCGACCGTCATCCGATCGGCATGTTCATGATGTCCCGATAAGCGGACAGCAGCTTGTTCCGGACTTGCAGGGTCGCCTCGAAAGTTATGGATGCGCGGCTCTGCATGAGCGCGACGGTCGCAATGTCGGTGGTCTCGCCACGCTCATATGCTTCGGTGACGACATCCTCCTGCTCCTGGGTCTCATTGACCTTGGCGACCACGGCGTTGAGCGTGTCGGCAAAGCTTGAGGCTGGAGTTGTCGGAGCGACGCTCGGCGGTGCCGTCGGCTGCGCCTCGCGCAAGGCGCGGCTGCGCGCGATCACCTCGGCACGAATGGCCATCACATTCGAGATCGACGTGTCAGACATCGCTTCTCCCCCGTTGCAGTGCGATGTGTCGGAGGACGGGACGGTTCATTGGACGCCCTCCCGCTCGCATGTCCGCGTGCGGCCTTCGCCTTCCACGATCGTGAGTTGCGACCCCTTGAAGGTCGCGGTGGCCGTCTCGCCGACATATTGCAGGCCCTGCGCTGGCGCGGTCAGCATCATCGGCGGTCCCCCGTTGGAGCGCCGCAAATCGATTTGCAGGCCATCGTCCTTGTAATCGACGAACAGTGGTTCCCCGTCGGAACAGCGATATCTATGCCGCCCCATTTCCCCGGTCGCCACGGCGCTGTCGGACGAATGGATCTGCTGCTCCGTTGGCGGGGCTGGCGGCTTTCTTTCCGAGCACGCCGCGAGCCCGACAACGAGGATGACGGCGGGCAGCACCCGCTTACAGTGCATCATCATCGCGCCTTCCTCCTGTAGCGGAAGGGGACGCGCTGACGATTGATAGCCCGGGCAGGCTGACCTACCCGCCAGCGGAGATAGGTTGCGAGGCGATCGTCAGATTCGACCATCAGGGATCGCAGGCGGCGCAACATCATCGCCGCGAACGGCAGGGAGAGCGCCCCGCGCAGCGTGCAGCTATGCGTTAGCCTGGTGCCGCCATCGTCCCCCGCCAGCTCGTACCGCTCTTCGAGCGTGAACAGATAGGGGATGCCGCAGGACCAAGCGAAGGCGTGCGGTTTATCGAATCGATCAATCCGTGCTGGCGTCCGAATTGGCCGGGTGATGCCCTGGATCGCAAAGGTGCATTCTGTGTCGCCGAGCCGGGACGGATCATCGAGAAATACGAGCGGACTCCACGCCCGGCGATGATCCGGATCGGTGAGTGCCGACCAGATGCGCAGTGGCCCGCCGTGAAGCATCGAGCTGGTTATGGTGCGAGGCATATCCCCATCTCCCAGAGATGGGCGGGGCGATCGCGGATCGCCCCGCCCATCCATCAGGCCAAGTTGTTCACGAAGGTCTGACCGTGGTCGTCCCCTTCATGCTCCTCATTGTAGTGCTCGGGTTTCTCGATCACTTTCTGCCCGAACCGGGCATAGAGTGTCGGCAGCACGAACAGCGTAAGAAGCGTCGCCGAGATCAGACCGCCGATGACGACCGTCGCCAAAGGCTTTTGAACCTCTGCGCCGGCGCCTTCGCCCAGCGCCATCGGCACGAAGCCGAGGCTGGCGACTAGCGCGGTCATGATGACGGGTCGCAGACGCTGCATCGCGCCAACATGCGCGGCTTCCTCGCGGCTCATCCCTGATCGGATCAGATCTTGGATCGAGCTGACCATGACGAGGCCGTTGAGGACCGCGATGCCCGAGAGGGCGATGAAGCCCACTGCCGCCGAGATCGAGAAGTCCATGCCCCGCAGGAACAGCAACAGGACGCCGCCCACCAGCGCGAAAGGCACGCCGGTGAACACGATCGCGGCGTCGCGGACCGATCCCAACGCCCCGTAGAGGAGCAGCAGGATCAAGATGAAGCAAGCCGGAATGACCAGCTTCAGCCGTTCGCTTGCCGATTGGAGGTTCTCGAACTGGCCGCCCCATTCGAGATAGGTGCCGGCAGGCAGCCGGAGTTGGCTGCCGATCGCCGCCTGCGCATCCGCCACGACGGATCCGACGTCGCGGCCACGCACGTTGGCTTGCACCACCACGCGCCGCTTGCCGTTCTCGCGGCTGATCTGGTTCGGACCATCGACCACCTTGATCTCGGCGACGCTGGACAGCGGTACATAGCCGCCGCCTGCCACCGGCACCTGCACCTGTTGGAGCAGGCCGATGTCGGCACGCTGCGCCTCCGACAGGCGGATCACCACGGGGAAGCGACGGTCGCCCTCGAAGATCTGGCCCGATGTTCGCCCGCCGATCGTCGCAGTCACGGTGTCCTGCACATCCTGAGCCGTAACGCCCAACCGCGCCATCGCGTCGCGGTTGACGCGAATGTCGAGCATGGGAAGACCGGTCGTCTGCTCCACCTTCACGTCCGCTGCGCCTTGCGTTCTGCGCAGCACCGCCGCGATTTGCTCGGCCGTCCGGTTCATCTGGTTGAAGTCGTCCCCGAACACCTTCACCGCGATGTCGCCGCGCACGCCGGCGATCAGCTCGTTGAAGCGCATCTGGATGGGCTGGGTGATCTCGTAGGCATTTCCCGGAATCTTCGCGAGATTACCCTCGATCCGGCTGACCAGCTCCTCCTTGGGAAGCTCAGGATCCGGCCAATCCTTGCGCGGCTTCAGGATGACGAACATGTCGGTCGCGTTCGGCGGCATCGGGTCGGCCGCCAGCTCGGCGGTGCCCGTCTTGGAATAGACGAATTGCACCTCCGGCTGCTTCGACATCATCCGCTCGATCGGCACCTGCATCGCCTGGCTCTGCTGGACCGACGTTGCCGGAATGCGGAGCGACTGGATCAGCAAATCGCCTTCGTCGAGCTGCGGCAGGAACACCGAGCCGAGCGTAGTGAAAGCAAGCGCCGCCACCACAAGGCTTCCCACACCCGCACCGATCGTCAGCGTCGGGCGCTTCATGGCCCGGTCGAGACCGGGTTCGTAGCGCTTCTTCAGCCACGTGATGATGCGGCCGTCCTTCTCCTCGACCTTCTTCGACAGCCAGATCGCAATCATCGCCGGCACGAAGGTGAGAGAGAGGATGAAGGCGAAGGCGAGCGCGATGATGACGGTCAGCGCCATCGGTCCGAACGTTTTACCCTCCACGCCGGTCAGCGTGAGCAGCGGTACGTAGACGAGGATGATGATTGCCTGCCCGTACACAGAGGGACGGATCATCTCACGCGCAGCGGCTGCCACGGTCGCGAGCCGTTCCTTGACGCTGAGCAATCGGCCTTCATGATGCTGTTGCTCGGCAAGCCGGCGCAGCGCGTTTTCGACAATGATGACGGCGCCGTCGACGATCAGACCGAAGTCCAAAGCCCCAAGGCTCATCAGATTGGCCGAGACCCCAGCGCGCAGCATACCAAAGCCTGTCAGCATCATGGTGATCGGGATGACCAACGCCGCGATCAGGGCCGCACGGAAGTTGCCGAGCAGCAGGAAGAGCACGACGATGACCAGCACCGCGCCTTCGGACAGGTTTTTCGCGACCGTCTTGATCGTCGAATTGACCAGCTCGGTGCGGTTCAGCACCGGCTGAATTACGACGTCAGGAGGCAGCGAAGCGTTGATCGTCTTCAGTTTCTCAGCGACCGCGGTCGACACGATGCGGCTGTTCTCGCCGATCCGCATGATCGCCGTGCCGACGACGACTTCGGTACCGTTCTCCGATGCCGAACCCATGCGGATCGCCTGACCCGTCTTCACAGTCGCA
Organism: Sphingomonas turrisvirgatae; assembly: GCF_001721295.1. Classification (GTDB taxonomy): domain Bacteria; phylum Pseudomonadota; class Alphaproteobacteria; order Sphingomonadales; family Sphingomonadaceae; genus Sphingomonas; species Sphingomonas turrisvirgatae. The sequence continues at coordinate 8,501 of NZ_MDDS01000007.1, read as the reverse complement.
ACTTGTTCGACCGTGATCGGCACGCCGTTACGTGTCGCGATCACGGTCCTGGCCAACTCGCTGGCATTGCGAACGAGCGCATCCGAGCGAACAGCCAGACCTTCGCCATTGCGATTGACGAAGCCACCGCCGACGCTGGTGTTATTGCGCTCCAGCGCATTTCCCAGGTCCGTCAGCGTGATGCCGAGCGAGGCCAGCTTCTGCACGTCGGGCACGACGAGGAACTGCTTGGCGTAACCGCCAATCGAGTCGACACCGGCGAGGCCCGGTGTGGTCTTCAGAAGCGGCGTCACGATCCAGTCCTGCGCGGTGCGCAGGTAGGTCGCCTTGTCCTCTTCGGTCGTCAGTCGCTCGCCCTCTGGCGTGATGTAGCTGCCATCGGGCTGTTGGCCCGGTTCACCGGGCTTGTGCTTGTCGTCCTCGCGATGATCGAGACGAACGGTGTACATGTACACCTCGCCCAGGCCTGTCGCGATCGGACCCATTTCAGGGTTCACGCCGTCGGGCAGATTCTCTTGCACGCCCCGCAGACGCTCGCCCACCTGCTGGCGGGCGAAATAGATGTCCGTCGCGTCCGAAAAGACCGCCGTGATCTGCGCGAAGCCGTTGCGGCTCAACGAGCGCGTATATTCCAGGCCGGGGGTGCCGGCGAGCGCGGTTTCGATTGGAAACGACACCTGCTTCTCGACCAGCTCGGGCGAGAGGGCAGGCGCGCGGACGTTGATCTGGACCTGATTGTTGGTGATGTCCGGCACCGCGTCGATCGGTAGCCGGTAGAGGGAAAAGGCGCCGATGGCGGCGACGATGACGGTGAGGAGCAGGACTAGCCAGCGCTTCTCGACCGCCCAGGTTACGATACGGGCGATCATGGCTTAATCCTCGTGGCTCGCTTCGCCCTTGCCGATCTCGGCCTTGAGCGTGAAACTTCCGGTGGTGGCGATCTGTTCGTTGCCGGTCAGGCCCGACCGGACGATCACCGTGTCGCCCGACGCATCGCCGAGCTGGACCGGGGTCGCCTTGAAGCCGGTGGGCGTGCGCACGAACACGACCGACTTGCCCTCGAAACTCTGGACCGCCGTCGTCGGCACGCGGACCGCCCCGCTCCCGCCGCTGCCCGTGAGCTGCACGGCTGCCGTCACAGGCTCGCCGACCCGCCATTCGCCACCGCGATTGTCGAGGGTGGCGAGCGCAGGCACGAGCCGCGTCTGCGGATCAAGCGCCGGCGACACGAAGGTCACGCGGGCGGTCGCCTGACGGCCTGCCGCCTTCACCAGCACCGTATTGCCGGGACGCACCCGGCCCGCATCCTCGGGCTTGAGATTAAGCGCGATCGACACCTGGCTCAGGTTGGCGATGCGATAGAGTTCGGCATCCGCCGCGACCGTTTGTCCCAGCGTCACGGGGCGCGCAATGATCTGGCCCGAGATCGGCGCGGCAATGCCGAGCCGGTTGAGCCCACCGCCGCCGACACCCGCCGCCGAAACCATGCTCTGCGCCTGCGTCAGGGCGATCCGCGCCTCCGTCGCCGCTGTGCGGGCGGCGATCAGATCCTGTTCAGGGGAGACTCTCTGCGCGAACAGCCGCTGTTCGCGCGCGAGGTTCGAATTAGCGAGCTGAAGCCGCGCCCGCGCCGCCTCGACCTCGCCCTTGATCTGCGCCGCCTCGCGGCTTTCGATGACCGCAATGGTCTGGCCGCGTCCGACCGATTGGCCGAGGTTACGGGTGAGCGCGACCACGCGTCCCGCAATTGCGGCCGAGACGACCTGCGTTCCCTGTGGGTCGCCCTCGATGATCGCGGGCAGCTCGATCGTCCCGGCCCCGCCGATGATCGGCCGTCCGACCTGGACGCCCGCTGTGGCGATCTGGTCGGCACCCAATGTGACGACGCCTTCACCGGCATGACCGCCTTCAGCACCGCCCTTTTCCGTGCCCGCTGCCGTCTCATTGGCAGCTGCGCCTTCGGCAGTTGCCTCGTTTCCGCCATCCTTGCCGCCGCAGGCAGCCAAGAGCAGGGCGAGCGACGCCGCGCCCGCGAGATAAAAGCTCTTCATCACTGATTCCCCCCATTGGGCGCACGAGCGGTCAGTCGCTCCACTTGCGCGCGGGCATTCTGGTAATTGGCAAGCGCGTCGATCGCGGCGACCCGCGTTTCGGCGAGCGTGCGTTCAGCATCGAGCAATTCGAGCTGGCCGAACTTGCCCTCGCGATAGCCGATCCGCGCGATGCGGGCGGCCTCCTGTGCAGCCGCCAGCGCCGGCCCCGACGCCGCACGAGCCGTCGTTGCGGCATTGGCCGCCTGCGCCTGCGCGTCCGTGATCGCCTGTTCGATGTCGAGCGCGGTCACGCGGCGCTGCGCATCCGCCTGGGTCCGCTGCGCGGTCGCCTGCGCAATCGCGGCGCGACCATTGTTGAACACCGGGATCGGGATCGACACGCTGAACACCGCCGCCATGTCGTTGGTCGCTTCCAGGCGGCGGATCGACGGCCCGACGTTCAGGTCAGGCACGCGATTGGCGCGCGCGAGCCGCACGCCGGCTTCGGCAATGGAGAAATCCGCGTTGGCTGCCGCCAGCGCGAGTGTGCCGGTCGTGTTGACCGGTGCCAACGGCCCATAGACGTTCACACCGGGAAGGCGATCGAGCAGCGTGTCATCGAGCAGGCCGTCGATCGGCCGTCCGATCCGACGCGCCAGATTGGCGCGGGCCGCCTCGGCCAAGCGAAGCTGCCGCTCCACATTGGCGTCGGCATTGATACGCGCGACATCCGCGCGCTGTTGCTCGAGTGGCGATGCCCGCCCTGCCTGCACGCGAACGCTCGCGGCCCGCAGCGCATCGCTGGCGATCCGGGCCTGATCGCGGGCTGTCATTACCCGGCGATCGGCCGCGACCGCTTCGACATAGAGCTGCGTTACCTGAAGCCGGACATCCGCCGCGATGATCGCGGCCTGGATCTCGGCCCGGGACAATTGCGCATTGGCGACCGCGACGCGGGCGCCGCGCTTGCCGCCTAGCTCGATCGGGATCGCAAAGCCGACCGTGGTTTCCGCGCTGCGGACCCCCCGATACGGCCCGGAGCCGATGACATTCTCGACTTGGCCTTGAACCACCGGATTGGGCCGCAAGCCGGCGACTGTGCGACCTGCACGGGCCGCGTCGATTCCAGCTGTCGCCGCTTCCGCAGCAGGGGCCGAACCGCCCGCTGCACTGACCGCTTGGTCAAGCGTGTAGACCGGCGCATCCTGCGCAACAGGCGCGGACGGTCCGACCTGCGCCTGCGCCATCGTGGCGCAAGACGCTGCGGCCAGCATGGCCGCGAGGATACGATTCATGAAAATAGGACTCCTGACGATGATCGACAGGGGCGCGCCAACGCACGCCCAAATCGGACGTCAGGCTTGGGGGGGCCTCAAATGGACCATGCCGGTGCGGCCGTCGAGCGACGCAGAGGCGGAGATTGTCGGCTTGGGCACTGTGAGGACGGGGGTATATTCCATCGTCGTGCGCGCAGGCGCGCCGACGTCGTGTCCGTGACAATAATTGTGATGATGCGGGACATTCTTGTCCGAGTCCGATGGCACCTGATCGATGTCACCGGCGGTATGGACCGTGAACTCAACGCCCGCGATGCTTCCCCCCGCCAGATCGGCGGCATGGGCCATGCCGGAGAAGCTGGTCAGGACCAGCATCAGGCATGTCAGGAAAGGCAAAAAGGCTCGCACTAGCTTGCCTCTATCACGGAAGGGTTTTCATGTCATTGCACTAATTCGAACCAAGGGTCACTGAGCCGGAACCCGAGCGGGATCGGTCGCGCCCGTTCCAGGCGAACCCGACCGCAATGGCGACCGCCATCAGGAGTTGCGCCAGCACCGATTGCCAAGTGGGAAACACGCCGAGCATCGACAGCCGTGGCACGTCCGCGAGCGGTGCGATGTTGATAAGGCCGGCTTCCTGGAGCGCGGCGACGCCTTTACCCGCCAGCACGACGGTCAGGACCGCCATGAGCCAGGAGCTATAGCGGAAGAACTGCGCGATCGGCAGCTTGCGACTGTAGCGAAGCATGGCCCAAGCGATCAGGCTGAGCAGTCCAATCGCCGACCCGGCCCCCGCGAGAAGCATCCCGTTGTCACCTTGCGCCGAAAGCGCGGCATAGAACAGGATCGTCTCGAAGACCTCGCGATAAACTACGACGAACGCCAGCCCGAACAGGAACCAGCCCGACCCGCCCGAGAGCGCCCGCGACATCTTCTCGCGAATATAGCGCTGCCACTGATCGGCCTGCGCCTTGCCGTGCATCCAAATCCCGACCGAGAGCAGCACGACCGCGGCGAACAGCGAGCCAAACCCTTCCGTCAGCTCCCGGCTCGCACCGCTGATCCCGATCGCATAGGTGGCGACCGCCCAGGTGATCCCGCCCGCGATGATCGCGCTGACCCAGCCGCCATGCACGTACCGCAGCGCCTCGCCGCGCTCGGCTTTACGCAGGAACGCGATCATGGCGACAACGATGAGCAGGGCTTCGAGCCCTTCACGCAGCAGGATCGTGAACGCGCCCAGGAACGTGGACGCTTCGGTGGCGGCATCAGGCGCGAGCGCCGCTTCCGCATCGTCGAAAAGGCCGCCCAGTACTGCGACCTTCTCCGCGAGATCATCGGGCGACGCGCCCCGGTCGATCGAGGCGCGGAACTCCCCCATCGCGCCCTCGATTCGACCCATCAGCGTCGCGTCGCGCGCGGTGAGTGTTGGCTCGATCGGCTCGAACCCATCGAGATAGGCCGACAGCGCCAGCTCTTTCGCCATGCGCGCATCGCCGCGCCGCGCAGCCGCCACGCTTTCGGCGAGTTTGGCGCGGGCGACCGCGAGCGAGCCGGGAGCCTGTTGTATCACCTGTTCGGGATGACGACGCAGGAACGCGAGCACTGGGTCAGCCTTGGCGTCGCCGATCGCCGCGCCGAGCGCGGCCGGGGTGAGCGCGACCAGGGTTTTCAGGTCCGGAATGCGCCGGCGAAGGGTCGGGTCGGATTTCCAAAGCCGCTCGCCTTCGCGCGCCTGCGCATCCGTGAAGGCGAAGCTCCCGGCTCGGAATGCTAACGCCCAGCGCTGATCGTTGGGCAGATCGGCGAAGCTCTGCATCGCGGTCCCGTCGATGCCTTGCGTCACCACCTGATAGAGCGCGAACACGCTGCGCTGGCGCGCGCGCTCGGCATCGGTGAAAGCAATCGGGGGCGTAGCGAGCTTGGCGGCGTCAGGGCCACGGCCGTTGCCCGTCATCCCGTGGCAGGACGCGCAGGATTGTCGGAACAGGGCATCGCTGGAGACGAGGTTCGGAGCCTTATCGGGCGCGAGCGGCACCGGGTAGGCGCGCAACAGATCGGCCGCGAGCCCGTGCGCCAATGTTGCCACCTGTTCAGTCGGTCCCTTTTCCGCGATCACCGCCTGGAGGTTGGCAGCCCGCTGGATGAGGGCTTGACGCTCCGGCTTCGCCGGCAGGCCCTGAAGCCGTGTCGAGACCGACGCGGCGAACTCCGTCATCTCGGCATATTCCGACGTGCTCTTGATCCGACCGTTGGCGACCGCGCCGCCATAATCGACGGCCATATAGTCGAGCAGCCGCCATGCGGTTTGCACGTCGCCGGGTTCGGCGATTGCCGCAGCAGGGATCAGCAGCGCCGCGAGCGCGGAGAGCAGCCGCAACGAGAGCATTGCCCGGATCAACGCGAGCAGACGCACTACCGCTCTCCCAATTCGCGCCGAGCGCCAGTGACGATTTCATAAGCGGAGTGGAGGAACAGGAGGGCGATGAGGCCGGCGACGGCGAGGTCCGGCCAGGCGCTTCCTGTCCACGCCACCAGACCGGCCGCGGCGATCACCGCCACGTTGGCGAGCGCGTCGTTGCGGCTGAACAGCCAGATCGCGCGAACATTGGCGTCCCCTTCCCGGAAACGCGCAAGCACCAAGGCGGACACGACATTGATCGCGAGCGCGACAACGCCGATTGTGCCCATCAGTTCGGCATCGGGCGCGGTTGCGTTCAGGGCGCGCCAAATCGCGAAACCGATTACGCCCACGCCAAGCGCACCGAGAAACAACCCCTGCGTCAGCGCGACCTTTGCCCTCGCCCGTGCGGACCAGGCAAGCGCGAGAAGACCGATAAGGCTGATCGACCCGTCCCCGAGAAAATCGAGGGAATCCGCTTTCAGCGCTTGGCTATCGGCGATGAACCCGCCGAACAGCTCGGCGACTCCGAAGCCGAGGTTGAGCACCACGACGGTCAGCAGCGCACGGCGATAGGCCGGATCGGTTTGCGCGCGCGCGGGCTCCCCGTGGCACCCGCAGCTTTCGGTAGAAGCATTCATGCGGCCTTCCTTACCACCTCCAGTCGCTGTAGAAGCAAGCGAAATGTGCGACACGTTCGCATAAGCAAGGATGGCATGATGAAGCCGGTGATGATTGGGCAGCTCGCCAGCGAGACCTCGACGAAGGTGACGACGATCCGCTTTTATGAGTCGATCGGGTTGCTCCGATCCGCCCCTCGCACGGCGTCGGGTCGCAGAACCTACGATGCCAGTGACATTGAGCGTTTGCACTTCATCCGCAACGGTCGCCGGCTTGGCTTCTCCGTCGACGAGATCCGTTCGTTGATGGGGCTGGCGCAGAACCCGGACCAGGATTGTGGTGCCGCCTCAGCTATCGCTGCTCAGCACCTCAAGGATGTGGAGGAGAGACTGGCGCAACTCGCGGTGTTGCGGGATGAGTTGGCAATGCTCAGCCAGAGCTGCACCAAGGCGCGCATGGCCGATTGTCGGATCATGAAGGCGATCGGCAAAGGCCACCCTCAAGCCGATCAATAATAATCGGCCAGCCTGAGCTCGCGCACATCACCCGAGGCCATCGTCAGCTTTACGAGGGTGCCAGCAGGCCGGGAGCGCACTTGCCAGAGCTCCCCACGCGTATAGTTCGCATCGATCGAATGGCCGTTCACCGCCACGATCCGGTCGCCGACCGCCCAGCCAGCCTTTTCCGCGGGACTGTTCGCCGCCACATGAACAACGGTGAGCGCCGTTGGTGAGGCTGCGAGGCCAAGGCCGCTACGGTCCTTCAGCATCGGCAGGCGACGACGAGGACCGAGTGGCCGGAGCCACACGAATCCGGCGGTCACGTCGAACACCACGTCGAATTGAGCGATCAGCGGTAGGCCGACATTGCCAACCGTGCTGGTGGAGAGCCAAGCTCTCATCCCGAGTGTGGGGACGTTCGAGACGCCAAGCCCTTCGATGTTGATGTTCTGGATCGTGAAAGCATCGTTGATACGCACACCATCGACGCCGCCGATCGCCGCGGTCGAGACGAGCTTCCCGTTCAACAGCCCTTGATCGCGGGCATAGGCCGACGAGAGCATCAGCGCGGCCGAGCTGCCAAGATCGATCATCAAGGGCACGGGAGGCAAACCCGAGACGGAAGCTCGAATGAACAGCTCCTGCTTGGCACCGCGCCCGAGCGCGACAGCGCGCCAGTCGGGACCGGCGAGAAACGTGCCTGACTTGACGACCGCCATACGCCTTTTCGCGAAATCGAGCGCGATGCAGCTACCCGTGAACATATCGGCACCGAGGAGGATATCGATCGGTCGTCCGAAGGCCGCCGACACTGAACTCAGATCACCAACGACGGCAAAGGGTAAGCGACGGGTTTCGCGGGCGAGCTGTACGTCGATGTCGCGGACCAGCAGCACCGGGGCCTTGGCGCTCAGCCCGCTAATCATGCGCCGCTCACCATCGTTCAAGCCGAGCTTCGCCGCGAGCGCCGTGCTCATGATCGACGCGCCGCTGCCACTGTCGAGCACCGCCCGCACCGGCACTCCGCGCACTTGTGCCGAAACAAGGAGGGTATCACCCGTGCCGACTTCCAGCGGCTCCCATTCGAGGTGAGCCGCACCGAAGTTCCACGAGCCCGCAGACCGGGAAGTCTGTCGCGCGAGCGTTGGAGAACCGAGCACCAAGCCGGTTCCACAGGCCACCAGCCGCGCCACTAATGAGCGTCGAGACATACCGATTGCTTCAACACGGGCCGTCAAAAAGCCACCTCCAGCCCCCCGTCCGCAGGAGAGCAAATTGCGGTTACATGCTCCAGCCACTGGAGGAGCAAGTGCTTTTGGTGCGCCCGAAAATCCTCAGAAGCGCTTGGAGAACTTTAGATGAAGGATGGTGCAGACCGCTTAGATGCCTTCCCGATAACGAACGGTTCCGGGGGACGCTGGGCCGATCGGGACCGCGAACGGTGTAAACGCTCGCGCTAAGTGGCGGCATTCTGATCGCGCTATTTGTCGGCGAGCGTCGCTACGCGGCTACCGGCTTGGTCTCGGCCGATCGCACATAGGCGTAGAGTGTTGGCTTGGAGATGCCGAGCATCGAGCAAATCTTGGCGATCGGCATCGTGTTCTCGTGGTAGAGCCTGACGGCCAGGTCGCGCTTGTCCTTGCCGGTGCGGCCGGCCGGCCACCCTTCT
>NZ_MDDS01000006.1 GCF_001721295.1 Sphingomonas turrisvirgatae | reverse complement strand
GACTGGGATTGTGTCAGAACGAATGATCACCGGCGGGATGAGCTATGTGTTTTTTTTTCAATCTTAATTTCAAACAGGAGACGCCAAGCAGTCTCGTGCCTAGTCTCGTGGGCTCGAAAATGTGTATAAGAAACAGCCCTTACTACGTAAGGGGACCGGCGCGGCCCATGAGGGGCCCGCCGCCCCGAGCCTTGCCAACGAGAAAGTGATCCTCGCGCCCGAGGAGCGAGGCGATGACGTAGACTTGGGGATGGGATGATGATGCTCGATTCACACGGCCGCGCCCCCTCGCCACCATCCCCCGGACCATTACGCGCACGCGCGCGAGGAGCAGCATGACTGACGAGCAAAAAGCCGAGCTGTTCGAGCGGATCGTAGCGGGCCAAAGCCTGCGCACGATCTGCGTCGATGAGCATATGCCGGGCAAGTCGACCGTCATGGACAGGCTGGCGAGTGATGAAGGCTTCCGCGCCGAATATGAAGCTGCGCGAGCGCTCCAGGCCGAGACGCTCGCTCACGAAATCCTGGAGATTGCCGATACGCCGGTAACGGGCGTGAAGGTTACGACCAAGGCTGACGGCACGATCGAGAAGGTCGAAGGCGACATGATCGAGCATCGCCGCTTGCAGGTCGACGCACGCAAATGGCTCGCCGGCAAGCTGGCCCCCAAGAAATACGGTGATGCGAGCTTGCTCAAGATGGCTGATGCTGACGGGAAACCTATCAGAGAGATGAGCGAGGAAGAGCGCTACGTGCGCTTTGCATCAATCTTTGCGGCTATCCAGAAGAGAGGAATTAAGGGTGATTGACGCTCACGACATGCTCAAATTGGTGCGCGCTTCGTCGCAAGATGAATGCCGTGAAATGGGCGAAATTCTCTTGGATCTCGCGAAGAAGCCGCGAGATGCAATGTGGCAGACTAGCATCGACATGGTGCTTGCCCGCTTCCCTGCGGCTCCTGTGCCGACGATCGTGCAGGCGATCCAGGAAGGGCGCGCCCGCGTGCAGCGCGAGAATGACGAACTGATGCGCACCGGCTGGCATCCGATCCAGATGCGCGAAAAGCTGATCGAACTGGGCTATACTGGCACGCCGGACAGTGCCGCCGCGTAACATTTGCGGCGCTCGCACGCGCAAGGGCCGGCCTTGCCGCAGGCCGCCGATGAAGAACGGCAGATGCAGGCTGCACGGCGGAAAATCGACAGGACCGAAATCGCGCGCGCTCGATTCAACCGGTGCCGGTGAAACCCTATCGTCGCGGACGACGATCTTAGGGAGCAGCCGAATGAACCGCACCGATTACATCGCCAAGCGTGACGCGCTGGCAGCGCAACTGGCCGAGGCCAAGGAAGCGCAGAGCCGGGTTGCTCTGGATTTCGAGGATGGCGCAGCGTCGCTGGGGGATACCGAGGCAGCCAATGCCAAGGTTCGCGAGCTTGAGACGCGCGCGAATGGTCTGGAACAGGCATGGGCGCGGGCGTGCCGGCAGGACGACGCAGCCGAGCGCGCGGCGAAGGTGAAGGCGCGCAAGGAGGCCAGGAAGGCCGTTCATGAGCATCTGACCGATCGTGAGGACGCGGCGAAACTTGCCGATGCAGCGCTGAGCCAACTGGTGGCAGCCGTGACGGCCTACAAGGCGTCGACGCGCGCGATTGGCGACTCGCTCAAGGGGGCGGTGCGGGGTGAGGCCTATTCCTCGCTCAAGCAGACGGCGGACGCCGCCTTCGGCGTCACGCTCGACACGATCATCTGCAATGCCCTTGCCGGCGCTGGCGTGCAGCTGTCGCCCGGCGATCGGTTCGAGAAGTTCGGCGGCACGGCGCTGCGCGACTATGCGGCCCGGCGCACGGAAATGGTGAAGCGGGAGCTGGAAACGGCGCTCGAAGCTGAGGCAGCCTGACATGTGTGCGCCGGCAGCAGCGCTCGTTGGCCCCCTCATGATAGCGTCAACCGCTGTGTCGACTGTCGGCGCAATTGCGGGTGGCATGAGCCGGGCAGCGCAGGAGCGATACGCGGCGAAAGTCGCTGATAGAAATGCGAAGCTTGAAGGCGAAGCAGCGCGCACCGAGGCCGAAAATGGGCGCCAGCAGCTGCGGCAGCACTGGCGACGCGTCGGGCAGGTCCAAGGTCGTCAAGAGGCAGCAATGGCTGCCAACGGGGTCGATCTTGGCTTTGGGTCTGCGCTGCGCGTGCAGCAGGACACGATGATGTTGGCGCGGGAGGATGCTACCTCTATCGCACGCGCCGCCGATGAGCGTGTGCGCGGTTTCGACATTCGCAGCAGCAACGCTCGCGCTGAAGCCAAGGCGGCGCGGTCTCGCGCGTCTGGCGCGATTGTCGGGTCGATCTTTGATGCAAGCAAGAGCATCCTGGGCGGCGCGACGCAGTATACCAAGTGGCGGGCCGGTTAAGTGCCGCGCGTTCAAATATACGAGGGTGGGCAGGTAGAGCCGGCAGCCACCACCGGGCAGCGATTTCAGGTGGCCGACTATCGCGGCGGGCCGGCTGACGCCATCGCGAAGGGGATGATGGATCTCGGGGCGGGCCTGTCCAACCTCGCTGAAACCCGCATCCAGATCGAGCGCGAGCGTGCCGAGACCGAGGCGACTGAGGCCACCACGCGATATGCGCAGGAGGCTGGTGATATACAGTCAGCCCCTGAAACTGGCTATCTGAACACACGCGGCAAGCTGGCGATCGACGGTCTGGAGCCCGCCATGCAAGCGTTGAAGGATCGCGCAAAGGCGATCGAGGATGGCCTATCGTCGGCCCAAGCCAAGAAGCTCTTTCGTCAGTCGGCTGATGCGCGCCTCGCGAATATGTCCGTCGTCATCAATCGACACGCGGCAGTGCAGAGCATGGCGTGGCAGGATGAGGCGGATGACGACGCGGCCAGCCAATCGCTGGCTGATGCGGTCAACATGTATACCGATCCCGACCAGGCCGAAGCCTATCTCGTGACGGCGGCGTCGATCCTCCAGAAGAAAGGGGAGCGTGCCGGTGCCCCGGCTGCGTCGGTCGCAGCCGATATCCAGAAGCGGCTTTCCGAAACCCGCACGCTCATGATCGCGCGTATGGCAAAGGTCGATCCGGCGGGGGCCGAGCGATATCGGCAGCGCGTCGAAAAGATGCTGTTCGGTTCCGACACGTTGAGGGCGACTGAGGCTGTTCGCATCGAGCAGGAGCGAAACGAGGCCGAAGCGCGCCGGATTGCCGCTGAGCAGCGAGCCGAGCAGGCCCGGCAAGTTGCGTTGAAGCGCGAGGATCTGGCGACCCGAAAGGCACAGCTGGAAACCGGAGCGGGGACGCCGGCAGACTGGATGGAGCTGGCGACCGAGCAGCGCGCGATTGGGGACACCAGTGGAGCCGCGCAGTCAGAAGCGCGAGCGAATGAAACGCGTGCGAGCGAGACCTATCGCGGAGCGACCCTGCCGCAGATCGACCAGCGCATCGCGCAGTTGGAGGCGGCGAAGAAGGGTAAGGCGGGTTTGTCGCCTGCCCAGGCATCTGAACTGAACGGCCTGCGCTCCCGCCGTGAGCAAACAGCGTCTCGCCTTAATCAGCCTGGCGGCGCCCTGTTGCAGGACGAGTATGCAACGGGCGGCGTCCTGGCCAGCCTCAACCATCGCGACCCCGAAACCTACGTGCAGCGAGGCCGTGCGGCGGTTGCGGCGGCGCAGCGGCAGGGCGGGGCAATTGAGCCTTTGGTTGGCGAAGAAATCCGCGTCCTGAACGCCAATATGGAGGGGGACAGTAACTCGCGGCTGAAGGTGCTGCGCTCCCTGGCGCTGTTCCGCGATCCACGCGTGATCCGCGGCGCTGCCCGGCAGCTTACCAGCGAAAGCGACGGCGACTTCCGCATTGCCGCCACGCTCATCACGACCAACGAGCGCACCGCGACGGAAATTCTGCGCGGGCGTGATGCGCTGGCTGCAAACGGGAAAGTGTATCAGCCCGATATTGCCGATGCAGGATTCAACCAGCACGTCGCATCCGCGTTGGCGGGCATGCCGCCGGACTATGTGCGTGACGTTAAGGCTGCCGCGAAGGCGATCTATGCCGAGCGCGCGCGGGTGAGCGGGCAGGCATCATGGAATAGCGACCTGTGGAAGGACGCAATCAACTCCGCGTTGGGTGGAGACTCTAAGGGTGGTCGAACCTACGGGGGCGTCGCGAAAATCAACGGCGCTCCCGTCTCTTTGCCGCCTGGATGGACCAGCGAGGGGATCGAGCTTCGCATCGCTGACATGAATGGTGACGACATGGGCCGCGCCCGCGTTGGCAAGCCCGGTGTGTGGCCGGATGGCTCGCGACTCTATTCCGGGCAACTGCGCGCGATGGTGCCGGTGCTTTTGGGCGGCACGGTCTATGGCTTCCGCCAGCGCAACTCGAACCGACTTTTGAGCGCGCAGGATGGTCAGCCGTATAAGCTCGATGTCGCCAAGTTGCCGTGGAAGCGGCGATGACAGACATGCGCGCGCAAGGCCCGACTGCTTTCTACGATCTGGATGGCCCGCCCACGCTCCCGATCGCCGACAGGCCAGAGGATATGCCCGAGACCCCGGCATGGGAGGGGTTCAAGGCAGGTTGGCGCACGGCGAAGGATGACTGGCCTGGCGAGTCGGGCGATCAGCTTATCAGTTCATATTCGCCGATCATCGCGGCGCTGAAGGCTGAAACCGGCAAGAGCGATACCGACTATGTTTGGGTAGGACGATCGTCGGGCGGCGTGAACGAGATGGCGGTGTTCGCCGATCTGGCGAAGGTGCGGGCGCGCAAGCCCGGTTTCCTGCCGGACGTTCCCGATAGCGTCGACGCGTGGCGCGCAGTCGTCACGCAACGTCAGAAACAGCGTCGTGGCGACGATCTCCAGAAGCTGGAGCGCACGCGCGGCATCGGCACGGTCGCCGGCTATGCAGGCGGGTTCGCCGGGGCTGCCGTTGATCCAGTCAACCTGATGACCCTGCCGCTTGGTGGCGGCGGGTCGACGATCGCACGGCGCATCCTGGCTGAAGCCGTGACCAACATGGCCGTCGAAGCGGTCGAGCAGCCCATGATTGCAGCCGAGCGGGCTAAGCGGGGCGAGACGCTGACGGTTGGTGAGGGCGTCGCCAATGTCGGCATCGCTGGCGTGGCGGGCGCTGCCATCCAAGGTGCAGTTGTCGAACCGCTAAGCGCAATCGCGCGTCGCAAGCTGGGCAAGAAGGCGACCGAAGCACAGCGGGCCGCGATCAATGTTGTCGAGCGCGACGAGGAAATCGATGCCACCAGCCCGTTCAAGCCTGGCCCCGCTACCGAAGTGCATCGGCAGAGGCTGGCCGAAGCGGAGCGGGTTCTAAATGGCGAACAGCCGCCTCGGTCTGAACCCCGCATCTCGCCTGAGGCCTCGCGACGTGCTGTCAAGGACAAGATCAGGCGGGCGGAAAGCAGCCCGACCGACGACTACAACGAGGCCTCTGGCGCGATGGGACCGTATCAGTTCCTCGCGTCCACTTGGGTTCGCTACTACAAGCGGCGCTACGGTGCGAGTGGACTGACCGATGCGCAGATAGCCGCCAAGCGGCGCGATCCCGCGCTGAACGAACAGCTCATGGACGACATGCTTGGCGACAGCGAGCGCGCACTTGCGTCGATCGGCGCGCGTGCCACACCGGGCAATTTGTATCTAGCGCATTTCGCGGGGCAGGGCGGCGCTAAAGCGATCCTGCGCGCTGCCCCTGACACGCCAATCGAAAGACTGATGAGCCGCAAGGCGATCCAGCAGAATGCTTTCCTCAAGGGCATGACCGCCGATGACGTGATCCGTTGGGCGCATCGGCGCGTTGGCGGCGATCCTGATGCCCCGGCTCTGCGCCGTGAGCAATTCGGCACCGACGACGAGTGGGCGGCAGCGCAGCGAGCGGTGGACGCTGCTGAGGACGATATCGCACGCGCGCAGCGTGACGCGGCCGATCTGACGGAAAGCATGATCGCTCGCGCGCCTGTCGACGAGCCAAGGCCTCGCGGCGCCGACTGGATGCCTGAAGGCGAAGGCGTCGAGATGGTGCGGCTGTATCGCGGCGAGCCTGCCGAGCGTGCGCCCGATGTTCCCGATGTACCTGGCACGGACGTGGGCGATGGCCTGCGCACCTATACGCCGGACGAGGCGGCGGCGCGTGCAGCTGCCGGCGAGGGCGGCAGTATCCGCGCCGTCGACGTTCCGGCGTCTGCTGCGGATGACCTGGCCGTGCCAACTGGCTTGAAGGGATTGCAGCGTCGCATGAAGCGCGAGCTTGCCGACGCGATCGAGCAGGACTTGCAGCCTGCCCTTCGCCCAACCGTTGCGCCGGAGGCGGTCGACGACTGGATCATCTCCCGTCACATGATCGCGGAAAGCGGCCCGTCAGGCTATCGCGTCGAGCAGTCGGATGATGGATCGTTCGCAACGGTTGTGCTGCGCGGGCATGATGGGCAGGCCAAGGCAGGCTTGTTCGTGCCGACCGACCCGGAATCGCTCGCTAATTTCGGCGGGCTAATCAGCTATGTCTCGCCTGCGATCCGGCGCAAGGGTGTCGCAACCCGGCTCTACAATATCGCGCGTGATGCCGGTTTGCCGGTGGAGCAACTGAGCGGGAGGGGTGATCTCACCCCGGATGGGGCCGCGTTCGCATCTGCATGGCGTGAGCGAGCCGCGCCTTTGCGGGCCGAAGGTGCCGAGCGGTTCGACGATGCCGTGAATGGCCCCGGCGCGCAGGCGACGGTGCAGAGCCTTGAGCATGATCTACGGATGGCGGCGGCTACGAACCCGGATGAGATAGTTCGGATCGAGGCCGATGGTGTGGAAGCCGACATGCGCCTTGCCGATGTGCTGGACGATCTGGATGCGGACAATTCGGCACTCATCGCTGCCCGCGCGTGCTTGGCACCGGGGAAGGCGGGTGTGGCGTGATTCAGCGTCGGGCCGGCTGCCGCCCCTGCCATAGCTCGATCGCCAGCCAAGCGACGACTACGGCTGCCGCATACACTGCGGTTAGCATCGGCTGCCCTATGACAAGTCCGCCGACCGCGGCTGCGACCGCGAGCGCGATGGCTCTCGTCATGGCATTGCGAGCGAGAACTGGCGCGGCGGCGATGAAGGTAGCGACGACGGCGGCGGCAAGAATGAAGGGCGCGACGGCCAGCGCCAGCGCAATCCACGCCCATTCCTCGCCTAGCCTGAACAGCACAACCGCTATCGGCACCGCGCCGAACGCCCATAGCAGCCCGGCGATGACAGCCGCCTTGCGACGCAGCTCGGCATTTTCTCGCCACCACTTGCCCATGTGCCAGCTCTCCAACGGAAGCGGGCGGGCTTATCGCACGAAAGGTCCGGCATGTCGCTAGGCAACTGTATTCCCGGCATGGTGGAGCGCGGCGAGATTGACCCGAAGCGGGCCAAGCGGATGCGTGACCTATTCGAGCAGCTTGAGGCTTCATACAAGCAGAGCATGGGGCCGGATGCCGCCGCCGCTGAAGCGAGCGAGCAGACGTTGCGCCAACTGGCGGATGCGTCGGCGCTCAAGAAACGGCAGACGCTGTTGCAGGCCGCGTCTCAGCGCCGCGCGCGCGCCGATCTCATGCGGTATCGGGGCAAGTCGCCCTATGCCGCCATTCGCGCCATGATGGATCGCGACGTGCAGGCGCCATACGAGAACGTCGTCACGCGCGCCGAGAACATCGAGTTTCAAGCGCAGGCCGAGATTTCAGCGTTTATCGAGCGGCACAGGCGCAATTTTTTCGGCAGCCCGTCGAACAAGGCAGGGCTTCGCGATGTGATGCAGGAGCTGCACGGCGACGCCACCGGCAATCCGCGCGCCAAAGCCTATGCCGACGCGTTGGCAAATACGATGGAGTCGCTGCGGCTTCGGTTCAACGCGGCAGGCGGCAACGTCGGCAAGCTACGTGGCTGGGGCATCACGCACCGTCATGACCCGTTGAAGGTGCGCCGGGTCGGTTATGACGAATGGCGCGCGGATCTTCGCCAGAGTCTCGATATCGCTGCGATGCGCGATCCCGACACCGGCATGCGCATGTCGCCGGCCCGGCTGGAGGAGGTGCTGCGCGGCTCCTATGAGGCGATCCGCACGAACGGCCTAAGTGCCGAGCCGGCTGACCCGTTCATGAGCCAGCCCAAGCTTGCCAACGCCCGTGCCTATCATCGCGTGTTCGTGTTCAACGACGGCGATGCCTGGATGCGATATCAGGCGAAGTATGGCAGCGGCGATGCCTTCACGACCATCATGGGGCATATCCGCGGCTTGTCCGAGGACATTGCCAAGCTGGAGCGGTTCGGCCCGAACCCGGACGCGACGGTCAAGTTTCTGCTCGACGCTGCCGATCGCATGGAAGCGCAGTCGGACAAGGCGGTGCCTGGCGCGGTGGCTGGAACGGCGGGGGGCAGGGCGACTACAGAACGCCTGTGGGCCTACCTGAAGGGCGAAACCTCTGTGCCCGAGTTCGCGGAAGGGTGGCTTGAGCGGCCGAGCTATTGGGCAGTTAAGACGATATCCGGCACGCGCGACTTGCTGACATCGGCCCTGCTCGGCTCGTCGCCAATCTCAGCGATTTCGGACGTGAATACTCAGGCCATGGCACGGCGCTTTAACGGCCTTCCCGAAGTGAAGGTGCTGGCGAGTTACCTCAAGCAGCTGAACCCGGCGAGCGCCGCCGACCGCAAGCTGGCGATCCGGCTGGGGCTGGGTATGCGTGACGCCAGCCACTCGCTGCTTGGCCTCTCGCGCTATTATGGCGAAACGCATGGGCCGCAGCTCACGCAGGTGCTGGCCGACGACGTGTTGCGATTGTCCGGCCTCAACAAGTTTACCGAGGCAGGGCAGCGGGCGTTCGGCCTCGATTTCCTCGGCACCCTTGGCGATTATCGCGGCAAGACGTTCGATGCGGTGCCGGAAGGATTGCGGGCGGCGATGGAGCGCTATGGCATTACTGCCGGCGATTGGGACGTGATCCGTAAGGCCGAACCTGAGCGGCGCGGAAAGGCCGAATGGATCAATGCCCGCAACATTCCCAACCGGCAGATTGCCGACAAGGTGCAGGAGATGGTGTTGGCCGAGACGGCCCGCGCGGTGCAGGAGAATACCGCGAGCGCTCGCGCCATCGTCCAACTCGGCACTCGTCCCGGCACGCTTGGCGGCGAAATCCTGCGCAACAGCTTTCAGTTCAAGGGCTTTGCCCTGTCGCTCATTATGTCGCAGGCGCAGGCGATCCGTGCGATCGGCCCGTATCGTGGCGCGGTGTATGCGGCGCAGTTCTTCGTCAGCATGACGCTGTTCGGCGCTGCCTCGATCCAGCTGCGAGAGATTGCGAAGGGACGCGACCCTCGCCCTATGGACAATCTGGAATTCTGGACCGACGCCGTGCTTCAGGGCGGAGGCTTCGGCATCTTCGGCGATCTTGTCGGATCGATCACAAATCAGCGTCTCGACGGCGGGCTAGGCGAATTCCTGGCTGGGCCGGTCGGCGGGCTGGTAGGCGATCTATCGCGCGCCACATATCGCTCGTTTGACCGCGAGCAGAAGGACGGCGGTATCACGCCGGGCAATCCGGGGGCTGAGGCCGTGCGCCTCGCCAAGCGCTACACGCCAGGCGGGAACCTCTGGTATCTGCGCGCTGCCTATGAGCGGGCCATCCTCGATCGCCTCGCTGAGATGACTGACCCGGAATATGGCGAGAGCCGGGCGCGCGTCGAGCAATGGGCGGCAGAGAATGGGCAGGGGCTGTGGTGGGAGCCGGGCGAGGATATGCCGAGCCGGGGACCGGACCTGTCGACAGCAGTGCCGACCTCGAACATGAACTGAGCGCGCCGCTCTAAATTCCTCGGCTTGAGGCGGTCCCGCCGTTCTG
Source organism: Sphingomonas turrisvirgatae (assembly GCF_001721295.1). GTDB lineage: Bacteria > Pseudomonadota > Alphaproteobacteria > Sphingomonadales > Sphingomonadaceae > Sphingomonas > Sphingomonas turrisvirgatae. The sequence continues at coordinate 121,227 of NZ_MDDS01000006.1, read as the reverse complement.
TAATCTGTCTCAGACATTCGAGGGGGGGGCAATGATGAAGAAACTGGGAGTTTGCTGCGCGCTAATGGCACTGGGATTCTCTGGCGCAGGCAGCGCTCAGCTGCTGAGTAGGCCGGAGGGTGAATTTCGCACGTTCATCGGACGCCTGGAGTACGATCCCGCGCGATCATGCTATAAGCCGACTCGCCCCTATAGCGATGACAGCTACGCGCGGCAGGCCTACATCGATCAGGCCAAGCGGCACATGGAATGCCTCAATGCAGCCACCGAGAACGACTTGAAGTATGCCGAGAAGGCGATCCTGGCGGGGCACAAGAAAGCCGTCGATGAGTTCCTAGACGAAGTCCGCCGAGGCTACTGACTCTCCGTTGAAGGCCCCGCCAGCCGGAGCCAGCGGGGCAGAGTTCAACTGCGCCAACGGTGGTGATCAGTCGGCGGTATCGTTCGCTATTACGGTTGGGGCGATCACCGCGTTGCCACCGATTTTGCCGACCCAGCCTGTCGTTATCAGCGTGACACCAGAATAGTCTGCGCTGGCGACAACCTCGCCGTTCGTTCGGAACGATGTCAGCAGGTTTGCTCGGCCGAGATTGACCCGCACTCCCGTGAATGGATCCGGTTCAAGGGACACAACCCGATCAACGGGGACGTTGCGAGTGTCCTGCCATCGCTCCGCGTCGTCCTCTGACCCAGCGCCATCCTCGACACGCAACAGCCCCATTTGGCTTGCCGGGCCGCTAAACACGCCATCGTCGCCAGCAAGGCACATATCTTCTTCTGGGTCGAACCCGGTCGGGTCATCCTCGACGCTGGTATCAGGGTCGTCGTCCTCGTCATCCTCGTTGAGGAAGTAGCGGCCCGGCATGGCAGCGCGGCGCTCGCTGCCGAACTCGTCCAGTTTATGCCGTCCGCGCGTGTCCCACTCGGTCCACGATACATCGCCGCTGCTGTCGCTGATCGGGCAACCCGGCCCCTGCCCCCCCCCGAAGGGTAGGTGCAGGGCGAAGTCATCCTCTAGGTTCGTCACCTCAAGGTCCGGGTCGCCCCCCAAGTCGTCCATGAAGGCGATCAGCGTGTCGATCGTGTCACCGATTTCCCGGGCAGCGTCTGCCCGCCCAAGCGCGACGGGCAGGTCGAAGATTGGCACCATACGGCGCCCTGCTTTGACCTTCAGCTCAAGCATGGCCCCGGCCTCCCATTTCGCCGGTAAGGCCGAACAGGAAGAAGCCGAGGTCTATCTTTGAGGGATCGCCAGAGTCGATCATCGACCGATAGAGCCGTTTAAGGCGAGGCCGTGGCCGGTTGCGCTCGGCAGCGGTGGGCCAGAACTCGCGACGCAAAGCGGCGCCCTCAAGCGCCAGTTCCCGTCCGGAAAGCGGGCGATCTTCAGTGCGGTTACGCATGGACGCCCTCCGCGATGAAGGCGCGCACGCGACGCGCAGTTTCCTCGCGCACCCCATCGGCATTGCGCAGGCGGGAGACGAAGGCTGGATCGTTCAGCGCCTGGCGACCGAACGAGGCTTCGGTCACTTCCGGATGGCGGGCCATGTAGCGGATGACCGCCGCGTGCAGCGAGCGCGGCGTCGTCGCCGTCTCGGGCCGGGGCGGAACCTGCCGGGAAGGCGGATTGCTCCTAAAGCGTTGCATGTTTCGTACTCACTGGTTTCGGCTTTCTACGGCCGTGACCGCATCGGGCGGTCGCCGGGGGGTAGAAACCTGCCAGTGAGACAGGCCGGCGGCTTTTACGCTTGCGCGCTGGACATGACGCACCGCCCCCGGCTATGAAGCCGAAGTCGGTAGCGCCGCCAAGCGCACCGCATCGCGAGCCGCCACGCTCGCACTCACGATCGAAGCCGCGCCAACGGATCGATCGCTATCACTGGTCCGGGTTTCTACGCCCACGGACACATTGCCTCAGCGCCGATTCCCGTGCAAGTCCTCCCCGCTAGGGGGAGGGTCTTTATGTCGAGTGCCACGTTCGATCCGCCGAAGCCAACCTTTGGACAACGAGAAGGATTTGAGCCGCTACCGGTTCAAATGCGACACGATAGTGTATCTCCAGAACTGTCCGCTTATATTTACGCGATTATTCATGATTCCATGACCGCAACCAATCAATATAGCCAAAAGATGGTGAGGTCAGAGTGGAAGCCAATCATGTACGAATGGCATGTGCGGAGGCGTTATGGCACTATCGAAGATTACAGCGCCTCGCACCCCTCACTGACCAAGGCAGTTTCTGCAGAGTTGAGGTCGAACGATTTTCTTCGTTTCTTCAACTTTTTGCAGTTTGTTGTTTCCCACTCAAGCTGTCCAGGCAGCCTACTTCCCCGAATTGACCGGGCGCTTTCTGAGACACGCGCAGCGTATCGATTGATTGACGGGCTGTTTGTCCGCGCGTCCTCAGAGGAAGAAGCTCAAGCCATACGCCAAGCCTTTGAAGTCGCTGCTGCGCACCCTGCTCAGGGTCCACGCACGCATCTACGAAGCTCATCGATTGCGCTTACGAGTGGCGATTGGGGCGGTTCGATCAGAGAAAGCATTTCAGCTGTTGAGGCTGCGGCAAAGGTTGTTGAACCATCGGCAGATACCCTCGGGAAGGCGCTTGCATCATTGGAGCGGAGGCTCGTGCTACCGGGGCACCTTAAAAAGGCGTTCGGCGCGCTCTACGGCTATACCAGTGACACGGACGGCGTCCGGCATGCTCTGGTGTTTAATGACTCGGCCAATGTCTCCGAGGCTGAGGCTCTATTCATGTTCGGCGCTTGTGCTGCATTCGTTTCCTATCTGCTGACGACCGCAAGCAAACTTACGACTTCGTCGACATAGAAGGTCAGGTCGAGCTGTTGATGGAGACGGGCAGCACACACTCGCACTTGGCTTGACCGTTTCTCTCTTCGGTTGTCGTCTGCAATCGCTTGACTGCGATTCGCGGACGGAGGGTGCATGTTGGAAGGGGTCACAATAACGGACGCTGTGCAGGCAGCAGCATCTGTGCTGACGATGCTTGCCGCCGTGGCGGCGCTGATCATCGCCAAGCGCGCACCAAAACAGGCAGCAAGGTTCGCGGAGCAGTTTAGATCGGCATCTGCTGAAATCGAACAGCGGCGCGGACTTCAAATGACAGTGTTTATGGCGCTGATGAAGTGCCGGCGCGAGCTGCTGAACCAAGATGCGCGGGGAGCGGTCAACGTATGCGATGTGGCCTTCGCCGATCACCCTGAGGTCCTGAACGCGCGCCGTCTTTTCCTTGAAGCTACGCTTACTCCCGGCACCGATGCCGTGCTGACTGTCGAGCGCTACCACAGCCTGACGGAGGCAGTTGGCCGCGCGCTGGGCTACACCGATCGTCTGACTGCGCAGGATATGCGCACTGGTTGGTATCCAGACGCGCTCTACATGATCGATCAGGCCAGCATCCAAGATGCCCAGGACAAGCTAGCGAGGCGGGAAGCGGCGCGCCAGCAATAAATCTGCCGTGGGTTCGGACGTGGGAACGCCTCACAAAGTGATCGCGAATCAGCGAGCAATACCAATAGCTTAGACATTGCTCGCTGGCTCCCTGAGTAGGATTCGAACCTACGACCGTCCGATTAACAGTCGGATGCTCTACCGCTGAGCTATCAGGGAACACCAGCGAGGGCGCGCCTATACGAAGGGGTTTGCGGCATTGCAAGCGCGCAGCCGCAACTATTTTTCCGGCGCCGAAATCAGCCGGCGAACTGCTCCATGGTGATGCGGTCGTCGAGCGCATGTTCGGGATCGAACAGCAGCGTCAGGTCGCGGCGATGATCGATCTCGACATCGACACGGGCGACGTCGCGTACCTCGCGCTGATCGGCGACGGCGCTGACCGGGCGCTTGGCCGGATCGAGCACGCGAAGCGAGATGCGGGCCTTTTCAGGCAGGATCGCGCCCCGCCAGCGACGCGGGCGAAACGGGCTGATCGGCGTGAGCGCCAGCATCTGAGAGCCGAGCGGCAGGATCGGGCCATGAGCGGAGAGGTTATAGGCGGTAGAACCGGCCGGCGTGGCGACCAGGATGCCGTCGCACACCAGTTCGGGCAGGACGATGCGGTCGTTGACCGTGACCTCGAGCTTTGCGGTCTGGCGCGTCTCACGAAGCAGCGAGACTTCGTTGATCGCCGGGAGCACGAAGGTCTCGCCCTCCACGGTGGTCGCGGTCATCTCGAGCGGCGTGACCTTGAACGCCCTGGCTCGCGCAAGTCGCTGGTCGAGCCCATCCGGGCGCCACTCGTTCATCAGGAATCCGACGGTGCCGAGGTTCATGCCGAACACGGGTATGGTGCGATGGCGTTCCAGCATCGCATGAAGCGTCTGGAGCATGAAGCCGTCGCCACCCAGCGCGACGAGCAATTCGGCTGATTCAAGATCGGCCCAATCGTGGGTCGAGAGCAGTTCGGCGGCGGCAGCCTCGGCCGGGTTGGTCGGCGAGGCGGCAAGGGCGCGACGCAAATGGGTCATCCGCCGGTCACGCTCATATGACGGCGGACTGCGGGCGCGGCGCCGGGTGCGATGCTGAAGTCATGGCGCGCCGGCTTGGCGAGCAGGGCGGCGTCGATGGCGTTATCGACCGCCACAGGTCCGCCGCCGCGGATCGCCGCCTTCAAATCGACCTGGTCCTCATGGCCCAGACAGGTGAAAAGCTTGCCCTCGGTCGTCAGCCGGACGCGATTGCAGCTGTCGCAAAAATTGCCGGTGAGCGGCGAAATGAGGCCGAGCCGGCGGCCGGTCTCCGCGACATGCCAGTATCGCGCCGGTCCGCCGCTGCGATGCGCATCGGCGGCCAGCGTGAAGCGGCGCGATAGATCATCGAAGACTCGCGTGAGCGGAACGAAACGGTCGGCGCGATCCTCGTCGATCATTCCCAGCGGCATGGTTTCGATCAGCGTCAGGTCCATGCCTGCGCCGCCCGCCCATGCAAGCATGGCAGGAATTTCACCTTCGTTCAGGCCGGCGAGCGCGACCATGTTGATCTTGACCGTCAGGCCGGCGGCTTGCGCTGCTTCAATGCCGTCCAGGACTTGGGAAAGATCGCCATGGCGCGTGATGTGGCGGAACGTCGTCGGATCGCGGCTGTCCAGGCTAACGTTGATGCGCCGCACGCCCGCGTCGGCCAACATCGGCGCGAACGCGCGCAGCCGCGTGCCGTTGGTGGTCAAGGTAAGCTCGTCCAGCCCGACGCCGACATGCCGGCCCAGCCTGCGTACAAGGTCGATGGCATCGCGCCGCACCAGCGGTTCGCCGCCCGATAGGCGGATCTTGCGCACACCGCGCGCGACGAAGCGCTCTGCGATCAGCGCCATTTCCTCCAGCGACAGCAGCGCGTCACGTGGCAGAAAGGTCATCTTCTCCGCCATGCAATAGCGGCAACGCAGGTCGCAGCGATCCGTCACCGACACGCGCAGATAGCTGATCGTGCGGCCATGGCGGTCGACCAGCGGCGGAGCGGGCGCGACGGCAATAGGGGTGGCGGATGCAATCATCGAAGCGAATGAGCTAAGGCGTTCATGGCTTCGCAGCAAGGCTTGCGTTAGGAAGGGGGCGATGACCGAACTCGCGTTGACCGCCGCTGCCCCGACGACCGAGCGCGATCCGCCCGTTTTTCTGCTGTCCTTCCGCCAGCGCGACGAGCTTGCGGCGCTTGCCGCACAAGCCGGATGGCGCGTGGTCGCGGCGCGGCGGACCGATGGGGCCGAGCGGCGGCTGCTGGCGAGCGGGGCGGCGATCGCTGTGGTCGATGCGCGCGGCGCGATCGAGGATGGGCTGGCCGCGGTACGGGCGCTGGCCGGGGTGGCTGGAGCGATCGGCGGCGCCTTGCTGGTCCTGGTGTCCCGTGGCCATGCGGCGCGGCTTGGCGAATTCTACGATGCCGGCGCTACGCACTTCCTTGCTAGCCCGATGAAGGAGGCCGAGTTCGTCCAGGCGCTGCGCTTTGCCGCGCGTCATGCCGAGCGAGTCGGCGGCGGCTCGACGGGCGTGGAGGGAGCGGCCGATGCGCTCGGCTGGCGTTACGATCCTGCGCTGCAATCGATGCAGGTCACCCCGGCGCTGGCCGCCATGCTGGGGCTGAGCGAGACGCCGTCGGTCCGCGCGATGCTGCGAAGCGTCGAGCGGCACGACCGAGGCGCGCTGAAGGCGGCGCTGGCGCGGCTGCGCGGCGGGCTGCAGGCAACTGCCTTCGCCCATGAACTGGCCGGTGCCGGGCGCGTGGTCGAACATCTTCAAGTCGATGTGCGCACCGGCCGGGTGCACGCGCTGATCGAACGACTGAGCCGGGTGGATGCCGGCGCGGCAGTGCGTGAGGCGCTGGCGGGGGTGCGGAATGCGGTTGGGGCGCGGCGATGGGTGCAGCGACGGCTGGGTGAACGGCACGAGGTCGGCATCGTTCTTGTGACGCTCAGCCGGTTCGACGTTGTGAACACCGCCTATGGACGACCCGCGGGCGACGCCGTGCTGCGCACCGCGGCGGCGCGGCTCGCGCAAGTAGCGCGCGAGACGCTGGGCAAGCGCGCGATCGTCGCGCGCATGGGCGGGGCGGAGTTCCTGATTGCTGCCGAGAGCGTGAGCGATGCCGCGCTTGCCGCCACACTGGCGCAGATCGAGGATGTGATGGCGCGACCGTTCGTCGTCGAAGACGCGATCCTGCCGATGGGTGCGCGGCTGGCAAGCGCCCTGTCGCAGCCCGACGACGATGTCGCGGCATTGCTCAAGCGCGCGAGCGAAGCGCTGGCCGGCGAGGGCGGCAGCCACACCGCCTTGTCGGTCGATGCACTGGCAGTCGACCTGCGGCGTGCGCTGGACCAGGGTGAGATCGAGTTGCGGTTCCAGCCGCAGGTGGTGGTCGCGACGGGCGCGCTGGTCGGGGTGGAGGCACTTGCACGGTGGGAGCATCCCGCGCTGGGCCAAATCGGGGCCGAAGCGCTGTTCGCGGCGGCCGACCGTGCAGGACTTGCCTTGGCCCTTTCCGAACATGTTCAGCGCAAGGCGCTGAGCGAAGCGGCGCACTGGCCGGCAGAGCTGGCCGATCTGCGGCTGGCGGTAAACGTCACATCGGTCGATGTCGCGCGAAGCAACTTCGTCGACCTGTTCCTCGATTGGGTGGACGGCAGCGGCTTTCCGCGCTCTCGCCTGACCGTCGAGATCACCGAGGGCGGCCTGATTGCCGACATTGCCGAGGCCTCCCGCCTGCTGGGTGAATTGCGCGCCGCCGGCTGCCGCGTTGCGATCGACGATTTCGGGACCGGCTATTCGAGCCTCGCCTATCTCAAGTCGCTGCCGCTCGACTATCTCAAGATCGACCGCAAGCTGACCCAGGATATCGCCGGTTCAGTGCGCGACCGCGTCGTCGTGCGCGGCGTGATCGACATGGCGCGGTCGCTGGGCCTCGCCGTCGTGGCCGAGGGGGTCGAGACCGACGAGCAGCTCGAACTTCTCGCCAAGGAAGGGTGCCAATTTTATCAGGGCTTCCTTTTCGCGCAGCCGCTGACCGGCGCGGAACTGGCGGCACGGGTGGGAGGCGGATGAGCGATCCGCACGATGTCAGCGGCGTGTGGTACGGTCGCTATTTCGCAGGCTCGGCCGAGGTGGAGGAAAATAGCTTCATCGCGCATCTGGAAGAGGCGGGCGGCGTGGTGTCGGGCACGATCACCGAGCCGGATACGACTGGCATGGACGAAGTGCGGCGCGCTTTTGTCGACGGCGAGCGCGAGGGGTTGCGATTGCGCTTCACCAAACAATATGACCCGGCCGGCGCGCTGGCGCATTCGGTCACCTATGCCGGGACGCTGAGCGAGGACGGCAGCGAAGTGACCGGCGAGTGGCGCTTCTCGGGCTATCACGGCAGCTTCGTGATGAATCGCGAGACGTTCACGGCCGAGGATCTGGAGGATGAAGCGGCGATCGATGAGGACCTGGTGATCGAGCTGGACGCGTTGCTCGAGCGGCGCTGACTCTAACCGATCTTGTCGAAAGCGCCCGTTTCGAAGTCGCTGGCCAGCAGCCCCAGAATGCGCTCCGCCACCGCCTCGGGCGGCTTCACACTTTCCGGTGCCTCGCCGGGATAGGCGCGGGCGCGCATCTTGGTTCGGGTGGCACCCGGATCGACGATCGCGACCCGAACCCGGGTTAGGTTGCGGACCTCTTCGGCATAGCTCAGCAACAGATTCTCGAACGCGGCCTTGGTCGCGCCGTAGAGACCCCAGAAGGCGCGCGGACGACGCGCGACGCCAGAGGTGAGTCCGATCACACGGCCCGTATCCGACTTGCGCAGTAGCGGGTCGAACGCGCCGATCAGCGCGGCCTGTGCGCTGATGTTGAGCGCCAGCACCTTTGCCACTTCCTTGGGATCGTAGGCGCTGATCGCGGCCAGCGTGCCGAGCGCGGCGGCGTTGAGGACGAGCAGGTCGAGCTTGCCCCAGCGTTCCGCCACGGCGGCGGCGAGGCGCGGGATCGAATCGGTTTCGAGCAGGTCCATCGGCGCGATCGTCGCGCTGCCCCCCGCCGCGAAGATCGCTTCCTCGACCTCCTCTAGCCCGCCGGCGGTGCGCGCGGTCAGCACGACATGATAGCCGTCGGCGGCAAGCGCGATGGCGGTAGCGGCACCGATGCCGCGGCTCGCGCCGGTGACGAGCGCGACCCGTGCGCCAATGTTTTCTTCGTTCATGTCGTTCAGGCCGGTTCGTCGAGCAGCGCGAGTTGGGTCAACGCCTGTTCGTTATGGTCGGTGAGGGCGGTGGGATAATCGCCGGTGAAGCAGGCATCGCAATATTTCGGCAGGACGTCTCGGCGTTCCGCCTCGCCCAGCGCGCGATAGAGCCCGTCGATGCTGATGAACGCCAGACTGTCGGCCTTGATGAAATCGGCCATACCCTGGACGTTCAGCTTGGCAGCGAGCAGCTTGGAGCGCTCTGGCGTATCGACGCCATAGAAGCAGCTGTGCGTCGTCGGCGGGCTGGCGATGCGCATATGCACTTCGGCCGCGCCGGCTTCGCGCATCATCTCCACGATCTTGAGGCTGGTGGTGCCGCGCACGATCGAATCGTCCACCAGGATGATGCGCTTGCCCGCGATCAGGTCGCGATTGGCGTTGTGCTTGAGCTTCACGCCAAGGCGGCGGACCTCGGCGCTTGGCTGAATGAAGGTTCGACCGACATAGTGCGAGCGGATGATGCCAAGCTCGAACGGAATGCCCGATTGTTGCGCATAGCCGATTGCCGCGGGAACGCCCGAATCCGGCACCGGCACGACAAGATCGGCGTCTACAGCGGATTCGTTGGCCAGCTCCGCGCCGATCGCCTTGCGCACCGAATAGACGGAGCGATCCTCGGCAATCGAATCGGGACGGGAGAAATAGACCCATTCGAAGATGCACGGGCGCGGCGCGATCGCGCTGAACGGGCGCAGCGATCGCAATTCGCCATCCTTGACGATCACCAGTTCGCCCGGATCGACCGCACGGACGAACTCGGCCCCGACCACGTCGAGCGCCACGGTTTCGGACGCGAAGATATAGCTGTCGCCAAGCCGGCCCATCACGAGCGGCCGGATGCCGAGCGGATCGCGACAGGCGATCATACCCTGTGGCGTCATGCAGATCAGCGAATAGGCACCCTCGATCTGCTTCAGTGCGTCGATGAAGCGGTCGAGCAGGTCGCGATAGCCGCTCGTGGCGACGAGATGGATGATCGTTTCCGTGTCCGACGTCGACTGGAAGATCGACCCGCGCTGGACCAACTCCCGGCGCAGGTGCAGCGCGTTCGAGATGTTGCCGTTATGCGCAACCGCAAAGCCGCCGCTCGCCAGTTCGGCATAGAGCGGCTGGACATTGCGCAGCGCGGTCTCACCAGTCGTTGAATAGCGGACATGGCCGCAGGCGACGTTGCCGGGCAGGGCGCGGATCACGTCGTCGCGATCGAAATTGCCCGCGACATGGCCCATCGCGCGATGCGTGTGGAAATGGGTGCCGTCATAGCTGGTGATGCCCGCAGCTTCCTGGCCGCGATGCTGGAGCGCATGCAGGCCCAGCGCAACGAGCGCGGCGGCGCCGTCGGCACCGGAAACTCCGAACACGCCGCACTCTTCGCGCAGCTTGTCGTCTTCGAACGGATTCGTGGTCAGCATCGGCCCTTCAGGGGAATTGGGTGAGCGATGGGCGGCCATATAGGTGGTCGAACCTGCTTTGTCGCCTGTTTGTCATGCGCTTGAGCGAAGCTGGCGTTTCGGACGGGCAACCGAATGCCCGGCGCGGCGTTCAGTTTGGTTGCGGTGGTGAGCCTAATTCCCCAGACTTTCGAGCCAGTCGATGATGGCATCGTTGCGTGATCGATTCTCTCGTTCAAAGTGACTTGTTTATCTCGTTTCCGCGGTGGAGAAGTTTTGAATAGCCTTCGCACACTCAATCAACAGAGAGGATGAGGACATGTACGCCAAGACTGGATCGATCGAGGGTGGCGGTTGCCCGGTGCATCAGCCTGGCGGGGTCCGTGCGCTGCTCGGCCGCACCAACAAGGATTGGTGGCCGGAGATGCTGGCGACCGAGATCCTCAATCCCAACGGCTCGTCCAATCCGATGGGCGAGGATTTCGACTATGCCGAGGCGTTCAAGCAGCTCGACTATGACGCGCTCAAGAAGGACCTCCATGCGCTGATGACCGACAGCCAGCCCTGGTGGCCGGCGGATTATGGCCATTACGGTCCGTTCTTCATCCGCATGGCATGGCATGCGGCGGGCACCTATCGCACCGCCGACGGCCGGGGCGGCGCGAACAGCGGTCAGCAGCGTTTCGCGCCGCTCGACAGCTGGCCCGACAACGGCAACCTCGACAAGGCGCGCCGGCTGCTGTGGCCGATCAAGCAGAAATACGGCAAGCATATCAGCTGGGCCGATCTGTTCATCCTGACCGGCAATGTCGCGATCGAAAGCATGGGCGGGCCGGTGTTCGGCTTTGGCGGCGGCCGCGCCGACGTGTTCGAGCCCGAGCGCGACATCTATTGGGGCAGCGAGGACAAGTGGGTGAACGAAGGCGTTCAGACCCGCATTGCGCCCGAGCATGGCATGCACGAGCTGGAAGGGCCGCTCGCAGCGATCCAGATGGGCCTCATCTACGTCAATCCGGAGGGCCCGGGCGGCGTCCCCGATCCGCTGCAATCGGCGCGCGATATCAAGGCGACGTTCGAGCGCATGGCGATGAACCATGAGGAAACCGTCGCGCTGACGGCCGGCGGCCACACCTTCGGCAAGGCGCATGGCAATGGCGACGCTTCGCTGCTGGGCAAGGCGCCATCGGGTGGCGATCTGGTCGCGCAGGGTTTTGGCTGGGTCAGCACGCACGAGAGCGGCGGGATCGGCGAGCATACCGTGACCAGCGGCATCGAGGGATCGTGGGTCAACACGCCGACCGAATGGAGCGAGAATTATTTTCGCCTGCTGCTCGATTACGAATATGAGCTGGTGAAGTCGCCGGCCGGCGCGCAGCAGTGGCAGCCGATCGACCAGAAGGAAGAGGACATGGCCCCGGCGGCTTGGGACTCTTCCAAGAAGGTGCCGACGATGATGACCACCGCCGACATGGCGTTGAAGGTCGATCCCGAGTTCCGCAGGATCAGCGAGAAGTTCCGCAACGACCACGAGGCGTTCAAGGACGCGTTCGCGCGCGCCTGGTTCAAGCTGACTCATCGCGACATGGGGCCCAAGATCCGCTACCTTGGCCCGGAAGTGCCGGAAGAGGACCTGATCTGGCAGGACCCGGTGCCGGCGGGGACGAAGCCGTCGGATGCGGATGTCGCGGCGGTCAAGCAGGCCATTGCGGCGAGCGGCCTGACGGTCAGCCAGTTGATCAAGACTGCCTGGGCATCCGCCTCGACTTATCGCAAGTCCGATTATCGCGGCGGCGCGAACGGCGCGCGCATCCGCTTCGCACCTCAAAAGGATTGGGAGGTCAACGAGCCGGCCATGCTGGCCAAGGTGCTCGAGACGCTGGAAGGGTTGCGCGGCAATCTGTCGATGGCCGATGCGATCGTGCTGGGCGGCGTGGTGGGCCTTGAAAAAGCGACCAAGGACGCCGGCTTCGGCGTCGAAGTGCCGTTCACCGGCGGCCGTGGCGACGCAAGCGAAGAATGGACCGATGGCGACAGCTTTGCCGTCATGGAGCCGGAAGCCGACGCGTTCCGCAACTATGTCGGCAAGAAGAAGCTGGCCGTGAAGGTCGAGGAGATGATGCTCGACAAGGCCTCGTTGCTCGGCCTGTCGGTGCCCGAGATGGTGGTGCTGATCGGCGGCCTGCGCGTGCTCGGCGCCAATCACGGTGAGCGCGGGCATGGCCACTTCACCAAGCGATCGGGCCAGCTGACCAACGACTTCTTCGTCAACCTCTATGACATGACCAACGTCTGGTCAGCGGCCGAGGGTTCGGACGGCGAGGAGTATATCGCCAAGGATCGCGCCGCTGGCGGCGAGACATGGCGGGCGACGCGCGCCGACCTGATCTTTGGGTCGAATTCGGAGCTGCGCGCGGTGGGCGAAGTCTATGCCGAGAAGGGGCATGAGGAAAAGTTCGTGAAGGATTTCGTCAAGGCCTGGACCAAGGTGATGAATGCCGACCGGTTCGACCTGAAGGGCTGGGTCGACCACGAGTGAGGTGACGGGCCGCGGCGGGCAAGGGCCTGCCGCGGCTCGCTTCCTTCGGCCGGAACGCTATTGTAGGCACGGCGGCATGACCGATGCCCGCGACTCCACGCTCGACCTCGACCCGAAATTCGATGCCAACGGGCTGATCACGGCCGTCGCCACCGATGCGTCGACCGGCGAATTGCTGATGCTCGCCCATATGAACCACGATGCGCTGGCTCGAACGCTGGAAAGCGGCGAGGCGTGGTTCTGGTCGCGCAGCAAGGGGCGGCTGTGGAAGAAGGGCGAGAGCAGCGGCAATGTGCTGCGCGTGATCGAGGCGCGGATCGACTGCGATCAGGATGCGCTGTGGCTGAAGGTCCAGGCGGCGGGGCCGGCCTGTCACACGGGCGAGCGTTCGTGCTTCTTCCGCCGGATCGAGCACGGGAAGCTGGTTCGCGACGCATGAGGCGCGCTGCCGCGACCGCCCTGCTGATGCTGGCGGCCTGTTCGGGCGACGGAACAGACGAGCAGGCGGCCGCCGGCCCGCCCGACCTGGAAACCGCCGCGATCGAGCGGGGGCTGATCCGCGATCCCGGCGACGGTGATATCAGCGGCCTCTATACCCGCGACACGGATCGCGTGTGCATCGTACGTGGTCCCGGCGGATACCGGATCGGCGCGTTCGTCGATTATGGCGAGGGGCTGAGCTGCGCGGGCAGGGGCGTCGCGACGCTGGTCGGAAACAGGCTGGCGATCGAGTTTTCGGCAGGCAATGGTTCGACGTGCGCCTTCGACGCCGGTTTCGATGGTGAGCGCATCACCTTTCCCGCAGCGCTGCCGGAGACGTGCGCGAGACTGTGCGCGCAGCGGGCGTCGTTCGCCGCGCTGGATGTCGAGCGCGTCAGCGGTTTGCGCGACGAGGCGGCGACGCTGCGCACGGCAAACGGAAAGAAGCTTTGCGGCGATTGACGTTAACGTAAGGTCGGCGTAAGCAGGCGGCATGGCGACGACCATGAAGCCGGTGGCCAGCTTTGCGCCGACCGAAGCCCGGCCCGACAAGGAGAGTTTTTCGATCTCGGACCTTTGCGCCGAGTTCGAAGTCACCGCGCGGGCGCTGCGATTCTATGAGGATGAAGGGCTGATCTCGCCCGAGCGGCGGGGCCTGTCGCGTATCTATTCGCATCGCGATCGTTCGCGGTTGGCGTGGATCCTTCGCGGCAAGCGAGTCGGGTTCAGCCTGGCCGAGATCCGCGAGATGATCGACCTGTACGATGTCGGCGACGAACGACGCACGCAGCATCAGGTAACGCTCGACAAATGCCGCGCGCGGATCGAGCTGCTTGAGCGGCAGAAAGTCGATCTCGACGCCGCGATCGCCGAACTGAACGATTTCGTCGCGGTCCTGGAGGGCCGGGCGACCCCATCCAAATAAGGACGAGAGATGCCGCAATATACCCCGCCCGTGCGCGACACCCGCTTCGTGCTCGACAAGGTGCTGAAGCTCGACCGCTATGCCGGGCTGCCGGCCTTCGCCCCCGCGACTCCGGACGTGGTGAACGCCGTGCTGGAAGAAGGCGGCCGCTTCGTCGCCGAAGTCCTGTTCCCGATCAACCATAGCGGCGACCAGCAAGGCTGCACGCGCAATGCCGATGGCAGCGTCACGACGCCGGACGGGTTCAAGGAAGCCTATAGCCAGTTCGTCGAGAGCGGCTGGGGCACGTTGTCCGCGCCCGAGCAATTCGGCGGGCAGGGCATGCCGCACGTCATTTCGACCGCTTTCCAGGAATATATGATCAGCGCCAACATGGCGTTCGCCATGTATCCCGGCCTGACTCACGGCGCGATCTCCGCGCTGCTGGTCAAGGGGTCGCCCGAGCAGCAGGCCAAATACCTGCCCAAGATGATCTCGGGCGAGTGGGGCGGGACCATGAACCTGACCGAGCCGCAGTGCGGCACGGACCTTGGCCTCATCAAGACCCGCGCCGAGCCGAACGCCGACGGCAGCTGGTCGATCACCGGCACCAAGATCTTCATTTCGGCCGGCGAGCACGACCTGACCGAAAACATCATCCACCTGGTGCTGGCGAAGACGCCGGGCGCGCCGGACAGCAGCAAGGGCATTTCGCTGTTCGTGGTGCCCAAGGTGCTGGTCAACGAGGACGGATCGCTGGGCGCGCGCAACGCGGTGTCGTGCGGCTCGATCGAGCACAAGATGGGCATCCATGGCAACTCGACCTGCGTCATGAACTATGACGGCGCGACCGGCTGGCTGGTCGGCGAGGAGATGAAGGGCCTGGCCGCGATGTTCATCATGATGAACGCGGCGCGGCTGGGCGTCGGCCTTCAGGGCCTGGGCGTGGGTGAAGTCGCCTATCAGAATGCGGTGCAATATGCCGGCGACCGGCGGCAGGGCCGTGCGCTGACCGGTGCGGCGGAGCCTGAGGAGAAGGCCGACACGCTGTTCGTCCATCCCGACGTGCGCCGGATGCTGATGGAAGCCAAGGCGATGACCGAAGGGCTTCGCGCACTGTGCCTGTGGGGCGGGTTGCAGGTCGACCTGGCGCATGCGGCTGAGAGCGAAGAGGAACGGCAGCTGGCGGACGACCTGGTCGGCCTGCTGACTCCGGTGATCAAGGGCGTCGGTACCGATGCCGGTTACAAGGTCGCGACTGACAGCCAGCAAGTCTATGGCGGGCATGGCTACATCGCCGAGTGGGGCATGGAGCAATATGTCCGCGATGCGCGGATCGCCATGATCTATGAAGGCACCAACGGCGTTCAGGCTATGGATCTGGTCGGCCGGAAGCTGGCGGCGAATGGCGGACGCGCGGTGCAGGCGCTGTTCCGCATCGTCGGTGAAGAGGTCGCAGCGGCCAAGGGCAAGCCCGAGCTGGCAAGCCTTGCCGAAGCCCTTGAAAAGGCGAATGGCCAACTGCAAGCGGCCACGATGTGGTTCATGGCGAACGGCATGAAGGATCCCAATCAGGTCGCAGCGGGCGCCTATTCCTACATGCAGTTGATGGGCATCGTCGCGATCGGCCTGATGTGGCTGCGCATGGCCGACGCGGCGGCGACGGCGCTGGCCGAAGGTGGCGATGATCGCGCGTTCCTGGAAGCCAAGCTGGTGACGGCGCGCTTCTATGCCGAGCGGATCATGCCCGATGCCGGCGCGCTGCGCCGCAAGATCGAGGGCGGTGCGGAGTCGATCATGGCGCTGTCGCCCGAGATGTTCCGCGCGGCGTAACGGTTTCGCTTGAGCGGCCGGCGAGGGGCGGCATAACCGGCGCATGCTTTTGCCGGATGTCCCGCTTCAGCCGCTCGAACGCGGTCAGCTCAATGCCATGCGCCTGAACGGCGCTGTGTTCTTCGCTGCGCTTGCGGTGGGATCGGCGATCCCGAGCTATGCGCTGGGCCGAAGTCTGGACTGGTTGCCGGTGTGGGCCGCGCCGGCGCTGCTCGTTCTGGCCGGACTGTGGTCCGTGCTGATTGCCGCGCCCCGTCGCTGGTCGCGCTGGGGCTGGGCGTGGACCGGGCGTGAGCTGCACGTGGCGCACGGATGGTTGACGCGCAGCCACACGATCGTGCCGGCAATACGCGTCCAGCATATCGACGTGACGCAAGGGCCGGTCGAACGGATGTTCGGCGTGGCGACCCTGGTCCTGCACACCGCCGGCACAGCACACAGCGAAGTCCATTTGCCCGGGGTTTCGCGCGACACTGCCGAGACGATCCGGGATGCGATCCGTGAAAAGCTGAGCAGCGAGCCGTGGTAGACGCGGGCACGCCGCGGCGCGTCCACCCGGGGACGATGGCAGTCGCCTTTCTTCGCAAGGCACCGCAGAACGTCTTCGCGATACCCGTCTTTGCCGGCTGGATGTCCGGCCGCGGCCTTGACTGGGCGTTGCTCATCGCGGGCGTTGCCGCGGCCGTCGCGCTGTTCTTCACCTGGCTGAACTGGCGGCGCTTCACCTATGCTGTCGGCCCGGACGAGCTGGTGGTCGAGCGGGGCGTGTTCAGCCTGAGCCGGCGGTCGATCCCGCTGGAGCGGATCCAGGACGTGTCGATCGAGCGCAAGCCGCTGCACCGGCTGTTCGGCCTTGCCGAGGTGCGGATCGAGACCGGCGGCGGCGATGCGGACGAGGCCGTGCTGGACAGCGTGTCCCTGGGCGAGGCCGCGCGGTTGCGCGCGGCGCTTCGCGGCCGGCATGTCGCCGCGCACCAGGCTGGCGACGAGGCGACCGTCACTGGGCCGCACGTCCTGCCCGTGGTTTTCGCGATGACACCCGGGCGAGTCCTGCTGCTCGGCCTGTTCAGCTTCTCCCTGGTCTGGCTGGCGGCGCTGTTCGGCATCATCCAGTCGCTCGATCAGTTCGTCGACCTGGGATGGGACCAGTTGCGCGACTATGCCGGCACGGCGCGCGAACAGGCACAGGCGCGGTTCAGCGTCGCTGCCGTGCTGATGGTGGCCGGAATCGCGATCGCGCTGGGCGTGGCCAGCGGCGTGGTCAGCACGATTCTGCGCGACTGGAACTTCACGCTGCGCGCCGGCGAGGGGCGGTTCCGCCGGACCCGGGGGCTGTTGACTCGAAGCGAAGTGGTGGTGGCGATGCGCCGGGTTCAGCTGGCGCTGGTCCAGCGTGGCCCGCTGCGCGGCTGGCTGGGCTGGAATGCGCTGAGCGTGCAGACGTTGGGCGGCAGCAACGATCCGTCCGGGCGGCAGTCGCTCGCCCCGCTGGCGCGCGAGGATGAGGTGGCGCAGATCGTGTCGATGGCCGGCCTGCCGCCGTTCGAGCGCTTGCCGCTGCGCTCGGTCGATGGCGGGCATGTGGTACGCGCGCTGTTGCGCACGGTGCCTGCGCCGCTGATCGCCATCGTGGCCGCCGCAATTTTTGTCACCCCGCTGACGCTGGTTGGGCTCGTCATCCTGCCGCCCCTGATCGTCTCCGCGCTGCTGCAGCGGCGCTTCCATCGCTTTGCGCTTCTGGAGACGAGCCTGCAGGTGATGCGCGGCGTCATCGTTCAGCGCGACTGGATCGTGCCGGTGGACAATGTGCAGGTGCTGACAGTGCGCCAGGGGCCGTTGCAGCGCGCGCTCGGCATCGCGAGCGTCGCGATCGATACGGCGGGGGCCAAGGGGCAGGGCGCGCCCGATGTGATCGATATCAACCTTCCCGATGCGCGCGAGCTGATTGCCGGGCTGATCGCGAAGCTGGATTAGTCCGCCGGCGTCGCCGCCGGCGAGGGTGAAGGCGACGCCGCCGGCGCGGGCGTGAACTGGCCCTTTCGCCGGACGCCGGCCAGCCCATCGGGAGGGGCCGTGCGCCTGGCTGCCGTCGCTGGATCGCCTGCGCCCACGCTGGAGGCCGGCGCTGCCGGGACGGCGCGGCGCATGCATTGCAGCGGGCTTGGCCGCTTGTACTCGGCGCAGTTCCACAATGCCCGGCCATAGCCTTGCGCTGAATCGCGCAGATAGCTGAACGACATGCTTTCAAGCTGCGCAGGCGTCAGTTGCGCGCCGGCCGAAGGCACCCTGCGCGGATCGCTCCAGCCCAGGAACTTGCAATAAGGCCGATCGCCACAGGTGCGGATCGCCAGTGCGGCAAAGCCGTCTTCTCCCAACTTGCGGTCGAGGGCGACGTAGAAGGTGTCCGGCTCGGCCGCCGCGACGGGCTTGGGGACCGCGGCCTCTGGGATGGAAGCTGGGTCGATAACACCATCGACGCCTGAGATGGCCGGGTCTAGTGCCGCGCCGGCGACGGCATGAGCGGGGGACAGGCGCGCCATCTTGGCGATCACCGGCTCGGCACCGGCATAGCTGCGGCGGAAGGCGGGCGGGGTGCCCCACCAGCCGGTCCACCGGAAGAAGAGGTGCGTGTTGACTTCGGCCACCTTGTCGCGGCTGGCGCTCCAATAGGGCACGACCCAGTCGGTGTGATAATGAGTCGAATGTCCGACCTTGGCATAGACGGTGCCGTTCAGCGCCATCCGGGCAATGTCGCGCGCGCGTGCCCACGCCGCGGGCGAGGGGGTTCGGGCCATCGCGCCGTCGCAGGTGAAGGTGAACTGGCAGCCGGTGCGTCGTTCCTGCCCCTGGAACACCACGCCGCAGATCGATTTGGGGAAGGCCGGATGCCGCATGCGGTTGATGATGACCTGAGCCACTGCGCGTTGACCGACCGCGTCGTCGCCAGCCTCATACCATGTCGCCGCGGCCAGGCAGTCGATCGCCCGTGCCTGATCCGCCGCCGACGCGCGCAACGAAAAGGCGCGCGCGGCAGGATTGGGCGCGGTCGAGAAGGGGACGGCGGCGTTGATCTCTCGCGCCGTTGCAGCCGGCAGGGCGGCGAGTTCGACCGGTTCGACCGCCGGCAATTCGGCCTTCGGCACGACGCGCTTGGGCCCGGTGATCTTCGCCAGCACCGGATCGGTCACGACGACCCGCGGTGCGTTCAGGACGACCAGCAACGGCGCGACGATCGCCGCCAGCGCGATGATCGCGAGCGCTGCCCAAAGACCGCGAGCGATCGTGGGTGGCTGACTTGATGGGGTATCGTTGGTCACGCGGGAGGAACGGTCCTGACGGCAAAACGGTCGCCGCGCTTAACGCAGTCGTGACGCGGTTGGAACCATCGGTCGGCGGCGACTCGCGCCAGCATCGCGCTGGAACGAGCCGCCGCGCGTCGAAGGTCAGCTTTCGGGCAGGAAGTCGGGAACGCTCAGATAGCGCTCGCCCGTATCGTAGTTGAAGCCCAGCACGCGCGAGCCGGGGGGAAGGTCGCCCAGTTTCTTGCCAATCGCTGCCAGGGTCGCGCCCGAGCTGATGCCGACCAGCAATCCTTCCTCACGCGCAGCGCGGCGGGCGAACTCCTTAGCGTCGTTGGCATCGACCTGGATCGCACCATCGATCGCGTCGGTGTGCAGGTTCCGTGGGACGAAGCCTGCGCCTATTCCCTGAATGGGGTGCGGCCCCGGCTGCCCGCCGGAAATAACCGGCGAGAGTTCGGGCTCGACGGCATAGACCTTGAGGTCCGGCCAGGCCTTTTTGAGTGTTTCGGCCACGCCCGTGATGTGCCCCCCCGTGCCGACGCCGGTGATGATGGCGTCGGGTGGCGAGTCGGCGAAGTCGTTCAGGATTTCCTGTGCGGTCGTACGGACATGGACATCGATGTTCGCAGGGTTTTCGAACTGCTGCGGCATCCAGGCCCCGGGGGTCGATTCGACGATCTCGAGTGCGCGCTCGATCGCGCCCTTCATCCCCTTTTCACGCGGGGTCAGGTCGAAGCTGGCGCCATAGGCCAGCATCAGGCGGCGCCGCTCGATGCTCATGCTCTCGGGCATCACCAGGATCAGCCTATAGCCCTTGACCGCCGCGACCATCGCCAGGCCCACGCCCGTGTTGCCGCTGGTCGGCTCGACGATCGTGCCGCCCGGTTGCAGGCTGCCGTCGGCTTCCGCCGCCTCGATCATGGCGAGCGCGATGCGATCCTTGATCGATCCGCCGGGATTGGAACGTTCGGACTTGATCCACACCTCCGTACCCGGGAACAGGCGCTGGATGCGGATGTGCGGCGTGTTGCCGATCGTCTCGAGGATGGTGTTGGCCTTCACGTCTTCGTCTCCTCAGGCATAGGCTCCACTAACTCAACGGGCGGGTCGAAGGTTCGTGCCCGCTGCAATTCAGGGAAGATACGCGCCCACAGCGCCGTTACCAAGACCGCAAGCACGCCGCCGCCGGCGGTCGCGATGACCGGGCCGATCGCCGCGGCCAGAAATCCCGCGCGCGCTTCACCCAGCTCGTTCGAGCTGGAGATGAACAAGGTCGAGACTGCGCCGACCCGCCCGCGCATGGCATCGGGCGTATAAAGCTGGATCAGCGAACCGCGAACATAGACCGAAATCATGTCGAACGCGCCGAGTGCGGCCAGTGCCACGAGCGAGACGAGGACGGCGGGCGCGGTGTCGCTGCCGACCATGGCCGGTCCCCACCATGCGGTCATCACCGGACCGGCCCAGCCAAAGACCGCTGTGGCGAGCCCAAAGCCGACGACCGACCACAGCATCTTGGTTCCGACATTGGTCTTCAACGGCCGCCACGACAGGACGAGCGCCACCGCGACCGCGCCGACCGCCGGCGCGGCGCGCAGATGGCCAAGGCCGTCGGCGCCGATGTGCAGGATGTCCCTGGCGTAGATGGGGAGCATCGCGGTCGCGCCGCCCAGCAGCACGGCAAACATATCGAGCGAGATTGCGCCAAGGACCAGGCGGTTCTGCTTCACATAGCGCAGGCCGTCGGCCATCTGGGCAAAGGGATTGGCACCGCTCTTCATGTTCGCACGAGGCACGCGCGTCACCAGCAGCATCATCGTCAGCGACAGGACGAACATCGCGGCCGACACCTGATAGGGCAGCGCACGGTCCGCGGCGTAGAGATAACCGCCCAGCGCCGGCCCGCCGATCGAGCCGACCTGCCACGCGAGCGCGCTTAACGCGATTGCGGTCGGCAGCGCATCCTTCGGCACCAGATTGGGGGCGAGCGCCGAGAGTGCCGGACCGGCAAAGGCGCGGCCGACGCCCAGCAGCGCGGCGATACCGAACAGCGCGGGCAGGGTGATCGCATCACTCGCCGTCAGCCAGGCGAGGAGCGACGCGCAGACCACTTCGAGCAAGATGGCCGCGCGAATGATCCAGCGCCGGTCGATCCGGTCGGCGACCCAGCCCGCCACCAGGGACAGGATCAGCAGCGGCAGGAACTGCGCCAGCCCGACCAGACCCAACTGAAGCGCGGCCTGCTGGACGCCCATCGTCTGCCGGGCGATGTCATAGACCTGCCAGCCAATCACCACCACCATCGACAGGCTGGCGAGCGTCGAGGCGAAGCGCGCGATCCAGTAGGCGCGGTAATTGTGGATGGTAAAGGGGTGAGCGGTCATCGGGTCCTGATCGGCCGCTCACCCCAACCGGGAATCGCGGTGTTCAGCGGGTCTGTAGGGGGTCCGTATCGCGCCGCGCAATGGAGGATTCGCTCGCCTCTCCAGCGCTGCCCTTTGTCGGGCTGCCGAGGAAGGTGAGTAGATCCTTGGTCAGCCGGTCGCTTTCGGTCGCGAACAGGCCATGCGGTGCGCCATCATATTCGACCAATTGGGCGTTGCGGATACCTGCGGCGGCGGCACGGCCGGTCGCGTCAATCGGCACCGTCGCGTCGGCCGTTCCGTGGAGCACCAGCGTCGGCACGTCAAACGCGGCAAGGTCGGGACGAAAGTCGGTCGAGCCGAATGCCTTCGCAGCTTCGAGCGTCGAGCGAAGGCTCGCCTGCATGGCGATGTTCCACGCCCAGTGGATCACCTCGTCGCTGACCGGGTGCGAGATCAGGCCGACGCCGAAGAACTGCTTGAAGAAGGTGTTGCGGAAGAACGCCGCGCGGTCCTGCTTCACCGACTGGCCGATCTCATCGAGCTGCGCCTGCGGCACGCCATGCGGATTGTCGTCGGTCTTCAGCAGATAGGGCACGACTGAGCCGATCAGCGCGGCCGATACCACGCCCTTGCCGCCATGGCGCGACATGTAGCGTGCGACTTCGCCGCCGCCCATCGAGAAGCCGACCAGGCTGACGTCGCTGATCGCGCCGGCAGCGTTCATGACCGCGGCAAGATCGTCGCTGAACGTATCGTAATTATAGCCGGACCATGGCTGGGACGAGCGGCCGAAGCCGCGCCGGTCATAGGCGATCACGCGAAACCCGGCCTCTGCCAGTGCGATGGCCTGCGGATCCCAGCTGTCGGCGGACAGCGGCCAGCCATGGATCAGCACGACCGGGCGGCCGCCACCGTCCCAGTCCTTGACGTAGATGTCGGTGCCGTCGTCAGTTTTCACGTAGGGCATGACCTGTCTCCTTTGCACAAGGGATCGGAAGTGGTGGCATTCAGCGGAGCGAGACTTCAGCGACCTTGTCGGCATAGTCGCGCTTGGGATCGATCCCGATCAGCATCTTGATCCCGGCGAACATGCTGTTCTCGTTCAGCCAGATCTGCGCGCGATCGGCATCCATGCGCAGCAGTTGCAGCTTGGGATCGTCCTTGCCGCCTTCATACCATGCCGCGACGAAGGGGTTCCACAATCGGTCGATGACGGCAGGATCGTTGTCGGGGGTCAGCGTGCCGTGCAGCGTCGCCCAGACGTCGTGGCCCTTGGATGCGAAATGGGCGACCGCGCTGCTGTTCTGGGCCAGTGATTCGACCAGTCCGTTGTCCTTGGTCGTGAAGAACCAGAGCGGCCCGTGATCGCCCTCGGTCAGCGCAGTCATGGGCTGTGCGTGCCCCTCGTCCACGCCGGCCAGGCCGAGAAAGATCGTGCGGTCGCTTTTCAGCGCTTTCCAGAATTTCGCCTCGAGTTCGCTTGGGGTCGGCATGCGCTGCTCCACTAACCTGTGTTGCAGCCGAACGGGTAGCGTCAGGCGTAGTTCCCGCCGGCACCGGCGTAACGGCGCATGCGCGAAGCCGGCCGCGCGAGGCACAAAAAAGGGCGCCCCGCAGGACGCCCTTTCAATGACTTCGGCCTGACGGGCAGGCCGAGCGCCGGTCGATTACTCGACCGAGTTGCCGACCTCGTCAGCGCGCTCTTCGGTCGCGTCCGCAGCGTTCTCGAGCGCGTCCTCGACCACTTCGTTGGTCGCGTTGTCAGCGGCCGCTTCGAGGTTGTCCGCGCTCTCTTCCAGAGCCTCGGCAACGTTCTCGGCGGTGTTGTTCGTGGTCTCGGCGTTGTTGCAGGCGGCGAGCGACATCAGGCCGGTCGCGGCAGCGACGAGGAGGATCTTCTTCATTCGTTTGCTCCCAAGCAAAACTATATCGGTTCGCCGCGGCGCAATTGCCGTGCGAGTTAGTCGGAATAACGCCCGTTACGCCCCCGTCAATGGGTATTCATCGAGCAGCAAGGTGAAATGCGACGGAAATGTGGCAGCGTTTATTGCGCTGCACCCAGTGGTTCCGGCGCATTTGCAACGACGGCGAGCATCGCGGTCCACGCCGCGACATTCTGCCGCAACTGGACGGGATCGACCTTGTCCAGCGTGTCGTCGGGCGTGTGGTGAAGGTCGAAATAGCGGGTGCCGTCCTGCTGAAGGTCGATGCCCGGCACGCCTGAGGCGACCAGCGCGGAAACGTCGGCACCGCCACTCGCGGGATCCTTGCCGCGCGCGATGCCGAGCGGGGAGAGGGCGGTGGCGACACGGTCGGCGACCGGCTTGGCAGCGGCCGGGAACTTGAAATCGACCCGCCAGATGCGGTCCGCGCCGAAGTCGGATTCGGCCGCGGCGGCATGGCGTTCGACCTTGTGCTTCTCGAAATAAGCCGTGCCGCCGAACACGCCGACTTCCTCGGCGCCTGCCCACAGGATGCGGATTGTGCGACGCGGCTGTCCGGCGTCCATGATCCGCTTTGCCGCGGCGGTGACGATCCCGCAGCCCGCGGCATCGTCGAACGCGCCGGTGCCAAGGTCCCAGCTGTCGAGATGGCAGGCAACCAGCACGATGCCGGCCGCCGGATCGCTGCCCGGCACCTCCGCTATAACGTTGCCCGACTGAGTCGTGCCGATCTGCCGCGGGGTCAGCGTCAGTTTCACCTTCACCGGCTGACCGCGCTTTACGATGCGTTCAAGCTGCTCGGCATCGGGCAGCGAGAGTGCCGCGGCGGGGATCGGCGCCACACCGGCAGGGAAATTGGTGCCGCCGGCATGCGGGTTGCGGTGATAGTCGGTGCCGACCGAGCGGATCAGGATTGCCGCCGCCCCCTTGCGCGAGGCGGTAGCAGGTCCCGAACGACGCACGGCACCGAACGCGCCATATTGCGAGCCGTCCTGTGTGCGAGTCATCGAATGGCTGACGAAGGCGATCTTGCCCTTGAGGCTGCCGTCGGGCGCAGCCTGCAGTGCCGCCAGATCAGGGAAGTAGACGACCTCCGCCTCAAGCCCCCGCGAGCCGGTCGCGCCGCTGTTGCCGAGCGCGGTCAGCGTAAGCGGTTGGGCAAAGGGCGCGAGGACCTCAAGCCGTTCCTCGCCACGCACCCAGGTTTTCATCGGGAACGGCTCGTTTCGCACGTTGCTGAAGCCGAGCGCGGCGAGCTTCTTTACCGCCCAGGCACGGGCGCGAGCTTCGGCCTCGGTCCCGGCGAGACGCGGGCCGATCTCGGTCGTGATCCCTTCGGTGATGTCCCACGCGATCTCGTCCTTCAACGCGGCATCGCGCAGGGCGTCGGGGTCGATCTGCGCCAGGGCAGCGGTCGGGAGGGCGGTGGCGGCGATGGCCGCGAGCATGAAGTTGCGCATGTCACCACGCTATTGCGTGGCCGCGCGTTTGCCAACCGGCAGCGCCAGCGCTACATGCGCGGCCATACTTCCCGACCTCAATTTCGCTGATGGAGACCGCATCGTGGCCGCCCAATACGCCTTCGTGATGAAGGACATGACCAAGACCTTCCCCGGCGCGTCCAAGCCGGTGCTGAGCAACATCAACCTGCAGTTCTACCAAGGCGCCAAGATCGGCATCGTCGGCCCGAACGGCGCCGGCAAGTCGACGCTGATCAAGATCATGGCCGGGATCGACAAGGATTTCAGCGGCGAAGCCTGGCCGGGCGAGAACATCACCGTCGGCTATCTGGAGCAGGAGCCGCAGCTCGATCCCACCAAGTCGGTGCTTGAGAACGTCAAGGACGGCGCGCGCGAAACAGCCGATCTGGTCGACCGGTTCAATGCGATCTCGGCCGAGATGGGCGACCCCAAGGACGACACCGATTTCGATGCGCTGATGGAAGAGATGGGCGACCTTCAGGCCAAGATCGACGCAGTCGATGGCTGGAGCCTGGACAACCAGCTCGAGATCGCGATGGAAGCGCTGCGCTGCCCGCCGGGCGACTGGGCGGTGGAAAATCTGTCGGGCGGTGAAAAGCGCCGCGTGGCGCTGACCCGGCTGCTGATCCAGAAACCCTCGATCCTGCTGCTCGACGAACCGACCAACCATCTCGACGCGGAAAGCGTCAAGTGGCTGGAAAACCACCTCAAGGAATATGCCGGCGCGGTGCTGATGATCACCCATGACCGCTATTTCCTGGACAATGTGGTGGATTGGATTCTCGAGCTCGATCGCGGGAAGTATTTCCCGTACGAGGGCAATTATTCGACCTATCTGGAAAAGAAGGCCAAGCGGCTGGAGCAGGAGGACCGCGAGGAATCCGGCCGCCAGACCGCGATCCGCAACGAGCTGGAGTGGATTCGACAGGGGGCGAAGGCGCGTCAGACCAAGTCAAAGGCGCGCATCGCCAAGTTTGATCAGCTGGTCGAGGCTTCGAAGAACCGCGCGCCCGGCAAGGCGCAGATCGTCATCCAGGTGCCCGAGCGGCTAGGCGGCAAGGTGATCGAGGTCGAGAATGTCTCCAAGGCCTATGGCGACAAGCTGCTGTTCGAGAACCTGTCGTTCACGTTGCCGGCGGGCGGCATCGTCGGCGTGATCGGGCCGAACGGCGCGGGCAAGTCGACGCTGTTCAAGCTGATCACCGGGCAGGAGGCGCCGGACAGCGGCACGATCGAGATGGGGACCACCGTGCGCCTGGGCTATGTCGACCAGAGCCGCGACCACCTCGATCCGAGCAAGAACGTCTGGGAGGAAATCTCCGACGGCCTGGATTACATGAAGGTCAACGGCCACGATCAGTCGACCCGCGCCTATGTCGGCGCGTTCAACTTCAAGGGCCAGGACCAGCAGAAGAATGTCGGCAAGCTGTCGGGCGGTGAGCGCAACCGCGTCAACATCGCCAAGATGCTGAAGCGTGGCGGCAACGTGCTGCTGCTCGACGAACCGACCAACGACCTCGACGTCGAGACGCTGGGTGCACTGGAAGAGGCGATCGAGAACTTTGCGGGCTGCGCCGTGGTCATCAGCCACGACCGCTTCTTCCTCGACCGGCTCGCGACGCACATCCTGGCGTTCGAGGGCGACAGCCATGTCGAGTGGTTCGAGGGGAACTTCGAGGCGTATGAGGAAGACAAGCGCCGTCGTCTGGGCGATGCGGCCGACCGGCCGACCCGGCTGGCTTACAAAAAGCTGACGCGCTGATGCGAAAAAGGGCGGGAGATGATCCCGCCCTTTTTTATCTGGCTTAGTCTCCGGTCACCCGCAGCGGCCCGAGATCACCCAGACCCACCGTGCCGCTGGCCATCGCCAGCATACGGTCGAGCGACTTCTTCGCCTTGAGCCGGATCTCCTCCTCGATCTCGATCCTCGGCTCAAGGTCGCGCAGCGCGACGTAAAGCTTCTCCAGCGTGTTCATCGCCATGTACGGGCAGATGTTGCAGTTGCAGTTCCCGTCCGCACCGGGCGCGCCGATGAAGTTCTTGTGCGGCACCGCCTTTTCCATCTGATGGATGATGTGCGGCTCGGTCGCGACGATCATCGTGTCGCCGTCGAAATCCTTGGCGAAGGCGAGGATGCCGCTGGTCGAGCCGACATAATCGGCATGATCCAGCACGTGCGGCGGGCATTCGGGATGTGCCGCCACTGGCGCGGTCGGATGCTGTGCCTTGAGCTTCAGCAGTTCGGTCTCGCTGAATGCCTCGTGCACGATGCACACGCCCGGCCACAGCAGCATGTCGCGGCCCATCTTGCGGTTGATATAGCCGCCAAGATGCTTGTCCGGGCCGAAGATGATCTTCTGGTCCTTCGGGATCTGGCTCAGGATCTTTTCGGCCGACGAGCTGGTGACGATGATGTCGCTGAGCGCCTTCACCTCGACCGAGCAGTTGATGTAGGTCAGCGCGATGTGATCGGGATGCTGCGCGCGGAAGGCGGCGAACTGCTGTGGCGGGCAGCTGTCCTCAAGGCTGCATCCGGCATTCATGTCGGGCAGCACGACGACCTTGTCGGGCGAGAGGATCTTCGCCGTTTCGGCCATGAAGCGCACGCCGCAGAATGCGATGACTTCGGCATCGGTTTCCGCCGCCTTGCGCGAGAGCTCGAGGCTGTCGCCGACAAAGTCCGCAAGATCCTGAATTTCGGGCTTTTGATAGTAATGCGCCAGGATGACCGCGTTGCGCTCCTTGCGCAGACGGTCGATCTCGGCGCGGACGTCGACGCCGGTAAGGCTGGCAGGTGCGTTCATTTAAGGGACCCTCGCTCTTTGGTCCCATTTGGCCCCGGTGAGCGACGGGATCAACCGGGGAAGCTCGCCTTTTCCAAAGCGGGCTTGGCCGCGCCGGGCGTGCCGGCCACCACCGAATCATAGATCGAAACGCCAAGCGGGCTTTTCGCGATCAGGTCGAAGGCGAACCATTGCAGGCTCACGACCGCCAGCCCGACCACCCAAGCCGGATGAACCCGGCGATGCGCGACCAGGTCACGCACCATGCCGATAACGATGAACGAGCAGAGCGCCGCGACCAGGATGACGATGCCGTTGGGCGACATGGTCAGCTGGGGCGGGAGCAAACGCCCGAAGGCGGGACCCATGATCGACGCCATCGCGCAATAGATCAGCCGGCGGTGCCAGCCGGTGTTCGCGCGCACCGCGACCGCAGCGAAGATCATGGTCGCAAAGCACAAGACGCCAAGCGGGTTCATGACGAGGAAGTAAACCGGAGTGAAGATTGGCGGGGTGAGGCCGCGCTGCGAAGTATAGACCGTGGTCAGCGTCCCCATCACGACCATCCAGAGCGTGTAGCCGGTGGCGAACCAACCCAGCTTGCGATGCAGCGCCAGCGAACCGGTCGCCGCAAGCGCAGTCTGCGTCACGTAAATGGCCACCCAGCCGAAGAAAGTGATGGCGTGCACGTGAACGTAGAGCGGCGCGCCGAAGCTCGAAATGCCCATCAATGCGAAGACGGAAAAGGCCAGCACGTTGATCGCTGCCATGACGATCGCCATCGCCATGAAGAAGCCGGTGTCGGGCGCAAGTCCAGCCCGCCTCGATGCAAGTGTCGCCATGTGATCAGCCCCCGCTGTTCCAGCGACTCGCTTTACCACATTTCGGCGCGAAACGAACTAGTTCTTCTCGCGCGCCTCGATGTCCTTCACGACTTGGCCCGGGGAACGCGAGACGTCCCATTGCTCGCGATTCTGGCCGTCGCGTTCTGACGGGAAGGTGACGACGACGCGAACTTCGCCAAGTCCGGCGGCGGTCAGCGGCCGGCCCAGCAGGCGGGCGACCGCGCCGCGGGCGAGCTCGCGTGCCTGCGCCATACGCTCGGGGCTGTTCGCCTCCCGCTCCGCGACGGCCGCAGCGCGCGCCGACGTGCGTTGGCTCAGCGCCTCGCCCGCTTGCCGGGTCACGAACAGGCCGCTGGTCTCGACCAGCGTGCGGCGCCCTTCGTCGGTATTGGCGGGGGCGGGGCGGACATCGGGGGCATCGACGATCAGCGTCCGCCGCTGCGCATTCCATTGCAGGTCCGCGTCGGTCAGCCGGGAAAGATCGACGAAATAGTCGACCGAATAAGGCATTTTCACCGTCTGGCCGCTCTTGAGCATGCCGAGCCCGCGCGTGTCCTCAGCAGTCGCCTGGACGATGCCCGTCAGCTCGGCGACCTTGAGCGCGCTCGCGCCGTTGAGCCTGGCAGTGACGATCTGCGTCACCGGCGATCCGCCGTCGTCGGGCAGCGTCGCCAGCCGCGTTTCGGAAAAGCGGTCCCAGACGATCCATCCGATCAGGCCGGCGATCACCAGCGTGGCGGCGACGAGCAGGGCGAGCAGCGCGCGCGGCTTCATGCTGCCTTCCACGCCTCGCCCTCCTGCTGCACGATGCCACGATTTTGCAGGTCGAGCAGATGCGCCAGAACGGATCGGCCTGCCGCGCCGGTCAGTCGTGGATCAAGGCCGACATACATTCGCTCGACCATCGCGGGTATCGCGCCGACGCCTGTGCCCAGCAGCCGCAGGATCTGGCCCTCGCGCTGTTTGCGGTGGCCCATCATGCCACGCACCAGTCGTTGCGGCTTCTCCACCGGCTTGCCATGCGCGGGGTAGTAGATGCGATCCTCGCGGCCGAGCAGTTTGTCCAGGCTAGCCATATAGGCCCCCATATCGCCGTCAGGCGGCGCAACCACGCTGGTCGACCAGCCCATGATATGATCGCCAGTGAACATCGCGCCGCTTTCCTCCAGCGCGAAGCACAGGTGATTGGATGTATGCCCCGGCGTCGCAACCGCTCGCAGCGTCCAGCCGGTGCCGCCGATGCAGTCGCCATCGGCCAGCACGTCGTCGGGGGCATAGTCCCGATCGAACGCCGCATCGGCGCGCGGGCCGTCGTCATCGAGCACGAGCTGGGCGCATCCAACGATCGGCGCGCCAGTCAGCGCGGCAAGCGGCCGGCTGGCCGGGCTGTGGTCGCGATGGGTGTGCGTGCAGGCGATCGCGACGACCGGCCGTCCGGCGATGGCGGCAACCAGCGCTTCGAGATGTTCGGGCAAGTCGGGGCCGGGATCGATGATGGCCAGGTCGCTCGTGCCCACCAGATAGGTCTGGGTGCCCGTATAGGTGAACGGCGAGGGATTGGCGGCCAGCACGCGGGCGACCAGAGGTTCCAGCTGAATTGCCTGGCCGGTGGGTGCATCGGTCATGCCTGCGAGATGGCGGTGGCAGCTGCGCATGGCAAGGGCACAGCAAAACGGGCCGGCCGCCTAGGGGTAAGCGACCGGCCCGTCGGGGCGTCATCGACAGCGATGGGCATGCTGCCGACGGCGTCCTCTCCCTCCCTCAGGGATGGTGGATCAATCCTCGTTGCTGCTCTCGAGTTCGCGAATGGCTTCGTCGATGCCCTGCAGCGCATTGGTCTTTTGGTCGTGAGTCAGGTCCTGCTGCGATTCGATCGAGCGACGCGCCATTTTAAGGCTCAGCATTGCCTGGCGCTTGCCCATGTCGGCACTGGCGATCGCCATCACGCGATGCTTGTCTGCCATCCGCTCGGCGAACTTCGCACGGGTCTCGGCATCGGCGGCGCGCATTTCGATCCGGTCGGTGCAGATGATGATCTTGCGCTTGTCGCCGTCGCGCCGTTCGATCTTGACCTCATCGTCCTTGCCGCCGCCGCACATGGCGGAGAGCACGGTCGGGACGTTCGGCATGCCCGGGGCTGCCGGCGGTGCGGGCGGGATGATAACCTTGCCGTCCTTCATCACCAGGCGATGGGTGAAGACGCGCGGGGCGGGGCCGTCGCCTTCCTGCGTGACCGTAACTTTGCCATCCTTGTCCTTGGTGACGATGCGGATGACCTTCACGGTCTTCTTCTCGTCCTTGCCGACGGTAGGCGCCCTGGCCGCGTCCGGGGCATCCAGCACGGCCGGCGCGGCTGGCGCGGCCGGCACCGCGGGCGTATCCTGAAGATCGACGCCCATCGCCTCGCCCACATCGGCGCGCAGATTGGCAGCGGCCTGAGTGCCTGACGCGGTCAGCGCAAGGCCGGCCAGCGTCAGCGTCATCGCGCCCGCCACGCCCGCGGTGATCCGGGTGCGCGACTTTCGGTCGTGCTTCGAAAGCATTCTCAACCTCCCTTTGAGTTCATTGATGGTATGCAGGTGACATGCTGCCGAGACCGCGCCCCCATGCGCGGACTTGACGATCGCGCGGCCGTAAGCATGGCGCAGCGCGGGGGCGCGGCCTGAAAGCACCAGGGCATCGCAGGCCATCTCCTGGTCGGCACGGAAAGCGCGGAACGCCCGCCATGCGACCGGGTTGAACCAATGGAGCGCGAGCACGATCAGCGCGATCCAGTTGGCGATCAGGTCACCACGAAGGTGGTGGCCGAGTTCGTGAGCGAGCGCGAGGTTGCGCTCGAGCGGATCGTAGCGTTCCGAAAAGTCGCGCGGAAAGGCGACATATTTGCGCCAGATGCCAAAGGCGAGCGGCCCGGTCGCAGCGTCGGTTTCGATGACGTGCACACGACCTTCCGCCACCGTGCGCTCGATCCGGGCGCGACGCATCAGATTGGCGCAAAAGCGGCGATGCGCGATCAGGTGATAGGCGAGGAAGCCGATAGCGCCGACCGCCCACAGTCCGGCCATGATCGGCAGCCAGTCGATCGGGGCTGCGTCCATAGCGGCCGGTGCGCTGGCTGCGGCCTGCGGCACCGAAATCGGATCGACGATGTAATAGGTGATCACCTCGCTTGCGGTCGCGACGGGTGCTTCCGCGGTGGCGCGCCAGCTGGCGGGGAGGGGCGGTAGCGCCATGCGCAACACCGGCAGCAGCCACAGGGCATAGGCAATGTTGGGGCCGAAATGGCGGCTGACCGGCTTTCGCACCGCCAGGATCAGCAGCATCAGCACGGTGGTTGCGACGAAAGTCTCGACAATAAAGCCAGTAAGAGCGGGGGCGATCATGACTTGATCTCCTTCAGCAGGGCTTCGATTTCGGCGATGTCGTCGTCAGTCAGCGCGTCGCGCTCGGCAAGATGCGCGACCAGCGGGGTGAGCTTGCCGCCGAACAGGCGGTCGATCAACCGGCGCGATTCGCCTTCGACATAGTCGCCGCGTTCGACCATCGGACGATAGAGGTAGCGGCGCCCGTCTTCGTCGGCGGCGATGATGTTCTTGGCCAGCAAGCGGCCCAGCAGCGTCTTGACTGTATTGGCGCTCCAGCCGCGCGCCGGGGCCACGCGTTCGGCGACATCATTGGCGGTGAGCGGCGCATCGTCCCACAGCACCTCCATCACGGCATGTTCGGCGTCGCTGATGCGTTCGGTCATCTTGGTCCCTTTCGACTACGCCTGTAATCGTTACGACCACATCTGTAAACAACCGGCTGAACGGCTTGTGAACGGCAGACGAGCGTCCGCCGCAGCGTCCTGTCGGGAAGCTTTACAATCAGGACTGGTGTTAACGCGCGTCAACCATGCGGACCCGCAAGAAACCGCGAGTTGCACCGATTGGCACGGTGGTTGCGACAAGTCTGGCACATGCCGTCTCGGCGTGTGACGCTTCAGGGCGGGCGATCAATGGTCGCCCGCCCGCCCGTCATTCAGGCGGTATAGCGGACCGGTTGTCCATCGCGACGACGACGACGACGCAGCAGCTTCATGCCATCCTCTTCGAATCGCACGCGCGCTCGCTCGATCGCCTTGGGATAGATTTCGTCGAACAGCCGGTCGAACGTGCGGTTCCAGCCATAGCGCTCGACCACCATCGCTCGCGCGCGTGCGCCCATCAGCTCCGCGCCGTTGCGCCAGACGGCGGCGACATTCGCTGCCATCGCGGCCGTATCATCGACCGGGCCGAGCAGACCCAGCCCTTCTGGCACGCGGTCAGGCATGGCGCCGCTGGCGACGCCGACGACGGGCAGACCGCTCGACTGCGCTTCGAGCACCGAAATGCCGAAGGTCTCGTCGGCCATTGCCGAGACATAGATGTCCGAAGAGGCCAGCGCCCTGGCAAGCTCGCCGCGATCCTGCTCGAAGCCGGTAAAGGCGATCGGCAGGTTTGACGCTTCGCTCGCCAGCCGCTCGCGCAGCTTGCCGTCGCCGACCATCACCATGGCCGCGCCCAGGTCGGAAGGTAGTTTCCGGAACATGTCGACCAGCCGGTCGGCGCGCTTTTCATTGTCGATGCGGCCGGCATAGATCAGCAGCGGTCCATCGCCCGGCAGGCCGAGCGAGGCGCGGTAGCCGGGGTCCCGCTTCCCCGGAGCGAACATCGTCGTGTCGACACCAAGCGGCAGTATGTCGGTACGCGTGATCGTCTTGCGCGCCAGAATGGCTCGCGCGTCCTCACTCAGCGTATAGACCCGGTCGAACTCGCGATAGGTCACTTCGGCATAGCCATAGGCGAGCAGCCGCATGAAGCGCGCGAACGCCTCGCCGCCGATCGCCTGGCCGACACGGTAGACATGCGCATTGGGGAAGTCGGTGCGATAGCCCGCGACCAGCGCCGTCTCCGGAAAGTCCTTGCGGAAGTTGATCGCGGTCCAGGGCAGCACCCAGGGGCAGAGCGATTCAACGATGTCGGGCCGATACTCATCAAGCACGTCGCGAACAGCGTCGGTGCGCAGGATGAACCGGTAATTGGGGCTGCCACGCACGGGCTCTGCCCCGATCTCGGCGAAGATGTGCCGGCCGTTGACGGTGATGCGGTCCTGCGGGCCGGGCACGATCTGCAACAGCGTATGGGGCGTGTGGTTCAGCACATAGTCGCGCTTCTCGCGCAGATAAGTGCTGATGCCGCCACCGCCTGCGGGCGAATAGCTTTGCGTCAAGTCGCAGATCAGCAGGGACGAATCGTCCCTTGCCGCCGCGCCAGGCGCGGCGGTCACGGGTTGCAGGAACATGGCACCAACCTTCTTGAACCGCTCCGCGTCTCGTTACGCGGCGGAAACGCCCTTTTCTTCGAGGAGTTGCGCCAACTCGCCCGATTCGTACATCTCCATCATGATGTCCGATCCGCCGACGAATTCGCCCTTCACGTAGAGTTGGGGAATCGTCGGCCAGTCGGAAAACGCCTTGATCCCCTGACGCACCGCCTGGTCCTGAAGCACATCGACACTCTCGAACTCGACGCCCAGATGGCTGAGGATCGAGACCGCGCGATTGGAGAAGCCGCACTGGGGGAACAGCGGCGTGCCCTTCATGAACAGCAACACGTCGTTGCCATCGACCAGCTGCTGCAGCCGCGCCTGGGTGTCATCGGTCATGTCACTTACTCCGCCGGTTCGTTCGCGGCCGGTACCGCGGTGGTCAATTGCAGTGCGTGGAGCACCCCGCCCATATTGCCGCCGAGCGCGGCATAGACCGCGCGCTGTTGGGCAAGCCTCGACAGGCCGCGAAAGCTCTCGCTCACGACCCGCGCGGCGTAATGGTCGCCGTCTCCGGCAAGGTCGGTGATCTCGACGCGCGCATCGGGGATGCCCGCGACAATCATCGCCTCGATCTCGGCGGCGGCCATCGGCATGTTACTGCGCCTCGATCAGCTGGCGGCGCGCTTCGACCGTCTGCGCCTCGAGCGCCTGGCGCACGGCGGCCTCGTCGGTGTCTACGCCGGCGGCGGTCAGGTCGCCCAGCAGCTTTCGAATCACGTCCTCGTCGCCCGCTTCCTCGAAATCGGCCTGCACAACCGCCTTGGCATAGGCGTCGGTCTCTTCGGGGGTCAGGCCCATCTTCGCCGCCGCCCACTGGCCCAGCAGCCGATTACGACGGGCGATCACGCGGAACGCCATTTCCTCGTCTCTCGCGAACTTGGTTTCAAAAGCGCGTTCGCGATCGTCGAAGGTCGTCATCACTGTCCCCTTAGCTATACCGTTTCGGTTGGGAGATAGGTTCGCCGTAGCGGCATGACAACGGGTGGCGTCATTCGGCGTTGCGGGTGCCGTCATTCGGCGATAGCCGCACCGTCCACGCCAAGAGGATCGCCGCCATGACATCGTTCGAGATCGAGGGTTTCGACCTTGCCGCCTTCGTCGCCGCGACGCTGGACGAAGACGTGCAGGGCGGCGACGTCACCTCTGCCACGGTCATCCCGGCGGACGCTGAATTCACCGGCATGATGGACAGTCGCGATGCGATCACCGTTGCCGGACTACCGATCGCGGCGGCATTCTTCCGCGCCCTCGATCCCACGGCCGAGATCGAGATTCTGGTGGAGGAGGGTGCGAGCGTGCCGGCCAGCACCGACCTGATGCGCCTGCGCGGCAATGCCCGATCGCTGCTGACCGCCGAGCGCGCCGCGCTCAACACCGTGCAGCATCTCTCCGGCATCGCGACGATGACGCGCAGCTATGTCGAGGCGATGGCGGGCACGGGCGCGACGCTGCTCGACACGCGCAAGACCATCCCCGGACTGCGGCGTCTGGAAAAATACGCAACGCGCATGGGCGGTGCGACCAACCACCGTATGGGGTTGTGGGATGCGGCGATGATCAAGGACAACCATGTCGCCGTGGCTGGATCGATCGGTGAGGCAGTCCGCCGTGCCGTGACCGCCGGCATCGAGCGGGTCATCGTCGAGGTGGATCATCTCGATCAGATCGAACCCGCCCTGGCGGCGGGCGCCACGCACCTGCTGCTCGACAATATGGATGTCGAGCGGCTGCGCGCGGCGGTCAAGCTGATCGACGGGCGCATGCCGGCCGAGGCGTCGGGTGGCGTGCGGCTCGACACAGTCCGCGACA
This sequence comes from Sphingomonas turrisvirgatae, assembly GCF_001721295.1. Taxonomy (GTDB): domain Bacteria; phylum Pseudomonadota; class Alphaproteobacteria; order Sphingomonadales; family Sphingomonadaceae; genus Sphingomonas; species Sphingomonas turrisvirgatae. The sequence continues at coordinate 85,475 of NZ_MDDS01000006.1, read as the reverse complement.
TCGCTGCTACCGGCGTCACCTATGTCAGCGTGGGACGGCTCACCCAATCGGCGCCAGCTGCGGATATCGGGCTGGACTTCACGGCGGTTTGAACCTTAGCTGACCCGAATTCTGGGGGAACAGCCATGCGTCCGCAATCGATCGTCCGTTTCGAACAGGCTTATCTTGCCTCCATCGTTCTGTGGATTATCGGTCTGGCGTTGAACTGGAACACGCGGCTTGGCGCGATCGAGCGCGACGCGCGGTTCGGCGGCAATCCGCAGATGATCCAGTTTGCCGAATGGACCATGATCGGATCGGCGGTGCTCGGCCTCGCGATCTGGGTGCTGCTCTGGTATTTCGTGGCGCGACGCGGCGCGGCCTGGGCAAAATGGGTACTGGTCGCGTTTCTCGCCATCTCGGCGCTCAGCGTCCCGTTCGCGCTGCTGAACATGGGCGTGATCGGCGCCGTCGGCACGATGGTCGGCTTGCTCGCGTTCCTGCTCAACGCCGTTGCCGTCGCGATGCTGTTCCGCGCCGATGCGGTTGCGTGGCTGGGCGGCAAACCATCCGCCGAAGCCGCCGCCCAGCCATTCGAATGAAGCTTGCGCTGGCGCTCGCCGCGCTGTTGGTGCCTGCTACGGCTGGCGCACAGGCGCTGTCCTGCGCACTGCCACGCGACGTGCCCGCAGCAACGGGGCAGGACGGTGGCGAGCGGCGGATCGTGCCGGTCACCGGCTATACGCTGGCGCTGAGCTGGAGTCCCGGCTTCTGCCGCCAGTCGAACGGGCGTTCGCGCTTCCAGTGCGGCGGCGGCAACCGCTTCGGCTTCGTGCTCCATGGGCTTTGGCCGGATGGGCGAGACGGACGATGGCCGCAATATTGCGCCGCGCCGCAGACGATCCCCGCCCCCGTGGTGCGTCAGACGCTCTGCGCCATGCCTTCCCCCCGGCTGCAGTGGCAGCAATATGCCAAGCATGGGACATGCTCGGGCATGGCTCCGGCCGCCTATTTCGCCCGCGCGCGGCAGCTTTACGGGGCAGTGCGCTGGCCCGACATGGCGGCCCTGTCGCGTCAGCCCGGTTTGACGGCGGCGCGCTTTGCCAGCGCATTCGCCCGCGCCAACCCCGGCTTGCCACCCGCCTCGGTTCGCGTCATCGCCGGCCGCGACGGCTGGCTCGACGAGGTGCGGCTGTGTCTCGACACTCGCTTTCAGCCGCGCAGCTGTGCAGGCGGCAAGCCCGGATCGCAGCGGCTGAGGATCTGGCGCGGCGTCTAGTTGTCGATCGTCGCGGTCGCGGGGTGATGCCGGTCCAGATGCCGCCGGATGATGCGCAAGTTGCGTGAGTTTGAGCGATAGAAGAAATCCGCCGCGTCGCCGACGACCGGGATCAGGCCGATCAGCCAGTCGAAACCGACATTCCCCGCCATGCGCGCCATCTGTGCTTTGGAAATGCCCAGATTACGCGCCTCCCACACCATGTACGCGCCCATCGCCGCGGCAATGACGTCGCCGCCCACGGGCACCAGGCCGAGCAGCGCGTCCAACCCGACCGTCTGGCGCGTGCCGGGAATAGTGAAGCTTCGTTCCAGCAGCTTTTCCAGCGCCTCGACCCGTCGCCTGGCGGCATGCGCGTCGCGGCCGACCGGCAGGCTCGCGGCCATGCCCCGCATATCGTCCCGCATCCGTGTCGCTCGCGCCATCGCTATCTCCTATGGCTGCGCGCTTCGCAGGTGCGTCAGCGGATGCCATGCCGGGCCGTTTTCCTGCCAGGCCTGAAGCCGCACCGCGACCAGCGACCAGCGCAGCGGCTGGGCGATTGGAATATAGGCACCGTCCTCGCTCACCGCCAGATCGGCCGCTGCGATCCGCGCCGACCGCTCGGGCAGCGTTTCGGCGTCGCGCGCCGCATCGATCAGCGTGGTGAGATCATCAGGGCACGAGCGGCAGGCAGTCACCAGGTACCAGCGCCCGCTGTCGTACGGAGCGACCTCGTCGATCAGCCGCAGTTCGGCCGGCGCTCGCATGCCAACGCGATAGGGTTGCAGACCGATATCGCGCAGGTCGCGCGCGATACGACCCCAAGCCAGCGTGGCGCCCGGCCCGTCGGGCATGGCGATCCGGATCGCGAGCGATCCGTCGCGATGATCCGCGCGCCAGGCATCGACACGGCTGCGCGCCAGCGCCTGCCGCTCCGCGAACGGCAACGCCTGCCACTGCGGAATGGTGGGCTCGGCCGCTGAATCCAGCCGGCCTGACAACAGCGTTTCTACCGGCTGCCAGTCCGGCCGGAACAATGCCGTCAGTGCCGGGCGATCGATCGCCATGGCGATGGCGCGGCGGTTTTCTGCCGTCGCCAGGAAACCTTCGCGCGATACGATGGCAAGCCCGAACAGCCCCGCGGCCGGATCGATGCGGATATTGGCCGGCGGAACCTGCGCGTGCGTCAGCAGCGGCAAGTCACGGAAACTGCCGCCGAGCACCAGGTCGGACTGACGCGCCACGAACCGCACGATCGCACTGGCCGCCCGCTCGCCGCGCAGCAGCACGGTTTCATTCTCGTCCGCTGCAGGTTCTTCTGCGCCCGCCTCCGCCATGTCGTCCGCCGGGCGCAGCGCTCGCCAGCCTGGCCGGCCGGGCACGGTTCGGAACGGTCCAGTGCCCGACGGATCGCCAGCGCGAACGATGGCGAGTTCGGGCTGGGCGAACAGTTTCAGCAGATCGGGCCGCGGCCGCTTCAGCCGGACCTCGATCACTTGCGGCGTCATTTCCACCACCTCGTCTATGACGGCGAGGAAAGGCTCGAGCGGCGTGCGGCTGCGCGGGCCGATGGTGCGGGTCAGGCTGTCGACCACCTGCTTTGCGGTGACGGGCGATGCGTCTGCCCATTGTGCGGGACGCAGGCGAAAGATGTAGCTGCGTCCGCCGTCGGTGACGATCCACCGCTCGGCCAGCCCCGGCACCACCCCGCCGGCCCCGTCATAGCGGACCAGCCCCTGGGCGATGGCGGCGGTATAGACGCGAGAGGGTTCGGGCAGGCGTCCCTCGGCCGAGCTGCGAAGTCCCGGGTTGCCGCCGATCACGCTCACCGTAACCGCCAGGTCATCAGGACGTCGCTCGCAGCCGGGCGTCGCAAGGGCGATCAAGGCCGCGGTCAGCAAACGAAGGTGGCGCATGGCCCCGTCTTATGGGCCGGCGGCGTGAGTGCCAAGCCCGGGAGGTCAGGTCGAGCTGTCGCGGATCGTTTCCATCGCGACGAAGGTGGACGTGCTGGCGACGTGCGGCAGGCTCGAGATGCGCTCGCCCAGCACTTCGCGATAGCGGCGGATGTCGGCGGTGCGCACCTTGAGCAGATAGTCGAAGCTGCTGGCGATCATGTGGCACTCCTCGACCTCCGGGATTTTCAGCACCGCGCGTCGGAAGGCGTCGAGCGCCTCCTCGCGCGTATCGGACAGCTTCACCTCGGCAAAAGCGACATGATCGAGGCCCAGCCGCGCCGGATCGACTACCGCGCGAAAGCCGCGGATCGTGCCGTTGGCGATCAGTCGTCTGACGCGGATCTGGCACGGCGTCTTCGACAGGCCGACTCGTTGGGCAAGGTCGGTGAACGAGATGCGGCCGTCCTGCCGAAGCACGTCGATGATCTTGCGATCGAACACGTCGATCTGACTAGCTGGTGTGCGATTATCAGCCAATTGTCCTGCTATGCCCGCTCAATCAAGTTCGATCGGTATAGCGCGCGCCGCTGAAAAGTCGATCCGCACAGCCCATCTTTGATAGCATGCGCCGTACCTCCAGTTGCAGCAGGCCCGCCATGACCACGCCGTTCGCCGACTTCGCTCCCCGGATCCGTCCGGCCACACCGCTGCGCGCCGCGATCACCGCAGCGTATCGCCGCCCCGAGCCGGACTGTGTGGCCCCGCTGGTCGAGCAGGCGACCCTGCCGGACGACATGCGCGCTACGGCGCGCGCGACGGCATCGGCGCTGATCACCGCGCTGCGCGCCAAGCATAAGGGCACCGGCGTCGAAGGACTGGTTCAGGAATATGCGCTGTCCAGCCAGGAGGGTGTGGCGCTGATGTGCCTGGCCGAGGCGTTGCTGCGCATCCCCGACAACGACACGCGCGATGCGTTGATCCGCGACAAGATCGCGGAGGGCGACTGGAAGTCCCATGTCGGTGATGGCCGTTCGCTGTTCGTGAACGCCGCGACCTGGGGCCTGGTGGTGACCGGCAAGCTGACCGGCAGCGTCAATGACGCGGGGCTGGGTGCCGCATTGACGCGACTGATCGCACGCGCTGGCGAGCCGGTGATCCGGCGCGGCGTCGACATGGCGATGCGCATGATGGGCGAGCAGTTCGTCACGGGCGAGACGATCGATGAAGCGCTGGCCCGCGCCCGCAAGCTTGAGGCGCGTGGTTTCCAGTACAGCTACGACATGCTTGGCGAAGCGGCGACGACCATGGCCGATGCCGACCGCTATTATCGCGATTACGAGAATGCGGTGAACGCGATCGGCCGCGCGTCGGCGGGACGCGGCGTCTATGGCGGACCCGGCATCTCGATCAAGCTGTCCGCGCTGCATCCGCGTTATGCGCGCTTGCAGGCGGCGCGGGTCATGGGCGAGCTGTTACCGAAGGTGAAGGCGCTGGCGCTGCTCGCCAAGGGCTACGGCATCGGCTTCAACATCGATGCCGAAGAGGCCGATCGCCTCGAACTCTCGCTCGACATACTCGAAAGTCTTGCGCTCGATCCTGAACTGGCGCGGTGGAACGGACTGGGTTTCGTCGTTCAGGCCTATGGCAAGCGCTGTCCGTTCGTCATCGACTGGATCGTCGATCTGGCGCATCGGGCCGATCGGCGCATCATGGTGCGGCTGGTCAAGGGCGCTTATTGGGATGCAGAGATCAAACGCGCGCAGGTCGACGGGCTGGCCGACTTCCCGGTCTATACGCGAAAGATCCATACCGATGTCGCGTACGTCGCCTGCGCGCGCAAGCTGCTGGCGGCACGCGCGCACGTCTTCCCGCAATTCGCGACGCACAACGCACAGTCGCTCGCGACGATCTATCAGCTTGCCGGGCCGGATTTCAGCATCGGTGACTATGAGTTCCAGTGCCTGCACGGCATGGGCGAGCCGCTCTACGACGAGGTCGTCGGGCCGGACAAGCTGAACCGCCCCTGCCGCATCTATGCGCCGGTCGGCACGCACGAGACGCTGCTCGCCTACCTCGTTCGCCGCCTGCTCGAAAACGGGGCAAACTCGTCCTTCGTCAACCGCATCGCCGATCCTGAGGTGTCGATCGCCGATCTTGTCGCCGACCCGGTCGATCAGGTGCGTTCGATGGATGTGGTGGGTGCGCGGCACCCGCTGATCGCGCTGCCGGCCGACTTGTATGGTGAGCGGCGCAATTCGCACGGCATCGATCTGTCGGACGAGACCGCGTTGGAGGGGCTTGCGAGCGCGTTGCGCGAAAGCGCCGAAGCGGGCTGGGCGGCGGCGCCCGCCGACGAGCAGGGCACGGCGCGCCCGGTCTATAACCCGGCCGATCGCCGCGATGTTGTCGGCACGGTGGTCGAAGTGGCGCCGGAAGCGGCGGTGGCTGCCGTCGTTGCCGCTCGTGCGGCCGCGGACGACTGGGCAACCACGCCCCCCGCGCAGCGCGCGACCTATCTCGACCGCGCTGCGGACCTGATGCAGGACCGTATGGGGCCGTTGATGGGCCTCATTATGCGCGAGGCGGGCAAGTCGGCCGCGAACGCCATCGCGGAAGTGCGCGAGGCGGTCGATTTCCTGCGCTATTACGCGCAGCAAGCCCGTGCGACGCTGGGGCCAGCGCATCGGCCATTGGGGCCGGTCGTCTGCATCAGCCCGTGGAATTTCCCGCTGGCGATCTTTACCGGACAGGTCGCGGCGGCGCTGGTCGCTGGGAACACCGTGCTGGCCAAGCCGGCCGAGGAGACGCCGCTGATTGCGGCGCAGGGTGTCGCCATCCTGCACGAAGCGGGCATTCCGCACGCAGCATTGCAGCTGGTTCCGGGCGATGGCGCGATTGGCGCGGCGCTGGTCTCCGCGCCCGACGTGCAGGGCGTGATGTTTACCGGATCGACCGAAGTGGCTCGGATCATTCAGAAGGAACTCGCCAAGCGCCTGACGGTCGACGGACTGCCAATCCCGTTCGTCGCCGAAACTGGTGGGCAGAACGCGATGATCGTCGACAGTTCAGCGCTTGCCGAGCAAGTCGTTGCCGATGTCATTGCGTCGGCCTTCGACAGCGCGGGGCAACGTTGCTCGGCGCTGCGCATCCTGTGCGTGCAAGAGGACGTCGCCGACCGGATCCTGGCGATGCTGAAGGGCGCGCTGCACGAATTGTCGATCGGCCGCACCGATCGCCTGAGCACCGATATCGGCCCGGTCATCACGGCCGAGGCGCAGGCGACGATCGAGCAGCATATCGAGCGGATGCGGAGCATGGGCCGGCGCGTTGAGCAGATCGCGCTGGCCGGCGAGACCCAGCACGGCACGTTCGTTCCCCCGACAATCATCGAGCTTGACGACATAGCCGACCTGACGCGCGAGGTGTTCGGTCCGGTGCTGCACGTCGTGCGCTATCGCCGCCGTGACCTGGACAAGCTGATCGATGCGATCAACGCCACGGGCTATGGCCTGACCTTTGGCCTGCATACGCGGCTCGACGAGACGATCGCGCATGTCAGCGCGCGGATCGAAGCGGGCAACCTGTATATCAATCGCAACGTCATTGGCGCTGTCGTCGGCGTCCAGCCATTTGGCGGTCGGGGCTTGTCCGGTACGGGACCCAAGGCGGGCGGGCCGCTATATCTTGGACGACTAGTGCGGGAGGCGACGATGCCGCCCGGCATCGCATCGGCGTCCGCCGATCCGGCGGTGCGCGACTTGGCGGTGTGGCTGAACGGTGCCGGCGACGTCGCGCGCGATGCTGCGGCGCGTTCGCTGCTGGGTGCCGAAGTCGAATTGCCTGGGCCAGTGGGTGAGCGGAACCTCTACAGCCTTCATCCGCGTGGCCGCGTGCTGCTGCTGCCGCAAAGCCGGCAGGGACTGATCGAGCAACTGAGCGCGGCGCTGGCGACCGGGAACCATGTCGTGATCGGCACTTCGGTTTTGCAAGGCGAACTGGCCGACCTGCCGCGCCGCGTTGCGGAGCGCATCGTCTGGGTGAACGACTGGCGCAGCGCTGGCCCGTATAGCGGGGCATTGATCGAAGGCGACGCGGCGACCCGCCGTGCCGTCCTGCAGGATCTTGCCGAGCTGCCCGGGCCGATCGTCCTGCCCCAAGCGGGCGCGCCGCGGCTCGACTGGCTGGTCGAGGAAGTGTCGATGTCGATCAACACGACGGCGGCCGGTGGCAATGCCAGCCTGATGGCGATGGCCTGACGGCGAAGTCTGCGGATCGGACGCCGATGCCGATCGACTTTGCGATGCGCGCGCGCCGCTGCTAACCGCTCCCGCGAACCGGGGAGAGCGCGCGGATGCGGTATGACGTAGTTATCGTTGGGGCAGGGCATGGCGGCGCCCAGGCAGCGATCGCGCTGCGGCAGGCGAAGTTCGAGGGCAGCATCGCCGTCATCGGGGACGAGCCTGAACTGCCTTACGAGCGTCCGCCGCTCTCCAAGGAGTATTTCTCGGGCGAGAAGGCGTTCGAGCGCATCCTGATCCGCCCAGCCGCATTTTGGGAAGAGCGCAAGGTCGAGATGCTGCTGGGCCGCCGCGTCGTATCGGTCGACGCCGAAGCGCACAGCGTGACCACGGCGGACGGCGCGACGATCGGTTATGGCCAGCTGATCTGGGCCACCGGTGGCAGCCCGCGGCGGCTTGCCTGCGCGGGCAACGACCTCGCTGGCGTCCACACCGTTCGCACCCGCGCCGATGCCGACCGCATGCTCGGCGAGCTGGATGGTGTGAGCCAGGCCGTGGTGATCGGTGGCGGCTATATCGGCCTCGAAGCTGCAGCGGTGCTTGCCAAGTTCGGCAAGAAGGTCGTGTTGCTCGAAGCGCTTGATCGCGTGCTCGCGCGTGTCGCGGGCGAGGATCTGTCGCGCTTCTACGAAGCCGAGCATCGCGCGCATGGCGTCGATGTCCGGCTGGAGGCGGCGGTCGAGTGCATTGAGGGCGAGGGCAGGGTGAGCGGCGTCCGCATGGCGAGCGGCGAGGTGATCCCGGCGCAGATGGTGATCGTGGGCATCGGCATCGTTCCGGCGGTCGAGCCGCTGATCGCCGCAGGGGCCGAAGGGGGTAACGGCGTGGCGGTCGATCACCAGTGCCGCACCTCGCTGCCGGATATCTTCGCGATCGGCGATTGCGCGCTGCACGCCAATGGCTTTGCCGATGGCCTGCCGATCCGGCTCGAATCCGTGCAGAACGCCAACGACCAGGCGACGCTGGTGGCCAGGACGATCATGGGACAGGATCTGGCGTACGATGCGGTGCCGTGGTTCTGGTCGACCCAATATGACCTCAGGCTGCAGACCGTCGGGCTATCGACCGGTCACGACGCCACGGTGACGCGCGGCGATCCGGCCAGCCGCAGCTTCAGTGTCATCTACCTCAAGGAAGGCCGCGTGATCGCGCTCGACTGCGTCAATGCGACCAAGGATTACGTCCAGGGCCGCAAGCTGGTGGTCGAGCGGCTGTCGATCGATGCCGCGAAGCTGGCGGATGCGGCGACGCCGCTCAAGGAACTGGCCGCCTCATAAAAAAGGCGCCCGAACTCGTCGTCCGGGCGCCTCTCGGCCACGGCGCGCGAGGGGGATGGCGCGCCGCGCCGTCGTCAGTTTACGCGACCGAGCGGTGCTCGATGGCTTCCGGCTCCTGGCCGCCGCCGATCGCGATCTTCTTGGGCTTCATCGCCTCGGGCACTTCGCGCACCAGCTCGATGACCAGCAGGCCATCATTGAGGTCGGCGCGCTCGACCAGGACGAAGTCGGCCAGCTCGAAGCGACGCTCGAACCCGCGATTGGCGATGCCAAGGTGCAGCATCTGCGCCGGGTTGTTGTCCTGCGATTCGGCCTTCTTGCCGGTCACCAGCAGCAGGTTCTGTTGCGCGGTGATATCGATCTCGTCGGGCTTGAAGCCGGCAACGGCGATCGTGATCCGGTAGCGGTCGTCGGACACGCGCTCGAGGTTGAACGGGGGGTAGTTCTCGCTGCTCTGCTGGCGCGCGGTCGATTCGAGCATGTCGAACAGCCGGTCGAAGCCGATTGCGGAGCGGCGGAAGGGGGTCAAGTCGATCTGACGCATGGCGATATCCTCCAATGAGCAATTTCAACGTCTTGGCTGCGCCCGAACCTTCGCGACGCAAGTGCCAGCACGACCCGAATGGCGCCGTGCATCGCTGATTTGGGATCGCTTCCCGACGTTTCAAGAGGGGTGGAAATTGCTGCCGCAATCGCTGCAGACCGGCCCGGAAACGGCAAAGGCCCGGGCCGTTTCCGACCCGGGCCCCTGCGTGACGATGCCTCGTCAGCCCCCTTGTGGCCACTTCGCCCGCACGCCCTTTGACAGGCGGGGCTGAAGAGCCTCCCCGAACCACGGCCATTGCCTGCGCTTCGTGAATTCTGCCTAGGCAGCGTTGCGGCCAATGTCATCAGACCATCGACCTCAATCAAGCGTTTGCAACGACCCTGTGTTGAATCGGCAACAGCGCGGATTGCGCGCTTTCTCTTCACCCCCTAACACCCCGCCCATGCTGCTTAACCGCTACGAGCGCACGATCGCCCGCCGCTACCTGTTGCCCGGGCGGGGAGAGGCGTTCATCTTTCTGGTCGCCGGGATCAGCCTGGTCGCCGTCATGCTGGGCGTCGCCGCCCTGGTGATCGTGATGAGCGTGATGAACGGATTTCGCGCCGAACTGTTCGACAAGATCACGGGGCTGAACGGCCATGCGGTGGTGCAAGGCTATGGCGGCCAGCTGCGCGACTGGCGCCAGATCGTGGCGGAAGCGCGCAAGACGCCGGGTGTCACAAGCGCAACACCGCTGATCGAGCAGCCGCTGATGGCCAGCTTCCAGGGGCGGGTCGAGGGCGTGCTGGTGCGCGGCATGACGGTCGCGGACATCCGGGCCAATCCGACGATCAACAAGAACGTCCTGCTGGGTAATTTCAAAGGGCTGACGGCCGGCTGCGAATGTATCGCCATCGGCTCGCGCCTCGCCCATTCGCTCGGCGCTTCGGTCGGCAGCAGCGTGTCGCTGCTCAGCCCTCAAGGGCTGACCAGTCCGTTCGGCACCGTGCCGCGCATCGTCGCCTATCGCGTGACCGCGATCTTTGAAGTGGGCGTCTATGATTACGACAAGGCGTTCGTCGTCATGCCGATGGAGGAAGCGCAGACGTTGCTCCTGATGGGCGATTCGGTCGGCATGATCGAACTCGACACGGTCGATCCGGACAAGGTGGGTGAGATCACCGCGCCGCTCGCGCAGAAGGTTGCGCGGGTAGGTCAACTGACGGACTGGCGCACGCTCAACGCCACCTTGTTCGAGGCCTTGCAGGTCGATCGCGTGGTCACCTTCACCGTGCTGTCGATCCTGATCCTGGTTGCGGTGTTCAACATCCTGTCGTCGCTGATCATGCTGGTTCGAGCCAAGACGCGCGACATCGCGATATTGCGTACGATGGGTGCGACCCGGGCGGGGCTGATCAAGATCTTCGTCACGGTCGGCACAACGATCGGCTCGCTCGGTATAGCGGCCGGACTGATCCTCGGCTTTGTCCTGCTGTATTTCCGGCAGGGGGTGCTGAGCGGGATCGGGTTCATCACCGGCCAAAACATATGGGACCCGTCCATGCGCTATCTGACCGAACTGCCGGCCAAGACCGATCCGGTCGAAGTGACCGGCATCGCGCTGATGGCGTTGTTCTTCAGCTTCCTCGCGACCTTGTATCCCGCATTCAAGGCGGCGAGCACCGATCCCGTCCAGGTGCTGCGCTATGAGTGAGCCTGTCCTGCAAACCAGGGATCTGCGCCGATCGTTCACCCAGGGCGAAACCACGATCCACGTCCTGCGCGGCGTCGACCTTGCCATCGCTCCGGGTGAGATCGTCGCGCTGCTCGGCGCTTCGGGCTCCGGCAAGTCGACCTTGCTTCAGGCAGTCGGCCTGCTCGAGGGCGGGTTCGACGGGTCGATCCGCATCGACGGGGCGGAGGTCGGCAAGCTGGAAAGCCATGAGCGCACGCTCACGCGGCGCGACAAGCTGGGCTTCGTGTATCAGTTCCACCACTTGCTGCCCGACTTCAATGCGACGGAGAATGTCGAGCTTCCGCGACTGATCCAGGGCGCAACGTTCGAGGACGCGAAGGCGCGGGCCGAAGCGCTGCTGACCGCGCTTGGCCTCGGCACCCGACTCACCCATCGTCCCAACCAGTTGTCGGGTGGCGAGCAACAGCGCGTCGCTGTCGCCCGCGCGCTGTCCACCCGCCCGGCACTGGTGCTGGCCGACGAGCCGACCGGCAATCTGGACGAGAAGACCGCGGACATCGTGCTGGCCGAGTTCCTTCGCCTTGTGCGCGGCGAAGGCTCCGCCGCGTTGATTGCGACGCATAACGAGCGGCTGGCCGATCGCATGGATCGAGTGGTCCGGCTGCACGACGGCATCCTCGAATGAGCAACTGGACCGACCCGCCGACGCTGGAGGGCGGGCACGTAACGCTGCGCCCGCTTGCGCCTGAGGATCGCGACGCGCTGTTGTCCGCCGCAGCCGACGGGCGATTGTGGGAATTGTTCTACACCGTCGCGCCCGGGCCTGAGACGATCGACGACTGGTTCGCTCATGCGTTTCGCGAGCGTGGCGAGGGCCGGGGGATGCCGTTCGCCGTGCTCGATGCCGGGGGTAGCGTGGTGGGCACGACACGCTACCTGCGCATGAACCGCGCGCATCGTCGCGTCGAGATCGGCGGTACCTTCTACGCCGCCCGCGCCCAGCGCACCGGCCTCAACACCGAGGCCAAGCTGCTGCTGCTCACCCACGCCTTCGAATTGCTCGACTGTGTTTGCGTCCAGTTCCGCACCGACTGGTTCAACAAGCCCTCACAACGTGCGATCGAACGGCTCGGCGTGAAGCTCGACGGCGTGCTGCGCGGACAGCGGATCATGCCCGATGGGCGCGTACGCGACACCATGGTCTATTCGGTGCTGGCACATGAATGGCAGGGCGTGAAACTGAACCTTGAAACCATGCTGGCGCGCGGCGGGAGAGCGAAATGAGCCAGATCGCGAGCATTCCAGTGAAAGCGCCAGACGGCAGCGACACTGACTTGTCGAACTATGCAGGCAAGGTGCTGCTGATCGTGAACGTCGCGTCGCAGTGCGGCTTTACCCCGCAATATACCGGGCTTGAGGCGCTTCACCGCAACTATGGCGACCGGGGATTCGAGGTCCTGGGATTTCCCTGCAACCAGTTCGGCGAGCAGGAGCCCGGCGACGCGGACGAGATCGCCAATTTCTGCTCGCTGACGTACGACGTCACCTTCCCCGTCTATGGCAAGGTCGAGGTGAATGGGCCCGACGCGGCGCCGCTCTATCGCTATCTCAAAAAGGCCGCACCGGGGCTGTTCGGCACTGAGGGGATCAAGTGGAACTTCACCAAGTTCCTGATCGACCGCGATGGCCAGGTCGTCGAGCGGTACGCGCCGCAGACCAAGCCTGAGGACATCGCGAAGGATATCGAAAAACTGCTTTAAGGCCGCCTTATCCGTCATCCCGGCGAAAGCCGGCATCTCGTGCGGCTCCTCCCTGCGATCGCCTGAAATCCCGGTTTTCGCCGAGATCACTGCATTGCACTCGTTCTGCGCACTTTGCTGTGGAAAACGCGCCAAGCCGCTTTGACCCCCGCGCACCGGCGAACCTATAGTCGCGCCATGCCCCATTCCGGCTTCGTGCCCCTCCGCATCTTCTCCGCCTACACCATGCTCGAAGGGGCGATCGAGCCCAAGGCGATCGCCGCGCGCGCGCGCGAACTCGGCTTTCCTGCCGCGGGCCTGTGCGACCGCAATGGGCTCTATGCCGCCATGTCTTATTCCGACGCGGCGAAGAAGGCGGGGGTTCAGCCGGTCATCGGCACGCTGCTGTGCGTTCAGCGCCCCGACATGCCTGATGGCGTCGAGCCGCCGCTGGATTGGCTCGCCCTCTTCGCGCAGGACGAAACCGGCTACAACAATCTATGCGATCTTGTTTCGCGGGCGCATCTCGATCGGCCCATCGAAAAGGACGCGCATGTCCGGTTCGAGGATCTGGAAGGCCGTACCGAGGGCGTGATTGCGCTCACCGCAGGCCGTGAGGGCGCGCTGGCAAGGCTCTTCGCGGAGGAGCAGGACGGCGCTGCTTCCAGCTATGCCGACCGGCTGCAACGCCTGTTCGATGGGCGGCTCTATATCGAAATCGTTCGGCGCCTTGATCCGGTGGAGGGCGCGGCCGAGCCCAGGCTGCTCGACCTTGCCTATGAGCGCAACCTGCCGATCGTGGCGACCAATCCGGCCTGCTATGCCGAACCGACCTTCCACGAAGCGCATGACGCGATGCTGTGCATTGCAAACTCCGCCTATGTCGCCAGTGACGATCGGCCGCGCTCCTCGCCCGACGCTTGGGTGAAGTCCGCGACCGAGATGAAGCGGTTGTTCGACGACCTGCCCGAGGCGATCGACAACACGCTCGTCGTCGCGCAGCGTTGCGCCTTTGCCGCGCCGAAGCGCAAGCCGATCCTGCCCAGTCTCGCCGGCGATATCGAGGGTGAGGCGCGGCAGCTGCGTGAGGATGCCCGGGCGGGGTTGGAGGATCGGCTTGCCTATGCCGGCATCACCGACCCCGAAAAACGCCAGGAATATTTCGACCGGCTGACGTTCGAAACCGACATCATCGTCCAAATGGGGTTTCCTGGCTACTTCCTGATCGTCGCCGACTTCATCAAATGGGCCAAGGCGAACGGCATCCCCGTGGGACCGGGGCGCGGATCGGGCGCTGGCAGCGTGGTCGCCTGGGCGCTCACCATCACCGATCTGGACCCGTTGGCGCTGGGGCTGCTGTTCGAGCGCTTCCTCAATCCCGAACGCGTGTCGATGCCCGACTTCGACATCGACTTCTGCGAAACGCGGCGCGGCGAGGTGATCCGCTACGTCCAGCAGAAATACGGGCGCGATCAGGTGGCGCAGATCATCACCTTCGGAACGATGAAGGCGCGCGCCGTGCTGAAGGACACGGGGCGCGTGCTCCAGATGAGCTATGGCCAGGTCGATCGGCTCGCCAAGCTCGTCCCGAACCATCCGACCGACCCCTGGACCCTGCCGCGCTCGCTGAACGGCGTCAGCGAGTTCAAGGCCGAATATGACAGTGACGACGGCGTCCGCTACCTGATCGACCTTGCCATGCGGCTAGAGGGGCTGCCGCGCCACTCGTCCACCCACGCGGCGGGCGTGGTGATCGGCGACCGTCCGCTGGCGCAGTTGGTGCCGCTCTATCGCGACCCGCGCTCGGACATGCCGGTCACCCAGTTCGACATGAAATATGTCGAGGGTGCCGGGCTGGTGAAGTTCGACTTCCTCGGCCTCAAGACGCTGTCGGTGCTGCAAAAGGCGGTCGAGCTTCTGTCCGCGCGCAACATCGATATCGATCTGGGTGCGCTCGGCTGGGACGATCCGGCGGTCTACGAACTCCTCCAGCGCGGCGACACGGTGGGCGTGTTTCAGCTGGAATCCGAAGGGATGCGCCGCACACTGACCGCGGTGCGCCCGACGAATTTCGGCGACATCATCGCGCTCGTCTCGCTCTACCGCCCTGGCCCGATGGACAACATCCCGATGTTCGGTCGACGCAAGCAGGGGCAGGAGCCGATCGAATATCCGCACCCGCTGCTCGAAGGCATCCTGAAGGAAACCTACGGCATCTTCGTCTATCAGGAACAGGTGATGCAGGCCGCGCAGATCCTGGCCGGCTATTCGCTCGGTGGCGCGGACTTGCTGCGCCGCGCGATGGGCAAGAAGATCAAGGCCGAGATGGACGCGCAGCGCGCGCTGTTCGTGGAGGGCTGCGCGAAGGTGAACGGCATTTCGGAGGCGAAAGCCAACGAGTTGTTCGACTTGATCGACAAGTTTGCCGGCTATGGCTTCAACAAGTCGCACGCCGCCGCCTATGCGCTGCTCGCCTATCATACCGCCTGGTTCAAGGCGCACTACCCGCACGAATTCTTCGCCGCGTCGATGTGCTTCGAACTCGGCCAGACCGAAAAGCTCGCCGTCTTTGTCGACGATATGAAGCGGCTGGGCGTCGCCTGCCTGCCGCCCGACATCAACGCCAGCGAAGCCGAGTTCTCGGTCGAAGCGGTCGATGACGGGTTCGCCGTCCGCTACGCGCTCGCTGGCCTTAAGGGGGTCGGCGAAAAGGCGATGGAAGAGATCGTCGACGAGCGAACCGCCAAGGGTCGCTTCCAGAACCTGGACGACTTCGCGCACCGCGTCGATCCGCGCATGCTGAACAAGCGGCAGGTCGAGGCGCTGGCCGGTGCCGGGGCGTTCGACAGCGTCGCGCCCAATCGCGCCGGCGTATACGCTGCCGCCGAGACGATCCTGGCCGTCGCGCAGCGCACCCATGCCAACCGCACGAGCGGGCAGGGCGGCCTGTTCGGCGATGCCGAGCCGGTCGGCAGTGCCATCCAGCTGCCCAAGAGCGCGCAATGGACGCTGGGCCAGCGGATCGAGGCGGAGAAGGACAGCTTTGGCTTCTTCTTCTCCGCGCACCCGCTCGATCGCTACCAGCACCTTGCCAAGCTGCATTCGGCGCGCGCGATCGCCACGCTCGGTGAAATCCAGATCGCCGAGGGCGGGCGCGCCGGCGCGACCATCGCCGCGTTGATCGAGGATGCGCGCTGGCGCACCTCGGCGCGCGGCAAGCGTTACATGATGGCGACGCTCTCTGACTCGAGCGGCATGGTGCCCTGCACCTGTTTCGAGGAGTTCACGGCAAAGGAGATGGAGGAGGCTGCTCGCGTTGGCGGTTGCGGCATCCTGACCATCGAACTCGATCGCCGTCCCGGTGAGGACACGCCGCGCGTCACGGTGCGTAAGGTGCAGCCTTTCGAGGGGATGGCAAAGGACGTGCGCCTGACCTTGCGCCTCTCGATCAGCGAACCCTCGGCGCTGGCGCAGGTGGCAAGCCTGCTTGGCGACGCGCGCGGCGGGCGGTGTGAGGTGATCGTCGATGCACCGCTGCCTGGCGGTGGCGAGGCCGAGTTGGTGCTTGGCCGCAACTTCCGCCTGGATGGCGAGATTGCCACGCGGATCGAGGGCGTGCCGGGTGTCGCCAGCGCCGATCTCAAGCCCACCGAACAACCCAGGCTCGCGCTCGCCAGCTGACGCTGGCCGCCTCTTGCATCGCGCGCCTCGAACCCGCAGGATGGTTTCCGGCTACGGAAACCCGTGCGGTTACAGGAGAGTGCGATGCTTGGCGCGATGCAGGATTTCGAGCTTCGGGTACCCCGGGTCGTCGAACATGCCGAGCGCGAACATGGCAGCCGGGAAATCGTCAGCCGCTGGGCTGATGGGAGCGAGACGCGGACCAATTGGGCCGAGGTCGCCCGCGACGCGCGCAAGCTTGCCCAGGCATTGGAGCGGATGGGGCTCAAGCGGGGCGATCGCGTGGCGACGCTGGCGATGAATCACAGCCGCCATCTTGTCACCTGGTACGGCACGATCGGCTTGGGCGGCATCGTCCACACCATCAACCCGCGTCTGTTCGACGACCAGCTCGTCTACATCGCCAACCATGCCGAAGACCGCGTCCTCATCTATGACAAGCTGTTCCAGCCCATTGTCGATCGGCTGAAGCCGCACTGGACCAGCATCGAGCATTACATTGTCTATGACGGGGAGGGTGAAGACAGCTTCGAGGCCGTGATCGGCCGCGAGGATGGCGATTATGCCTGGGTCGAAGGTGACGAGCGTGAACCCTGCATGCTCTGCTACACCTCGGGCACCACCGGCAATCCGAAGGGGGTGCTGTACACCCATCGCTCGTCGCTGCTGCATGCGTTCGGCATCATCCAGCCGGACGTGTTCGAACTTTCCGGCAAGGCCGTGTCGCTCCCGATCGTGCCGATGTTCCACGCGGTCGGCTGGGGCATGCCGTTCGCCTCGCCGATGGTCGGCCTGAAGCTCGTCTTCTCGGCGAGCTACGACGGCAAGGTGCTGTGCGAGCTGATGAACCGTGAGAAGGTGACGCATACCGCTGGCGTGCCGACCGTCTGGCTCGCCATGTTCCAACATATCGACGCGACCGGCGAGGCGCCGCAGCATCTGAAACTGGTGACGATCGGCGGCTCGGCCGCGCCGCGATCGATGATCGAGCGGATCATGAAGATGGGTGCGCGCGTCAACCATGCCTGGGGGATGACTGAAACATCGCCGATGGGGACGGCCGGTGCCCCCAGCTGGAACTGGGACGAGCTGTCCTTCGATCAGAAGGTTGATCGCACCGTGTATCAGGGCCGCTCGCCCTTCGGTGTCGAGATGCGGACGGTCGACGATGAAGGCCGCGTCCTGCCCCGCGATGGCCAAAGCTCGGGCCGCCTGCAGGTCAGGGGGCCATGGGTCATCAAACAATATTTCAAGGACGAGGCGGGGCCCTGCCTGACCGACGACGGCTTTTTCGACACGGGCGACGTCGCCGCGCTGCATCCCGATGGCGTTATGCAGATTACCGACCGCGCGAAGGACGTCATCAAGTCGGGCGGCGAATGGATCAGTTCGGTTGATCTTGAAAATGCGGCGGTGGGATGTGCCGGCGTTGCCGAGGCGGCGGCGATCGGTATCGCGCACCCCAAATGGGACGAGCGTCCGCTGCTGGTCGTCGTCCGCAAGCCCGACAGTGACGTCACCCCGGACCAGATCCGCGCGCATCTGGCGACTCAGGTCGCCAAATGGTGGCTGCCGGACGAGATCGTGTTCGTCGATTCCCTGCCGCACACCGCGACGGGCAAGCTGCTCAAGACGGCGCTGCGCGAACAGTTCAAGGATTTTCGCTTCGCCCCGGCTTGAGTGAAACGCGCGCACCGCGTGTAGCACTGCCATTGCGACGACCGCCTTAGCCGAACAGCTCGCCTTGCGCTCCCGCGGGCGGTCGGAACAGGTCGCGCCGCAGCGCGATATAGGGCCGATCGAGCCCATGGCGTCTCGCCGCGATCTTGAACCGCGTGCGCAACAGGTCGGCCCACGGCCCTTGTCCCTTCATCCTGGTATGGAAGTTGGGGTCATTGTCGCGACCGCCGCGGATCGACTGGATCGTCGCCATCACCTTGGCCGCGCGATCGGGGAAGTGCGTGTCCAGCCAGGCGCGAAACAGTGGCGCGACTTCATGCGGCAGGCGCACCGGCAGGAAGAAGCAGCCGAGCGCGCCCGCCTCCGCCGCGCGTTCCATGATATGTTCCATCTCGTGATCGGTGATCTGCGG
This sequence comes from Sphingomonas turrisvirgatae, assembly GCF_001721295.1. Lineage (GTDB taxonomy): Bacteria > Pseudomonadota > Alphaproteobacteria > Sphingomonadales > Sphingomonadaceae > Sphingomonas > Sphingomonas turrisvirgatae. The sequence goes on along the minus strand of NZ_MDDS01000006.1, from coordinate 67,028 downwards.
GATGACCGGTGAGAGCGAGACATAGGTCGGGATCCCCGCAGCGCGCAGCTTCGCCACCGCCTCCAACCGCCGCTCCGGGTGCGGCGCGCGCGGCTCGACCGTGCCCGCGATCTTCGGGTCGAGCGAGGTGATCGAGATCATCACCGCCGCAAGCCCCCGCGCCGCCATCGGTGCCAGCAGGTCGATGTCGCGCACCACGCGGTTCGACTTGGTTGTCATGGTGATCGGATGGTCGCAAGCGGCCAGCACCTCGATGCACCCACGCGTGATCCGCCACGTCGCCTCGATCGGCTGATATGGGTCGGTGTTCGTCCCGAACGCGATCGGCTGGCAGACATAGCCGCGCTTGCCCAACGCCTCGCGCAGCAGGGCGGGGGCGTCGGGCTTGGCGAACAGCTTGGTTTCGAAGTCCAGTCCTGGCGACAGGTCATGATAGGCATGGCTCGGCCGCGCGAAGCAGTAGATGCAGCCATGTTCGCACCCGCGATAGGGGTTCACCGAACGATCGAAGGCAATGTCGGGCGAGTTGTTGCGAGCGATGATCGTTCGCGGCTTCTCCACCGTAACACTCGTCCGCACCGCAGGCAGCTCGCCGTCGATCACTGTCCGCGCATCGAGCCAGTCCCCCTCCGCTTCGCGTTGCAGCAGGTTGAAGCGGCTGCTTTCGCAATTGAGCGTGGCGCCGCGCACCGGACGAGTCTTCGCCATGCGCCCAGCGTAGCGCCGGACAGGAACAATACAAGAACATATGCCCCGGGGGTGACAAGCCGCCATGGCGGGCGCATGGAACCGATCATGGCCATGCGTCGCCCCTCGATCGTCATCTTCTGCGCCGCCGCGATCGTCACGATCTCGATGGGCGTGCGGCAGGCGTTCGGGTTGTTCCTGCCCGACATGAGCATGGGGCTGGGCATCGGCCGCAGCGATTTCGGCCTGGCGCTGGCGCTGCAGAACCTGCTGTTCGGCTTGCTTCAGCCGATCACCGGCGCACTGGGGGACAAATATGGTGCCGGGCGGCTCGTCGTGGCGGGTGCGGTCGTTTATGCGCTCGGTCTTGTCGGCGCGTCGCTGGCGAGCGGAGCCCTGGGCCTTTATCTCTCGTTCGGCGTGCTCGTCGGGCTTGCCATGTCGGCCTGCACCTTTGTCACCGTGCTGGGCGCCGTCGGCCGGGTGGTGCCGCCGGAACGGCGCAGCCTGGCGTTCGGGCTTGTCACTGCCGGGGGGTCGCTTGGCCAGTTCCTGGTGGTTCCGGGTGGACAGCTGATGATTGCCGAACTTGGCTGGCGGATGGCGCTGATCGGGCTTGCCGGACTGATTTCGGTCATGGTGATCCTGTCGCTCGGCGTTGCAGGGCGGCCGCAGCTACCGGCGGAATCCGGGCGCGACCAAAGCGTGCGCGACGCGCTGCGGGAAGCCTCCGGCGAACGCAGCTTCTGGCTGCTCAACGCCGGCTTCTTCGTCTGCGGATTCCATATCGCGTTCATCGGCACGCACTTTCCGGCCTATCTGACCGACAAGGGGCTGAGCCTCGCGACTGGCGCCAATGCGCTGGCGCTGGTCGGACTGTTCAACATCGCCGGCTCGTGGTTCTTCGGCATCATGGGCGATCGGTGGAGCAAGAAGGGGCTGCTTGCCGGGCTCTACGCCGCGCGAAGTGCGGTCATGCTGGCTTTCCTCGCCCTGCCGCTGACGCCAGTGACGGCGCTCGCCTTTGCCGGGGCGATGGGATTCCTGTGGCTTGGCACCGTCCCGCTGACGAGCGGTCTGATCGGCGGCATCTTCGGCATCCGTTACCTCTCGATGCTCTACGGCATCGTGTTCCTCAGCCATCAGGTCGGCAGCTTCTTCGGCGCGTGGAGCGCCGGGCTGATGTTCGACCTCACCGGCAGCTACGACAGCATCTGGACCGCGTCGGTCGCGCTCGGACTGTTCGCGGCGCTGGTTCATCTGCCGATCCGCGAAGCGCCGGTGGCGCGGCTGCAACCGGCATGAAGGCAGTCGGCATCATCGCACTTGTCGCGGTGCTGGGTGCGGGCTGGTGGCTATGGCAGCGTGTCGGCCCCGACGTGCTGCTTAACGTTGCCCTGCAATGGTGCGGCTGAAGCGTCAGCGCTCCATCAGTCGCGGCATCAGCTCGACCAAGTTGCACGGCCGAAAGCGGCTGTCGAGCTGGTGCGCCAGAATGTCGTCCCACCCGTCCTTCACCGCGCCGGTCGACCCGGGCAGGGCAAAAATATAGGTCCCGCGCGCGACACAGGCGGTTGCGCGCGACTGGATGGTGGAGGTGCCGATCTTGGCATAGCTCAGCCAGCGGAACAGCTCGCCAAAGCCGGGGATCATCTTGTCCGCCACGCGCTCCAGCGCCTCGGGCGTGACGTCGCGCCCGGTCACGCCGGTGCCGCCGGTGGTGATGATGCAGTCGACCAGCGGGTCGTCGATCCAGGCGTGAAGCTTGCCCATGATCAGCTCGGGGTCATCCGGCACGATCGCGCGATCGGCCAGCTCGTGACCGGCCGACATCAGCCGACCGACCAGCGTGTCGCCCGAGCGATCGTCCGCGAAGGATCGCGTGTCCGATATGGTGAGCACCGCAATCCGCACCGGGCGGAACGCGGCGGCTTCGTCAATTGGCATAAGCGTCAGTTGGCACGCACGGTGCTCGTCATCCCGGCGACCGACGCTTGCATCCGCACCGCCGTCCCGCCGCTCGTGCCCGGCACCTTGGGCCACAGGCCTTGGCTCAGCGCCGCGCGGCTCGAACTGTCGCGCCCGTCCTTCTTCTCGTACATCCAGTAGTTGCGCAGCACCGTCATGACGTAACCGCGCGTCTCCCAATAGGGGATGCTCTCGATGTACAGCAGCGGGTCGCCATTGTCCCGGATCTGGTAATTCCAGTTGCTGACCGGCGTCGGCCCGGCATTATAGGCCGCGATCACCTTGGGCAGCAGGCCGCTGGTGAACGGCTGGTCGCGCAGCTGCTCGATATAGCTTTGCCCGACCTCCATGTTGACCGATGGACGCGAGAGGTCGGTCCGGGCGATCACCCGGCCTTGCTTGCGCCCGATGTCGGTCGCGGCGGCAGGCATGATCTGCATCAGCCCATAGGCGCCGGCGGGGCTTTGAACGGTGGGGTTGAAGCGCGATTCCTGGAGCGTGTGGGCAAAGACCAGGCTCTTGTCGACGCGCCAGCCGCGGTCCGGCGTCCAGTCGGGGGTAGGATACCGCGCCTCGCTGATCGGACGCGCGCCCTGCGGGCAGTTGTGCGTGAGCCACAGCTGCGTCCCCGGCAGCCCCAGCCGGCCCGACAGGCGAGTGAGCGACGCATGCTCGCCGGCATCGCCGATCTTCGCCTGCTGCCGGATGACCGCGGCGGCAAGGTCGTCTTCGCCAATCTCTACCAGCGCGGCGGCAACCCGGACATTGGGGCGACGCTCCAACGCACGCCAGTCGGCATGGACGAACTTCTCGGCCTTGCTCGGCATTTCCTTGATCCCCAGCGCCTGCCGGGCGAGCAACCCATAGAAGGTCTCGCCATGCTGGGCCGCGATCTTCAGCCGCTGGCCGACCAGGTCGGGGCGGCCGCACGCCATGTCGGCGCGCGATGCCCAGTACAGTCCGGCCGAACGCTTCTCGGTATCGCTGGCGCGCTGCGCAACGGCGGCAAAGGCGTTCTGCGCGCCGGCGCAATCCTTCTGCCGGAACGCCGCCAGCCCCTGCACCCAGTCGGCCAGCGGCGCGAACTCGCCGCTGCCGGCCTGAGCAAGCGCGGCAACGCGGCGGGCATCGGCGTCGCGGCCAAGCGTATAGTACATCCAGGCGACCTTCTGCCGCCATTCGGTCAGCGCCTCGGGCGTCAGTTCGCCGGCCTTCGCTTCGACCAGTGCTTCAGCGGTGGGGGCATCGTCGGCCTTGATCAGCGGCTGCATTTCGGTTGCGATCTGCGCCGAGGCCGCATCGGATCGGATCGACTTGGCACGCGTGCGCACCGCCGGCGCTTCGTGCCAGATCAGCCGCTGGGTCGAAGGCAGCATGGGCAGCTCGGTCGCCCCGCGCAGCTTGGCAAGGCGCGCCAGCTGCTCGCCTTGCGGCAGCTCGGGCGCTTCGGCCAGCAAGGCCATGATCTGCGGAAGCTCGACCTTGGGCGAACCCTTGGCCAGGTAAAGTTCGGCGCGGGCGATGGCGTGAAGCGGTCCCGGCTTGATCGAGTCGAGCGCGATCTGCGCGTCGGTCCAGCGGCTTTCGCGTATGGCCGTGAAGACGGTGCGATAGCCGGCGCGCTGCATCTCATCGAGCTGCGCGGGAACGCCGTCGCCGGCCTCGCGCTGCGTCGCGCGGTCGGTGCCGCGATCCTCGGCTTGCGCGGCAAGCGGTGCGATGATCGCCATTGCGGCGAGAAGAAGTCGAGCTTTCACTGGTTCTGCCCCCCGATAAGCAACTGCAGGTCTTTCCAGGCGTCGGCCTTCACCGCAGGCTTGTTCAACAGAAACCGCGGGTGGAAGGTCGCAACCACCTCCGATTGTCCACCCTGATAGTTAATGGGCTGTAAACGACCACGCCCCGCGCCCGCATTCGACCCGAGTAGCGAACGGCTCACCGTCTGTCCGAGCAGCAGCAGCCGCTTGGGCGCGGCCAGCGCGACATGATGCAGCGCAAGTTCGCCCAGCCGCTGTTCCAGTTCGCGCGGGACCTGCGCGGTGACCGGCCGCGCGATGCACAGCGCCGCGATATAGACCGAAGCGCGGGTCTGCCCGATGGCCGCGAGCATCCGGTCGAACAGTCGCCCGGCATCGCCGGTCAGCAATGTGCCAAGGTCGCAATCGCCGGCCTCGGGCATGTCGGTCAGGATCATCAGCGGCGAAGCAGGGTCACCCATCGCATGCACGATCGGTTCGCCCCACGCCGCCTCGGGCGCATCGCCGCCGAACCGCCAGTCGACGAACGCCTCAAGCGTCGCGGGCAGGGGGATCGCTTCAGGTTCGCTTGGCGCCACCGGGGCCGGGGCCTCGCCCTTGGCGGGCAGGGACGTCTCGCGCGCGGTCCAGTCGCGCGGCGCTTCATCGACCAGCGTGTCGACCCCGACCTCGTCCCACCATGCCAGCGCGCTGACCATGGCTTCGCGCCAGTCTGTCACCCCCTCGATACCCATGGCTCTAAGAGTCATGCCTTGACGCCGGCGTCAATCTGCTTTCATCGGGATGCGGACAGGGCGCGCGCCACGTGCGACAGAAGCCCGGAGGAGAAGAAAAGTGAGCGAACGCGACTCGATGCCCTATGACGTCGTGATCGTCGGCGCCGGCCCGGCCGGGCTGTCTGCCGCGATCCGTCTCAAGCAGCTTGCCGCCGAAAAGGGCGGGGAGATCAGCGTCTGCATCCTCGAAAAGGGTTCGGAAGTCGGCGCGCACATCCTCTCGGGTGCGGTCATCGATCCCAAGGCGCTCGACGAATTGCTGCCCGAGTGGCGCGACATGGGTTGCCCGCTGGCGCAGGTGCCGGTCACCGACAACCAGCACTGGATGCTGACGAAGCAGGGCAAGATCGGCGTCCCCCACTTCATCACGCCCGGCTTCATGCACAACAAGGGCACCTATACCGGCAGCCTCGGCAGCCTGTGCCGCTGGCTCGCCGAACAGGCCGAGGGGCTGGGGGTCGAGATATTCCCGGGCTTCGCCGCCGCCGAAATCCTCTATAACGACGATGGCTCGGTAAAGGGCGTCGCAACCGGCGACATGGGCGTCGCGCGCGACGGCACGCGCAAGCCCGACTATCAGCCCGGCCTCGAACTCCACGCGCGCTACACCTTCTTCGGCGAAGGCGTCCGCGGACATCTGTCCAAGCAGGTCCAGCGCCAGTTCGGCCTGTGCCAGGGCGTCGAGCCGCAAGTCTACGGCCTTGGCATCAAGGAACTGTGGGACATAGATCCGGCACAACATCAGCCCGGCCGCGTGATCCATACCCAGGGCTGGCCGCTCAATGAGACCGAAGGGTCGAACGGCGGCGGCTTCCTCTATCACCAGGCCAACGGTCAGGTCGCCTTGGGCTTCGTCACCTGGCTCAACTACACCAACCCCTATCTCTCGCCGTTCCAGGAAATGCAGCGCTGGAAGACCCATCCGGCGATCGCCGAGATCCTGAGGGGCGGCAAGCGCATCAGCTATGGCGCGCGCGCGATCAGCGACGGCGGGCTGCAGTCGATCCCGAAGCTGACCTTCCCGGGCGGCGTGCTGATCGGCGACAGCGCCGGCTTCCTCAACGTGCCGCGCATCAAGGGCACGCATACGGCGATGAAGAGCGGCATGCTCGCCGCCGAAGCCGCATTCGAGGCAGTTCAGGCCGATCGCACCAGCGACGAGCTGACTGCTTATCCCGCGGCGTTCGAGGCGAGCTGGATGCATCGCGAGCTCAGCATCGTGCGCAACGTCGTGCCGCTGGTAAAGAAGTTCGGAGATCTCGTCGGATCGGGCCTCGCCAACGTCACGATGTGGCTCGAGAACTGGGGCATCAAGATGCCCTTCACCATGGGCCATCATCCCGATCACGAAAGCCTGTGGCGCAAGGACATGGTCAAGCCGATCGACTATCCCAAGCCCGACGGCGTGCTGACCTTCGACCGCCTCTCCTCGGTGTTCCTGTCGAACACGAACCACGAGGAGGATCAGCCGGTCCACCTGACGCTGGCGGACCCGGACATTCCGGTCGAATACGACCTGCCGCTCTATGACGAGCCGGCGCAGCGCTATTGTCCGGCCGGCGTGTACGAGATTGTGGGCGAAGATACCGGCGATCCCAAATTCGTGATCAACGCGCAGAACTGCGTGCACTGCAAGACCTGCGACATCAAGGACCCGACCCAGAACATCAACTGGGTGGTGCCGGAGGGCGGCGGGGGACCGAACTATCCCAACATGTAAGCGCCTGCTGCTGCCGCTCGCCGCCCTGGCGATCGGCCTGCCCGGCGCGGCGCGGGCGGACGCTGGTGCCTATGTCCGCGCGCGCGCCGCGGCTGCGAACGGCGCGGTCAGCGCGGCGGCATCGGGCTATGGTACAGTCCTGACGCAATCGCCCGACGACCCCGTCGTAGCGATCCGCGCCTATCGCAACGCGCTCGCCGCGGGCGATCTGGTACTGGCACGCCGCGCGGCCGCGGTGCTGAAACGTGCCGATGTCGCCCCTATGGACGTTGCGATCCTCGACCTTGCCGAAGCGCTGCGAACCGGCAATCGCGTCATGGCCGGCGATGCCCTGGGCAAGCTTGGTGCCGGCCCGCTCGATTTCGTGGTGCCCATCGTGCGTGCCTGGATGGCGGCGGACGCTGGCGGCGATCCGGTGGCGCTGCTCGACGCCGCACGCACCGATGGCCTGGCCCGCCGCTATATCGTTGAACATCGCGCCCTGTTGCTGATCGCCACGCGCCGCACCGATGAGGGGCTGGCGGCAATCCGCGCGCAGGCGGCACTGGATGGCGAACCGCAGGACCTGCGCACCACCGCCGCCATGGCGCTTGCGGCCCGGGGACAGCGCAGCGCCGCCCGCGACCTGCTGGGTGAGGACGCGGCTCAGACCAGGATCCGCAAGGTCAGGCTCGGCGCGGCGTTCGGGGCCAGCCGTCTGTTCGCTCGGCTTGGCAGCGACCTTGCGGGCCAGAATGCCGAGACGCTGACGATCGCCCTGATGCGCGCGACATTGCTGCTCGACCCCGCCGACGATCGTTCCCGTCTGCTGCTTGCCGAGGCGCTGAAGGCCGACGGCGCGATCGACAGCGCGCTCGCCACGCTGGCGTCGGTGCCATCTGGCAGCCCCGCTTACGCCGCCGCGCAAGGCGAACGAATCCGGCTGATCCAGGCGCGCGGCGAGGAAAAGGTCGCGCTCGACAGCGCCGCCGCCCGCGCGGCCCTGCCCGATGCGGTACCGGGCGACCGACAGCTTTATGCCGACATGCTGGTCGAAGCCGGGCGGGATGCGGAAGCCGCGACTGTCTACGCGCAACTGCTGGATCGGCGGGATGACGCGCCCGACTGGACGATCCACCTCCAGCTCGGCGGCGCGCCGGGACGCGCCGGCCGGTGGGACCAGGCACTGCCGCACCTGCGCCGCGCGGTCGAACTCGGCCCCAATCAGCCGGTCGCGCTCAATTATCTCGGCTATGCGCTGGTCGATCGCGGACAGGATGTCGCCGCCGGACGGCAACTGCTCGAACGTGCCAGCAAGCTGCGCCCGGACGATCCCTCGATTACCGATTCGCTTGGCTGGTCTTATTTCCGTACCGGCGACAATGCCCGCGCGCTGCCGCTGCTGGAACGCGCGGCACAGGGCAATCCGGCCAGTGCGACGATCAACGAACATCTCGGCGATGCCTATTGGACCGCAGGCCGCCGGTTCGAGGCGCGCTATGCCTGGCGCGCCGCCGCGCTCCATGCCGAGGGGGAGCAGCAGGCGCGCATCGCCGGCAAGCTCGCTAACGGCCTGACGCGCAATTCGCCGAAAGTCGGTAACGGCGTCGAGACGAGCCGCTGGCTCGGCGCGCGGGCACAGCGCCGCGTCGCTGCCCGCGATCTCACCGACCAGCAACGGATGGCGGCACCCTGATCTTCACCGAACCTGCGCCGGCCAAACTCAACCTCGCCCTGCATGTGCGGCAGCGGCGGGAGGACGGCTATCATTCGCTTGAGACGCTGTTCGCGTTCGTCGCCGATGGTGACACGGTCGCGCTGGACGATACCGCGTCGGGGTGCGCCATCGCCGGCCCCTTCGCCGGCGCGCTCGATGGCGATGGCGACAACCTCGTCCCGCGCGCCGCCGCCCGGTTTGCAGAGACGTTCGGCATCCCTCATGGGGGAGGCATCACGCTGACCAAATGCCTGCCGGTCGCTTCCGGTCTTGGCGGCGGCTCGGCCGATGCCGCGGCCACGCTGCGGCTGCTGGCGCGTCGTCATGGCATCGCGCTCGATGACCCCCGCCTGTTCGACTGCGCCGATCGCCTGGGCTCGGACGTGCCGGCCTGCCTGTACAGCCGCACCGCGCTGGGGTCGGGGCGGGGTGAATCGCTGACGCCCATCGCTGGCGCGGCCGGGACGCCGGTGCTGCTGGTCAATCCCCGCGTCGCCGTCGCCACTGCGCCGGTCTTTGCCGGCTGGGACGGCCAGGATCGCGGGCCACTTCCCGATGGTGACCTGCTCACCATCGCGCGCGACGGTCGCAACGATCTCGAAGCGCCCGCCAAAGCAATTGCGCCGGTCATCGGCGACGTGCTCGATCTGCTGAATTCGCGATCCGGCGTCATGGTGGCTCGCATGTCCGGCTCGGGCGCGACCTGCTTCGCGCTCTTCGCGGATGCGCATGACCGCGCCGCCGCTGCGGCGGCTGTCCGGCGCTCGCATCCTAACTGGTGGTGTCTCGAAACGGTGCTGTTGTGACACATGAATGTGCCGCATTGGAACGGCTAGTCTTCCGCGCTTCGGCTGCGCGCTGGGGAAATCCGATTGGCCCCGATCTTGCGACGGCGGCGGTGCGGGCCAGGCGCCGGGAGCGAAACGTCCGCGGATGGCCCCCGCGCTCGCAAGGCGGGCGCGGGCGCCATCCCGACCTGCGGTGGCCGGCATGATCCACTGGGAACAGCGCGACCAGGTCGCGCATCTCGTCCTCGACCGTGGTAGTGCTCGCAATGCGATTCCGATTGCTGGCTGGGAAGCGCTGGCCGAGGCCGCAGGCGAGATTGCGCGCAGCGATGCGCGGCTCGTCATCCTCAGCTCCGCCATGCCCGGCATCTTCTCGGCCGGCGCCGACCTTGGCGAGTTTCGCCAGTTGATCGACGATCCCAGGATGCGGGTGCGGTTCCGCGAAGCCATGCGCGCGGGGATCGAGGCTGTCGCGGCCCTGCCGGTCCCCGTCGTCGCGGCGGTGGACGGCGCATGCTTCGGCGCTGCAGTGGCCCTGACGCTGGCCTGCGATATCGTCTTCGCCGGCGACGACGCCGTCTTCGCGACGACGCCGGCCAAGCTGGGGCTCAGCTATCCTGCCACCGACGTCTCGCGACTCATCGACCGGGTCGGTCGGGGCCAAGCCTCGCTCATGCTGTTCAGCGGCGGTCCCGTGGACGCCGATGCCGCACTGCGCATCGGCCTCGCCCATCGCCGGGCCGAACAGGCGCTCGCGGTCGCCACTGCCTGGGCGGAAGGTGTCGTTCGGAACGCCGATGGCGCGCTGCGGTCGCTCAAGGCGGTCCTTCGCGATCCCGCCGCATCGCAACACGATCAGGCGTTCGACGACTCCTTTGCCTCACCCGAGTTCGCCGCGCGCCTCAACGCCTTCCTGGATGGCAATCGATGACCATGCCCCATCGCATCGATGGCGCCGCCGATCTGCTGATCTTGTGCGATCATGCATCGAACGGCGTTCCCGCCGGGATCGACCTCGGCATCGATCCCATGCTGCTGAACAAGCATATCGCCATCGACATCGGTGCCGGCGCCGTCAGTGAAGCAATGGCGACGCTGCTCGATGCGCCCGCGATCCTCGCCACCGTTTCGCGCCTCGTGATCGACCTGAACCGTGAGCCTGACAGCGCCGGGCTAATCCCGCTGGTCAGCGACGGCCACGCAATTCCCGGCAACCAGGCTGCCGATCGCACCGACCGCATCGCTCGCTTCCACGCGCCCTATCATGCCGCGATCGCCAGCGCGATCCGCGCGTGCCGCCCCAGGCTGCTCGTCTCGGTGCACAGCTTCACCCAGCGGCTCGAACGCCATGACGGGCCGGATCGGCCGTGGGAGATCGGCATTCTCTACAATCGCGATGCGCGAGCCGCGCGACGGGCGATTGCTGCCTTTACCGCCGCCGGCGTGGTCACCGGCGACAATGAACCCTATTCCGGCCGCATCCTCAACGCGACGATGAACCGCCATGCCGAGGCGAATGGCATCCCGTATATCGGCATCGAAATCCGCAATGACCTGATCGGTAACCCTGCCGGCGTCGCGCACTGGGCTGAAATTTGTTCACAGATAGTATCATCCGTGCGCGATCACCTTGCGGAAGGGGCAGGGCGGGAGCCATAGGCTCCGCATGACCGACCGTTTCGACAAATCCCGCCTGCCGTCCCGCCATGTCTCCGTCGGACCCGAGCGGGCGCCGCACCGCAGCTATTACTACGCCATGGGCTTGTCGGAGGAGGAGATTGCGCGCCCGTTCGTCGCACTCGCCAGCGCCGGCAACGACTCGGCTCCCTGCAACACCACGCTCGACGCGCAGGCCGATGCCGCGCGCAAGGGCGTGATCGACAATGGGGGCATGCCGCGCCGCTTCAATACGATCACGGTGACGGACGGCATCGCCATGGGGCACCAGGGCATGAAGTCCTCGCTCGCCAGCCGCGAAGTCATCGCCGACTCGGTCGAGCTCAGCGTGCGCGGACATTGCTATGACGCGCTGGTCGGCTTTGCCGGCTGCGACAAGTCACTGCCCGGCATGATGATGGCGATGCTGCGCCTGAATATCCCGTCGATCTTCGTCTATGGCGGCTCGATCCTGCCCGGGCGGTATCAGGACCGCGACGTCACCGTGGTCGATGTGTTCGAGGTGGTCGGCAAGTTCGCCGCCGGCACTTGCCCGATCAGCGAAGTCCATGCGCTCGAAAAGGTCGCATGTCCCGGCCACGGCGCGTGCGGCGGGCAATATACCGCCAACACCATGGCCTGTGTCGGTGAAGCGATCGGGCTCAGCCTGCCTAACAGCAACATGGTGCCGGCGCCCTATACCAGCCGCGAGCAGATCGCCGTCGCGGCCGGCTATCAGGTCATGGACCTGCTGGAAAAGAACATCCGCCCGCGCGACATCTGCACGCGCGACGCCTTCGTCAACGCCGCGCGCATCGTCGCGGCGACCGGCGGCTCGACCAACGGCGCGCTGCATCTGCCGGCCATGGCGAATGAAGCAGGCATCGACTTCGACCTGTTCGACGTTGCCGAGATATTCAAATCAACGCCTTACATCGCCGATCTTAAACCCGGCGGGAAGTATGTCGCAAAGGACATGTACGAGGCCGGCGGCGTCTACATGCTGATGAAGACGCTGCTCGCCAATGACCTCCTCAACGGCGATTGCATGACCGTCACCGGCAAGACGCTTGGCGAGAATATCGACCAGGTCACCTGGAACCCCGATCAGAAGGTGATCTACGACGTCAAGTCGCCGATCACGCCCACCGGCGGCGTCGTCGGTCTGCGCGGCAGCCTTGCCCCCAATGGCGCGATCGTGAAGGTCGCCGGCATGGCGCGGCTTCAGTTCGAAGGGCCGGCGCGCTGCTTCGACTGCGAGGAAGACGCCTTCGCCGCGGTCGAGGCGCGCGCGATCCAGCCCGGCGAGGTCGTCGTGATCCGCTACGAAGGACCCAAGGGCGGTCCCGGGATGCGCGAGATGCTCTCGACCACTGCCGCGCTCTATGGCCTTGGCATGGGCGAACAGGTCGCGCTGATCACCGACGGGCGCTTCTCGGGCGCGACGCGGGGCTTCTGCATCGGCCATGTTGGGCCGGAAGCCGCCGAGGGTGGGCCGATCGCGCTGGTCGAGGACGGCGACACCATCCGCATCGATGCCGAAGCCGGCACGATCGACCTGCTTGTCGACGAAGCCACGCTGACCGAACGCCGCGCCAAATGGCAGCCGCGCGTCAACGACTATCAGTCCGGCGCGCTGTGGCGCTTTGCGCAGACGGTCGGCCCGGCCTATCAGGGAGCGGTCACGCATCCTGGGGCCAAGTCTGAGACGCATGTCTACGCGGATATTTAAGGGGTTTGCGCTCGCGGCCCTGCTGCTTGCAGGCTGTGAGCAGAAGATTGAGACCAAGGCCGAAGCCGTCGCGATCGAGCGGGGCGAGGAAGCGCGCGCGCTGGCCGAGGGGCGCATTCCCTGCGCGCTCGGTGCCGGCACGGCCTTCGACCTCACCTGCACGATCGACCGCAGCCAGACGCAGGACGGCCTGATCCTCACCATCCGCCACCCCGATGGCGGCTTCCACCGCCTGCGCATCACCGGCGATGGTCGCGGCGTCGTTGCCGCCGACGGCGCGGCGCAGGCCGTGGTCAGGGTGATCGATCAGGACGCGATCGAGGTGGCGATCGACGAAGCGCGCTATCGGCTCCCGGCGACGATCCGACCCGGCGCGGCGCGATGAACGATCGGGGCGATCCGATCCTCACCGCCGGGCAGATGCGCGCGGCGGAAGCAGCCGCCATCGCGGCCGGCGCGAGCGTCGAGGAATTGATGGAACGCGCGGGGCGGGGGATCGCCGACTGGGTACAGCGGCTGGCGTTCGGCGCGCCCGTCCTGATCCTGTGCGGCCCGGGCAATAATGGCGGCGACGGCTATCTCGCGGCACGCTTGCTGGCGGCGCGCGGTCTCGGCGTGCGAGTCGCCGCGCTGGCAGAACCACGGACACCGGCGGCGATCGCGGCGCGTGGCCGGTGGACCGGCCCGGTCGAGCCTTTCACCGCGGACCTTCCCGCCGAACCCATCCTCGTCGACGCGCTGTTCGGCACCGGGCTTACACGCCCGCTCGATCACGACTTGGCTTCGTCGCTCCGACGGCTGGTCGAAGCAGCGCAGCTGGCGATCGCCGTCGATGTCCCGAGCGGCGCCGATGCCGATCATGGCGGTGACCGCGCCACGCTCGCCGTCCCGCGCTACGGGATCACGCTGGCGCTGGGCGCGCGCAAGCCGGCGCATGTCCTTTACCCGATGGCCGCGCAATGCGGCACGGTGCGCGTCATCGACCTTGGCCTGCCGGAAACCGTGCATTCCGTCCGCACCCTTGGCGCGCCTGGCATCGCGCAGCCGCAATATTGCTCGCATAAATACAGCCGCGGGATCGTCGCCATCATCGGCGGTCCCATGCATGGCGCCGCTGAACTTGCCGCGCGTGCCGCCTATGGCGCGGGGGCGGGCTATGTCGTGCTGCTGAGCGGCGCCTTGCCGCATCCCCCGCATGCGATCGTCCGGCGGCGCTGGAGCCCGGATGCGCTGGCGGATACGCGGATCGGCGCCGTGATCGTGGGACCCGGGCTTGGCCGTGACGATCATGCGCGGGCCAAGCTTGCGACGGCGCTCGGCAGCTCCCATCCGCTGGTGATCGATGGCGACGCGCTGCACCTGATCGATCGCGCAGAGTTGCGCAATCGCGCGGTCGCGACCGTTCTGACCCCACATGCCGGGGAGTTCGGCGCGCTGTTCGGCCACGGGTCTGCCAGCAAGATCGTCCGGGCGCAGGAAGCCGCCGAACAGGCCCCGGCCGTCGTCGTCTTCAAGGGCGCGGACACGGTGATCGCCGATCCATCCGGCCACGTACAGGTTGCGAGCGGCGCGCCCTTCGATCTGGCGGTCGCCGGGACCGGCGACGTGCTCGCCGGCGCGATTGGCGCGATGCTCGCTCAAAACCAGGCCTCGCCGTTTGAAGCCGCCGCAGCCGGCGTGTGGCTGCACGGTGAAGCCGCGCGGCAGATCGGCCGGCCGTTCCTGGCCGACGAGCTTGCCGCCGCGCTGCCGATCGTGCTTGGGGCCAGCCGATGAACGAATCGGGTCTCATCCTTCAGGTTGCAGCGCGCGGCGACGGCATCGCGGCCGATGGTCGTCACGTCCCGCTCGCCGCGCCGGGCGACCGGTTGCTTGCCGACGGCACGCTCGTGCCGGGGCCACACCATCAGGAACCGCCATGCCGTCACTTTCCCGAATGCGGCGGCTGTCAGCTTCAGCATCTCGACGACGCTGCCTATGCCGATTTCCTGACGGCCCGGGTTGCCGGCGCGCTCGCCCAGCATGGCTTGTTGACGGACCTGCGCCCACCGGCGCTTTCGCCGCCGCGCACGCGCCGGCGTGCCGCGCTTCACGCCGAACGGCGTGGACGGCAGGTGCATCTCGGCTTCACCGAACAGGCAAGCCATCGGCTGATCGACCTTCAGCAGTGCGAAATCCTGGACCCGCGGCTGTTCGCGTTGCTTCAGCCGCTGCGCGGCCTGCTTGCCGTGCACCTGCCGGCCAGCCGGCGCGTCAACGTTCACCTGACTCTGTGCGATCAGGGGCCGGACGTGCTGATCGAGGGACTGGTGACCGATAGCCTGCAGGCGGTCGAAGCGATCACCGCCTTTGCGCAGCGCCACGGTCTCGCGCGGCTGTCAGTGGACGACGGCCTCGGCCCCGAGCCACGTTGGGAGCCGGAGCCTGTAACGGTGACGTTCGGCGGCATCGCCGTGCCGTTGCCGCCGGCCAGCTTTCTGCAGGCGACACCGGAGGGGGAGGCAGCGCTGATCGGCGCGGCGCGGGAGGCGATCGGTAACGCCCGCATCGTCGCCGATCTGTTCGCAGGGCTTGGTACCTTTGCGCTCGCCATGCCGCCCGCGATGAAGGTCTATGCCGGGGAGGGCGCGCGCGAGGCGATCCTGGCGCTCAAGGCTGCCGCGGCCAACGCGCAACGCCAGGTCTTCACCGAACATCGCGACCTGTTCCGCCGCCCGTTGATGTCGGCCGAGCTCGACCGGTTCGACGCCGTGATCCTTGACCCGCCCCGCGCCGGCGCCAAGGAGCAGGTCGCACAGCTTGCGGCCGCCAGCACACCGGCGATCGCCTATATCTCGTGTAATCCCAGCACCTTCGCACGCGATGCTGAGACATTGTGCAAGGGCGGCTATCGGCTCGACTGGGTGCTTCCCGTCGGTCAATTCCGCTGGTCCACCCATGTCGAACTCGCGGCGAAGTTCAGCCGATAGATTTGCTCGCACGAAGACACGAAGCCACAAAGGCGCGGCGCGCACTGCGCGCAGCGCCTTCAAGCCTGACGATACGACCCTTACCCGCCACGTACAGCGCTTTGTGCCTTCGTGTCTTTTTGCGATCCGATTTCTTCAATAATCCGCACGGACGAAATACAGCCCATCCGGCGGCGCATTCAGCCCCAGCGCGGCGCGATCCTTCGCCGCCAGCGCATCCGCCAGATCATCCGCCGTCCATTGCCCGCGCCCGACCATCTGCAGGCACCCGACCATCGATCGCACCTGATGGTGCAGGAACGACCGTGCCGAGGCATGGACGCGGATCTCGTCGCCGTCGCGCTCGACATCCAGCCGGTCGAGCGTCTTGATCGCACTCGCCGACTGGCAGTGAACCGATCGGAAGGTCGTGAAGTCATGCAGCCCGACCAGCAGCTGCGCCGCCTCGTGCATCGCCGCGGCATCCAGCTCTGCCGGCACGCGCCATTTCAGCCCCTTGTCGAACGTCAGCGGCGCGCGGCGATTGGCGATGCGATAGACATAATGCCGCGCCACGCATGAAAAGCGGGCGTGCCAATCGTCCGCCACGGCCTCGCACGCCAGAATCGCGACCGGCACGGCGCGCAGATGCGAATTCAGCGCTTCCATCAACCGGAACGCGCCAATGTCCTTTGCAATTTCGGTGTGGGCGCGCATCGCCAGGGCATGGACACCGGCGTCGGTGCGCCCGGCGGCATGGACCAGCGCATCCTCGCGGGTGATCCGGTGCAGCGCCTCCTCGATCTCTTGCTGAACGCTCGGCCCATGATCCTGATGCTGCCAGCCCATGAAGGGCCGCCCGTCATATTCCACGGTCAGCGCAAATCGGGTCAAAGCTGCGTTCCCGCCGGCATCGCAAAGCCGTTGAGCAATTGGACTGACGTCATGACGCCACGCCCTGCGCGTTGCACGGAAAGCGGGCGAATCGCGCCCGTCTGGCAGGCGATCGTCAGCGCGTCGTCGATGATCGTTCCGGCCGCGCTATTGGTATCCACCGGCTCGGCGGACAGCACGCGGATGCGCTCGCCGCCAAGCTCGAACCAGGCGCCCGGCGGGTTGAACGCCAGCACCTGCCGCAGCACCGCATCTGCGGGCTGCGCAAAGTCGAGCCGCGTTTCCGCCTTGTCGATCTTGGCGGCATAGGTCACGCCATCGTCGGGCTGCGGCACCGGGACATGCGCATCCACATCCGCGAGCACGTCGACCATCAGCCGCGCGCCCATTGCCGCAAGTTCGCTGGTCAGTTCGCCGGCCGTCTTGCCGCCGACGCGCGTGCGGCCCTCAAGCCGCATGGGTCCGGTATCCAGCCCGGCCTCCATCTGCATGATGCCCACGCCGGTTTCCGCGTCTCCGGCCAGGATCGCGCGCTGGATCGGCGCAGCCCCGCGCCAGCGTGGCAGAAGCGAAGCGTGGACGTTCATGCATCCCATGCGCGGCGCGTCCAGCACGCTGACCGGCAGGATCAGGCTATATGCCGCGACCACCGCGACATCGGCCTGCAGGGCCGCGAACGCCGCCACCGCATCTGCATCCTTCCGGAACGATATGGGCGTGCGCACCTCGATGCCCAGCGCCGCCGCGCGGGCATGGACGGGCGATGGAGTCAGCGCCTTGCCGCGCCGGCCGCCGGCGCGGGGCGGCTGGCTGTACACCGCCACCACGTCGTGCCCGGCTTCGACCAGCGCATCCAGCGTCGGCACCGCGAATTCGGGCGTACCCATGAAGATTACACGCATGGTGGCGCCCTTAACGCCAATCACTATTTTAGTGAAAGCTTTCGCTGGCCTGCCTACATCCGCTCCATGGCCTCACCCGAGATCGAAACTCTCACGCAATCGCTTTCGCGCCTTCCCGGTTTCGGCCCGCGTTCGGCGCGGCGCGCGGTGCTGCACTTGCTCAAGAAGCGGGAGACTGCGCTCGACCCGCTGCTCGCCGCGCTGACGGCAGTCAGTCAGCGGCTCGCCACCTGCTCCACCTGCGGCAACGTCGATACGTCGGACCCATGCGCGATCTGCGCCGATCCGCGCCGCGACACGCGCCAGCTTTGCGTGGTCGAGGAAGTTGCCGACCTCTGGGCGCTCGAACGCTCGCGGCTCTTCCCCGGCCGCTTCCATGTGCTGGGCGGCAAGCTTTCCGCGCTCGATGGCGTGCGGCCAGAGGATCTGACGATCGATTCGCTCGTCGCCCGCATCGCGCAGGGCGGGGTGGATGAAGTCGTGCTGGCGATGAACGCGACCCTGGAGGGGCAGACCACCGCGCATTACATTGCCGAGCGGATCGAGACCTATCCGGTCCGCGTCACGCAACTTGCCCACGGCCTGCCCGTCGGGGGCGAACTCGATTATCTGGACGAAGGGACGCTGGCCCAGGCGTTGCGGGCCCGCCGCCCGGTTGCCTGAGCCGCATCCTGCCTGAACCGCACGCCGCCTGACCTTGAAGGAATTGCCCTGCGCGGCTAAATTGCGGCGATGGCCATTCTCCCGATCCTCGAAGTTCCCGATCCCCGGCTCAAGACTGTTTCGACCCCGGTCGAGACGGTCGACGACGATCTGCGCGCGCTCATCGCCGACATGTTCGAAACCATGTACGCCGCGCCCGGCATCGGTCTTGCGGCGATCCAGGTCGGCGTGCCGAAGCGCGTGATCGTGATGGATTTGCAGGAGGAGGAGGACGAGGAGGGCAAGCCGATCAAGGCGCCGCGTGTCTTCATCAACCCCGAAATCCTCGATCCTTCGGCAGACCAGAACACCTATACCGAAGGCTGTCTGTCGGTGCCGGACCAGTTTGCCGATGTCGATCGTCCCGCCACCTGCCGCGTGAAGTGGCTCGACGATCAGGGCGTTGCGCATGAGGAGGTGTTTACCGGATTGCTCGCCACCTGCATCCAGCACGAGATGGATCATCTCGAAGGCATCGTGTTCCTCGATCATCTCTCGCGCCTCAAGCGCCAGATGATCATGAAGAAGCTCGACAAGGCGCGACGCATCGCGGCGTGACGCCATTGCATTAACGCTGTCCTACATCGATCGTTCGGGCTATGTTCTGCAGCGCCGCGCGCTGCGCGGTCGTCATCGACGTGCGCCTGGCGTCCGGCATGGCGTGATCCTTACGACGTTTCGGAGCGGCCGTGACCATCGAATTTGTGATCGCCATTCTTCTCGCGCTGCTCGCCGGTGCCGCGCTCGGCTGGTTCATGGCCAGCCGCGGCGTGAGCGACCTTCGCAACGATCGTGACCGGCGCGAGGCCGATTTCAAGGCTGCGATCGTCGATCTCGCCGCGGCTGAGGAGCGGCTGAAGGAACTGCCCGCGCTGCGCGACCAGCTCGACGTGGTGCGCGAGGAACGCGATGTCGTCCGCCTCCAGCTGACCGAGCTGCGCGCCAAGGCCGAGGGGTTCGAGGAGCGCCTGGCCGAGTTCAAGGCGGCTCGCGATGCCATGGCGGGGCAGGTTCGCGGAACCGCCAACCAGATGCTGACCGAGACCCAGGAAGCATTCCTCAAGCGAGCCGAGGATCGGTTCAAACAGTCGGAAGCGACCGCCGGCCAGAACCTGCGCGCGCTGCTGCAACCGGTGAACGAGCGCCTTCAACGCTATGAGGAAGGCGTCGCCAAGGTGGAGGCCGAGCGCCGCGACGCGTTCGGCGAGTTGAAGGGGCAGATCGAGCAGATGCGCATCGGGCAGGAGCGAGTCAGCACCGAGGCGGCGAAGCTTGTCAATTCGCTGCGCAATGCCCCCAAATCGCGCGGGCGCTGGGGTGAGCAGCAGCTCAAGAACGTGCTCGAGACGTGCGGCCTGTCCGAACACACCGACTTTGCCACCGAAGTCAGCGTGGGGCTTGAGGAGGGCGGCCGCATGCGCCCCGACGCCATCGTTCGCGTGCCCGGCGGCAAGGCGCTTGTGATCGACGCCAAGGTGTCGCTGAACGCCTATCAGGACGCATTCGGCGCGGTGGATGAAACCGAACGGCAGCGCGGCCTTGAACTGCATGCCGCCGCGATGAAGGCGCATGTGAAGGGGCTTGGCGACAAGGCCTATTGGAACCAGTTCGACGAAGCGCCCGACTATGTCATCATGTTCGTCCCCGGCGAGCATTTCCTTTCAGCGGCGCTCGAACACGACTCGACACTGTGGGATTTCGCCTTTGAAAAGCGCGTGCTGCTGGCGACCCCGACCAACCTCATCGCCATCGCGCGCACCGTCGCCGCGGTCTGGCGTCAGGAGAAGCTGGCGCACGATGCCCGCCGCATCGGTGAACTTGGCAAGGAAATGCACGAGCGTCTGGCGGTCGCTGCCGAGCATCTGCGCGTCGTTGGTGGCGGTCTCAGCAGCGCGGTCAATCGCTACAATCAGTTCGTCGGTTCGTTTGAACGAAACGTGCTGAGCACCGGGCGCAAGTTCCGCGACCTCAATATCGAGACGACGTCGAAGGATACCCCCGAACTCCCGCCGGTCGAATCGCTTGCGCGTTACGGTGAGGAAGCCGGGTTGATCGAACCGCCCCGTGAGGAAGCGGCCGAGTAGTGGACTTCGACGATCAGCTTCGCCGCTATTTCGGCACGGCGGACATCGATGCCGTTCCGCCCGCAGCGCTCGCCGCAGGCACCGAGCGGATGCGGGTCGATCTGGGTCTCGAGCAGGATCGCGGCCGCCGCTTTGCGCTATGGGCCGTGCTGCACATGCTCGGCGATGCGCCCGACCTCGACATCGCCTTCAAGGACGAGGCGGAGCGGGACGCCGCACGAAACTTCATGGCGCTGATCGCATCCTCGCATGAACCACCGGGCTAGTGCCGGCACGGCGGTCCATGGATGGAGGCCCGAGCCGGAATCGAACCGGCGTGCAAGGATTTGCAGTCCTCTGCGTAACCACTCCGCCATCGGGCCAAACCGCAGAAAACCGCGATTTTCGAAGCATGATGCAGGCCAGTTCGCACTTCCGGCCCTGTGGTTCGCAATTTCATGCTTCGTTCCTATCGCGCTTAGCGGCGGCTTCACGCGCGCGCAAGCGTTGCGTCGCGTACTTCATCGCCATTTGATATGCATGGTGCCCGAGCACCGCGGTGATCTGCCCGACGGTGCAGCCGGCCTCCTCCAGGTCGGCGCCGGACATGTAGCGCAGGCCATGGATCGAACGGTCGACCGGCATGCCATCGATCTTGCGGACCTCGCGCCCAATCGCCGATGACAGGCTGTTGGCATTATACGGTGCGCCGGCGGCGCTGGTGAGGATGACAACGCCGCTACGGCCGCGTTTCATCGCGGAGAGGTACTGCTGCAGCGGCGCCGGGCAAGCGATCATCAATGGGGTGCCGGTCTTGTTCTGCCGCACCCGGATCATGTCACCCTGGTAGTCGGACCAGACCATGCGCGCGATGTCCTCCGCCCGCTGCCCGGTGTAGCGCGCCAGCATCGCCGCAGTCTGCATCGGCACGATGGCCTTGCTGATGAACAGGTCGAATTCATGGTCTGACCAGCACACATATTCGCGCGTGCCGCCCTTCTTCTTGAGCCGGCGGAGATCCTTCGCCGGGTTGAAGCCTGCCTTCACCAGTTGGTGATCGTCCGCCCAGCTGTAGAGCAGCGAGGCGACCTGCTTGATCTTGTGCGCTTTGCGGGCCTGGTCGGCATGCTTGTCGCGGACCGCGCGAATCATCGTCGTCGTGGTCAGCGCAAAGGGCTGCTTCCCGAGCAGGTCGTCGAGCAGATCGAGCGTGCGCGAATAATCCAGCTGCGTCGCATCGGCGAGCGCGCGGTACTCGGCGCTGGCGCGGTACTGACGGATCAGCCACTTCCAGCTGGTGCGCGCGGGGGTCGCATCAATCTTCTGCCGCTCGGTGAGCGCCTTGAACTCGGCGTATTTTTCATGGAACGCCGGGTCGCCGGGCTTGCCGGGCAGGGGCATGTCGCCGACCAGCTTGTGCCGGAAGCGCCAATATTTCCTCTTGGCGATATAGGTGTAGGGCAGGTCGGTCCTAGGCACGCTGCGCCAGCTCCTCGAGGAAACGCCGTTCGACCTCGGCAGCTTCCGCCTCTTGCGCCGGTTCGGTCAAGGGCTGGCCGCTCAGCGAGTCGGCCCAGCGGTCAAGGTCACGTAGGTCGTACAGCACGCGGCGACCGAGCCGTTTTGGCGCGGGCCCCTGGCTGCGCAGCGTGGTAGTGCCGATCGAGAGATAGCGCGCGGCCTCACGCTCACTCATCAGGCGAGGCGCATAAGCTTGGATAGCGCGGATCGGTTCGGCGCCCATAACTTAGCGACACTCCCCCATCCGATACTCGCGCCAGAAGCTTTCCCAGCGCGTCGCAGCACCGCGCGCGATGACGGCGCAGGACAAGCTACGGTTGTCGGACAGCCAGCAGCGCGCGACCACGCGGTCATAGGACCGGCCAACGCTGGTGCAGGTCAGGCGCTTGTTCAGCGTCAGGCCGGCGGTGATGCGCTGGGCGGCCTGGGCGCGGCGATCGTCGCAGACATAGCCGGGCTTGCGCTCGCGGCAGGGTGACGCGCTCTCGAAGTCGACCGCCTGCACCCCGGCGATGCGGATCTTCATGCCCTCGCGGCAGTGCAGCGGGCCGTCGCCGTCGTGGACGCGAATGACGGTGCAGGTGAAGGACTGGCCGGTGGTGACCTGGGCGGCGGCGAGGAGGAGGGTGGCGAGGATCATGCGAACACCATAGCGCCGAAGCGACCACGCGGGTCACGGCCCTGGCTTACGTTTGATGGGCGGTTCTCAAGCACGCTGCGGTGGCGCGCGACATGCAGCGGCCACTCGCGGCAGTCGAACGTCGCCGCACCGCGCGTGATGGTGCGCTGGATGCAGGGGTTCGTCGCGTCGGCGAGAATGGCGGGCATCGCTTCGATCCTGTTACCCGCTGACCGGCCTCGACAGTCAGGGGGCGGGGAGGTGGACACCGTGGGGCGGTGCGAGGCAACCGGGGGGATTAGAAATACTGGTCGCCGTCATCTTCCTCATCGCTGAGGAATGCCGGGTTGAATTCGGGTGCCGGTAGCGCCGATTCGGGCAGCGTTGCCCTGATCGACGTCGGCAGCTGCCAATCGTCGGTCGCCTGTCGCTTCATTGCGACTTCGGCGGTGCAGGGCGTGAACTGGTAGATCGACGAGCCGCCGATCATCACAGCGGCCAGCAATTCACCGTTAAACAGCGGCTGGATGCTCATCAGCTTCGCGCCGAACCGCTCGACTTCCTCGACGCGCCCGATAATCGTGCGGTGTCCGAGAACTTCGACGATGGCATATTCGCCAGCGGGCAGGGGGGTGTCCGCCATGACTAAGCCGCCTCCCGCTCGCCATCCGCAAACTCCGGCAACCCGGCGCGTGCGGTGGCGGCCATGCGTTTCGCGGCGGGCGCGCTGCCGACGGTTTCCATGGCGGCGATCTGGCGGAGACGGTCGCGGGCGGCGTCGCGTTCGGTGAGGAGTTCGCTGGCGAGGCGGCCGGATTCGATCGCGCGGTTCTTTTCGGACCGCAGCCGGCGCTCGGCTGCATCGCGAGCCGCGCGGGCGTTGCTGGCATCGGCGCGGGGGCGGATGGCTTCCTCGTTCAGCGCGTCGACAACGCCGCGATGCGTTTCGAGCAGGATGACTTCGGGGTCGGCGGGCTTCAAGCCGAACATGCGTGCAAGCATGGATCAATCCTTTCTTTGTCAGGAGTTCAGGCAGCTTCGCGCTGCTCGTTGCCGTCGAACTGGTCACCGTGCTGCTCGTCGGACCGGCTAAACGGCACGTCGTCGGACATCTCGGCCACCTCGTCGGCGACGCGGCACAGCGCCTGAATTTCGTCCATGATCGGCTTGACGATTTGGCGGACCGCCTTGCCCTCGTCGCTCTGCCACCATGCGGTGAAAGCGTCGGTTCCGCCGCGTGCCTTTTCGCGGGCAAGGTCCATCGTCTCCTTCTGCTTCTGCGCCTCGCCCTGACCGTGCGCCCACTCGGCCATTGCCTGGCCGGTGAACTCGCCCATGGGGCGGCGCGGGTCGAACAGCGACTTGAACTGGTCCGCGACCTTGATCTGGTGCACCGGGCAGCCGGGCGCCGACGGGTCGAGAATGACCATCGCCGTCATCTCGAACATCAGGTCGCCGTCGCTCGCCGGATCCCATGGCACGTCCTTGCGGCGGGTCTTGGTCGGGCGGGCGTTCTCGGCGTTGTTACCGAACCCCTTCTGCATGACCGGCTTGGCGCGGGTGCAGATGATGATGTTCGTCTTGGCGCGGACGATGCGGTCGATCAGCCGGCGGTAGCGCGGCTTCACCTCGGCCCATGCCAACTGGCTGAACTTGGCCGGATCGACCTCATATCGGCCATTCGCGCGGGCCTGCGCCTGCTGCACCAGTCGGTCGAGCACCTGCGCGTGCGTGTCGAGCACGCCGCCGACGCCTTCCCAGGCATGGGAGAAGCTGTCCATTATGAGGACCGGCAACTTGGCAGCCTCGGCGGCGTCGATGACCTCGATCCACCGCTCGGGGCCGAAGCCGACCAGCTCGCCGTCATCGTTGATGGCGGTGAAGTCGAAGTGCGCCATTTCCGGGAACGCTTCCTTGTAGTGGAGCGCGCGCTTGTTCTCGGTATCGACATAGCCGATCGGCGAGCCCTTCTTGCCGGTCACACGCTCGGCGATGCCGCGGGCGACGCGCAGGGCGGTGAAGGTCTTGCCGGTGCCGGAGCCGCCGGACAGGCCAAGCGCGATGGTGCGCGGCTCCGTAATTTCGGTGACGGGTACGAAGCGGATCGACATCACATTTCCTCCTGAAATTCGCGCTCGATGAGCCAAGCCGGCGCATCGACTTCGTGGACGCCCGCCGGGTAGCCGGGCCATTTGTTGGTGGTGACGCACTCGGCCCAGATGCGGCGCGCGCGGGCGGCGCGGGTCTGGCCGATGTCGCGGAACGAGCCGGACAGGCGGATTAGCGTGACCTCGTGCGGCTCCGGCTTCTCCTGGAAGATGAAGACGAAGTCGCGGTCCTCGCCGGTCGCGGCTTTCCAGACGGCGAGATAATGCTCGGCCTGAACGTCATAGCCGTAGTTGAGGATCGACTTGAGACAGGCTTCCGGCCGCGCGTCCTCGCACGTCTTGTAGTCGTAGATCGGCAGCTTCGGATCAGCCGGCACGTTATCGAACATGGCCCGGCACCAGGCGCCATCGAGCTGCGCAAAAGCGGACAGTTCGGACCGGTCCGGGTCGAGCGTGATGCCGTAGCTGGCAAGCCGGGCGTGCGCGACGTCCCGCATGGCCTCGACCTGCGCAACCTCATCCTCCTTGATCGGCGTCAGTCCGCGCGCTCGGGCATCGGCGATGAACGCCTTGGCTTCCTTCGTGCTGGCCGCGCCGTTGCTGGCGAGAACTTCGGGCGGGATGGCGCAATAGTCGTCACCGCAGCCCAGAACCGCGCGGTGCGCCGCCGTGCCGATGTCGAACGTCTTGCGCTCGACCGACACATAGCCGGGGTTGAGGCGGCGGCTTGCGTGCCAGGCGTGCAGTGGCGACTTGGCGGTGATCAGCTTGCCGAGCGTTGCCGACAGGCTGGGCAGCGGGGCCGGGTCGGCGTGATAGTCACCGGCGGGCAGGCGGTGGACACCGGCGGTGACGAACTGGCTGGCTGCCGTGGCCGGGGCGGGGGTGTCGTCGATGACGGGCTCGCGCTCGACATATGCGGGGTCGAATGGGTTATCCATCGGTCAGAACTCCAACGAGACGTTCGGAACCTCGCCCGCTATGATGGCGACGACGATCTTGCGGGCGGTTTCCTCGTCCGCGCCGCAGGTCATCAGCGCCTGCTTGGCTGCGGTCTTGACGGCGGTGCGGTGAGCCTGATCGCGGTTGCGGCGCTCCTGCTCGTCCGCGATCCGCTTGGCTTCTGCTTGGCGTGCGGCTTCCTCCGCAGCGATGCGGTCGCGTTCGGCCTGCGCGGCGCGTTCGGCGTCCTCGGCACGGCGGCGCTCTGCAGCCAGCTGCTCGGCGTGTTCGCGGTCGCGCCGTTCCTGCTCGGCGCGCGCGGCGTCTTCGGCTTCACGCTTGGCGCGCTCGGCAGCTTCCCGCTCGATCCGCGCCAGTCGTTCGGCCTCGTCTTTTTCGGCCTGAACCCGGCGCTCCTCGGCGATGCGTGCTTCCTCTGCCTCGCGCGCTTCACGCTCGGCGGCTTCGTTGGCCATGCGGTCCTGCTCGGCACGCTCCTCGGCCTCGGCACGCAACCGCTCCAGTTCGGCGCGGTCGGCTTCTTCCTTGGTCAGGCGGGCGAGGGCGGTGCGCAGCGTTTCGACCGCTGCATCCTTCGCCGACTGCGCTTCCGGCAGCATGTCGCGGAACTCGTCCTCGGCCAGCTCGACCGCGAACAGGGCCATGCCGCGCGCCCGGACCGTCGCCGCCGTATCGTCGAGCGTAACGACCGCATCGGCCTTGAACGCGTCGATAATCTCGCGGCAGCGGGCAACGCGCGTCTTCTCGGCATCTTCCCATTCGGTCAGGGGCTTGCGGACCTGCTCGGCCATGATGTCGAGCGTGTTGCGCGCATCGCGGCGAGCCTCATCGACGACCGCGATCTTGGCGCGCGCTTCCTCGTTCAGCTGCTTGCCGGCCGCATCGATCGCGGTCTTGGTGCGGGTGATCTTGTAGGCGAACGACTTGATCGCGTCTCGGCCCTTGGGGGTGGTGACGTCCGGCGTGAAGACTTCGATCTCGCGCCGGATATGGGCGTAGAGGTCGTCGCGCTTCTGCTGATCGACCAGCACCACGGCGGGCGTCTGGCTGACGACGACGGCGATGTCGGTCGAGGGCTGATCGTCGACCAGCTCGAGTTGTGCTGCGGTAGCCATCAAGCCGCCTCCGCCATGCACCGCGCCTCAAGCGCAGCGCTGATCTCGTTCCGCAGCGGGATCAGCTGCTCGTCGGCGTCGTTCCAGTGATAGCCCTGCAGGCGGATGCCGGTGACGGCCGCAGCGACGCTCTCGGGACGAACGCGGACACTGGCGTTGCGCCAGTCGGTCTGCGCGGCAACGTCGTGCCAGGCGACCAGCGAGGAATAGAGCGGCTCGTCGGTGAAGCGCTCGCGGGTTTCGCCGTGCTCGGTGAAGGTTGAGGTGGTGAGGCCGGCGGCTGCGATAACGGCTAGAAGGTCGAGGACCGGGTCGTCGAGATACCAGGGTGTGGGCATCGGGGTTGCTCCAAGCCGCGGGGTGCGGCGTTGGAGTCAATTTGCACATCATGCAAATAGCGGTCAAGCGATATTTTGCGGGATATGCAAATTATCGCTGTTGTAGCTGCTAGGCCTTGCCCAAGTCGATATACATGACCGGCGCCTCGCGCTCCCGGTTCGCTGCCGTATCCAGGATGGTGAACCCACACCGTAGATAGAAGTCGATAGAGCGCTGCTTGCTGTCGACCATCATGAAGCGACATCCTACTGAGGGGCAGATTTGGTCTTTGGCAATGCCAAGCGCCATATCGACCAACCCTCTGCCGATGCCGCTGTTTCGCATCTGCTGGTGAACAGCCAACCTGGCGATCTTGACGGCCGGATATTCGTGGTATCGGTAGTCGACCTCGCCGGCCGGTATCGGCGGCAAATCATCTCGACCAATCTCAACCTGCCCGCAGACAAGCGTGATATAGGCCTTGAGCTTCCGCTCGCCGCAGAATGCCCCGTATGTTCGGGCAAGCGACTGGCGCTCATACGCCCACGCGTGCTTCTGCACGAAAGTTTTGAGGGGCGCCAAATCAGGGTCGCCCAGCGAAAGGCCGGTGAGTCTATCACCGGCCTCGATTTGCTTCACTGTGACTTCGATCGCCACAGAGTGTTATGCTTGCTCGCGGACCTTCAGGGTGAAGGAGCCAGTCTCACGTAGCTGACGCGAAAGCGAAAGCCCCCTTGCAACCGACTCTCTGGCGGCTTGCTTGGGCTTGCCGTAGGTAACCTGGTTCACAAATTTCTTCGCGTCGGCGTCGGTGAGCACGACGCGACCAAACGCTGTCGATTTGATGCTCATCGGAGCCTCCGTTTACACTCGCGCGACCATCGCGCAGGAGTCGTAAAGGATCAGTTGTCGGTTATTTCCAACATTGCAATCTGAAGCCCATCAAATATGCGCGTCTAAGCGCATATTCTTGTTTTGCCATTTTGTCAAACGCCACTAAGGAGTGAGCCGGATTTAGGCTCACTTGCTAAGCGTTGCACAGCGCGATAATTATCCACTATGCAACGAAAATCGGAACCTAGTCAGGCGCCTACGGCTCGCGCGCGGGTTCTGCGCGACATTGCAGCCAAGCGGCGCGAGATATCCAGCCTAAATGCGCGTATCGCTAAATCAACCCGGGAATTGGCTGCGTTGGAACGGCTTTTGGCGGCGATCGAGCGGGACGGCGCGGCTAATCAGATAGCCCTCCGCGCCACCAGCACGCGGCGCATACTGATAGAACAGCGTGTATTGAAGAGATTGGATGCGAACCGATCGGCTGACACCCCGACTGAAGATTTATGGCCGATCGCAAAAGCGGCCGGGGTAACATCGCGCAGCACGTTCCGATCGATGCTGAGACGCATGGCGGAGCGGGGTTTGATCACATCGCCACGTCCGCGTCACTGGCGACTGGCCACGGGAGTCGTTTTCGCCCGATCCGAGATCCCTGGCCTGCAGCTGGCCATCGACCTTATAGCCGGCAAGCGAAGGCCGTAAGATTTTTCCTATTTCCTACATTGGTCGACAGGAACAATATAGGAACATGGCTCAGACGACTCGCCGAAAACTGGTCACGCTCAATGAGCCGCGATGCGAGGTGGGCTGTCGCACCTGCTATCTGGAATGCGCCGTCAAGCCCGAGAGGTTGGCTTGGTGGGAGATGGAGGTCGAGCGGCTGCTTCGCGAGCGCGTCGCTTTTGCTGACCCTGACTGGCAGCATTGGCGTGCTCACCTGAAAGCAGCTCAAGACGCTTGCGAAGAGCTGAGGCAGCAAATCGTGGCCACTCGCTCTCTGGCAGTCCATCCGGCTGCTCTTGCTGCACACCTTGGAGCGCCGCAATCAGTGTGTCTTCACTAGGGACGAGGAGCGGCAGTTCGCCATCGCCGCTAAAGATGTCCTGCACCCGGCACTTATAGGCCTTCGCGAGATCCGGAAGGTTGCCACTCGGTATGTTCGATGCGCCGCTTTCCCAACGCGATAGCTGACTGACCGAATAGGGCGCGCGTTCAGCCATCTGCTCAAGGGTCAGGCCGAGACGTTCTCGAAGCTGGCGCAGCAGAATATGCACCGCCTCGACTTTGCACGGCGCGCAATATGTCTCCATAGCATGATATGCAAAATGTCCGTTGACCGCAGATTGCATATTGTGCAAATTAAGCGTCATGACCCTCGCCGATTATCTCAAGCTCGACGGCCAGAGCGCCACCGCCCTCGCTGCCAAGTGCGGCGTCGAGGTCTCCACCATCACGCGAGCGGCAAAGGGCGACACCATGCCCAGTCGAAAGCTCATGTCGGACGTGTTCGAGCACACCGGCGGGCAGGTTACTCCGAACGATTTCTTCGGCATTGAGCCAGCGCAGGCCCACGCGGCATGAGCGGTCATTGCACCGAGTGCGGCGAAGCCATCTGCCGCTGCCCCGACCGTCACGACGCGATGATGACCGGCCAGACGGTTCATTGCCGGCACGCCAATTTCTTTGCCACGCCGAGCGTCCCGGTCGACGGTTGGGCGCGCGCTTTGCTGGGCATGCAGATCGGTGCCGGCTTCGGGTTGGGCCTCTGCCTTGTCGCCATCTTCATCATCGCGATGACCACGCTCAGCTCGGTAATCTGGTCATGAACACCAACACCCTCCGCACCATGGTCGAACGCCACCACGGCTGGGAAGGTGCATCCCCCGGCCTGCTCGGCAAGGTCTTTGGCGTCTCGACGCAGCGCGCCACGGCCATCGTGCAGGAACGCTGCGCCGTCTGCGACAAGCCGATCTGCGGTCATCGTGATGACGAGTGGGCCGGCAATCATTCGAACACCCGTCCGTCCATCTCAACAGCCGACCACGACGGCGGCTGCGAGGCCCAGGCTGCACTTTCTAGCGTCAACGCGGCGACGGCAGCGGGTTGCGACATGACAGTCGCGAAGCCTGGGAACGTCGCATCTTCACAGGTGCCGGCATGACGCTCGCGCACATCCTTGCCGGCATCGCCGTGTTCGCCGCCGCGCTGTTCGTCGCGCTCATGACCGTCTCGGCCATGCGCCTCGGCCGCGAACTTCTCGACCAACGCCGCCAGCAGCAGCCGGACGAACACAGCCAGTGGCTCGGCGCTGATGCGGGCGGGGCGGTGGATTTCTCTCATCTTGATCTGAGGCAATAGCCATGACGCAGTGCAATATCGTTCCGCGCGTGCAACCTCTGACGGAACAGCAGTTCCGGGCGAAGTGGTTGCGCGCACTCTCGCGCCTCTGCGACAATCACGGCGACGGACAGGTCGCGCTTTGGCTTGGCATCACCGAACGCCACCTGCGCAACGTGAAGGCCGGAACGTCGCTGCCGTCGGCCGATCGCATCTGGAACCTGCTCGCGTTCGACGATTCCGCACATGACGAGCTCGACGGCGAGTATGGCCTCAAGAACGTCGGCGCTAACGCGGTCTGCACGTCCGACCCGCTGACGATTGACCTTATTGCGCTGGCGCACGAGACCGCGCAGGCTGAGGCGCCGGACAGCCCGGGCGGGACCGCCACCACTGATCACGAACTGCTGCTCAAGGACGAGGGGCGGCTGCGGAAGTGCTACCGCACGCTCGGCACTTGGCTTGCCCGCATCGATGAAATCCGGCGGCCGACGCTGCGGGCGGTGGGGCAGTGACCCTTCTAGCCGAAATCGAGGCCTTCCTCGCCGAAACCGGCATGCCCGACGCTCGCTTCGGCAAGCACGCGGCGAACAATGCCGTCTTGGTCCGCCGCCTGCGTAACGGCTGCGACGTGATGCCGCAGACCGCTGACCGGGTGCGCGCCTATATCGCGGCCGAGCGCGCCAACCCGACCCCGCCCAAGCAGTCCAAGACCAAGGACCGTCGCTGCGGCTGCGGCGCCAGCATCACGCACAAGGCGGTGCGGTGCCGATCCTGCGCCAGCAAGGAACTGGCCAAGGCAATGCTGCGGCCTGTGCCGGCCGACTTTCAGGAGATCGCGCCGGGCAAGACGATCAACGAACTGCAGCGCATCTATAGCGCGGGACCGGACACCGTCGTCCGCTGGCGCAAGGAGGCAGGCATCGTCGGACCCCGGAAGGGCGCCCCTGCCTCAGTGCAGGCGCAACCGGAACCGCGTGCGACCGTCCCGCGCAAGCCCCGCGTCGGCCGCTTCCGCCAGGTCCAGCCCCGCCCGCTGATCGACCACCGCGATATCAGCCGCGCCGGCTTGGCCGCGCAGTTCCTGCAGCGCTTCGGCCAGGTCATCCGCTGCGATGCCGATGGCTCGATCAACCCCAAGGGCACGCACTGGCTGCGCGGCGGGCGATTCGTCCTGACCGATAACGAGATCATGCAGCGGGCCGAGCGCAATGGCTGGCGACCGGACCAGTGGAAGGAGCTGGCTCGACCCGCCGTAAACGCAGGCGGTGCTGCGCGGCAGGACATTGCAGCATGACGCAGGTCGCCACCAATGAGCCGCAAACCGGCTCACCCGCAAATCCGATGTCGCCCGGCGCCATGCTGCTGCTCGCCGCCACGTTCCTCGGCAACGCACGCACCGCGCAGCTGCTCAGCATTGAGGAGCGGTCGCTGCGCGCCAAGCTGGCCGGCGACCGCGGCGTCACTGCCGCCGACCTGCGCTGCATCGTCAGCGACTTGGAACGCCGCGCCCGCGCGATCGACGGCCATGTCGCCGCCATCAAAGCCATTCTGACCCCGGAGGCATCATGTCCGACAGCATAAGCGCCGAGCAACTTCGCCTCCTGATCGAGCGGATCGAGCGGCTGGAAGAGGAGAAGCGGGGGATCAGCGACGACATCAAGGACGTCTATGGCGAGGCCAAGGCGACCGGGTTCGACGCGAAAATCATGCGCGCCATCATCCGCCTGCGGAAGATGGAAAAGCACCAGCTCGATGAGCAGGACGCCCTTCTCGAAACATATCGCGCTGCGCTTGGAATGGCGTGATGCGGGGCAGGGGGCGACCACAAGCCAGCCGCTACGGCTCGGCCGAAATGACCGGCGCGCAGCACAAGGCGCAGCTGACCCGGCTCCTGTACGAGTGCCGGCCGCACATGCTCGACCGCTACACCGTCGACGAACTGCTGCGCACGCATAGCAAGGTGCCGCGGCGTGAGGTCGAGTATCTGCTGACGATTGCCCGGCAGAAGCGAGCGGGGGAGGCGCGCGGGTGAACATGTTCGCCGCCCTCGAAACGCCGCTCACCGACGAGCCATGGCACATCGACCCGCGCGACCGCGACCCGCGCAGCGAGGACGAGCGCGTCGCCGCTGCCCTGCGCATGGCGCACATGATCTGCCCGGCGGTGGACATCGTCGCCATCCCGAACGCCGGCCGCCGCAGTCGCTGGGAAGCGAATGCCAGAAAGCGCGAAGGCATGAAGGCCGGCGCGCTCGACTGGGTCGTGACCTGGCGCCCGCATCTCGGCGACCGCGGTGTCGCCTATGTCGAGTGGAAGGACGGCACTGGCACTCCGGACGCCAACCAGCGCGACCGGCTGAACATGCTGTTCCGCATGGGGCATCATGTCGGGGTGTTCCGGCGCGAAGACAGCTTCTTTGCTTGGTTGCGGGCGCTGGGGGCGCCGTTTGTTGATCGGGTGGGGCGGCTGTGAACGCGCAGACAACCATCACCGCAGACGCCGGCAGCATCGAGGGCGCATATCGCGCCACTATCTCGGCGCATTGCCCGAACCAGAGCGAGCTTGCGATGCAGGCGCGCATTGCCCTTGCGCAACTTCGTGCCCGTGCCTCAGCCGGCGCCCGCCGTTGCAGCGACGAGGCCGCGCCTGTCCTGCACCATGTAGCAGTGCTGGCCGGCGAGACCGTTTACGCGCCGCTGCCTGAGGGCAAGCTGCACCTCGTCGTCGGGGCGCTCTCGAGCCTGATGTCCGCTGCTCGGCACGTCGAGCGCGCCGTCAACTGGACCCAGCCGGAAGGTGGATGACGACATGGGGCCAGATAACCTGAGCTGGGACGAAATTCCGGACCGACCCGACAACGTGTTCCCGCTGCACAGCGAGCCGCCGGCGTGGATGGACGAGGCTAGCGAGGCGTGGCGGCGCGATCAGGAAGCCATGACGGCGGTGGCACGCGTGCCGCTGCCCCTGCAGTTCTTCGAGGACATCGAGGAGGTACTGACCGGCCTGTGGTTGATGAAGCATCTCCTGCCCGCCGTCGGCATGGCCGTGATCCATGGCCATCCCGGCTCGGGCAAGACCTTCCTGGCGCTCGACTGGTCTCTACACATTGCGCTGGGCTGGGACTGGCAGGGACGTAAGGTGCAGCAAGGCCTCGTCGTCTATCTGTGCGCCGAAGGTCAGCGCGGCCTCAAGAACCGCGTCGCCGCGTTCCGTCGGCACCACAAGATCACCGAATGCCCGTTCGCGCTCATCCCGATCGCCATCGACATGCAAGCCCAGGATGCGGACGTGAACCGCCTGATTGAGGCCGTGCGGGCCGCTGAGGCGCATTACGGCCAGAACGCCGTCATGGTCGTCATAGACACGCTGGCGAAGACCTTTGGCGGTGGCAAGGAGAACACCGATGACATGGTCGGCTATGTCGCGAACTGCCAGCGCGTGTCGGCTGAGTTCGAGTGCCTGACCACCATCGTGCACCACCGGCCGAAGGATGCCGAAAGCGAGGATCCGCGCGGCCACAGCAGCCTTCGAGGTGGCGTTGAAACCGTCGTGCTGGTGGAGGCCGGCGAGACCAAGAAAGCCCGCGTCACCAAGCAGAAAGACGGTGAAGACGGGATCGAACTCCTGTTCAAGCTCAAGGTCGTCGAGCTTGGCCAGGACGAGGATGGCGAACCCGTCACCTCCTGTATTGTCGAACCAACCGACGTGGACCTTGCTCCGCGTGGCGACAGCATGGGGTCCAAACTCGCCAAGCTCTCGGACAAGCAGAGGGTCGTTCTGAACGCCCTCGACGAGACGGCCGAACGGCTCGGCTTCTATCCGCCGACCGACATTCCGGAGCGCGAAATCAACCGGCTGAAGGTCGGAAAGGTCGTGAAATTCGAGGATTGGCGCGAACGGCACGCCCAGACGTCCGGACATGGTTCGGACATGAAGCCGGACAGCGTCTACAAGGAGTTCCGGCGCGGCCTCGACCGACTGAAAAAGGACGGAATTGTAACGGTTTACGGCCCATATGCGTGGCGCACTTGGGAAGACCGTGAACCCGTTCGGACAACCTCGGACAACCGGACGGACAACAATAAATTTCAGCCTCGGACAGATCGGACAAACGGGGTTCCCCCTACGGGGGAAACCCCCGCCTTGTCCGAGCCTCTGTCCGGAAGTGGCCCCGCCGCCTCGTCCGACTGGAAATCGAACCCGCTGCTGAACCCGGACGCTGCGTCGTTGGAGCCGCCCGCTTGGCTCGACGATCGTCCGCCGTTCGATCCCGATGATTGGCCTGATGGGCCGGACTGGAGCACCGACGCATGACCGCCCTCGCCACAATCCCCACAGCCGCCCCGTTCGACGCCTGCCTAGCCGATCCCCAACACCACGCAGACAAGGTTGCCAAGATGATCGAGGGGAAGGGCTGATGGCACGAGCGGAACTTCACAGCGGCCCGCCTTTGGGCCTGTTGAGCGACAACGAGGCGATCATCTATCGCGCGCTGGATCAGGCAGCGAGGGAAGGGAGGCCGTGTCCCGCCAATGAGGAGCTGAGCGCGCTTCTCGGTTGTTCGTCCGACAGCACGTCGCCAACCATCGTGACCCGGCTTGACCGGCGCGGCTATATCCGCGTGCAGCGCTACCAGCGCAGTCGACAGGTGACGATCATTCGCACCGGTATGTCGACGGCAGAGCCTGCGTCGAAAGCCCCGCACTGGCGCGATCGCCCCAAGAACATTCCCGCGCCGGCCCCCGATTCAATCAAGGCCAAGCGTCCTGATACATTCTCGCAGATCGTGATGGCGGCCAACCGAGAGCGCCGGCCGATCGCGGACTTTCTGGCTGATCTGGTGTGGATCGGCTTTGACGCATTCAAGCAAGAGGAAGCGCAGTCGTGAGTGGCGAAGTAGGGCGCCCCACTGCTTACCGGGACGAGTTCGTTGAGCAGGCCAAGAAGCTCTGTGAGCTTGGTGCGACGGACATGGAATTGGCCGACTTCTTCGAGGTCGACGTGTCGACGATCTACCGCTGGAAGATCGCGCATCCAGAATTTTGCGAGGCACTCATCGCGGGGAAGGACGCGTGCGACGATCGCGTGGAGCGTAGCCTCTACAATAGGGCAGTCGGATACAGCTTCCCGGCCGTCAAAATCTTCATGCCCGCCAATGCGGAAGCGCCCGTCTATGCGCCGTATACCGAGCATGTCCCGCCCGACACAGGCGCGGCGATGTCGTGGCTCAAGAACCGCCGCGGCGACAAATGGCGCGAGAAGAGCGAGGTCGATGTTACCGTGACCGATCGCGCCACACTGATCGCTGAGGCTCGCAAGCGAGTGGCGAATGGCAAGCAAGATTGATCCCGAGGTCGAGCTGATCGCGGACATTGCCGGCTTCACGCATGATCCGCTTGGTCACGCCCTCTATGCCTATCCGTGGGGTAGTGAGCGCCTGCCATCCCCCGGCCCGCGTTCATGGCAGCGAGACACGCTGACGACGATTGGCGAGCATCTGAGCGACCCGGAAACCCGGTTCACGCCGCTGCGGGTGGCCATTGCCTCAGGGCACGGCATCGGCAAGTCGGCGCTCATCTCAATGATCGCCAAGTGGGGTCTCGATACCTGCGAGGACTGCAAGGTCGTCATCACGGCGAATACCGAACCGCAGCTTCGCACAAAGACGATGCCCGAAATCGCGAAGTGGTCACGCCTCGCCATTACCTCGCACTGGTTCAAGATCACGGCATCCGCCCTGGCGTCTACTGCAGCCGGTCATGAGACGGCTTGGCGGCTCGATGCAGTCACCTGGTCGAAGGACAACACCGAAGCATTCGCTGGCCTGCACAACATGGGCAAGCGCATCATCGTGATCTACGACGAGGCCTCGGGCATCGACGACAAGGTCTGGGAGGTGACGCTCGGCGCGCTGACGGACGAAGAAACCGAGATTATCTGGATCGCGTTCGGCAACCCGACGAAGAACACCGGGCAGTTCCGCGCCTGCTTCGGCAAGGATCGCACCCTCTGGAAGACGCGCCAGATTGACAGCCGCACGGTAGAGGGCACGAACAAGGAATACCTGCAAAGCCTCGTCGACGCCTATGGCGAGGACAGCGACATCGCCAAGGTGCGCGTCCGCGGCATGTTCCCGTCTGCTTCCTCCATGCAGTTCATCGGCATGGATCTGGTGCAGGAGGCTCGCACTCGCGAGACGGGCCAGACACTCGGCTCCGATCCCGTCATCTTCGGCGTCGACTGCGCCCGCTTCGGAGACGATCACTCGACCCTTGCTATTCGATGCGGTCGTGATGCTCGGTCCCGCCCATGGAAACGATGGCACCACATGGACAGCATGACGATCGCGGGTGACATCGCATTGCAAGCCCAGATGTGGAAGCCCGATGCCATCTTCGTCGACGCGGGCAATATCGGCGCTGCCATCGTCGACCGCCTTCGCCAGCTGATGCCCGACATGCTCGTCATCGAAGTGTGGTTCGGCGGGCAGGGGCGCGAGGTCGAGATGCAGACGGGCGTGCGCGTCCGCACCGCCAACAAACGTGCCGAGATATGGACCAGTATGCGGGCATGGCTCAAGGGCGGCTGCATCCCGGACGAGCAGCAGCTTGAGGACGATCTGACGGGGCCGGAATATGCCTTCAACGCAGATCAGGCGATCCAGCTTGAGAAGAAGGAACACATGAAGAAGCGCGGCCTTGCCTCGCCTGACGATGCTGACGCGCTGGCGGTCACGTTCGCCGAGCCTGTGATGCCGCGCACTGTGCCGGGATATCTCGACCCGGTGAGCTATGGGAAGGGAGAGTATGACCGATATTCCGAAGTCTGACGACGAAGCGTCGACAACCCTATGGACTGTGCAGTGGGGGGATCAGCCGATAAGGTTTGGCTTAGGCCGCCCACTCACGCGCTGGGAGCGGCTGCGCGTTCGCATCACGCGGCCATATTGGAGCGTCCGATATCTCATCGAGGACTTGTGCAGCGTGAGCGGCTACCGCATCCGGGGCGCCTGGCGTGTCCTGCTGGGACGCTCGTCATGGTATTGACCGATACAGCGAAGTCTAAGCCCCGCATCCGGCTTAGATCGGACGGCTGGTGGAGGTTCGGGTGGAACTGGCTAACGCCTTTCGGTACGCACGAGTTCTGGGTTGGCCCGTTTGACAGCGCCGCTCATGCCGCTCGATTCAACGCCTGACTGACACCCGATAGCGCTGCATCTCGCAAGGAGCAGCGCATGTGTGTTTCGGCCAAGGCCCCCGACGTTCCATCCATCCCTGAGCGGCAGGCGACCAAGCTGCCGGATCAGGGCGCGACAGCCGGTCGATCCGATGCGATGGCCCGCCGTCGTCGCGGCCTCTATGCGTCGATCCTTACCAGTCCGCAGGGCGCGCTTGGCGCTGCCAACGTCTCGGGTATCTCCGGGGCTACCCTGGGCTGATGCTCACCCTCCGCGAGCGTTGCGAAAAGCGCCTGCATGGAATGAAGCAGGTCCGCCAGCCGTTCGAGGAGGAATGGCGGGATATCGCGAAATATGCCGCAACGGCACGCTCGCGCTTCCTGAACAGCGAAACCAACCAGCGCCGCCGCAACGTCAAGATTCTCGACGAGCATGGCATCTACGCCTTCCGCACGCTCACTGCCGGCATGACGAGCGGGCTGTCCTCCCCGTCGCGCCCCTGGTTCACGCTGCGCACCTATGACGACGAACTGAACGAGGACTGGGAAGCCAAGGCGTGGCTCTCCGAGGTCGAGCGTCGCATGTATGCGTTCCTCGCCACGACCAACTTCTACGGCGCTGCCAAGGCGGGCTATGGTGAACTCGGCCTGTTCGGGACCGAAGCCTGCGTCATGGTTGAGCATCGCACCGAGGGCGCAGTCTGCCACGCCCTCACGGCGGGCGAATACTGGATCGCGGCCGGCAACGCGCTGAAGGCTGACACGCTCTACCGCCGCACGCCCATGACGGTCTCGCAGGCGGTTGAAGCGTTTGGAAATGCCGTCTCGCCGCAGGTCATGAACATGTATGACCGCAGCAACTATCACGAGCTGGTGCCGGTCTTTCAGGCGATTGAGCCGAACACCGAGCGCGATCCGGGGCGCATCGACAACCGTAACAAGCCGTTCCGCTCGCTCTATTGGGACGAGAACGACGGGCGCAAGGATCACCTCCTGCGCTACACGGGCTATGAGGAGCAGCCATTCTGGGCACCGCGCTGGGAAACCGTCGGCGCGGACGTGTATGGCTATTCGCCGGGGATGGACTGCCTGCCCTCGCTGCGGGAGCTGCAGCTTCAGGTGAAGCGCCGTAATCAGGCGATCGATCAACTGGTCAATCCAGAGACCATCGTTCCACCGGGTGTGAAGCTCACTCGTCAGCCGGGTAACACCGTGACCGCTGCATCGATCGATGCCGGCCAAGTTATCGTTCCCTACCAGATGCCCTATCAGGCGGTCGACGCGATCCGGCAGGAAATCGACCGCACCAAGCAACAGACAGACCAGCTGTCCTATTCCGACCTGTTCATGGCGATCACCAACATGCAGGGCATCCAGCCGCGCAACGTGGAGGAAATCGCCTCTCGGAACGAGGAGAAGTTGACCCAGCTTGGCCCGGTCATCGAGCGCGTGAATAACGAGAAGCTGGAAGTCGCGATCGACCGCACCTTCGGGTTGATGGAGCGGGGCGGTCTGCTTCCTCCTGCCCCCGAGGCGATTCAGGGCCAGTCTCTAAAGGTCGAGTTCGTATCGATCCTCACACAGATGCAGCGCATGGTTGGCATCGGCCAGATCGAGCGCACCGCGGGCTTTGTCGGCAACCTCGCCGCTGTATTCCCTGAGGCGGTCGACAAGCTCGACGTTGACGAAATGATCGACGAGTTCGCCGAGCGTGCTGGCGCGCCGGCCAAGATGATCCGCACCGCCGAGATGGTGAAGGGCATCCGCGATGCGCGGGCGCAACAGCAACAGGCCGAGCAGATGGCGCAGACGATGCCCGCTGTCCGCGACGGGGCAGACGCGGCTCGCTTGCTGTCTGAGACCGATGTGGGCGGCACGAGTGCGCTCGACATGCTGGTGGGCGCATGAGCGACAAGCAGCGCAGGCAGGACATGGAGTTCCTGGTCAAGCGGCCCGAGTTCCTGCGCTTCCTGTTTCGCTCGATTCAAATGGCCGGGGTTCTCGATCAAACCACGCGGGCAACCAACGGGTCCGACGGTCGCGATCTCGCATTTGTCGAGGGGCGCAGGAGTCTGGGGTTCGACATCCTTCGCGAAGCCGACGCGGGACAGCCTGCGCCGATGCAGCACCCCTACAGCCTTATCACACTGATCGCTGCGCTGCGCGAGGAAGCCCAATCCCAACCCGAGGAGAAGAAACGTGGTGGACGAGACGACCGATACAGTGACGGAGACGACGGAAGCGGTGACGCCGGCTGATGCGGCTGTCGACACCGCGGCTGCTCCCGATGCTGGCGGCAGCGAAGGGGCGGGCGATGAAAGCACGATCCTGGGCGGCGACGCTGAAGGCGCGGAAGGTGAGGCGTCGGGAGAGGAAGCGGACAAGGGCGGCGATCAGGCTGCTGCTGCGGACGGACCCCCTGAGGCCTATGAACTGACCGCGCCGGAAGGCATGACGCTCGACGAGGAAACCCTCGCTGAAGCCGATCCGGTGTTTCGCGAGCTCGGCCTGTCGAACGAGGCTGCTCAGAAGCTGGTCCCTATCGCGGCCAAGTTCGGCGAGCGCATTGCCGCCAACGCGGCGCAATCGGCCAATCAGGTCATTCTCAACGAGGTCATCGCACAGCGCAAGGAATGGGCTGAGACCGCGAAGTCCGATCCAGAGATGGGCGGGGCGAAGTGGGACGAGACGATCGAACTGTCGGCAAAGGCGCTCGACGCTCTGGGCTATCCCAAGGGCTCGCCGTTCCGCAGCTTCCTCACTGACAGTGGCCTTGGCAATCACCCCGAGATGATCCGCGCGATGCGCAAGATCGGCGGGATGGTGAGCGAGGATGGTGATTTTCCGCGGGGCGACATGGGCGCTCCGGTTCCGAAGTCTCGGGAAGAAATCCTCTACCCGAACGATGTGAAGGCAAGTGCGTAAACCTGACCAACCCGCGTCGTGAGACGCCACGGTCCCTTAGAAGGAATTTGTTCTTATGGCTACTTTGGGGAGTTCCTACCTCAACCTGATCGACATGTTCAGGGCGCAGGGGGATGAGGCGACTGCGGAAGTCGTCGAGACGCTGAGCCGTCTGTCGCCTGTGATGCGCAACGCGTTCACGGTCGAAGCGAACGCCGGCACCATTCACAAGCATTCGATCCGCACCGGCCTGCCCGCTGTCACGTGGGGTCGCCTCTATCAGGGCATCCCGCAGAGCAAGTCGGGCCGCACGATGGTGACGGACACGACCGGCTTCGTTGAAGGCCTGTCGACCGTTGACACGCGCTTGCTCGATATCTCGAAGAACCCCGCCGCGCTGCGTATGCAGGAAGGTGAGGCGTTCCTCGAAGCGATGGTGCAGGAGACCGAGACGGGCTTCTTCTACCACGACGTGGTGACGACGCCGGAGAAGTTCCGCGGCATGGCGGCGCGCTACAACGCTTCGGGCGGCGGCGGCGCTGGCAACCAGATCGTCAAGGCTGGTGGTGCCGGATCGGACAACACCTCGATCTGGTTCGTCACCTGGTCGGAGAAGGCGACGCACCTGATCCACCCGCAGGGCACGAAGGCTGGCATCGAGCGCCAGGACAAGGGCGAGCAGCGCGTCACCGATGCGAACGGCAATGCCTATTACGTCAAGGAAGAGCTGTTCCGCCAGCATATCGGCGTCGCTGTGCGTGACTGGCGCTACAACTCGCGCATTGCGAACATCGACGTGTCGGACATGAACGCCGGCAACGTCGATCTCTACAAGTTCATGCGGCAGGCGCTCTACAAGCTGCAGGGCGTCTATTCGACCGCGATGCAGTCGGGCGGTCAGCTCAACCCGAACGCTTCGGTGGAAGGCCGCACGGTCATCTACATGAACCGCGAGACGCTCGCGGCGCTCGATGCGCTCGGCACCAACAGCAACAACGGCGCGCTCATGCTCAAGCCGATGGAGCTCGAAGGCCGCATGGTCCAGTCCTACCGGGGCATCCCGATCGAGGTCTCGGACGCAATCCTCAGCACGGAATCGGCGGTCGCCTAACGGCGCGCCTACGGGAGACAAGACATGATCGTGGACAACACCCTGGTCTTCAGCAACTCGCAGGCGGTGACGGCCGACGCGGGTTCGACCAATAACCTCGATATCGGCGCTGCCGGGACGGCCTACGGGCATTCCGCGCCGGTCAAGCGCGATATCGGCATTGGTTCGGACATCCCGCTGTGGATCTCCGTCACCGAGGCGTTCAACAACCTGACGAGCCTGACGCTGGTTCTCCAGACCGACGACACCGCGGCGTTCAGCTCGCCCAAGGAGGTCGCGTCCAAGACCTATGCGGCGGCTGAACTGACGCTCGGCGCGCGGCTCAAGTTCCCGTCGTCGCTGCCGGAAGGGACGGACGAGCAGTATCTCCGGCTCTACTATGACGTGACTGGCACCGCGCCGTCGACGGGCAAGATTTTTGCCGCGGTCGTGGCCGGCGCGCAGACCAACTGAGGAGCGTGAACATGGCGAAGGAAACCGCAGTCAACTCGCACCGCGCCTCGCAGCGCGGCTATGCCAACGGCCTCCTCATCGAGGAAGGCGAGTATGTGCCCGCCGGCGTGCCGGTGAGCGAAACCTGGATGGAGAAGGTCGGCAAGGACGATCCGCTTCAGCGCGCCGTCGAGGAGGCGCTCGATCCGCAGCCGGGTGATGTCGACCTGACGCGCCTGTCGAAGGCCGCGCTCGAAGCCAAGGCGACCGAGCATGGCATCAACCCTGCCGGCCTGTCGAAGGACGACCTGATCACCGCGATCAAGGCAGCCTACGACAAGGACCGCACGCAGTAACGGGGGTGGGGCGGGGCTTCGGCCTCGCCCCTGTCCATAGGAGCCGGATATGGCCGACAACTTCACCGGCTCGTTCGAGGAGCGGGTCACCTATCCAAGCCGCAGGGTAGCGGCGGTTACCCCGCACGACAGCAACGCCTTGGCTGATGTGCCTAAGGCGCTCTACGTCGGGACTGGTGGCAACATTGCGCTGCGAGCGATCGATGACAGTGCCGATGTCACGTTCAACAACGTTCCTAACGGGACCATTCTGGCGGTGCGCGCGAGCCATGTTCGCGCGACTGGCACGACAGCCAGCGGGATTATCGGCTTCTACTGAAGCGCTCGATTCAAGGCCATGCC
Organism: Sphingomonas turrisvirgatae; assembly: GCF_001721295.1. Lineage (GTDB taxonomy): Bacteria > Pseudomonadota > Alphaproteobacteria > Sphingomonadales > Sphingomonadaceae > Sphingomonas > Sphingomonas turrisvirgatae. The sequence goes on along the minus strand of NZ_MDDS01000006.1, from coordinate 24,597 downwards.
TCGCCGCGATAGTGGAGGGGCATGGCCTCTGTCGTCTCCATCTGCAACGATGCCCTGGCGTCCATCGGCGCCGATGCGATTGCCTCGATCGAGGAACGCAGCGTCTCGGCCGTCGAGTGCAAGCGCGCCTATGATGGCGTGGTCGACGATATCCTGAGCCGCCATGAATGGGGCTTCCTCACCCGCCGCGTGACGGGCGCTCCCGTTGTTACGGATCGGTCCTCCGAATGGACCTATGGCTATGCCAAGCCGGACGGTGCCACCCGCGTCCTGAGGGTTCTTCCCAAGCCGGAAGCCTCCTATCCCGAGTTCGGCATGTTCGATCTGCCGATGTGGGACGCCTATGGCCCGATCCCGTTCGTTGAACAGGGTGGCACGATCTACGCCAACGTGCCCAACGCGATCGTCGAGTATCGCGCCTCAACGGCTCCGGTCTCCGACTTCCCCCCGCTGCTTCGCTATGCCGTCTCGATGGAACTGGCAGCGCGCGTCGCCATGCCGATCAAGAAGGATCGAGCGATCAAGGGTGACGCGATCCAGATGGCCGAGCTTTCGCTCAAGCGCGCCATTGCCGAGGATGAGAACCGCTATCCGCGCCGCGTCCAGCAATATGTGAGCGAGGCCGAGCTTGCTCGCCGGGGCGCATTCGGATGAGGTTTCCGCTGGTCAACTTCGCCAAGGGCGAGGTCTCGGATGACATCATCTCGCGCTTCGACGTTCAGGCATATGCCTCAGCCGTCAAGCGGGCGCGCAACGTCAAGGTCAAGAAATATGGCGGGCTGGAGAAGCGGCCTGGCACGCGGTTCGTAGCTGAGGTCAAGGATGCCAGCCAGCCTGTCCGGCTGTTTCCCTTCCAATTCTCGCTCACGCAGACCTACGCCCTTGAGATGGGGCAGGGCTATATGCGGGTCGCTGCGAACGGGGGGCTTGTCCTTGAAGAGAGGCTGACGATCGAAGCCATCACCAATGGCAATCCCGCCGTTGTTACAGCGGCGTTTCACGGCTTCGAGACCGGGGATGAGGTTTTCTTCGATGGTATCGAAGGTATGACCGAGTTGAACGGTCGCATCCTGCCGGTCACCGTCCTGAGCGACAGCACCTTCTCGGTTCCGGTCAATGCGACAGGCTATGGTGCATTCACTGCCGACACTGGCGGGATCACGCGAACCGAGGAACCTGCTCCACCTCCCCCGCCGCCGCCTGTTCCTGATCCTGTCCCGCCTCCTCCTCCGCCTCCGACTGGCGGCGGTGGTGGCCGGCGCTACTTCGATTACGACGTATGAGCGTCGCGCGTATCTACAGCGTGGGCACGCCCTACAACGGCGTCGAGCTTGCGGACATCGACTTCGAGCAGACCGCCGATGTCATGTATCTCGCCCATATCGATCATGCCCCGACAAAGCTGCTGCGCTATGGGCACGACCATTGGGAGTTCGCGACGGTCACGTTCGGGCCAGCGATCGATGCGCCATCGGGTGTCTCCGCGACTGCATCAACCCCGAACACCGACGCGGACAACGGCGGCGACGCCTACTTCCCCCAACCCGCGACCTATGGCGTTACCGCGATCAATGCCGAGACCGGGCAGGAGAGCCGCCTGTCCGCCACGTCGACGGCGACGAATGACCTGACGCTCAAGCGCAACAGCAACACGATCACATGGGCTGCAGTCACCGGGGCGGATCGCTACTACGTCTACAAGTCCGACAACACGCAGGACTTCGGCTATATCGGCTCGACCGATCAACTCTCATTCGTCGACGACAATATCGGTCCTGAACTGTCCAACGGCCCGCCTGGGGGCCAGAACCCGTTTTCGGTTGCCGGCGACTATCCTTCGACTGTCACGTTCTTCGAGCAGCGGCTCATGTTCGCGCGCACGAACAACCGTCCGAACGGCATCTGGGGGTCGAAGTCGTCGGATTACGAGAACTTCGACACCTCACGCCCGCTCAAGGACAGCGACGCGCTGGCGCTCGGCGTGGTGGCCGGCCGGGTGAACGCGGTGAACCAGCTTGCTTCGGTCTCGAACCTGCTGGCGCTAACCTCTGACAGCATCTTCAAGATCGACGGTGCGAATGACGACGGGTATTTGTCACCTCAACAGGTGAGGGCGCGCCGGCAGATCGGCCGCGGCTCGTCGCGGCTTGGCCCGCTGGTCGTCGACAACGTGGTGTTCTACCGTCCCAGTGTGGGCGAGAGCGTCCGCACGATCGGCTATACCTTCGAGTTGGACGGCTATCAGTCCAGCGATGTGTCGATCTTCAGCCCGCACCTGATGCGTGGGTTCAGCATCGTGTCCTGGGCATATTGCCAGGAGCCCGATTCCATCATCTGGGCTGCTCGATCTGACGGCAAGCTGCTGTGCTTCACCTGGGAGCAGGAGCAACAGGTCTGGGGCTGGACGTTGTGCGAGACTGACGGAAAGGTCGAGAGCGTCTGCGCCATCTCGGAAGCCGGGGAAGATCGGCTTTATCTCACCGTGCGCCGGGTCGTGGGCGGGGTCGAACGCGTGTTCATCGAGCGCATGGCTGCGGCAAGATGGAACGATCGCGAACTGACGTGTTTCCTCGATTGTTCGGTCTCGTTCTTCCTTGAGGAGCCGCAGACCGTGTTTTCGGGCCTGTGGCATCTTGAAGGGCGCACAGTGTGGGCGCTGGCTGACGGGGCGGTGGTGCGCGATCTGACTGTCACCAACGGAACGGTCACGCTGCCATCGACAACTGGCCCTTCTCGGAATGTCACCATCGGCCTACCGTATAGCACGCTGATCGAGACCCTGCCGCTCATCTTGCCGGGTGGCGCCAATGTTGGTCGCAAGCAGCAGTTGGGTGAGGCAGTCGTGCGGCTCATCAACTCAGGGCCTCCATTGGTCGGGCCGAGCGAGAACAAGCTTTACCAGCTCAAGGCGCGCGGGAGCGAGGCCTATGGTGAGCCGGATGACCTATTGAACGGTCCCTACAGCTTCAGCAACGAGAGCCACGTGTCGGAAAGCACCTCGCTCGTCATCAAGCAGGACGAGCCGCTCCCCCTGCATCTGACCGCGGCGTTCCTTGAGCCGAATGTCTCGAACCCGGGTTGAGATCGTCCGCGCGTCACCGGCTCATGTCGGACGCATTGCCAGCCGTATGCGCCAGGTGGACCGCATGGAATGCGCGGCGTTCGGGCATGGTGCGAAGGATGCACTACGCCGGGGGCTGATCGAATCGTGCGAAGCATGGACGGCCAAGATCGATGACGTTCCTGTTGCCATGTTCGGCTGCGTGACGGTGAGCGCGATCGAAGGCGAGGGCAGGCCGTGGTTTCTGGGGACGGATGCCGTCTATCGCCGCGGCGCTGATATGCTGCGCATCGGTCCGGTCATCATCGACAAGATGCTCGATTCACGGCGGGAGCTTCGCAACCTAGTTGCTTCGGGGAACGGTCGGGCGATCCGACTGCTTGAGCGATGGGGCTTCACGGTGGAGGAAGGCGAGCAGATGATTGGCGGGCTGGCCTTTCGTGAGTTTTGGATGAAGCGAGATGTGTGATCCCGGAACCCTCTTGATCGCGGCAACCGCAACGCAGGCGATCGGCACTGGCGTTTCGGCGCTACAGGCCGCTGGTCAGTCTCGCTACGAGGCTAAGGTCGCGGAGCGCAACGCTCAGCTTGAGAACGAGTCGGCGCGCAATGCCGAGGACCGGCGCAAGATTGAAGCGCAGCGGCAGTATCGCAAGCTATCGCAGGTGCAGGGTCAGCAGCAGGCCGCGATGGCCGCGAATGGCATCGATCAAGGGTTTGGCTCAGCGCTACAGGTGCAACGCGACACGGCATCGATGGGCGCGCAGGACGTGCAGTCGATCTATGACGCGTCGGCGCAGGAAATTCGCGGTTTCGATATCAACGCCTCGAACTACCGGGCCAAGGCGCGGGGCGCGCGGATGCAGGCGACTGGAGCGCTCGTAAAGGGCGCGTTGGATGTAGGGTCGACGGTGCTTGGCGGGGCGCAGCGGTATGCGAAATACAAGGCAAGCTGAGCCTACGGCGCAACGCAATCAAAGCTAAAGTGGTAAGTATCGGGCGTGCCGGTGTTATAGCGCGCCACTTTTCCGAATTGAGCGCAATGCTTGTCCGCGTGAGATTGCGCGGCGCTCTGGTTCCATACGTTGGAAATGGTCACGGACGCCGGGTTGCCCACAATACCGGGACGCCCCATTCCTGCGCATGCCGACATGATCACGGCGATACCGACGATAGCGACTGTCTTCATGTTAGGTCCGCTCGATTCAAGGGATGAAGCGGCGATCCTATCGCGGTGTCATGCCGCGCGTCCAGACTTACGATCAGAACGTTGTCCCGCTCGCACAGACCACGCGGGAGCGCTTTGCCAGTGCGCCCGTCGGCGGCGTTGCAGCCGGCATTGCGGCAGGCCTCCAGCAGCTAGGTCAAACGGGCGCAGACTTCGCTGACACGAAGCAGCGCATCTTCGAGGAGCAGCAGGAGCGGGCAGCCAAAGAGGCTGACAATCAGTGGGAAACGATCGTTCAGGATGCGGTCGACAACCCTGAAACGGGCTTCATGACCTACAAGGGGCAAGGGGCAGTCGACGCACTCGATCCCACCCTCAAGAACCTTGAGGAGCGCGCCGACGAAATCAAGAAGGCCCTGCCGAGCGAACTGGCGCGCCGGCTGTTTCAAGAAAGCTACGACCAGAAGGCTATCCGGCTCCGGAGCCAACTCTCCCGCTATGTCGCTGGTGAGCATCGCACATCGCTGATCGAGACCGCTGATTCCCGGCGCAAACTCGCGATCAACGGCGCGGCGGGCAACTTCAAGAGCCTAGAGGACAGCGAGTCCTATATCGCCACCGCCAAGTCCGAGGTCGATGCGATCGGCAAGCTGGAGGGATGGGAGCCGCCGACGCTTGCAGCAAAACGACTGGAAACTGAGTCTGAAGCGCGAAAGCTCATCGCCGGTCGATTGACCGACGTTAATCCCGACACCGCCGAGGCATATGTCGAGCAGTTCAAGGGGCGTTTTACCGCGGCTGATCTGGATCGCGTCAACGACGATATCCGGATCAAGCGTAATGCCATCGCGGCTGAACAGCGCAGGGTAGAGGCTGAGCAGCGTGCGGCGGCGGCGGCGGCAAAAGCGGAGGCCCGCGAGGCAATCGCAACCGATGAGGCGAAACTCGCCAATGGGGCAGGGAAGCCCGAGGATTGGGAACGGATCGCGCAGCGGCGGGAGGCGATCGGTGACACCTCGGGTGCCGTGACGGCGCGTACCAAGGGTATCGAGATGGCCGCGGCGCTGACCTATAAGGGGCAGGGGCTTCCGCAGCTGGACGCCCGCATCGCCGAGTTGACCGCCAAGCAATCGAAGGGCGGGCTGACCCCCGCTGAGGCTGCCGAACTGAAGGGCGTTGAGGCGCTCCGCACCCAAACCGCCGAGCGCTTGAACGGCTCTGGCGGCGCAATGGCGCAGCAGGAGTTCGCGACAGGTCAGGCCATGCCGGCGCTCAATCCGCGCGATCCGGCCTCCTTCTCCGCGCGTTCGCAATTCGCCATCGCAGCTGCGCAGCAATATGGGCGTAACCGCGTCGAGCCGCTGACCGCGCCGGAAGCTGCGTCGCTCAAGGAACTGATTACCGGCTCGCAGGCTGATCGCCTGAAGGCCGCGCAATTCATTCGCAAGTTCCCCGATGTGCGCGCCCAGATCGGCGCTGCTTATCAGATCGCGGGCGAGGATGCGGGTTTCCGCCAGGCTATCGCGCTAAGCAGCCTGCCCGGTGGCGTTGGCGTGTCGCTGATGCGTGATGTCCTGAACGGTCCTGACGCGCTCAAGGCAAATCCGAAGGTGTGGAGCGAGAACCTTGCTCGCGTGACGTGGGCCGAGGCGGGCATCCCAGCGCTGCGCGCCATGGGGCCGGATTACGTCAACCAGGTCAGCGAAGCGGCGAAGGCGCTCTATGCCTCTGCTGCTGCCCGCGATGGCGTCACCGAGTTCAACGAGGAGCGCTACAAGACTGCGATCCAGGTGGCGACCGGGGCACATCGCCGCAACGGTGTTTGGTATGGCGGCTTCACGACCTACCAAGGGCAGCCTGTTTCCGTGCCCCCCTCGATGTCGAGTGAAAGCCTCATGCGGCGCTTCGCTCGCGCGACAGGCCCGGCCTATTCAGCGGCAGCGCTCAACGGCTCGCCTGTATGGCCCGATGGCAGTGCCGTCGCGTCGGGCGACCTGCGCAAGCTTACGCCGGTCCGGGTTCGTGAGGCTCAATACGGGTTCCGCACCCGGAACGGCAGCTTTCTGGCGTCCAAGAAGGGCGGGCCTTGGCTGGTCGACGCGCGCCGCTTGCCGGACAAGTGATGTTCGATCAACGCGATCCATCCAGCTACGCCGATGCTCCTGATGTGGCGTCCTTCCCGCTCGCACAACAGCGGGACATGCCGCAGCCGGGATGGGGCGACCTCTTCCGCGCGCAGCGGGAAGTCACGGCCGGCGAGATGCCTACGGCGGAATATGACCGCACGTGGGAAGCGTGGGAGCCGGTCCTTGAAGAACTGAACCGCAGCCGCCCGCGCGGCGAGCGAAGGCTCGGCAATCCTGCGCTTGGCAAGCAACGGCAGGCAGATGGCACATGGCGCGACAGCTTCCATGGCCCGAACCGGCAGGAGCTTGAGGAGCGGGCGTGGGGCGAGGTCGAGCGCGCCCGCCGCGCCAACCCCAAAGCGTTCCCGACGTTGCCCAAGACGCTCGCGGAGTTCCGCTCCAGCATCTTGGAAAATGCCAAGCAGCGGCGCGAGCAAGCTCAGGCCGTGTTGGAGCGCAACGGGGAATGGGGCGGCTCGATCGCTTCACTGGCCGGTGGTGTGGTCGAAGGGTTCCGTGATCCCATCAATCTCATGACGTTGAGCGTTGGCGGCTTCGGGAAATCTGCCGCCATCCGCATGTTGACCGAGGGTCTCGTCAACGCCGGCATCGAGGGGTTGGAGCAGCCGCTTGTTGCCGAGCAAAAGCGGGCGTTCGGTGAGGAAACGACCGCAGGCGATGTCGTCGAAAATGTCGTCACAGCTTTTGTCGGCGGCGCGGCATTTCAGGGCGCATCGGAAGTGGTCGAAGGCGTCGCGCGCGCGGCGGGACGCAAGCTGAACCCGATCGACAAGCAACTCGCCAAGGCGCTCGCGGATGGCGAAGTGCCTGAGGCCATGCTGCCCGAGCTATATCGGCGGCATATCGGCGTCGATCGCATGACGCCGACGGAAAAGGCGGCGGTCGACCTGATCGAGCGCGAGGCGCAGATTGACGCCACCAACCCGTTTCAGCCGGGACCGGGACGCGAAGCACACGCCGAGAAGCTGGCCGAAGCGATGCGCAACCTCGCTGCGCCGGAGTCGCCAGCTGCGGCTACATCGGCTGCTGCATCGCCAGCACTGACCCGTGCCGCTCCTCCACCCGCTATGGAAGGCGGAGCCGCGCTCAAGGCCAAGATTCGGCGTGTGGAGAGTGGCGGCAACGATACTGCGGCAAATCCGCGCTCCAGTGCCTACGGCCGCTATCAGTTCACCGCGCCCACGTGGAGGCGGTATTACACCCGGCGCTATGGCTCGCAGGGGCTGGCGGACGCGCAGATCCTCGCCAAGCGCAGCGACCCCGCCGTGCAAGAGCGGCTCATGGACGACCTGATCGCCGACAACACGGCGGCACTGGCCCGCGTCGGCGCACGTCCGACGGCGGGCAACCTCTACCTGATGCACTTCGCGGGGCAGGGCGGGGCACAAGCGATTCTGCGCGCCGCGCCGGACACGCCGATCGAGCGCGTGCTTGGCGAAGGTGCTGTAAAGGCCAACCCCTTCCTGCGCGGCAAGACGGCAGAGGACGTGATCGAGTGGGCGCACGCCAAGATGGGCGGCGAGGTGCCGAGCGGGCCAGTCTTGCAGCGGGAGGGCTTCGGCACGGACGAGGAGTGGCTTGCGGCTCAGCGGCAGGTCGACGCGGCGGAAGCCGACTTGGCGCGGGCGCAGCAGGATGATGAGTTTGCTGCGCGCGCTCTTGAGGCGGCGGACGCGCCGGACATGGGGGAGCCGCGCGTCAGGGCCATTGATCCCGCTGAGGAGCCGGGCCAGTTCGACTTGCTGCCGCTCGATGATCCGATCAGTGCACGACGCTTCGGGGCGGATGAACTCGACCCCGCGACAACCTACTTCGTCACGGCCAAGGGTTCGACCTACCGTGTTGAGCCTGATGGTACGACGACCCGCGATAAGGCATATCGCCCCGAGCATGGCGAGGCTGAGCAGGGCCTACAACCGCCGTCCGAGCGCACATGGTTCGTGTCACTCGATGACGCTATCAAGCTTGGTGAGCTACAGGCTCGCGGCGGCGACCCCGTTGAACTCGCTGAGATGCCTGACGGCCGGATTGGTCTCCGTTACATTTCCGGCAAGGACGCCGGCAAATTCGAGCGTCGCACCGTCGTGCAGCCGCAGTCATCACCAGCCACCGGCCTTATCCCTGTTGAGTCCTGGCAGAACGGACGCCGTGTGCATTTCGGCAACACGATCACAGAAGTGCGGAGGGGTGGGGCGGCGTTACCCCCATCTCGGGTCGAGACGGCCACGCGCTCCGTTGCCGAGCGTGAAATTGTCGCGCCCGACATGCCGTCCGCGCAGCGCCAAGCCGAAGCGGGCGAGGTCGCCGAACAGCTGCGCACCTATGACGATCCCGTACCATCCGCTCTGCGCGAAGCAACAGACAGCCTCGAACACGACATCCTAATGGCGGTCGATCGCGGCGACCTGGCTGACCTGCAAGTTCGCATCGGGGAGGACGGCGACCCGGTGAACGTCCGATCCGTGTTGGACGGGCTGGAAAAGGACACGGCTGCGATCAGCGCTGCCCGCGCCTGCATGGTGCCAAACAAGGGAACTGCGAATGTCGCTGGCTGAATGCATCCCGGAGATGGTGGCGAGTGGCGAGATCGACGCCGCGCGTGCCGGCGAAATGCTCGACCTCTATAGCGAGATGTTGGAGTTCTATCGACGCAGCATGGGCGAAGGGCCGGCGGCGGCACGGGCATCGGAAAAGACGCTCGAACAACTGGAGTTCGACGCCGCGCACCGCAAGTATCAGACCTTGCTGCAAGTTAAGGCTCAGGCCGACGCGCTGGCCAACGTGCGCAAGTTCAGCCGTGGTGGTGACGTTCTGAACCCACGTGGGGCGATTGCTCTCCTCGTGCGCGACGACCGCGCATCTTACGCCAACGTTGAATATCGCTGGCGTAATATCCGTGGGCAGGCTCACGCTCGCATCGATCAGATACTCGCTAATCACTCCACAAACGTTCTGGGGCAGGTCCGTCAACGGGCCGAGCTTGAGGACATCGTGCGTGAGCTGTTCGATCAGAATACCGGCAGCGCTTACGCCCGCCAGATGGCGGATGGCTGGCGCGAAGCAGGCGAGATGCTGCGTCGTCGGTTCAACGCTGCTGGCGGGAATATCGGCAAGCTGGAGGGGTGGGGCTTGCCGCAGTCCCATGACAGCCGCTCGATTGACGAAGCCGGGTTTGAGGAGTGGCGCGACTTCACCGCCGCGAGGCTCGACCGCGATAAGATGATCGACGAACGCACCGGGCTGCCCTTCACCGATGAAGGACTGGACGCCTCGCTGCGCGCTGTCTGGGATGCGATCCGCACAGAGGGGTGGTCGAAGCGCGCGCCGGGGGCATCGGGAGGTCGTAAGCTCGCCAACCGCAACGCCGAACATCGCTTCCTGCACTTCAAGAACGCAGACGGCTGGATCGAATACAACAATCGCTTCGGCGGGTCGGACCCTTTTGCGTCGATGATGAGCCACATCGACATGATGAGCCGTGACATCGCGCTCATGGAGATCCTTGGCCCGAACCCGGCAGCTACGGTGAAATGGCTATCCGATAACCTTGAGCAAACAGCAGCGCTGACGGGCGGGCAGAAGGACCGGCAACAAGCATTCAAGGGCGGTCAGCAGTTGCAGCGCATCTTCGACGAAGTGATGGGACGACACAATCGACCAGAGAACCGCAAGCTCGCGCTCGCATTCTCGGCAATCCGCAACTGGCAGTCGGCGACCAAGCTTGGCAGTGCCGTGCTGTCGACGACCAGTGACCAAGCCACCAGCGCCCTCACGCGAGGCTTCAATGGCCTGCCGCAGATGGACACGATCCGGGACACGCTGAAATATCTGAACCCTGCGAACAAAGCGGATCGCTCACTGGCTGTCCGCGCCGGTCTCATCGCGGAAGAGTGGTCATCGCGCGCCGCGTCGCAGAACCGCTTCCTTGGCGAGGAGCTTACGGGCGAAGTGTCGCGCCGGATGGCGGAAGGCGTCATGCGCATCCAGGGATTGTCTGCTGTGACGCAGGCGGGCCGCTGGGCGATGGGCATGGAGTTCATGTCCACGATCACGGCCAATCGCGGCAAACCCTTCGGCAAACTCGATAAGGCCTTTCGGGGCTTCTTCGAGCGCTACGGCCTTGATGCAGCCGAGTGGGACGTGATCCGCGCCGCACCGCTTGTTGAGGAGCGAGGGGCCAAGTGGATACTGCCGGACAACATTGCTGATCGACGTGTGCGCGATCGGCTCATGGAAGGCATCATGACCGAGGTCGACTTTGCTGTTCCGACGGGCGGACTGGAGATCAAGGCCGCGATCAACTCGTCCCTACGCCGGGGCACATGGCTCGGTGAGCTTGGCCGCACAGCGTTCCAGTTCAAGAGCTTCCCAGTCACGATCATGCTGATGCACGGGCGGCGGATGTTGGCAAACGCAAGCTGGGGGAAAGGCGCCCAATACGCGGCGGCGCTGGTGATATTCACTACCTTAAGCGGTGCGGTGTCACTTCAGATGAAGGAAGTGTCCAAGGGAAAGGACCCTCGCCCGATGGATAATTGGGCCTTCTGGGGCGCGGCGCTGCTGCAAGGCGGCGGACTCGGCATTTTTGGTGACTTCCTCGGGTCGTCGACGAACCGTTTCGGCGGTAGCTTCACGGACACTTTGGCGGGACCAGCCTATCAGACGGTCGACACCGCCGCGAGCATCGTCATCGGCGATCAGGTACAGCGGGTCGACAACGCGCTTAGCGATGACCCCGACGCCAAAGAGCCAAACACGGCCAAGAAGGGCGTTCGTGCGCTGAAGTCCGAGGTGCCTGGTGGCTCGCTCTGGTATGCGCGGTTGGCATTTGAGCGGCTGATCCTCGACCAGCTCGCAGAGCAAGTAGACCCCGACTATCGAACGCATCGCCTTAGAATGGAGCGAGAGGCCGAAAAGATGGGGCAGGGCTATTGGTGGGCACCGGGGGAAACCGCACCGGAGCGCGCGCCAGAACTCGTTGGCTCGTAACCCGCTCGATTCAAGCCTTGGCCTCCGCTGGCTACCCCGATCCCTGCACCATCGCAGGGACGGGAAATGGCGGTCGAAACCACTGAGACACAGACGGGACCGCTTCTCGCGAACGGGGTGGCAACGGCATTCCCCTTTACGTTTCGCGCCTTGGCCGCAGATGATGTTGCGGTCGTCGCTTACGATGGCGCTGGCACGCCTGTCACACTGCCAAGCTACAGCGTCACGCTATCGAATACCGGCGGAACGGTCACGTTCGATACCGCGCCGGCAAGCGGGCTATCGATCTATATCAGGTCCGAGCCTGACTTTCGCCAGCAAATCCAGTTTCAGACCGGCGACAAGTGGCTGGCCGATCCGGTCAACGAAGCGAATGATCGAGCAGCGGCGCGCGATCTGTATCTTAAGGATCAGGTCGACCGCAGCTTCAAGGTGCCCCTCGTTGAGGATGTCGCGGGCAAGTTCCCCGTTGTCCTCCCTGGTGGCGGGCAGGGCTGGTCGAGCGGCACTGGCGCGGACGCGGGGCTGCGGACCGATCTAGCAGATCCCGACCTCGCGGGCGCTTTGATCGCCTTCGAAGATCGTGACCTCGGCAGCAAGGCCGGCGACATCGTGAGTGTGCTGGATAAGCACCCGCTTGCTGGGGTCGGCATGGGTGACGCTGCTGATGCTGTCGATGCGGCTGTGGACGCGCTCCCTGACGAAGGCGGGCGCGTCCTGATCCCGCGCGGCACCTACATCTTCAATCGCCATTTCAGCGACCACGGCAAGCCCGTACTGTTCGAGCTGGAAAGTGGCGCTCGCCTTGTTGGCCCGATCGATGATTGGCTGGGCATTCTGACGGCCAGCGGTAGCGGCGTGGTCGGCATGTCGGCCGAGGGCTGCGTTATAGAGTTGCGCGCGCCATCGACCCCCCTCGTGCATGCGACGCTGACCGCCACGCTGACCGGAGGGGGCGTATCAGCGGTCGCTCTCACGACGCTGGGGACCGGCTATGCTTCGCAGCCCGAAGTGACCCGCACACGGAGTCCTACGCGCAAGGATGCCGGCTTCGTCGCGAAGGTGAACTATGACACCGGCCAAATGCAATCGGTCGCGATTGGCGCTGTCGGCGAAGATTATCTGGTCGCCCCAACGCTGGGGCTGCGCGGCGGCGGCTATGGCGCGTTCCTGAACGACGGCGCGCGACGGACCCGGTTCGAAAACCTGTTCTTCGACATGAAGAACATCCCAAACGCCTGCGGCATCCACATTCGAGGCGGCTGGTATGACTGCGTTCGCAACTGCAACGTCCTGTACAACAGCGACCACGACACCGCGCTGTTCCTGGCCGTGGAGAGTTATACCTTGGGCGAGCCGGGTCCCGGCGGAAGCTATGGCGGTGCCTACGTCAACACCTACGAGTATGTGCGCGGCAAGCGGCTGTTCTTCGTGGGCCACGATACCAGCACTGGCACGACCTCGCTGATCCTTCAGCCCGAGTGCCTGCACATCAGCATCCATGCCTGCGTCTATTTCGACGTGTTCGTGCCGGTGTTGCAGCCGCTTGGCGTGGCCGCACCATCAGTGGATGCACGTGAGGCGCTGTTCGATTTCCTTAACGTCGACGCCATCAACATTAAGGGCGGTGACTTCGAGACGCCCAATCGCTTCGGGCCGGACAACGGCCGCTGCATCATGTTCCGGTCGAGCGGAAGCTGCCGCAACGTGCGGATCGACGGCACCGGAACCAATGCCTTCGCTGGCACGATCGAGGAAGATCGCTTGGACGTGGGTTCGCGCGTGTGCCTGTCAGACCCGACCAAGCAGGCGCGCGACCTAAAGATCGCGCTTGCCGACGAGTGGCGGCAACCGGGCTGGGACAATGTGCAGCGGTCGGGCTTCTACTGGGAGGGCAACGCCTTCGTTGTCAGCAGCACCAACGTCACGATTCGCGACGATGCCGGCACGCTGAAAGGCACGCTCGATGACGAAGACCTGCCGGGGCAAGCGCTGGTGATGGACATCAGCCGCCAGCTCTATTTGCTGGAGCGGCCATCTGGTCCTGGCGAGGTCGCCATGACGGAAGCGTTTAAGTTTGATGCGGCGGGGCTGGCGATGATGGCAGGGTCTGCGCTCGCGATCGGTGGCAAGCGAGTGGTTGGCGCGCGCGGAGCGGCGTTACCGGCGGATGCAACCGACCTCGCATCCGCGCTCACGCTGGTGAACTCGATCAAGGCGCGGCTGAAGACGAGCGGCGGTCACGGCTTGGTGGAGGACTGATGGCCATGTTCAAGATCATCAACGACGCGGCTGGTCAGCGATACGAATATGCCGGTGATGGCAAATGGGCCGCAGAAGGCTTGCGCTTCGATAGCGAGGCGCAGGCCCTGGCGCGGATCGCCGCCGATGGCTGGCGCATGGCTCCCCGCGTGCGCGCGGGCGCGCAAGTCGTGGCCGCGTGATGCCAGATCGCGGCACAGGCAACGAGGTGCGCCGGTGAGCGCGCTCGCACATTCACTCTCAGGGGAAGGCGGGCGCATGCTGGCAGGGTTCGAGGCGTGGTTCGCGAAATGGGGGTGGATCGTCGTCGGGCTGACCTGCGGGTTCGCGGCGAAATACGCGCTGCGGATCAAGCGCGGCCTCAAGGTCAAGCCCTGGCAGGTATTCGCCGACGTTCTGCTGCTGCCGATGGTCGGGCTGATCGCCTATGCCATCGTGAGCCGGATCGGGGGCGATGGCGAGGTCCGCGCTCTGATCGCCGGCCTCTGCATGGTCGGGGCCGATCGTCTCGTCAGCGTGATGGCAGACCGCTTTCTGGGCCGCGTGGAGAACGAGGCGCAGCAGCTTGCTGACGATCTTCTTGGGCAGGCGCGGCAGACCGTCCAGGCCGAACTCTCCGGCAACGCGATCATCAACGACAATCTGACCGGCAATGCCCCGCCTGAATACAAGGCGTCGAGGGCGCGTCGGCTTCCGAAGAAGGGGCAGGGGGAATGATCGACGCACGCAAGCTGCAAAGCCGCCTCGGGGTAGCTGTGGACGGCGCAATCGGGCGCGGCACTCTGGCGGCGCTATTCCGGCACTTCGGCTGCGCCCCTGAGCGCGCCGACGAGCTCGCCTTGTCCGCTGCCGTGCACTTCAACGCTTACGGCATCATGGCCTCAGCGAACCGACTGGCGCACTTCATGGCGCAGCTGGCGCACGAGAGCGACAACTTTCGGGCCATGGAGGAGTATGCGTCAGGCGCCGCTTACGAGGGGCGCGCCAATCTCGGCAACACGCAACCCGGCGATGGCAAGCGATACAAGGGCAGGGGGCCGATTCAGCTTACCGGCCGCGCGAACTATCGCGAATACGGACGCGCGCTTGGCATCGACTTCGAGCGCCATCCCGAGCTGGTGGCGACGCCATCCATCGGCCTCATTGTCGCGCTGCGCTATTGGGAGCGCAAGGGCCTCAACACGCTGGCTGACGGCGATGACCTGACGACGATCACGCTGCGCATCAACGGCGGCAAGAACGGGCTGGATGATCGCCGCGCCAAGCTGGCGAAGATGAAGGCGCTGCTGTCGTGACCGGCCCCGTCATCCCGCACCTGCGCATCGTCGTCATTGCCTCGGCAGCGGCGGTAGCTGGTTACCTCGCCTTCAGCCTGTGGGTCGTCCTGTGGTCGAACGATGTGGCGCTCAAGGGCGACGTGATCGGCACATGGAAGTCGTTCGCGGTGCTGGCTTTCGGGTTCTGGCTCGGTTCGTCGTCTGGCGGAAAGCAGCGCGAGGCCGATGCGCCTTCTGGCAAGCCGGGTGATCCGATCGCGGTCGCACCCGAGGAGCCGCGCCCATGACCCCGCTCGCCCTCGGCCTGACCGAAGTGCTGCGCCAGTGGAAGCTGATCGGCCTCGGGCTGGCGATAATCGGCGGGCTGCTGCTCTACATCATGTGGCAAGGCGCGGAGACGCGCGCGGCATCCTACAAGGCGCAGGCCCAAGCCGCCGAAACCGTCATCACCCAGCTCAAGAAGCGCAACACCGTGCTGGAGCGGGAAGCCCTTCAGAAGGAAGCCGACGACACCACGATCAACGCCCGTGCTGACGAACTCAAGGAAAAGATCGATGAAGCTGCCAAGCAAGTCCCGCGCGATGCGGTCACTGATCCTGCTGCCCGTGCTGTGGGCTGCGCAAGGCTGCAACGGAGCGGACAGACAGGCTCCGCTGAATATCGCCGTCTCTGTGGCTGATAACGCCGCCTTGAACCGCGAAATGCCGGGTGGCTCCGTGGCGGCGCTAACCGATCCCGTTGCCCATGCACGGGACGACGCGCTGATCGAGCGCTGGGGTATGGAAATCATGGCTGCTTGGGGCAGGGCGTGCCGGTCTATCCGCGACCAGGGTGTGCACGTGCCGGCAGGCTGTCCGAACGCGGAGGCCCGCTAATGCTCGGCTTCTCCCTTGACCTGTCTCTCCGCTCTGCTCAGGGGGGAGGGGGAACGCCTGTGCCTGAGCCTACGCTTGCCGACGTATCTACCCTATCGCAGATCGCCAACATCGTGAATGGAGCGACGCCGGTTACTCCCGGCTCGACCATCACGGTTGCGCCTGGCACCTATGACACGCGCTCGCTCGCTTTCACCGGCCAGCCTTCCAACGTGCGCTGGCAAGCCGCCGATCCGGGCAACCGCCCGGTGTTCACCGGCTGGAAGATTGCGCCCACGAACTTTGCTTCGACGGGCGGGCATTTGCAATTCGGCAACATCAATTTCGACATGCCGCTACCAGCCCTTGGCCCGGCGGGCTCCGCGACGGGGGCAATCTTTTGGTCCCCGCTTCCATCCACCTTGCACTCGATGATCCTCGGCGCGGGATCATCGCTCGACGCACTCACCATTGAGGACTTCGACGCAACCGGCAACATGCTGCCGTGGCACCTCGGCGGGCGCATGACGCACAACAACCCGTTCATGAGCCTGTCGGGCGCTAAGAACGTCACAATTCGTCGTGGCACTATTCGCCGCAACCGTGCTGGCGTCGAGATCAATGGCGTCAGCGGCCTTTTGATCGAGGACGTGCATTTCACTGAGCAGCACACCGATCCGATTGCGCTACAGAACGGCGTCGGGCACTGTGAAAACATTGTCGTCCGCAACAATCACTTCACACTGCCGAGCGGCGACACGGCCAACCACCATTCCGATATCATCCAATTGCAGCCGATTGCTGGCCCCTATCAAATTCGCAACGTCGATATTCAGGGCAACACCGCCTCCGCGCTTGTGCCGGTTCTTTGCGCGCAGCTAGACCCGACGCACACACAAGTGTTCCCGTCGCTTCAAGGTGTCTCGGCGGCATCAGGTAATCAAACAATTACGCTGCCTACCTCGCCAGCAAACGGCACGATTTGGGCGTACATGCGAACGGACGCGAGCGCTAACACATGCGTCGTCGTACCGGGAGGCACCAACACCCTCTCGTCAGGTGCTTCACAGGCGCTTGCACAGAACAACGTCGTCATCTTCACGTACAGTTCTGGTACCGGTCAGTGGGCCGTGGAAGTGACGGGGCAGACATTCGGACAGGTGGTCGCGGCGCGCTGGCACGCACAGGAAATCCGCCTTGCGGTCGGCACTACCAGCTTTACAATTGACTTACCCGCTGCTTCGGACGGAATGCGTCAATATCTATTCCGTTGCAATGTAGCTGGCGGCGGCACGGTGACATTCACCCTAGCCGGATCGGACACCTATTCCGAAGGCGCACTTCCGATTGTCACGGCAGCGGGACAGGCCCCCACGTTCGTGTCTAACGGCACCAGCCAGTGGTCCCCATTACCGCTCGGATATCGCGCGTGGTTTGTGCAGCGCAATGGCAGCTTCACGCTGGGCAACAACGAACGCGACTTGGTAACGAAGCTGAACGCGACGAATGGAAACCTGACCGCGACGTTGCCCGCCAACGGCAGCGGTGTTTATCATATCGGGCGTGAGGATGGGTCGGCGAACGTGTGCAAGGTCATCGCGTCTGGCGGCAACACGATCACCTATAACGGCGCACCCGTGACGGAAGTGGCGCTCGTGCAGGGCTATGGCTTCGATATCACCGGCGACGGTGCGGGCGGCTGGACCGTATTCGAGCAGACACCGACCTACACCTTCATGTTCGGCAACAGCGGCAACTATGACAACTTCCGCTGCTTCGGTAATATCGGGTTGGTCTTCGGCGATTTTTATCGCGCAGAAGTGGCATTCAAGCAGGCCGTATTCAACAACACGGTGCTGCGCCTCGCTCTGGATGATGCTAACGGCGATGGCGTAATCGGGCGCTACGAGAACAACAGTGGTTCGCAACAGAACGTCATACAGCTTTCCGGCGCTGATGCGTATGGTGAGCGCAATTTCGGCACCGGATACATTTCGCTTGGGGGCTACGGCCCGTTTGGCGGTGGCGCAGCGGTGCCAGGCAAGATCAAGAACAACCTTATGCTTGCCACGGCGAACAGCAATGACATCGTGACGGCGCTCGCGCCCTACCTAAACGGCACAGATCGCACGTTCTATCGCCCGTTGTCCCGTTCCGAGGTGGTGGCGGTCGCTCGCGCAAAGGCTGGCGGGGCGCTCGATGGAACCTTCATCGGCGCATCCGGCACGAACGATACAAACGGCTTCTATAATTTCGCCGTAGGTCAGGTGAATACGGGCATTCTGCCCCGCCCGGCCGTGGCGACAACGTCGCCGCTCGCTGGCGCGACGGTCGGCCTCGATCAGTCGTTTCAGTTCACGTTCGACACCTTCATCAAGGCGGGCACCGGCAACGTCACGCTTTGGAATGCGACCGACGGTGTCGCAGTGGAGACGTTCAACGTCGCGACTGGTGCTGGTTCGGCAGGCGGCACAATCGTCTTCACGATTGACGGCTTCACCATCGACCCATCCGAAAACCTCGCGGGCGGCAAGACCTATCATGTTCGCATCGAGTCGAGCGCAATCGTCGGACAGTCTTATGGCACGACCTATGCGGGCGTTGCCGACGGCACTTTCGCCTTCGTCGCCGACTCGGGCGTAGTGACGGCTTACACGCCGCTGACCGCCGACAAGGGTGCGTACCTGACGCGAACTGGCGCGATCAACGCCAACGCAGCTATCAAAAAGGCGGTGTTCGCTTTTGAGGCGCGGCTGGTCCCGAATGCCAATGCAATCCATTCGCTGTTCATAGTAGATCGCACACAGGACTTTAATGCCAGTATCGTGCAGTCAAGCGGCGAGTTGCGTATGACCTATGGTGCATCGAGTTGGCGCGTAGCATCGGCTGTCCCGGTGAGCGGCACGACGCGCAAGCGTATCATCATGACGGTGGACACGACACAGGCAACAATTGCCGACGGCGTGAAGGTCTATATCGACGGCGCGCTCGCGACCCTAACTTCGACCGCATGGACGCAGAACACGGCGCTCGTCGGCACGGACGCCGCAACCGTTGTGCGCGCCATGATGGGTGCAAACTCAGTCTTCAACGGCGAGGTTGCGTTCATCTATTTCGACGCGCTGGCCGACGGGGCGCCGTTGCCGAACCTGGCCGACGCGGCTGTGCGCGCCAAGTTTGATCCCGGCCAGATCGGGGCGAACGGCCAAGGTCCGACCGGATCGGTGCCGCTGTTCTACAAGACCGGCGACCGGGCGGCGTGGGAGGCTGCAAACAACCTCGGAACGCTTTCGAGCTTTGCTAAGACGGGTTCGTTCCTGTGACACCCTAACGCCCCCGTCCTGCAACACGCCATGCGGGCATAGTGCCTATGTGCTGACCTCTGACCTCTATGCGCTGCTACCGAAGTGCCGAAGCTATAGCCAGTTCGCGAACAAGCTGAAGTGCAGCAAGTGCCAGCGACGGGGCTGGGTCAGGATTGAGGCGGCTAGGCGGGGGTAGGTGCCGGGACCGAATGCGCGAGGCGGTGCGATTCGGTCCCGGTGTTCTGTTCATGAACCGGAACCGTGGGTGTGTATCCAACAAAATGTGGGGCTTCACCGCACCTGATGAACCCGCTCGGCACCAAGGGCCGCAATAGCCTTAGCTGCCATATCAGCCGTGCCACGATTCCCGGGAAAGCCTAGGGCGTGCGTCGGCTTGCCCTCGGCTAGCATTCGAGAGTTGCGAGCGGGACCGGCTCTGCCAACCATCGGGAAGCCCTTGTTTGGAACGCCGCGGTTTTCGGCCCATTCCTGCGCATGCAAGTCAGCGCCGCCGTATGGGCATCGCCCCTCGATGACCACCGCGATGCCATGCTTTGCGTGGATGCCGTCAAGCATCCGCCAGACCCGCGCGCGATCGGAATAGTAGCGCCCGCCAAATACGAGCAGCCGAATTCCATCCCGATCAGCCATGCACACCGGCTAACACATTTACCCCTTGGCTGTCGAGCCGGTGTGGGGTAGAAAGATCGGGCTAACGGCTCGGTGTTGGATAGCCAATATCGCTGCGGCTTCAGGACTGGTTCGCCGGTCGCCCGTTCGCGGGGATAAGCGGGATAAGGATCGGGACTGCCCGGTCGAGCACCCGCCGCAGCAACCCTATTCCGCTATGACCGCCGCTATTGTGGCAATCGCGCTGCCAAGCACGATCAGTGTCAGCACCCCGCCAATAAGATACTGTCAAGCCGGTGAGACGCGGCGGGCGCGGGCTTCTACCCTATCGCTAAATTCGCGGAGCATGGCTTAGGCTACACCATCGCAGCATGGTCGCACATGCATAATCGCCGTCCCCTTATGGCAAGGGCAGCTGCACACCTCACCCGCGGTAGAGGAAGGCTGGGACTTGAGGGCGGCAGAGCATGCTAAGCGCATTGCATGATAAGCGCCGTTCCAATCGCGAATTTCCGCGTATTCCTCGGCCAGTTTAATCGCAGACTCGACCTCATCTCTCCCTACAGGGGAGGGGCGGGAAGCGAGGGCGGCGAACTTGAGCATGGCGGTAATCACATCGTCTCCGTCGATTAGCGCGGCGTGTTCGTTGCCGTCGCGGATCAGGCGACCGTCGCTGCTGTTGCCTTGGCTTTCGTCCATCACAGTCGCCAACGTCTCGCGCGCCAGTTCAAGCAGGGCGTCTCTATTGGAGTGGGTCTGCGCAATCTCGCTCATACCGATTCCCCTTGCGGCTCGATCTTAACGACCTGCATATTGAACTCGATCGACGTGCCATCGTCGCCGCCGTATGGATCAGTCAGCACGGCGTGGATGACGACCGGCAAGCCAGCATTGGCCTGGAGATAGCGGGCGAGTGCCTTTCGTCCCTGCTCGACGTCGAGGATGCCGTAGCTCGACCTGATGCGCGGCGGCTTTGCCATCACCCCTCTCCCATGCGGGAAAGGGGGGTGCGGGCGATCTGCTGGACGAAGTTGAGGTCGTTGGCGATCGAGTAAGCCAACCCGCAAAGCTGCGCGCCATCCGCCTCAGCCTCCCGCCGCAATTTGCCTAGAGGATTTACAACATCCTCTAGGCCGGCGCGCAACGCCTTCTCCCTCGCTTGTGCTTGGCTAAGGGCTTCTGCTGCGTCCCGACGCTCGGCGATCAGTTCCGGCTCGGTCTTCCGACGTGTCGCCTCACCATCGGCCACGTACTCGCGCCTGAGTTCGGCAACCAACCCGCCCGCATCGACCATATCTCGCACGTCCGAAGAATGGTCTGGCTGCGTATCGGTGGCAAAGCGGACGGCGTTGGCTTGCACATGAATACCGAGGCAGTCGTCAAACGGGTCAGGGGATCGGGACGCTTCGGGCTGCGTCTCTTGGAGAAAGGCCACAGCGGCTTCCCCGACGCGCTTCCATGCGGTCATTGTCGAAACGCAGGTATGAGCGCGCATCGTGGCTGGCAGCTTATCAACCGAAACATTCATCCATGCGGCCAGCATCGCCAGCGCCAGCGGATCACGCAATACCGGCTCAAGATCGTCTTCGCGAAGGAAGCGCTCTCCGTGCTTGATATTGACGCCGGGGGCGATAGGAGGAAGGTCGTCGGTCACGGCTGCGTCTCCACCGGCTCGGGCTTGGGGTGGGCGGCGGTGAGCGCTTCGCGAGCGCGGCGAAGGTCGCCAACGGTCAGATCGTTGAACTCGTTGAGGCTCGACGCGTCAGGCGCATCATCCAGCGCAGGGCCGCTGCCGTCGCCATAGTCGTATTCCGCCGCCTCATTCGCGAAAGGTGTGAGCGCGGCTTTGATCCGTTCTACTTCCTCGGTAGAGGTGGAGCGGTGCTTGGCGAAGGCTTGGACGTAGGTGTGCTCGTCCATACCCGCGCCGCGCAGAACTTCGGCTAGTTCTGGGCTGACGGTGATTGCCGCCGCCGCATCGCGATCCGCCTGCGTGATCTCTACTGACATGGGTCTATTCCTTCCCTTGGGGGTGTCTTAGGAGGTGCTGGCGGACAGCGTGCGCCAGATCGGTGAATGCGTGCCGGGGGAAGGGGTGCAGCAGTCCCTTGTCTACCAGCGCGTGTCGTGCGGGCCATTTGCCGCCACCATCCGGCACGGTGAGCGTTCGAACGGCGCGTTCCTGCGCCTTCGTCAGCCCCCGCACCACAGCTTCTATCTCAGGCTCACCGGTCATGATCACTCGTTTCCTTGATTGTCTGGGATAGGGAGGCTCGGGCGCGGAGGGCGGCGGCGGCAATCGCGCGGCATAACTGCGGCGCGTAGGCGGTCACTTCGTCGCCCTGGTCATTGAACAGGCCTGCCATGCTCTGGTGCGGGTTCTCGGGATCATCGCCCATGATGCGCCGCCAGCCATCAGGGACCAGCGTCATCGCGTCGTCCAGCGACCGAGTGTAGCTGTAGGCCATCAGGAAGCCGGTATCGACCTTCAGGTTGCCCGGCGTGTATCCGTACTTGCCGTCGAAGTCGTCGGGGCGGGCAGGGCGCAGATGCTCAAACCGGGTTGCACACTCGATCTCCGCATCCAGCACGCGATCCGTTCCAGCGACGATTTCACACCGCTCAGCCAAAGCCAGCAGCTCGCTTGCTTCAACGGCCATCACATCCTCTCCCGATCTTCAGCTGTTACATTCCCTGATGAGGTGGCTTTGGCGTGCGCGATCGTTTGCAGGTGGCGATAGGCGGCGTGCCAATTCCAGCCCTTGGCGACGAGCGCGTCGATCTCGGCATCAGATACGATCATGACCGCACCTCACCATTAGGAGATACAGGGGAGGGGGCTTTGGCGTGTCCGACGCGCTCAAACGTCTCCATCAATGGCTTGAACCACGGCGGCGTTGGCTGGACAGGTCGCCAGTAGATATCGTTCTCGCTCGAATAGCGGTCATCGCGCCTGAC
Source organism: Sphingomonas turrisvirgatae (assembly GCF_001721295.1). GTDB lineage: Bacteria > Pseudomonadota > Alphaproteobacteria > Sphingomonadales > Sphingomonadaceae > Sphingomonas > Sphingomonas turrisvirgatae. Next base: position 1,946 of record NZ_MDDS01000006.1, on the reverse strand, counting down.
GCGGCCAGCATTCTCCAGCGTCCGCAGATAGTAGCGGGCCTTCGTGGTCGAGATGCCGACGCGCTTGGCGATCTGGAACGTGCGCCCGCCTTCGCCGATCACGGCCATGATGCGTTCGCGGCTCATACCCCGCACCCCCGACGATCATTCTGGGAGGATGCCTCGATGGCTTCGCGATCAGCCGGCGTTAGATCCACGCAGCGCCGGAAGCTAACCTCCATTTCGCCAGCCTCAAGCTCACGCAGCACCTTGGTTGCGCCCTCTGGCATGTTCACGTCGCAGGGCAGGCCGAAAATCTTATTGCACGGCCCCCGCACGCCGCGATCAAGGTCCGCGATCGTGTAGAGGTATGTCCTTTTGGCGTTGAACGGCTTGGTCATGATGACGAAGCGCTCGTTGCGGGCCTGCACGGTGTAGCGCTGGCGCTCGCCATTGAGCCGCACCTTCGCGCCCCCGCTCACAACGCCACCCCGCTCAAATCATTCCCGACACCTCTGGGGGTGCAGCGGGGGGAGAGACGATCCGCAATTGCCGTCATGAACTGGCAGTATTCCGGGTCGAGATTGTCCCGCGCCTGCATGAGGCACTGAGCGGCCAGGCTCTCCGTTGACCAGTCTGCAAAGCGACCAGCATCGTATTCGACGCGCAGGTGACGTAGGACCGCTTCGACGGCGGCGGTTGCCATCATACGCGGGTTCTCACGCCAGTTGGCGTCCAGCGCATCCTGAGCGGCAACTATCAAGTCTTGATTGGTCATTCGGGGGCACCTTGCCGTGTCGGCTCGTCGCGGAACCAGCAGAAGCGTTCGCGCGGCCAATGGATGTAATGATGCTCGCCGCCTGTCTCAGCGTCGTAGCGGCTGATCACGAGGACGGTGTTGTCGGCGGTCCAGAACCACGTCTTCACCCGGTCGAGCACGACCTGCGACGTGCTGTCATCGCGGTACAGCGTCAACTTGCGCTCTGGTCGCCCGCTCACGACACACCCGCCATTTCATTCCGAGAATATCCACCCGCACTTAGGGGGTGAGAGGGGGATAAAGCGATGTGGTGCGTCATGCTGCGGCTCCCACCGACAGCGGGCCGAAATCTTCGCCAGTCTCAATCCTGAGACGCATGCATGCGGTTTCGAAGTGTTTTGGGTCGCGCTCGATGCCGATGAACCGGCGTCCAGCTCGAAGCGCGGCGACGCCGGTGGTGCCAGATCCCATGGTGAAATCGAGCACGACCTCGCCTTCCTGCGCGAATGTGCGGACAAGATATTCCATGAGGTCCACCGGCTTCTGCGTCGGATGGAAACTGCTGTTTTGTGTGTCCGACGAGAACGTCAGAACGGTGCCAGGGTAACGCTCGGTACTATCGTAATGATAGTCGCCCGCCATTTGCCCATAGACCTCGGTCTGCAGATGCCTGCCGCGAAACGTCTTCTTGCGCTCGTGTCCTGTCGTCTTCTGCGGATAGTAGCGGGTCGCGCCATCGCTAAAGACGCTGACCGTCTCATGCTTGCGCAGCGGCTGCTTCTTCGCGTTGAGGAAGCCGGTGCCCTTCGGCTTGTTCCAGATCCAGTCATATTTGAACTGGCGCAGGTTCGACATTCGCAGCGTAGAAGAAAACGGCTCGCTACCAAACAGCAAGACAGGCGTCCCGCGCTCGGTCACGCGGCCGATAGCGTCCCACATTTCCGTGAATGGGATGATCTGATCCCAGCTGCAGCGGGTGGTGCCGTAGGGGATGTCCGTGATGACAGCCGCGACCTTGCCAAGGGTCGGCATCACGCCGAGGCAGTCACCCAGATACAGCGTTGCGTTGCCAATGACCTCGACCCGGCTCACGACGCGGCTCCGTCATTCCAACATTCCCGCCCCACGCTGGGAGGGCAGGAGCAGGACAAATCCCGAACCCGTCCGACCCGGCGTTGATTTGAAACGGGGGAGGGTGGGGTTGGGG
>NZ_MDDS01000005.1 GCF_001721295.1 Sphingomonas turrisvirgatae | reverse complement strand
CCATCGATCGTCACGACCGACTCGACGCGAAGGCCCTCCAGCACCGGCAGCGCGGGCGAATCGCTATCGGCGACGATCTGCGTCACGCCATAATGATCGCGCAGATCGACGAACAACACGCCGCCATCGAACAGGCAACGCCGACCTCGCCCTGGCAGCCCATTTCTGCTGCCGAGATCGACGCGCGCTTCTTGTACAAAAATCCAATGGCCGCCGCCGTCAGCAGGAACGTTCTCGCGCCCGCCGGGCTCGGCGACGCGCAGAACGTCTCGTAATAGCGTAGCACGGCCGGGATCACCCCTGCCGCGCCGTTCGTCGGTGCGGTCACCACGCGGCCGCCCGCGGCATTTTCCTCGTTCACCGCGAGCGCCCACAGGCTCACCCAGTCGAAAACGAGTGAGGGATCGGAACGCGGCCCCCGCGCGATCAGCCGCGCATGCAGATCGCGCGCGCGCCGTTTGACCTTCAGGCCGCCCGGCAACTCGCCCGCCCCGCGCATGCCCCGCTCGATACATGCCGACATCGCAGCGCGCAGCGAGTCGAGGAACGCGTCGGTTTCACCATCATCCCGCCACGCGGCCTCGTTGGCGCGTACGATATCGGCAATCGACTTACCCTCCGCCGCGCCCACCGCCAGCAGTTCCGCGCCCGACGAAAAGGCGAAAGGCAGCGTCACATTGGTCTGCGGCGGCTCGCACCCGCCCTCGACCACCGCGCCACCGCCGATCGAATACCAAAACGTCTCGTACGGCTCGCTATCCGCATAATGCGCCACGAAACGCATCCCGTTCGGATGCGCGCTCAGGAAGCAATCGTCGCGAAAGATCAGGTGCGTGCCTTCGACGAACGGCACTGTTGCCAGGCCGCACAGCTTCAGCTTGCCCTCGGCACGGATGGTCGCGACCATCGAGGGGACCGCATCGGGGTCTACGCATTCCGGCTGATGCCCTGCCAGCCCCAGCATCACCGCCGTGTCGGTGCCATGGCCTTTGCCGGTCAGCGCCAGCGATCCGAACAGCTCGCATGACACGGACGCCGGCTTGCCACGATCCAGCGCCGCCTCGGCAAAACCATATCCCGCCCGCATCGGCCCGACCGTGTGGGACGATGACGGCCCGATGCCGATGGTGAACAGGTCGGCGAGGCCGACGACGGCCTCTGCCCGCGCACGCGCGCTCGTCCCTGAACCGTCCAGCATCCTCATCCTCCGACCAGCCGGCATCTCGCCGGCCGGTATCAGAGGATACTAGTCGAGCGTGACGCCCGGTGCCAGCCGGATGCTCAGTTCCTTGAGCTGCTTCTCGCTCACCGGCGACGGCGCCTGCATCATCAGGTCCTCGGCGCGCTGGTTCATCGGGAAGACGATAACCTCGCGGATGTTCGGCTGATCGGCCAGCAGCATGACGATGCGGTCCACGCCCGGCGCCGATCCGCCATGCGGCGGCGCGCCATATTTGAACGCATTGATCATCCCGCTGAAGTTCGCGTCGACCTGTTCCTGCGTATAGCCGGCAATCTCGAACGCCTTGTACATGATCTCCGGCCGGTGGTTCCGGATCGCGCCGGACGACAGCTCGATACCGTTGCACACGATGTCATATTGCCATGCCAGGATGTCGAGCGGATCCTTGGTCTCCAGCGCCTCCAGCTCACCCTGCGGCATGCTGAAGGGATTGTGGCTGAAGTCGATCTTCTTGGCGTCCTCGTCATATTCGAACATCGGGAAATCGACGATCCAGCAGAATTCGAAGCGGCTCTTGTCGATCAGGTCGAGCTGCTCGGCCGCGCGGGTGCGCGCCAGCCCCGCCAGCTTCGCCGCCTGCGCTTCCTTGCCCGCGGCAAAGAAGACGCCGTCGTTCGGACCTAGGCCGAGCGCATCGGCGATCGCCTTCATGCCCTCCTGGCCATGGTTGTTCGCGATCGGCCCGCCAAACACGCCGTCCTTCTGCGTCGCATAGCCAAGGCCCGGGAAGCCCTCGCTCTGCGCCCAGCTGTTCATGTCGTCGAAGAACTTGCGCGACTTCTCTTGCGTGCCCGGCGCGGGAATCGCGCGCACCACATCGCCGCCCTCGACGATCGAAGCGAAGCGCCCGAAGCCCGATCCACGGAAGAACTCGCTCACATCCCCGATGACGATCGGATTGCGCAGGTCGGGCTTGTCGTTGCCGTATTTCAGCATCGATTCGCGATATGGAATACGCTTGAACGGCAGCGGGCTGACCGTGCGGCCCTTGCCCTGCCAGTTGGCAAACTCCTCGAACACGCCATGCAGCACCGGCTCAATCGCCGCGAACACATCGTCCTGCGTGACATAGCTCATCTCGAAATCGAGCTGATAGAATTCGCCCGGGCTACGGTCGGCGCGCGCGTCCTCGTCGCGGAAGCACGGCGCAATCTGGAAATAGCGGTCGAAGCCCGCCACCATCAGCAGCTGCTTGAACATCTGCGGCGCCTGCGGCAGCGCATAGAATTTCCCAGGATGCACCCGGCTCGGCACCAGATAGTCGCGCGCGCCCTCGGGCGACGATGCGGTCAGGATCGGCGTCTGGAACTCGGTAAAGCCCTGGTCGATCATCCGCCGGCGCAGGCTTGCGATCACATGGCTGCGCAACATGATGTTGGCGTGCAACTGGTCGCGACGCAGGTCGAGGAAGCGATTCCGTAGGCGGATTTCCTCAGGATACTCGCTGTCGCCGAAAACCGGCATCGGCAACTCCTGTGCCGCCGACTGCACCGTCACGCCTTTTGCGAACACCTCGATCTCGCCGGTCGCAAGGTTCGCGTTCACGGTCCCCTCGCCGCGCGCCTTCACCACGCCATCGATCGTCACGACCGACTCGACGCGAAGGCCCTCCAGCACCGGCAGCGCGGGCGAATCGCTATCGGCGACGATCTGCGTCACGCCATAATGATCGCGCAGATCGACGAACAACACGCCGCCATGGTCGCGCTTGCGGTGGATCCAGCCCGAAAGGCGGACGGTCTCACCGACTTGCGCGGCGGTCAGGGCGCCGCAGGTGTGCGAACGATAGGCATGCATGTGTGTCATCTCACTCAAACGTCGTCCCGGCGAAAGCCGGGATCTCAGGCGGCGTGCGCGACGCCGCTGGCACGAGACCCCGCCCGCGCGAGGACGACGGTAAATCCAAGGCCGCGCGCTTCCCCGCCACGGCCCCCTTTGTCAACCCGCGCGCGCGGGTCTATGGGCGCGCGATGCATATTCACGACCTGATCACGGACTCGGCTACCCTCGCCAATCTCTGCGCCCGTCTGGCCCAGCAGCCCTTCGTCACCGTCGATACGGAGTTCATGCGCGAGAACACCTTCTGGCCCGAGCTGTGCCTGATCCAGATTGCCGACACCAACGAAGCCGCCGCGATCGATCCGATGGCGCCGGGCCTCGACATGACCCCCCTTCTCGACCTGCTGGTGAATAACGAGGACGTGCTGAAGGTCTTTCACGCCGGCGGCCAGGATCTCGAGATCGTCTACAACCTCACCGGCAAGACGCCGCACCCGCTGTTCGATACGCAGGTTGCGGCCATGGCGCTCGGCCAGGGCGAGCAGATCGGCTATTCCAACCTCGTTGAAACCTATCTCGGCATTACGGTCGACAAAGGCGCGCGCTTTACCGACTGGTCGCGCCGCCCACTCGACAAGCGGCAGATCGATTATGCGATCTGCGACGTGACCTACCTGTCCGAAATCTTTCCCAAGATGCTTGAGAAGCTGCGCAAGACCGGGCGCGGCGACTGGCTGGACGAGGAAATGGAACGGATCGGCGATCCCGAAAACTATCGCAGCGACCCCGATAATGCGTGGCAGCGCATCCGCATCTCCAGCCGCAAGCCCGAAGTGCTCGGCCGTTTGAAGGCGCTGGCCCGCTGGCGCGAGCTCGAAGCGCAGAACAAGAACCTGCCGCGCGGCCGCATCGTCAAGGACGAGACGATCGCCGACCTCGCCGGAAACCCGCCGCGCCGTCAGGGCGATCTCGCCAAGGTGCGCGGCCTCTCGGCCACCTGGGCCGGCAACGATATCGGTGGGCGGCTGATGGCGGCGATCGAGGGCGCGACGGCCATGCCGGCCAGCGAGATGCCGGCACGCGACGATCGCAAGCTGCCGCTCGGCAAGGAAGGCGCACTGGTCGCCGACCTCCTGAAACTGCTACTCAAGATCCGCGCCCGTGACATCAACGTCGCCGCGCGCCTGCTTGCGCGCACCGACGATCTCGAGGCGCTTGCCGCCGGGCAGCGCGACGGGCTGTCGATCCTCAACGGCTGGCGTTTTGAACAGTTTGGCCGCGATGCGCTGGCATTGGTCGAGGGACAGCTTGGGTTCACCGTGCGCAATGGTAAGCTCAAGATGACGCGCACCGAGGAGCAGCAGCCATGATCCGCCTTTCCATCGCTATCCTGACCCTCCCCCTCGCCGCGTGCGCGGCCATGTCGCCCGCAGCCGAAGACCGCCTCGGCGTCCAGTGCAATGCTGACCGCGTTCAGCCGCTGGTCGGCCGCGAAGCCAGCCCCGATGTAGTCGAACGGGCCAGGACGCGCTCCGGCGCCCGCAGCGTGCGCATGATCAAGCCCGGCATGGCCGTCACGATGGACTTCCGCTCCGACCGGCTGAACCTCGAACTCGACGACGCGAACATGATCCAGGCCGCCCGCTGCGGCTGACCTTTTCGGCCCGGCAGCGTGCAGGATGGTTGGCGACGACCGATCGCCAACCGCCAGCCCTGCTTTGTTGGGAGACATTTAGGATTTCGCCTGCTTGACTGGCGCGGGTTCGCTACCCCCCGCTCTTTGCCACCGCTATCCATCATCCTGCCGGCTGCTGCATGGGCAACCTTTGCAACGTTCGCCGCAGCCTAAAGCTCGACCGCGGCCGTCAGCCCCAACGCACCCGCCAGCGCGCGATGCCGCTTTTCCACTGCCTGGCCATAGAGCGCCGCATGGTCGGCCTCCAGATGCAGCACCAGCCGCTCACCATCGGCCTCCAGCGACGATCGCCGCAGGGGCCCGGCGATCCCGCCGCTCAGCCGCTGGCCGAGCCGCATTGCCAGGCCCCACAGCTTGGCGCGTTCGATATCGTCGATCGACGCCAACTGCCCGACCGGCGGCGGCGATTCCAGGCCGCCACCCAGCGAGGTGAACAGCGCCTGCGCCAGCAGCGCCCGCCCGCGCGCGTCGATGCCGACCCAATTGCCGTGCAGCGCGATCTCAAGCCCACGCTCGGCCCGGAACTCCGGGTTCGCGCGCCAGCCCACATCGGCCAGCAGACATGCCGCATGCCTCAGCCGCGCCAGTTCCGCATCCTCCCCGCCGAACAGCGGCGCGACCCATTCGTCGAGCAAGTCGCCATGTTCCGGAAAGCGCCCGAACCGCTCGGCCTCGTCCCGTGCTGCGGCGATCAGCGGGTCCTCGCGTCGTTCCTCCGCGCTCAACCGCCCGAACAACAGCCCCTCACGCAGTCCAAAGGCCGACACCACGGTTTCGCTGCTATCCAGGTGCTTCAACAATACGCCCAGCAGCGCGGCCGCATCCTCCATCGTTGCGATGCGCCCTGACGAGATGTTGGGCACGCCGCGCATCTTGTTCTTGCCCAGCTGGGCGATCGTGCGCTGCAGCCGCGTGACGGTCTGGGCCGACATGCGATATTCGTGGATTACCGGCAGGGGATAGCCGCTCAGGTGCATGTCGAGCCGCGCCATTGCGCGCCATGACCCGCCGACGAGATAGAAGGGCAACCCCTCCCCCCGTCCGGTCCAGCCCGCCTGCGCAAGCAGCGCCGCGACGGTCCTGTCGAGCGTCCCCTTGCCCTTTGCCCGGATCGCGCCGAGCCGCAGCACGCCGAGCGGGAACGAGACGCGATCAGTCACCGTCCCGGCGACGACGCGAACTAGTTCCAGCGACCCGCCACCCAAGTCGCCCACGATGCCATCCGCCTCGGGAATGCCCGACAACACGCCATAGCCCGCCGCCAGTGCCTCGGCCTCACCCGATAACAGTTCAACGTCGAGCCCCAGCGAGCGGGCGACGGCGATCAGCTGCTCCCCATTCGACGCTTCGCGCACCGCTGCCGTCGCGACCGTGCGGATGCTGTCGACCTCCATCTCCCGGGCAAGACTGGCGAAGCGAGCGAGGGCCGTCGTCGCCGTCGTCAGCGCCGCTTCGTCGATGCTGCCGGTTTCGGCCAGCGAGCGGCCAAGGCCGGCCATGACCTTCTCGTTGAACAGCGTGGCCGGTAGCCGTGCGGTGCCGTCATAGACGACCAGGCGGATCGAGTTCGATCCAATGTCGATGATCGCCGCGCGACTCGATGCTACCGGCGCTTGCGGCCGGACTTTACGAAACAGCAGTTGGGTCACGCTCATCCGTTCCGCTCCGCGCGCCAGCGGCGCAGCGACAGCTTGGGGACCGCGACGCTCTTGGCGAGCGCAGCACCGCGCCCGGACAGCGAAGGGTTGGTCATGAAATAGCGGTGCAGGTTGAACGGCTTGCGGCCGGGCACCTCGCGCACATAGCGGCCATCGCTTTCCAGCTCCCAGCTCTGCTCGTCGTCGATCAGGTTGGCGACCATCACCTGGTCCAGCACCTGATCATGCACGGTATGGTTGAGGATCGGAAGCATGAACTCCACGCGCCGGTCGAAGTTGCGCGGCATCCAGTCGGCCGAGGATATGAACAGCTTCGCACCGTCGTTGGGCAATGCCTCGCCATTGCCGAACGCCCAAATCCGGCTGTGCTCCAGGAACCGTCCGACAACCGACTTGACCGAGATATTTTCGCTCATGCCCGCGATCCCCGGCCGCAGGCAGCAGATGCCCCGCACGATCAGGTCGATTTCGACCCCTGCATTGCTTGCCTCGTACAGCTTGTCGATCATGGTGGGATCGACCAGGCTGTTCATCTTGGCCCAGATCGCCGACGGCTTGCCGGCAAGGGCATTTGCGATCTCAGCATCGACCAACTCGATCAAGCGCTCGCGCAGATGGCGCGGCGAAACGGTCAGCCGTTCCAGCCCCTCCGGCTCGACATAGCCCGTGACGTAGTTGAAGATTTTCGCCGCATCACGCCCCATCGCCGGATCCGCGGTGAAGAAGCTGAGATCGGTATAGATACGTGCCGTGACCGGATGATAATTGCCGGTTCCGAAATGGCAGTAGGTGCGGAACTCGTCGCCCTCGCGCCGCACCACCATCGACACCTTGGCGTGGGTCTTCCATGTAGTGAAGCCATAGATCACCTGCACGCCAGCGCGTTCCAGTGCCGACGCCCAGTAGAGGTTCTGCTCCTCATCAAACCGGGCTTTCAACTCGACCACGGCGGTCACCGACTTGCCGGCCTCCGCCGCGGCGATCAGCGCCTGGATCACCGCCGACTGCTTGCCCGCACGGTATAGCGTCTGCTTGATCGCCACCACATCAGGATCGCTCGCCGCCTGCTTGAGAAAGGCAAGCACGACATCGAACGTTTCGTACGGATGGTGGACGATAATGTCCTTGGCGCGGATCGCAGCGAAACAGTCGCCGCCGAAATCGCGCACGCGCTCGGGGAAACGCGGTGAAAAGGGCGGGAACTTGAGGTCTGGCCGATCCTCCTCGACGATCATCGCAAGGTCGCCGATCCCCAGGAACCCGCCGGTTTCGGTCAACAGCGCTTCGCTGCCGCCCAGTTCCTCCTTCAGCACGGCTTCCAGCTCGGGATGGATGCCCTCTTCCATCTCGAGCCGGATAACGCGCCCGCGCCGGCGACGCTTGATCGCGCTGCGGAAGTACAAAACCAGATCTTCCGCCTCCTCCTCCAGCTCGATGTCGCTGTCGCGCAGCACGCGGAACGTCGCCGCCCCCTTTACCTCGTACCCCGGAAAGAGCAGCGTCGAGAACCGCTTGAGCAGCGTTTCGACCGTGACATAGCAGGCGTTATCCCCGGGCATGCGCACGAACCGCGGCGACGCGGGCGGCAGCAGGACCAGCTCCCGGATCGGCTCGCCATCGCTCCTGCGCACCAGGTCGAAGATGACGCTCAGGCCCTTGTTCGGGATGAACGGAAAGGGATGCGCCGGATCGAGTGCCTGAGGCGTCAGGATCGGGAATATCTGCGTGCGAAAATGATCCTCGATCCATTCGGCGACGGGTCCCGCGATCTCGTCGGCATCGAGCACTTCGATCCCGCGTTCGTCCAGTTCGCCGACGATGTCGTTCCACACCGCCTGCTGACTGTCGACCAGTTCGCTAGCCTCGTCGACGATCGCTGCCAGCTGCTGCGCCGGGGTCAGGCCGTCGGCGGAATGAGCCTCGACCTCCTGCATCTGCTGGCCCTTGAGGCCGGCGACCCGCACCATGAAGAATTCGTCGAGGTTCGAGCCCGAGATCGACAGGAAACGTAGCCGCTCAAGCAAGGGATGCGCCGTGTTGCACGCCTCCTCCATCACTCGGCGATTGAACGCCAGCCACGACAGCTCGCGGTTGAAGTAGCGCGGCCCTGCGCCAACGGCTGAATCGGCAGGATCGCTGGCGGTTTGCGGACGGCTCGACATGCTTCCTCGTTTCAGCCCGACGCGCCGGCGTCCCTTAGCAGGCCGGCCCCGGTCAATGTGGCGCGCGCCGTCGGGATCGACAAGCGTCGGTTGCGACGGCGACTGGCGTCCTCCTCCAAGGCTTCGCCAGTTCGCAGAATCGACAGATAGGTTCGTTCGATCCGCCGCATCACCCACGCCACTACATCGTCCTGTGCGACAAGTTCATGACGATCGAAGAACTGACGCAGGATACCGACTGCCAGCGCATCGTCCGGCTCATCGATCCGCGCGAGCGGGCTGCTGGCCAAGCGCGATCGAAGGTCAGGAAGCTTGACGTCCCACTCTGGCGGGGCATCGTTCGCGACCAGAAATAGCGGCCGCCGCTCGGACTGTGCCTCGTTCCAGGCGTGGAAGAGCATCGTCTCGCTCTGCAAATCGGCATCGTCGATCACCGCCCCGCCGCTCCGTGCCACCATGGTGCGCGCAAGCAAGCTGCGGCCCGACTTACGCGGGCCCGTGATGATCGCGGTCATCACCGGCCAGGTTGCCCAACGATCGAGCATCTGCACGGCACGCTCGTTCGCCTGCCCCACCAGGAAATGATCCTCACGCGCGCCGGCCGGCCGGTCGAGCGGCAGGGACAGCTGGCTCATCCGTCGCTGCTGTTCCCGGCATCGGCGGGTACCGGCTGGCTGGCCGGTGCCGGCGCCTGCGCGCCACGACGGATGCGCAGGACGCCCGCACCTTCCTGTACCTGCCAGCCGCGTGCTTCCAGCGCGGCCCGCAGGCCGGTCTGAATGCCATTATAGGTGACGCGCATCAGCGATACGCCGCCCAGTGCCAGGCTGGTCGTGCTGGCCGAACTCACGCCGGGTACGGACCGGATTGCTGCTTCACCGCTCGATACCGCCGCGACCCCGGGCGTGTCGAACTGGATGGTGAAAGTCGATCCCGTGGCGACCTGTGGCGTGTCCCCCGTGTTCAGCGCCTCCTCGACTCCGGTCTCTTCCTCGACCGGGACCTCGGGCTTGGGCGGCTCGGTCGCGAGCAGCGTGTCCGTTTTAAGGATACCGGCGCGCAGCGCGTCCTGATATGCCTTGTCGATCCGCTGTATTCCGGCGTCGATCAGTGCAGGCAACGCGTTCCCATCGTTCACCCGCAGCACGAACTGCGCAATGCGGCGGTTGTCTGGACCGTGATTGGCCGTGAACACGCCGACGATCGGCCCGCCCGGATAGCTGCGTCGCAACTCGACCGTCGGCGTCAATACGTCGGCAGCGCCATACTGATCGATAATCGAGCGCCACCAACCGCGTTCGCGTCGGATGATCTGCCCCGCGTTCATCAGCAGCCGGTCAGGTCCGGTGCCGCCGGGCCGCACATAGTCGATCGCGCTGTTGCCAGTGCGAAACCGCTTCCACCCCTCGGCAAAGGCGCTGTCGCCTTCGAATACGCGATGCGCGCCGCCGGAGATCTGCACGGGGACCAGCAGCATCGGCGGCGACCGGAGCATCTGACCCTGAACGCCAAGCACCGATGCCGCCCGCCCGCGATCGAACAGCACGCCAAGCCGCGCCACATAGCGGTTCGGACCGATCTGCTCACGCTCGATGATGATGCCCGTGACCAGGCCGTCGAGCGTTGAGTCCGAAAGCGTGGCGGTTCGCCCCGCCAGCCGCTGTGCCAGCATGCCCCAGGCCTTGCGCTGCGCCAGTCGCCATCCGCCCATTCGCGCCGAGGCGGCATCCCCGCCGCGCACATCGACATCGACGCCGGAAACTTCGAAGCTGCCCGAACTGTCGCCGATCGCCCGGCTGCTTTCTCCGGCCGCGCCCTTGCCAGCTTGCGCGAGAGCGAGGCCTGCGGATGCGACCATGCCAAGAGCGGCGGTTGCGATGAACCAGGGTGAGACGCGGGCAAACATTCGGCGCCCTTTTGGCGAAGCAAACGTGGAAATCCAAGCGCGATATGACTAGGGGGCGCTGCATGACCGATCCAAAGCCCTATACCTACGCCCAGGCCGGCGTTTCGATCGATGCCGGGAACGCACTGGTCAAGGCGATCGCCCCGCTCGCCCGCTCCACCCGCCGCCCCGGCGCGGACGCGGATCTTGGCGGGTTCGGCGGCCTGTTCGACCTCAAGGCAGCGGGGTTCAGCGATCCGCTGCTCGTCGCCGCGAATGACGGCGTCGGCACCAAATTGAAGCTGGCGATCGAGCATGACGCGCATGACGGGGTCGGCATCGACCTGGTCGCGATGTGCGCCAACGATCTGATCGTGCAAGGCGCCGAGCCGCTGTTCTTCCTCGATTATTATGCCAGCGGCAAGCTGGTTGCCGGCGTGGCCGAGCGCGTGATCGCCAGTATCGCCGAGGGGTGTCGCCAAGCCGGCTGTGCGCTGATCGGCGGCGAAACGGCCGAGATGCCGGGCATGTATGCCGATGGCGACTATGACCTTGCCGGCTTCTGCGTGGGCGCTGTCGAACGGGACCGGCTACTCGACGGCAGCCGCATCGCGCCGGGCGACATGATGCTCGGGCTTGCCTCGACCGGGGTTCATTCCAACGGCTTCAGCCTGGTTCGCCGGCTTGCCGCAGACAAGAGCTGGAAGCTCAACCGCCCGGCGCTGTTCGACCAGGAAACGATCCTGCTTGACGCGCTGATGGCGCCGACCCGCATCTATGTGAAGTCGCTGCTGCCACTGCTTCGTGATGGACGGATCAATGGTCTGGCCCATATTACCGGGGGCGGGCTGCTCGAGAACATTCCCCGCATATTACCGGCAGGTTGCCATGCGCGGGTCGATGCCGATGCCTGGACTCAGCCGAGACTGATGGCGTTCCTGCAAGCGCAGGGCAATATCGAGCCGGAGGAGATGGCGCGCACCTTCAACTGCGGCATCGGCATGGTCGCGGTGGTAAAGGAGGACGCGGCAGAGGCGGTGGCCGCAGCGCTGGCCGAGGCAGGCGAGACCGTACATCGCATCGGTTCGATCCAGCCGGGCGAGCGAGGGTGCACCGTCGCCGGTTCGGTCGAGACCTGGAGCGCCCGGGCCGCCTGGTCAGCCACGCACCATGGCTAAACGCCGGCTCGGCATCCTCATCTCCGGCCGTGGGTCGAACATGCAGACGCTGGTCGAAGCATCGCGGACGCGGGAATCCCCGTACGAGGTTGCACTCGTCGCTTCCGACAAGCCTGACGCCGCCGGCCTCGCCTGGGCTGCCGCCCACGGCGTTGCCACTTTCGCGCAATCGCCCAAGGGCATGGCGAAGACGGACTATGAAGCGAGGATCGACGCCGCGTTACGCGATGCCGGGGTCGAGGCGATCGCGCTGGCCGGCTATATGCGCCTGCTGACCGACGGCTTCGTTCAGCGCTGGCGCGGCCGGATCGTCAATATTCATCCCTCGCTGCTTCCGCTCTACAAGGGGCTGGACACCCATGCCCGGGCGATCGCGGCGGGGAACGCCGAGGCTGGCTGCTCGGTCCACGTCGTCACCGAAGAACTCGATGGGGGCGAGGTGCTCGGGCAGGCGCGTGTGCCGATCCTGCCGGGCGACACCCCCGACACCCTGGCCGCGCGGGTATTGGCCGAGGAACACAAGCTCTATCCCCGCATTGTTCGGGAATGGCTGAACCGATGAACCCGCAGGCGGCGCAAGCGCTCGAGAAGCTGCGCGCCGCCGCCCTCGCCTTGCCTGAGACCGAGGAGAAGCGCTCGCACGGCATGCCCGCCTTCCTGATCAGCAAGGGAAAGATGTTCGCCTACTTCTGGCATCACCATCATGGAGACGATGTCACGGCCGCCATCGTCAAGACCAGCGGGCCGGAAGAACAGGCGATGCTGATCGAGATGGCGCCCGACCTCTATTATCGCCCGCCCTATTTTGGCCCGTCGGGCTGGGTGGGCATTCATCTGACGAGCGATACCGACTGGGACCGCGTGGCTGATCGCGTCGCGATCAGCTGGGAACTCGTCGCGCCGCGTCGGCTGCTCGAGGCCGGCGGGCGCCGACCCGTGCGGGCCATCGGGATATTTTCGTGCGACGCGACGTTCAACCGGCCGATCATTCCCAACAATGAGGGGACGCGTTGATGACGGATCGTGGTCGTGAGGCCCATCAGCAAGCCGGCATTGCCAGCGCCGAAGTCGGCGTCGTTCTGCTGGATGGGCCGGATGGCGTGGCCATCGCGATGACGCCGGATGCTGCCGAAGCAACCGGTCACAGCCTGATCGCCGCTGCGGACGAGGCACGCGGCCAGTCCACGCAAACGCCCTCGATCTCCGTCTGACCCTTGCTCTTGGCCCGTCCGCGCCGCACACAGGAATGATGCTGAAGGTGGCCAGCTATAACATGCGCAAATCGATCGGCACCGATCGGCGTCGCCGGCCCGAGCGAACGTTGGAGGTGCTGCGCGAGATCGATGCCGATGTAATCGCGTTGCAGGAATGCGACCGTCGCTTCGGTCAACGGCAGGGCGTGATTACCCCGCACCTGCTGGATGAGCATTCACCCTGGAGGGCGGTGCAGTTCGGCGTCCGTACGGGCAGCATGGGGTGGCACGGCAATGCCATCCTGGTGCGCAAGGATGCACAGATTCTGGATCAGGAGGTGATCCACCTGCCCGCGCTCGAACCGCGTGGCGCAGTCATGGCCGACCTTCGCGTGAATGGCCATGTCGTGCGCGTGGTCGGAATGCACCTCGACCTGTCGGGTCTGTGGCGACGGCGGCAGGCGCATGCGATCCTGTCGCACCTCGACGCGAGCACGCAGCGCCTTCCCACCGTGATGATGGGCGATCTCAACGACTGGAGCGCCCAGTCGGGCTGCCTGCGCGATTTCAGCCGCGACTTCACCTTCGCGCCCACTGGACGCTCTTTCCATGCGCGGCGTCCCGTCGCGCGGCTCGACCGCATCATGGTGTCATCCGGACTGACCGTCGCCGAATGCGGCGTCCATGAAACCGCATCTGCCCGCACCGCGTCCGATCATCTTCCGATCTGGGCGCAGGTTCGTCCCGCCTGATGATGGCTTCCCATGGCCGATAAGGAACTGCGCCTCGCGCTGGTCTGCTATGGCGGCATCAGCCTTGCCGTCTACATGCACGGCATCACCAAGGAGATCTGGCACCTCGCCCGCGCCAGCCGGGCAAGCCTGGACGGCCATGACGCGGCCGATGGCAGCGAAGGGATTTATCAGCAACTGCTGCAGGAAATCGGCGACACGACCGGCATTCGGCTGCGCGCGATGACGGATATCGTCGCCGGGGCGAGTGCGGGCGGGATCAATGGCGTGTTCCTGGCGCAGGCGATCGCCACCGGCCAATCGCTCGACCCCCTCACCGACCTGTGGCTGCAGACCGCAGATGTCGAGGCGCTGCTGAACCCGGATCAGGCGCCATCGAGCAAGCTGACCAAATTCTGGGCGCTGCCGATCGCCTGGATGGCCTCAGGGGGCAATTCGGTCGAGGAGACGGTCGAGCAAGGCGCCCGTGCCGAAGTACGCGCGAAGCTCGAGAAGTTCGTTCGCTCGCGCTGGTTCGAACCGCCGTTCGGCGGCAAGCAGCTGCTGGACATGCTGCTGGATGCGTTCGATGCCATGGCGACGGCACCGTGCGGCCCACGGCTGCTGCCGGCGGGCCAGCCGCTCGACCTGTTCGTGACCGTCACCGACTTTCGCGGTCACCCAGAACGGCTTAAACTCAACTCTCCACCCGAAGTGGTCGAAACCGAACACCGCCTGGTCTTTTCGTTCACCGATCATGGCCAGCCCGATGCCGAATTTGCGCATGCAGCCGAACTGGCTTTCGCCGCGCGCGCGACATCCAGCTTTCCGGGCGCGTTCCCGCCGGCCACGGTCGGCGAGCTTGACGGCGTGCTGGCCGAGCGCGGCATGGCGTGGCCCGGGCGGGAGCATTTCCTCGAGCATGCGCTGCCCCGTCAATATGCCGCCAACGCGGTCGACAAGGCGGCGCTGATCGACGGATCGGTCCTGGCCAACGCACCATTCCGCCCGGCGATCGACGCCTTGAAGGAACGGCCTGCCCGCCGCCAGATCGATCGCCGCTTCGTCTTCATCGACCCCTCCCCCGGCCATCGCATCGGCTTCTATGGCGAGGCGGCGGGGCGGCCCGGCGTCTTCCCGACGATCATCGGCGCGCTGTCCGAACCGCCGCGCCACCAACCGATTCGCGACAATCTGGAAGCGATCGGCGGCCGCCCCCCCCGCATCGAGCGCATGTTGGCGATCGTCGAGCGTATTCGAGCCGAGGTCGAAACTCAGGTCGAATCGCTGTTCGGCTACACGCTGTTCCTCGACTACCCGACACCCAAACGGCTCGCCGCCTGGCGCAGCCGGGCACAGGTGTCCGCCGCCGCCAAGGCGGGCTATGGCCACACCGCCTATGGCATGTTGAAGGTCGAGGGCGTGGCCGACCGCATCGCCACCCATCTTCACCAGATCGCCGAACAGCCAGGGCCGCAGCGCTGGCGACGGCTGCGCGAGGCCGTCTGGCAGGAGATCGAGCGGCGCGGCGCGGACGATTTCGCGACGGGCCATGCAGCCTCGGCCAGTCCGGCCACGCTCGACATGCTGCGGACGCATGACGTCGGCTTCAGGATACGCCGGCTTCGCCTGCTTGCCCGCCGGCTGACCGAGCTCGACCAAGCCAGCGCCAATGCCGAACTGGCGCCGATGCGAGAGGCGATCTACGAATCGCTCGCCACCTATCTCGAATGTCAGCGCGCCGACCCGTTCATCGGCCTGCGCGAGGCAGCCCGCAGCGTCGATCCGGACGCGGGCGCACTGCTCGATCAGCTTGGCGCGCGCATGGACCTGCGCACGCTTGACCGGGATACGGACGAGCGGCTTTCGGCGGGCCTCAGCCAGCTGTCTAGGGACATGCGCCGGCCGTTGCTGCTCGCTTATCTCGGCTTCCCGTTCTTTGACATCGCGACGCTGCCCTTGCTCCAGGGTGAGGGGTTGAACGAATTCGACCCGATACGCGTGGATCGCATCTCCCCTGACGATGCGACCGCGATCCGTTCCGGCGGCGCAAGGGCAACGCTCAAGGGGATTCAGTTCAACAATTTCGGCGCCTTTTTCAGCCGCGCCTATCGCGAGAACGACTATTTGTGGGGCCGCCTGCACGGCGCTGAGCGGCTTATCGACATCGTGCTCTCGACCCTGCCGCCGGGGACCACGCTCGGCCCTGGGCGCGTGGCATCGATCAAGCGATCCATCTTCCTCGCGATCCTGGATCAAGAGGCGCCACGCTTGACCGCCATTCCGGGGCTGTTCGATCAGCTGCGCAAGGAAATCGGCTGAGGCTGGCTTCTCGCGCCATCCGGGCTTAAGCTGGCTCGCGCAACGACATGGGATGCGCGCGTGCAGTTTCTCAAGGCTCTGTTCTGGTTCCTCATTCTCGGCGTCATCGCGGCCTTCGCGGTCACCAACTGGCATCCGGTCGAAATCCAACTGTGGTCGGGCCTGGTCGCGGACGTCAATCTGCCGTTCCTGATCCTGGTGGCATTCCTTATCGGACTGCTGCCGATGATGCTGCTTTATCATGCCGCGCGCTGGCGCGGGCGACAGCGGATCGCGATGCTGGAACGCACCCTGGCCGATCTGCGCGCGGTTCAGGCGGCACCCTCGCCTCCTACCGTCGAGCCGGCACCAGCAGTCGATGTCGAGCCCACGCCATCGGCGGTGCAGCCATGAGCCCGATCTACGTCGCCCTCGACACGCCCGACCTTGAAAAGGCGAAGGCAATTGCCGCCCGGGTCCGGCACCATGTGGGTGGCATCAAGCTGGGCCTCGAATTCTTCATGGCTAACGGACGCCATGGCGTGCACGAGATGGCGGATACCGGCCTGCCCATCTTTCTCGACCTCAAGCTGCACGACATTCCCAACACCGTGGGCAAGGCGATCCAGGCGCTGCGGCCATTGAACCCGGCGATCCTGACGGTGCACGCATCGGGCGGGCGCGCGATGCTGGAGGATGCCAAAGCCGCTGCGCCAACCGGTACGAAGGTGGTCGCCGTGACCATGCTGACCAGTCTGGACGGCAGCGACCTCCGATCGATCGGCCTATCGCCCGACCCACATGAGCAAGTCGTCCGTCTGGCCGAACTTGCGCGCTCGGCCGGGGTCGACGGGATCGTATGCTCCGGCGAAGAAGTGAAGGCAGCCCACGCCGCCTGGAAAGACGGCTTCTTCGTCGTGCCCGGCGTGCGCCCGGCCAATGGTCCGGTCGGCGACCAGAAGCGAGTCGTCACGCCGCGAGCCGCGCTGGATGCGGGTGCGTCGATCCTTGTCGTCGGACGTCCGATCACGCAGGCCGCCGATCCGGATCGGGCGGCGCGTGAGATCGAAGCGACGCTTTAGCGCTGGCGGCGACGCCATGTCGACACTGACCGTTCGCCCTGCGGCACCGGGCGATATCGCGGCGCTCCATCCCGTGGTCGAGCGTGCCTATCGCGGCGTTACGGCGCGAGTGGGCTGGACGCATGAAGCCGATCTGGTCACGGGCGACCGAACCGACGTGGCGACGTTGAACAGCCTCCTTGCGGGCGACAGCCGCCTGCTGATCGCGCTCGATGGTTCGGTACCCATCGGCTGCGTGAACGTGGCGAACCGCGGCGGGCGCCTGGCCTATCTCGGCCTGCTATGCGTCGATCCACAGCGGCAGGCGAGTGGCGTCGGCAAGCGGTTGATCCACGCCGCCGAGGGCACCGCACGAGAATTGTACAGTGCCAACCGGATCGAAATGACGGTCATAGAGCAGCGGGCAGAGTTGATCGCATGGTATGAACGGCACGGTTACGCGCGCAATGGCGACACGCGCCCCTTTCCCATTTCGCTCGATCCCCCGCTGCGCATGGTCGTACTGGTCAAAGCCTTCGATTAGCGGCAAGGGGCACACATGCCGGTATCCGCCAAGATTTGTGGGCTATCTACAGCCGAGACACTCGACGCGGCGGTTGCCGGAGGCGCAAGTCATGTCGGGTTCGTTTTCTTTCCGCCCTCTCCGCGCCATGTGACCATCGAACAAGCCGCAGCATTAGCTCAGCGGGTGCCAGCGCACGTCGGGCGAGTTGGCGTTTTTGTGGATCCAGAGGACGCGCTGCTCGATCAGGCGATTCGCGCCGGGCGGCTCGATGCAATTCAGCTTCATCGAGTCACACCCGCGCGAGCGGCTTCGATTGGGTCGCGCACTCGCCTGCCCGTCTGGGGCGCGGTGGCGGTAAAGACGCGGGCCGATCTTGACGGCGCAAATGCGCTGCGTGGCGCCGTGCAACGCGTGCTGTACGATGCGAAGGTGCCGGAGGATGCGAAGCTGCCCGGCGGCATGGGGCTGCGGTTTGACTGGTCGCTCCTCCAAGACTTTGCACACCCCCTGCCCTGGGCATTGTCGGGCGGCCTCGACCCGGCCAATGTCGCCGAGGCCGTGAGCATCAGCGGCGCTCGATTGGTCGACGTCTCGTCCGGCGTCGAATCCGCATCCGGCATCAAGGATGCCGGCAAGATCGCGTCGTTCCTCAAGACCGTCGCCAGCCTGTAACAGTGCTTGGCGTCGGCGACCGACGCGCCTAAATGCCCCACCATGAACGCGCCCAATTCCTATCGCACGCTCCCTGACGAGCGCGGCCATTTCGGCCAGTTCGGCGGCCGCTACGTCGCCGAGACGCTGATGCCGCTGATCCTCGACCTCGAGCGTGAATATCGCGCGGCCAAAGCCGACCCCGCGTTCCAGGCGCAGTTCGACGATCTGATGAAGAATTATGTCGGTCGCCCCAGCCCGCTATACTTCGCCGAGCGGCTGACCCGGCATTACGGCGGCGCGAAGATCTATTTCAAGCGCGAGGAGCTGAATCACACCGGCGCGCACAAGATCAACAATTGCATCGGCCAGATCCTGCTCGCCATTCGCATGGGCAAAAAGCGGATCATTGCCGAAACCGGTGCCGGCCAGCACGGCGTCGCAACCGCTACCGTCTGCGCGCGCTTCGGCCTGCCCTGCACGATCTTCATGGGGGCCAAGGATATCGAGCGGCAACAGCCCAACGTGTTCCGCATGAAGCTGCTCGGCGCCGAAGTCCGTCCCGTCACCAGCGGCTCGCAGTCCTTGAAGGACGCGATGAACGAGGCGTTGCGCGACTGGGTCGCGACGGTCGAGGACACCTTCTACATCATCGGCACCGCGGCCGGTCCACACCCTTATCCCGAGCTGGTCCGCGACTTCCAGAGCGTCATCGGCATTGAAAGCCGCGCGCAGATGCTGGAGGCCGAGGGCCGCCTGCCCGATCTGCTGCTGGCCGCGGTCGGCGGCGGTAGCAACGCGATTGGCCTGTTCCATCCCTTCCTCGACGATCCCGAGGTCGCGATGATCGGGGTGGAGGCGGCGGGGCGCGGCGTCGACACCGGCGAGCACGCCGCCAGTCTGACCGGCGGCGCGCCGGGCATCCTGCACGGCAACAAGACCTATCTGCTTCAGGACGAAGACGGGCAGATCACCGAAGCGCATTCGATCAGCGCCGGCCTCGATTACCCCGGCATCGGCCCCGAACATAGCTGGCTGCACGAAAGCGGCCGCGTCGAATATCTGCCGGTCACCGATCAACAGGCGCTCGACGCGTTCCAGCTCTGCTGCAAGCTGGAAGGCATCATCCCCGCCCTCGAAAGCTCGCACGCGCTTGCAGCGCTCGAGAGCAAAGCGCGCGAAATGAGTTCGGACAAGATCATCCTCGTCAACGTCTCCGGACGCGGCGACAAGGATATCTACACCGTCGCCGAAGCGATGGGGACAACGATATGACACGCCTCACCGCCGCCTTCGCCAACGCTCGCCAGCAAGGCCGCGCTGCGCTCGTCACCTTCGTCACCGCTGGCGACGGCGACACCGCAGCGATCCTCGATGCTCTGGTGGCCGGCGGCGCCGACGTGATCGAACTCGGCATGCCGTTCACCGACCCGATGGCGGACGGACCGGCCATACAGGCTGCCAACCTGCGCAGCCTGGCCAAGGGCACGCGGACTGCCGATGTTCTCGCTATCGCTTCCGCCTTCCGACAGCGCCACCCGCACGTACCGCTGGTGCTGATGGGTTATGCCAACACCATGACTCGCCCTGAGCCGGCCACTTTCGCGAAGGCGGCGGCTGACGTAGGAATCGACGGGGCGATCATCGTCGATATCCCGCCGGAGGAGGCCGATGAAGTCGCGCCATTTGGCGATCATGGCATCGCCGCAATACGGCTGGCCACGCCGACGACCGATACCTCGCGACTGCCTGCGGTGCTCGGCGGCGCCAGTGGCTTCGTCTACTATGTTTCCGTCGCTGGCATAACCGGCAAGCAACAGGCGGCGCAGCACAGCATCGACGATGCCGTTGCCCGCCTCAAGGCTGCTACCGACCTGCCAATCGCCGTTGGCTTCGGCGTGCGCACGCCTGAACAGGCCGCTGCAATCGGCCGCCTCGCCGATGGCGTCGTCGTTGGCTCGGCGATCATTGACATCATCGCGGACAAGGGCGCCGACGCGCCCCCCGCCGTCCGCAACTATATCGAAAGCTTGAGCGCGGCCATCGCCGTCGCCCGAAAGGAACTCGCCGCATGAGCTGGCTCGACCGCGTCCGCAACGCCCTCTCCCTCGTCGTCCCCGGAAAGGCCGAGACGCCGGACAATCTCTGGCACAAGTGCAAGGGATGCGGTCAGATGGTGTTCGTACGCGAACTGGAGGAAAACCAGTCGGTCTGTCCGATCTGCGATCATCATGAGCGGATCGGCGGCCGCGCGCGATTCGAACAGCTGTTCGACGAAGGCAGCTACACTGTGCTGCCCAATCCGAAGGTGGCCGAGGATCCGCTGAAGTTCCGCGATCAGAAGCCTTACCCCGCCCGCATCAAGGCCGCGCGCGCAAACACTGGCGAGCAGGACGCATTCCTGAATGCCAGCGGCACGGTCCTGGGTCGTAAGGCCGTCATCGGCGTGCAGGACTTCGCCTTCATGGGAGGATCGATGGGCCAGGCGGTCGGTGAGGCGTTCATCGCCGGCGTCGAAGCCGCCATCGCCGCGCGCGCGCCCTACATCGTGTTCACCGCATCGGGGGGCGCGCGGATGCAGGAAGGCATCCTGTCGCTCATGCAGATGCCGCGCAGTACCGTGGCCATCTCGATGCTGCACGATGCGGGCCTGCCCTATATCGTCGTGCTGACCGACCCGACTTCGGGCGGAGTGATGGCCGCTTACGCCATGCTGGGTGACGTTCATATTGCCGAGCCGAAGGCGACCCTCGCCTTCACCGGCCGGCGCGTGATCGAAAGCACGATTCGCGAGAAGCTGCCCGACGACTTCCAGACCAGCGAATATTATCTCGAGCACGGACTGATCGACATGGTCGTGCACCGCAAGGAAATGCGGGAGAAGCTGGGACAGCTGATCGACTTGCTCGTCGGGGAAAAGGCGGCAGCCTGAAGGAGCCGGTCGCGTGGACCACGCAACCTCCTCCGATCCGAAGGTTCAGCGTCAGCTCGACCGGCTGATGGCGCTCGGCCCCGGCGCGGACGTGCTGGGACTCGATCGAATCACTCGCCTGCTCGGCCGGATCGGCGACCCGCACCGCAACCTGCCACCGGTCTTCCACGTCGCCGGCACCAACGGCAAGGGTTCGACCTGCGCGTTTCTGCGCGCGGCAATCGAAGCCGCCGGGCTCGTGGCGCATGTCTATGCCAGCCCGCACCTCGTGCGTTTCAACGAGCGCATCCGGCTGGCCGGCTCGCTCATCGGCGATGCGGCGCTCGGCGCACTGCTTGAAGAAGTGCTGGACGCGGGTGGCGACATCGGCTCGAGCTTCTTCGAGGTCACGACCGCTGCCGCCTTCCTCGCTTTTGCCCGCACTCGCGCCGACGCGTGCATCATCGAGGTCGGTCTGGGCGGGCGGCTGGATGCAACCAATGTCCTGACCGCCCCGGCGGCCTGCGCGATCGCGCAGCTCGGCATCGATCACCAGGCGTTCCTCGGCGACACCGCCGAGGTGATTGCCGGGGAAAAGGCGGGCATTGCGAAGCCTGGCGTGCCGTTGATCACCATGCGCTACGACACGTCGGTGGCCGAGCGGGTGGCGCAGGTTGCGGCAGCGGCCGGCGCGCCGGTTTTCGCTGCGGGAACGGCCTGGCATCATGAAGTCGGCAAGGGCCGGCTGTTCTATCGCGACGAGCAAGGTGAGATCGAGACACCACTTCCAAGACTTTCCGGTCCTCATCAGCCAGCCAACCTTGCCCTGGCAATCGCGACGCTGCGGCATCAGCAGGATATTCCCATTCCTGACTCCGCGCTTGCGTCCGCCGCCGCCAACGCCCGGTGGCCCGCGCGCATGCAGCGGCTGACCGGCGGTCCGCTCACCGCGCTTCTGCCGCCCGGCAGCGAACTTTGGCTGGACGGCGGTCATAACGAAGCGGCCGCACGGTCAGTGAGTGCCGCTTTGGCAGAGGTCGCCGAGGATCGGCCCGTTCACCTCATCGTCGGCATGTTGGCGAACAAGGACGCAGCCGGGCTGCTCGCGCCATTCGCCACACTGGCCAGATCGCTTACCGCCGTGCCTGTACCCGGCCACGCCCATCACGCCCCAACCAACCTCGCGGCCGCTGCACAAGGGCTCGGCATCGCCTCAGCCGACGTGGCAAGCGACGTCAAGACCGCGCTCAGCCGGATTGCGCAGACCTCGGACCGGAATTGCACGGTGTTGATCCTCGGCTCGCTGTACCTCGCCGGCGAAGTGCTCGCCGCCAACGACGAGCTGCCTGACTGACACTTATTGCGATTGACTATCAATAACAGAATGGCAGGATGCGGCGACGGATCACGGAGTCGCTGTATGTCGCAATCACCGCCTGCCCTCGCCGTGCTGGGCCAGACCTTGTATCGCCTTCAGCCAGAAGGCGCAGGTTCCAGGCTGTTGCTGTTCGGAATCCGCCAGATCGGGTCCAGCGGCCTGTATGATGCCGCCACGGCGCACGCCTTCGTTACCGCCTTTGGCAAGGGATTCCGCCGGCCGCTGCTCATGCTTCGAACGCTGATGGCGGAAATGTCGGGCGCGGCGTCCGGTCCGATCCAGATCGCGCCATGGTGCTGCGCACGCGTAACTCCCAACGAAGGCGCGCTGCTCGACCTCATCGCGCTCAGCACCACCGATCCATGTCGCGCCCGCATACTCCTTGCAGATCTGCTCGGTGCGCGTCACGTCGACGGCATGCTCGCGACCTCCGCCGGCTTGGCCCAAGCGTTCAGCGATCTCGGCTTGCCGCTCGACGGCTAGGCGGCAGGATCGGCTCGCGCATCGCCTTCCCCTTCGATCCCGGCGCTGCCGATCGAGCGATCGACCAGCCCGCTTCGCACCATCCACGCGAACAGCACGACACCAGGCAGCGCGAGCACGGTGGTAAGCAGGTAGAAATTTAAATAGCCGATACCCTCGATCATCTTGCCGGCCGACGTACCGCTCAAGAACCGGCCGAGAATGCTGGCCGCTGCCGAGAGCATCGCGAACTGGGTCGCCGTAAAGCTCAGGTTGCATAGCGAGGCGAGATAGGCGCCCACGCAGACACCGCCGATGCCGCTCGCGAAATTTTCGAACCCCATCGCGACGGCCATTCCGGCATTGGTGTGGCCGACGGCCGCCATGCCCGCGAAGCTCAGGTTCGATACCATCATCAGCACAAGCGAAATCAGCACCGACCGCTTCATGCCCAGCTTGGCATAGAGCACGCCGCCCACGAAGATGCCCGCCATCAATGCCCAAAACCCGACGAACACGTCGTAGAACGCGACCTCCTTGAGCGTATAGCCCTGGTCAGTGAACAACAACCGCAGGGTCAAGTTCGCCAGCGTGTCGCCCAGCTTGTGCAGCAATACGAACAGCAGGACGATTAGTCCGCCATCGCGACGGAAAAATTCCATCAGCGGCCCGATCTTGCCGCCTTCCGCCACGGCGGGGTCGCGCGGCTGGAGCGAGGCAATCCACAACAGCGTCGCCGCTCCGAGGACGAGCAGGGCCACTGCCTCCGGCGCAGTCCACCCGCGCCACAACGCAAGCGCCACTCCGGCGATCGGGACCAGTCCGATCCAGGCAAGTGCGCTCGGCTTACCGGCGTCGCGTGCACGGCGGGCCGACAGGTCGAACAGCGGGAATAGGTAGCCGACCAGCACCATGTTGGAGAGGATGTTGACGCCGAGCGCCGCATCGACCGAACGCGCCGCGACATAGAGCGGGACAAACGCCAGGATAAACAGCAGGTAAGGACGCCGGGCCATCCGCTCGGGCCATTCGCGATAGACCTTGCGCGTCGGTTCGCCGACGATCAGGCCGGCCAGCACCGCTGGCAGCGCGAAAAGCGCACAGATCGCATAGGCGGCGGCCCAGCCATAGTCGGCGGCCATGTACAGCGCTAGCCCGCCGGCCGCGTTCGACCCGATCCGCCAGCCATATTGCGACATGCCCGAACCCACGCCCAACTGACGCGGCTCGAGCAACTCGATGCGATAGGCGTCGATCACGATGTCGAACGTCGCACCAGCGAGCCCGACCAGGATTGCCGCCGCCGCGACCCAGCCGAGTGACGCCTTGGGATCGAGGCTGCCGAGGAAGATCACTGCGGCCGCGACCATGGCTCCGGTGACGATCAACCACGACCGGCGGGCGCCGAGTGCGCCGAGCAGCGGGATGCGAAATTTATCGACGATGGGCGCCCACGCCCATTTGAGGTTGTAGGCAAGGAACGTCAGCGCGAACGCGGTCACCGCCGACTTGGTGATGCCGTCGGCTGCCAGGCGCGACGTCAGCGTCGCGCCGATCATCGCAAACGGGAATCCAGATGAGATGCCGAGTGCAAGCGCGGCGAGCGGCGCTTTTTCGAAATACGGCCGAATGCCGTCGAGCAGCGTGCCCTGCCCCTCAACCGCCACGCCAGAACTCATGAAACCCTCTCCCTCGACGCAGGCGACCGTAGCGGGAAAAACGGCAATGCAAAGCCCGGCGCGGGCTATTGCGCGGTCGATTGGAACAGATGAAGGCTGGACGGCAGGCGTCGCGGCGACTTTCCGGCAATCAACGCTTCGATCGCATCAATGGCGACCAGCAGGTCGCGCTGGGCGTAGGGTTTTGAGAGGCAGCCCAGCGCAATCGCCTCTACCTCCTCGATCGGCCGTCCGGTGACGAACAACGCGGGAATGCCCTCGGCTCGCGCAGCGTGCGCGACGTCCGCGCCAGTCCCATCGGCAAGGCCCAGGTCGATCAGTACCAGGTCGACCTTGTCCGGCGCAATGATGTGGCCGATCGCCTCACCCACCGAATCGGTGGTGGCGACGACGAGGAATCCTTCTTCGGTCAGGAAATGTTCGGCGTCGAACGCGACCAGCGGCTCGTCCTCAACGATGAGGAGCCGCGTGATCCGCCGCTTCTTTCTTCCGAACACCATCCCGCACTCATCAATGTTACGGTTGGACAACGCGATAATGCGCGCACCGGCTCCCCTCGCACAAGAATTTTTGCGTCATGCCGCGCGCCCCTGTATCGCGCTTCAAATGTCAGTGCCTCCCCCCGCCGAACCGTCCAAACAGGAACACCGTATCGCCAAGTTGCTGGCCCGCGCGGGGGTCGCATCGCGGCGCGAGATCGAACGGATGATCGCCGACGGCCGGGTCGCGATCGACGGTCAGGTGCTCACCACGCCGGCGACCACCCTGTCCTCTCTCAATGGCGTGACCGTCGATGGCGAACCGGTCTCGGCGGCTGCGCCGGCGCGGCTGTTCCGATTTCACAAGCCGGCCGGCGTGCTGACGACCGAGCGTGACCCGGGCGGGCGGCCGACGATCTATTCGCGTCTGCCCGGCGGCTTGCCCCGGCTGATGCCGGTCGGTCGGCTCGACCTCAATACCGAGGGCTTGTTGCTGATGACGACCGACGGCGAGCTCAAGCGTCAGCTGGAGCTGCCATCAGTCGGCGTCGAACGGAGTTACCGCGCCCGTGCCTATGGTCAGGTCAGCCAGGATCAGCTCGAGGAACTCATGCTGGGCGTCGAGATCGACGGCATCCGTTACGGCTCGATCGACGCCAATCTGGAACGGCGGACCGGCGCGAATGTCTGGATCGAGTTGACGCTCACCGAGGGCAAGAACCGCGAGGTACGTCGGGTGCTCGAGCATCTCGGGCTCAAGGTCAGCCGACTGATCCGCACCCGCTACGGCCCGTTCCGGCTCGACGACATGCCGGTCGCGGCGGTGGACGAGGTACGTCAACATGACCTGATCCTGTTCCGCAAGGCGCTGTCCGGTCCCGCCGGCGGCAAGGCAGCGTCGAACCTGCAACTCTCCGGCCGGCCCAAGCCCGAGCGCGCGGCGCCTGCCGTCCAGGCAGCATCGCTGGACGCTGCGCCCGCAAACCGTGCCGAGCGCCGCAAGGTCGTTGGGAAGCGGGCAGCGACAACTCCCCCGCCCAAGGCCGCCGCAAAGCCTACGCGCGCGGCGATCAAGCCGAAACCGGACGCGAAGTCGGGACCCAAGGGCTGGGGTGCAAACCAGAAGCGCAGATTGGCCAGCAAGCCTCGGGATGACGACGCCGGCGAATTGATCGATCGGCCTAAGCGGCGCTATCGATCCGCTGACCGGCGACCGGCTCCCAAGGGCCCGCGCAAGGGACCTCGGGCATGAGGATTATCGCCGGGAAGTGGCGCGGTCGTGTGCTTGCCGCGCCCAAGGGCGACGCAACGCGCCCGACGGCCGATCGCACCCGTGAGGCGCTGTTCTCGATGCTGACCAGCCGGGTCGGCGATTTCGAGGGACTTGCGGTGGCCGACCTTTTCGCCGGATCAGGCGCTCTTGGGTTCGAGGCGCTGAGCCGGGGCGCTGCGTCGTGCCTGTTCGTCGAGCAGGACCGCGCCGCGCTCGACGCGCTGCGCGCCAACGCCGACAAGCTGGGGGTGCGGGCCGACATTCGCGCTTCCTCGGTCATGGCGCTGGGCCCTGCGCCGAGGCCGCTCGACGTCATCCTGATGGACCCGCCCTACGGCACCGGCGCGGGGAGCGTTGCGCTCGACAAGCTGGCGCGGCTCGGCTGGACGTCGCCGGCGACCTGGGTCAGCATCGAAACGGGCAAGGCGGAAACCGTCGACGTCGCCGGCTTCGTCATCGATGCCGAGCGTGTGCACGGAAAGGCCAAGCTGACGCTGTTGCGCGCGGCCTAACCCGCGCCGGGAGGGGCAATGACGGGGTTCGATCTGGTCTTTGCGGTGTACGGCCTGCTGCTCGGGCTGGCGGTCGCGGAAGTGCTTGGCGGGTTTGCGCGGGCATTGAAGCTCAAGCGCGGCGCGAAGCCGGTCAAGATCGGGTGGCTAACGCCGCTGCTCGGGACGCTCGTGATCTTCGACCTGACCAGCTTCTGGCTGCTCGCCTTCGACGCGCGGGAGCAGATCGGGGCGGATTACCTGACGCTGCTGGGTGTGCTGATCATGGTCGGGATCTACTACCTCGCTGCGTCGGTCATTTTCCCGGACGAGCCGGCGGAATGGCCGGACTTCGACCAGTGGTACGACAAGCAGAACCGACTGGTGATCGCCGGCCTGCTCGCCGCAAACGTGCTGAGCTGGATCGGGCTTGGCGTGCTGGACGCCATGGCGCCGGCCGCCGTGGAGGCGCCGGACACCTGGCATCCTGTGTTCACGCCAGTCTACCTGCTAAGCGGGCTCGGCATCCTCGTGCTGCTCGCCGCGCTGCTGAAGGTCAAGTCGCGGCGGTGGAACGTGGCGCTGCTGGCGACGCTGATCGCCCTGTTCTTCATCAGCGGCGTGGTGGAGCCGTTCGCTTAGCCATCGACCAGCGTGGGCCGGCCCAGCGCCGGGGCCAGCGCGGCCTTGTCCTCAGCCGTCAGCGGCGCGTCCATGTTCGGGCGGAAGTGCGGGTCAGCGCGGTCTTCGGGGCCGGGATGATCGGCGCGCTCGAGGTCCGGCGCGGGGTGCCCGTCGGCAGGCGCGTCGGGATCGCGGCGAGTGAAGAAGATCGCCGCGGCGGTCGCCGCCGCCGCGCCGGCGAGCGCACCCGCCAGCGGCAGGGCATTGCGGCGTAGCGTATCGGCGACGCCGCCGCCTGCGGTCGATTTGGATTTCCGGGTCGTGGCCATGAGGCACCTCGTTTGAATGACTTGCATTCCAAACGGCGAAACGTCGCGAAGGTTGCCCAGAAGCGGGCCGGCGCGAAACGTGGCGAACGTCGCGCCACCTTTGCGATGTTAGCCCAGCACCTCGATCGCGGCGGCACGGGCGATTTCGCACGTGCGGGAATCGGTGGCGGGGCGGCGGAACAGCGAGAGCTTTGCCCGCTTGATATGAAGTTCGATCGGTAAGTTATTCGTATGATTGATATTCACGTAAGGTCCTGTGTTGATTTGACCGCCGCTTCACGCACGGCGCGAGCCTCGTCCACCCGCTCCTGGCGCTCGGCCATGGCAATCCAGGCAGCTTCGGCACGCAGATTGCGGTCGCGGACATTGTCCAGCGTCGCCGAATTGGCGTCCTCGCGGCACTTGGCGGCGTTGGCACGGTAGCTGAGGATCTGGGCCATGAAGGCTCCTTTCGGACGGAAGTGAGGGTCATGGGGTTGGGCGGCACACCATGGCATGCCGCCCGAAAAGCGAATTACTCGGCCGGCGAGATATTCACCGCGGCCATCTTGCCACGGCGATCCTCTTCCAGCTCGTACGTCACGCGCTGATCCTGGTTCAGCGTCGCCATGCCGGCGCGCTCGACCGCCGAGATATGGACGAAGGCATCGTTGCCGCCATTGTCCGGCGCGATGAAGCCATAACCCTTGTCGGCGTTGAAGAATTTGACGGTACCGGTGATGCTCATATTCATTCCTTCATGTAGAAGCCCATCCCGAGTGGACGGACCTGTGGCCGCGGAAGCAGATGAAGGAAGAAGGGGCCGCAAAGCTCCGTAGACCGACGATTTGCGACAGTAGCGGACCCAATATGGGGCGTCCGTCAGGGATTACAAGGCCAGGCGTGAGCCGCGGCCGAAACGAGCCGCGCGGCCCGCCCGATCAGCCGGCGTCGTGCAGCGCCGCCGCGCTTGCCGCGACCTGCATCGGCGCGTCGGTATGCGGGCGCAGCGCGTCGATCCGCTCGGCATAGAGCGTCGCCATACCGCGATGCGCATAGCGCGCCTCAGGACAGACGGCAGCCTGCGCGCACATCAGCGCGATCTGGTGGCGGTGAAGCAGTTGATTGAGATCCATGAAAACGCCCCTGCAGCTGTAAGCAAGAGCGCGTTTCGGTCTCTCAGCCGCTGAAGCCTACGATAATGTTTTCAGCGATTTAGCCGATATGGGGTGGCGGCCGCCGGTTGCAAGCGCGGGCGCCGCTGGCGTGGCGGCGCAGGGCGTGGTAGGCCGGACTCATCAGTGGCTATCGACCCAATCGTGAGCGCCACTGGCTGAGAGACCCCGTGTGCTCCCGCTTGCCAGCCGGAGACACGTCATCGAACAGCCCTTTATCATCAGCTATGCCGTCGCGGTTGCGCTGACCACGATCGCCGCGACTACCGCAGTCGGCGCCTTGCGCTGCTCGCTGGAGCGGCAGGCTCGCGCGGCCCAGGCGCTGGCCCCGCGCGTTCGACCGAAATGGTCGTGGCGCCGGTAAGTGGAACGCGAGCTGGCGCTGTGGACCGACGCGCTGGCATTTGCCGACAGCCATGGCGGCGAAGGCCCCGATGCGATCGCGCGCAAGATCGACGACCTGCGCACGCGTGAGCGAGTCGAGGAAGCGGCGTGGTGGCTGTCGGTCGGCCGCCGGCTGACGCGGCTGTACCAGATGCACGCCGCGCCGCCGAACTAGCGGCAGTCAGGCGACGGCGGGCGCGGCGGCGCGAGTCAGCCCCTGCGGTTCGATCGAGCTGTAGCCGGCGCGTTCATGCTGCCGCGCGGCGGCGTCCCCCTCCCCGGCCCGTTTCGGGCTGGCTTTGCCGGTTTCGCGGTCGAGGCCGCGCGCGGTGAGAATATCGACGGTGGCGGCGGCCGCGACGAAGGCGATTGCGCCCCACACGGCGGGGTTGCGCGGCGCGCGGGTGACGGCAATGCCGAGCGCGGCCATGTCGATCCCGTCGCCGGCGACGCGGTTCCACATGTTGGTCGAATGCGCGGGCGCGGCGATGAGGTTGGCCCCGGCGGCGATCTCCCGCACGCCGAACGCCTTGAGCGTGGTGCGCGCGGCGTCGTCATCCTGATCCATCGCCTGCGCGATGCGCCGGTTGGCAATGATCTCCACCGCGCCGAGCGCGATCGAGAAGATGCCGAGGCCGAAGGATAAGCCTTTGTAGTTCATGGTGGTTTTCCCGTTGCGAGCGGTGTGCGGCGGGAACGGGTGGCGGGGGAAAGAGGTTCCGCGCCTTATATTTGACGAAGCAGGTTCGCTATCGCGAATGCTAATTCAGTTCAGGCCCAACGGTATCTGCCCATCATCATTGGCGATGGGAATTACCACAAATCGCTCAAGTTCAGTATAGCTTGGCGCAAGAACGTCTACCATTGGACAAGGCACGTCATAAAACCATTTCTTAGCTACACTACCGCTCTTTCGCTTGCCGCGCTTTTCAAAAATATCTCGGTACCGAAACGGTGATATGCCTAAAAATGGCAAAAATGATACTCGCTTGTCTGATATGGTATCCAACTCGATCTCGTTATTGTGGAGCTGCTTAGCTTTGCTTTTCGGATACGGCTCCATAAAACTACTGTTTGAACTCCAGCAGCGAGAATATGCTTCGCGCAATTGTGACACGGAAAAGTAGTACAGAAGAGTATACTTCTTTTTACAGAACGCCCCAATCTTGCGGCATCACATAGCGCGCACA
Source organism: Sphingomonas turrisvirgatae (assembly GCF_001721295.1). Lineage (GTDB taxonomy): Bacteria > Pseudomonadota > Alphaproteobacteria > Sphingomonadales > Sphingomonadaceae > Sphingomonas > Sphingomonas turrisvirgatae. The sequence continues at coordinate 101,804 of NZ_MDDS01000005.1, read as the reverse complement.
TTTCAGCGTGAACCACGCGACCATACTCGGTAAGATCGAGTATCTTGGAGCCCCTTAAAGCTCCTAACGATTTGTCGCGATGATCTTTCTTCGAGCTCGTCAGATGATCGATGAGATCGTTAAGATCGCGCTTCGACTTGGTCGGAAGTTTAATCATTTCTGCAGTGTCAAGGCGCTCTAGAACATCTCGAACAACTTCTCTTTTTTCATCTTCATTTGGGTCTGATCCACGGGAAATATCTCTATAGTCGGGTGCTTCGCAATCCCAATATGTGCCACCAAACGCCTTTGGAACCTCATTGCATCCCTGGACGATTAGCTCGCCGTCCTCACTGAATATGGCAGCTCCAACTTGACGAGATAGATCCGCCGAGCGCAGCGAAGCGGATTTAGCGCAATACATGCCGTACTCAAACTTGTTTGGCGTTATAGAGTTCAGCCCAAATAGAGCGTTGAAGAATCTACCCAGAGTAGAAGCCATTGGAGCTTTCGATATTCCATCCACGAAAACATCAGCTAAATGAAAAGCGTCTCGAAGATGTTGCCCATGGCTATCCTCACCCTCATCAGCATCTCGGTCCATCAACTCTTGAGCGCTGAAGGAAACAGTATTTCCAGATGTGTTGAGGGGCATCGTTCGCCTTATTTTTTCCTCCAGAATGGCTTTCCGGTCACCTTCTGATCCGTATGCCGACACTAAAATGAACTGTCGACCATAAACGCGTCTCATCATGTCCACTTCGTCGGGGCGTTTGATCTGACGAACAATGTACGCCACCTTCTGCGCCACACGGTCGGTTGCTCCCACCGCTTCGTAGGCGACCGGTTGAACAGGGCCGATAAAGTCGTTCTGGCTGTTAGCGGGAGCGTCTTCGACCCATAATCCTTTCCCATCTGCAATAAAGGCGTCGCGCTCACGACGAATTGCTGCGATCGCAATCCGCATCATGAACGCGGAATCTTCACGCGATCGGCATAGATCACTTGCATGATCCATCTTGAATTTCATGAGATGATGAAACCCTTTTCGAGTGGGCTTCTTATATGACGAACTCAGATCTTTGATCTCATCCGTCAATTTGATCGTGGCACTCTCGTATTCCACAGATCTGAGCGCGTCGCTCACTGCGCTGCAGATCGCATCCACGTCCACTCCGATCGGTCCTGCGATACCGATCACGAGTTCCGGAAACCGGATTAATGCCAGATCATCGTGCAACAGGCCAGCCCCTCTTTGCGTTTGATAACCACACTCGAATGAGTAGTGTGGCCGCTAGCAGGGGAGATGCAACATGGATTCGCGCAAGGCAGATGTGGAAATCCGGAAAGTTGCATTTTCGAACCGAAAAATTGCGACGCAATTGGGCCGCCCTGTGAGGGACGCGCCTCGCTCCACATCGATCTATGCGACGATTTTGATGCGTCCTACGTCAAATCATAAGTAAGTTAGGCGATCAGATAAATCTGTCCAATTACATCAAAGGCTACCCGCAGCGACGATTCCAAGCGGTTTAGTCACTCCGCCGCCACGCTCTCCCCTACCCCGCCCCGCTCCAGCAACGGCGCAAGATACTTCCCGGTATAGCTGCGCGGTTCCTTCGCGACCTTCTCGGGCGTGCCTTCGGCGACGATCTCGCCGCCCTTGACGCCGCCTTCGGGGCCGAGGTCGAGGATCCAATCGGCGGTCTTGATGACATCCAGATTGTGTTCGATCACCACCACGGTGTTGCCCTGTTCGACCAGCGCGTGAAGCACTTCGAGCAGCTTGCGCACATCCTCGAAGTGAAGCCCGGTGGTGGGCTCGTCGAGGATGTAGAGCGTCTGGCCGGTGGCGCGGCGGGCGAGTTCCTTGGCGAGCTTGACGCGCTGTGCCTCACCGCCAGACAGGGTCGTCGCCTGTTGCCCGACCTTGATATAGCCAAGGCCCACTTCGGCGAGCATCGCCATCTTGTCGCGGATCGGGGGGACGGCCTTGAAGAATTCGACCGCATCCTCGACCGTCATGTCGAGCACGTCGGCGATGCTGTGCCCCTTGAACTTCACTTCCAGCGTTTCGCGGTTGTAGCGTTTGCCGTGGCACACATCGCACTCGACATAGACGTCGGGGAGGAAGTGCATCTCGATCTTGAGCACGCCGTCGCCCTGGCACGCTTCGCAGCGGCCGCCCTTGACGTTGAAGCTGAAGCGGCCGGGCTTGTAGCCGCGCGCCTGCGCTTCGGGGAGGCCGGCGAACCAGTCGCGGATCGAGGTGAAGGCGCCGGTATAGGTCGCGGGGTTGGAGCGCGGGGTGCGGCCGATCGGCGACTGGTCGATGTCGATCACCTTGTCGCAATGATCGAGGCCAGCGATCCTGTCGTGCTTGCCGGCGAGGATGCGCGCGCCGTTCAAGTGCCGCGCGGCGGCGGCGTAGAGCGTGTCGATGGTGAAGCTGGACTTGCCCGAGCCGGAGACGCCGGTGATGCAGGTGAAGGTGCCGAGCGGGATCGACGCGGTGACGCCGGTCAGATTGTTGGCGGTGGCGTTGTGGACGGTGATCTTCTTGCCATTGCCCTTGCGACGCTTGGCCGGGACCGCGATGCTGCGCGTGCCGTTCAAGTAATCGGCGGTGACCGAGCCTTGCGTCGCCAGCACCTGATCGAGCGTGCCTTGCGCGACGATCTCACCGCCATGGACGCCGGCGCCGGGGCCCATGTCGATGAGGTAATCGGCGGTGCGGATCGCATCCTCGTCATGCTCGACCACCAGGACGGTGTTGCCGAGGTCGCGCAGGCGGCGGAGCGTGGCGAGCAGCATGTCGTTGTCGCGCTGGTGAAGGCCGATCGACGGTTCATCGAGCACGTAGAGCACGCCGGAGAGGCCCGAGCCGATCTGTGACGCGAGGCGGATGCGTTGGGATTCGCCGCCCGAGAGCGTGCCGCTGGTGCGGTTCAAGTTCAGGTAATCGAGGCCGACATTGTTGAGGAAGCCGAGGCGCTCGTCGATTTCCTTCAGGATCGCGCGGGCGATCTCCTGCTGCTGGGGCGTGAGGGCGCCGGGCAGGTCGCGGAAGAAGGGCAGCGCGTCGGTGACGCTGAGCCGCGTGACGCTGGAGATGTCGCGGCCGGCGACCTTGACCGCCAGCGCTTCGGGCTTGAGGCGCGCGCCGCCGCAGGTCTCGCACGGGTGCGCGGCCTGATATTTGGACAGCTCCTCGCGCATCCAGGCGCTCTCGGTCTGGAGCATGCGGCGATTGAGGTTGCCGATGACGCCCTCAAACGGCTTCTTGACGTCATACGACTTCTTGCCGTCGATGAAGGTGAGCGTGACCGGCTTGCCGCCGGTGCCGTGAAGGATGATGAGCTGGACCTCGCCCGGCAGGTCCTTCCACGGCGTGTCGAGGTTGAAGCCGAACTCGCGCGCGAGGCTGCCGAGGACCTGCATGTAATAGGGCGAAGGCGGGTTGGATTTCGCCCAGGGGACGACCGCGCCCTTCTTGATCGTGAGGTCGTGGTTGGGAACGACGAGGTCCTCGTCGAAGATCTGCTTTTCGCCCAGTCCATCGCACGCCGGGCACGCGCCCTGCGGGGCGTTGAAGCTGAACAGGCGCGGCTCGATCTCGGGGATGGTGAAGCCGCTGACCGGGCAGGCGAACTTCTCGGAGAAGACGATGCGGTTGGCCGGGATGCCCGCGCCCTTCATGGCGCCGGCGTCGGCCGCCTCCCCTTCCCGCCCCGGCACCACGCCGTCGACGATGTCGACATAGGCCAGGCCATCGGCGAGCTTGAGCGCGGTTTCGAAGCTTTCGGCGAGGCGGGTGGCGATGTCTTCGCGGACGACGAGGCGGTCGACCACCACCTCGATGTCATGCTTGTACTTCTTGTCGAGCGCGGGGGCTTCCTCGATCAGACAGGTCTCGCCATCGATGCGCACGCGCTGGAAGCCGGCCTTCTGCCACTCGGCCAGCTCCTTGCGATACTCGCCCTTGCGGCCGCGCACCACGGGCGCGAGCAGCAGCAGGCGGGTGCCCTCGGGCAGCGCGAGGACGCGGTCGACCATCTGGCTGACCGTCTGCGCGGCGATCGGAAGGCCGGTCGCGGGGCTGTAAGGGATGCCGACGCGCGCCCAGAGCAGGCGCATGTAATCGTAGATCTCGGTCACGGTCGCCACGGTCGAGCGCGGGTTGCGGCTGGTCGTCTTCTGCTCGATCGAGATCGCGGGCGAGAGGCCCTCGATGTGCTCGACATTGGGCTTCTGCATCATCTCGAGGAACTGGCGCGCATAGGCGGAGAGCGACTCCACATAGCGCCGCTGCCCCTCGGCATAGATGGTGTCGAACGCCAGGCTGGACTTGCCCGAGCCGGACAGGCCGGTGATGACCGTCAGCGTATCGCGCGGGATGTCGATGTCCACGCCCTTGAGATTATGCTCGCGCGCGCCGCGGACGGAAATGTGGGTCAAGCTCATGGGACGTGGTTCTAGCTTTGTTCTGAAGGGGATGCCAGAGGGGGAGATAGGTGCGGGTGCCCGCCTTCGCTAGCCGTCACGAGATATGCCCGAACTGGACGCAGTTTCTCACGCGCTCCGATTGCGAAATCCATGACATAGAGGTGATAGGCGCAACCATATTGGAGACAGTCGTCGTCGCCACGACATAGCTCGCCGTCGATCATGGGGCGATGGGGAGACAACATCGCGAAACCGGCGACGGTTACGTCCGAAATCGAGTTTGTTCGCGACTAGTTCGCGATATGTTCGGATACATTCAGCGGCCTTTGCAGACGGGCGGAGCCGCAACGTGAGCCAGCTATATTATGGAGACAATCTCGACGTTCTGCGAGAGCACGTCCCGGACGAGAGTGTGGACCTGATTTATCTCGACCCGCCGTTCAACTCGAATGCCAATTACAACATTCTGTTCAAGTCACCAGACGGGCAACAGTCTCAATCGCAGATTGAGGCATTTGAGGACACATGGCATTGGAACGACCGTGCCGAGGCCGCTTTCGACGATGTGATGCGGAGTGGCAATACCAACGCCTTCACGCTGCTGCGCGCAATGCGCGAGTTCCTGGGCGACAATGACATGATGGCGTACCTCGCCATGATGACGGTGCGGCTAATCGAGCTACACCGCGTGCTGAAGCCGACTGGGTCGCTGTACCTACACTGTGATCCAACCGCGAGCCATTATCTGAAGCTGTTGCTGGATGGGGTGTTCGGGGCCACCAATTTCAAGAACGAGATCGTATGGAAGAGAACGACCGCCCACTCAGCAGCTAGGCGGTTCGGTGATGTCCATGACATCATCCTGTTTTACAGCAAGTCGGGCGACTTCACTTGGAACGAGATATTATTGCCCCACTCGGATGGTTACTCGGATCGGTATAGGAACGAAGACGAAAAAGGTCGAGTTTGGGCTGACGACAATCTTACGGCGCCGGGCATTCGGAATGGGCATTCGGGAGAAGCCTGGCGCGGCTTCGATGTGACAGCGAAGGGGAGTCATTGGAAAATCAGTCGAAAAGCCGTCGAAAGAATTGTGGGAGCAGACAAAGCCGCTTCAATGACGACGATTGAGAAGCTTGATTTGCTCGATGCGGACGGCTTGATCCACTGGCCGCGCAACGGCGGATTTCCGCGGTTCAAGCGAGTCCTATCATCAGGAACGCTTGTCCAGGATGTGGTGACGGATATCCCACCGCTAAATTCACAAGCCCAGGAACGCCTGGGCTACCCCACGCAAAAGCCCTTAGCCTTGCTCGAACGCATCATCGACGCTTCCTCAAACGAAGGCGATCTCGTCCTCGACCCGTTCTGCGGCTGTGGCACCGCTGTGCACGCCGCGCAGAAGCTGGGGCGTCGGTGGACCGGGATCGACGTCACGCATCTCGCCATCGGCCTGATCGAAAAGCGCATGAGCGACGCCTATCCCAGCCTGCAATTCGATGTGATCGGCCGTCCGCAATCGCTGGCCGATGCGGAGGAACTGGTTCGTCGCGACAAGCATCAGTTCGAACTGTGGGCGCTGTCCGTCGTCGATGCGGCCCCATGGAAGGGCGGGCGCAAGGGACCGGACGGCGGCATCGACGGCATCATCTGGTTCAAGCCTGATGGGAAGAAGACGGAAAAGGCGATCGTCGAAGTAAAGGGCGGCGCGACAGGGGTGAAGGATGTCGGGCGGCTGGCACAGGTCATGGAGCGTGAGAACGCAAAGATCGGTGTGTTGCTTACGGCGCAGCCACCGACACGGACGATGGAGCGTGACGCAGCGGCCGTGGGAATATGGGAGAATAAATACACCGGCCGCAAGCATGCACGGCTTCAGATCCTGACCCTCGACGATCTGTTCCACAACAGGAGGCCGGATATCCCGTGGGTCGATACGACCGTCGGCAAGAAGGCAAAGCGCGAGACGACGCAGCAACAAGGCACGCTGCTTTAGTATTGTGTGCGGGACGGCGGCGCTTCCATTTGCGCCGCCAGCGCGGCCCACCATCTTGCCCTCGCTCCAAATGTCGGCGGTGGCACATGTAGCTGAGCCGAGAAGCACCCCAGTGCAGTGCAGTGCTGCGCTGCCGCGGCTCTGGTCGAACCAGCAGCTCCCCTCAAACTTCGACGCAGCTTGGCAGCAGCAGCGCGTAGCGGAGGTTCCGCACTGCCGCCTCGGGCCTCTCGACGGTAGCGGCGGCGGGTGCATGGCGGAGCAAGCACGATTGAGCCACCCGCCCTTTGCGGTTCAAGCGCTGCGCTCGTCCACCCCACTAAACGGCAACACCCCGCGATACTGCTCCAGCGGCGGCGCGCCCGGCAGGAGCGCGCCGTTACGCAGCAGGAAGACGTGGCGGACGATTTCGGCCTGTTGCTCGAGGCCATAGCGGCGGAGCGTCCAGCCGGGCTTGAGGCTGTAGCCATAGCGGCAGAACGGGTGGCGCCGGATCGGCAGGAAGATGCCTTGCTGGTGCTGCCAGATATGCACCATCTCGTGAATGAAGAGGCCTTGCAGGTCGAGGCCGGCCGTGGCGAAGTCTTCGCGGTAGCTGCCGCCCCCGGGGTGGAAGTGGATGCAGCCGAGCGGGGCCATGGTCACGGTGCGCGGCTGGAAGAAGATCCATTTGCGATTGGCGATGCTGGCGCGTGCGTAATCGATCGCATCGCCGAACATGGTGCGGGCAAGCGTGATTTCGCCTTGGGTCAGCGCGCGACGGTGTTTCATCTGTGCTAGGTGGCGCGAGGTATGATTCCTGTCCAGTGCGGCGGCGTGCTGAACGCCCTCACCCTTTCGGCGTTTTGCGCCTCCTTGCCTCCTTCACAGGGCGAGGAAAGTGAGCCTGTGCGATGACCCTGATCCTGTTCAACAAACCCTATGGCGTGCTGTCGCAATTCACGGACGAGGGGAGCGGGCATCCGACGCTGGCGGATCATATAGACGTGCCCGGCGTGTATCCCGCAGGACGGCTGGATCGCGACAGCGAGGGGCTGTTGTTGCTGACTGACGATGGCCGGTTGCAGGCGCAGATCGCCGATCCGCGGCACAAGATGGCCAAGACCTATTGGGCACAGGTCGAAGGCGTGCCGGACGAAGCGGCGCTGGATGCGTTGCGCGCCGGCGTGCGGCTGAAGGACGGGCTGACGCGGCCGGCATTGGCGGAACGGATCGATCCGCCTGCGCTGTGGCCGCGCGATCCGCCCGTGCGATATCGCAAGAGCGTGCCGGATTGCTGGATCGCACTGACTCTCCAGGAGGGTCGCAACCGGCAGGTGCGGCGAATGACGGCGGCGGTCGGGCACCCGACGCTGCGGCTGGTACGCCAGCGAATATGGGGGCGGTTCGGCGACTGGTCACTCGAAGGACTTGTGCCCGGCAGCTGGCGCGAGGCGTAAGGCCGCTCAGCCCGGGATCAGCGGATCCGTCGCATGATCGGCATAGGCCTGAAACGACTTGAGCTGCGCGCGCGTGGCGGACCAGGCCTGCAGCGAGTGCGCGCCGGAGAACAGCGCCAGATCGCCCGCCGCAAGGAAGCAGATCATGATGATGACTGACTTCATCCGGCCATGCTAGCGTGCAAGGCTGAACAATTCGTTGCCGTCGAACGAGGCATGATTTGAGTCAGGCGACGGCCCGCGCCGGAACTAGTCGGCGTCGCCTGCCGCCTTCACCTTGGCGCTTACTTCGAGAACGCGGCCGTCGGCAAAGCTCAGCTTGAGCGGGACTGCCGAGCCGGCCCTTACGCTGGGCGAGATGTCGTAGAGCATGACGTGGATGCCGCCGGGCTTCAGTTCGACCGTCTGGCCCGCCGGAACCGCGACATCGCGGCGTGGCGCCATCGTCATCATGCCGCCCTCCTGCTTCATTTCATGCAATTCGGTGCGGATCGCGGCAGGACTGGAGACGGCGACCAGCGTGGTCGGTTCGCTGCCGCCCCGGATCGTCAAATAGGCAGCGCCCGGGCGACCCGTCACCGCCGGCAGCCGGACCCAGGCATCGTTCGCGCCAAGTTCGGCCTGCTGGCACGCGGCAAGCGTCGCAGTGACGAGGCAAAGAGCAAACAACCGGCGCATTGTCGAAATCCCTCCCGATTCGGGAACCATTTGCGATTTTCGTAAGTGGGGCATGACCTTGCGGCAAGGGAACGCTCACCTATATGCGGCTTACAGTTGCTGCGTTGCCGCTTCAGGGGCGCGGCAACGTATTGGTTTGAAACGATTTAGCAGACGGGGGCCTTAGAGGACTCATGGGTAAGGTTATCGGAATCGATCTGGGCACGACCAATAGCTGCGTCGCTGTCATGGAAGCGGGCAAGCCCAAGGTTATCGAGAATGCGGAAGGCGCGCGCACGACGCCTTCGATCGTCGCGTTTGCCAAGGATGGCGAGCGACTGGTCGGCCAGCCGGCGAAGCGCCAGGCGGTGACCAATGGCGACAACACGATTTTCGCGGTGAAGCGCCTGATCGGCCGCCGCTTCGACGATCCGGTGACCAAGAAGGACACCGAACTGGTCCCCTATACCATCGTAAAGGGTCCGAACGGCGACGCGTGGGTCAAGGCCGGTGGCGAGGATTATTCGCCTTCGCAGATCAGCGCCTTCACGCTGCAGAAGATGAAGGAAACCGCCGAGAGCTATCTGGGCGAAACCGTGACGCAGGCCGTCATCACGGTGCCGGCTTACTTCAACGACGCGCAGCGTCAGGCGACCAAGGACGCCGGCAAGATCGCAGGGCTCGAAGTGCTGCGCATCATCAACGAGCCGACGGCGGCGGCGCTGGCCTATGGCCTGGAAAAGACCGACGGCAAGACGATCGCGGTCTATGACCTTGGCGGCGGCACGTTCGACGTCTCGATCCTGGAGATCGGCGACGGCGTGTTCGAGGTGAAGGCGACCAATGGCGACACCTTCCTGGGCGGTGAGGATTTCGACTCCAAGGTCGTGCAGTTCCTGGCCGATGACTTCAAGAAGGCCGAGGGCATCGACCTTACCAAGGACAAGCTGGCGCTGCAGCGGCTGAAGGAAGCGGCCGAGAAGGCGAAGATCGAGCTGTCGTCGGCGGCGTCGACCGAGGTCAATCTGCCCTTCATCACCGCCGACGCCAATGGGCCCAAGCACCTGGTCAAGTCGATCAGCCGTGCGGACCTCGAGCGTCTGGTCGATGATCTCGTCACCCGCACGCTCGAGCCGTGCCGCAAGGCGCTGGCCGACGCTGGCCTCAAGGCGAATGCGATTGACGAAGTGGTGCTGGTCGGCGGCATGACCCGCATGCCCAAGGTGCGCGAAGTCGTGAAGCAGTTCTTCGGCAAGGAACCGCATACCGGCGTGAACCCCGACGAAGTCGTGGCGATCGGCGCGGCGATCCAGGCCGGCGTGCTGCAGGGCGACGTCAAGGACGTGCTGCTGCTTGACGTCACTCCGCTGTCGCTGGGCATCGAGACGCTGGGCGGCGTGTTCACCCGCATGATCGATCGCAACACGACGATCCCGACCAAGAAGTCGCAGGTTTATTCGACCGCTGACGACAATCAGCAGGCGGTGACCATCCGCGTCTTCCAGGGCGAGCGCGAAATGGCGGCGGACAACAAGCTGCTGGGCCAGTTCGACCTGGTCGGCATCCCCCCTGCTCCGCGCGGCGTGCCGCAGATCGAGGTGACGTTCGACATCGACGCCAACGGTCTCGTCAACGTGTCGGCCAAGGACAAGGGCACCGGCAAGGAGCAGCAGATCCGCATCCAGGCCTCGGGCGGGCTCAGCGACAGCGACATCGAACAGATGGTTCGCGACGCCGAGAGCTTTGCCGAAGAGGACAAGAAGCGCCGTGCCGCGGCCGAGGCGAAGAACAACGCCGAAAGCCTGGTGCACACGACCGAACGCCAGCTCGCCGAGAATGGCGACAAGGTGGACGACGTGCTGAAGGGCGAGATCCAGGCCGCGATCGACGAGACCAAGTCGGCGATCGAGGGCGGTGACGCCGATGCGATGAACGAGAAGAGCCAGGCCCTTGCGCAAGTCGCGATGAAGCTGGGTCAGGCGATCTACGAGAAGCAGCAGCAGGCGGAGGCTTCGCCATCGTCTGCTTCTGGGGCCGACGCAGGCGCGGAGAAGGCGGACGACGTGGTCGACGCTGAATTCTCCGAGGTGGACGACAACAAGGCGTAATGCGCATGCTCACCCCCGCCCTTTCCTATCGAAAGCGGCGGGGGCATGGGCGGGGGCCGAGTGAATGACCACCGAAGTTGATTATTACGAGCTGCTCGGCATCGAGCGGACAGCCGATGACACGACGATCAAGTCGGCGTTTCGCAAGCTGGCGATCAAATACCACCCGGACAAGAATGGCGGGGGCAAGGAGCATGAGGCAAAGTTCAAGGCGATCAACGAAGCCTATGACTGCCTGAAGGATCCGCAGAAGCGCGCCGCCTATGACCGGTTCGGCCATGCCGCGTTCCAGAATGGCGGCGGTGGCGGCGGGCGTCAGCATCCCGGGTTCGACGCCTTTTCCGACATCTTCGAATCCATGTTCGGCGAATTTGCCGGCGGTGGTGGGCGCCAGCGCCAGGCGCGCGGCGCGGACTTGCGCTACGACATGGAGATCAGCCTGGAAGACGCCTTCCATGGCAAAGAGACGGACATCACCATCGATGTTTCCGGCCCATGCGAACCGTGCGGCGGCACCGGCGCGTCGCCGGGCACGATGGCCAAGACCTGCGGCACCTGTCGCGGCCATGGCAAGGTGCGCGCGCAGCAGGGCTTCTTCATGGTCGAGCGGCCCTGTCCGACCTGTCATGGCGCCGGCCAGACGATCAGCGATCCGTGCAAGAGCTGCCGCGGCGAAGGGCGTGTCGACAAGACGGTGACGCTGGCGGTCAACGTGCCGCCCGGCGTGGACGATGGCACGCGCATCCGTCTGTCCGGCCAGGGCGAGGCCGGCGCACGCGGCGCGCCTCCCGGCGACCTCTATATCTTCCTGCACGTGAAGCCGCACGCGATCTTCGAGCGAGAGGGCACGACGCTGTACGCCCGCGCGCCGATCAGCTTCACCACCGCGGCGCTGGGCGGCGAGATCGAAATCCCGGGCCTGGACGGTGAGCTCCACACGATCCGCGTCGCCGCGGGTACGCAGAGCGGCCGCGAAGTTCGCCAGCGCGGCGCGGGCATGCCGGTCCTGCAAGGTCGCGGCCAGGGCGACCTGGTGGTGCGGATCGAGGTGGAAATCCCGACCAAGCTGTCCGCGCGGCAGAAGGAACTGCTTGAGGAATTTCGGGGCCTTGAGACCGGCGACGAATGCCCGGTGTCGCATGGCTTCTTCGACAAGCTGAAAAAGGCGGTGGGGGGCTGACCGCCCTCCCCGCTTATCTTTCGTTCATCGTCGACGCTATCGCGGCATGATACTGGCGCCAAAATGCCGCCGACATGCACGCTAGCGTTCGCGGAACCGTTGCCATGGCTGCTGCGGCTATCGACGGCAAAGGCCGACACGGGTGGTTAGCGGTCGTTTGCGGCAGCAGCGTCAGGGCCACCGACAAGGATCTCGAACAGCGTCAGGTCGTCCCCGGGACGTGACTCGAACTTTGAGATTCGAGTCAGATACGGACGGCTCACCGTGCTTCAGCATTTCGCCAGCGAAGGCTTGCGCCATCGCGCGCGCGTCATGTGCGCTTGCAAGCGCTAGACGCTCGAAGTGCTCCGCTCTTCCATTGTGCAAAAGGTGGAAGGTGTAGCAGGCCATTGCTCGCCCAACGCGACCTGATTGCATTATCTCCGCCAGTTAACATGCATTAGGGAACACTGAGACACAGCGGATCAGCTATGGTACGGTCTGTCATCGTGCATACCAACCGAGCAACGCACGCCTGAGAGATTGATTCTCCCGCTCCACTGGAGCAAGGCCATGGACATCAACTATTTTCTTCGTCGGGAGCAGGAAGAGCTGCACCGCGCCGAGACTTCCCCGTCGCGATCGGCACGAATTGTTCACCGCGCACTCGCCTTGGCGTATGCAAAATTGCTTATGAAAAGCACTTACCCCCATAATCGCCTCGAGACGGATGCAGAACGCAGCGTCAAACGTGACGAACGCCAGCAAGTTGCTGCTGAAGACGCTTCCTGGGAGAACGAGGGCGGCACCTCCCGTTAGTTACAATGCGGGTGAACGCCTCAAACTGGCCGAGACGCCACGAATATGCCGCGTGGGCTTACATCCGAACTACGGCAGCCCCATGTAAAGGCTATCGCTGCCCTAGCCTTGAGCCCCGCCGCGACTGAGAGATGCTTTGCGCTCCCGCTCGAATGGGACAAAAGCTATGACCATCGACCATACGGACGGGCCGCTTCCATCCACAGACGTTGAGGAATTGCTCGGACGATACGGCATAAAGCGTGTAAGCGCGGACAGCTTTTTGGTGAATGGCTTTCGCTATACGAACGCTCTGGATGCGATCGCGGAAGCGAAACGTCATCCGACGAGTTCGATCCGTGCAACGTCTGAGGACGAGCCCCTGCATACAGGTAGGTGACCGCCCTTGCGATAGTAGTGGCGATCGTCTGGAGCATTCCGCTGCTCGGCGGAGCCGTGATGTGGATCGCCTTTCCTTATTCCGCGAAGCTGCGGCAGAGCCTGTTTGGCGATGACGCGCTCTAAGCCGAAATGCAGGACGGAAGGACCTATCATGCATTTTACGCAGTATTTGCGCTGCATTCTGCGACGCGGACATCGTTATTTTGGCAGTCAATCGCGACCCGGCATGGAAACTTGCATGTATTGTGGCAAGCGCCGCCATCCCAGGGCGGGCAGTCTCAAAATCGGAGCACGTAGCCCACCTTAGTTAAACAGGGTGCTCAATCAGACGACGTTCGTGAGCGCTCGGCCGAACCGGCCAAAGCAGAAGAAGCCGGCCTCGGATCACCGTCCCTTAGCTCTCGTCCAGCTAGTTGCCGCAACGAACGGTCGATGCTTGCAAGAACCTCGAGCAAGCTGGACTCAAAATCGGTCATTTCAACTCTCCTGCTGTCAGCCCTCGGCTCAGACGACCGTACGTATCCGGAAAGAGGTAAGACCGGCGAGGAACGTCCACAATGGGGTCGTGAGTTGCCCGTCAGCATCGCCTCACGCCCACGATGACGTTGCCGACGCGCCGGATGGCCTGGTCGCACTTCCAAAAGTAACCGGACAGAAAAAGGGGGTCGGCGTCGCCGCCGGCCCCCTGTCGCCTTGTTTCCGGCGGCGCGGCCCGGGGGCTGCGCGCCTGCTGTCGGCGGCATGTCCATGTTCGCGCCGGCAAGGGCGGCGAACCTGGACATCCTTGGGTCCACGATCGGCAAGCCGTCCGCTTCTCCGGGTCACCGGGCGGGCGGGCATGTCCGAAGACCGCCCCGTCCGCCGCGATGTCCTTTGCTCCGCCGGCTCCTTGCGGTTCCGGCTTTGCGGGCGGTCATTGCAATTCAAGTGTCCCGAGGGGGCACTCGCTTGCAATCACCCTGCGCCGCGCATGTCGCCATGCGGCTTGCAGTTCGATCCCCGGTCTTGCGCATCGCCGAAGCGTTGCGCCGTTCCGAAGATCCGCCCATCGCACGCCTGAGCGCTCGATCAGCGTTCGGACACCGGTTCCGTTTCGTATCCGCCCAAGCCCGCTCTCGCGAGCCGGACGGGCCGTTTCCCGGGGTGGCGTCCCCGTCCCGACGGTGCGGTTTCCAAAAGGCACCAGCAGCTGTCGGTCCGTCGTAAACCTTTGACTTCTTTCCGATTTCTCGGCGTTCCGTCATCCGCTTACAGATGTGATGCTGTCATCGAATGCGAGTCGCGCAAAGCCGCAACCCGCTGTTCCCATCTGTGGATAACGTGGATTGCGGGGATCGGTCAGCCGCCCGGCTGCCAGCCGGGCGGAGCAAGGTTAAAGCCCGCAAAGTCGAAGCCGGGCACGACGACACAGCTGACCAGCGCCCAGCCGCGCCGCGCCTCTGCCGCCTGCCAGTGCGTTGCCGGGACGAGCGCCTGTGGCACATGGCCGGCAAGCACGTCGCCGCCCAGCGTGATCGTACGCGGTGGCGCGTCATCGCCCGGTGCGATCATCAGGTCGAGCGGCGCGCCGGCATGCCAGAGCCATAGCTCGTCCGCATCGACGCGATACCAGTGGGAACGCTCGCCTGCCTCAAGCAGATAGAGGATGCCCGTGCCCGGCGAACGCCGGCCGTCCGCCGCCGGCGCGCGCCCCGTTTCACGGTACCAGCCGCCCTCTGGATGTCGGGCCAGGCCGAGACGGGCGACGATGTCCTGCGATTGATCCTGCATCGCGCATGAACTGCACGAAATGTTACGTTCATGAAACCGGCCATAACGTCGGCCGTTCTTTGCACAGGGTTCAAGGTAGAGAATGGAGTTTTCTGATGCGTAACCTGATGATGGCGCTGGGCGCCGCGTCGCTGACCATCCCCGCCACCGCCATGCTGCCCAGCATCGGTGGACCGAGCTTTGGCACCGAGGCACAGGCGCAGAGCCGCGCCCGCTATCGCGAATGGCGTGGCCGCGACGGCCGCCGTTACTGCCGCAAGCCCGACGGCACGACCGGCCTGGTGGTTGGCGGCGTTGCCGGCGCGCTGGTCGGCCGGTCGATCGACACGCGCGGCGACCGCACGGTCGGCACGCTGCTGGGCGCGGCAGCCGGCGCGGTCGCAGGGCGCGAGATCGAGCGCAGCGGAAGCAAGCGTCGCTGCCGCTAAATCGATCCAGATCAAGATGACTTGGGGCGCGGGAGGAAACTTCCGCGCCCCGTTTCGTTGAGCAGACGCCAGAAGTTCCGCCAGGAGAGATGCGATGAAGAAGCTGATGATTGCCGCGAGCACCGCGGCCATGGCGCTGACCGGCGCCTGCACGGACTATGGCTCGGGCGGCCGGCCGGGCTATGCCAGCGGCGACGATTACTGGGATGCGCCGCGTTACTATCGCGATGGCAGCTATGAGGAACGCCGCCTTGGCCGCGACGACCGCGTCTATGTCGGTCGCGACGGCCGCTATTATTGCCGCCGCGGCGACGGGTCGGCCGGGCTGATCGTCGGCGGATTGGCCGGCGGCGTGCTGGGCAACATCATCGCGCCGGGCGGATCGAAGACGCTGGGCACGATCCTGGGTGCAGCCGGTGGTGCCGCGGTAGGCGCTTCGGTCGACAAGGGCGAAGTCCGCTGCCGCTGACCTAAGCGCGTTTTAACCGAAAGGCGTGTAGCGCGTGGAGCAATGCTCCGCGTGCTCACCCTTTCCTCGCTATATCCTGATGCGTCACGGCCCAATTTCGGCGTGTTCGTCGAACGACAGACGCTTGGCCTTGCCACGCATTGGGACGTCGAACTGCAGGTCGTCGCTCCTGTCGGCCTGCCGCCCTGGCCGTTTCATGCGGCGGGCCATTACCGGGCGCTTGGCAAGCTGCCGCCGCACGAAGCGTGGAAGGGCGTGCCGACATGGCGTCCGCCCTTCACCGTCCTGCCCGGCACGGCCGGGCGCTTTCACGTGCCGCTGCTGGTACGCCGGCTGACGCCGCTCCTGAACCGCATCCGGGCCGATTTCCCGTTCGACGTTATCGATGCGAGCTTCTTCTTCCCCGACGGCGTGGCGGCGATCGCGCTCGGCCGCCGGTTCGGCGTTCCGGTGTCGATCAAGGCGCGCGGCGCGGATATCCACTTGTGGGGCAATGCCCCGGCAACGCGACACCAGGTCGCCGCCGGCGGGCGCGCGGCGGACGGGTTGCTGTGCGTATCGCAAGCGATGAAGGCCGACATGATCGCCCTCGGCATGCCACCCGAGCGCATCCGCGTGCATCACACCGGGGTCGATTTGACGCGCTTCGCACCCGGCGATCAAGCCGCCGCCAAGGCAGGCCTAGGCATCCAGGGCCCGCTCGTCGCATCGATCGGCGCGCTGATCCCGCGCAAGGGGCACGACATCGTGATCGATGCGGTGGCGCGGCTGCCCGGCGTATCGTTGAGGATCGCCGGTGAGGGGCCGGAGCGTCAGCGGCTGGCGGCGCAAATCGTCAGCCTGGGGGTGGCCGATCGCGTCAAGCTGCTGGGCAGCGTGGCGCATGACGAATTGCCGCCGTTGCTGGCCGCCGCCGACGTCATGGCGCTCGCTTCCGCATCCGAAGGGCTGGCCAACGCCTGGGTCGAGGCGCTGGCGAGCGGCGCACCCCTTGTCACTTCCGATGCAGGCGGCGCGCGCGAGGTCGTGACCGCGCCGCAGGCCGGGCGTGTGGTCGCGCGCGATCCTGCCGCCTTTGCCGCCGCCATCGCCGAACTGCTCGCCGCCCCGCCCCCACGCGCGGCGGTGCGGCGCATGGCCGCCGGGTTCACCTGGGAAGCGAACACGGCGGCCCTCTACGATCACTTGCGCGGCTTGGTCGCCGCCCACGCATCGGCCTGAGTTGCGGCGAGCTTCACCAGGTCGCCCATCGCCAGGTTCATGTCGACCAGGTGCAGGCCCCAATCGTCCAGCCGGCGCGATCCGTCCATCACGTCGCCCGGAATATCGTCGGTGCGCGGGTCGGCGGGATCGGCGTCGAGCGTGATCGAGAGATAGCTCGCCCCGTCACGCTCGACGCATTCGCCCGCGACCATGCCGGGCAGCTTGACGAACGGCGTGATGACCGGCGCGCTGCCCTTGCTCCACTGAACGGGCTGCGGCGTGCCGACGAGCGATCCGGTCGGCAGATAGGCGTCGAGCCGCGCCTTGCCGCCGCCTGGTGCCGCGGGGTTGACACAAGCGACGCGCATCCCCTGCCCGGCCCGCGCGAAGCGGCTCTGTGCCGGTGGCGGAACGGTCGCACGGAAACTGACATAGCTGACGACGCAGCCAGTGTCGTTCGCGGTGGTGCAAGTCGGGATCGACTTCAGCACGCCGGTGCGCTGACCGGCCGTCAGATCGACATTGGCGCCGATCGGCATGGCGGAGATCAGCTGTTTCATCGCCTGCGGCTTGCCGTCGAACTCGCGCGCAAGCAGCATGGTGAGCATCCGCGACCCCTGGCTGTGCCCAATCAGCACGACGCCGCGCCCGCCATTGTCGCGCGCCATATAGCTGTCGAACGCCGCCTTCACGTCGGCATAGGCAATCGAGAAATCTGCGGTCATCGGCTTGCCCATCATGACCTCACGCAGCGCCTTCAGCGTTACCTGCCGGTACATTGGCGCATAGACGCGGCAGACGCTGCGGAAACGGGCGGCCTGGATCTGCGCCACCCTGCGCTCGGCCTCGTCGATATTCAGGTCGCTATTGGGCGTGTCGTCGGTCGACACCGTAGGATAGACATAGAAGCAATCGAACTTCGGGTTTGCCGCCGGGACGAACCGCTCGATCGTGCGCGAGCCATCCGCCGCGATCACCGTCGCATCGAGCGGCGCGGTGCACGCGTCTTGCCGGCCGGGGCGGCACAGCCAGTTTGCTTCCTTGGAATAGTCGGTCACTACGGGCGCGGCGGCCTGCGCAGCGATGAGCGCAATGACGGTGTTCAGCATGATCCTCTCCCCTGTTGCACCTGTGGTGCGCGCGCCGATCATGCATCAGTCGCAACGGAATTGGAAGATCAGGTATGGAACCGACGCTTGATCACCCGATGCTCATTGCGAGCAGTGGGGCCGTGCGGCCAAACGCGCGTCAGTCCAAGGGATAAAGCGCGGCCACAATCCAGCGCAGTTCCGCGCGCAGCACGCCCCAGGCGCGTGCGGCGGCGCGGCTGTCCATCACCTCGATCCCGAACGGCAGCGCCGCTTCCAGTGCAGGTGACGGGCGGCGCAGCGTGGGCCCAGTGCCCAGCAGCAAAAACTCCGGCTGCGGATCGAGCGCCAGCAGCGGCGCGAAATCGGCTGGCGTCAGCGCTTCGAGTGCAGGCGGTGCCCAGCCATCCGCACGGTTGGGCGTCAGCAGCAGCCCTTCATAGACATTGTCATCGACGCGGAAGCCCCGGCCGCTGAAGCCGGATACGACCGGCCCCTCCACCCGGGACCGGTCCATGCGCATCAGGGCATGTCCTTGAAGCTGACCTGGCCGGTCTTCGCCGCTCCCTCGGCCGCCTTGTCCTCATTCGACTTGAAGCTGCCCGGTCCGACCTTGAACTGGATCAGGATGCCGTTGCCGACGAACATCGAAGACCATGTGCCGATGGCGATGCCGAGCAGCATGGCGAGCGAGAAGCCGAAGATCACGTCCGGGCCAAGGATCACAAGCGCGGCCAGCGCGATGACGAGGGTGAGCGACGTCATCACTGTGCGCGCCAGCGTCTCGTTGATCGAGAGGTTGAGCAGCGGGATGATCTCCATCTTGCGATATTTGCGCAGGTTCTCGCGCACGCGGTCGAAGATGACGATCTTGTCGTTCAGCGAATAGCCGATGATCGTCAGCAGCGCGGCAACCGTATTGAGGTTGAACTCGAGCTGAGTCGCGGCAAAGAAGCCGAGCGTGACGATCATGTCCTGCGCTAGCGCGAGCAGCGCGCCGACGCCGAACTGCCATTCAAAGCGGAACCAGATGTAGATGGCGATCGCGAGCATCGCCAGGCCGAGCGCCAGCGCGCCCTTCTCGAACAATTCGCCCGACACCTTGCCCGACACCGCCTCGACCGAATTGACGCGCGCACCGGGATAGTTCTTCGCGATCACCTCGCGCACCTGAGCGGTCGCGCGAGCGGTCGCGCCATCCTCGTCCCCCGGCACCGGCATGCGGATCGCGACATCCTTCGCCGATCCGAACTGCTGGATCGTCGACTCGCCATAGCCGAGCGCGTCCACACGCTCGCGGAGCGTGTCGAGCTGCACCGGCTGGGCAAAGGTGACGCGGACGTTCTGGCCACCGACGAAATCGATGCCGAAGTTGAGACCGCGCATCACGAGGAAGGCGATCGACACCACGACCATCAGGACCGTGATGGCGGTCGCCCAATGGCGAAACCCCATGAAGTCGATGTTCGTGTTATCGGGGACGAGCTTTAGCGGGCGCATGTCGTTTTCCTCAGATCACCAGCTCTTTGGGCCGGGTCTTGAGCCAATTGGCAACCATCAGACGCGTGAAGGTCACGGCCGTGAAGACCGAGGTCACGATGCCGATCGTCAGCACGACGGCGAAGCCGCGCACCGGGCCGGCACCGAACACGAACATGATGACGGCGGCGATGACGTTGGTGACGTTCGCGTCGAAAATTGCCCGGCTGGCTTCCTTGTAGCCGAATTCGATCGATGCGTTGTTGGTCCGCCCGCGTCGCAATTCCTCTCGGATACGCTCGTTGATCAGCACGTTGGCGTCGACCGCCGCACCGATCGTCAACACGAAGCCAGCGATACCGGGCAACGTCAGCGTGGCGTTGAACAACGCCATCACGCCGATGATCATCAGAACGTTCACGACCAGCGCGATGTTGGCGTATATGCCGAAACGGACATAAGCTAGGATCATCAGCACGACCACGGCCAGCGTGCCGACGATGCCGGCGATGATGCCGGCCTCGATCGAATCCGCGCCGAGTTCGGGACTGATCGTCGATTCCTCGACGACGTTGAGCTTCACCGGCATCTTGCCCGAACGAAGGGCAATGGCGAGCTGGTTGGCGCTTTCGACCGTGAATCCGCCCGAAATCTGTCCGCGACCGCCCAGGATCGGTTCGTTGATGTTGGGAGCCGAGATGATCGTGTTGTCGACGATGATCGCGAACGGCTTGCCGGTATTGGCCTGAGTAACCTGTGCGAAGCGGCGGCCGCCCTGGCTGTCGAACGTGAAGGCGACGACGACGTCCTGATTCTGCCCGAACTCCTGCCGGGCGTCGATCAGCTGGTCGCCGCTGACGATCGTCTGCCGCCGCACCGCGACCATGGGAACCTGGCCCTCCTGAGTCGGATAGGCGACGTAAGGGATGCCCGGCGGCGCGCTGGGCCACGGCAGCACCTCTGCGCCGATCGGCGCGGTGCCGCGCGCGAGGTCCGCGGGGTTCGCTTGCTGATCGACCAGCTTGAACTCGAGCCGCGCGGTCTGGCCGAGCAGCTGCTTCAAGGCTTCGGGATCCTGCAACCCCGGCACCTGGACGACGATGCGGTCGGTGCCCTGGCGCACGATCGTCGGCTCCAGCGTGCCGAGCGCGTTGATGCGGCGGTCCACCACTTCGCGCGCGTCGCCCATCGCCTGGTCGATCGCCTGCTGCTGGCCGGCGCTAGTCTGGCTGACGATGAAGCGAGTCGAGTCGCGGACCTCGATCGTCCATTCGCGCTGGCCGGTCATGCCGACGCCGCTGCCGGTCAGCTGGAGCAGCCGTTCGCGGGCGGCATCGACCTGGGCGGGATCGCGCACCATGAAGCTGATGCGGTCATTCTGCAGCGAGATATCGCCGATATCGATGCGCGGATCCTGGCGGCGGAACTCGGTCTCGATCTCGTCGCGCTTGGCGGCAAGGCGCACCTTGCGGAAATCGGCCGTGTCGGCTTCGAGCAGAATGTAGCTGCCGCCGGCAAGATCGAGACCCAAATTGACCGTCGGCTGCGGCACCCAGGACGGCCAGTGCTGGCGCACGCTGCCAGGCATCAGGCTGGGAATGGCGCACAGGATGCCCAGGGCGATCGTCAGCCAGACCGCCCATACCTTCCACTTCGGAAAGTCCAGCATGGTTTAGTCGTTCGCCGGCTTGCCGCCGAGCGGCTGGACTTCCACGATGGTCGCCTTGACGACCTTGACCTTCACCGTCGGGGCGATCTCGACCTGCGCATAGGTTTCGTCGACCGAAACCACCTTGCCGACCAGACCGCCAGCGGTGACGACCGTGTCGTTCTTCTTGATCCCCGCGATCGAGGCCTGAAGCGTCTTCATCCGCTTTTGCTGCGGACGGATCATCAGGAAGTAGAAAGCGACGAAGATCAGGACGAGCGGCAGGATGCCCATGATGCCGCCCATCGCGCTCTGTTGTCCCGCGGCGCCCGCAGTTTGTGCATATGCTGGTGAGATGATCATGGTTCCCCGCGGCCCTGTGACATGGCCAGAAATGGTGGGGGCGCGCGGCCCCAGGTTCAAGCGGCGCGCGCTACCATGGGCGTTGCTGGCGCGCAACTGTGGCGGATGCGAAACGCCTGACCGGGCGCTTGCCCCTTCCCTCTTGCATCATGGGCTGCGCGGGCCTAGAGGCCGCTCCCTCGGTCGGGGCGTAGCGCAGCCTGGTAGCGCATCACACTGGGGGTGTGGGGGTCGCAGGTTCGAATCCTGTCGCCCCGACCAAGATTTCTCGAACCTTCAAGCATCATGGCGGGTCGCGCGGGCGCGCCAACAGGCGCCGCCGCCGGTCACTCGTCCAGTTCGTCGAGCAGCGCGGACACGCGCGCCAGCCGCGCCGGTGCATCGTCGATCCGCTCCGCCAGGATGAGGCGGTCGCCCTTTTTCTCAAGTCCCGCGAACGTCGTTGCAAATCCCCTGCCTGGGGTCAGTGCAATCGCCGCCGGGCCCGCATCGATGCGCCGGATATCGAGCGCGCGGGCCGCGATGCGGATGCGGGCGGTCGCGAGCAGCGTCGCCGCTTCGTCCGGGACTGCCCCGAAGCGATCCTCCAGTTCCGCCTCGAACGAATCAAGCGCACCCGGCTCGGTGATCCGCGCCAGCCGCGCATAAAGGCTGACGCGAAGCTCGGGATCGGGAATCCAGCTTTCGGGCAGGCCGCCGGTGATGCCGAGGTGAAGCTCGGGCTGCCAGCGCTCGACCGCTTCGCCGCGCGCCGTGCGCAACGCGGACTCGAGCAGATGCTGGTACAGATCGATGCCGATCAGCTTCATATGCCCCGCCTGCGTCTCGCCCAGCAGGTCGCCGGCGCCGCGCATGTCCAGATCCTGCGCGCTGATCGCGAAGCCCGCACCGAGCCGGTCGAAGGCTTCGAGCGTGCGCAGACGCTTCAGCGTGCGCGGCGCGATTTCCCTGTCCGGTTCGGTCAGCAGCAGGACCTGCCCGCGCCTGCTGCCTCGCCCGACCCGGCCGCGCAACTGGTGAAGCTGGCTAAGGCCGAACCGGTCGGCGCGCCAGATCACCATGGTATTCGCGCGGGGCACGTCGAGGCCCGCTTCGATGATGTTGGTGGCGAGCAGCACGTCGCCGTCGCCAGTGCCGAAGCGCACCATCGTCTCGTCGATCTCGGCCGCCGGCAGCTTGCCATGCGCTTGCAGGCAGTCGAGTTCGGGGACGAGCCTGGCGAGCAGCGTGGTGAGCGTTGCCATGTCCTCGATCCGCGGCACGACGACGAAGCTCTGGCCGCCGCGACTCGCCTCACGCAGCAACGCGGCGCGCACCACCTGTTCGTCGAATGCGCCAACCGAGGTGCGGATCGGTTGGCGGCGCGCGGGCGGCGTCGCGATGACCGACAACTGCTGGATGCCGACCAGTGCAGACTGCAGCGTGCGCGGGATCGGCGTGGCGCTGAGCGTGAGGACATGCCCGGCGCCCAGTTCGCGCAGCCGTGCCTTGTCCGCCGCGCCGAACCGCTGCTCCTCGTCGATGATGGTGAGCGCGAGGTTCTTGTACGTCACGCCCTTTCCGGCGACCGCGCCAGTGCCGACCACGATCCGGACCGAACCATCGGCAAGGCCGGCCTTCACGCGCTTCTTCTCGGCCGGCGTGGACAGGCGCGACAGGCCCTCGACCGTGATGCCGGCATCCTCGAAACGCGCCCTGAACGTCTCAAGATGCTGGCGCGCCAGCACGGTGGTGGGTGCCGTGATGGCGACCTGGAAACCGGCCAGTGCAGCAAGCGCCGCAGCACGCAGCGCCACCTCGGTCTTGCCGAAGCCGACATCGCCGACGACCAGCCGGTCCATCGGCTTGCCCGATGCAAGGTCGCTGCGCACGGCCTCGATCGCGCGCGCCTGATCGCGGGTCTCAGCAAACGGGAAGCCGGCGACGAAGCGTTCATAGGCACCAGGATCGGGTGCAAGGACCGGGGCCGACAGATCGGCGCGCGCCTGCGCCAGCGCGGTCATGCCGCGCGCGGTTTCGGCAATGGCGGCATCCACCGACTGGCGCCGCTTCTGCCAGCTCGATCCGTCGAGCTTGTCGAGCGTCACCGCATCGCCGTCGCCCCCATAGCGCCAGATGCGATCGGCCTCCGCCACCGGCACGAGCCGACTGCTCTCGCCGGCATAGCGCAAGACGATCGCGTCGCCCGGCACGTCCCCGCCCTCCCCCGGCATCGCTTCGAGACCGGCGACGATGCCGATGCCGTGATCCTCGTGCACCACGACATCGCCGATGCGGATGTCGCCAAATCCGAACAGGGCAAGATCGACAGGCCCCGCATCGTCCTGATGCTGCTGCGCGCGGCTGCCGAGCAAGTCGGCGGCGGCAACGGCAAACACGTCCTGGGTGGTAAAGCCGCGCTCGACCGGTGCCTCCAGCGTGAGGATGCTCCCGGGCGGAGCCGAGCGGATCGCGGCCCAGCCCACCGCTTCGGTTGGGTCCTGCTTCAGCGCCGTCGCAATACGCCCGCGCAGGAATCGCAGATCGCGCGCGCTGCCCAACAGGGCAACTCGCCGGCCGTCGTCTGTCGCTGCTCGCGCCGCCTTTACGAAGGCCCGTAACGGCGCCTTCGCTTCGACGAAGCGCGGTGGCGGATCGCCTGCCTGAGCAAGCTGAACCAGTGCCCGGTTCGCCATTGCCCCCTTCCATTCCGCATCCTTGACGACACGGCGATTGGCGCGATCCGGCCGCCGCTTTTCGGCGTCGGCGGCAAGCAGCAGGAAGCGGGCTCGCCGATCTTCGGCGGCGGGTTCGATCGCCAGCGCCGCGCCCGGCAGATGATCGATCAGGGCGACCGCCTCGCCCTGGGACACCGGCTCGGCAACCCGGCCGAGTTCGCGGG
Source organism: Sphingomonas turrisvirgatae (assembly GCF_001721295.1). GTDB lineage: Bacteria > Pseudomonadota > Alphaproteobacteria > Sphingomonadales > Sphingomonadaceae > Sphingomonas > Sphingomonas turrisvirgatae. The sequence goes on along the minus strand of NZ_MDDS01000005.1, from coordinate 77,491 downwards.
CGGCCAGTTCCTCGATCGTCAGCTGAGTCGCCGGATCGTAGCTGCGGATCGACACCGCCGTTCCGTCCGCCACCTCGATCCGGCACGGCATTTGCGCGTCGGCGGGGTAGACGTCCAGCACCTGGCCGCGGAGCGCCGCCTCGCCGGGTTCGTCCACCCGTTCGTCGCTCACATACCCAGTTGCATCCAGCTGTTCGAACAGTTCGCTAAGGCCGAGCGGCGCGCCGACCTTCACTTGCGGCGGAGCGGCCTCGTAGGCGGTCGGGGACGCATAGGCGTGAGCGAGCGCTTCGCCCGTCGTCACGAGTGCGACACGCGGGCGCGCGTCGTCGGCCTGCAGCAGGCGCAACCGGCGCAGCGCCGCCACGCGCCGGCCGACATTGGCGGGCGACGCCGGCGCGGCATCGCCGGGTAGCGCGTCGCTGCCCGGGCAGAACAGGATCTCTGAGCCCGGCGCCATCGCTGCCAGCGCGCCTGCCACCGCCATGCCGCGCTGCTCATCGGCGGCGGCATAGACGACGTCCTCGCGATCCAGCCACTCGCTCAGGATTGCGGCGGTTTCGCCGATGCCAAGTGATAAGGTCTGTTTCAATGGGGCCAGCGCTAGGGAAACGGACTTGGTCTTTGCCATGGGCGCTCGCACATTCGGGAGGGTGCACGGGAACGAGCGTGAGCGGCGGGTGTTCCGGTCAGCCTTGCGCCACGCCGCGTAACCGCCGCCGGCCGACCCGGCAGAGCCAGTCGCGCAGTGCCGGCGTTCGCCCCTCGGTCTGCGCCGCGAACACCCAGGCAAAGCTGATCGACAGCAGCAGCGCCAGCGCCACCAGCGCCATGCCATAGACGTCGGGAACAAGCCGCTCGCTGCCCAGCAGGAGCGCGCAGGCAAAGGCCATCACCGGAAAGTGCGTGGCGTAGAAGGAGAAGCTCGCGCGTGCGCCATAGCTGGCCATTGGCCGCAAGCCTGCAACCGCGGGCGGATCAAGCAGGATCAGGCCCAGCAGAAAGGCCGAGAAGACCAGCGCCAGCGCCGGGTCCTGCCACGTATTCTCGACGAAGCGCTCATCCGCCAGAGTGGCCAGCAGCGCGATGGCGGCAGTGACGGTGAACGCGAGGACCAGCCGACGCCGCGGCGGCGGGCGGCGGGCGAGCCAGTCGACGACGCCATACAGCGCCGCGCCGCACAGCCAGCTCAGAAACGCGAGCGCAAGCTTTGGCACGAACCAGCCGAGCGTCAGCGCGACAAGGGCGAGCGACAGGCGCCGATGCCGCAGCGCCAGCCACAGCGCGGGAAACCAGATGTAGAACCAGAACTCGTACGACAGGCTCCACAGCGGCCCATTGGTGCCGAACGTCGGAACGATCACTTGAAGAAACGCCATGTTGGCCAGCAGCACCTCCCATGACAGGTGCCTGGCGATATCGATCCGGAGCACATAGGTGTCGGTAAGGCCGAGATGCGTTGGCGAATGCAGCAGACGAACCGCAATCGTGTCGAGCAGGCCGCCCACCGCCAGCGCGCCGAGCAGAACCGGCATCAGGCGCGTGAGCCGGTCGACCAGGTAGGACCGCCATGACCAGCCGCGCACCGCCCGCCGCACGACACTGCGCGAGATCCAGAAGCCGCTGAGCACGAAGAACAGGATAACCGCCTGATGCCCGAAGCCGGCAAAGTAATAGCCGGCCTCCGCCAGCCAGCCCGCCGGCGGGCGATAGTCGCGGATGATCAGCGCCCAGGCGTGACCGAAGGCGACCAGCAGCGCGAACATCGTGCGCATCGCGTCCATGTGGAAATAAGCGCCGGTCGGCTCCGCACGCACGGTTGCCGCATCGGCATCAGGATCGGGTCGCGGGATCGTCATCACGGGCTCTGCCGCTGCGCTAGGCGCAGAGCGTGAAGAAAGCGGAAAGGTTCGCGGTGTGTTCAGTCGCCGCGAAGTGCGCGGGCACGCCGAATGTCATTGGCGATGACCGCGCGCGAGATGCGGCGCACCAGTCGCTGTGCGCTGCCCCAGGCGCGCACCTCTGCCCCGCCACGCTGGCGACCCCCGGCAAGTTGTCGCCCGCCCCACGCCTCGACCTGCGCACCCAGCGCAGGGTCGCGGTCGAAGTCGGCATCCTCTCCGGTCAGCACCAGCGCCGGGAACGGCAGGGCGACCGCGGGGGAAGCGAACAGCTGCCGCTTTTCATCATCTTGCGGCGGCGCCACCGGATCGAGCAGCAGCGCGCCGGCGACCTTCGACACATAATGCGACGGCGAGAGCCGCGCCCACCACGACGCCGCGAAACAGCCAACCCCCTCCGCGACGAACAGCACCGTGCGATCGGCCTGCATCACCGCGTCGTCCAGTTGAGTCGCCCACACGCTCTGGCGGCGTGGACGGTTCATTTCGAGCGCGATATGCGAGTCACCGGCATGCGGCCAATGCAGGCGCGATTCCCACACCGGCGGCCGCGCGCCGGCTTCGGCAATGGTGATGACGGAGAACAGGTCGGGCGAGAAGCCGCGCGGGTTCGTGGCAAGCGTCAGCGACATCGGCGTGGCTCCTTCGTGGCGCGCAACAATATCTCATCTGCCGTGACGTGGACGCAACAATTTCTATGGCCGACCCTGCCCTTTCGGCGCGTTGGCGCAACGGTTCACCGGCTGGGCGCGAATTCCCGAGCGACAAGCGGGCCGACCCTCGTGGCGATCTTCGCCACGCCTTGCGCGTTGGGATGAATCCCATCGGCGAGCAGCAGCGTACGGTCGGTGATCACGCCATCGAGGAAAAAGGGATAGAGCGGCAGGTCGTATTTCCTGGCAAGATCAGGGTAGATCGAATTGAATTGCCGCGCATAATCCGCGCCCATGTTCGGCGCGGCGACCATGCCCGTCAGCATCGCGGGGATCTCCCGCTGCTTGAGCTCGGCCAGGATCGCGTCGAGGTTGCGGCGCGTGTCGGCCGGGTCCAGCCCCCGCAGCATGTCGTTGGCGCCAAGGCCCACGATGACGAGGTCCGGCTTGCGCGCCTGTCCGTCCAGTGTGAAGGCGAGCCGTTGCAGCCCGGCAGCGCTGGTGTCGCCCGAAACGCCGGCGTTGAACACATTGGCCTTGACCCCCTGCCCCGCCAGCACGCGCTGCAGCGCCGGCGCGAAGCCCTGGTCCTGCGGCAGGTTATAGCCTGCGAACAGGCTGTCCCCGAACACGACGACCGCCCTGGTGTCCGCCGCGGGCGTGGCCGCTGTAGCGGTCGGACTGGCGGTCGCGGGCGCATCGGGCGCAGCGGGCGAGCAGGCGGCGAGGTGGACAAGCGCCAGCGCCGCTCCATATTGCACGGACTTCTTCAAGGGATTTCCTTTCACTGATGCACGCACCCGGCCAAGCGGACCATATTGCGATCCGCGCGCGCGATGTCACCCTGTCGCTCGGCACGCGCGATGCGCCGGTCGAGATCCTGAAGGGCATCGACCTCGACATCGCGCGCGGGGAAAGCATCGCGATCCTGGGCGCGTCCGGTTCCGGCAAATCCTCGCTGATGGCAGTGCTCTCGGGCCTGGAGCGCGCAAGCGGGGGCAGCGTGCAGGTCGGCGGCGTCGATTACGGCACGTTGAACGAAGATGAATTGGCCAGGGCACGGCGCGGCCATGTCGGCATCGTGCTTCAGGCGTTTCACCTGCTGCCGACCATGACGGCGCTGGAAAATGTCGCCGTGCCGCTCGAACTGTCGGGCGCTGCCGATGCCTTTGCGCGTGCCGAGGCGGAGCTGGTCGCGGTCGGCCTGGGGCATCGGCTGGATCATTACCCGGCACAGCTGTCGGGCGGCGAGCAGCAGCGCGTGGCGATCGCCCGCGCGGTTGCGCCGCGTCCGGAGATCTTGTTCGCCGACGAACCCACGGGCAATCTCGACGCATCGACCGGCGCATCGGTCACCGACCTGCTGTTCGAGCGGCACCGCGCTGCCGGGGCGACGTTGCTCATCATCACGCACGACCCGGCGCTGGCCGAGCGATGCCAGTGCGTGGTGGAGATGTCGGACGGCCGGATCGTGAGCGAGCGCCGGGCGGAAGCCGCCGCAGTATGACCCTTCCCTGGGCGCAAAGCTGGCGGATCGCGCGGCGTGACCTCAATGCCGGATTCCGGGGGCTGCGGCTGCTGTTCGTGTGCCTGTTCCTGGGCGTGGGCACGCTCGCCGCGATCGGCAGCCTGACCGCATCGATCACCGGCGAACTCGCCGCGCGCGGCCGGGTGCTGCTGGGCGGCGATGTCGAAGTCAGCATGACCCAGCGCGAGGCGAGCGAGACGGAAAAGGCGGAATTGCGCCGACTGGGCACGGTTAGCGAGACCATCCGCATGCGCGCCATGGCGCAACGCGGCGAGGGCGCAAATGCGAGCGGGCCGGCGGCGGTGCTGACCGAGCTTAAAGGCGTCGACGGCGCCTATCCGCTCTATGGCGCACTCACGCTTGCGCAGGGCAGCTATACGCCCCTGCCCGCCGATCGCATCATGATCGGAAAGGCGCTGGCCGAGCGGTTGCTGGTCACGTCCGGCGACCGGCTGCGCTACGGCACGGCCGACTTTACCGTCGCCGGCGTGATCGCCGACGAGCCGGACCGCGTGAGCGAGGGCTTTACGCTTGGCCCGGTCGCGATCGTCTCGATGGACGGGCTGCGGCGCACGGGCCTGGTCCAGCCGGGCAGCCTGTTCGAGAGCAAGTATCGCGTGCGCCTGCCCGCCGGCGCCGATGCCAAGGCGGTGCGGGATACGCTTGAGAAAGCGCATCGCAGCGATGGCTGGGACTTGAAGGATCATGAGCGTGCCGCACCGGGTGCGAACCGCTTTTTCGAGCGGATGGGCCAGTTCCTCTCGCTCATCGGTCTGGCCGCCCTGGTCATCGCCGGGATCGGCGTGAGCAACGGCGTCTCGTCCTATCTCGCGCAAAAACGCGGCGGCATCGCGACACTGAAGGTGCTGGGCGCGACATCGCGCGATATCGAGCGAATCTACCTCTTGCAGGTCGCGGCGGTTGCCGTGGTGGCGATCGCTGCCGGATTGATCGTCGGCGCGCTGCTGCCGCCGGCGATCGTTACGCTGGCAGGTGACATCCTGCCGGTGCAGCCCGGGTTCGCCGTGCATTCGCTGCCGCTCGCGACCAGCGCCGCCTATGGCTTGCTCATCGCGCTCATCTTCACCCTGCCCCCGCTCGCGCGAGCGCGCACGCAGCCCGCCGCCGCGATCTTTCGCGCGCATGTCGACCCACGGCGCAAGCTGGACTGGCGCAGCACGCGGATCGTCGCGGCGGCCGGCGCGGTGCTGGTGGCGGTGGCACTACTGACCGCGCGCGAGCCGATCTTCTCCGCCGCCGTGCTCGGCGCGGTGTCGGCTGTTCTACTCCTGCTGCTCGCGCTCGGCTGGGGGATCAGCCGCCTTGCCCGCCGCGTGCCGCGCCCCCGCCGACCGCTCCCGCGGCTGGCGCTGGCCAACCTCTATCGCCCCGGCGCGCAAACCTCGGCGCTGGTGGTAGCGCTGGGCCTGGCGCTCACGCTGTTCGTGACGCTTGCCGGCATTCAGACCAGCCTGAATGCCGAGATCGCGCGGACCGTCCCGCAAAAGGCACCGAACCTGTTCGTGCTCGACGTCCCCTCGACGCAGGAGGCCAACTTCCGCGCGACGATCGAACGCGAGGCGACCGGCGCGCAACTCAACATCGTTCCCGCGCTGCGTGGCACGATCGTCGCCTATGCCGGCAAGCGCGTCGCAGACATGGCCCGAAGGCCGGAGGGCGCGTGGTTCCTGCGCGGCGAACGCGGCGTGACCTACAGCGCCACGCTGCCGCAGGGTAGCGACCTGGTCGCGGGAACGTGGTGGCCGACGGACTATGCCGCCCCGCCGCTGCTCTCGCTCGACGCCGATGCCGCGCGGATCCTGGGGGTCGGCGTCGGCGACACGATGACGGTGAGCGTGCTGGGCCGCGAGATCGAGGCAAAGATCGCCTCCCTGCGCAAGGTCAACTGGGACACGATGGGGTTCAACTATGTCCTCGTCTTCTCGCCCAATACGCTGAAGGCCGCGCCGCACAGCCTGACCGCGACGGTGACGATGCCGGCGACTCGCGACGCCGCGGTTACCCGCGCGCTGCTCGCCGCCTTCCCCGGCGCATCGGTGATCGCCGTCAGCGAGGTGATCGGGCAGATCGGCGGCATCCTCGAACAGATGTCGAGTGCGATCGTCGCCGCGGCATCGATCGCGATCCTCGCGGGCATTGCGGTGCTGGTCGGCGCGATTGCGGCGTCGCGGCAGGCGCGTGGCTATGACAGCGTGATCCTCAAGACGCTGGGCGCAACGCGCTGGCAGGTGCTGGGGACCCAGGCGCTCGAATATGGCCTGCTTGCCGCGATCCTGGCGAGCGTGTCGCTGCTGCTCGGCATGGGCGCGGCCTGGTATGTGATCGTGCAGGTGTTCGAATTCGGCTGGGCGCCGGATTGGGGCACGGTACTGGCGACGCTGGGCGGCGGCGCACTGATTACGCTGGGCATTGGCCTGGCCGGTTCGATCCCGCTCATGTCGGTGCGCCCGTCACAGGCGCTGCGAACGCTTTGATGTGGGCGGCGCCGGCTAGCTCCCCCACTCGGCCACCCGACGGCAGGGTATTCTATGGGTGGCCGGATGGGGGAGCGGGCCGGCGCCGCGCGTCAGCGTAGCTGACCGGACAGGCTAAAGCCCTTCGCCGCCGACCCATTGCGCATTCGACAGTCGCCGCGCGACATCCCAGGTCTGCCGGCGGATGTCGGGAACCGCGACGATTTCCCAGAACGCGCCGCGCGTCATCGGGCCGATCGCATAGAGCCGTTCGCTCGGGCTTCCGTCCGCGCCGATCACCTGCCCGACGCCATTTACGTCGATGCCGAGATGCGCGGCATCCGGCCGGATCGCACCCCGGCCGCGCAGGGCGGAGAGCAGCGGGTCGGTGGTGCGCGAAAGGTCGCCGAGCGGCCCAGTGCAATTCACGATGCGCCGTGCGCGCAGGGTTTGCGGACGATCCGCCCCGCGCGGTCGCCAGACCATTTCGACGCCCCCGTCCTTTGGCGTGAATGCCAGCGTCTTGCCGGCCACGACCTGCAACCGCCGGCTTGCCTGCATCGCCTCGAGTCGATCGGCAACCTGTGGCGCCAGGCGATGGCGATGCACGTCCCACCATGGCCGCAGATGCCGCAGGAACCGTGCGCGTTCCGCTTCACTGGCATTGGCCCACATCGGCTGGGTAAAGGGGCGAAGCTCGTCCACCGCATGGCGCCAGCCGATGGCTTTGGCCCGATGCCGCACGCACCGGACCAGCGCTGAGGCGACCGTCGCCGGCCGATCCTCGATCCGCGCCCACTCGCCAGCGCCCTCGTGCCGGCGCGGCAGCAGGCCGCGCCGTGAAATCGCGACGATGCGGCCGGCAAAGCCCTTCGCCTCCAGCATCAGTGCCACGTCGATCATCGTCAGACCGGTGCCGATCACCACCACGATATCGTCAGGCGTCAGGCCATCGGCGAGATCGGACGCCCATGGATCGCCCTTGTACAAATCGTCAGGTAGCGAATCCGCAGTCAGACCCGGCGGGTCGTGCGGCGGCAGGTTCCCGACCGCCAGCACCGCCGCATCGGCATCGAACACCGTCCCGTCAGCCAGCGCCAACGCGACGCCCGCGCCCCGCGGCATCGCGTCCACGACCTCACCATAGCGAACGCTCAACCGCCCGCCGCTCGTCGCGATCGCCCGGTCCAGCATCTCGCGCAGATATTCGCCATAGGTGACGCGCGAGGCAAAGGTGGTCGCCGCATCCTTCACGCCGCGCCCTTCCAGCCAGCGCACGAAATGCGCAGGATCGTCGGGAAACGCGCTCATGTTTCCAGCGCGCACGTTCAGCACATGGCTGGGATGCGCCGCGCCATAGGCCAGCCCCTCGCCGGCCCGGCCACCGCGTTCGATCAGCGTCGCGCGCGGGCCGTCGTGGCGCAGCAGATTGATCGCCTGAAGCGTGCCGGAAAAGCCCGCGCCGACGATGCCGACATGCTGGATCGCCACGCCTCAAATCTCGTATTCGAGCTGCCACTCCGGTTCGGCGAAGGCCGGCGGACGACTTGCGAATGCGGGTTGGCGCGCCTTCATGCGGGCATAGAGCGACTTCACCGTGTCGCTCGCGGTACGCACGAACAACGACGGCACCACGGCATGGACGATGCAGGCCAGCCCGCCCACCACCATGCGTGCGCCAAAGCCGGCGGCGGTCGCGAAATGCTCGCCATAGCTTTCCCCCACCTCACGCGGATGGCCCAGAAACAGCCGGTCGAACATGCGAATCTCCTGGAACGTAGCGCGTGATACTATATCGCCGGTGCTTCCGGAGGGACAGCCGCGTTGCGCCAGCGGGCGACCGGAACGACCTCGACCGTGCGTTCGTCGAGGCGGCGGCGCTGGATCAGCGTCGCACCGTCCTGCACCGTATCGCCGATCGTCGCGCGCACACGCACCCAGAAGGTGTTCGACCTGAACGAAGTGCCGGGCGGCTGCGTGACCTTGAGATCGGACAGGTCGCGCAGCGTGATCTGGCCGTTGCGCTTGCGCAGGGCGACCAGCCGCGTGGCCACCAGCGGGTCGTCGAACAGCAGGGCCAGAAGTTCCTGATCGGCGGCATTCAGGTTGACCGCCGTGGTGCCCGGCAGGGCGGTGACCATTCGCTCCAGCCGCGCAATGGCGTCGCGGTCCGCGCCGGGGATCAGGCGGATCGGCCGCGTGTCGCTGACCGGCCCCTGCGCACGAACATAGGCGATCGCCTCGGTCGTCTGCGCTTCATCGAGACCGGCAATCGCGGCGAGCTTCTGGAACAGCACGACCGGATCGACCGCGCCGCTGCGCAGCGAGTTGACGTTGAAGCGCCCCTCCGCATCCGAAATGGCAAGGTCGAAGCTGCCACCATCGATCGACGCCCCCCTGGCGCCGATGCCGGCCCAGGGTTCGCCGGCGTGGTCGACATCCGGCGCATCGATCGCATCGCGTTGCAGCGCGGTGATCGCGGACAGCTCGCCGCCGCGCACGATCGCCGCCGCCCGTGCCGCCTCACGCCCGCGCAGTGACCGGTCGAGCGCCAGTTCCTCGCGGCTGATCATCAGCAGGACCAGGCCGCTGGCGATAGCGACGAACATCAGAACGTTGACCAGGATCATGCCCTGCTCGTCATCACGCGCGGAAGTCACGGCGTTTCCTTGGCACGCACCGGCAACACGACGATGCGGCGCAGCGTCCCTTGCGGCCCCTGCCCGGTCAGCTGGAACTCGACCGACACGGCGCGCGGCCACTCACCCCGGCGTTCCTCATTCGGTGGCCAGCGTTCGACCCACGCATTCCCGTCGCGGAAGCGCCACCGCGCTCCACTGACTCCGCTCAGCAGCGCCTGCGGCTGCGGGGCATTGCGGATCAACACGCCACGCGCTTCGCCATAGCTAATCGGAACGGCCGGCCCCCCGACGCCGCCGGCGACGCGGGTAAAGGCAACACCGTTCCCGCCGCCCGAAATGTCGCCGCGCGTCACCTGGTCGAGGTCGCTCTGCAGCACGAACATGGCGCGCTGCACCTCGGCAAGCCGGCTAAGTCGTGCCTCGGTGCGCCCCTGAACGTTCAGCACACTGTCGAGCAGTCCCAGCCCTGCGACCGAGATCAGCGCAAACAGGCCGAGCGAGATGATGAGTTCGAGAAGGGTGAAGCCATCCTCGCCTGGCGGAGCGGACCGGCGCGGACGACGGGAAGCGCTCACGCGCCCTGGCTCACCGCCACCGGCTTGTACCCCTCGCCACTCGCGACCAGGATCGCCATCTCACGCGACACGCTGCCGTCGGTGCGGAACCGGGCGCTGCCGGTGACGCACGGATAGCTCGTCTCCGCCAGCAAGCCCGCCGCACTCAGCGCACCCTTGTCGCGCAGTACCTTGACGATCCCGCCCGCGTCATAGGCCAGCGCCGCGAGCGCGCCGGGATCGCCGCCGTGACGCGCGCGATATTCGCCCGCGAACTTGCCGAATGCCGCCGGATCGGGACTTGCGATCCACGCGCCGTCCAGCACCTCCAGCGCGGCGGGGCGATGGTCGAGCGCCTGAACCGTGCCGAGCAGTTGGATGCCGGTGGACTTCAAGTTGCGCGCCGCCGCCAGCACCGCTTCCCCGCTGCCGGGCAGCAGCACCGCATCGGGCGCGTCGCCCGATGGCGGCAGCGGCTGGCCGGGCGTGACCTGCAGCACGCGCACATCGACCCCGATCTCACCCTGGATGCGTCCGGCGGCCAGCGCGGCTGCGGCGCTCCACGGCGTGGCATCGTCGATTACCACCACGTTACGCACCCCGCGCGAACGGGCATATCGCAGGATCGCGCTGGTCACCTGGGCTGGGGTAATGCCGAAGATGAAGGTCCCGGGCGCGCGTGCGACGGCGTTGTTGCTGAACGCGATCACCGGCACGCGGCCAGCGGTCTGCGCCGCGACGGCGATGGCTTCCTCAGCCGTGATCGGACCCAGGATCATCGCCGCCTTGGCCTTCAGCGCGTTGCGCGCAGCGAGCGTCGCGCCCGCCGCCGTGCCGCCGGTGTCATAAGCAATCATCTCGGGCCCAGAATCCGCGAGCAACGCCGCCTGCCGCATGCTAAGCCCCAGCGCGGCGCGCGGGCCGCTTAATGGCAGCAAAAGCGCGACCGGCCGCTTGTCGCGCTTGATCTTGTCGGCCGCAAAAGAGGGACTCGCCATCGATGCCAACGGCAACAACAGGCCTGATTGCAGCAGATCCCGGCGTCGCAGCACCGGCGTTGGAACGGGCGTCTTGGTCGGCACGGCGGCGTCTTACCGTGTTCGTCGTGCTCGGCATAGCCGCATATGCGCTGGCGATGGTCGCGATGATGCCGGCTGGCGTGGCGTTCAGCAACCGGCCCTGGCGCACCGGCATCGCCGGAACGGTATGGAACGGCGAGGTCGGCATCGCCGGCGGCACCAAGGTCGAATGGAACTGGGCGCCGCTGCGCTCGCTCACCAGCCTCGGCTTTGCGATGGACTGGAAGGCGACCGGGCCGGACACCGACCTTGGCGGACGCGGCCTGGTGCGGTTCGGCGGCACCGTGCTCGACAAGGTGAGCGGCAGCGCGCACGCCTCGCTGCTCCAGGCGCTTCAGCCCAACCTGCCCTTCACCTGCGACCTGGTGACGCAGAGCGAGTTCGATCGCATCGCCATCGGCGGATCGGATCAGATGATCGCGGGCAAGCTGACCACCGATCCCGGCACCTGCACGCCCAAGGGCGGCGGCGCGGCGGTGCCGGTCCCGTCGCTGCTGCTGACCGCCGAGAAGATCGGCACCACCACCCGCATCCGCATAGCGCCCGCAACGCAACGGCTACAGACGCTGATCGAAGCCACGCTGACCGAGGACGGCGCGCTGACGGTACGAATGACGAACGAGGGCGCGCGCGTCCTGCCGTTTGTCGGCATGCCGGCAGGGGCGTCGATCTCGGGCGTGATCTGACCAGGAAGGAAGAGGATGTTTCACGCAGAGGCGCGGAGGACGCAGGGATGTTGACCTACTGCGCGAAGCGCACGCTCACCCTCCGGCCGATCGGCTAGCGGAACCGTTGCATGGAAGAAAGCCGCTGGCGCGGCAGAACCACATTTCTGCGTCCTCCGCGTCTCCGCGTGAAAAAATCTTCTCATCTTAGCGCCTTCGCGCCTTCGCGTGCACCAACTCTACAACGTCACCAGATCGTTCAGGTTGATGATCGGCAGCAGGATCGCCAGCACCATCATCAGCACCATCCCGCCCATCAGCAGCAGCACCAGCGGCTCGACCAGCGCGACCAGCGCCGTCGTCACTGCGTCCAGCTCGCGGTCGAGCTCGTCCGCCGCGCGGCTGAGCGCGGGCCCCAGCTGGCCACTCGCCTCGCCAGATGCGACGATCGCAGTCAGCATCAGCGGGAATACCCCCGCCTCGGTCATCGCCGCGCGCAGGCTGATGCCTTCGCGAACCCGCGCCGCGACGTGCAGCGCGCGTTCCCGCACCCAGCGATTGGGCGTGACGGCGGCGGCGGCGTGCAGCGCCTCGACCAGCGGCACCGCGCTTGAGACCAGCGTCGCCAGGCTGCCGGCGAAGCGCGCGGCATTGTGCTGGCGCGAGAAGCGGCGGAACGGCCAGCGGATCGTGAAGCCACGATGCACCTTCAGCCGATTGGCCGGCACCGCTACCCAGCGGCTGAAGACCAGAAACGCCACCAGACCAGCGAGCAGGATGTACAGCCCCCAGTCCTGCAGGAAGCTCGACAGCGCGATCAGGATGCGCGTCAGCAGCGGCAGGTCGGTTCCGCGCGAGACGAATACCTTCACGATGTCGGGAATGACATAGACGAGCAGCAGCACGATGACGCCCAGCGAAACGGTCGCCAGCAGCCCCGGATAGAGCAGCGCCAGTTGCAGCTTTTGCGCGTTCGCCTGCCGATGCTCGACAAACTGCGCCAGGTGGTTGAGCACGTCGGTCAGCTTGCCCGATGCCTCGCCCGCCGCGACCGATGCGCGATAGAATTCGGGAAAGACCTTCGGATGCTGGCCGAGCGCATTGGCGAAGCTGCGCCCGTCGAGGATCGCGGCGCGCACGTCGAGCAGGATGGTCGACACACGCTGCGCCTCGGACTGGCTGGCGGCGAGCCGCAGCGCTTCCTCGACTGGAATGTCGGAACCGACCAGCGTCGCGATCTGCCGCGTGGCGGTGGCGAGTTCGCGCGACGACATGCCAGCGCGTTTGAGGCGCGGCAGCTGGATGCTGCCGACCGACCTGCGCTCGCTCGCGGCATCGACGCTGAGCGGCAGCAAGCCCTGTTCGCGCAGCAGCGCCCGGGCGGCGGCCGGGCTGGTCGCCTCCACCACGCCCTTCTTCTGCGCACCCGCCCGGTCGGCGGCGCGATAGGCAAAGCTCGCCACTATGCCTCTTCCCGCGTCACCCGCGCGACTTCCTCGATCGTCGTGACCCCGGCGTGCAGCTTGGCGACGCCGTCGTCGAGCAAGCTGGGATTGTCCTTGCGCGCGTGCGCTTCGATCTCGGCCTCGGACGCGCCGTCGTGGATCATGGCCTGGAACCGCTCGTCGACCGCCACGACCTCATACACCCCGGCACGCCCGCGATAGCCGTCGCCGCCGCATTCGTTGCAGCCGACCGCGCGCCACACCGGCTCGCCCGGCTTCAGCACGCCGCCCAGCATCAGCGAATCGCCTTCGCCTGCTACGTCCTGCCGCCGGCACGTCGGGCACAGCCGCCGCACCAGCCGCTGCGCCGCCAGACCCACCAGCATCGGCGCGAGCAGATAGCGCTCGACCCCCATGTCGATCAGCCGCGTCACCGATCCGACCGCGCTGTTGGTGTGCAGCGTCGACAGCACGAAATGCCCGGTCATCGCCGATCGCACCGCGACCTCGGCCGTTTCCTGATCGCGAATCTCACCGACCATGATGACGTCGGGATCCTGGCGCAGGATCGCGCGCAAGCCCCGGGCAAAGGTCATGCCGGTGCGCGAATTGACCTGAGTCTGCCCGATCCCGGCAAGTTCATATTCGATGGGATCTTCCACCGTCATGATATTGCGTTTGCGGTCGTTCAGACGCGCGAGCGCGGCATAAAGGCTGGTCGTCTTGCCCGACCCCGTCGGCCCGGTGACCAGCAACATGCCGTGCGGCCGCTCGAGCAGGCGCGCGAACACCGTTCGATCGCGCTCGCTCATGCCGAGGTGTTCGAGATCGAGCTTCAGCGACCCCTTTTCCAGCAGGCGCAGCACGACTCGTTCGCCATGCTGGGTCGGCAGCGTCGAAACGCGCGCGTCCACGTCGTGCCCGCCGATGCGCAGCGTCACGCGCCCGTCCTGCGGCACGCGCTTTTCCGCGATGTCGAGCTTGGCCATCACCTTGATCCGGCTGACCAGCAACGGCGCGAGTTCGCGGCGTGGTTCCAGCTTGTCGCGCAGCACGCCGTCGATGCGGAAACGCACGACGACGCGCTTCTCCTGCGTTTCGACATGCACGTCCGACGCGCCTTCCTTCACCGCTTCCAGCAGCAGCGCGTTGATGAGGCGGATGACGGGCGAATCATCACGCGTGTCGAGCAAGTCGTCCACCGCCGCCGCGCTGTCGGCCAGTGCGGCCAGGTCCATCTCGCCCAGATCGAACTCGGCCGCCGCCGCGCCGCTGCCCCCGTAAGTGGCGGCGAGCGCGGCATCGAACGCGGCATCGTCGGCGACGGCGAAGCGCGCGGCGGGGGCGATCCGCTGCACCTCGAGCAGCGCATCCAGCGACGCTGAGGCTCGGTGCAGGCACTCCAGCCCCGCCGGACCAGGGCGCAGCACCACCCCGGCGCGCCGCGCATAGCTATAGGGCAGCGTCACCGGCTCGACGTCGCTGACGATGATCGTCTCGTCCATCAGCCGAACACCACAGTGGCAAGCACGCGGCCCGCCGCGGCGCCCCTGCGCAACTCGACGCGGCGGGCGCGAAGCGACGTGGTGCGCTCGACATTGGCGATCCAGCCGAGCACGGCCTCATAGGGCGCTTCCGCGAGCGTGGTGGTCATGTCGGGCGCGACCGCGGCCGTCAGCCCTGCTTCCCGCGCGATATTCTGCACCGCCTGCGCTGGCGGCTCGGATCGCTGCGCCGGGCGCGCGCCCGCTGGCACCAGCACGCCGGCGGCGCGCACCCGTGCGGTCAGCGTCTCATAGGTGCGGATATCGGCCAGCGCTTGCGCCCGCGCGGCCTGCAGCGGCTTGACGACACCGAACACCAGGATCAGCGCCGCGAGCAGCCCGCCCAGCGTCCCGACCAGCCAACGCTCGCGCGTGGTGAGGCCGCTCCACCACAGCTCGGCCCGCAGCAAGGCGGCTTCCAGCGCGGGCATGCGGATGATGCGGATCACGCTCATGCGCGCACCGTCACGCGAAGTGCTCCATCGGGCGCGGCGATGACGTCGCCAGCCACCCCGCCCGCCCGCAACGCGCCGCGTACGCGATCGGCCAGGCCCGGATCGCCGGGATCGAGGTCCAGCACCAGCGCATTGCCGTCGAACCGCATCGCGCGCGCCGTCACCGCGCTCGACAGCGGGGCAAGTGCGGACGACGTGCGGGCGATCAGCGGCACGAACGCGCTTGCTTCCTGCCCGGGCGGCGGCAGCAGGTCGGCAACGCTGGTGCGCAGGTCGCCCGAGATGCTTGCACCCGGTGCGGCCTGTGCGATCGCGGCACGCGTGTCGTCTGCGCGGCGCTCGGCGATGACGCGCAACATCACGGTATCGGCGGCGGCGATGACGGTGTGCGCGGCGATGCCCGCGGCGGCGACCCAGCCCAGCCGGCGCAACCAGCTGCCGCGGGCCACCGCCCGCCGCGCATAGGGCCCCTGGCGCAGATCGACCGGCGGCGTTAGCAGCCGCTCGGCCAGCCCCCCGCCTCCGGTCACGCGCGGCTCGTGCGGCAGTTCGCCGATCGGCGAGCCGCCGATATTCCAGATGCGCGGCCGTCCCGCCGCTTCCCAGGCCTGAGCGATCAGCGCGGTCGGCAGCGCAAAGCCCGTGCCGTCGCCGGTGCGTACCAGCACGCGTCCGTCCGCTGCCTCGGCGCTCCACTCGCCCGCGTCCGGCACCGGCAGCGCGAGCGCGTCCGGAACCAGCGCCGCATGGCCGAGCGCGGCGGCATCGGCGAGCTCGATCCAGCGCAGCATGACGGAATGGCGCACCACCGCGACCAGATAGCGCTGCGGCGCGATCTCGGCGCCCAGCGCGATGTGCACCGCGTCGAGCGGATCGGCGATGCGGTCCTCGATCGCAAAGGGCAGCGCCGCCAGCCGCTTCGCCCGGCTTGCCAGCGGCAAGTCCACGGCCAGCAGCAACACCGACTCGCTCGGCACCAGCACGGTTGCAGGGCCGCCCGGCTCGGCTATGATCAGCCGCTCGCCCGAGAGCGTCCACACGCCCCCGGCACGGGCTTCGACGGCGTTGGGAACCGCCGGAGAAATCGCTGGGCCAGTCATGATTCCGCCGTCATGAGTTGTAACATTGCTTTCACGAGAAGGACGCATGGGGCCGCGATGCGCATAGTTTTGAAACAGTTCGATGACACCGTGGCATCCGCGCCGCTCAAGGGCAAGCGTCGCGCCATTCCGGACAGCGAGGCCGGGCTGACCCTGCTCGAGATGATCGTGGTCCTCGTCATCATCGCGATCGTCGCGGGCCTGGTCACGATGAACGTGGTCGGCCGCCCCGACCAGGCGCGCGTCACCACGACGAAGACCAACCTCGCCAGCCTGTCGAGCGCGCTCAAGATGTACCGGCTCGACAACGGCCAGTATCCGACGACGCAGCAGGGGCTAAAGGCGTTGGCGGAAAAACCGGTTACCCCGCCCCTCCCCGCCGCTTGGCCCGACGGCGGCTACGTCTCGGAAGACCCGGTCGACGCCTGGGGCAATCCCTATGTCTACAGCTCGACCGGGGCATCGTTCGAGTTGAAGTCGCTGGGCAAGGACGGCAAGCCCGGCGGCGAAGGGCTGGACGCCGACCTCGACACCAAGGGCGGCTGAGGCCCTTGCGGGGGGAAGGCATCTCTGACGCCGAACACGGCATGACGCTGATCGAGATGCTGATCGTGCTGGTCATCATCGGCATCGCCGCCGGCGGCGTCGCGCTCGGCATCGGCACCGCAACCCGCGCGCCGTCGGTCGAGACGGAGGCGCGGCGGCTGGCGCTGCGGCTCCAGGCGGCGGCCGACGATGCGATGCTGGGCGATCGGATCATCGCCTTCACGACCCAGGAACATGGCTATGGCTTTGCCGCGGTGAAGCGCGACGGGTCCATGGTCCCGCTGAGCGACGCGCTCGCCCCGCACACCTTGCCCAGTGGGATCGTCGTGACCATCGACACCGCCCCGCCCGTGATCCTGGGCGTCGATGGCGGGGGCAAGCCGCTGTCGGCCACGATCGAAAATGGCGAGCAGCGCTGGATCGTGCGCTATGACGGCGTGACGGCAACGGCCAGCAAGGTGGCGGTGCAGTGAGGGACGACGGCTTCTCGCTGATCGAGGCGCTGGTCGCGCTGGCCGTGCTCGCCATTGCCACGGTCGGCCTGATCCGCGCGGTCGAAACGCATATCGATTCGACTCGCGCGATGGAGCGCCGCGCCGCCGCGATGTGGGTGGCAGAGAATCGGCTGGCCGAAATCCAGCTCGCCGATCCCGCCGCCAACGCCGCCGAAACGCAGCTGTTGGGCCAGCAATGGCGGGTGGCGATCGCGCGCTCGCGCACCGCCGACGCCGGGATCGACAAGGTGCGCATCCAGGTCTTCGCACAGGGCGCCGAACGAACCCCGCTTGCATCGCTCGACGGCTTCGTGGAGGGCAGCGGGACATGATCCGCATCCTCGACCTCACCGCGCGCCAATCGCGCACCGCGCTCGACATCGTGACGGCGGGGGTGATCGTGTCGGTGGCGGTGGCACTGGCCGGGCTGACCTGGCGCATTGCGGGCCATGCCGGCACGGGCACGGTCACGGTGCCGTCGGGCGCACGCCCCGTCGCGCAGGTCGCCGACCTCACCCCGGCGCTCGCCTTCGCGCCGTTCGGCAAGGGCAGCAGCGAGGCGACGACGGCGACCGCCCTGCCATTGAAGCTCAAGGGCGTGTTCGCCGCCTCACCTGCCGCGCTTTCCGTCGCCTATATCGAAGTGGGCAGCGAGCCGGCCAAGCCGTTCCGCATCGGCGAAGCCCCGGGCGGCGGGGTGATCGAGGGCATATTGCGCGACCGCGTCCTGCTGCGCGTCAACGGCCGGATCGAATTCCTGGCCTTCCCCGATCCCACGCTCACCGCCGAGCAACAGGCCGCCGCGCTCGCTCAGCCCGCGCCGGCACCTCAGCCTCAGCCCGGCACCGCTGCATCGGCCTCGCCGCCGCTCTCGCCAAATGCGGTCGGGCTGGCGTCGCCGCTGGTTGCGGGACTGACCCCTGTCCCCGGCGGCGTGCAGATCGGCGCCGGAGCGCCCCCGGGCTTGCAGCAGGGCGACGT
Source organism: Sphingomonas turrisvirgatae (assembly GCF_001721295.1). Lineage (GTDB taxonomy): Bacteria > Pseudomonadota > Alphaproteobacteria > Sphingomonadales > Sphingomonadaceae > Sphingomonas > Sphingomonas turrisvirgatae. Next base: position 59,430 of record NZ_MDDS01000005.1, on the reverse strand, counting down.
CGTGACTTCGGTCAACGGACGGCCCGTCAGCACCCAGGCCCAGGCCGCTAACGCCCTTGCCGCCGCGCAGTCGGCCGGTTCCGCTCAAATTCAGATCACCCGCGACGGAAAGCCACTGACGCTGACCGTCCCGACCCGCTAGGTATCCGACTCGTGCGCAATCCGATCCGCAGTTCGCTCCTCGCTCTTGCGGCCACCGCCATGGTGGCCCAGCCGGCCTTCGCGCAAAGCGGCGACGCCGCGGACATCGTCGTCAACATGCGCGGGGTCGAAATCGCCGATGTCGCCGACCAGATTTCGCGTCTCACCGGCCGCACGCTGATCCTCGACCCGGCGGTCAAGGGCACGGTCACCGTGACCTCGGCCCAGCCGCTCTCGCCCGCCGGCGTATGGGAGCTGTTCCAGTCGGTGCTGCGCGCGAACGGCTTTGCCGCCGTGCGCTCGGGCCGGGCGTGGCGCATCGTGCCGCAGGGCAATGCGGTGCGCGACGGCGGCGTCTCGACCCGCAGCGCGTCGGGACAGGAACTCATCACGCGCATGATCCGCCTGTCGAACGTTCCGGCTGCGGAGGCTGCGCGCGTCGCGCGGCCGCTGGTGGCAAGCTTTGGCAGCGTGGAGCCGCTGGCCCAGCCCAATGCGGTGGTCGTCACCGACTATGCCGACAATGTCCGCCGGGTCGAGGCGATCCTGCGCTCGCTCGACGGCAATGGCGGTGGCCTGACCTTTGCCACCGTCACGCTGCGCAACGGCAGTGCGCCCGAAGTCGCCCAGTCGCTTCAGGCCGTGCTGGGCGATGGCGGCGCGAAGGTCGCGGGCGATCCGCGCAGCAACACGATCATCGTGCGCGGCACGCCCAGCGCCGTCGCGGATGCGCGGCGCATGATCGCGTCGCTGGATGCGCCCGGCGGCGCGACGCCGATCACCCGCGTATTCCGCCTCGATTATGCCGACGCCGAAGCGGTGACCGAAGTGCTGCGCGGCGTGCTGGGACAGGAGGCAACGACCAACAACCCGATCGCGCGCAGCCTGTCCGCCGGATCGCGCAACAATCCTCGCAGCCCTAGCGGCGTGCTCGGCGGCCTGATCGCCTCTGGCGGACAAAGCCCTGCGCAACTGGCCGCCGCCGCCGGTGCAGCGGGCGCTGCCGCGCAGGACCGGCAGTCCGCGCAACTCGGCACGGGCGAACAGGGCGCGGTTCAGGGCTTCTCGACCCCCGACCTTACCGTCCAGCCGTCGCCCGACATCAACGCCGTCGTCTTGCGCGGCACACCGACAGCCATCGCCGCGCTCGAACCGCTCATCGCCGATCTCGACGTGCGCCGTCCGCAGGTGCTGATCGAGGCTGCGATCGCCGAGATCACCGGCGAGGAGGCGGAAGCGCTGGCGGTCCAGCTCGGTACCGGCGCCGCGGCGCTCACTCAGGTCGAGGGTGCGGCCACCTCCTTCAACACCAGTCCCGGCGTCCCCTCGCTTGGCACCATCCTCACCGCGCTTGGCGTGCCGGCCGCCGGTCTGGTCGGTCCGGGGCTGAGCGCGAATATCGGGATCGGCAACGATTTCTCGATCCTGGTCCAGGCGCTCGGCACCTCGTCCAAGTCGAACCTGCTCTCGACGCCTCAGATCACGACGCTGGACAACAAGGTCGGCGAGTTCGTCGTGGCGCAGGAAGTGCCCTTCGTGACCGGCTCGATCCTGCCGAGCAGCGGCGGGGCCGTGAACCCCTATACCTCGATCGAGCGCAAGGATGTCGGCATCACCTTGAAAGTGCTGCCGCGCATCAACGCCGGCGACACGATCCGGCTCGAGGTGGTGCAAGAGGCATCGTCGATCGCCGCGACTCAGCTCAGCCAGGCCAGCGACCTCATCACCAATCGCCGCGCGATCAACACGACCGTGCTGGCTGACAATGGCCAGACGATCGTGCTCGGCGGTCTGACGTCGGACGATTATGGCCAGGTGAAAAGCCAAGTGCCGATCCTGGGCGACATTCCCATCCTGGGCGAGTTGTTCAAGGGCCGGCGCGAGAGCCGGCAGAAGCGCACGCTGTTCATCTTCCTGAAGCCCACCATCCTGCGCAATGGCGAGGATGCGGCGGCGGTGGCCAGGGCGAAATATGCGCGGCTGCGCGCCGACGAACTGGATCACAACCGGCCGAGCAACCTGCTGCTCAAGCCGCTGCCACCACGCCTGACGCTGGAGATCGACGGGATCTATTGATCGGCGGCGCCGTCGGCCGCCATCGCCACCCGCACCCGCTCACGCCCGCGGGTAAAGAACGCCGCATCGATCGCCAGGCTCTCCAGCCGCCAGCCGTCGACGCTCTCGCCCAGCTTCAGGCTGCGCGAACTGCCGTCGCCGAGCCGCACAAGCGCCACCGCATCGCGGTTCAGCCGCCCGGCGATCCCGACCAGCGCGGGCGCGTCGGCGGGCGCCGTATCGCCGCCCTCTGCCGGCGCGAACAGGCTGCGCTCATAGATCGCGGCCACCGCTGGAATCGGTGGCGGTATCACCGTGCGCACCTCCGGCACGGCCTTGCGCGGCGTGGCGATGTTTCCGGACGACAGCAGCAGGGCGGGCAGCGCGACGGCGAACGCGCCTGCCCCAGCCAGCGGCACCCAGGTTGTGCGGCTTGGCTTCATGCCGCCACCGCCTCGCCCGTCAGCCGCACCTCGGCCTCGCCCAGCGCCTGAAGCTGCCAGCTGTCAAAGCGGATCAGCGGCGCATCGCGCTCGATCCGGTCGATCAGCGCGATGACGGCCTTGTCAGCCCCGGACAGCTTCACTCGCAGCCGAATAACGCCGCCTTGCGATGATAATATATCGGTCTGCTCGACCAGCACGCCGCCTGCCGCCGCAAGGCTGCGGATGCGCGCGATCGCCGCCTTCGCGCCGCCCGGCAGGCGCAGCCTGGCCGCCAGCAGCGGCGGCGCGGGCGTGCTCGGCCGTGCGGCAAGCGCCGCCGCCTCGGCCCGCGCGGCGCGCGCACGCGCCAGGTCCTCGAGCGCGGTGCCAGTCGCCGGCGCGAGCGACAGCAACGCCACCAATCCGCCCGCCAGCCCAGTCAGGGTCGTCGCCCGATTCACGCCGCGCGCCGATAGCGGATCAGGATCAGCGCGCCCGCCCGGCGCTGTCCGGCCTCGCGAAAGCCGGCGAAGGCCGGATCGCGGCGCAGCGCGGTCCGCACCGGATCGGGGTCCGGCGCTGTGATCTCCAACTCGACCGCGCCGTCCGCGGCCTGCGTCATACGCGCCACCCGCGCTTCGGCTGGCAGCGCCGCGGCGACCCGGTCCAGCCAAACCGAAGCAGTCGGGCGACGAACGGCGGCGCGCAGCAACTCGCGCGCATCGTGGTCCTGTGCGGCGGCTGCAATGCGCGGCGCAGCCTCTGCCTGCACTCGCGCTGCCGTCGCCAGTGCATCGCGCTCCAGCATCTTGGCGCCGCCGATCGTGAGCACCGGCCCCAGCGCGATCAGGCCGATCAGCGCCGCGGCCCATCGCCAATCGATCGCCGGCATGTCGGGCGTGCGCATCGGCGCTGCCGGCGGCGACAGCCGCTCCGTCATGCGGTCGATCAGGCTCTGGCGCGGCTCGTCCATCGCCTGCGCATTACATCGCTCCCCCGGCCGGCGGCAATCGCGTCATCGAACTGACGCGAAAGCGCAACGCCTTCGTCAACGCGCGCTCATCAACCTGTCAAATGCGCCCGCCACACGCCCCCTGTGGCTGTCCCGCGCCCGGGATAGTCGAGGGGACACGCAGCAATGACGCAGATCATGAACGCCGACTTCGCCTATTGTGACGGCGATATCGAGACCAACCGCTCCACCACAACGCCGCTCGGCGCGATGATCGAACAGCGCTATTCGCGGCGCGCGACGCTGCGCTCGGGCGGCGGCGCGGCGGCGGCGGCGCTGCTGGGCGGCACGATGCTGTCGGCCTGCGATGGCGGCGATTTCGATTCCTCGCCGACCGTCGTTTCGATCGGATCGAGCGGCAGCACGACCGCTGGTCGAGTCGTCACGCTGACGGCCGAGGCCAAGGACGATGGCGCGCTCACCGCTGCCTGGGTGCAGACGGCGGGACCGCCCGTCGCGCTGTCGGGCGCAAACACCAACGCGGCCTCGTTCATCGCGCCGGGCGTGTCAGCGCCGACGGTGCTGACCTTCCAGTACAACGCAACCGACACGTCGGGACAGATCGGCCGCGACACGGTCAGCGTGACCATCGCGCCCGCGGCGATCGGCTTCGCCGCCGTGGCCAAGAACAAGAACGACGTCGTCACCGTGCCGGCGGGCTACACCGTCACGATCGGCGGCCGCACCGGCGATCCCATCGCGGCGGGCGTCGCAGCCTATGCCAACAATGGCACCGATACCAACTTCGCGCAGCGCGTCGGCGATCAGCATGACGGCCTCAACTATTTCGGGCTCAGCGCCACCGGCACGCGCGACGACGCCAGTTCGACGCGCGGGCTGATCGTCCAAAATTACGAGAACATCCTGACCCAATATCTGCACGTCGGCGGATCGACCTCGCCCGGCGGCGTGCGCCCGGAAAGCGAAGCGATCAAGGAGATCGAGGCACATGGCGTGGGCGTGCTCGAATATGTCGAGGGCGCAGGCCGCTCCTGGGCTTATGTCCCGGCCAGCAGCTTCAACCGCCGCATCACGCCCAACACGCCGATGACGTTCAGCGGCCCGGTGCGCGGCACCGACTATCTCGTCACGCCCTATTCGACCGATGGCACGGCCGGTCGCGGCACGATCAACAACTGCGCCAATGGCAGCACCGCCTGGGCGACGTACCTGACGTGCGAAGAGAATTGGGCGGGCTATTTCCGCCGCTCGGGCGACAATGCCAACCGCACGGCAAAGGAAATCACCGCCCTGGCCCGCGCCGGCGTGAGCAGCAGCACCGGCAGCTATGGCTGGTCGACCGTGGTCGCCGCCGACAGCGGCAACACGCTGTTCCGTCGCTGGGACGCGCGCGCCACGACAGGTGGCACCGCCACGACCGACTGGCGCAACGAACCCAATCAGTTCGGCTGGGTGGTCGAGATCGACCCCTATGTGCCCACCTCGACCCCGCGCAAGCGCACCGCGCTCGGCCGCTTCAACCATGAAGGCTGCTGGCCGGGCAACATGGTCGCGGGCCGCAAGCCGGCCTGGTACATGGGCGACGACGCGCAGAACGAATATCTCTACAAGTTCGTCTCGGCGACGCCATGGACCGCGAACGATGCCGCCGCGACCGATCGCCTCGCGATGGGCGACAAATATCTCGACACGGGCATCCTCTATGTCGCGGTGTTCAACGCCAACGGCACGGGCGAATGGCGTCCGCTGGTGTTCGGCACCGGGCCGCTGACGGCGTCGAACGCGACCTATCCCTTCGCCAGCCAGGCCGATGTGCTGGTCAACACCCGGCTTGCCGCCGATGCGCTGGGTGCCACGCCGATGGATCGACCGGAATGGACCGCGGTCAATCCGGCGACAGGTGAGCTCTATCTGACGCTCACCAACAATTCGAGCCGCACGCCGGCGCGAGTCGATGCGACCAACCCGCGCGCCTATCTCGATCCGCCCAGCACCTCGCGCAGCAACCGCAACGGCCACATCCTCCGCCTGCGCGAAGCGGGCGATACGACCGAGGCACTGACCTTCGCCTGGGACATCTATGCCTTTGGCGCAGGCTCGGACCTCGACCCGACCAACATCAACCTGTCGGGCCTGACGGCGGACAACGATTTTTCCAGCCCCGATGGCCTTCGCTTCGGCCGCGCCAGCAACGTCAGCGGCCAGAACAAGCCGTTCGTGTGGCTGCAGACCGACGATGGCGCGTTCACCGATGTCACCAACAACCAGATGCTGCTGGGCCTGCCCGGCTCCGTGAACGACGGCGGCACGCGCACGGTCAGCAACGCCGACGGCGCGGGCGGCACGGTCACGGCGGTCACCCGCATCGGCGCGGCGCCCGGCGGCAATCTGCGCCGCTTCCTGATCGGGCCCGTCGATTGCGAGATCACCGGCGTCGATTCGACTCCGGACGGCCGCACGCTGTTCGTCGGCGTCCAGCATCCGGGCGAAGGCGGCACGCCGACCGCGCCGACCAGCAACTGGCCGGCGACCCAGGCCAGCGGCACCGCGCCGGCCGGAACGCGACCCCGGTCGGCGCTGGTCGTCATCACCAAGAACGACGGCGGCGTCGTCGGTCTCTAGAAGCGCCCCGAACTTGCGGGGGAGCGCGTCACGGCGCGCTTCCCCCCTTTTCTCGTTCGGATCAGCCGCGCGGGGCGTCGGTCCGGCTCACGATCTTGGCGGTGCCGTCACGCGTGATCGAGATAAGGTGCGGGTTGTTCCCGTCGCACGTCGCGCGCCAGGTCGGGTTGCCCTGGCGATCCTCCAGCCGCTCGCTCTTCGTCACCTTCTGACAGGCAAGGCGGGCATCGCGAACGGCGCGGAGGAACACGCCTTCCTGCGCGGCGACCGGCAGCGCGATGACTTCGGCCTGGTAATTGGTCGCGTCGGCCTCGTTCGCCGCCACCTCGTTCATCGCGACATTGGCGGCCGGTTGAGCGCCGTCGTTGCACGCTGTGACAAGCAGCGCGGCGAGGATCACGAAACTGGTGTTGCGCATCGATCGCTCCTTCTCTTTTGGCCAAACAACGCGGATCGTCACGCCTTCGATCCGACCATCTTTAGAAACAGTCGCGTGGCGCGACGCACCCGTCGCCGGATCGCGTCGACGCTCGGCAGCGGCGCCAGCCCCAGCTTGATCTCAAGATCCCCCGCGCCCAGCCACAGCCCGACCAGGTCGTCGGCGGCAAGCATCGGGTCGTCGACCTCGATTTCTCCGCGCGTTGCGGCAGCGCCGATCACTTCATTGAGCCGGTTCATGCAAAGCCGCGGGCCGGCCGCAAAGAAACGCTGCGCCAGCGCCGGGATCTGCGCGATCTCGTTCATCAGCACGCGATCGACCGCGACATGCTCCTCGCTGAACTTGAGCCCGGCCAGCGCCACGCCAAAGGCATTGAGCTGATCCTCCAGCGTCGTTCCCGCCGCGATCTCGGCCTCGAACACGGCGGCCATCCGCACGCTTTCGACCCGGATCACCTCTTCGAACAACGTCTCCTTGTCGCCAAAGCGGCTGTAAACGGTGACCTTGGACACGCCGGCGGCGGCGGCAATGTCCTCGATCGTTGCGGCGTGAAAGCCGCGCGCGAAAAAGGCTGCACGCGCCGCCGCGACGATCGCGTTGTGCTTGGCCGGATCGCGCGGGCGGCCGGCCTTGCGAGGTTCAGCATTCACGCAGCTGCCCGGCGCGTTCAACGTTCATATGCCTTGGGCAGCACACCTTCCTTGGGATCGAGGTAGCGCTGCTTGAGCTTGTCCTGCCGCGTGATCAGCGGCTGTTCGATCCCGTCGATATAAACGCGCACTGCCGCGCTGCCGATCTCCAGCGGATCGCCGTCCCACATCACCAGGTCGCCGCGGCGTCCCGTCCGCAACGAGCCGAACTCGGTGCCCATGCCCATTGCCTCGGCCGGCTTCGAGCTGATCGCGGCGAATGCCTGGCCCCAATCGAGGCCGGATGCGCCGGGGATCTTGTTCAGCGCCACCAGGTTGCCGGCATATTGCTTCACCAGCCGCGCCTGACGCGCCTCGTCATCGTTGATCATGCCGATGCCGACGGTGACGCCGGCCTTCTGCATCCGCCCGATATTCGACTGCGTCGCGGCCAGCTGCTCGAACGAGGCTGGCAGGTCGGCCAGCGCCGAGGCGAGCACCGGCACGCCCGCCGCCGCGATCTGCGGCGCGACCATCCAGCCTTCGCTGGCGCCGACCAGCACCAGCTTGAGCGCCGGCACCTCACGCTTGAGGCCGAGGATGGTCAGGATGTCCGACGCGCGCTCGACATGAACCAGCAGCGGCACCTGTCCATTGACGACCGGCACCAGCGCCTGCGCATCGGCCCGCGTGAGCAGCGCGTCCTTGCCGCGATCGGCGAAGCTGCCCGGCACGCGGGCATAGTCGCGTACCTCAAACAGGATGTTCTTGAGCATCGCATAGGCTGCCGGGCGGCTGCCCCCGCCGCGCGATGCGCCGGTCTCGCCATATTCCATGAACTGGAAGGCGCGCGGTTTGGTCACCGCGTCCATGTCCGCACCAAGGTCGATGATCGCCCCCTGCCCGGCAAAGATCGATCCGCGTGCCTGCGGCGCGACGACGGCGCGCGTGATGCCCTCGGCCCGGTTGAGCGTGATCGCGCTGGTCCGGGGATTGACGCCCGGCACCACGTCGATCGATGCGTTGAACGGCGTGTTGCCGGCTCCGGCATCGTTGGCCTCGCTCACGCCATCGACTTCGACGATGCCCATGCGAGTGAAGCCCGCAAAGATGCCCGGCGTCACATAGCGGCCACCGGCATCGACGACCGGCACGCCGGCCGGGACTGAAACGCCGCGGCCGGCGGCGACCACGCGCCCGTCGCGCACGACGACCGTGCCGTCCTCGACCGGGGCAGAGCCATCGCCGATGACCAGCCTGGCGTTGGTAAACGCCACGGTCTGCGCGGCGGCAGGGAATGCGGTCAGCGCCGCAGCGGCAAGCAGGAGGCGCTTCACTTCACGTCTCCTTCGCCCGGCTGGCCCAGTTCGAAATCGGACACCGGCCGCTTTTTCGGATCGAGCGCATCGTACATCATCGCACCGTCGATCCACACCTTTTCGGGCCGGGTATAGACGCTGAACGGATTGCCGTTCCACAACACCACATCGGCCATCTTGCCCGGCTTCAGGCTGCCGGTCACCTGGTCGATGCCAAGCGCCCGTGCCGGCGTGATCGCCGCCCAGCGCCAGGCGCGTTCCTCGGGAATGTCATAGCCCGCGCGCTTGGCCGCGGCGCGAACCTTGGCGATTTCCTGGTTCAGGCGCTGGATGCCGTTCGCATCGTCCGAATGGATCATCGCGCAGGCGCCCTCGCGCTCCAGGATGGCGAGGTTCTCCTGGATCGCATCATAGCTTTCCATCTTGAAGCCCCACCAGTCGGCCCACACCGCCGCGCAGGTGCCGTTGGCCTTGAGCAGGTCGGCGATCTTGTACGCCTCGACCGCGTGGTGGAAGGTGCCGACCTTGTAGCCGAATTCCTTGGCCATATCGAGGACGATGGCCATTTCGTCGGCGCGATAGCAGTGGTTGTGGACGATGATCTCGCCCGCCAGCACGCCGCGCAGCGTATCCATGGCGATGTCGCGCGTCGGCGCCTCGCCGCCGTCCTTCTCATAACGGTCCCAGCGCCGGCGATAGTCCTGCGCCTTGGCCCAGGTGCCGCGATCGACCGCGATATTGCCCATCCGGGTCGACGGCATCCGCCCCTTGCCGCCATAGACGCGCTTGGGGTTCTCGCCGCACGCCATCTTGAGCCCATAAGGCGCGCCGGGGAACTTCATCCCCTGCATCGTGCGGGCGTAGACGTTCTTGAGCGTCACCGAGCGCCCGCCGAACAGGTTTGCCGATCCCGGCAGGATCTGAAGCGTCGTCACCCCGCCATTGGTCAGCGCGCGCGAAAAGCCGGGATCCTGCGGCCAGACGCTATGCTCGGCCCACACCTCTGCCGTTACCGGCCCGGTCGCCTCGTTGCCGTCGGAATGCGCATCCACGCCGGGGCTCGGATAATCGCCGAGATGGCTGTGCACGTCGATCACGCCCGGCGTGACATATTTGCCCTGCCCGTCGATGACCGTTGCCCCGTCCGGCGCGGCGATCGACTGCCCTACCTCGACGATGCGGCCGTCACGAAACAGCACCGATCCGCCGTCGATCCGCCCGCCCTCGCCGTCAAAGATCGTGACGTTGGTGACCAGCGTCGGCACGCCGGGGTAAGCGCGATAGGTCGAGGGATAGGGATTGCGGTCATAGGCCTTGCCCGGGTTGCGGGAAGGCGCGTCGCTGGACGCGCTCTTGGGCCGTGCATCGCTGGTGCACGCGGCAAGCGTCGCCACGGCGGCGACACCGATAAGGGTGCGGATCAAGAGGCGGTCACTCCCTGTAACATTCGTTTCTTCGTTGCCGGGACGTTAGGAGCGAAAAGCGTTGCGCGCAAACGGGTGATTTGCTCCAACGGATGCGTGACGGGGGATTGCGAGTGACTGTACCGGCCGCGCCGGCAAGCGGCGCCCCCCCTCCCGCCGGGCCGGTCTTCGGCGATGCCGCCGCGGTCGATGCCGCGCATCGCGCGATCCGGGCCGACAGCAGCATCCAGTTCGACCTACCCTGGTTCAAGCCCGACACCGCTCCGCCGCCGCGCTGGCTGCTCGAGCTGTTCGACGCGCTCGGCCGCTTCGTCAAATGGGTCGGCGGCGGATGGACCGTGCTGATGTGGCTGGCGATCGCCGCGGCGGTCGCGGCGGCGCTGTTCATCCTCTATCGTCCGCTGCGCGAGTGGCTGGCGCTGCGGCTTGGCCGCCAGCCCCAGTCAGAAGCGCCGCGCTGGGTGCCGCAGGCCGCAGCCGCCCGCGCCCTGCTCGACGAAGCCGACCAGCTCGCCGCGCAGGGCCGCTTTGCCGAAGCGGTGCGCCTGATCCTCCATCGCAGCATCCAGGATATCGAGGCGTGGCGCGGCGATCCGCTGCGCCCCTCGCTCACCAGTCGCGACATTGCCCGCTTCGACGCGCTGCCCGATGCGGCGCGCGGCATCTTCGCCCGCATCGTCGCCGATGTCGAACGCAGCTTGTTCGCCGGCGGCATGCTGACCCGCACCGACTGGGAGCGAGCCCGCGGCGACTATGCCGGTTTCGCGCTGGGCAGCCGGTGAGCGAAGCGTCGCCCTTTCGCCGCCGCACGGTGCTGATCCTCATCGGCGTGGGGCTGGTGGCGATGCTCGGCTTCCTGCTGACCGCGACCTATGGCGACCGCTTCGACCGGCCGCGCAGCAACGCCCCTTCGCCGACCTCGCGCTACGCCACCGGCTTCCAGGCGCTGTTCCAGCTGATCGAACAGGCGGCCGGCAGCGCCTGGCTCAGCGGCGATAGCGAGGATCGCGGTGAGGGCCTGCTGGTCCTCCTGCCCAATCTTCGCACGCAGCCGGACGAGTTGCGCGCCGCGATGGGCGGGCATGAAGGGCCGACGCTGGTCGTGCTGCCCAAATGGCTCACCGCCCCGCAAAGGCTGCGTCGCGACCGGGAAGATCGGCATGGCATGGTGCCCCCCGCGGCGATCCAGCGGCTGATGAGCGCGCTGACGCAGGTTGAGCCACATCAGGAAGACGGTTCGACCAGGCTGCGCTATCCGTCCGGCCTGGCGCTGAAGCCGTTCGCGACGAGCGAACCGATCCAGGCGATCGCCGGGAAGGACCTGGTCGGCCTGATCGAAGCGCCCGACGGCGCGGCGGTGCTCGCCGAGATCAAGGGCACCAATGTCTATGTGCTCGCCGATCCCGACCTGCTCAACAATGTCGGCCTTGCCAGCGGGCAGAACGCGCAGGCCGCGATTGCGCTGCTCCGGGCGCTCGATCCGGATCATCCGGGCGAGGTCGCGTTCGATATCATGCTGCCGCATGGCGCGGGCGGGCGGAACATGGGGCAACTGCTGTTCGAGCCGCCCTTTGTCGGTGTGACGATCGCGCTGCTCGCCGCCGCGCTGCTGGCCGGCGTCGCGACCTTCAGCCGCTTCGGCCCGCCGCGCCGCGAGCCGCGCGCGCTGGCATTCGGCAAGCGCGCGCTGATCGAGAATATCGTGAGCCTTGCCCGCCGCGCGGGCCGCACGCGTGAGGGCGGCGGGGCCTTTGCCGATGCGGTGCGCGACTGGGCGGCGCGACGCCTCGCCCTGCCCCGCACGCTGCAGGGCGAGGCGCTCGATGCGCATCTCGATACCCTGCACACAGCGACCCCCTATGCCGCGACCGCGCAAAAGGTGCGCGACGCGAACAGCGAACCCGACCTGCTGCGCGCGGCGCAGCAACTCGACGACTGGCGAAAGGAAGTGAAGGCATGACCCTGGAAGACGTGCGCGCATTGGGCGCGGCGATCGATGCAGAGGTGAGCAAGGCAGTGGTCGGCCAGTCGGGCGCGACGCGACTGCTGACCATCGCGCTCCTTTCTGGCGGTCACGTCCTGCTCGAAGGCGCCCCGGGCACGGCCAAGACGCTGCTTGCGCAAAGCTTCGCGCGCACGCTTGGCCTCGATTTCGGGCGCATTCAGTTCACCCCCGACCTGATGCCCGGCGACATCATCGGCGCGAGCCTGTTCAACTTCCAGACCTCATCCTTTCAGCTGACGCGCGGGCCGGTATTCACCGAGCTGCTGCTGGCCGACGAGATCAACCGCACGCCGCCCAAGACTCAGGCCGCACTTCTCGAAGCAATGCAGGAACGGGCCGTAACCATCGACGGGGAAACGCAAAAACTATCCGACCGCTTCACCGTGGTCGCGACCCAGAACCCGATCGAGCAGCAGGGCGTCTACCCGCTGCCCGAGGCGCAGCTCGACCGCTTTTTGTTCAAGCTCGCCATCGACTATCCCGACGAGGCAGGCGAACGCGCGATCGTCGCGCAATATGGCGCGCGTACCGGTTCGCCCCGGCCGGCGGACAGCGGCGTTGCGCAGATCGCCGACGGCGCCGCGCTGGCCGCGGCGAGCGACGCGGTGCTCGGCGTGCGGCTGGCGGACGAGATCATCGGCTATGTCGTAGCGCTGGTGCGCGCGACGCGCGGGCATCCTGACCTCGCCAATGGCGCCTCCCCTCGCGCTGCCTCGGCGCTGGCCGCCGCCGCGCGTGCCGCCGCCGCAATGGACGGGCGCGATTATGTCATTCCCGATGATGTGAAGCTGCTCGCACAGCCGCTGTTGCGGCATCGCGTGGTGCTTTCGCCCTCGGCCGAGATCGACGGGCGGCGCGCGGACGATATCGTCGCGCAGCTGATTGACCGGGTCGAGGCGCCTCGATGAGCGCGGTGCCGCTCAACGTCCGGGCGCAAGCGCGTTGATCGTCCCGACTCAGCGGGCCGTGCTGCTGGTCGCCGCTGCCGCGCCGCTGGCGCTGGTGCTGGGTGTCCTGCTGCCGGGCGGCTGGCTCGCGGCGGTGGCACTCGTGCTCGCGCTCTGCCTCCTCACCCTGATCGACGGCCTGACCGCACCGGCGATCCGGGACGACGACCTTGCCCTCGCCGCGCCAGGCTCGGTCGAGGTCGGCGCCAAGATCGATCTGACGGGGCCGAACCCTGCACTTGCCTACGCCGCGCAGGCCACGGCACCGCTCGAACCGCAGCCGGAGTCCACCCGCTTCATCGCCGCCCGGCGCGGTGCGGCGCGGGTCGAGCGCGTCTGGGCTCGCGTCACCGGCCCGCTCGGCCTTGCCTGGCGGCAGCGCAGCAGACCGCTCGATCGAACGATCGCGGTCCTGCCCGACCTTGCTTCAGTGCGCGAACAGGGGATGCGCCAGTTCATGCGCAGTTGCCAGTTCGGCACGCGCATCCGCCCCGACAGCGGCGACGGCACCGAATTTCAGTCGCTCACCGATTTCCAGCCCGGCATGGAACGCCGCGCGATCGACTGGAAGGCGTCGGCGCGGCACTTTTCGCTGCTCGCCCGCGAATTCCGGCCCGAGCGTGACAACAGCGTCGTGTTCGCCGTCGATTGCGGCCGCGCGATGAGCGAGCCGGTCGACGGCCTGCCCCGCGTTGATCGCGCAATTTCGGCTGCATTGCTTTCCGCCTTCGTGGCGCTGAAGTCCGGCGACAATGTGCGTCTGTTCGGCTTCGCGGGACGCCCCAATGCGGATTCGGGCAGCGTCACCGGAACAAGCGGTTTGGCCACGCTGCACCGCACCGCCGCGCAGATCGACTATGGCGCAGTCGAGAGCAACTATACGCTCAGCCTCGTCAGCCTCGACCAGCGGCTGCAACGCCGCAGTCTCGTCATTCTCTTCACCGAATTCACCGATCCAACCGCCGCCGAGCTGATGATCGCCGCGGCCGCGCGAATGCTGAAGCGCCATCGCGTGCTGTTCGTGCTGTTCCACGATACCGAGCTTGAACGGCTGATCGACGCGCGGCCCGCAAGCGCCGACGACATCATCCGCGCGAACGTGGCACATACCCTGCTGCGAGAGCGGCGCATCGTGATCGAACGACTGCGGCGCGCAGGCATCGACGTACTCGAAGCCGCGCCCGACGCCCTCCCGCTCGCATTGGCCGAGCGCTATGTCCGGGATCGCGGACGGCCATGAGCGGAGCCGCCCTCGCCCCCAGTTTCGGTCTCAGCCAGTTCCGTGCCGAGCGCGAAAGCGATTGGCAGCGGCTGGAGCAATTGCTCGACCTGGTGGAAAAGAAGTCGCCCAAGCGGCTGACCAACCAGGACCTCATCGAACTTCCGCGGCTTTATCGCGCCACGCTGTCGGCCCTGTCGATCGCGCGCGAGACCTCGCTCGATGGTTCGATGATCGCCTATCTGGAGAGCCTGTCCACTCGCGCCTATTTCATCCTTTATGGCTGCCGCGAACCGCTATGGCATCAAGTCGGCTCGTTCTTCGCAAGTGGCTGGGCGGCGGCGGTGCGCGGCATTCGGGGCGAGATCGTCCTCATCGCCGCCCTGTTCTTCGCCAGCGCACTCGCCGGCTATGCGCTCGTGCTGAGCGATCCCACATGGTTCTCCGCGCTCGTGCCCGGCGAGATGGCGAGCGGACGCGACATGCAGGCGAGCGCCGACTATCTGCGCGGCACTCTATACGATCCTCCGGAGCAAGGCGGGCTGGAGGTCTTCGCCACCTATCTCTTCACGCACAATGCCCAGATTTCGATCCTGGCGTTCGCGCTCGGTTTCGCCTTTGGCATTCCGACTTTCTTCCTCATTGCGCAGAACGGCGTGATGCTTGGCGCCTTCTATGCCGTCTTCGTGCCCAAGGGGCTTGGCTGGGGCCTCACCGGCTGGCTGATGATCCACGGCACGACCGAATTGTCGGCAATCATCCTGGCCGGCGCGGCGGGACTGCATATCGGGCGCGCTGTCGCCTTCCCTGGCATGCGTACCCGCTTCGCTGCCGCCGGGGATGCGGGTCGCCGCGGCGCGCTGGTGATGATCGGCGTCGTCATCATGCTGCTGGTCGCAGGCCTGCTGGAGGGGTTCGCGCGGCAACTGATCGTCGACGACGGCGCGCGCTATGCCATCGCCGCGCTGATGCTTGCCTTCTGGATCCTCTATTTCACCCTTGCCGGGCGGAGCCTGGATGATCGACCCTGACGCCAGGCGCATTCGCGAGCTGGTGACGCCCGAGGGGGTCGCGCTTCATCTCAGGCTGGCGACCGCGGGCGCGCGCGCCGCCGCCTTCGCGGTGGACGCCGCGATCATGCTGGCCAGCCTGATCGCGATCACGATCCTGGCCTTCTTCATCCTCGGCGGCTTTCGCACCTTCGGCCCCGCCGCGATCATCTGGCTGCTCGGCCTGTTCCTGTTGCGCAACTTCTACTTCACCCTGTTCGAAAGCGGCGTTCGCGCCGCGACGCCGGGCAAGCGGCTGCTTAAGCTGCGGGTCGTAGCGCGCGACGGCGGACAACTGACCGGCGGCGCAGTGCTGGCGCGCAACCTGATGCGCGAGATCGAGGTGTTCCTGCCGCTGATCTTCCTTGCCAGCGCCTCGCAAGAGGGGTTCAGCAGCAAATGGCTGTCGATCTTCGGCTTCGCCTGGACGGGCATCTTCCTGTTCATGCCGCTGTTCAACCGCGACCGGCTGCGCGCGGGCGACATGCTCGCGGGGACTTGGGTGGTCGAGAATGAGCGGCAGAGGATCGCACCCGACCTGATCGCCCGACCCAATCCCGGGGCGGATCGCTACAGCTTCACGCCCGCCGAGCTTGCCGTCTATGGCCAGTTCGAGATCCAGCGGCTTGCCGACGTGCTGCACCATGACGACCCCGACACCATCGTCACCGTCGCCGGCGTGATCCGCCGCAAGCTGGGCCGCAGCGACGAGGCCGATGGCGCGGGCGACGATCGCGCGTTCCTCGACGCCTATTACACCGCCGCGCGCCTGCACCTCGAACGCGGCCTGCTGTTCGGGCAGCGCAAGCGCGACAAGCACGATTCAGCAAGCTAAAGGGCCGGCATGACTGAACCGAACCGCGACATTGCCGGCGTCATCGCCCCGCCGCCGCTGATCTTCCTGGCGTTCCTCGGCCTTGGCATCGCGCTCGAATATGGCCTCGTGCGCACGCAGGGGCTGGACATGCCCGCTTCGCTGCGCGTGACGGTGATCGGCGCGTTGTTCCTCGTCGGTGCGGCGCTGATCGCCGCCGCCACGCTGCGCTTCCGCAAGGCCGGCACCCCGGCCCCGCCCTGGCACCCCACCACCAGCTTCGTCGCGGAGGGCGTTTACCGCTGGACGCGCAACCCGATGTACCTCGGCATGATGCTGATCTACCTCGCCGGCGGTGTCGCCGCCGATGCGCCGGTCGTGTTCTGGCTGCTCGTGCTATTGATTCCGACGATCCACTACGGCGTCATCCTGCGCGAAGAGCGCTACATGGCGGGCAAGTTCGGTCAGCCCTATATCGATTATACGCACCGCGTACCGCGCTGGCTTTAGGCCTAGCCTTCGCGCTTGCCGAAGAAATGCTCAACGACATGCTCGGCGATCCGTGCCGGACGCAGCGTCTTGGCGTCGATGCAGCACCAGCTCGACTTGACCTCGGCCAGCACCTCGTCGCCGCGGCGGATGATCGTCTCGTAAAAGGCGCGCACGCCCTGCACCTTCTCCAGCAGCACCGTCGCGACGACCTCATCGTTCAGGAACGCGGGTTTGCGATAGGTGATCTCGTGCTTCAGCGCGACCCACAGGTGCCTCGCAACTTCGTCGCTCGGCGCCAGCTTCTGCCAATGGCTCAGCACCGCGGTCTGCACCCATTTGAGGTAGCTGGCATTGTTGACGTGCCCCATGAAGTCGATGTCGGCCGGATCGACCGGGATCGGCACATCGAACGGGGTGGCGGCATGGGTCATGGATTGACCTTAACGTAAAGCGCGTCGCCATGCGAGTGGAATATCGCGCACAATGCCGCTTGCCCGGCTTTTAGAACGTGCGGTATGGTCGATGCCAACCAAAAGAGAGGATGCCCATGACCGACTCCGCCTCCGCCCCGACCCAGGCGCGCCAGCTGTTCTCGACCGTGACGCAAGATGGCGCGCTCGAGCTGGACCTGCGCGACGTGCCGGTCCCGACACCGACCGGGGACCAGCTTCTGGTGCGGGTGGAGGCGACGCCGATCAACCCGTCCGACCTCGCCGTCCTGCTCTCGGCCGCCGATCCAAGCGGCTTTACGGCATTCGGCGCCAGCGCGCGCAGTCCCATTCCAGAGGCCGCCCGGCGCTTCACCGCGGCGCGGGCCGGGCACTCGCTGCCGGTAGGTAATGAGGGTGCGGGTACGGTGATCGCCGCCGGCGAAGATCCCGCGGCCCAGGCGTTGATCGGCAAGACCGTGGCGGCAGCGGGCGGCAGCTTCTATGCGCAGTACAAGCTGCTGCGCGCGCACGACTGCCTCGTCCTGCCGGACGGGGTCAGCGCCGCGGAGGGCGCATCGTCCTTCGTCAATCCGCTCACCGCGCTCGGCATGGTCGGCACGATGCGGCGCGAGGGATACCGCGGCCTCGTCCATACCGCCGCTGCCTCGAACCTGGGGCAGATGCTGGTCAAGCTGACTCAGGCGGAGGGCGTGCCGCTCGTCTGCATCGTCCGCAATCAGGCCCAGGCCGATCTGCTGCGCGGCCTTGGCGCGACTCACGTCGTCGACAGCACCACGCCCGACTTCATGGGCCAGTTGATCGAGGCGATTGCGCAAACCCAGGCCTTCCTCGCCTTCGACGCGATCGGCGGTGGCAAGCTTGCCGGGCAGATCCTCACCGCGATGGAACAGGCGGCGCTGCGCACCCAGCCGGCCAATGGCCCCTATGGCTCCAGCCAGATGAAGCAGGTCTATATCTATGGCCGGCTCAGCACCGAACCGACTGAAATCGGGCATAATTTCGGCATGAAGTGGGGCGTCGGCGGCTGGCTGCTCACCCCCTATCTGCAAAGCGCGGGGATCGAGGAGGTCGCCCGGATGCGCGCCAGGGTCGCGGCCGAAATCCGCACCACCTTCGCCAGCGCCTATACCGCGCGGATCACGCTGGATGGAGCCATCCAGCCCGATACGATCGCGGCCTATGCCCGCCGCGCGACGGGTGAGAAATACCTGATCATGCCGAACGCTTGAAGCGAAGGGGGTGGCGGCGCGGGGCCGCGATTGGCTATCGGCGGCGCATGATCAGATCGCTCCGCTTGTTCCTCGCCCTGCTCGCCATCCCCGTCTCCAGCGCGCCGGCCATCGCGCAGGTCGCCGCGCGCGCGCCCGCACCGGCAGCCCCCACGACGGCCGCGCCGCGCACGATCCTGTTCGTCGGCAACAGCTTCACGCAAGGCGCGCATTCGGCGGTGCGCAACTATCGCGCCGGCAGCGTCACTGACCTGACCGGACGCGGCTATGGCGGCGTGCCCGCGCTGTTCAAGCTGTTCGCCGAACAGGCGGGCCTCAGCTACGCGGTGAGTTCGGTGACGCAGGGCGGCAGCACGCTCGGCCTCCATTTGGCGGAGCGGCGTCCACTGTGGGACCGGCGGTGGGACGTCGTGGTGCTTCAGGATTTCAGCACCTTCTCGCGCGAGCGGCCCGGCGATCCCGCCAGCCATGTGCGCGACGCCGGCGCGATCGCGGCATTGCTCAAACGTGCCAATCCGCGCGCGCGAATCGAATTGCTGGCAACGTGGAGCCGTGCCGACCTCATCTATCGCCCGGGCAGCCGCTGGACCGGCACGTCGATCGACCGCATGGCGATCGACCTGCGTCGGGGCAACGACGCGGCACGGCGGGCCAGTCGCGACATCGACGGTGTCATCCCGGTCGGACAGGCATGGAACCGCGCCTTCGCGACGCGGGTCGCCGATCCCAACCCCTATGACGGAATCGCCTTCGGACAGCTCAACCTGTGGAGCTACGATCACTACCACGCCAGCATCGCCGGCTATTATCTCGAGGCGCTGGTGGTCTTCGGCAAGGTGACCGGCGTCGATCCCCGCCGACTGGGCGAGCGCGAGCGCGCGGCGGACGATCTGGGTCTGTCCGGTCCGCAAGCCAAGGCGCTGCAACAGGTCGCATGGGAGACGCTGTCCGCAGAGTGGCCGTGATTTTTAGAAGTTGGTGCCCCTGGCCGGACTTGAACCAGCATGCCTTTCGGCGTTCGATTTTGAGTCGAATGCGTCTACCATTTCGCCACAGGGGCAGCGCGCCGGCGTCGCTAGACCATCAGCGACGCCGGAGCAAGCGGCTTAGCCGAACACCTCTTCGACGTTGGTCGCGACGCCCTTGGGATCGTCACCGAAACGGTTGGGTCCGCGCGTGCCCTCCATGAACATCCACACCAGCAGCACCAAGGCGCAGATCGCGCCGATGCCCATCAGCACCAGGCCCGCCATCGCGGCACCGCCAGCCCCCGATCCGCTGCCATCGAGCGCACCCACCGCGCCCACGGCGAGCAGAATGCCGCCCAGCAGCATGGGACCGAGCGGCAGCAGGATGAACCAGCCGCTGCGATTGAGGTCGTGAAGCCGCCGCACCGCCACGGCCAGGCTCGGGATGAAGGTCGCGATCGAGAAGACGTTGGCGAGCAGCCCGCCGGTCAGCGCTGCCGATCCGCCGATCGTCGTGTCGGTCGCCACACTGTCGCTCGTGGCGCTGCCGCCCAGCCCTAGCGCCGCATCGATCAGGCTCAGCACGATCGACACGATCACCAGGAACAGGGTGTACATCCAATATTCCTTGCGCCGCGAGCGCCCCTTGAAGTCGAAATACCGCTTCAGCGGCAGGATCATCCAGTTCATGCGCCCCCCTGTGTCGCCCGCCAAGCGCGCGAGCCCGGCGACGGTAACTCAATGCCCCGGCAATGTGAATTCGCCCGCCGTCTCGCCTGTCGCCAGGTCGGCAATGGTCCGCGCCCCGCGCAGCATATGCGTACAGGTAAGCGGCGTCCGGTTTTTGAGCGGTAAGCGGACGGCGCGGATCTTCAGGAGATTAGCTGCTGTCCTGCCACTTGCCAGCCGTAGTAAACGATTATGAAACCTAGGGTAAGGATGTTGAACCAGCGTCGCCGCACGAAGATCATCGACACATACAAGACCGGATACAGGATCATGTTGACAGCCATTCCAATCGTCAGGACTGACGGAATCCCGTCAATGGCTATACTATATATGCGAAAGAGCAGAAGCGATAAGACCAAAGAGCCGAACGACAGCAATCGCGTGCTATCGTAATAGCTCCGCAGGTCGATAGGCTCGGCTACAACCGGTTCCGGAAGGCATGATGCCGCTGCAAAATAGAGCGTCAGCAACTTGGCGACTTGAAGCAGAGTTTGCCCAACAGTAACTTCCGCCTGCTCTCTGTCGCCCCATGCTCCCAGCCATACTGAGACGATTAGCAGAATAACGATGGCCGCCAGAAGAACCGGCTCAATCGCCCACTTAACCTGTTTACCTAAAAGCAGAAGCTTGTGGATCGTAGCGGCGATATGGGTCAGCGCCAATCCAAGGATAACCGCGCTTAGTGCAAAGGTAAACTCGAACAGGCTCATCACATGCTCCCCCCTTGGACGCGTATGTCAGCTCCCTACAGGGTCAGCAATAGGACGGAACCAGCAGACTAACTGGCTGTCAGCAATGGGGTCGTCACCGGTCCGTCTGCTGTTGGCGCGTCGCATAAATGCCGGAATGGCTCAGAGCGGGTGGGAAGCTGCCGCGAACCCCGTAATCTTACGCAGCAATCGCGCATTGTCCTCCCGTCCGTAGACAATCGCCAAGTTGACGAGTGTCGGCAATGGAATCGATTACCGCCATCAACTTACGGGCGGCCGCCGCCGATAGCTGAGCGCCTCGGCAACGTGAATGCGCGTGACCTGCTCGGAACTGGCAAGATCAGCGATGGTCCGGCTTGTCCTGAGCACGCGGGTATAGCCGCGCGCGGACATGCGCATCGCCTCGGCCGCCTGCGCCAGCAGCTTGCGGCCCGCCTCGTCCGGGGTTGAATGCGCGTCCAGAACCGGCCCCTCCGCCTCGGCATTGGTCCGCGCCGGCGTATCGCGATAGCGTGCCGTCTGCACCGCGCGCGCTGCCGCGACGCGCGCTGCCACTTCGGCCGATCCCTCGGCCGGCGGCGGCAGCACCAGGTCGGCGGCGGTCACCGGCTGAACCTCGACATGCAGGTCGATGCGGTCGAGCAGCGGCCCCGACACCTTGGCCTGATAATCCGCCGCGCATTTCGGTGCGCGAGCGCACGCCAGCGCCGGATCGCCAAGATGCCCGCAGCGGCACGGGTTCATCGCCGCGACCAGCTGCACCCGCGCCGGTAAGGTCACATGCGCATTCGCCCGCGCGACACTCACCGTCCCGGTCTCGAGCGGCTGGCGCAACGAATCGAGCACGGCGCGCTGGAACTCGGGCAACTCGTCCAGGAACAGCACGCCCAGATGGGCCATGCTGACCTCGCCCGGCTTCACCTTCAGCCCGCCGCCGGTCAGCGCAGCCATCGACGCCGAATGATGTGGGCTGCGAAACGGCCGGGTCCGCGTGAGCTTCCCGCCCTGCAGCGTGCCCGCGACGCTCGCCACCATCGATACTTCCAGCGCCTCGGCGGCTTCCAGTGGCGGAAGGATGCCGGGCAGGCAGCTTGCCATCAGCGACTTGCCCGCACCCGGCGGCCCGATCATCAACAAATTATGCCCGCCCGCCGCCGCGATCTCCAGCGCGCGCTTCGCAGTCTCCTGCCCCTTGACCTGATTGAGGTCGGGACCGCGCGCCAGCTCCTCCGCCTCCCCCGCAACCGGCGCGGCGAGCAATTGCTGGCCCTTGAAGTGATTGATCAGCCCGATCAGGTCGGGCGCGGCAATGACGCCGGTGGTACCCGCCCATGCCGCTTCGGCCCCCTGCGCCACGGGACACACCAGCCCCTTGCCCAGCTCAGCCGCATGGAGCGCCGCAAGCAGTACGCCGGGCGACGGCGCGATCCGACCGTCCAGCCCCAGTTCGCCGACGAAGACATGCTCGCTCAGCGATTCGGCGTCGACCACGCCCATCGCGCCGAGCAGAGCGAGCGCGATCGGCAAATCGAAATGCGATCCTTCCTTGGGTAGGTCGGCGGGCGAGAGGTTCAGGATCACGCGCTTGGGCGGCAGCGAGAGTCCGATTGCCGCCATCGCGGCGCGCACCCGCTCGCGGCTCTCCCCCACCGCCTTGTCGGGCAGGCCGACGACGACGAAATTGGGCAGGCCCGGCACCAGGTTGCACTGCACCTCGACCGCGCGCGCCTCCAGCCCCAGATACGCCACCGTCGAGACGCTCGCGACCATGATTCCCCCTTTGTTCGGCAGGTGGTAGCAAGTTTTCGCCGGCAGGAAACGGCTCATCGCAATGATACTTGCGATAAACGGCATCCTGCCCATCTCGGCTGGATGCGCCGCCCGCCGCATCCCGTTATCCGCGTCGCGCTGCTCGCGCTGGGCGTGCTGCTGTTCGCCGTGGTCGCGCCGTTGGTATCGCCCCTGCCCGGTCCTGGCGGCACGGTCGTGGCCACCGCCGGACTCGTCCTGATCCTGCGCAATTCGGTCTGGGCGCGTCACCGCTTCGTTCGGATGAAGGCGCGCTGGCCGCGCGTGGGCGCCTTTCTCGATCGCGTCCTCGTGCGGGCCAGCGCCCGGCGGCGGCGCCAGCGTGCCAAGACGCTCGCCGCGAATTGACTTCCACGCTGCTTTTGCATAGAGGCGCGCCATCCAAGGCCGTCCCTGTGGCGGCCCTTTTACGTTTTGATATTCAGGGAATGAACGATGAAGCGGACCTTTCAGCCGAGCAACCTGGTGCGTGCGCGCCGGCACGGCTTCCGCGCGCGGATGGCGACTCCGGGCGGCCGCAACGTGATCCGGGCGCGTCGTGCGCGCGGTCGCAACAAGCTGAGCGCCTGACTTCAGCCCCGCTTGCGCGGCTGACTCAGCGCAAGGATTATCTCGCCGCGAATGCCGGAAAGCGCGCCCCGATGCCGGGGTTCGTATTGCTGGTCCGTGCGCGCGGCGACGATGACATGACGATGCGGATCGGCATCACCGTTTCCCGGAAGGTCGGCAACGCGGTCGTGCGCAATCGCATGAAACGGCGGTTCCGCGAGCTCGCACGAGAGATCCTTCCAGAACAAGGGTTTCGCGGCTGCGATCATGTTCTGATCGGACGCGCTGTGGGCAACGATCGCGACTTTTCCGCGCTCCGCACCGATCTGGCCAGGGCGCTGGCGCGCCTGCGCAAATGATCGCCCGCCTGCTCATCCTGATCGCACGCAGCTGGCAACTCGGCCCCTCGCGCATCCTCCCGCCCAGTTGCCGCTTCGCGCCAAGCTGTTCGGCCTATGCAATCGAGGCGTTGAACCGCTATGGCGCGCTCAAAGGGGGATGGCTGGCGCTGCGACGCATCCTTCGCTGCCATCCATTTGGCGGGCACGGCTACGATCCAGTGCCGTGACGTGAACCGGGGACTGACGTGAAAGACGACCAGAAGAATTTCCTGCTCTTCGCGGTGATCGCGGCGCTGCTGCTGTTCGCGTGGCCGCTCGTCGCCGATCAGTTCTTCCCCACGGCGCAGCCCCCGGCGACGCAGGTCAAGGGCGGCAAGACGGAAGTCGTTCCGAACCCCGGCGCCGATCCCGCTGCCGATTCGCCGGCTGCGCTCCGCGACCGTCGCATCGTCCTTGCCGAAACGCCGCGCGTCGCCATCGACACGCCGCTGCTCAAGGGGTCGATCAACCTGAAGGGCGCGCGGATCGACGACCTGGTGCTGGTCAAGCACAAGGAAACGATCGCCAAGGACAGCGACCCCATCCGCCTGCTGTCGCCGTCGGGCACGCGCGACGCCTATTTCGCTGGCTTTGGCTGGAGCGGCCAGGGCCTCACCGCGCCCGGTCCAGACACGGTCTGGCAGGCGAGCGGTAACCGGCTGACAGTCGACACGCCGGTGACGCTGACCGCAACCAGCGGCTCGCAGCGCTTCATCATCGAGCTCGCGATCGACAGCGGCTATATGTTCACCGTGCGGCAAAAGGTGGCGAACCTGGGCCCTCAGGCGATCAGCATTGCGCCCTATGGCTATCTCTATCGCTACGGCGCGGGCAAGGACGTCGATACTTGGACGATCCATGCCGGCCCGGTCGCGTCCTACAACAACTCGGTCAATTACGGCGTCGATTACAAGACCGTCGCCGAGGAAGGCGCGCAGCGCTTCGATGCGACGGGCGGCTGGCTCGGCTATACCGACCATTACTGGCTGACCGCGCTGGTTCCCGATCAGGGCGCAAAGGGCTTGCTCAGCTTCCGCCCCGCGCCGGGCGGCGCCACCCAGGCCCAGTTCGAACCGGCCAGCGCGCAGCAGGTCGGCCCGGGCCAGATGGTCACGCAGACCTCGCGCTTCTTTGCGGGCGCAAAGGACATCAACCTGCTCGACGACTATGAGGAAAAGGGCGGCATCAGCCAGTTCGGTCGTGCGATCGACTGGGGCTGGTTCGAGATCTTCGAAAAGCCGATCTTCCACTACCTCAACTGGCTGTTCCGCATGGTCGGCAATTTTGGCGTGGCGATCATCCTCCTGACGCTGACCGTCCGTGCGCTGCTGTTCCCGATTGCGCAGCGTCAGTTCGCGTCGATGGCCTCGATGCGCGCGCTTCAGCCCAAGATGAAGGCGCTGCAGGAACGCTACAAGGACGACAAGCCGCGCCAGCAGCAGGAGATCATGAAGCTGTACAAGGACGAGAAGGTCAACCCGCTTGCGGGTTGCCTCCCCACCCTGCTTCAGATCCCGATCCTCTACGCGCTCTACAAGTGCCTGATGCTGTCGATCGAGATGCGGCATCAGCCGTTCATCCTGTGGATCAAGGATCTGTCTGCGCCCGATCCGCTGCACATCCTCAACCTGTTCGGCCTGCTCGATTTCAACCCGCCGGCATTCCTGGCCATCGGGGTCCTGCCGATCCTGCTCGGCCTGTCGATGTGGGCGCAGTTCAAGCTCAACCCCGCGCCGATGGACGAGGTCCAGAAGCAGGTGTTCAGCCTGATGCCGTGGGTGCTGATGTTCGTGATGGCGCCGTTCGCAGCCGGGCTCCAGCTCTACTGGATCACCTCGAACCTGCTCACCATCGCGCAGCAGAAGTTCCTCTACATGCGTCACCCGGCGCTCAAGGAACCAGCGCCCGCCGCCGGAGCCGTGATCGAAGGCAAAGCTGCCAAGAGGAAGAAGTGAGCGATTTCGATCCCGAACTGGTCGAGACGGCGCGCAAGACCTTTGCAGGTCCGGTCGCCTTCCTGAAATCGGCGCCGGCGCTTCACTTCCTGCCCGATCCAACGGTGCCGGAAGTGGCGTTCGCGGGCCGGTCGAACGTCGGCAAATCCTCGCTGCTCAACGCGCTGGCGGGTCGCAACGGCCTTGCGCGCACGTCGAACACGCCCGGCCGCACGCAGGAGCTGAACTTCTTCGACATCGGCGATCCGGTGAAGTTCCGCCTCGTCGACATGCCGGGCTATGGCTTTGCCAAGGCGCCGAAGGATGTCGTCAAGAAGTGGCGATTCCTGGTCAACGACTTCCTGCGCGGGCGCGATGTGCTGAAGCGCGCGCTGGTGCTGATCGACAGCCGCCACGGCATCAAGGAAGTTGATCGCGACATTCTCGACATGCTCGATGCCGCCGCCGTCAGCTACCGCATCGTGCTGACCAAGCGCGACAAGGTCAGCGCCGCCGAGGCGGACGAGGTGCTCGCCAGGACCGAGGTCGAAGCCCGCAAACGACCAGCCGCGCACCCCGACATCCTCGTCACCTCGAGCGAGAAGAACGTAGGGATCGCCGAACTGCGCGCTGCGGTGCTGGAGGCAGTCAGCGTCTGAACAGGCGGATCAGGCCGGGTTGTGCTTGGCCAGAAATGCCTCGAGCGCCTTCAGGAACTCCAGGCGGTCCTCCGCGCGGCTGAAGAAGTGATCGGCTTCCTTCTGGGCGATGAAGGTCACGTCCTTGCCAGCGGCTTTCAGCTTCTGGGCCATCACGCGCGACTGGATGATCGGCACCCGGCGATCCTTCTCGCCATGCATCAACAGCAGCGGGATCGACACCTGCTCGGGATAATTGACGGGCGAGACGCTCCGCAGGTCGGGCGCCTGTTTCTTGAGCCAGTCCGTGCCGGAGCCTGAAAACAGGAAGTTGCGCTGGTGCGCGACCATGCGCCCGAGGTCCGACACCCCGGCATAGGACACGGCGCAGCGATATTTTGCACCGTCACGCTGAGCTGCTCGCATGGCAGCATAGCCGCCGTACGAGCCGCCGACCATGCAGACGCGCGTGGAATCGGCGATGCCCAGATCGGCCAGCGCCTGCACCGCGTCATTCAGGTCGTCCTGCATTGCCAGGCCCCATTGCCCCTCCCCCTTCTTGGTGAAAGGCGTGCCGAAACCGGACGAACCGCGATAGTTGGGTTGAATGACGGCGTAACCGCGATCGGCCAGGAATTGCGGCCACCAGTCCCAGGTCTCGCTATCGCGCGCGAACGGTCCGCCGTGCGGCATCACGATCAGCGGCAGCTTTCCCCTACGGCCGCGCGGCAGGGTCATCACCGCCGGGATTTCCAGCCCGTCGCGCGCCTTGTAGCGGATCGTCCTGACCGGATGCAGCCGACGCATTCCCATCACGCCGTTGTTCTCGGCAAGCAACGTCAGCGCATTCTCGCTAAGCCGATACAGGTACCAGGCGCCCGGCGCGTCCGCGCCCCCGATGCGCAGAATCGCGACCGAGCGATCCTTGCTGAGCGAGGCGATCTCGACCTGCGCGCCTTTGACCAGCGCACTCACCCTGGTCTGCATTGCGCTCATCTCGGCATCGGTCCACCGCACTTCGGGTCGATCCTCCTCAATCGAGACGCCCAGATACCCAAAGCCGTCCTCGGTCGGCACGAGGCCGCCAATGTCATAGCCCTTGCTCGCTATCAGCTGCTTGCCGCGTTCCAGGGTGGTGAGGTCCAGCTCGTACAGCGCTGAATAGCCGCCCTCATCGTCGTCGATGATCAGGGCCTTGCGCTTGTCGCGCAAGAACATCGCCGGCACGGTGAGCCGGCTTTCGCTGCCTTTGGCGCGATCGATCGTGCGGAACGGCGCCTCTGCCGTGTCGCGATAGAGCAGGCGCCGGGATCGGCCGTCCTCGCTGATGCCGATCCCCATGCGCAGCACGCCTTGCGGATCGGCATACCAGGACAGCACGCCGATGCGCGGCCCCTGCACCTGCTTGCGCTTCCCGGTCGCTAGGTCGACCTCATCGACGCGCGGCCAGAACCCGGCCTCCTCCGAGTAGATCGACGTCTGATAGGCGATCATGACCCGGGCCGAACCGTCTCGCGCCATCCAGATCACGTCGTCCGCGTCCTGCGCAGCCATGCGATTGACGATGGGCTGCGGCTTGCCCGTCGTCGCTTCGACGCCGATCGCCCGTGATATGTACCATGGCCGCCCCTCGACATTCTGCTCGTCGCCGATCCCGACGATCAGCCAGGCATCGTTGACCCAGCGCCACCAGTTGAGGTCCGCTTCGCCGGCGGCGACGAGCGTGCGGCTGCCTCCGTCCACCGGCATGATCGCCAGATATTGCTTGCCGTTGATGGCAATCTTCGCCGCAAAGCGCGTGCCGTCCGGCGAGATTTGAGGCTGCTCCACCTTCGGGAGTTCGGCAAATGCCTCCGCCGGTAAAGGCGCTCGCGGGTCCGGCGCGGTCTGCGACGACGCAGTCCCGCCAAGCATGACAACCGCCAACGCCGACGCGCGCAATCGCAACATATGATTCCCACCATCCCCGGTCGGCATGGTGTCGGCGAATCTTCTGCGCCGCAAGAGGGGTCGGCATGGTTGCCCCGCTCCGCCGCCCCAGCTATCCCGCGGCCATGCTCAAGCTCTTCATCGGCAACAAGGCCTATTCTTCCTGGTCGCTGCGCGGCTGGCTCGCGTGCAAGCTGTCGGGCCTGCCGTTCGAGGAAGTGGTCGTCCCGCTGTACGATCAGGAATGGGAAAAGCGCCGCGAGGGTGACGAGTTCGCGCCGTCCTCGGGCAAGGTCCCCATTCTGTGGGATGGGGATGCCGTGGTTTGGGACAGCCTCGCCATCGTCGAATATCTCAACGAGAAGTCCGGCGGCGACAAGTTCTGGCCGCAGGACAGCGCCGCGCGGGCGATGGCCCGATCGATGGCGGCCGAAATGCACTCCGGCTTCGCTGCCCTGCGCCGCGAGCACAGCATGAACATCCGCCAGGTCTACGAACCCAAGATGCCGAGCGCCGAGGTGCTGCAGGATATTCAGCGCATCATGGAGCTGTGGGCGCAGGCCCGGGCGCGCTATGGTGGCGATGGCGATTTCCTGTTCGGCGAATTCGGCGCGGTGGACGTGATGTTCGCGCCGGTGGTCACCCGGCTCGTGACCTATTCGCTGCCCGTCGCGCGCTTTGCCCCACCCTATATGCAGGTAGTGCTCGGCCACCGTTTCATGCAGGACTGGATCGCCAGCGCGCAGGCCGAGGACTGGGTGATCGAGAAGTTCGAGCAGGCCCCGGCCTGATCGCGATGGACGTCGTCGAACTCACCAGCGCGCTGATCGCAGCCGAAAGCATTACCCCGGCGCAAGGCGCTGTGTTCGACGTGCTGGAACAGGCGCTCGTCCCGATCGGCTTCACGGTCGAGCGGTTCGTAGCGGGCGAGGCGCCCGACGGTCCGGTCGAGAATCTGCTGGCCGTGCGCCGCGCCGGAGCCGGACCGCATTTTGCCTTTGCCGGCCATCTCGATGTGGTGCCGCCGGGCGAGGGCTGGACGTCCAGCGCATTCGATCCGCAGGTGCGCGGCGATCTGCTCTACGGTCGGGGCGCGGTCGACATGAAGGGAGCGATTGCTGCCTTCACCGCCGCGCTCGCTCACCTGCCCGCCGCCGGCACCGTCAGCCTCATCATCACCGGCGACGAGGAAGGGCCGGCGACCTATGGCACCGTCGCGCTGATCGAACGGATGCAGGCGACGGGCCTCATCCCGGACCTCTGCCTGGTCGGCGAGCCCACCAGCAGCGCGCGCCTTGGCGATACGATTAAGATCGGCCGGCGCGGGTCCACCGTCATCGACATCGATGTGCCGGGTCGGCAGGGTCATGTCGCCTACCCCCATCTGGCCGACAATCCGGTTCCACGGCTGGTCCGTGCGCTGGCCGAGATCGACGGCATCGTGCTGGACGAGGGCACCGACTGGTTCCAGCCGTCGAACATCGAAATCATCGACCTGACCGTCGGCAATCGCGCCACCAACGTCATCCCCGGCAAGGCGGCGGCGCGAATAAGCATCCGCTTCAACGATCGGCATCGCGGTCAGGATCTGATCGAGCGGATCGAACGGATCGTCCACACGCACGCGCCGGCCGCCATCGTTCGCGGGCGCGTCTATGGCGATGCGTTCCTGACCGAACCGGGCAGGTTGTCCGACGTCATCTCGGACGCGGTCGAGGCGAGGCTTGGTTTCCGGCCCGAGCTTTCGACCAGCGGCGGCACGTCGGACGCGCGCTTCCTGTCGCGCATCTGCCCCGTGGCCGAGTTCGGCCTGGTCAATGCAACGATGCACAAGCTCGACGAGGCAGTGGCAATCCCGGATCTGCACGATCTAACCGCGATCTATGCCGACATCCTGCGGCGGGTGTTCGCCTAGCGCCTAACCGGCAGCGCGGATCGCCTCACCGGGTGCCGACCGCGCCCAAGCCAGGAAGTCGGCTTCCGCCATCGGCGGGGCGATTGCAAATCCCTGCAACACATCGCAACCGATCACGCGCAACACGTCGAGCTGCGCCTGGGTCTCGATCCCTTCCGCCACTGCCTCACAGCCCAGGCCATGGATCAGGCCGATAACGGCCTGTGCGATCGTACGCGCCTCGGCCTCTACCGCGACATGCTCGATCAGGCTGCGGTCGACCTTGACGCGATCGACCGGCAGGTCGCGTAGGCGGGCAAGGTTGGAATAGCCCGTGCCGAAATCGTCGATCGCGATACTGGCCCCGTCCGCCCGCAACATGGCGATCGCGTCGATCACCTCGTCCGAACAATGCATGGCCAGCGTTTCGGTGATCTCCAGCTCGAGCAACCTGGCAGGCGCGCCGGCGTCATGCATCGCTTCTCGCAAGCGACGGAAAAAGGCCGCATGGTCCAGTTGCCGCGGGCTGATATTCACCGCCATCCGCTGCTCGACGCCCAGCGCGCCCCAACGCGCGATCGAGCGCGCGACGCTCTGCACCACCCATTCGCCGATCTCGACCATCAGGCCGGTCTCCTCAGCGCGCGCGATGAAACTGCTCGGCAAGCGCTCGCCCTGCTCGGGATGTTGCCAGCGCAGCAGCGCCTCCGCGGCGACGATCCGCCCGTCCGCGGCCGCGATCTGCGGCTGGTAGACCAAGCTGAACTGGTCATGCTCCACCGCTTCGCGCAGCTCGCTTTCCAACTGAACGCGATCCGCCATCTGGATCGCAAGGCGGTCGCTGAAATGCTCGGCCCTGCCACGCCCGTTGCTCTTGGCATGATACATGGCCGCATCGGCGGCGCGCATCAGGTCGGTCAGCGTACTGCCGTGCTCCGGCCGCAACGCAATGCCGACCGAAGCGCCGATCGAGACTTCGTGATCGCCGAGGTCGAACGGCTCGGACAATGCAAAAAGGATGCCGCGTCCGATCCGTTCCGCCTCGCGCACTTGCGCCAGCGCTGGAAAGAACATGGTGAATTCGTCGCCCGACAACCGCCCGATCAGCGGCATGGCCGCTTCGCCATCGCGAGCGAAACGGTCGACGACGGCGCGGAGGCGATTGGCGACCATCGCCAGCAACTGGTCGCCCATCGCATGGCCGAGCGTGTCGTTGACCGTCTTGAACCGGTCGAGATCGATGAAGAGCAGCGCCGCGGTGCGGTCGGGCGGCATGTCAGTCAGCAGTTGCTCGCAGCTTCGGCGGAAATGGACGCGATTGGGCAGCGCGGTAACCGGGTCGAACAGGGCAAGCCGCTGAACGCTGTCGAGATTGGCGTGAAGCTGCCGGAACAGCGCATCCATCGCGGTGGACAGCTGGGGTACACATTCGCTGACCTCGGCAGGAATCGGGCTTTCCAGATCCCCACCTGCCGCACGTGCCATGCGGTCGATCGCGGCATCGATCGCCCCTGCGGTCGAGGCGATGGTCCGCTCGGCATAGGCCCAGCACATCACCGCACAAATGATCGCAGCCATCAGCGCGCGCGTGGCGTTGGTACCATCGAACCCGCCGCGCCATGTCGTCGCGAGCGCGAGGATGAACACGAACGCTCCGGCGCAGATCGCGAACACGATCGCACGGCTTTTGAGCGTAACGCCAGTCATCGCGAATTCGCGCGCTCCCCTTGCGGCCGCGAGATGCGACCTCCGGGTCTAACATAGGTTCAAAGCGTTAAGATTTTCGCGCGGTGCCGACGTCTTTGTCGCGTCGCAGCACAATATATAGCGCGCCCTGCCCACCGTGGCGCGGATGGGCGTTGCGCACCGCAGCAATCCGATCGGCATGGCGCGAAGCGGCCAGCCAGTCCCCCACGGCAGCACGAATTGCGCCCCGCGCATGCGGCCGCTCGGACTCGGGGCGCGGCGGCTTGCCGGTGATGAGCAACAGCACGCGATCGCCCTGCAGAATCGCGCGATCCAGTCCCCGGTCAAGCAACGCATGTGCGCTCGACAGCGTATGGCCATGCAGATCGATGCTGCTTTCGGGCGAAACGAGCCCGCGGGAGAGCCGGCGATCCCAACCACCGTCCAGCGTCGCGGCGCGCGGCGCTGCCGCTTTTGGCGCTGGCAGGCGTGGCGGCGGCACACGGCCTTTCGGCGCCTTGGCGACCGGCTTGGAAGCGATCGGAGCCGACGGTGGCGATGGCCGCGGCGGTGGCGGTGGCGGCGGTGGCGCCGCCATGCTCGTCTCGCGCTTGAGCGGAGTCACGCTGGCGATCACGCGCGCCCACAGCGCCCGCTCCTCGGCGGTCATGCTGCGAGACGGCGGCGCCACGCTATTTGCCGGTCAGGCGGGCGAGCGTTCCCTTGGGCAGCAGCAGCCAGGCCGTGCCGCGCGCCGCCATGCCGCCTGAAATCGCCCGCGCCTCTTCGCCCGCGCCCCAGAACGTGTCGAACCGGTTACTGCCCTTGATCGCGCCGCCCGTGTCCTGCGCCACCCACAGCCCATTGGCCTCCTGTCTGTCCATCGACAGAAATACTGGCGCGCCCAGCGGCACGAATTTCGGGTCCGTCGCGACCGTGGCCTGCCCCGTCACCGGATGTCCCATCGCGCCGAGCGGTCCCGGTCCGGTCAGCTCGCGGAAGAACACGTAACTCTTGTTCTCGCGCATGATCGCACGGCCCTGCTCCGGATTCGCGCGCAACCAGGCCATGATCCCTTGCATCGACGCTTGGCCCTTCGGCAGAATACCACGGTCGAGCATCAGCTTGCCGAT
This sequence comes from Sphingomonas turrisvirgatae, assembly GCF_001721295.1. Classification (GTDB taxonomy): domain Bacteria; phylum Pseudomonadota; class Alphaproteobacteria; order Sphingomonadales; family Sphingomonadaceae; genus Sphingomonas; species Sphingomonas turrisvirgatae. The sequence continues at coordinate 26,837 of NZ_MDDS01000005.1, read as the reverse complement.
ACCGGTATAGTCGCGGCCGTTCTGACTGGCATAGCCGATGCGCATGACCCCGCCGTCGGGCAGCCGCAGCCGGCCCGATCCCTGGATCTGCAGGAAGAACAGCTCGACCGGATCGGCCGCCCAGGCGATTTCGAGCCCACGACCCGCCAGCGCGCCCTGCTCGATCGCCGTGCGGTCGTGAAAGGGCACGAGGTTCGTCCCGTCGACTCGCCCGCGGATCGACTTGCCCTTCAGCGCGTCGGAAAACTTGCCCAGATCGACATCGACCAGATCGGCCGGGCGACCATAGACCGGCACATCGTGCCCGGGACGGCGTGTGCGCGACCCGGCGATCTCAGGCTCGTAATATCCGGTGGCGAATGCCTTGCCGTCCGCAACCTGCACCGCCTCGAAATGGCGCGCGAAAAAGCTTGCCGCGGCGCTGTCGGCGGTGCTGCGCGCAGCGTCGCACGCGGCCTGCCAGCCCTCGCCGCGCGTCAGCCCGCTGGCGTCGGTGCGGCGCACCAGGCTGGGGCAGCTGATGCGGAACGCGGCCAGCGCGCGCGCTGCGCCGTCCGCCGCGATCGGCAGCGACTCGATTGCGGGACCGGGCACCAGGCTCGCCTTCGCGGCAATGGTCTGATCGGCCGAAAGCGCCGGCGCGGCAGCGGCCGGAATCGGGGTCGCCGCGACAGGCTGGCGAACCGGGTCAGCCGAGCCGGTCGGCGGCGCAATTGGACGGGACGCGGTCGATTGCGGGCGCGACGGCACCACGCCGGACGAGCATGCGCTCAACAGCGCGGCAACGGCCGCAACGCTCCAGATGCGCATACCGCCCCCTACGCCCGATTACGCCTCGTCGGTGTCGCTCAGCTTCCAGTTGGGATCGCCGCTCTTGAGATCGCGGCTGAATTCCCAGACGTCGTGAGTTTCGACCGCATCGCTCATCGATCCGCTGATGACATTGCCGTCGGCGTCGCGCGTGACCATCGCAATGTCGGCGTCGAAGCGCACCGTCACGCGCGCCACTCGACCGTCGATCTCGATGTTCGAGATACTGGCGCGTTCGATCGACACCAGTCGGTTTTCGACGACATGCCCTTCCGCCTCGCGCGCGTCGATCGCGGCGACGAACGTGTCGCGCACCTCATCCTCGACCAGCCAGGTCAATGTCTCGCGATCACCCTTCCAGAACGCTTCCAGGATCATGCGGTACGCCGATTTGGCGCCGTCCACGAACTGGGCGACGTCGAAGCTGGGGTCGGCTGCGACCAGCGCGCGCAGACCGCCCTCGGCATTCTGATCGATCGCCCGCGGCCCGCTTTCGCGCACCTCGGCCGGCATATCCAGCGTGCGCGGCATCGACGGCGCGCCGACCCGCTCCTCTGCGGGACGCGGCAAGGCCTGTTCATGCCCGGTGCGCTTGCCCAGCGCCGAGTAGAGACGAAGCGCCAGAAAGGCCGCAATCGCTGCGAATAGAACGACAAAAGTCACGCCAACCACCTCTTTTCCGTCTCTCACATAGGCAGGAAGCGCATTGCTTTCAAATGCCGAACCGCGCGCCCGTTGAATCGCCCGAACGCGCCTGCTAGGCGCGGCCTCTGTTTGAACGCGGCGCGCCGCAATCATATCCCAGATCAAAGAGGACTTAGTTAAGATGAGCGAGCCCGACAACGCAGGTTTCGGTAGCGAACCGCTGGCGAACGGCGCCGACACCTCGACCTCGGTCGGCGTGATCTCGCAATATGTGAAGGACTTCTCGTTCGAGAACCCGAACGCACCGGCGATCTATCAGGTTCAGGCCCAGCCCGCCTTCGACGTGCAGTTCAACATCGGCGCTGCCGAAGTCGGCGCTGATGTCCACGAAGTGACGCTGAAGATCGACGTCAAGGCACAGCTTGAAGATCAGGCTGCTTTCGTCGTCGAGCTTGCCTATGCCGGTCTGTTCGGCATTCGCAACATGCCCGCGGAGCATCTTCAGCCCTTCCTGCTCGGCGAAGCGCCGCGCATCCTGTTCCCGTTCGCGCGCCGCGTCCTGGCCGATGCCGTTCGCGACGGCGGTTTCCCACCGCTGATGCTCGAGCCGATCGATTTCAACGGCCTTTATTACCAGCAGCTCGAACAACAGGCGCTGGCGCAGGGCGACGAAGCCGGCCAGGCTTGAGCTCAGCCGAGCGCGCCCTTCATATACATCCGTCACCCCGGCCTCGCGCCGGGGGCCACGGTGCCGCACCGGAAGGACTGGAAGGGTGAAGGCAGTCCTGGCCGCGCGGTGGATCCCGGCACAAGGCCGGGATAACAGTCGGCGGCGAAGGCAGCACCCATGAACCTCGTCAAGGCTCTTGGCTCGATCGGCGGGCTCACCCTTGCCAGCCGCGTACTGGGTCTGGTGCGCGATTCGCTTTTCGCGCGCTATGTCGGGGCAAGCTTCGCGTCCGACGCCTTTCTCATCGCCTTTCGCCTGCCCAACCTTTTTCGCGCGCTGTTCGCCGAAGGCGCGTTCAGCGCCGCCTTCGTACCGATGTTCGCCAAGAAGGTCGGCGAAGCGGACGGCGACACGGCCCCTGCCCTGACCTTCGCCGAAGAGGCATTGTCGGTCCTGCTGCCGGTCCTGATCGTGATGACCGCTGTCATGGAAATCGCGGCCTTCCCCGTCGTCTGGGCGTTGTCGGGCGGGTTCAACGACGTGACGCCCGATCAGTTCGCCTATGCGGTCGAGCTGTCGCGCCTTACCTTTCCCTATCTTCTGTTCATCAGCCTCGTCTCGCTGCTCGGCGGGATCCTCAATTCGCTGCACAAATTCTGGGTCAATGCGGCCGCGCCGATTCTGCTCAACCTGACGCTGATCGTCGCGCTGCTGTTCTTCCATCATGACGACACGCTGATCACCGCGCGCAATCAGGCGATCGCCGTCACCGTATCGGGCGCGCTTCAGCTGCTGTGGCTGATCCTCGCCGCCCGCGCCGCGGGGGTAAAGCTTCGGCCCCGCATGCCGCGCCTGTCGCCCGACGTGCGCAAGCTGCTGTCGCTGATCGCCCCCGCCGCTGCCGGTGCTGGCGCAGTCCAGATCAACCTCGTCATCTCGACCGCGCTTGCCGCCAGCCTGCTGGCTGAGGGTTCGGTTTCGTACATTTATTATGCCGACCGGTTGAACCAGCTGCCCCTCGGCCTCATCGGCATCGGCCTTGGCACCGTCCTCCTCCCCACCATCGCGCGCCAGCTCGGCGCGGGCAAGGCAGCGGAGGCGATGCATACGCAGAACCGCGGCATGGAGCTGGCTCTGTTCCTGACCCTGCCCGCCACGGCCGCGCTGGTGATCTGCGGCGCACCGATCATCGCCGCCCTGTTCCAGCATGGCGCATTCACGCGGCAGGACACGCTTCTCACCGCGCAGGCGCTCGCCGCCTTTTCGATCGGCTTGCCGGCCTATATTCTCGTGAAGGTGCTCACCCCGGGCTATTATGCGCGGTCGGACACGAAAACGCCCGTGCGCTACGCCACGATCTCGATGCTGGTGAACCTCGGCGGCAATCTCGCGCTGATCTATCCGCTCCAGCATATGGGGCCGCCACTTGCCACCGCGATCGCCGCCTGGGTCAACGTCGCCCTGCTCTATCGCACGCTGAGTAGGCGCGGCGACTTCGTGATGGATGCGCAGCTTACCCGGCGCGTGTGGCGGCTGGTGGGCGCAGCGGTCGCAATGGGCGCGGTCATGTTCTTCCTCAACGACCTCTTCACGCCATACATATCGGGCAGCTGGACGATCCGCACCACGGCCATGCTGGTGCTGGTCGGCGCCGGCTGCCTCGTCTATGCGGCAGCCTGTTTCGTGACTGGCGCGGTGCGGATCGGCGACCTCAAGGCGCTCGTCCGCCGCCGCGCCTAACAGCAGAGAGCAATCATGCGCGTCATCTCCGGCATCAAGCCAACCGGCAATCTCCACCTCGGCAACTATCTTGGCGCGATCAAGCAATGGGTGGGCATGCAGGCGCAGATCGAGGCGGCCGGCGGCGAGAGCATGTACTTCATCGCCGACCTGCATGGCCTGACCGAGTGGATCGAACCACAGGCGCTGCACGCCAACACGTTCGAGATCGCCGCCGCGATGATCGCGTCCGGCATCGATCCCAAACGCTCGATCCTGTTCAACCAGACCCGCGTGCCGGCGCATAGCGAACTGTCCTGGCTGCTCAACAATGTCGCGCGCGTTGGCTGGCTCAACCGCATGACCCAGTTCAAGGACAAGGCGGGCAAGAACCGCGAGGGTGCAAGCGTCGGCCTCTACGACTATCCCGTGCTGATGGCTGCCGACGTGCTTCTGTATTCGGCCACGCACGTCCCGGTGGGCGAAGACCAGAAACAGCATCTCGAGCTTGCCCGCGACATCGCCGCCAAGTTCAACCAGGATTATGGCGTCGAGCTGCTCGTCCAGCCCGCGCCGCTGGTGAGCAAGGCCGCACCGCGCATCATGAGCCTGCGCGACGCTGGGTCGAAAATGTCCAAGTCCAATCCCTCGGACGCGGCGCGCATCAACCTGGTCGATGACGACGACGCCATCGCGCAGAAATTCCGCAAGGCGAAGACCGATCCCGAACCGCTGGGCGAAACGTTCGAATCGCTCAAGGACCGGCCAGAGGCGAGGAACCTCGTCACCATCTTCGCCGCGCTGTCCGATCGGACGCCTGACGATGTCGTGGCGGAATATGCCGGCCAGGGCTTCGGCAGCTTCAAGCCGGCACTGGCCGACCTCGCCGTGGCCAAGCTCGGCCCGATCCGCGACGAGATGGTGCGCCTGACCCCGGACCGCCCCGCCGTCGATGCCATCCTGCGTGAAGGCGCCGACCGCGCCGCCGCCCTCGCCGCCCCCCTGCTGCGCCGCGTGCAGGAAACCATGGGGTTGCTGGTCTAGCCTCCGTCCCAATAGACGAGCCATCCCCGCCGCCGCCGTCATCCCGGCGCAAGCCGGGATCTCGGGCGGCTCCTGCCCTGCGCTCTCGCCAGAGATCCCGGTTTGCGCCGGGATGACGAATTTAAAGGAGCAGCAGCCCGACGACCGCGCCGGTCTGCACCGCGACGATCCCCCACAACCAGGCAGAGAACGGCTGCTTGCGCGTCTTGTGGCGAAACACCCGGCGCGCAAGCAGCGCCCCCGGCGACCCGTCAATCGCGGCCAGTGCCAGCAAATTCGCCTCGGAAACTCGCCGCCCGCTCGCCATCGCGCGAGCTTTGTCGTGTCCGAAGACAATAAATGTCCACAGATTGACCGCGACCAGCGCGGCCAGCATCGCGGCGTTCAGGCTTCCAGCTGCCGCATCAGGCTGCGTACCGCGCCGTCGATCTCGCTGTCGGTGCCGCGCAGTTCCTCGATCCGGCGCACGGCGTGGATCACGGTCGAATGGTCGCGATTGCCGAACTTGCGGCCGATCTCGGGCAGCGAGCGCGTGGTGAGCCGCTTGGCGAGATACATCGCGATCTGGCGCGGGCGGGCGATCGCCACCGCGCGGCGCTGCGACACCAGGTCAAGCTGCTTGACGTCGAAGTGCGACGATACCGCCTTCTGAATCTCGTCGATCGTGATGCGGCGCTGGCTGCCGCGCAGCGCCTCGCCCAGCACGCTTTCGGCGAACTCGATCGTGACGACTTCACCGTTCAGCTGCGCATAGGCGACCAGACGATTGAGCGCGCCTTCCAGCTCGCGCACGCTGCTGCTGATGCGCGCGGCGAGCAGGTCGAGCACCTGGCCCGGCACGACGGCACCCGGCATATCCTCAAGCTTGCGGTCGAGGATCGTGCGGCGCAGGCCCATTTCGGCGGGCTTGATGTCCGCCGCCAGCCCGGAACCCAGCCGCGACGCCAGCCGCGCTTCAATCCCCTCGAGCGCCAGCGGGCTGCGATCGGCGGCGATCACCAGCCTTTTGCCCTCGCGCATGAACTCGTCGACCGTGTGGAAGAATTCTTCCTGGGTCGATTCCTTGCCGGCGATGAACTGAAGGTCATCGATCATCAGCAGGTCGACGCCGCGCAGCCGCTGCTTGAACGCGAACGTATCGCGTTCGCGCACCGCACGGACGAACTCGAACATGAAGCGCTCGGCCGGCATGTAGATCGCCGATGCCTCCGGCACCGCGTCCAGATACGCCTGACCGATCGCGTGCATCAGGTGAGTCTTGCCCTGCCCGGTATTGCTGTGAAGGTAGAGCGGGCTGAAGCGCGGCGCACCTGGCTCGGCCAGCGCCTTGGCGGCGTTGAACGCAACGCGGTTCGAAGTGTCGACCACGAAACGCTCGAAGGTGAAGCGCGTGTCGAAACGCGGCCGGTCAGCCGATGCCTTGGGTTCAGCCGCCGCGATGGGCATCACCGCCCCCGCTGACGCAACGGGTTCAGCAGCCAGTTCGCGCGTCGCCCGGGCACTGCTCGTCTCGATCGAAACGCTGCGCACCTGCGGCAACAGCGCCTTGAACTCCATCAGCAGTCGCTCGGCATAGTGGCCCTTGACCCAGTTGGTCATGAAAGGCGACGGCAGCCCCAGGCGCACCGTCTCGAGATCTTCGCTATCGAGCAGCACGATGGGCTTCAGCCACTGGTCGAACAGCCGCTGGCCCGCGGACAGCCGCAGATTGCCACGCACACGTGTCCAGGCCTTGGCTTGATCCATCTTCACACAGCCCCTCAGTTCGCGCCCGCGCGCCGTTCCAGCCACAATGCGGTGCGCTTCGAGCCCCCTCCGCACACCGATCCGCATCAGGCAAAACCCTCCCACAGCCGGAATCGCATCCGCCCTGGGCTGTTGTCTCACGCTGATTCCGCCGACGAGAACGCCGTGGCGGAGGTGCGTTTTAGGGCCGGATTTCGAGATCGATCAAGAGGGCCGGATGCAAAGAAACTGAAATAAGTAGGCTTGACTCATCCCCGCCGCGGAAATCCGTCGATCCTTACCTAAGCTATTGAATTATCTCGGAAAATCCAGATCGTTACGCCTTCGCGACACGACGACTCGTGGTCTGCGGCCGATTCGGGATTCGGCAGATTACCAAGCTATTGAGCACGCACGAAAAACCCCGCCAGCGCGTGCCGGCGGGGCCTGAATTCGCCCGAAAAACGGAGGCTTAGCCGAGCGCGGTCAGGCGCTTGGTCAGGCGCGAGAACTTGCGCGCCGCAGTGTTCTTGTGAACCACGCCCTTCGCAACGCCACGTGCCAGTTCCGGCTGCATCGCCTTCAGCGCCGATTCGGCGGCCGACTTGTCGCCCGACTCAAGCGCGCTTTCGACCTTCTTGACGAAGGTACGGATGCGGCTGACGCGTGCACCGTTGACTTCGGCGCGGACGGCGTTGCGACGGATGCGCTTCTTGGCTTGCGGCGTGTTCGCCATGGAGGTCTCGTTCCTGTTTTCGTGCGAATAGAGGCGCGGAACAGCGTCCAAGCCTCGGGAAAGCGCGGCCCTTAGCCATTTAGGCGATTCGGGTCAACTGCGCCGGCAGCGTTTCGGAGCCTGCCCACTCCCCACGCGCCGGCTCGACGCAGTCGAACTGACGATCAACGCTGGCATTTGGGGCACCAGAATGTGGACCGCCCGCCTTCGGCATAGCGCGCGACCGTGCCGCCGCATTCGCACGGCTGCCCCTCGCGGCCATAGACCTTGAACTGCTTGGAAAAATAGCCGAGCTCCCCATCGGGTCTCGCATAGTCGCGCAGCGTCGACCCGCCCGCTTCGATCGCCGCATCCAGCACCAGATGCACTGCCTCGACCAGCCGGGCCAGCCGCGGCCTGGTCAGCGATCCGCCGGCGCGTCGGGGTGAAATACGCGATTCGTACAGCGCTTCGCACACATAGATATTGCCCAGCCCGGCCACGATCTTCTGGTCGAGCAGCAGCAGCTTGATCGAAGCCGTCCGGCCGGCCAACGCGGCTTTCAGATGATCGGCGGTGAACTGCGCCCCCAGCGGCTCGGGCCCCAGCGCCCTGAACGGCGCCCATTGCTCAACCTCGGCCATCGGCACCAGATCGACCGACCCGAACCGCCGCGCGTCGTTGAGCGCCAGCCGCCTGCCGGCCTCCGTTTCGATCACCAGATGATCGTGCGGCAACAACTCGGCCGGATCGACTCGCCAGCGCCCCGACATGCCCAGGTGAAAGATCATCGTGTCGCCCCGATCGGTATCGATCAGGCCGTATTTGGCTCGTCGCCCCAGCGCCGTTACCCGCGCGCCGGTCAGCCGCTGCCCCAGATCCTGCGGCATCGCGCGGCGCAGGTCGGGCCGGCGCAACTGCACGCGCGCGATCCGCTGGTCCTGCAGCACGGGGCGCAGGCCGCGAACGGTTGTTTCCACTTCGGGGAGTTCTGGCATCCAGATCAGCTATGTTGCGTTTGCTCCCATCACAACCCTTGGCTAGAGCCTCGCCCATGACCAGCACCTCCGCCGACACCGTCTCCTTCGGCTATGAAGACGTCGCCCCATCGGAAAAGACCGCTCGCGTCGGCGGCGTCTTCTCCAGCGTGGCGTCCAGCTACGATCTGATGAACGACGCCATGTCGGGCGGGCTGCATCGCATCTGGAAGGACGTGTTCGTCCGCCGCGTGAAGCCGCGCGAAGGGGAAACGATCCTCGACATGGCCGGCGGCACCGGCGACATCGCCTTCCGCCTCGCCGAATCGGGTGCGGCGGTGACCGTCGCGGACATCAATCCGGACATGCTGGCAGTCGGCATCGAACGCGCCGCCAAGCGTGGCATCGACGGCCTCGTCTGGTCCGAAGCCAATGCCGAGACGCTGCAATGGCCCGACCGATTCTTCGACGCCTATACCATCGCCTTCGGCATCCGGAACGTGACCGACATTCCCAAGGCACTGCGCGAAGCGCATCGTGTGCTGAAGCGCGGCGGTCGCTTCTTCGTGCTGGAATTCTCGACCACCACGTGGCCCGGCTTTTCCGACGTTTACGACGCCTATTCGCACCATCTGGTGCCAAAGCTCGGCAAGCTGCTGGCGAATGACGAGGACAGCTACCGCTACCTCATCGAGTCGATCCGCCGCTTTCCCGACATGCCGACGTTCGAGCGGATGATCAGGGAAGCCGGCTTCGTTCAGACCCGCGTCGAGCCGATGCTCGGCGGCCTGGTGGCCATTCACAGCGGCTGGAAGATTTGACCTCCTCGACCACGCACGTCTGGCGGCTTCTCAAATGGGGCCGCATCCTCGCACGCCACGGCGCGCTGCGCGGGATCGAGCGCGACCGCAACACGCCCGCCCCGGTGCGTCGCCTCGCCCGCATCGCCCGGATCGGCACGATCCAACCCGCAACGCCGCGCTATGCCGATGCGCTTCAGGCGATCGGCCCGGCGGCGATCAAGCTCGGCCAGACGCTTGCTACCCGACCCGACCTGATCGGCGAAGCGGCGGCGCACGATCTGATGCGGCTTCAGGATCAGCTTCCGCCGGTCCCCTTCCCGATCATCCGCGCGGCGATTGAGCGCAGTTTCGACCGGCCGCTCGACTCGCTGTTCGCTGAGGTCGAGGAAACACCGATCGGTGCCGCGTCGATCGCTCAGGTTCATCGCGCCGTGACCATCGATGGCCGCCGCGTGGCGATAAAGGTGCTGCGCCCGGGGATCGAGGGCGACTTCGCCCGCGCGATCGAAACCTATGAATGGGCGGCCGCGCAGCTGGAGGGGATGGGCCGGGAAGCCGCCCGCCTGCGCCCGCGCCTGGTGATCGAGACGTTCAAGCGGTGGACCGCGCGCGAGCTGGACTTGCGGCGTGAGGCTGCCTCTGCATCGGAATTGTCCGAGGCGATGGAGGCCGAACCCGATTTCACCGTACCGCAGATCGACTGGCAGCGCACCACCGGCAAGGTGATGACGCTGGAATGGATCGACGGCATCAAGCTGTCGAACCGTGACGCGCTGGTCGCTGCCGGTCATGACACCGAAGCGCTCGCGAACACGCTGATCCGCGCCTTTCTGCGCCAGGCGATCTCCGAAGGCTTCTTCCACGCCGACATGCATCAGGGGAACCTGTTCGCACTCCCCGACGGCCGGATCGCCGCGATCGACTTCGGCATCATGGGCCGCATCGACCGCCGTGCGCGCGTATGGCTGGCTGAGATTCTCTATGGTCTCATCACCGGCAATTACCGCCGCGTGGCCGAGATCCATTTCGAGGCTGGCTACGTCCCTCCCCATCACAATGTCGCCGAATTCGCCACGGCCCTGCGCGCGGTGGGCGAACCGATGCGCGGGTTGCCGGTCAAGGACATGAGCGTCGGCATGATGCTCGACAGCCTGTTCAACATCACGCGCGACTTCGACATGCAGACCCAGCCGCATCTGCTGCTCCTGCAAAAGACGATGGTGATGGTCGAGGGCGTCGCCACCCGTTTGCACCCCGATATCAACCTGTGGGACAGTGCCGCGCCGTTCGTGCGCGAATGGATCCGCACGGAATTGGGGCCCGAGGCGTTCATCGCCGACCGGCTCGTCGAGGATATCCAGACGCTCGCGCGCTTGCCCCGTCTGATCCGCAACATCGAGCGGCACTTCCCCGATCCCGGCGGCGCGCCGCCTGCCCCGCCGCTGCGCGAGATCGAGGTGGTCAAGGTCGGCGGTGGCTGGCGCTATGGCGCGGTTGCGCTGCTGGCAGCCGGGTTGGGTGTGGCGACGACGCTGCTGCTGACCTAGCCTGCGCCGATGCCGGTCCCCCGCGCCATCTTCCTCGCACATGCCAGCCGCTTCGCAGCGCTGTCACCGGTGCAGGCGCGGTCGGTGCTTGCGGCGCTCGTCGTCCTCCTGCTCGCCGCGCTGGCCGTCCTCGCCGTTCCGCAACCGCCCGCAGCCACAGCGGGCAGCGGGATCGATCAAACGACCGATCTCGCGCTGTACGAAGGAGTCGCCTCCGCGGTACGCCACGGAGAGGACTACTACACCGCCGCTGCCGACGCATTGCGCGCCGGCGGCTATCCGCTGCGGCCGTTCCTCACCTTCCGCATGCCGGCACTCGCCGCGGCGCAGGGCCTGCTCCCTGTGCCGGCCGTGCTCGCTCTGCTCTACGCCCTGGCCGCCGCAACGGCTCTGGCATGGCACCGTCGGCTGGGCGAGGCGCTGACCGGCGTCCCCGCCCGCGCTGCCGCACTGGTCCTGCTGGCCGGCAGCATGCTGGCCTTCGTTCAGCCCGACCTCGTCGCCTTCCATGAAATCTGGGCCGGGCTGCTCGTCGCGCTTAGTCTCGCGCTGCGCCGCCCGGGCCGCTGGATCGAGGCCGTGGCAATTGCACTGATCGCAATGCTGGTGCGCGAGACGGCGGCGCTGTTCGTCCTCGTCATGGCCGGGCTGGCGCTTGCCGAACGCGAACGGCGCGAGGCGATCGGGTGGAGCGTGGCGCTCGCCGTCTTCGCGCTGGCGCTATCCGCGCATGCCGTCGCGGTCCATGGCGTGACCGGTCCACTCGATGCGATCTCGCCCGGCTGGACCGGATTGCACGGCTTCGGCCTGTTCGTGCGCGCGATGACGCTGGCGACCGCGCTTCAGCTCTTTCCCGTCGCCGCGGCTGCGCTGCTCACCGGCCTGGCGCTGTTCGGTTGGGCCAGCTGGCGCGACCCGCTCGCGCTTCGCGTCGTCGCGACGTTCAGCGCCTATGCAGCCGCGATCGGCTTGTTCGCGCGGCTCGACACCTTCTACTGGGGTTTGATGATCGCACCTGTCTTCCTGGTCGGCCTTGCCTTCGCACCCGATGGCCTGCGCGACCTTGTCTCACGTACGCTCGACAGGCGGCGCGTGCGCGTGCAGAGCGTGGAACGATGAAGCGTATCCTTCTGATCGTCGGCGGCGGCATTGCGGCTTACAAGGCGTGTGAGCTGATCCGCTTGTGCCGCAAGGCGGGGATCGACGTCACCTGCGTGCTGACCGAGGGCGGCCAGCATTTCGTCACCCCCATGACGCTCGCTGCCTTGTCCGAAAATCCGATCTACACGACATTGTGGGACCTCAAGGACGAGGCCGAGATGGGCCATATCCAGCTCAGCCGCAAGGCCGACCTTGTCGTGGTGGCGCCTGCGACCGCCGACCTGATGGCCAAGATGGCAGCCGGCATCGCCGACGACCTTGCCACCACCTTGCTGCTCGCCACGGACAAGCCGGTTCTAGCCGCGCCCGCGATGAACGTACGGATGTGGCAACACCCGGCCACGCGGCGCAACGTCGCGACGCTGCGCGGCGATGGCGTCACCGTGCTCGAACCGGACGAAGGCGCGATGGCATGCGGCGAATACGGCCCCGGCCGCCTGCCCGAGCCGGCAGCGATCCTCGCAGCGATCCAGGCCGCGCTCGCCCCCCACGCCGGGCCGCTCGCGGGCAAGCACATCCTGGTGACCGCCGGACCGACGCATGAGCCGATCGATCCGGTTCGCTACATCGCCAATCGCTCATCGGGAAAACAGGGGTTCGAGATCGCTGGCGCGCTGGCCGAACTGGGTGCGCGCGTCACGCTCGTCGCCGGCCCGGTCGCCCTTCCCACGCCGCTGCTGGTCGACCGCGTCGATGTCGAGACAGCGCGCGAAATGGCCGCTGCCGTCGATGCGGCGCTGCCCGCCGACGCTGCCGTCATGGTGGCCGCCGTCGCCGATTGGCGGCCGGTCGATGTCGCACGCCAAAAACTCAAGAAGGGCGATGTCCTGCCGCCGCTTGCCGTGGCGGAAAATCCGGACATCCTCGCCGCGCTGGCCAGATCCGCCGGCCGCCCCCGCCTCGTTGTCGGTTTCGCCGCCGAAACGGAACGGGTGGTCGAACATGCCACCGCAAAGCGGGCGCGAAAGGGCGCGGACTGGATTGTGGCGAACGACGTTTCGGGTGATGTGATGGGCGGAGATGCGAACACCATTCACCTTGTCACCGCGCACGGCGTCGAAAATTGGGAAAAGCTGCCCAAGGCCGATGTCGCGCGCCGCCTGGCTCAGCGGATCGCCGATGCGCTCTAGCCTCGCCCTGCTCGCCCTGCTTGCGACCGCCGCCGCGCCGGCCAAGAATCCGCCACAGCTTCAGGCGCAACGCTATGGCGAAACGCGCGCCGGCCGCGTGCAGACGCTCGCCGTCGTGCTTCACGGTGATACCGACAGTAGTGTCGCGTCAGCCTATTCCTTCAGCGAAGCGGCGGCGAAGGCGATGCCCGGCAGCACGGCGATCGCGCTGCTTCGCCCTGGCTATGTCGATGGCGCGGGCCGCAAGTCGCCGGGTGAGCGCGGCACCGGCAATGGCGATGGCTATACGCGTGAGCGGGTTGGCGAGGTCGCACGCTCGATGATCGATTTGCGCAAGCGCTACCGCAAGGCCAAAATCATCCTCATCGGCGATGGCGGCGGCGCGGCGCTCGCTGCCAACCTGATCGGCATCTACCCGACGCTGGCCGATGGCGTGATGCTGCTTTCCTGCCCCTGCGCGCTGCCCGAATGGCGCCGTGCGATGGCCAAGCGCGCGCCCGGCCAGGGCTATGACCAGCCCGTCGCCAGCCTCGACCCGCTGCAGACGATCGGCGGCATTCCCGCCACGATCCGTGCGGCCATGCTGGTCGGCGCGGACGACCCCGCAACGCTGCCGCGTTATTCGCGCACTTACGCCGAAGCGCTGGCGCTGCGCGGCATCGCCGTCGACTTTCGCATCCTGCCCGGCCGCAACGGCACGTTGCTGACCGAGCCTGAGGTGACCGATGCGATGAAGCGGCTCGTCTCCGGCCTGCCGGCGAAGCGGAAATGAGTTCGGCCCCGATCCGCATCGCGATCCAGCGACTGCCGCATGGCGAAGGGCTGCCGTTGCCAGGCTATGCCAGCGCGGGCGCCGCAGGCATGGACGTTGTCGCGGCCGAGGATCTGGTCCTTGCCCCCGGTGCCCGACATGCCGTGGCGACCGGCTTCGCGCTGGCGATTCCGCACGGCTATGAAGTTCAGGTTCGCCCTCGCTCCGGCTTGGCGCTCAAACATGGCATCACCTGCCTCAACACGCCCGGCACGATCGATTGCGACTATCGCGGCGAGGTGAAGGTGATCCTCGCCAATCTGGGCAACGAACCATTCGCCGTCGTTCGTGGCGAACGGATCGCCCAGTTGGTCCCTGCCGCCGTTCAACATGCGGCGTTCGATGAAGTCGCCTCGCTCGACGAAACCGCGCGGGGTGCCGGCGGGTTCGGCTCGACGGGACGGTAGATGAGCGGACTGCTGCTCCCCCTCCTGATCGCGCAACAGGCAGCTCAGCCGGCGCCCGTGCCGGTGCCGCTGGTGACGCCGCGGCTGGCGATCGACTGGGCGAGCTTGCCGGACCTGCCCTACCGTCACGCGCCGCAAGTCACCCCCGCGATGCACGCCTATGTAAAGGCGCAGACGCGAGCGCATCGTTGCCCGGTGCAACGCCGCGTTGCCGACAAGCTGCCGGCGATCCGCATCCAGGTGGCGGTGCTCGTCCATCCCGAGGATGGCGTGCGAACATCCGTGCCTCATGCTGCGGGTTGCCCGGTGGTCGAACAATATGCCGCCGGGCTGGTCACTGCGTTCGCCCGCAACAACCTGGCGGCACGAACTGCCGCGGCCGAACAATGGTATCGCGCCACGGTTACCTTCGTCTGGCGGAAATGAACCTCACCGACGAAGAACTCGACCGCTACGCCCGGCATATCGTGCTGAAGGAGATCGGCGGCGCAGGCCAGCTGAAATTGGCTCGCGCCCATGTCGTCGTGATCGGCGCCGGCGGCATCGGCTCCCCCGCAATTCAGTATCTCGCCGCTGCCGGCCTCGGACGGCTGACGATCATCGACGATGATCGCGTCGATCTGTCGAACCTGCAACGCCAGACGATCTTCGGCACGGCGGATATCGGCATGGCCAAGGCCAGTGCGGCGGCGACCCGCGCTCGTGCGCTCAACCCGCATGTCGATGCGCTTGGCCTTGTGCAGCGCCTGACCGCACAGGCCGCAGCACGGCTGTTCGAAGACGCCGGGGCCGATGTCATCCTCGACGGCACCGACAATTTCGAAACGCGGCTGATGGTCGCCGACCTGGCGCTGCGGCATCGCATCCCGCTGGTCAGCGCCGCGGTCGGCCAGTTCGAGGGGCAGCTCGGCGTGTTCCGCGGCTGGGAGGCGGACAAGCCCTGCTATCGCTGCTTCACGGGTCCCTCACCCGAAATGCCAGGCATCAACTGCGCCGAACAGGGCGTGCTGGGCGCACTGACCGGCATGCTCGGCAGTCTCGCCGCGCTCGAAGTCATCCGCGCCATCGTTCCCTTCGGTGAGGACAGCGCGGGCAAGCTCCTGATCGCCGATACGCTCGCGCTGCGGTTCAGAACCTTGCGCCTGCCCAAGGACCCCGCTTGCCCGGCCTGCAGCAAGGTCTAGAAGCGCGACCCGTCATAGATGCGCGTCAGGTCGCCGTCCCATACGCCGCGATACTGGTCCAGCAGCAGTTCCGCCGGCACTTTTCCGGTCCGCACGATCTCGCGCAACGGATCGAGGAAGCCGCTCTCGCTGTCGCCCGCCGCGTTGAGCCGGCCACGCGCGCGCAAGCCCGCGCCGGCGATCTCGACCACCTCGCCGGCGATGTCGCGCAGCTTGCCCCCGCCCGGCAGCGGCGCATCCAGGCCGAGCCGGGGCACGCTGTCGCGCAACGCCTGCCGCTCGTCCATGCGCCAGCCCTTAACCAGATCCCATGCCGCATCGAGCGCACCCTGATCGTACAGCAGCCCGACCCACAGCGCGGGCAAGGCGCAGATCCGGTCCCACGGCCCGCCATCGGCGCCGCGCATCTCAAGGAATGTCTTCAACCGCACTTCGGGAAAGGCGGTCGACAGGTGGTCCGCCCAATCGTCGATCGTCGGCTTCTCACCCGGCAGGACCGACAGCTCGCCACGAAGGAAATCGCGAAAGCTCAGGCCCGCCGCATCGATATAGCGACCGTCGCGATAAACGAAGTACATCGGCACATCGAGCGCATAGTCGGCATAGCGCTCATAGCCGAACCCGTCCTCGAACACGAACGGCAGCATCCCGGTGCGGTGCGGATCGGTGTCCGACCAGATGTGCGAACGGTACGAGAGCATGCCGTTGGGCTTGCCTTCGGTGAATGGCGAGTTGGCGAACAGCGCAGTGGCCAGCGGCTGCAGCGCCAGGCCGACGCGGAACTTCTGCGCCATGTCGGCTTCGCTCGAATAGTCGAGATTGACCTGGATCGTGCAGGTCCGCAGCATCATGTCGAGGCCAAGCGATCCCACGCGCGGCATGTGATTGAGCATGATGCCATAGCGGCCCTTGGGCATCACCGGCAGTTCGGCGCGCGTCTTGTCCGGCCACATGCCAAGGCCCAGGAAGCCCAGGCCCAGCCTCTCGCCCACCGCCTTGACCTGCTGCAAATGCCGCCCCGTCTCGGCGCAGGTCTGGTGCAGATTCTCGAGCGGCGCGCCCGACAGTTCCAGCTGCCCCGCGGGCTCCAGGCTGACCGTACCGTCGGGCCCGGACAGGGCGATAACTTTGCCGCCCTCTTCGACCGGCGACCAGCCGAACTGGGTCAGCTCGGCAAGCAGATCGCGGATGCCGCCCGGCTCGTCATAGGACGGTGCGCGGTGGTCGGCGGTGCGATACACGAACTTCTCATGCTCGGTACCGATGCGCCAGCGCGGCTCGGGCTTCTCGCCACCGGCGAAATATTCGAGGAGCTGCTGACGGCTCTCGATGACAGGCGCGTTGCTGTTTGAAACCGTCTTGGTGCTCATTCGCGCGCCTTACGACTGTGCAACGAAGCGGGAAAGAGAATATCGCGTCTACCAGTCGCCGGCCGCGCCCATCCACAGGCTGACCGCCGCCGCCGCTGCCGTCTCGGCCCGCAGGATACGGGGGCCGAGCGAGACGCCCACCGCCTGCGGAACGGCGCGAATCGTGTCACGCTCGTCCGCGTCGAAGCCCCCCTCCGGCCCGATCAGGATCGCCGCAGGGCCAGGCCGCGCTCGCATTGCGTCGAGCGCGGGCACGCCGCCGCTCTCGTCGGCGAAGAACAGCGCGCGCTCGGCCGGCCAGTCCCTCAGCAGCGCGGGCAGCTTCACCGGCTCGGCCAGTTGCGGCAGCGCGGTGCGCCCGCATTGCTCCGCCGCCTCCACCATATGCGCGCGCAGCCGGTCGAGGTTCAGCTTGTCGACAACCGCGCGCCGCGTCAGCACCGGCGCGACCCGCGCAACGCCCAGTTCGCACGCCTTTTCGACCACCCAGTCGATGCGCCCCTTCTTGATCGGTGCGGCGCACAACCACAGGTCGGGCACAACTTCGCGCTCGCGCAGCAACTCACGAACTTCCAGCGTCACGTCGCGCTTGCGCACCTCGCTCGCAACAACCAGCCACTCGCCCGTGACATCATCGAACAACTTGACCGGATCGCCGGCGCGCAGTCGCATTACCGTCGCGAGATAATGGCCCTGGGCTCCGTCGATGCGCCGCATCTCGCCGGCGGACAGCGACGGTTCGACATACAGCCGCGGGGTCGATTGCGGGGGCCAGGCGGGCGTGGCGATCATTGCCGCCCCCTAGCCGTGCCGGCGGCGCACGACAATCAGTCGATGCGCCCCCAATGCCGCGACTGGCAGATGAGCCCGCCCAGCACGCATCCCGATACACGCAGCTCGTCGACGCGCGTACGCACCACGGTCGCGGTCGCACGGCGGTCGAGGTCGGGAACATAGGCCTTGCCCCGCCATTTGCCGGGTCCCGTCGGGCGCAGGTCGGTGAGCAGCTGGCTGCCGATCAATTCCCGACCGCTGCCCTTTCGTGCGTCGGCCCGCGCCTTGTCCGTCGCCCACACCACCGTCGCGCAGAGCGCATCGCCGCAGGGCGCCAGGCGCAGGCGGATCGTTCGGTGTGCATTCTGGTACACGCCCTCAATGCCCTGCTGGGGCGGCGCCGCACCGGCCAGCAACGCCGCCATTGCGATCAAACCGAACGTGCGGATCGACTTCACCATCACTCCTTCGACGACGCGGACTCGTCGCGACACCGCAATCGTGCCGCAATGCGGCTTGACGCGGGCTGAACCTTGGCGTCTTCGTGATGGCAAGTCATGTCTGATCTATCCGCGTCCGTTCCCGACACCGAATATCGCGGCCTGATGCGGCTGCTGCCCGCCGCTGCCCGCCCCTATGCGCTGCTCGCCCGATTCGACCGGCCGATCGGCTGGTGGCTGCTGTTCTGGCCCGGCGCTTGGGCGATCGCCCTGTCGGGGGGCGCGGTTCAGCGATCGGATCTGATCCTCTGGTTCCTGCTCGGCGCGATCGCGATGCGCGGCGCTGGCTGCGTCTACAATGACATCGTCGATCGCGACCTCGATCGCCAGGTCGCGCGAACGCGCAGCCGCCCGCTGGCGAGCGGTGCGGTCAGCCTCAGGGCGGCGTGGATCTGGCTGGTGGCCCTGTGCCTCATCGGCCTAGTCGTGCTGCTTCAGCTGAACATGGTGGCTGCCATGGTCGCGCTCGGCAGCCTTGCCCTGGTCGCGGCCTACCCGTTCATGAAGCGGATTACCTGGTGGCCGCAGGCATGGCTGGGCATCGTTTTCTCCTGGGCGGCAATCACCGGGTGGGCGGCGATTACGCGCGACCTGCCGGCCGCGGCGCTGCTGCTCTATGCCGGCAGCATCGCCTGGGTGATCGGCTACGACACCATCTATGCCCTGCAGGACGTCGAGGATGACGCGCTGGTCGGCGTCCGCTCCTCGGCACGGCGCATGGGGCGACATGTCCGTCCGGGCGTCGCGATCTTCTACACCTTCGCGCTCGCGCTGTGGGCGGCGGCATTCTGGCAGTTGAGGCCCGATCCTGTGGCGCTGCTCGCGCTCGCCCCGATGGCACTTCACCTCGTGTGGCAGGTCGCGACGCTGGTGCCGACCGACGGCGCCAACGCGCTTCACCGCTTCCGCTCCAACCGCAATGCCGGGCTGCTCATGTTCGCGGCCTGCTTCGTCGTCGGCACGACCGCCTTTTGACCTTCCGCCCCGCAGTTCCTAGATCGCCGCGATGTTGACACCCGATCAAGCCCGCGACCGAGTTCAGGACGCGATTGCCCGTGCGCGCAAAGCCGGCGCAGACGCCGCCGACGCCGTGATTTCCAGCGGGGAATCCCTGTCGGTTTCGGTGCGGCTTGGCGCGGTCGAGGATGTCGGGCGCGCAGAGCATGAGGAACTAGGCCTGCGCGTGTTCGTCGGCCAGCGCTCGGCCAGCATCTCGGCGACCGATCTCGCGCCGGCCTCGCTAGACATGTTGGCCGATCGCGCCGTCACCATGGCGCGTGAGGCGCCCGAGGACGAATGGGCCGGGCTCGCGCCGATGGAACGGCTGCTCAAGGGCAATGTCCCCGATCTCGATCTCGATGACGAAACCTTGGGCGATCCCGCCGAATTGAAGGCGCGCGCGCTCGAGGCCGAAGATGCCGCGCGTGCCGTTCCGGGCGTCACGAACAGCGAAGGGGGCAGCGCCGGAGCGAGCCGCAGCATCTGGGCGCTCGCCACCAGCCACGGCTTTTCCGGTGCGTATGCTGCGACCAGCCACGGCATTTCGGCAAGCGTCCTTGCCGGACAGACCGGCGCGATGGAACGCGATTATGCGCATCACAGCGCCCGGCACGTCCATCACCTCGAACCGGCGGTCGAGGTGGGTCGCCGCGCCGGAGAGCGCGCCGTCGCGCGCGTCAACCCTGGCAGCGTGCGCAGCGGCGCGATGCCGGTCGTGTTCGATCCGCGCGTCGGTGCAGGCCTGATCGGCAACCTGACCGGCGCCATCTCGGGCAGCGCGATCACGCGCAAGACCAGCTTCCTGCTCGACGCGATGGGCACGCAGATCTTCGCGCCCGGTATTCGCATTGTCGACGACCCGCACCGCCCGCACGGCCTGCGCTCGCGCCCGTTCGATGGCGAGGGGTTGCCCGTGTCGCCGCTGGCGATCGTCGAGGACGGCATGCTCGAAACCTGGCTGCTCGACAGCGCCTCGGCCCGACAGCTCGGCCTCGAACCCACCGGCCATGCCAGCCGCGGCATCGGCGGTGCCCCCGGCGTGGCGGTGTCCAATTTCTACATGGAAAATGGCCATGTGCCGGTCGAGACGCTGATCGGCGATATCGATTATGGCGTCTACGTCACCGATCTGTTCGGCCAGGGGATCAACCTGGTCACCGGCGATTACAGCCGCGGCGCCGCTGGCTTCCTGATCGAACGCGGCGAGATCACCCGTCCGGTGAGCGAAATCACCATCGCCGGCACGCTCCAGGCGATGCTTCGTGCGCTGACGCCGGCCAGCGATCTCGAATTCCGCTATGGCATCAACGTGCCGACCTTCCGCATCGAGGGGATGACCGTCGCCAGCAGCTGACGACCTTCTCCAGGCCACCGCCGATATCGCGCAGGAGGCTGGCGCGTTCGCGCTCGCGCGCTTCCGCACCGGCGTGCGCAAATGGGAGAAGTCGCCCGACAATTTCGTGTGCGAAGTCGATCTCGACGTCGATGCCTTCCTTCACGAGCGGCTGTCCGCCTTGCTGCCTGACAGCGGCTGGTTGTCGGAAGAGACGGCGGACGATCTTGCGCGCCTCTCGCATGATCGGGTCTGGGTGGTCGATCCGATCGACGGCACGCGCGACTATATCCGCGATCGCCCCGGCTGGGCCGTGTCGGTGGCGCTGGTCGAGCGCGGCCAGCCGGTGATCGGCGTACTCGCCGCGCCCGCACGAGGCGAATTATGGCTGGCGCAGGCCGGTGGCGGCGCGACGCGCAATAGCGTGCCGATCGCAGCGTCCGAGCGTACCACCCTGCCCGGCGCGCGGGTCCCGGCCGACGACTTGCCCCGGGTCGATCGCGATCTGGTCATGGTGCACAAGCCCAACTCGATCGCGCTGCGGATGGCGATGGTCGCGGCGGGCGAAGCCGATCTGCTCGCCACCTTCCGGTGGGGCGCGGACTGGGACATTGCCGCGGCAACCCTGATCGCACGTGAAGCCGGGGCGACGATAACCGATGCCCTGGCCAAGAAGCTGCGCTTCAACACCCCGCGGGGCGAAAGCTTCGGCATCCTGGCCACGGCGCCGGGCATCCATGCGGCCGCGGTGGAGCGACTGCGCAGCCGCGCGATCGATGCGTTGGGCAAGCAGCCGGCGCGATAGGCATTGCTGCGTCGTTCAGCGACGAACGCCGGCAATTTCGATGGAAATGGCCATTTCACGCATCCCACCATCGGCTCTACGATCGAATAGCCGGTCGCGGCTCGGCTGCATCGGCCCGTGGCAAAGGTCCAGCGCATTCCCCTCAAGGGTTTGTGCGACGCCGGTCCGGCATCGTGCAATCGAACCGTCCGGCGCTATCGTGGCGGAGGCCCGGGCCAAGGTGACGCGATCTACGTTTGCAACCGCGCTTATGACGAATTCGGACGGCGCTACGTCCATCGCCAGCGTCAAGCTGATGGATCGATAACCTGCAAGCGGCAGCGGCAGGACACGAGCCGCAAGGGTGCCGATCATCCAGGCGTCGCAACGAAGATCGTCCTCCTCGAATTCGTGCCGCTCGATCTGGCAATCGGTCAGCTCCCCTTGCGGACCGACAGCAAAGGTCACGCGCCCACCCTGGGTGATGAGCTTCGTTCGCGGAATCCGCCACGTCACCCGGGTCCGATAGATCGCCATCGGCTCCGCTGAACTTGTTTGCGGTGTGAAGCGAGCGCGCTGCCTGAGCAGCTCACACGTCAGGGCGTCCAGCTCGGCGCTCCCGGACGTCGCACTGATGGCACAGCTTGCGACCGCACCACCAGCATCGACCTGCAGTTCGACGCCGGCTGTCCCCTCGACGTCCGCTTGCACAAGCGCGGCGGGATAATCCGAATCGGAAACCCAGCGCGATGGGTCACCAGCCGGCACTGGCTGGTCGGCGAGCAGACTCAGCGCGGCTGCGACGAGCGTCACTCCCCCGTTACCGTGTCATCACCCCGGTATTTGACTTGCAGATAGCGTCCGCGCGTGGCCAGCGCGTCGAGGTCGCCCTGCGCCAGCTGCGCCGACATCTGCGCGATCTCCTGGTCGATCAGGGCGAGGCCGTCGACCAGCTGCCGATCCGGCGACTGTCCGAAGCGATCCACCGATCGCAGGTTGTCCGGCACGCGCTGATAACCCTTGATCAGTTCCGGCAGCTGCTCGCCGACAAGCTTGCGCACCTCTGCCGCCGCTGGCTCGCCCTCGTTCAGCGATTTCAGCTGGCTGGCGAGCACGTCCAGCTTGACGCCGATCGAATCGACCAGCGGCATCGCGGCGCCCGGAAGGGTCGGCCGCTGACGATCGAGCCACTCTTCCGTCCGCAATGGCAGGGTACCGAGCGGCGCTTCGCCGAACTTTTCCGGCTCGACCGTCGCGCTGCCGGGCATGATGCCGAAGAACAGCGTCGCCGCGATCAGCAGCGCCATGACCAGCAACGCGCCGAACATGCCGAGCGGCACGAAGAAACCGATCACCATCGCCGCAACGATGATGAGGCCATCCGCCGCCGCGATGCGGCCGACGCGCCGCACGATCTCGCCCTCGCGCCGCTTCCTGGCCCGTGCGTTCAGGCTCGTATAGCGTTCGCGCGAGCGGTTCAGCACCTCGCTCGCGCGATCGATCTGTCGATCGATCTCGGTCGGCATGGGCTTACAGCGCCTCCAGCTTGAACGTCTCGGTCCCACCCGAAATCTGGTTCTGCTGCGCGCCTTCGGCCCGCGCGATGTAGCCCTTCGACTTCTCGACCTCGTTCGAGAGCACGTTGACCGTCGTCTTCATCGTGTCGAGCGCCTTTACCTTGAACACGTCGATCGCATCCATCGTGTCATAGATGTTCTGGAACGCGCGCTGCAGCGTCTCGATCGGGATCGTGCTCGACGCCGCCTGTTCGTGAATCCGCGCGGTATTTTCCTTCAGCAGCTTGCCGGTCGAATCGATGATGTTGGACGTCGTGGTATTAAGCGCGGTGATCTGATCTAGAACGAGTTTCTGCGCCGTCAGCGCCTGCGCCACCGTCACCGCCGTTCGCAGCGCGCCGACGGTCGTGGTGCTGGCGCGATCAACGCCCTTCACCAGCTCGACATTGTTCTTCTTGACCAGATCAAGCGCGAGATAACCCTGCACCGTCACCGCCATCTGCGTCAGCAGGTCCTGCGTGCGCTGGCGCGTGTAAAACAGCGCGGTCTCACGGATCGCCTTGGCCTTGGCGGGATCGGTATGATCCAGTTCATTGGCCTTGTCCTCCAGCCGGCTGTCCATTACCTTGGAGATATAGATCATCTGCTCGAGCCGCCCCATCGCCGCCCACAGATTTTGCCGCTCCACGTCGATCGCGGCATTGTCCATCAGCAGTTCGTCCTTACCCGACTGAAGGCGCTTCAGGATCGAGGCGATATGCGTCTGGCTCGACTTGTAGCTGTCGAAATAATTGCGCATCTTGTTGCCGAATGGGATGATGCCGAAAATCTTCTTGGGCTGCATCAGGTCGCCGCGCTTGCCCGGATCGAGATCCTCGATTGTCCGGCGCAGCTCCGCCAGATCGCTTCCGACGCCCGCATCCTTGTCCATCGCGCGAACCGGACGATCGAGGAAACGATTGGACTGACCCGCGGCATCGCGAATTTCCTTCGAGCCCATCGCGGTGATCGCATCGACTCGCTTGCCGAACTCGGGCGAGTTGACGTCCTGCGCCACCAGATCGTCGATGAAGCTCTCGACCCGCGTGACCAGCTCGTTCTTCTTGGCTTCCTCGACGGGCACCAGCCCGGCCATTTTCTCGACGGGCCGTTCCTTGAGCGGCTCGGGCGCGGTCAGCACCAGATCGTCGGTCTTCTCGGCAGTCTCAGTCTGCGTCGCCATATGATGCCCATTCTCTTCGTCGGTTCGCGCCAAGATGAACGGGAACCGCGCCACCTTCAAGTGTGTCGCCAATATAATACACCTTGCCCGCGCTGCAACCGATCAGCTTGGTCAGATGTTCGGTGTCGCGACATGTTAACATGTCGAAGTTAGGATGCTGGAATGGAACGCAGGCTGAAGATGATGATCGCCGGTTCGATCGCGGTGTGGGTGCCGGTGGCTTCGGCCGCGCAGACGACTCCGGGTGTCGTCGATCCGGGCAAGGTCTTCCGCCTGAAAGCCGCTGCATCGGCTGAGAATTCTGCACCAGCCACTTGAACGGCCTCTAGCGTCGATTATCTCGCTCAAGCGGACCGGGCCCCTCTGACGATCGGATGATCGTGATGTCGGACCGCATCGGATCATCCGGTGCGCGACGGACCCCCTCCACCCCCTCCCTCGCCGCCGGATGCTCCGATCGATGCGACATCGAAGGAGGCACTATGATGAGCGGCATGCTGTACCGGTTGAGCGTGGTTCACCGGAAGCTCGAGGACGAGATCCGACGCGAAACGCTGCGCGAGGCGCCGGACACGTTTCGACTGCTGCGGCTGAAGAAGCTGCGGCTGGCGGTGAAGGACCGGTTGTCGGGGCACTGGCGACGGGCGTTCGCGGCAGTCTGACGCGCACGGGCGGGCTTAGCCTCTTTCGCGAGCGCAGCAAATCGGCTATGCGCCCGCCCGAACCGCGCTCCCGCGGCATCCAGGAACCTGTATGAATCTGCGCAACGTGGCGATCATCGCCCACGTCGACCACGGCAAGACCACGCTCGTCGACCAGCTCTTCCGCCAGTCCGGCACCTTCCGCGACAACCAGCGCGTTGAAGAAAGAGCCATGGATTCCAATGACTTGGAGAAAGAGCGCGGGATCACCATCCTGGCCAAGCCGACGTCGGTCGAGTGGAACGGCACGCGCATCAACATCGTCGACACGCCCGGCCACGCCGATTTCGGCGGCGAGGTCGAGCGCATCCTGTCGATGGTCGACGGCGTCATCCTGCTGGTCGACAGTTCGGAAGGCGCGATGCCGCAGACCAAGTTCGTGACCGGCAAGGCGCTGAAGCTGGGCCTGCGTCCGATCGTCGTCGTCAACAAGGTCGACCGTCCGGACGAGCGCATCCAAGAAGTGCTGGACGAAGTATTCGACCTGTTCGTCAGCCTGGACGCGACCGACGAACAGCTTGATTTCCCGGTCCTCTACGCCTCGGGCCGCAACGGTTACGCCAATGCCGAGCCGGACAAGCGCGAGGGCACGCTGGAGCCGCTGTTCCAAAAGATCGTCGACCATGTCCCGCCGCCCGCGCTGGACGTCGATGCGCCGTTCACCTTCCTGGTCACGCTGCTCGACCGCGACAACTTCCTGGGCCGCGTGCTGACCGGCCGCGTCACCAGCGGCAAGATCAAGGCGAACCAGGCGATCCACGCGCTCGACATGGACGGCAACGTCATCGAGACGGGCCGTGCGTCGAAGATCATGTCGTTCCGCGGCCTGGAGCGCGTGCCGGTGGACGAAGCGTCGGCAGGCGACATCATCTCCCTGGCCGGCCTGACCGTCGCGACCGTCTCCAACACCATTGCCGATACCTCGGTCTCCGTGCCCATCCAGGCGCAGCCGATCGATCCGCCCACGCTGTCGATGCGCTTTGCCGTCAACGATTCGCCGATGGCGGGGCGTGAGGGCAGCAAGGTGACGAGCCGCATGATCCGCGACCGCCTGCTGCGCGAAGCGGAAAGCAACGTCGCGATCAAGGTGACCGAAGCGGCCGACAAGGACAGTTTTGAAGTCGCCGGCCGCGGCGAGCTTCAGCTGGGCGTGCTGATCGAGACGATGCGCCGCGAAGGCTTTGAACTCGGCATCAGCCGCCCGCGCGTGCTGCTTCAGGAAGAGAACGGCCAAAAGATGGAGCCGTACGAAACCGTCATCATCGACGTGGACGACGAGCATTCGGGTTCGGTGGTCGAGAAGATGAACCTGCGCAAGGCCGAGATGACTGACATGCGCCCGTCGGGCGGCGGCAAGACGCGCATCACGTTCAGCGCGCCCAGCCGCGGCATGATCGGCTATCACGGCGAATTCCTGTCCGACACGCGCGGCACCGGCATCATGAACCGGCTGTTCGAGAAGTATGGCCCGTACAAGGGCGTGATCGAGGGCCGCAAGAACGGCGTGCTCATCTCCAACGGCACGGGCGAGGCCAACGCCTATTCGCTCAACAGCCTGGAAGAGCGCGGCATCCTGTTCGTCGGCCATGGCGAGGCGCTGTACGAAGGCATGATCATCGGCGAGAACGCCAAGCCGGACGACCTTGAGGTCAATCCGATGAAGGCCAAGCAGCTGACCAACATCCGTTCGTCCGGCAAGGACGACGCGATCCGCCTGACCCCGCCCAAGAAGATGACGCTGGAACAGGCTATCGCCTATATCGACGATGACGAGATGGTCGAGGTGACCCCCAAGACGATCCGCTTGCGCAAGCGCTTCCTGGACCCGCATGAGCGCAAGCGGCAGAGCCGGGCCAAGCAGGCGGCCTGAGGGTTTCAGGGTTGGATTAAGTGGAAGGCGCCGGGGGAAACTCCGGCGCTTTTCGTTTACCGCAGGTTTGCGCCCTAATAGCGGCCGTTCAGCAGAATGACTGATGGCTCCGGAAACTGCCATCGGCTGAGACGACGGCCTTGCGTCCGCAGCGGGTGGATTTCCGACAGTCCGCTTACTGTTGTAAGTAGAAAGGCGTTGTGATCGCGGCCAAGATCGCAGACGTCGATGCTCATGCGCTTCCGTTGTCGATCATGCCACTATTCAAGTGGCATCGCTCACCGGTTCGCTCGGTGACGTGACCCCCGTTTCTTCATCCAGTTGGAACTAGAGACCGGCCCCTACAAGGGACGGACAGATGAAGCGGAAGCAGTTTTCGGAAGAGCAGATTATTGGCATCCTGAAGGAGGCTGAGGCGG
>NZ_MDDS01000004.1 GCF_001721295.1 Sphingomonas turrisvirgatae | reverse complement strand
CGCCCGCCGCGATCCCCGCGGCGCCCTCGATCAAAACTCATTGCCCTGTTCGTCTTCCCGGTCGTCCAACTTCATTCGAAACACCGAGCGCTGGACGAAGGCGCAGGCGTCAAGGCGCTCGGAATACACGCCTACAGAATAGGGTATAACCGAGTTCGCGGCACCGTGCGAACAATTTCGTCGCGATTGGGGCATGTTGCACCGCTGATTGCAACTGTTACGGCTCCGGTGCATTTTCGCCGCATGGACATTGCCGCACTGCTGACCGACCCGGCCGCCTGGGCCGCCCTCATCACGCTGATCATCATGGAAGTCGTGCTCGGCATCGACAACCTGATCTTCATCTCAATCCTGACCAACAAGCTGCCTGAGCATCAGCAGCAAAAGGCGCGGCGCATCGGCATCGGCCTGGCGCTGGTCATGCGCATCCTGCTGCTCTCGATGATTTGGATCATCGTATCGCTGACCACGCCGGTGTTCGATCTTGGCCTGCAAGGCGCGCCGGGCGCGCATGGCGCGCCGAGTTTCGAGACCGCCTTTTCCTGGCGCGACATCATCCTCATCGCAGGCGGACTGTTCCTGGTGTGGAAGGCGACCAAGGAAATCCACCACACCATGACGCCCGAGCCGAGCGATGCCGTGCTCGACAAGAAGCAGGTGGTCAGCCTGAATTTCGGGTCGGCGATCTTCCAGATCATCCTGCTCGACATGGTGTTCTCGATCGATTCGATCCTGACCGCAGTCGGCATGACCGACGAGATCGCGATCATGGTCACTGCGGTCGTGGTGACGGTCGGCGTGATGCTCGTGGCCGCCGATCCGCTGGCCAACTTCATCAAGCGCAACCCCACGGTGGTGATGTTGGCGCTCGGCTTCCTCCTCATGATCGGCGCGGTGTTGATCGCCGACGGGTTCGGCGTGCACGTGCCAAAGGGCTATATCTACGCCGCGATGGCATTCTCCGCGCTGGTCGAGATCCTTAATATGGCCTCACGCCGGAGCCAGACGAAGAACGCGCCCCCGCCGACCGACCATTGAGCGTTCAGCTTTAAGTCGCTAGGCGGGCGCATGACCGTTTATCTGCACGAAGAAGACATCCCCGCCGATCTGTTCGCGGCCGGTGCCGACATCGCCGTCGACACCGAGACGATGGGCCTCATCACCCCGCGCGACCGGCTGTGCGTGGTCCAGCTGTCGGACGGCGGGCCGGACGAACATCTCGTCCGGTTCAACCCGGGCAGCGATTATGCCGCGCCCAACCTGAAGGCGCTGCTCGCCGATCGCTCGCGGGTGAAGCTCTACCATTTCGGCCGGTTCGATGTCGCCGCGATCCAGCATTATCTGGGGGTGGTCGCAGCGCCGGTTTATTGCACCAAGATCGCGTCGCGGCTGGTGCGTACCTATACCGATCGGCACGGCCTCAAGGAGCTGGTGCGCGAATTGCTGGGGCAGGAAATCTCCAAGCAGCAGCAATCGTCCGACTGGGGCGCGCCCGAGCTGTCCGACGCGCAAAAGGACTATGCCGCATCGGACGTGCGCTACCTGCATGCCATGCGCGAGGAACTGAACCGCCGGTTGGCGCGTGAAGGGCGCATGGAACTTGCGCAGGCCTGCTTCGATTTCCTCCCGACCCGCGCGGCGCTCGACCTCGCCGGCTGGCCGGAAGTGGATATTTTTGCGCATGCCTGAGCTGAGCTGATGTCCGAGATCGCGCTTCAGGAACGATCGCGCCGCAAGCGTTGGGCGCGGCCGGGCAGCAGCCACGACTATCTCGTGCGCACCTTGTTGCTGGTGCTTCCCGCCGGCATCGGCGTGCTGGGCGCATTCCTCGTCATGGCACCGCTGTTCATGGGTGGCGACGTGTCGTTCGTGCTCGACAAGAACAAGGTCGACGTCGCAAGCGAGCGGATGCGCATCAACGCGGCGCGCTATCGCGGATCGGACGGCAAGGGTCAGCCCTTCGTGCTCCAGGCAGGCTCGGCGGTGCAGAAGAGCTCGGCCGAGCCGGTGGTGCAGTTGCGCGACCTGACCGCCGGCATCCGGCTGAGCGACGGGCCGGCTCAGGTGCGGGCAGAGCGCGGACGCTATGACATGGATAGCGAGCAGGTGGCGGTGGACGGGCCGCTCGCGGTCCGCACCAGCGATGGCTATCGCCTCGATACGCGCGATTCGACGATGGACCTCAAATCGCGCCGGCTTACCGGAACCGGCAACGTCGATGGCAGCACGCCGCTCGGCACGTTCAGCGGCAACCGGATGACCGCCGATCTCGACCAGCGGACGGTCCGTATAGAGGGCAATGCCCGCTTGCGGATCGATCCCAACCGCGCAAATAGGTGATCATGTCCCGCCCCCTCCTCATCGCCGCGACCGCAGCACTCGCCACTACAGCAGGCATGGTCGGTATCGCCGGCTCCGCGATGAGTCAGTCGCGCCATAATACCAACGCGCCGATCGACTTCGCCGCGCAGAGTATCGAGCTTCAGGACCGCGCCAACCGTGCCATCCTGTCAGGCGGGGTCCGGATCACGCAGGCGAACATGACGCTCACCGCCGCGCGCGTGACGGTGAGCTACACCGGGCAGGTGATCGATGGGTCGCCCTCGGTCTCGCGATTCGATGCATCGGGCGGAGTCACGGTGACTCGGCCCGACCAGACCGCACGTGCGCAATATGGCGTGTACGATATCAAACGCCGCGTCATCACCATGCTGGGCGGCGTGACGCTGACGCAGGGCGGCAACACGGTGAGCGGCGGACGGATGACGATCAACCTCGATACCGGTCGGGCGAGCATCGATGGGTCCGGCGTCGGCACCACCCGCGCGCCGGACGGCAGCGTGGTGCGTTCCGGCGGGCGCGTCACCGGTCGCTTCACGGTGCCCAAGCGCGACTGATCGCGACGCAGCGCTCGCTTCGTCGGGTTGTTCATGCACGAAACTTGCCAAGTGACGCGGGCAAAGGGATTCGCTAACGGTCGGGTGCGAGCAGAGAAGGCATATGGCGGACGTCGATACTCTTGAACCCGTGAGCGCGGTGCCGGACCTTGCGGCTGGCAACGGCCTGTCGGTGATTTCGATCGCCAAGTCCTATGACAAGCGCGTCGTGCTGTCCGATGTTTCGCTATCGGTCGGCAAGGGCGAGGTCGTGGGCCTGCTGGGTCCCAACGGCGCAGGCAAGACGACCTGCTTCTATTCGGTCATGGGCCTCGTAAAACCGGATTCGGGCCGCATCATGCTGGACGGGGTCGATATCACTCCCCTCCCCATGTATCGCCGCGCGATCCTGGGCCTGGGCTATCTGCCACAGGAAACCTCGATCTTCCGCGGGCTGACGGTTGCCAAGAACATCTCGGCCGTGCTCGAATTGTCTGAGCCGGACAAGGATGCGCGCGCCCGCCGGCTCGAACAGCTGCTGGGAGAGTTCGGCCTGACGCGGCTGCGCGACGCGCCGGCGATGGCGCTGTCGGGTGGTGAGCGCCGCCGCGCCGAGATTGCGCGCGCGCTCGCCGCCGATCCCTCGATCATGCTGCTGGACGAGCCGTTCGCGGGTATCGATCCGATTTCGATCTCCGATATCCGCGATCTGGTGAAGGAACTGAAGACGCGCAACATCGGCGTGCTCATCACCGACCACAATGTCCGCGAGACGTTGGACATCGTCGATCGCGCCTCGATCATCTATGACGGCCGCGTGCTGTTTGCCGGGTCGCCGGAGGATCTGGTCGCCGACGCGAATGTGCGCCGGCTGTACCTGGGCGAGGGCTTCTCGCTCTAAACCATGTCGCTCGCGCCGCGCCTCGATTTAAGGCAGTCGCAATCGCTGGTGATGACGCCGCAGTTGCAGCAGGCGATCAAGCTGCTGGCGTTGTCGAATCTCGAGATCGAGACCTTCATCGCCGAAGAAGTGGAAAAGAACCCGCTGCTCGACGCTGGTGCCGGCGATGACGAGCGCGGGGTGGCCGAGCCCGATCGTGAGCCAGTCGTCGAACGCGACGGCCCCGCCGATGCCGGCGAACTGCTCGACAGCGGTGCGTCGACCGGCGAGGCCGCACTGGACGTCGACCTTGCGACCGAAACGTTCCACCATGACAGCCCGTCGGATTCGATCGGCGGCCTCGACGGCGGACTCGGGCTCGCTGGAACGGGCAGCGGCGGGTCGGCCGAGGATGGGCCGGATTTCGACAGCTTCTCGGCGCCCGACCTCAGCCTGGCGGATCATCTACTCGCTCAGGCCGGTGCGACGGTCGGCGGGACCGACCTGTTCATCGCGCAGCACATCATCGATCAGATCGACGAGACCGGCTACCTCACGGCGTCGCTGCTCGACATGGCGACGCGGCTGGGCGTGCCGCTGGCGCGGGTCGAGGCGGTGCTGGCGATCATCCAGACCTTCGACCCGACCGGCGTCGGCGCGCGCGACCTGGCCGAATGCCTCGCGCTGCAAGCCAAGGAGGCGGATCGCTATGATCCGTGCATGGCGGCGCTGATCGCCAACCTCGACCTGCTGGCGCGCGGCGAACTCGGGCGCTTGAAGCGTATCTGCGGCGTGGATGACGAGGACATGGCCGACATGATCCGCGAACTGCGCAATTACGACCCCAAGCCGGGTTGCAAATATGGCGGCGAGCCGGTGCCGGCCGTCACCCCCGACATCTTCGTCGCGCCACGCGGGCAAGGCTGGGCGGTGGAACTCAACAGCGCCACCCTGCCCCGCGTGCTGGTCAACCGCGCCTATTATGCCGAGGTGTCGTCGGGGCCACAAGACAAGTCGAGCAAGGCGTGGCTCAGCGACATGCTCGCCAGCGCCAACTGGCTCGTGAAAGCGCTCGACCAGCGCCAGCGCACGATCATCAAGGTGGCGAGCGAGATCGTGAAGCAGCAGGAAGCGTTCTTCCGCCATGGCGTATCGCACCTGCGCCCGCTGACGCTGCGCAACGTCGCCGACGCGATCGAGATGCACGAGTCGACGGTCAGCCGCGTGACGAGCAACAAGTATCTCTACTGCGCGCGCGGGCTATTCGAACTCAAATATTTCTTCACCTCGGCGATCCAGTCGGCCGATGGCGGCGACGCAGTCTCGGCCGAAGCGGTCAAGAGCGCGATCCGCGCGCTGATTCAGGCCGAGGACGCGAAGAAGATCCTGTCCGACGACACGCTGGTCGAACTGCTCAATGCAAAGGGCTTCGACATCGCCCGGCGCACGGTGGCGAAGTATCGTGAGGCCATGGGGATCGGCAGCTCGGTCCAGCGCCGGCGGCAGAAGGCGCTGGAGGGGGCTTAGCGGCTTCGCCCGGCCGCTTCGGCAATCGCGTCGAGATCGCGGTCGAACAACCGCGCCGCATCGATCACCGTCGCCGCCGCGCCCTTGTAGAAGTCCTGCGGGATCTTGGCGAAGTCGTCGGTCGGCTTGTGATAGTCCGGATGATCCTCAACCCCGAAATAGGCGAACGGGATCTTGCGGCGGTGGAATTCGCGATGGTCGGAGCCGTCGGTCCAGTCGTCGGTGCCCTTCCACGGCAGCGCGTCATGGCCGAGCTTGAGCGTCACGGGCGCCGTTGCGGCCAATCCTTCCAGCCGCGCCCGCAGAAACGGATAATGGCTCGTGCCGGCCACCCACAGCTCACCCTTGTCGCCGCGGCCCAGCATGTCGAGGTTGAGGTTCATCACCATGCGCGACAGCGGCACCGGCGGCGCGTCGAGGAACGCGCTCACCCCACGCATCCCCCGCTCCTCTGCATCCCAGAACCCGAAGATCACATCATGCTGCGGATTGTCGCGCATGAAAGTCTGCGCGATGGCGAGCAACGCGGCGACGCCTGAGGCATTGTCGTCCGCACCGTTGAAAATCTGTCCCTCATGCGTGCCGAGATGATCGTAATGCGCGCCGATCACGAGCACGCGGTCGCCCTTCCCAGCGCCCCGGATGCGCCCGACCAGGTTCACGCCGTTATAGGGTTCGCCCTGCCGCGACTTGGCTTCGAATGCCTGCTCGAAGGTGGGATAGACGGGTTCGACGCCGATCGCCTTCAATCGCCGGGTAAGATAAGCGCGCGCCCTTGCACCACCCTCGCTGCCGGCCAGCCGCCCTACCATGTCGTCGGCGGACAGGATGCGGACGTCCTCAAGCAATTGCTGCTGCACCGACGCATCGAGCGTGGCCTGCGGCTTCTGCTGCGCCGACGCGGCGGGCAGGAACAAGACGGCCAGCGGAGCGCCAGTGAGGAAGAGAAAGCGAGCGATCATGAAACGAAGCGTTGCGCAGCGGCGGTCGTGCCGCAAGCGAAAAGCTCAGCTGCGCAGGATCTTCTCCATCGCTTTGCCCTTGGCCAGTTCGTCGATCAGCTTGTCGAGGTAGCGGATCTCGCGCATCAGCGGCTCTTCCACGTCTTCGACCCGCACCCCGCACACGCTACCCGTGATCCGCGCGCGATCCGGATTCATCGCCGGCGCCTGTTCGAAGAACGCCGTGAAATCGATCTTGTCCGCCAACACCCGGTCCAGCCCGGCCGCGTCATAGCCGGTGAGCCAATGGATGATTGCATCGACCTCAGCCTTGCTGCGCCCCTTCCGCTCGGCCTTCGCGACATACAGCGGATAAACGCTCGCGACGCCGGTCGAATAGATGCGATGGCCCGCCATGACGCCTCCTTGGTCGACGCAACTTATCACGGATATGCATTCGCATGTTGCGGATTCGCTGCAGCACGGTCAAGCAGCGCGCATGAGCAGCATCGGCATCTATGGCAGCCATGGCCGCATGGGCATGGCCATTCAGGACATTCTGGCGAGCGAGGGCGTGCGCTATGCCGGCGGTGCCGACGCGACCGACGATCCCGCACCCGTGGCACACGCCGCGACCGTGCTGGTCGATTTTTCGTCCGCCGGCGCGCTTGAGGCGCATCTGGTCGCGGCGCGCACGGCCGGCACCCCGATCGTGATCGGCACCACCGGCCTCACCGCGCAGCATCATGCCGCGATCGACCAGGCCGCGCGTGATATCGCGGTGCTGCAGACGGGCAACACCTCGCTCGGCGTGGTGCTGCTGGCCCGGCTCGTGCGCGAGGCGGCGGCGCGGCTCGGCCCGGACTGGGACATTGAAATCCTCGAGGCGCATCATCGTCACAAGCTCGACGCCCCGTCCGGCACCGCGCTGATGCTCGGCGAAGCGGCGGCCGCAGGGCGCGAGGTGCCGCTCGCTGAAGTGCGCGTGTCGGACCGCGCCGGCCTGTCGGGTGCGCGTGCCGAAGGTACGATCGGCTTCGCCTCGATCCGTGGCGGCAGCATCGTGGGCGATCACCATGTGGTGTTCGCCGGCACCGGCGAGCGAATCGAACTCAACCATCTGGCGCAGGATCGCGCGATCTTTGCGCGCGGCGCGGTCAAGGCGGCGCTGTGGCTCGCGAAGCAGCCTGCCGGACGCTACACGATGGATGCGGTGCTGGGCCTTTGAAGCGAGACAGCGTCTTCGAATTCTTCCGACGGCTGGCCGAAGCCAATCCGCATCCCGAGACCGAGCTTGAATCGATCAACGACTATACGCTGCTCGTCGCGGTCGTGCTGTCGGCGCAGGCAACCGATGCCGGGGTTAACAAGGCGACGCGCGCCTTGTTCGCGCAGGTGGACACACCCGAAAAGATGGTCGCGCTGGGCGAAGACGGCCTCAAGCAGCACATCAAGACGATCGGGCTTTTCAATACCAAGGCAAAGAACGTCATCGCGCTGAGCGAGGCGCTGATCGCGCAGCATGGCGGGCAAGTGCCGGCCGACCGCGACGCGCTGGAGCAGCTACCCGGGGTCGGGCGCAAGACCGCCAATGTCGTGATGAACGTCGCGTTCGGCGCGGAAACCTTTGCGGTCGACACGCACATCTTCCGCGTCGGCAACCGAACCGGCCTGGCGCCGGGCAAGACGGTGCTCGCGGTCGAGAAGCAGTTGGAGAAGAAGGTCCCGCAGCCCTTTCGCGTCCATGCGCATCACTGGCTGATCCTGCACGGTCGCTATGTCTGCAAGGCTCGCACGCCCGAATGCTGGCGATGCAACGTCGCGGACCTTTGCCGTTACAAGCTCAAGACGCCGCCGCCAAAGAATCGACGCAATAACGCGGACACCGCTGCCGTTTAGCGCTGGCGCAACCCGGGAGGCTTTGCTAGGCGCTGCATCCCACGCACCCGTAGCTCAGCTGGATAGAGCGCTGCCCTCCGAAGGCAGAGGCCAGGGGTTCGAATCCCTTCGGGTGCGCCATTTCGGTTCAAAGGCACGAACGCCTAGCACCGCCGCCTCTACGCCAGAGGCGGCGGTTAGCGTTCGGAGCAACTCGCTGCGCAGGCCGCGAATCCGAACCTCTTTCCGGCTCACGACTTCCACACGCTGTGCGACCGCCCGCACCTGATCGCGGGCGAACGTGCCGTCGCCGTTCCGCAGCTTCTTGCGTAGGGCGACCGCAAAGGCGCGCAGGCTTTCCGGCGTGATCGCGGGGCCGATCCTTACGATATGCGCCACGGCGCGCTCGGCATCGCCCTTGGCCTGGTCCCGCGTCGCGGTCAGCTCGGCGATGCGATCCTTGAGCGACGGGTCGCTTACGTCGATAACGCCATTCTCGATCGCGTCGTAAAGCCGCTTGAGCTTCGCTTCCGCCTCGGTCGCCCGCCGCTCAAGATCAGCCACATGCTCGCGGCGCTGGTTCACCCACTCGTCGCGGCGTTCTAGGATCTGATCCATCAGAACTTCGAGCCGCGCCGGGTCAAGCAGCCGCGCTTCGAGGTGATCGACTACGGCCTTGTTGAGCTGGTCCATCGGCACGGTGATGCCGGGGCAGCCGGTAGCGCCCTGCCGCGCCTTCGTCGAGCAGGTGTAATAGCGATACTCGCGCCCCACGCTGCTGGTGCCGGTGCGCAGCGTCATCGCGCCGCCGCAGCACGCGCAGAAGCAGATGCCGGTGAGCAGCGTCGGGCCGCCCACCGCCATCGGCGCCATCATCTTCGGGCTGCGCGCCTTGAGCGAGCGCTGGACCGCCTCGAACTCCGCTTCTGAGACGATCGCGGGCACTTCCATGACGGCGTGCTCGGCCTCGGGCTTGGGCGTCCTCGTCTTGTGGTCGCGGGTGTTGAAGCGGTGTTGGCCGATGTAGGTCGTGCGAGTGAGAACTTGATGCACCGCGCCCAAGCCCCAGCGTCCGCCGTCGCGGGTGCGGATGTTGTTCTCGTTGAGCCAAGTGGCGATGGACTTGAGTCCCATTGGCCCCCTGTTATCGACGCCGTTCAGCGCCATGCGGTAGATGCGCCGCACCGTCTCGGCCTGGATCGGGTCGATTTCCAGCTTCTTCTTGATCTTCGCGCCGCGCTCGCCGGCCGCGACCACGCGGTAGCCGATCGGCGCGCGGGCGCCGTTCCAGAAGCCTTGCCGGGCATTCTCCTTCATCGCGCGCAGCGTGTGCTTGCCGTTCTCCTTCGACTGATACTCGTCGAACAGCGTCATGATCTGGCGCATCATGATGCTCATCGGATCGTCGCCCAGGTCTTGAGTGATCGAGACGAGCTTCACGCCGTTCTTCGCCAGCTTGCGGACGTAGAACTCGAACTGGAACTGGTCGCGGAAGAACCGCGAGAAGCTGTGGACGAGGATGACGTTGAACGTCGGCGGCTTGACCATCGCGGCGTCGATCATCGCCTGGAAAGCGGGGCGACGATCATCGGTCGCGGTGTTGCCCGGCTCGACGAACTCGGCCGCGACTTCCCAGCCGCGCGACAGGCAATAGCCTTCGATCTGGCGGCGCTGGTCGGGAATCGACAGGTCGCTCTCGGCCTGCCGGCCGGTGGAGACGCGCAGATAGAGCGCGGCGCGGGCCGTCGCCATGACCGGCGGGGTCTCCTCGACGCGAAGGGCGGCGTCGGTCATGGCATGGTCCTCCTTATCTCACGGCAAGGGTCCGAACAGGTCGTCCAGCTCCTTGCGCAAATGGCCTTCGATCGCGCGCAGCTCTGCGTCGCCGATCGGAACCCGCTCGGGCCAGTCGTCCGTGACAACGATCGGCCCGCTATCCTTGATGACGCGCCCGCGGGACGCGGCTCGCTGCGGCGGCGCGCGCATATAGTCGTGCAGGTCTTCGAGACCTTCCGACCAGCCGCAGGGCGCGCGGCGGGGACGACGTTTGCGTGGCAGGGCCATCCGCCCACGTTGGCGCGCGACCGCGCAGGGTGCAAATGATCCGGCCGGGCGTAGCGCAGATAGGGGTTCACGGCGGGTCGGGCGAAGCTGCCTCCAGACGCTCCCGCGCTTCCGACTCGTTCGCAGCCGTCAGCAACGCCGTCCAATCGTCGGGCGGATTGCCCTTGTCGAGCATCTTGCGGAACACCGCATAGGCGTCCGACTTCGATCCATAGGTGCGTAACGTGGTCTCGTCGTTCACCCAGGCGAAGACGATGACCTTCGCACTGGTGCTGTAGCGGAAGAACAGTCGGAACCGGCCGCCGCCGAACTTCGCCCGGAACCAGTGCTTGCGGTCGTCCCCCAGCGTGCCACCCTGCCGATACTCCGGGCGTGTGGGATCTTGCGGAATGGTCTCGAATACGAGCTGGCGCAGCGCCGCCAGCAATTTCGCATTGGCTGATTTGTGCCAGCCGCGCGGGTCTTTCTCCCGCAGGCGCGCGACAGCCGCCCCCAGCTTCTCGAATTGATCGAGAAACAGAGGGTGGGCAATAAGCTGCCACCCGTTGACGACCATCATCAGAGATCGACATCGCCGTCGATCGGCGCATCGAGATCGACCTTAACGCCCTCGGTCAGCGCCGCGATGCGTTCGGCGAGCGCGGGGGACAGCGCGCTCAGCGCCTCGGGCCGGCGTTTAATGTCCTCGGCCAGGAACGACAGAAAGCTGTCGATCGCCGGATCGTCATGCTCGGCGTCGGCGCGATGCACCGACACGCCATGCTCATCGACGCGAAAGGCGATCTTGCCGCCGTAATCGACACCGAGCGCCTGGCGGACGGACTTCGGAATCGTCGTCTGACCCTTGGCGGTGATGGTGCTGATTTCTTCGAGCAACGCGGGCATAGCAACCTCCTACAGGGCGCAGAATGTAAGGAAAAACCATTACTTTGTCAAGGTGGGCTTTTCGGCGGGATCACGTCCGACTGGGCAGACCATTCCGCTCAATCAGTCCGATAGCAAAGGAAGTTGCGTGGTTGCTTCTCGTTGGACTTGCCCAATGTCCGGCAGAACATATGGCGAAACCTCATTTCTTCCGGCAGTGTTGCGTGCGGGGCTGCATTATTACAACCGCTGCGAGTCGCGGGAAGAAAACGGGGGCGGGATGATTCTCACTGACAATGAGACAAAGGTCGATCTCCTCAACAATGAGGCGATCGCCAAGACCATCATCGAGCTGCTGCGCGAAAAGCCCGAGCGCGCCGTGACGATCGGCGTTCACGGTGACTGGGGTGCGGGAAAGTCCAGCATCCTCGAAATGATCGAGAACGGCCTCAGTTCTGATGAGGACGTGCTCTGCATCAAATTCAACGGCTGGCGCTTTCAGGGATTCGAAGACGCCAAGATCGCGTTGATCGAGGGCATCGTCACCGGGCTTATTGAAAAGCGCCCATTGCTCACCCAGGCCGGCATGGCCGCGAAAGACATCTTCCGGCGGATCGACTGGCTCAAAATCGCGCGGCACGGGGGCGGTCTCGCTTTCACCGCGTTCACCGGCATCCCCACGGCCGATCAGGTCGGCGCGGTGGTCGGCAACTTGAAGGGTATTTTCGCCGATCCCTCGAAACTCGCCACGCAGGAGAACTACGACAAAGCCATCGACGGTGTGCAGGGACTGCTGAAACCCGGCGAGTCGAAGAATGTGCCGGAAGAGATCGAGGCGTTCCGGAAAGCTTTTGACGATCTGCTCAAGCAGGCCGGCGTCAAGCAACTGATCGTCCTCATCGACGATCTCGACCGCTGCCTGCCGGACACGGCGATAGAAACGCTCGAAGCCGTCCGTCTGTTCGTCTTCACCGCCCGCACCGCGTTTATCGTCGCGGCCGACGAGGCGATGATCGAATATTCGGTGCGCAAACATTTCCCCGAGCTGCCGGACACGACCGGTCCCCGCGACTATGCACGGAACTATCTCGAAAAGCTGATCCAGATCCCGTTCCGGATTCCGGCTTTGGGCGAGACCGAAACCCGTATCTACGTCACCCTGTTGCTCATCGGCGCCGAGCTGGGCGAGGACGATCCCGCTTACTCGGCGCTCATCACCGTCGCGCGTGAATTGCTCAAACGCCCTTGGCAAACGGCCGGGCTCGATGCGCAGACGGTCAAGACCGCTTTGGGCGACAAAGCCGGCCAGGTCCAGAACGCGCTTACCTTGAGCGATCAGATCGGTCCGATCCTGGCCAGTGGGACTCAGGGCAATCCGCGGCAGATCAAGCGCTTCCTGAACACTCTGCTGCTGCGCCATCAGACCGCGCTCGCCCGCGGTTTCGGAGATGAGGTGAAGCTGCCCGTCCTGGCGAAGCTCATGCTGGCCGAACGGTTCCTCTCCAGATTGTTCGACCAGATCGCCAGCGCCGCTGCCCGCGATCCGGACGGACGCTGCGTAGATTTGGCGGCGCTTGAAGCCGGCGCGTCGGAGGAAAAGCCAGCCCCCAAAGCGAAGCGGGCCGGGCCGAAGATCAGTTCCACTGATGACACCAAGCCGACCGCTGTGCCGGACTCCAAGGACAGCGCCATCCTGACGGAATGGAAGGCGGCCGACGCGATACGGGCCTGGGCGCGGCTGACACCGGCCTTGGCCGAAGTCGATCTGCGCCCCTATCTGTTCGTGACCAAGGATCGAAAGGACTATTTCGGCGCGGCCTCCGTCCTCGGCCGTCTCGCCGCTGTGGTCGAGAAGCTGCTCGGCCCAAAACTCGCTGTCCAGGCGTTCGAAGGCGACCTCAAGCAGCTCGTTCCGGCTGAGGCCGCGCAGGTCTTCGAGGAGTTGCGCGGGCGCGTCATGGGTGGCGACGCCTTCGATACGACGCCGCCCGGCATTGATGGGCTCGCCGTGCTGGTTCGCGCCCATCCCACACTGCAAGCCAATCTTCTCGACCTGCTCGAAGCCGTGCCAGCCGATCGGTGCGGACCGTGGCCCGCGTCAGGTTGGGAGGGAATCATCAAGGATTCTGACGCCGTGGCGCGCTTCGAGAAGCTACTCCAGGGATGGTCCACGTCCCAATCTTCCTTCCTGAAGACGACGGCCAGCGCCGCGCTTCGCACTCGAAAAGGCGGGCGCTGATGGGAACGTCGAATGCTTATGGGGGTGCAGGTGGCGGCACGCCGCTGATCCCGAGTTGGTTGCAGGGCGACGGTGACGGCGGGG
Source organism: Sphingomonas turrisvirgatae (assembly GCF_001721295.1). Taxonomy (GTDB): domain Bacteria; phylum Pseudomonadota; class Alphaproteobacteria; order Sphingomonadales; family Sphingomonadaceae; genus Sphingomonas; species Sphingomonas turrisvirgatae. The sequence goes on along the minus strand of NZ_MDDS01000004.1, from coordinate 133,910 downwards.
CCGGTGCGGGCGCGGGTGATGGCGACGGGGCACAACCCCCGTCACCTGATGGATCGCCTCCAGCAGTTCCTCCAGCACCAGCGCCGCGGCCGACCGCGCCGGCAGGGGCATCGGATCGGTTCACATCGGCCCGGAACAATTTCACGCGCTTCGCAAGTTCGGGCGGAAGCGACCGCAGGAGCCTCGGCCGCGCGGTCTCGCAATATGTGTCCAAATCGGCGGGCGGCTCACGCCAGGCCGCGCAGCGCATGGGCTCATCGCGGGGCGCGGGCGCCGGACTGGTCAGGTTCCTCAACGACGCCAGCGCGAATGGCGTGCGCGAAGCGTTGCGAACGCTCAACCTCGAAAGCCTCGCCGGGCGTCCGATCGAGGAAGTGTTCGCGGGACTCGCAGATTACATCTGCCCCGAAGGCGGGTCGATCGACGAGGGCATCGCGCGGGACGCCTTCGTCGAGACCATCGCGGATCTCGCCGGTGCGGGCATTACCGACATCGACGCGCTGACACCCGGTCAAATCCAGACCGTTTTCGAACTATACGCGACGCACGCGATCGAGGCGCGCATCTGCAACGACATCGGCACCAAGGTCGTAACCTTACCTGCCGACCCGCGCGCGGCCGAGAGGGTTCAGTCGCAACTGCGTGATTTCATCCAGCGCGGTGTCAGCGACGCGATCAACGCTGCGGGCGTCAACATACAGTCGCTGACTCCTGACGCGGTGATGGGCTTCGTGACCAACGTCTATCAATCCGCCTTCGACGTGTTGCAGACGATGGGCGATGGGGAGGCAGCGAAATGAGGCGGCATGTCATCATCGGCCGTTTCGGCGAGGACGATAAGACCCGCGTTCCCAAGGCGCGCGATGAGGTCGCATCGACCTTGCAGTTGGTGGCGGGCAAGCGTCTCGATCATGGGATCGGCCGCGCCTTGGCCGATCTCAAGGCGCTGCACCTGACCCCGAGCGAGATCGGCGCGGACATGCTCGTAGTCGCGGCCCATGTTCATGCCGCGGACACCCGCATCTCCCGCTCGACGGAATCGCAGGATGCCTGGACGCGCGAGATTCGGCTGGTCATCCCGGTGAGCGATCCCGTGCGATGGACAGCCACCGCGCCCATCCTGGTCCGCGCCCTGAACTTCCTGACCGGCGACAGATGGGGTGTTGGATTCCGCAAGCGGACGAAGGGATACGCGAAGCTGGTTTCTCCTGCCGCGCCCACTCTCATTCCCGCCCCGTTCGATCGCGTGAGTCTGTTCTCCGGCGGTTTGGACAGCTTGATCGGCGCGATCGACAGCCTGAACGCCGGCGAGACGCCGCTTCTGGTCAGCCACGCCGGCGAAGGACTGGTGAGCAAGTCGCAGGAGCAGTGCTTCGATGGTTTGAAAGCCGCCCATAAAGCATCCGCCTTCGATCGATTGCGGGTGTGGATGAGCTTTGACACCGGGCTGGTCGAGGATGTCGGGTCGGAGGACACCACGCGCGGCCGATCCTTCCTGTTCTTCTCGCTGGGCGTCGCCGCCGGGACCGCGCTCGGCCGCGACTTCGTGCTCAAGGTTCCGGAAAACGGCTTGATCGCGCTCAATGTGCCGCTCGATCGACTTAGGCTCGGCGCGCTCAGCACCCGAACGACGCATCCTTTCTACATAGCTCGGTGGAACGAATTGCTCGGCGCGCTCGGTGTGGGAGGCGAGGTCGAAAATCCCTATTGGCACAAGACCAAGGGGGAAATGGTCGCCGAGTGCGCCAATCCTGCCTTGTTGAAGCAGCTCGCCCCTCTGTCGCTATCGTGTTCATCGCCGACGAAGGGGCGCTGGACCAAGAAGCCACAAGGACACTGCGGATACTGTCTGCCATGTCTCATTCGGCGGGCCTCTCTGCGAGGCAAGGATGCGACAGTTTACGGGGTGCCCGACCTGAAGGCTGCCACATTGGACACCAGGCAGGCCGAAGGTCAGCAGGTCCGATCCTTCCAGATCGCGATCGCGCGGCTATCGAAGCGCCCGGAACTCGCAAAGGCCCTCATCCACAAGCCGGGGCCTCTCTATGATGATCCCTCCCGCCACGATGACTTGGCCGAAGTCTATCGCCGCGGATTGGAGGAGGTTGGGCGCTTGCTGACTGGCGTTCGCGCCGCACCGTCGTAAGAGGCCCCATGCGATCGGGTCTCGTCGATTTTCATTGCCACCTCGATCTCTACCCCGACCACGCGGCCGCGGTGGAGCGTTGCGAGCGCGATGGCGTGTTCACCCTCACCGTGACCACCACGCCCAAGGCTTGGCCGCGCAATCACGAACTGGCGTCTGCCACCCGTCATGTCCGAGCGGCTCTCGGCCTGCATCCTCAACTGGTCGCCGACCGCGCTCATGAGATCGGACTATGGGAGGAATTGCTACCGCGAACGCGCTATGTCGGCGAGGTCGGGCTGGACGCTGGCCCACGCTTCTACAAGTCGTTCGAGACGCAGAAGAAGATTTTCGCTCGGGTGCTGTCGCTCTGCGCGGCGGCGGGAAACAAGATCGTCACGACGCATAGCGTCCGCGCGACCAAAGCCGTGCTCGATATGATCGAGCAATACATGCCGCCCCCGCGCGGGCGCGTGGTGCTCCATTGGTTCACCGGCACCGCAGCAGAGGCCAAGAGAGCGGTCGATCTCGGCTGCTATTTTTCGGTGAACGCGGAGATGCTCGTTAATGAAAAGCGCACGGCGATAACCAAGGCGCTGCCCTTGGATCGCGTTCTAACGGAAACAGATGGGCCGTTCACCCAGACGGACGCCCGTCCTGCCACGCCGAGCGATGTCTGGATCGCTGTGGAAGGCTTGGCGCGTCTGCACGGACTGACGCCAGCAGATATGTCCGCCACGATCATGCGGAATCTGAAAAGCCTGCTCGCTGAGCAAAGCTAGGCTCGTTAGGAGCGGGGCGCCTCGTCGATCCCGAACAAGCGCCAGAATCCGTCAATGAAGGGCTGCAAGCTCTCCGGACCAAGCGTGTCATCAACGACCTCGCCCAGATAGGCCGGGTCTTGCCATGCCGCATCCGTGAAATAATCGTCGCCGGTGATAACCCTGTAGTCTCGTATGCCGGTCAACGTCGCCATCGCGACCCAAGGCCTTCGATGCCAAAACTTCTCAGACGTGCGACCGCGCTGCGCGCCGCCCCGATCACCTGCTCATCAAAATACTTCCGCCAGATGATCTTCTGGCCATCCTTGGTCCGTCCAATCGCCCAGGCGAAATCCACATAGCCGCGCCGGTGATTGACCGACCATGTGCGCACGGCATTGCTGTCCTGGTCGATCGGCGAGTGGACGACCAAGCCGTCCAGACCGATCACCATGTCTATGCCGCCACTGACGCGCGGCGGCAGAACCGCCGTCTCGCGGGTCACGCGGATGTCCCGCGCCTCGCGCAGAACCGACATGGGAGCGACGGTCAGAACGGCGGCCGGGACTTCGGCGAGGCGGCACGGCATGTCCTTCCCGGTCGTCGCCTCGACGGCCCGATGATGGAGATCCCGAATCTTGCGTGGCATCTCATCCGAGGCGGCGAACGCCTGCCGCAGCTCGCCGGTGCCCATCTCGTAATTCCCCCGACTATTCCGACCGTAGAAACGGCTGCTCTTATTGTAGGTGACGCGATGCGGGGCGACGGTGCTGGCGCCGACGCGCATCACGAGGACGGCCGCCCCACTCGCCAGTGTGATCGTCTGCACCCGGAACTGCGGAATGCGCGGATCGATGCAGTTTCGCAATTGATCCTCAATCCGCAGCAGATCGGTATCCAACGTCGCGGCGGAGATACCAACGATCTCGGCCGCGACACCGTTGCCGTCTTCCCGCACTCCGATGACCATATCCCCGCCGTCCGTGTTGGCGAAGGCGCTCACGTCGGCGAGGAAGTCCTTCACAGCCTTCTCGCCCGCGCCTGGAAAGATCAGCTTGAAGTCCAAGCTGCGGCCTTCAGACCGGCCGTAGGTCACTAAGGCTTCGAGGTCTGCGACTCCGATCTGGTCGAGTGGCTTGTCAATCATGTCGTCGCTTATCACGAGGACAGCGAGGACTGAAAAGGGGGAACGTCTTCCCCTACTGGTGAGCCCGAAGTCTCACCAGACCCCTTCAAGCGGGGACACCCCGCAACGCCCCGCTCGGCGTCTCCACGCCGATACGTAAATCCGTGTCCACGGATTTGCGCTTCTTAGCATCTATGGAGATCGGGCCAGGGCTACACCGGCCCGATCGCATTGTTGTAGCTCTCCCCGTCGGTGGGGTGGGCGACGCTTCCCTTTAGGCCCGCCGCGCCGGTCCGCAACGCGCGCAGGCGCGCTTACCTCCTCTGCGTTCCGGCCCTACGGGTGCTGCCCGGCTCCGCCGGCGGGCCTGCCGGTCCGCTCCTTCGCCGCCCACCCCATTCCGGGGTGAGTGCGGTTTGAAGGAGAAGTGTGATGAACGCTGTTACCGAAACCGTCGCCGCCGAGCCTGTGTCGGGCGTCGAGATTTTCGTGCCGCTCGCCAAGCTCAAGAAGTCCCCGCGCAATGCCCGCAAGGTGCCGCATGGGGAAGCCGCTATCGAGGCGCTGGCCGCTTCCATCCAGCACAAGGGGCTGATCCAGAACCTTGTCATTGAGCCGGAAGCCAAGGAGGACGGGACGCCGACCGGATATTACCTCGTTACCGCTGGCGAGGGCCGCAGGCTGGCGATGCTGCTGCGCGCCAAGCGCAAGCAGATCAAGAAATCCGAGCCGGTGCGCTGCTGGCTGGATACGCTGAACGATCCCGCCGAGATCAGTCTGGACGAGAACGTGACCCGGACGCCCATGCACCCCGCCGACCAGTTCGAGCGGTTCGCGGAGCTTTCCAACGACAAGGGTTGGGGGGCGCAGGAGATCGGCGCGCGGTTCGGCGTGTCGGCGGGCGCGGTGAAGCAGCGGCTTCGCTTGGGGGCTGTCAGCCCGAAGCTGTTGCAGGTCTATCGGGAGGACGGACTTACGCTGGACCAGCTTATGGCCTTCGCCATCACCGAGGACCATGCCCGTCAGGAGCAGGTGTTCGAGGGGCTGCATCACAACCGCGAGCCGTGGATCATCCGGCGCGACATGACCGCGAGCAATGTTCCGGCGACCGACCGGCGCGCGGTGTTCGTCGGTGCCGACGCCTATGTCGAGGCGGGCGGCAATATCATCCGTGACCTGTTCAGCGAGGATCGAGGCGGGTTCTTCGAGGATGCGGGCTTGCTCGACATGCTCGCCGCCGAGAAGTTGCGCGAGATCGCCGGGGCCGTGCAGGCCGAGGGCTGGAAATGGGCCGAGGCGCATATCGACTATCCCCACGCCCACGGGATGCGGCGCTTCTATCCGCAGACCATCGCCCTGTCGGATGAGGACGAGGCGCGGCTGGAAGCGCTGTCCACCGAGCATGACGAGCTTGCCGAGGGCTATTCGTCCTATGACGAGATGCCCGAGGACGTGGCCGAGAAGCTGGAGGCGATTTCCGACGAGATCGACGCCATTTCGGCCAAGCGTCACGCCTACGACGCCAATGTGATCGCGCATGGCGGCGTGTTCGTGGTGCTGCACCATGACGGCACGGTCAGGATCGAGCGCGGTTTCGTCCGTCCCGAGGACGAGGCGCTGGCCGATCCGCAGCCCGAGGACGAAGGCGAAGCCTTCGACCCGGAGGCCGTGGAGGACGAGCAAGCCGAGGACGGCGACGAGGAAGTGCAGGAAATCGAGGAAGAGGACGAGGAACCGGGCAAGCCGATTTCCGACAGCCTCACCCGCGACCTGTCCGCCCATCGGACGCTGGCCCTTCGCGTGGCGCTTGGCGAGCGGCCCGATCTAGCGCTGATCGCCCTGATCCACACGCTCACGGCGCAGTTGTTTTACAGCTACGCTGAGGCCGGTTGCCTTGAGGTTCGTCCGACCGTGACGCCGCTTGGCAGCCACGCGGACGGGATCGAGGACACGCCGCTTGCCGCCAAGGCGAACGAGGCGCGCGAGGCGTGGGCCGAGCGGATGCCGCGTGACGTGGCCGACCTGTGGGGCTTCATCGTCGGGCTGGACGACGAGAAGCGGCTGGCGCTGCTGGCGCATTGTGCGTCCCGCACCGTCAATGCCCTGCGTCTGCCGTGGGACCGCAAGCCCCGCTCGCTGCAAACCGCCGACCGGCTGGCGAGCGCGCTGGCGCTGGACGTGGCGAAGGACTGGACGCCGACCGTGGACAGCTACCTTGGCCGCGTCACCAAGGCGCATATCGTCGAGGCCGTCGCCGAAGGCGTGTCGGAGGACGCCGCCCGCCGTATCGCGGACATGAAGAAGCCGGACATGGCGCAGGCCGCCGAGCAGCTTCTGGCCGGGACCGGATGGTTGCCCGCGATCCTGCGGACCCCCGAGCCGGAGGCGGAGCAGCCCGCACCCGTCGAGGCCGAGGATGCCGAGACCGTGGAGCAGCCGTCCGGAGCGGAGGCCCCCGATACCGGAGCGGAGGACGGCGAAGCCTCCTACGCCGTCGCCGCCGAATAGCGGCATCGGGCCGGGGCCGCGCCAGCGGTCCCGGCCTTCCTTTACCGCCTGCCAGAATCGCGACCGCTCCTCGCCGAGCGCGGTCGCTTCGTTTGATTTCAGCGCTCGCCGGGCACTGCCCGGCTCGCGGATCATCCCTTGAAGTTTTGGGTAATTTGGACAAGAACCGCCGCAGGCTTACAGGCAGAGTTGTTATCGCGCATCGCGATATAAGACACCGATGTTAGGCAGTGATGCTTCCATCTACCCTTATTGCAGCTTTACGGCTGAGCGGACGATCCGATCGAACGCATAGGAGTGCCTGTAAGCCGCCTATTAAGGGGGTGGGGTGTCAAGTCTGGCGAAACTGCAAGCGGCGAAGTCGCTCGATGACCTAGCAGCGATCCTGGGCTACAAGCCCGCAGCGCTTGCTTATCTGCTTTATCATCTTCCCGACGCGCAGAAATACACCGCGTTCACTATTCCCAAGCGCAACGGGAATCCGAGGCCGATTCTCGCCCCCACGCCCAAACTCAAGCTCCTGCAACGGCGGCTCGCCAACGTCCTCTACCTGGCGCTGGCCGACATCGACAAGGCAGGCGCGCCACGACGGCCGCTCTCGCATGGCTTTGCCAAGCATCTGTCCATCGTGACGAACGCCGCTGTCCACAGGCGACAGCGATATGTGCTGAATCTCGATCTCAAGGACTTCTTCCCGTCGATCAACTTCGGTCGCGTGCGCGGCATGTTCATCAAGGACAAGCGCTTCGGTCTCGATCCCAAGGTTGCGACCCTCATCGCGCAGATTGCCTGCCACGACCACGTCCTTCCCCAAGGCAGCCCCTGTTCGCCGGTCATTTCCAATATCGTCGGACACCTCCTGGACATTCGGCTCGTTCGCTTCGCCAAGGCGCAGAAATGCACCTACTCGCGCTATGCCGACGACATCACCTTCTCCACGAACGCCAAGGCGCTCCCGGCAGAGGTCGCCGTCCCGATACCGGGATCAGAGCATGACTGGACGCTGGGCGCAGCGCTGCTGAAGGAGATCGACAAGGCTGGCTTCGAGGTGAATCCGGCCAAGACGCGGATGCAGTATCGCGGGTCACGCCAGGTCACGACCGGTTTGCTCGTCAACGAGAAGCCAAATATCCGACCGGAATACTACCGCACGGTGCGCGCGATGTGCTGGTCACTGTTCAACAGCGGAACCTACTATCGCATGGTCCCCGCCGCGCTGGCGGGCGGCAAGCCGGGCGATCCCGATGTGCAGGAGCCGGCCACCTCGCTTGCGCCGCTGCAAGGGACGCTGGGCCACGTCTATCATGTGCGCGATCAGGTCGATACGCGATCCTCTGTCGACAAGAAGAAAGAGGCGACGGCAACGCGGAAGCTCTACATCCGCTTTCTGTTCTACCGACATTTCGTCGTTGCACCCAAACCGCTCATCATCCCCGAAGGCAAGACCGACTCCGTCTATCTGCGCGCTGCGATGGAGAAGCTCGCGGCGTACCATCCGCAGCTTGGCGCAATGGATAAGGGGAAGTTCAAACCCGCGCTCAAGTTCATGAATTTTTCGAGCACGGTCCATGACGTCCTACAGATCGGCAATGGTGCGGGCGATCTCCTGCACTTCATTCGGAAATATCCTGACGCGCTCAAGCACTACCGGCACCGGCCTTTGCCCAACCCCATCATCGTGTTGATCGATAATGACGATGGCGCCAAAGACATATTCAGCGTCGCCAAGAATTTCGGCGCTCCCAATATTTCGCGAACTTCTACGGACCCGTTCCACCGGCTCGCCGCCAATCTCTATCTGATCAAAACGCCGGAGATCGGCGCGAAAGGGACAAGCTGCATTGAGGACTCGTTCGATCCTGCACTTTTGAAGACCGTCATCGACGGCAAAGTGTTCGACCCTAACAAGAAGCATGGTGAACCCGGAAAATACGGGAAAGCTAGGTTCGCCGAGAAGGTCGTGCAGCCGCAAAAGGACACGATCGACTTCTCGAAATTCACGAGCCTGCTCGACCGTATCGTCGCAGCCCTCGACGATTACGCCGCCAATCCGCCACCACCGTGATGCGATCAAGCGCGCGGGGGCATGTGGCTGGCGTCGAGCCGGCGATGGATGAGCGATACGAGCGTCAGAAGATCCTCGGCGTCGGTCTTGGTCATTGGCCAGTGGATGCGCGCTTCATGGGCGGTCGGATTGCGGAACATCCCGAAGACGCCTTTGGTCAGATTTGCGAAGCCGCTTTGCTCGCTACGCTCGCTCGCCGTGCCGCGCGGATTGATCGCCAGCATCGGCAGATCGCCGCCCAGCACGCGGTCCACCAGCGTTCCCCCATCGTCGGTCAAACCCGTCATGACGCGCATCTTGTCGGCGACGCTTTTCACCGCTTCCTGGACCGCATGGAAATAGTCGTCGGCTAGCAGTTCCGCGCGGCAGAAGCGCAGCACATCGGGATGAACGCCGCGCGTCTCCAGATCGGTGCGCAGTTCTTTTGCGCGACGCTGTGCTTCCGGCAGCGTCGTCGCCTGTTCGACGGTTTCGATCTTTCCGGCTTCGCTGACCACGAGGCCCGCGAAGGCGAGCGCCTGGTTGAGACTGGCGCGCATCGGCTCGTAGCGATGCGGCTCGCGGCTGTAGCGGGCCGGCCTCATCGCATGGCGGATGAAGCCGAGGATGCGCGTGCGGTCCTGTCGGGCGTTCTGGCTGGCGGCGAAGGCGTTGTAAATCCGGTGCCGCTTGGTCATCTCGCCTGGATCGGTCATCTGACAGGTCGCAAACAGCATCGCGATCTCGGTCCCCTTGAGCCCCGTATCCGTGTCGCCGAGTGCGCCGGCAATGGCTTCGAGCTGATCCTGCGAAAACAGTTGCGCCACCTTTTCCTTCTCCCCCTTGCGAACCTCCGCGGTCTCCTTTGGTCGAATCGGAAACCACCTTGGAACGTAGGATGAACATCGCGCAAGGCTGTTGGCAGAGTTGCCGGCATAATCGCCGGTCATAAGAAACTCCCTACCTTCCGGGCCGAACACCCGGCGGCCTCCCCAATGGCTTGTCTGACCGAAGCCGATCGCCATCCCGCAAGGGCGTCGTTCGGCTTTTTTCCGCCGCCTTCGGCTTTGCATCGCGAAACAAAAAAGCCGCCCGCCGTCCAACCTCCTCTGCGTTCCGGCCGCAAGCGGTGCGGGGTCGATCGTGCCCCGGCCGACGCCGAGCCATCGAGGCCGCGATGAGCGTGGCCCGAGCAGACAGGAGATACGACATGGCTACGATCGGCACCTTCACCGCCCACAGCAAGGGCGAGTTCACCGGGGTTATCAAGACGCTCACCCTCAACACCAAGGCGACCCTTCGCCCGGTCGAGAAGGAAGGCGAGAAGTCCCCCGACTTCCGCATCCAGTCCGGCAACATGGACATCGGCGCCGCCTGGAAGAAGACCAGCCGCGAAGGCCGCGACTATATCTCGGTCAAGCTGGACGATCCGAGCTTCCCGGCTCCGATCTACGCCACGTTGTCCGAAACGGACACCGCGGGCGAATACGCGCTCATCTGGTCGCGCTGACCATCTAATGCCCCGGCCCACTGGCCGGGGCATCACGGCGCTGCCGGTCTTGCCGGCTTTCGACCTATGCTTGCTATTGGACGACCGGCCTTCCATCTCGGGCGGAACAGGGGAAGGTCTTGATGCACGCGATCTCGGTAAAACCAGCGGATATGACTGTCGCCGCAAGGGATGAGTTCATCGCGTTCGTCATACAGGCGGGAGAAGTGAATGCTGCCACGTTGCCCGATCTGGTCGATCGGGCTGTCGCCATTGTCATAATGCGCGAGGGAGCGTCATTGGTCGGAACCGCAGCAGTCAAGACGCCGAATGTTACCTATCCGCCAAAGGTCTTCCGTAAAGCTAAGGTCGAGGGTCAAGCCCCTGCCTACCCGTTCGAATTGGGGTGGGTCCATGTCCATCATGCCTACGAACGGCAAGGGCGCGGTCATGCGCTCGTCGCGGCGGCGATCCATGCGGCGGCTGGAAAGGGACTATACGCGACGACGAAATCCGAAGCCATGAGACGGATGTTGCCCAAACTCGGTTTCACGGCGCTCGGCACCCCTTATGTGTCGGCCGAAGATCCCAGCGCCGAACTCACGCTGTTTGTTCGATCCAGTAGATAGAACCCGCAAAGCGGTTTCCACCAATGATGTGATGGATCGCGTAAAGCGGCCCATCGCGCGTTATCTTCTATGCGGCTAAGGGCGGCGCGGTGCTTGGGGCTCTGCCCCTGGCGCACTTCAAGCGGCTTCCGCCCAGCTTCCTTCACGCGCGAGCGCGTTCCGTGCAGCCGGTTCCCCGCGAAGCCGCTTTCCGTTTGCACCCCCGGTCTCGCCGACGGGCAGGGTTTCAGCGCGGCGCTCCGCTGCGCGGAAACCCAAGCCCAAAGGAGGCCAAAATGCACTACCAACTTGCCACCCGGTTCGGCCGCAACGCCCATCAGATCAGCGGCCGGGAGCCGCTCGACAACGAGGCGCTGTATCGCCACGTCCCGTCCATCTTCGCCCGCGAGGCGCACGACAGCCGTTCGGATCGCTATGTCTATGTCCCGACGATCGACATCGTGGAGGGGCTGCGCCGGGAAGGCTGGTCGCCGTTCTTCGCGGTCCAGTCGGTGCCTCGTGACGGCAGCCGCCACGGGCACGCCAAGCATATGCTGCGCCTTCGCCGTGACGACGGCATCGGCAAACCGGAGGCGGCCGAAGTCATCATCGTCAACAGCCACGACGGGACGAGCGCCTATCAGATGTTCGCCGGGATGCTGCGGTTTGTCTGCACGAACAGCATGATCGCAGGCGAGCGGTTCGAGGAAGTCCGCGTGCCGCACAAGGGCAATATCGAGCATGACATTATCGAAGGCGTGTTCACCGTCGCCGAGGACTTCCCCCGGCTGATCGACGCCAGCGAGTCGATGAAGGCGATCCAGCTTTCGCCGGACGAGCAGCGCTTGCTTGGCGAGGTCAGCCTTGTCGCCCGCTATGGCGACGATGAAAGCCCGGTTCGCCCCGAGCAGATCATCGAGCCGCGCCGCCGCGAGGATGTGGACCGCAGCCTCTGGACCACTTTCAACGTCATTCAGGAGAATGTCGTGCGCGGCGGGTTGCAGGGGCGTAAGCGTAGCGCCGAGGGCCGCATCCGCCGCAGCCAGACCCGTGCCATCAACGGCATTGACCAAAACGTGACGCTCAACCGGGCGCTTTGGACGCTGGCGGAAGGGATGCAGCGCCTCAAAGCAGCCTGACCATTTCACCGCAGGGCCGAAGGTTCGGCCCTGCGGCTTCGCCGCTTTCGCGCCGATCCGCTGTGCTGGATCGGCAGCGGCCGCGCGTCCCAAGGTCCGCGCGGCCGCAAGCGCGCTCGCCTGGCTGACGCCCGGCTCGCGCGAGGTGGTGGTCAAATACTACACATTATTCTATGACGAGGCCGGGCCGCTACGCGGCGGCCTGGGGTGTGGAAACCCCACGTTTAGCGGTTCGGCGCCGGCCGTGACGGTGCCGCCATCCTTGACCACATGGTCGGGGAGCCTGTGACGTATACAACAGGCTTCCGGGCTAAAGGTCATAGGAACCGACTAAACGCGGTTTTCCAACTCCCCGACTACGGGTCTAGGAGCTGTTTGCGGGGGCGCACCGCAAACCAGCAGCTCGCGTGAGATTGGTCGGCCGGTGCGGATTCTGCTTGCAACTATGTCCAATCGGCGGATCGAAATTGATCCGCGACGATCCTATTGGTTAACGCGGTCGAATACTCGGGGGCATCATGGGCGCATGTAGATTCGACGACCGCGCGCCCGCTTGCGCGCAGCTCACCAGCTACGACGAATGCCATCTCGCGGCCTACCTGCGATTGCTCGATGCCGAGGAGGATGGCGCCGATTGGCGTGACGCTGCCGCCGCCATCTTCAACATTGACGTAGCGGCGGAACCTGATCGCGCCCAGACGATGCACGCGACCCATCTTGCCCGCGCGCGTTGGATGACAGAGATCGGATACGCGCACCTGCTTGGCTGCCAACATCGGCTAAACCGTTAAGATTTAACTCCAATTCGGAAGTGTTCTCGCTGCCCTCGCTGCACGGTTGTGCGCGGTCTTTGCGCTATCCTAGCTAGGACAACCGGAAGATGTTGCGCTCCTAAAATCCGCGCCAAGCGCGGTTGGGAGGATGCAATGCCGACGCCGCCAGGGCGTCGCCAGCGGCGCGCCGGCGGACTGCCCGACGCCCTCGGGCGCGCCGAAATTGCCGCCGAGTTTCTCCGTCGAAACCGCACATACCGCGCCGAACACACGCAGATGCAGGAGCGCATCGCGAGCGGCGCCGTCGCGCAGAGTGCCGCCGAGACGGCCTTCGCGCGGCGATGGGGGTTGTCCTTTCGCCACGGCGCCGGATGACCTCGCAGAGCCGGTCCCCTGGCGCCCGGAACTGACCGCCGTCACGGTCATCCTCGACGCAGCACCGGAAGGATTTGACAGCGCTTCGCCGGTCGATCCGCGCGCGCTCGGCGCGCTGCTCGCCGACCTGGCCGGCATCGACGGACGCCATGTCATCGTCGCCGACGCGGCGGGCGAGCATCGGCTGTGGCTGCGCGATCCGCAGCCCGGCCAGCCGCTCGCTGCCGTCATTCCGCTCGACAAGGATTTTGTCACCCGCATCGCCAGCTTGCTGCGTTTCCATCGCCGCTTGCTCGGCCGCGCGGCCGGGCCGCTGCCGCGCGGCTGGCCGCTAACCGCCTATCGGCTCGCCCGGCTTGACCTGATGCTCCGCGCGCTCGACCTGCGCGATGGGGGCGCGACCTATCGCGAGATCGCGGTCGCGCTCGGACGGGACGAAGCGGCGCGGCTGTCCGCGAGCGATTGGAAGATGTCCGCCGCGCGTTCGTTTGTGGTCCGGCTGGTCCGCGACGGCATCGCCATGATGAACGGCAACTACCGCAAGCTGCTCCGCATCCGCTGATTCGCTCCCCCGCCGCCGCACCCGTGGGGGTGGTCACATCGGTGCGGCCGCACATCTTCATACCCCACCCGGCCGCCTCCCTTCTGACAATTACGCCTCCTGCCGCCACCGCCCGCAGGAGCCGTCACTTGTCCGATACGCCTACCAACCTGCCGCCCCGCTTCCTGCGCACGCCGGAAGCCGCGCGCTTCCTCGGCCTCTCGGGGCGGACCCTGGAGAAGCACCGCTATTTCGGCACCGGCCCGGCTTACCGCCGGATCGGCGGCCGCGTCGTCTATTCGGTCGATGACCTGCGCGCTTGGGCCGACATCGGCATCAAGCATTCGACCTCCGATCCGGGGCAGGACGACCTCATGCCGCGCGCGGATTCGGCCATCGCGCGGAGCCGGCGATGACCGTCCCGCCGTCCCCCATGCGCTACCGGCAGCCGCCCACCGACGCCATGACCCGCGTTGAGCTGACGTGGATCGAGAAGCGGATTGAGCACTGGATCAGGTTCGGCCGGGTCGCGGTGGACGAGATCGTCGATCGCCGCCGCCGCATCGTCCGCTTCCGTCCCGGCGCGATCTTTGCGTTCGTCCGATGGGCGGCGAACGACTACGGCACGGTCAGCTCGCGCATCGACATCGTGCGCGCGGTCGGCGCGAACGAGCCGTTCACGACGCTCCCGTTCGTGCGGCCGGGCGGCGACATCCTGCTCAAGATCGAAGGCTGGCCCAAGGTCAGCCAAGTGCTCGCCGCGATCGACGCGACCGAGGCGGCCGGCGTCGATCCGTGCGACGCCGCGCCGGATCATTGGCGGCACGTCCACAACCGCATCGCCGCCGGACAACAGCCGCGCCCCTACACGCAGGAGCGTCATCGCGCCTGGCTTAAGCGCCGGGAGATCGAAGGATGACGCGCCGTGGATGGGGCATTGCGACAGCATCCGCCGCGTCGCTGTTCGCCGCGTCGTTCCTCGCCGTGGCGGTGTTCGACCCGCTCCCGCGCGTCGTCTGGAACGCCAGCGCCAGCGCGCCGATCGGGTTCTACCGGATCGAGCCGCTGCCCGATCCGCCGCACGGTGCATTGGTCGCCGTGAAGCCGCCACCGGCGCTGGCGCACTGGCTGGCGGAGCGCGGCTATCTCGGCGAGCGCGTGCCGCTGTTGAAGCATGTCGCGGCGCGGCCGGGGCAGATCGTGTGCCGCATCGACGCGGTGGTAAGCGTGGATGGGCGGCCCGTCGTCGTCGCCCGGCAGCGTGACGGCCGGGGCCGTCCGCTACCTGCCTGGCAAGGCTGCCGGACGCTGCGCGCCGGCGAGCTGCTGATGCTCAACCCCGACCACGCCGACAGCATGGACGGCCGCTATTTCGGGCCGCTGCCGGCCTCGACCGTGCTCGGCCGCGCCATCCCGATCCTCACCCGCGACACGCCCGACGCGCCGCTCATTTGGCGCTGACCCGCTTCCTCGCCTGCCAACCCAAAGGAGATTCCCATGCAGATCGGCAGCTTCTTCCGCACCGCCAACGGCTATGAAGGCATCATCGAGACGGCGACGCTCGACATCCGTATCTCGATCGTTCCGGCCGAGCAGAGCGACGCCGACAAGGCGCCGGACTGGCGCGTCCACCGCGGCGACGGCGGCGAAGGCCCGGAGATCGGCGCAGGCTGGAACGAGACCGGCGAACGCGCCGGGGATTACGTCTCGCTGCGCATCGACGACCCCGCTTTCGCGCAGCCGCTTCGCGCCGCGCTGTTCCAGAGCACCGCCGACAAGTCGGCATGGTCGCTGCGCTGGAACCGCCAGCCGAAGTCGCGCGAGCAGGACTGATCCGGTGCGCTTCCCCATCATCCCTTTGTTCGCGGGAAAGCCGTCTCATCCCTTCGTCCCGCTCGGTCGCAGGCCGGCCGGCGCGCGCAGCGAAGGTCAAGGGCGGCCAAAGGCCGGCGCACCGCGCGCACCCTTGACCGCGGCGAGCACGCTGGCAGGCTGGCGGCGGAGCGGAATCGGATCGGCGCTGATGCTTGCCGTGGTCCTGCTGTCCGGCGGCGGCGCGCCTGCCCCGGTGATGGCGCAGGATATGCCGGCCGCGCGATCGGCGGCCGTCCATCCCTCTGCCGCCCATGTCGCCGACGCCTCGCGGCGGTTCGGCATCCCCGAGGCATGGATATGGGCGGTGATGCGCGTCGAGAGCGGCGGCAATGCCCGCGCCGTGTCGCGCGCCGGGGCGATGGGCTTGATGCAGATCATGCCCGCGACCTGGGCGGGCTTACGCACCCGCTACGGCCTCGGCCCCGATCCGTTCGACGTGCGCGACAACATCATGGCGGGCGCGGCCTATCTGCGCGAGATGCACGACCGCTACGGCAACGCCAGTGCGATGCTGGCGGCCTATAATGCGGGACCGGGCCGCTACGACGACTTCGTGTCGCGCGGCCGTCCGCTGCCTGCCGAGACGGTCGGCTATCTCGCCCAGCTCGCGCCGATCACTGGCGGATCGGGCGCTGTGGAGGTGGCGGTAAGCGTGCCGCCTGATCCGTTCGCCTGGCGTCGCGCCGCGCTGTTTGTCCGCACGGGGAGCGCCGCGTCAGATGCAGTTGCCGTGCAGTCCGGCAGCGGCGAAACCGCGCCGGAAACGCTCTCGGGCAGCGTAGAATCTGACGGCGGTCGCACGACCGATCCGTCGCCGAATGTAGCGCGCGACACGCTGTTCGTGTCCCGCGCCCGCGCGGGCCGACCGCAATGATCGGCCTGTCGCTCCCTTCATCCGTCCGAAGCAGCAAAGTGGCTGGGGAGGAGGAAAACGGCAGGGACAGACGAGGGCAAGATATAAGGCGCACCCCGTTTCGCCGAAAAGCGGGGGCTTTTCCGTGGCTTCACGCGGGGGCGTCGGTCGGCGAGCGTGCCGCTCGGAATAGAAAAACCAGCAAAATCAACGCCTCGAATGGCACCATCGGCCATTTTCGGCGGAAAGCGCTCCGGCTGTGAATGAAGACAGCGACTTCCGCGTCCGGCCCGGCAAGGCCAAGCGCAGCAAGGCGCAGGGGCGCAACGCGCGCGGCCTGGTGGCCGAGGTGTTGCGTGTCGCCGCGATCCACAGCGGTGGCCGGCGCGGCGGCGTTGGCCCGCGCCGTGGCGGACAGTCGAGCTTCGGGCGGGGACGCACGGCCTTCGCTCGTAGCCGTCTGTTCGGATCGAGCCGGCGAGTGCTGGTCAAGGCGCTGCCCGTCACGCACCGCAGCCGCTCCGGCCGGCGCATGGCGCCGCTGTCCGCGCACGTCGCCTACTTGAAGCGCGAGGGCGTCACCCGCGATGGTTCGCCGACGCGGATGTTCGACGTGGCGGGGGACAATGCCGACAATCGCTCTTTCACCGATCGGTGCAAGGATGACCGGCATCATTTCCGCATCATCGTCTCGCCCGAGGACGCGGCCGAGCTGACCGATCTGCGCGAATACACTCGCGACCTCGTGCGCCAGATGGAGACGGACTTGGGGACGCGCCTCGATTGGGTGGCGGTGGATCACTGGAACACCGACAATCCGCACGTCCACCTGATCGTCCGCGGCGTGACCGATCAGGGCGCCGATCTCGTCATGGCGCGCGACTACATCAGCCACAATTTGCGCTCGAACGCCGAGGAGCTGGCACAGGCCGAACTCGGGCCGAAGCCCGAGCATGAAGTCCAGCGTGCGCTAGACCACGAGGTAAAAGCCGAGCGTTGGACCCGCCTCGACTCCGAGATTGGCCGCGCGGCCGACGAGCTGGGCGCCATTGACCTGCGCCCCGAGCATCCCGGCCCTGACGATCCCCGAATCCGGCGCCTGATGATCGGCCGGTTGCAGCATCTGGAGACGATGGGCCTCGCAACCGAAGGTGAGTCCGGCCAGTGGGCGGTAGCAGAGGGCGCGCAACAGAAGTTGCGCGAGCTGGGGGCGCGTGGCGACATCATCCGCACGATCGGCAAAGCGCTGAACGATCACGGACAGGATCGACCGCTCGATAGCTACGCCGTGGTGAGCGGCGCGCCCGAGAAGCCGATCGCCGGCCGGCTGATCGACAAAGGTTTGCACAACGAGCTGACCGGCACCGCTTATGCGGTGATCGACGGCACGGATGGCCGCACCCACCATGTCCGGCTGCCCGGTATCGAGGCGCTGGAACACAGCCCGAAGCTCGGCGGCATCGTCGAACTGCGGGGCGTCGGCAGGCCCGGCGAGGAGAAGCCGACGCTGATCCTCGCCACGCGATCGGACTTTGACCTCGCCGCGCAGGTGAAGGCGCCCGGCGCGACTTGGCTCGACCATCGTCTGATCGAGCGCGGCGCCGGTGTCGCGGACGGCGGGTTCGGCGCGGAGGTGCGCCGAGCGATGGACGCGCGCACCGACCATCTCGTCCGCGAGAGGCTGGCGCGCCGCTACGGGGAGCGAACGGTGTTCGAGCGCGGGCTGCTCGACACGCTGAGCAAGCGCGAGCTGGACTCCGTAGGCGCGAAGATCGCGGGGGAGACCGGGCTTGCATACCGCCCGGCAGCGACCGGCGAAAAGGTGGCCGGCGTCGTTCGCCAGCGCCTCGCGCTCGCGTCCGGCCGCTTCGCCATGATCGACGACGGACTCGGTTTCCGCCTCGTCCCCTGGGCTAGCACTCTCGAACAGCAGCTTGGCCGTCAGGTGTCGGGCGTGGTTCGAG
Organism: Sphingomonas turrisvirgatae; assembly: GCF_001721295.1. Lineage (GTDB taxonomy): Bacteria > Pseudomonadota > Alphaproteobacteria > Sphingomonadales > Sphingomonadaceae > Sphingomonas > Sphingomonas turrisvirgatae. The sequence goes on along the minus strand of NZ_MDDS01000004.1, from coordinate 115,729 downwards.
CCGGCGGCGGGATCGACTGGACGCTTGGCCGCAAGCGCGGCCTCGGCATCTGACTCAGGAGAGAACGCATGTCCGCGACCAAGATTTTATGGGGCCAGGTCATCGTCGTGTTCCTGATCGTGCTCGTAGGCATATGGGGCGCGACGCAGTGGACCGCCGCCGCGCTCGCCTACCAGCCCGAGCTGGGGCCGCCGTGGATCATGCTCGGCAACTGGCGCATCTATCCGCCGCCGGCCTTCTTCTGGTGGTGGTTCAGCTTCGACGCCTACGCGCCTGACATCTTCAAGACCGGCGCGTTCATTGCCGCATCGGGTGGGTTCGTGTCGATCGCCGTCGCCATCGGCATGTCCGTGTGGCGCGCGCGAGAACTGAAGAACGCCGAGACCTACGGGTCGGCGCGCTGGGCAAGCGAAAAAGAGGTCCGCTTGGCCGGGCTGCTGGGGTCGAACGGCGTCGTGCTCGGCAAGCTCGCGCGCGACTATCTGCGCCACGATGGCCCCGAGCATGTGCTTTGCTTCGCGCCTACACGAAGCGGCAAGGGCGTCGGCCTGGTCGTGCCGTCGCTGCTGACCTGGCCGGGAAGCTGTATTGTCCACGACATCAAGGGCGAGAACTGGACGCTGACGGCGGGCTTCCGTGCGCGGCACGGGCGCGTGCTGTTGTTCGATCCGACCAACGCCGCGTCAGCCGCCTACAATCCGCTGCTGGAGGTGCGGCGCGGCCAGTGGGAGGTGCGCGACGTCCAGAATGTCGCCGATGTGCTGGTCGATCCCGAAGGCTCGCTGGAGCGCCGGAACCATTGGGAGAAGACATCCCACTCGCTGCTGGTCGGCACCATCCTCCACGTCCTCTATGCGGAGACTGACAAGACCTTGGCCGGCGTTGCGGGATTTCTGTCCGATCCGGCGCGCACGATCGAGCAGACGCTGGCGGCGATGATGGCGACGCCGCACCTCGGCGAAGCCGGCGTCCACCCCGTCGTCGCCTCGGCCGCGCGCGAGTTGCTCAACAAATCCGACAACGAGCGGTCGGGCGTGCTCAGCACGGCCATGTCGTTCCTCGGCCTATACCGCGATCCTGTCGTGGCGCAGGTCACGCGGGCCTGCCAGTGGCGCATATCGGATCTGGTCGAGGGCGATCGGCCGGTTACGCTCTATCTGGTCGTCCCGCCCAGCGACATATCGCGCACCAAGCCGCTCATCCGTCTCATCCTCAACCAGATCGGGCGCCGGCTGACCGAGGAGCTGACCCCGAAGGGCAACCGCCATCGCGTGCTCTTGATGCTCGACGAGTTCCCCGCGCTCGGCCGGCTCGACTTCTTCGAGAGCGCGCTGGCGTTCATGGCGGGCTATGGGCTCAAGGCGTTCCTGATCGCCCAGAGTCTCAACCAGATCGAGAAGGCTTACGGCCCGAACAACGCGATCCTCGACAACTGCCATGTCCGCGTGAGCTTCGCCACCAACGACGAACGCACCGCCAAGCGCGTGTCGGATGCACTCGGCACCGCGACCGAGATGCGCGCGATGAAGAACTATGCCGGGCATCGCCTGTCGCCGTGGCTGGGGCATTTGATGGTGTCGCGTTCTGAGACCGCCCGCCAGCTCCTCACCCCCGGCGAGGTGATGCAGCTCCCGCCCGACGACGAGATCGTGATGGTCGCGGGCATCCATCCGATCCGCGCGAAGAAGGTACGCTACTTTCAGGACCGGCGCCTGTCCGAGCGGATCATGCAGACGCCAGCGTCCGCGGTCGCCGCGATCCGTCCCGACGACTGGACCGGGCGGCAGGCGGCCGCCGATCCGAAGCAGCTCGCGCGCATCGTCCGTGATGCGGAAGATGCGGCCAATGGCGGCCTACGCCGAGAGCCCGAGCTGCCCGAGCATGTCGCCATCGTGCCGGAAACCCCTGCACCTGCGGCGCAGGAGTTTTCGATCGTCGATGACGAGCAGGACGACGCGGCCCGCCAGGCGGCAGCGCGCCGCGGGATGCAGGGCATTGCGCGCCAGGCGTCGCTCGATCCCGGCGACGGCATCGAGTTGTAGGAGGTGAACATGCGAACCCGGCTCAACGTCTATTTCCCGCCCGCGCTCGCCAAGCAGGTGGACGAGCTGGCGATCCGCCGGCGCATATCACGCTCGGCGATCGTGGAGGCTGCCGTGGCGTCCTACCTGTCGCCGGACGGGGCAGATCGGATGGAGGCGGCGTTCGCGCGGCGGCTCGACCGCCTGTCCCGGCAGGTGCTGCGGTTGGAGCGCAACACCGGCCTGACGACCGAGGCGCTGGCGCTGTTCGTTCGGTTCTGGCTGTCCGTGACCCCGCCGCTGCCCGACGAGGATCAGGCGGCCGCGCAGGTGAAGGGTCGCAAGCGCTATGAGGGGTTCGTGGAGACGCTTGGCCGGCGCTACGCCAGCGGCAAGAGCTTGATGGACGAAATCCCTGAGGATGTCTGGCCGAAGTCGCCGACCGATTCGGAATAAAGGCATCTGAAGCCGGACTGTGGCGAACTGGTAGTCCGCATCGCGCAAGTATCCGCCGCCGTCTCTACTACGCCGCCAAGTAGCTGTTGCAGCCTCGATATTTCTGCGTCTCTTGATGTGCTCCTGACGCCGGGCGGCGGTTCGCCCGGCCCCTTTAGGGGCCGATCCTTGAACGTCCAGCCGATCCGATCCGAGGCCAAGACACGCGGCGCGCGGATGCTGCGCACGGCGATGGGCGCATCGATCGCGGCTTGGCTGGACGATCCCGCCGTCATCGAAGTGATGTTGAATCCCGACGGCCGGCTGTGGGTCGATCGACTGGGCGCAGGCATCAGCGATACGGACGAGTTGCTGTCGGCCGCCGATGGTGAGCGGATCATCCGCCTGGTCGCGCACCATGTCGGCGTCGAGGTTCACGCCCGCGCCCCGCGCGTCTCAGCCGAGCTTCCGGAGGGTGGCGAACGCTTTGAAGGGCTTCTGCCACCCATCGTCGCCGCACCCACCTTCGCAATCCGCAAGCCGGCCGTCGCCGTCTTCACACTCGACGACTATGCGCGTGCCGGGATCATGTCGGCGGTTCAGGCCGAGGCGCTGCGGCACGGTGTCGAAACCCGCGCCAATATCCTCGTCGCCGGCGGGACCGGCAGCGGCAAGACGACGCTGGTCAACGCGCTGCTCGCCGAGGTGGCGAAAACCAGCGACCGCATCGTTCTGATCGAAGACACGCGCGAGCTGCAATGCGCCGCGCCCAACCTCGTCGCCATGCGGACCAAAGACGGCGTGGTGTCGCTGTCCGAGTTGGTCCGCTCGTCGCTGCGCTTGCGGCCGGACCGCATTCCGATCGGCGAAGTGCGTGGTGCTGAGGCGCTCGACCTCATCAAAGCCTGGGGCACCGGACATCCGGGCGGCGTCGGCACCATCCACGCCGGCACCGCGCTCGGCGCGCTTCGCCGCATGGAGCAACTCATACAGGAGGCCGTCGTGACGGTCCCGCGCGCGCTCATCGCTGAGACCATCGACCTAATCGCCGTGCTGGTCCGCGACGGACACGGCCGCCGGCTTACCGAACTGGCCCGCGTCGAGGGACTCGACCCCGCCAGCGACGATTACCGCCTGAATTCCCTCACAGCCCAGAACCTTGGAGACGAACAATGATCCATGCCCTTCGGCATGGCGCACGCCGCGCCATGCTCGCCGCCACCGCCAGCGTCGTCGCGCTGACAATCGCCGCCCCGGCCCATGCGGGCGGTTCGTCGATGCCGTGGGAAGCTCCTCTTCAGTCGATCCTCGAAAGCATTGAGGGACCGGTGGCGAAGATCATCGCGGTGATGATCATCATCATCACCGGCCTGACATTAGCGTTCGGCGACACGTCGGGCGGTGCGCGCAAGCTGATACAGATCGTTTTCGGCCTGTCGATCGCGTTTGCGGCCAGTTCGTTCTTCCTCAGCTTCTTCAGCTTTGGCGGCGGAGCGTTGGTCTGATGTTGGACGCGGCCGAGCCGATCCCCGGCTATTTCGCGCCGGTTCACCGGGCGCTGACCGAGCAGATTCTGCTCGGCGGCGCGCCGCGGTCGCTCGCCATCGTCAACGGCACGTTGGCAGGCGCGATCGGTCTGGGCCTGCGGCTCTGGATCGCTGGGTTGGTCATCTGGGCCGTCGGCCACGGGCTGTCCGTCTGGGCCGCGCGCCGCGACCCGCAATTCGTGGACGTGGCCCGCCGCCACCTCCGTTACCCGACATGGATGCGGCCATGATGAGCTTGCGTGAATATCGCAGCAAAGCTGCGCACCTGGCCGACTTCCTGCCTTGGGCGGCGCTGGTCGGAGAAGGCGTCATTCTGAACAAGGACGGCAGCTTCCAGCGCACGGCGCGCTTCCGCGGTCCCGATCTCGACAGCGCAACACCGGCCGAGCTGGTCGCCACGACCTCGCGGCTTAATGGAGCGCTCCGGCGCTTGGGCTCGGGCTGGGCGATTTTCGTTGACGCGCAGCGTACGCCAGCGCTCGACTACCCGGCCTCCGACTTCCCCGATCCCGTGTCGGCGCTGGTCGATACGGAGCGGTGCGAGCAGTTCAGCGAGGAAGGCGCGCACTTCGAGAGCCGCTATTTCCTTACGCTGCTGTGGATGCCGCCCGCCGAGGAAGCCGCACGCGCCGAAGGTTGGCTCTACGAGGGCCGGGCCACGACCGGCGTCGATCCGTGGGAGTTGCTCAAAGGCTTCACCGATCGCAGTGACCGGGTGCTGGGTTTGGTCGAAGGCTTCGTGCCCGAGGTCCGCTGGCTCGATGATGCCGAGACGCTGACCTACCTTCATTCCTCCGTCTCGACCCGTCGCCAGCGTGTGCGGGTGCCGGAAACGCCGATGCACCTCGACGCCCTGTTGGCCGACGAGCCGCTGACCGGCGGGCTTGAACCCAAGCTCGGCGACCATCACCTCCGCACGCTGACGATCACGGGATTCCCGAGCGTCACGTTCCCCGGCCTGCTCGACGAGCTGAACCGGCTCGCCTTCGAGTATCGCTGGTCCACCCGCGCGATCATGCTCGACAAGACCGACGCGACCAAGCTGCTGAGCCGCATCCGCCGCCAGTGGTTCGCCAAGCGCAAGTCCGTCGCAGCCATCCTGAAAGAGGTGATGACCAACGAAGCGAGCGCGCTGCTCGACAGCGACGCCTCGAACAAGGCAGCCGACGCCGACATCGCCTTGCAGGAACTGGGCGCTGACTATGCCGGCATGGCCTATGTCACGGCGACGGTGACGGTATGGGACCGCGATCCCGCCATTGCCGCCGAAAAGCTGCGGCTGGTCGAGAAGGTGATCCAAGGCCGCGACTTTACCGTCATCCACGAGGGCATGAACGCGATCGAAGCGTGGCTCGGCTCACTTCCCGGCCACACCTACGCCAACGTCCGCCAGCCCCCGATTTCCACCATCAATCTCGCCCACCTGATCCCCCTGTCAGCAGTATGGGCGGGGCCGGAACGGGACGATCATTTCGGTGCTCCCCCCTTGCTCTACGGCAAGACCGAAGGATCGACCCCGTTCCGGTTTTCCCTTCACGTCGGCGATGTCGGCCACACGCTGATCGTCGGCCCCACCGGGGCGGGCAAGAGCGTCCTGCTCGCGATGATGGCGATGCAGTTCCGCCGCTACGAAGGTGCGCAGGTCTTCGCCTTCGACTTCGGCGGCAGCATCCGCGCCGCCGCGATCGGCATGGGCGGCGACTGGCAGGACTTGGGCGGGATGCTCGCCGACGAGGCGGGCGATGGCGTCCAGCTCCAGCCGCTCGCCCGCATCGACGATCCGGCCGAGCGCGCCTGGGCAGCCGAATGGCTGGCGGCGATCCTCGCGTCCGAAGGCGTCGCGGTCGATCCGCAGGCCAAGGAGCACATCTGGTCGGCGCTTGGCTCCCTCGCCAGCGCGCCAGTTTCCGAACGCACGCTGACCGGGTTAGCCGTGCTGTTGCAGAGCCAGCAGCTCAAGCAGGCCATTGCCCCTTACTGCATCGGCGGGCCGTGGGGCCGGTTGCTCGATGCCGAGGCCGAGCGTCTCGGCGAGGCATTGATCCAGGCGTTCGAGACGGAGGGGTTGGTCGGCGCCGAGTCGGCCGCCGCGGTCCTGTCCTATCTGTTCCACCGGATCGAAGGTCGGTTGGACGGCTCGCCCACGCTCATCATCATCGACGAGGGCTGGCTTGTCCTCGACAGCCCGGACTTCGCGGCGCAGCTCCGCGAGTGGCTCAAGACGCTCAGGAAGAAGAACGCCAGCGTCGTCTTCGCCACGCAGAGCCTCGCCGACATAGAAACCTCAAATATCGCGCCGGCTATCATCGAAAGCTGCCCGACACGCATTTTCCTGCCGAACGAGCGCGCCGCCGAACCGCAGATCGCGGCCATCTATGGGCGCTTCGGCCTGAACGCCCGCCAGATCGAAATTCTCAGCCGAGCGACGCCGAAGCGCGACTATTACTGCCAGTCGCGCCGCGGCAACCGGCTGTTTGAGCTGGGGCTGGGTGAGGTCGCGCTCGCCTTCGCCGCCGCCTCTTCCAAGACAGACCAGCTCCGCATCGCCGAACTGATCGAGACCCACGGCCGCGAGCGCTTCGCCGCCGAATGGCTGCGCCATCGCGGCTGCGCCTGGGCCGTCGAGCTTCTTCCCCCCAGCCAGCAGGAGTTACCGATATGAAGACCACCATCCTGCGCCGAGCCATCCTGGCCGGCGCCATCGCCACGTCGAGCGTCATTGGCATCACCGCCGCCACGCCCGCCCACGCCCAGTTCGGCGGGATCGTCTATGACCCGACCAACTATGCGCAGAACGTGCTGACGGCCGCCCGGTCGCTCCAGCAGGTCAACAATCAGATCCAGCAAATCCAGCAGCAGGCGACCAGCCTTATCAATGAGGCGCGCAATCTGGCTTCGCTGCCGTTCAACTCGCTCCAGCAATTGCAGCAGCAGGTGCAGCGCACCCAGCAGCTTCTCGGCGAAGCGCAGCGCATCGCCTACGACGTGCAGAACGTCCAGCAGGTGTTCAACGGCCGCTACAAGGGCGCGGCGCTGACCGGCAGCCACGCGCAGATGGTCGCCAACGCCAATGCCCGCTGGGAGGATAGCGTCGGCGCGTTCGAGGACGCGCTGCGCGTTCAAGCCGGCGTCGTCGGCAATATCGACGGCGCGCGCACGACGATGGACAGCCTGGTCTCGTCCAGCCAGTCGGCGACGGGCGCGCTTCAGGTCGCGCAGGCGGGCAACCAGCTTCTCGCGCTGCAATCGCAGCAGCTCGCGGACCTGACGGCGCTGCTCGCCGCGCAGGGCCGGGCGCAGGCGCTGGATTCGGCGCGCAATGCGGCCGTCGAAGCCGAAAGCCGCGAACGGCTCCGCCGCTTCCTCACCCCGCGCATCGGCTACCAGCCGGGCAACGCGCGCATGTTTCGCGACTGACTGTCGTGGACACCAAGCTCCTCGCCCGCATCGGCGCCGTCATCTTCATCGCCATCGCAATCACGATGACGGCGATCGAGATGAGCCGTGCTCCTGAAACCGCGCGTGCGGAGCCGGCGGCCGTCGCCGAGACATCGGCGATGGACCCGCTGCTGATCGAACTGCGCCGCTGCCAATCGATCGGCGCGGCCGGGGCGAGCGACCCCGCCTGCCTTCGCGCCTGGGGCGAGAACCGTCGTCGGTTCCTCGCGCCCGGCGCGCGTCCTGCCCCCCGTATCGCCGACGACACTTCGGCCAAGGAGAATTGAACATGGGCGGCACCGGCGTCGTTGATCGCTTTCTGGATGTCTTCACCCGCTACATTGACAGCGGGTTTGGCCTGCTGGGCGGCGAAGTGGCGTTCATCGCCACCACCCTGATCGTCATCGACGTGACCTTGGCCGCGCTGTTCTGGACATGGGGCGAAGGTGACGACATCATCGCCCGGCTGGTGAAAAAGACGCTGTTCGTCGGCGTCTTCGCCTACATCATCGGCAACTGGAACAGCCTCGCGCGCATCGTCTTCGAGAGCTTCGCCGGGCTCGGCCTCAAAGCATCCGGCACCGGCTTCACCGCCGCCGAACTGCTCCAGCCGGGCCGCGTCGCCCAAGTCGGGCTGGAGGCCGGCCAACCGATCCTACAGTCGATCTCCGATCTGATGGGCTGGGTCGCGTTCTTCGAGAACTTCATCCAGATCGCCGTGCTACTGATGGCCTGGCTGCTGGTCATCCTCGCCTTCTTCATCCTGTCGATCCAGCTCTTCGTGACGCTGATCGAGTTCAAGTTGGCGACGCTATGCGGCTTCGTGCTCATCCCGTTCGGCCTGTTCGGCAAGACCGCCTTCATGGCCGAGCGCGTGCTGGGGCTCGTCATCTCGTCCGGCGTAAAGGTGCTGGTGCTCGCCGTGATCGTCGGCATCGGCTCGACGCTGTTCGACGAGTTCCGCGCCGGGTTCGGTGGCGCGCAGCCGAGCATCGAGGATGCGATGGCCGTCGCACTCGCCTCACTCTGCCTGCTGGGGCTTGGCATCTTCGGTCCGTCCATCGCCAATGGCATCGTCTCAGGCGGCCCGGCGCTCGGCGCGGGCGCCGCGGCCGGAACCGTGCTCGCGGCTGGCGGCGCGCTGGCCGGCGGCGCTGCCGCCGCCCGGCTCGGTGTCGGCGCGACGGCAGGCGCGATCGGCGGTGCAGCCCGCGGGGCAGCCTTCACCTCCGGCGCCGCCAACAGTGCGTATGCGCTCGGCTCGGCCGGTAAGATCAGCGCGGCTGCGGTCGCCGGCGGCGCTGGCGGTGTCGGCCAGGCGGCGGCCGGCGCCGCGATGTCGCCGCTCCGCAAGGCGGCCGCCTCACTCAAGGACAGCTACCGCTCCGGCGGTCGCGCCGCCGTCACCGCCACCGGCGGCACGATTTCGGGCGGCAGCGCCACGCCATCGCCCGAGGCCGGCCAGCCCGCCTGGGCGGCCGCGATGAAACGCCGCCAGACCATGACCCACGGCGCGACCGTCGCCGCCCACACGCTGCGCTCCGGCGACGGCGGCGGTGGCGGCACGTCCGTCGATACCAGCCAGAAGGATTGATCCATGTTTCGACGACCCTCTATCCGCTATAGCCAGACGCCCGAGCCGGCGACGCCCTACCAGCGCGCGGCGCAGGCGTGGGACGACCGCATCGGCTCGGCGCGGATTCAGGCGCGGAGCTGGCGGCTCGCGTGCTTCGGCGCGCTCGTTTTGTCTGGCGGGCTCGCCGGCGGCCTCGTCTGGCAATCGACGCGCGGGCATATCGTCCCTTGGGTGGTGCAAGTAGATCGGCTGGGCGAGGCGCAGGCGGTTGCGCCGGCCGAAGCCGGCTACCGTCCGAACGATCCGCAGGTCGCGTTCCATCTCGCCCGCTTCATCGAGCAGGTGCGGAGCATCCCGGCCGATCCGGTCATCGTCCGCCAGAACTGGCTACGCGCCTACGACTTCACGACCGATCGCGGTGCGCTGGCGCTCAACGATTATGCGCGGGCCAACGACCCGTTCGCCAATGTCGGCCAGGTGCAGGTCGCGGTGGACGTGTCGAGCGTCATCCGCGCATCGCCCGACAGCTTCCGCGTCGCCTGGACCGAGCGGCGCTATCAGGACGGCAGCCTCGCCGCCACCGAGCGCTGGTCGGCCATCCTCACCATCGTCGTCCAGCCGCCGCGCACGCCTGACGCCCTGCGCAAGAACCCGCTCGGCGTCTTCGTCAACGCCCTCAACTGGTCAAAGGAACTGTCGCAATGAAGCGCCCGTCATTCCGCTCCGCTTCGGCGGTTCTCCTCGTCTCCGCATTCGCGCTCGCCGGCTGCGCCACCATGTCGGCCAAGCCGCCCGTGATCGCCTATGACGATCCGCCGCCCGCGATCGTGGCGACGCTCGCAGCCGAGCCGCGCGCCGTCGAGATCGTGACGATCCCCGAACCGTTGCCGCTGCCCGGTCAGTTGAAGCCGGTGGCGGAGAGCCCGCGACGGGCGGAGCCTGCCGACCCGCGCCGTCGCGTCGGAGACGCCAATGCCGCCGCCCGAATCCAGCCGGTGCGCGATGGCTTCCTCAACGCCATCCAGCAATATCCCTGGACCGACGGCGCGCTCTATCAGGTCTATACCGCGCCCGGCCAGGTGACGGACATCGCGCTACAGGAAGGTGAGCAGCTCGTGGGGCCGGGGCCGGTCGCGGCCGGGGACACGGTGCGCTGGATCATCGGCGACACGGTTAGCGGCAGCGGCGCCACGGCCCGGGTGCATATCCTCGTCAAGCCCACCCGGCCGGACCTCGCCACGAACCTCGTCATCAACACCGACCGACGCACCTACCATCTGGAGCTGCGCGCCACGACTGCGACCTACATGGCTTCAGTCTCGTGGACCTATCCGCAGGACGCGCTGATTGCCTTGCAGGGTCGCAACGCGGCTGCTGCATTCGCCACACCGGTGGCGACTGGCGTGGACGTGGCCGCGCTCAATTTCCGCTACCGGATCGAAGGCGACCGCGCGGCGTGGAAGCCCGTTCGCGCGTTCGACGATGGCCGGCAGGTGTTTGTGGAGTTTCCAGCCGGGATCTCGCAGGGCGAGATGCCGCCGCTGTTCGTGACCGGCGCGGCCGGTGACGCCGAGCTGGTCAATTACCGCGTGCAGGGCCGCTACATGGTGGTCGATCGCCTTTTCGCCGCCGCCGAGCTGCGCCTGGGCGACCGGCGCAGCGAACAGCGCGTCCGCATCCTGCGCAACGATGGGCGGAGGGGGCGGCCGTGACTGATAGCCACGATCCCGCCGTTGAAGACCGGCCCATGCCCCAAGCGGAACGGCCCGATCCCGCCGCGTTCCAGCTTCGCGGCGATCCGCCCCGCGTCATGCGGCTGTCCCGCAAGGCACTCGCCGTCGTCGGAGTTGCCGCCGGCCTCGGCATCGGCGGTTCGCTGATCTATGCGCTGCGGCCGCCCGGTGAGAAGGCCGCGCAGGAACTCTACAACACTGACAGCCGAGCCACATCCGAGACGATCACGTCCGGGCCGCGCGACTATGCCCAGGCGCCCAGGCTCGGCCCGCCGCTTCCCGGCGACCTCGGCCGCCCGATCGTGTCGGCGCAGCAGCAGGGCGAGGACGTGCCCGTGCCACCGATCGGCGCGCAGCCGGGTCCGCCCGATCCGCGCGCACAGGCGGCGGAAGCCGCCCGGCAGCGCGCCGCGCAGGAGCGCGATGCGGCGCGCATCAGCTCGGTCTTCCTCGGCAGCGGCGGCGCGCGCGCAGGCGCGGAGCCCGTCGCGGCGCCGGGCTTGCCAGCGCCGTCCGGGCAGGAGCCAGGCCAGCAAGTCGCGCAAGGCGATCAGGCCGGCAAGCGCGCGTTCATGGTGCAGGTATCCAACCAGCACACGGTAAGCGTCGAACGGCTCGCTGCACCCGCGTCGCCCAACGTCGTGCAGGCGGGTAGCGTCGTCCCAGCCGCGCTCATCACCGGAATCCGCTCCGACCTACCCGGCCAGATCACCGCCCAGGTGACGGCCAATGTTTACGACAGCCCGACCGGCCGCGTCCTGCTCATCCCGCAGGGCGCGCGGCTGATTGGCGAATACGACAGCGAAGTCGCCGCAGGCCAGACCCGCGTGCTGCTTGCCTGGGACCGCCTCATCCTACCGGACGGCCGCTCGATCGTTCTCGAGCGCCAGCCAGGTGCGGACGGAGCAGGGTTCGCTGGCTTGCAGGACCGGGTGAATCAGCATTGGGGCAATTTGCTCAAGGCCGCCGCCATCTCGACACTGCTCGGCGTCGGGGCCGAGCTGGGCGCGGACAGCGACAACGACCTGACCCGCGCGCTACGGCGCGGCTCGCAAGACACCATCAATCAGACCGGCCAGCAGATCGTGCGACGGCAGCTCAACGTGCAGCCGACGCTCACCATCCGGCCGGGTCATCCGCTGCGCGTGGTCCTGACCCGCGACCTTGTGCTCGAACCGATCGGAGCGACACGATGACAAAGTTGAAGCTGGGGCCGCTGGCCGACGACCGACCTCTTAAGCTGACGGTCGAACTGCCCGCGGCCGTTCACCGCGATCTTGTCGCCTACGCCGCTGCTCTCGCGGCCGAAACCGGCGGGGAAGTCGTTTCCCCCGAGAAGCTAGTTTCACCCATGTTGGCACGGTTCATGGCAAGCGACCGGGCTTTTTCGCGGCGTCGGGGAGCCCGCAAGGACTGAGTTGACGCGCTGCCGTCAGTTACCCAAGAACCGCTTGCGGCGCTCCTGAGCCTCGACCTTGATTATCGCTTCCTCGGCAGTGGCGCATTCGCCGCTCCGCACCGAGCCATCGCGGCATCCGGCCACGACCTGCCGCGCCTCGTCGATATTCGCCACGAAGTATTGCGTGCCCCGCGCCTCACTCGACACAGCGGCCGTAGGCGGCGGAGCAGCGGCCATCTCTGTTTGTTGCCTTGGCGCAATCACCGGTCGCAAGACAAATCCACCTGCGAAGCCAATGGCCAACGTAACAATCCCAATTACGATAGTTCTTCCTTGCGACATGGCAATAACTCCAAGAGATTCATACCTAACTACTGGGATCGCTCCTAATAATCAAAATGCAGGGCAAACCGCGCCTTAATAAAACTAAGGAGGCGCCGCAGGGCCGGATTCAGATTGTCGTCCCGCCAATAACCAGAATAACTGGTGAGTGCCGGTCCTTGCTCGCCGTGGATCGGCTTATAAACAACATCCGGATAGCGGGCGCCCGTCGAGCCTTCGCAGACAATAGTCATCGCCGAACTGCCACCGAGGATGCTCAGGATCGTCTCGCGACTAGATCGAGCCATTTCAATCTCCGGCTTGATACCCGAGACCGACAGTCGTCCGACTAGCATATCTCTAATCTCAGGACCTGGATCGGCCGCAGGCAGTAGGAAGCGCTCGTTCCACAGGTCGGTCCAGTGAACCACGTCACGCTCGGCCAACGAATGCGTAGCAGGCAGCGCAACTAGCATGCGCTCGCTCCAAAACTGCTTGCAGCGAAAGCCGCGATGGCCGTTCGCTCCCATCAGGATTGCTATGTCAATCTCGCCAGTGTCTAGCTCGGCGAGGAGCACGCTGCGATTGGCTTCGACACAATCGACCTGAACATCGGGATGAGCGTGCCCCCAGCTCATCATTGTCGCACGAAGATTGCCAGCCGAGACTGAGCTGTTATGTCCCAGCCTCAACCCACCAGCACGGCCTTGGCCAGCGGCCCGCATCATCGCTATGAGCTTATCGGCGCTAGCTACCATCGGTCGAGCGCCGCGAAGGAATGCGCTCCCTGCCAATGTTGAGGTGACACCCGCACGGGAGCGTTCAAAAATTGGCATTCCGATCGCCCGCTCCAGCTTCAAAATGTTCCGGCTGAGCGTCGATTGCTCGATGTTGAGCGCTCGGGCCGCGCGGTAGAAGCTTCCATGATCGGCGGCCGCTATGGCGTAGCGCAGTTGGCGAATTTCAAATGTCATCTGAATGTCGTCTCGACAAGCTCGGGATCGAGCACTGTCTCACGAGTTCAGCGAGGCCGTCGCCGGTCGCATCAATGGTGAACATACCAACCAACCCCCCTGATGTTGTTCCAGGCGTCGGTCGTGTGGCAGGCGTAGCACTGCTCGACCCGCGCGCGTTTGCCGGCGACGCGCTGAGAAACCATCTCGAAGTGCATCATATTGTGGCTCGGCGGCGGCACATGACATTGGGAGCACTCAGTCGAGCGCGTCGACGGGTGCAGTGCCGGTGTCGGCTCCCCCGCAGGCGGAGACGCTCAATGCGGCGAGGATCGCCGCGGTCGGCGCTAGGGCGGATTTCCATAAAGGTGTCGTTCGATTGTTCATGTCTCTGTCCTTCGTTAGGCCGCTATTCGCCGGGCTCTCGGAAAGCCCGGCGAACGGTAGCCATTCGTCTATTGGGGTTGAGCGAGGATTTGTTGGCAGCGCTCGTGGCTGAGGTTCATCGGGTTCATTCCCATCCCCTTCATCGCGGCGTGATCGTGGGTGGTGCGGAGGCCCATATCCTGTTCCATGCGCTCGCAGCTCACGCGCTGCTCGGCGGTCGCTTCGCGCGTGGTGGCGCATCCCGCTAGCCCGATGATCGGGAGTGTGGCTGCTATGAGAAGTCGCTTCATTGTCATGTCCTTCCTCTGTTCAGATGATTGCCCCGGCATTCTCCCGTGCGGGCCGCGCCCGTTCTGTTGTCTTGAAAATCGTCGGGAAGGCGGTGCTCACGGCTAGACCTTGCTCGGCGCGGTGCTGGTGTTGGCGAGGTGCGCTAAGATCGGGCAGTCCGTCACCGGAGCCTCTACCGGACATTGCTCGGCGAGCTGCTTAAGCGCAGCGCTGATGCGGCTCAGCTCGGTGATCCGGGCGATGGATTCCGCGATCTTGCGTTCGGTGATGTCGAGAACATCGGCGGCGCGGGCGGTGTCGGACGCGCGCAGCGCCAACAACGCCGCGATCTCGCTCAGCGTGAAGCCGAGCCCCTGCGCCTTGCGGATGAAACGGATGCGCTCGAGGTCGGAATCGTCATACAGCCGGTAGCCGGCGGCCGTGCGTACCGGGGGAGGGAGGAGCCCGCCCCGCTCATAATAGCGGATCGTGTCTGTCCGGACTCCTGCCGCTTTCGCGAACGCGCCGATGGTGATGCCGGCCATGACCTACCTCCGGCAGCGCTCTTGCGGCTTGGACCATAGTCCAAGGTCAACCCTTTTCTTTGGAGCCGGGCTCGAAAGTCGAAAGTCGCGCCGGCTCATTGTTCGGGTCCTCGGACGTCGTTGCCTACTCGTCTCGCGACCGGCTGTGCGGGTCGATGCCGAGCATCTCGGCCTGACGCACCGCGCGCTGCACGGGTTCGGCACGGTCGGCACGATCGTGGTGGGCACGATCGTCGTCACCGGGCTCGTCAATGGCTGGCTGCTGGTCGGGATCGGCAATCTCGGATCGCTGGGCTCGACGATTTACGGCCGCCTCCTGCTCGCCAAGCTGGCGCTGTTCGTCGCCATGCTTGGGCTGGCTTCGCTCAACCGCTTCCGGCTGACGCCGGCGTTCGAGGCGTCGATCGCAGCCGCCGATCATCGCGGCGCGCTCGGCGCGCTGCGCGCCAGCTTGGCGGTCGAGACCGCCTGCGTCGTCACGATCTTGGGGTTGGTGGCCTGGCTGGGAATGCTCGAACCGCCAGTCTCGGCGATATAAGGCTGGTGCGGGCGGCGACCGCCGCCCGCACGCTGCTTAGGCCGCCATCCTATCGCAGGCATCGGCGCACCGCCGGCACGCAGCGACGCAATCCTCCATGCCGTCGAGCTGTTCGCAGCTCGCCGCGCACGCCCGGCAAATTTCGGCGCATACGCGGCAGATATCAGCGTGGTGCTCGGACTTGCGGGCCATAAAGTCGATCGCGACGCTGCAAATCTGAGCACAGTCCAGCATCAGCTTCATATGCTGAGGCTCGGCGTGTCGGCCCCCCGCCTCGAGGCAGTGATTCATCGCCATGTGAAGACAGGTGATGTGGCATTCGTGGCAGGCGTCCATGCACGCCTTCATCTCGGAGTCGATCTGATGCATTGTCTTTCCTTCCATGTAGCCCCGCTCCCTTCCTAGATACGCGGTTCTTCGCGCTATCCCTCGCTGGCGTGGGGGCCTCACCGCTCTTACGGCTCGGACCACAGTCCAAGGTCAACCCTGTTCTTTCGCAACGTCGACGGCGAGCAAGACCGTTTCGGTAACCTCGACGGCCGATGTACAGCATCTCAAGCAGGCCATCGACAAGGCCGGCTTCGCGGTGACGCAATAAAGCCCCATTTTGCTTGAGGGCTTTGGCGGGCGGGCGCGTAAAAGGATTGTGCGGTGATCCGCACGCGCCCGCCTCGCGATCATAAGCGCACCGGGCCTGTATGCGTTCTGCAGCACAAATGAATGAAGGTGCAGAGTCATGACCGACGGTGAGCGCAGCGGCTCTAGGAGCGACGGTTCCGGTCATTCGGGGCACATGCCTGCGACTACCGACAAACGCGCGCTGGTTATTTCCGGCTGGCTCACCGGCGTGTACTTCGTGATCGAGCTGGGGATCGGTCTCTGGACGGGCTCCGTCGCGGTCACCTCCGACGCTTTCCACACTTTTTCGGCGGTCGGCGGTATCCTCATCGCCCTGGTCGCGACTCGGCTCGGGGAGCGCAAATCCAGCCCCGCCCGGACATTCGGCTATGTCCGCGCGGAGATACTGGGCGCCCTCTTCAATGGCCTGTTCCTCGCGATCATGGCCCTCTTTGTCTTCTGGATGGGCGCGATGCGGCTGATGGAGCCGATCGATCTGCCGACGACGCCCATGTTGATCGCTGCCGCAGGGGGCATTGCCACGGAACTGGTCGCACTTTGGCTGCTCTACGAACGTCAGAAGGGCAACTTGAATCTCCGCGGGGCCTTCTGGCACATTCTCCAGACCTTCGTCGGCAGCTTCCTGATCATCGTATCGGCCTTGGTGATCCGCTTCACCGGGTTCCTGGCGATCGACCCGCTGCTTGGAATGGCGTTCGGAGTGGTGCTTCTGTGGGCCTCATGGGGGATTACCAGGGACGCGCTCCACATCCTTCTGCAAGGCACGCCTGAAGATCTGGACCTCAATGCTGCCATCGCGGCCATTCGTGACGTGGAAGGCGTCACCGACATCCACCACGTTCATGCATGGAGCCTGACCTCGGGGGTCAATGTCTTCGCGAGCCACGTCTGCGTGCGCGACATGGCAGAGGCGGAGCGCATCCTGCGAGACGTGAACGCGCTCCTGCGCGACCGCTTCAATATCTACTTCTCGACCACGCAGATCGAGGAACGCTGTCTTGCGGCCGAAGAGGGGGCGGCGGCGATCGACATAATGCGGCGTGAGCCCGGGCCGGGCGCGATGACTGTTCCTCATGCCGGTCACGGATGAACCGCCGAACAAGCTGGGGGAAATCAGATTATGCAGACCGAGGGCGAATTCGACTCCTCGCGTGCTCAGATGCACCGTCGAGCCGTCGGGCGATGGGCGATTGAAGGCGGATCTTTCGCTGGCCTGCATCAGCACGGCGATTCGCGGGCACCTGTGCGATGATTTGGAAGGCACGGCGCAGCAGGCGTGTGAAATGCTCATTCGAGCACGCTTCCGGGTCCTACCGGAAGTCCAAAGCAAGGAGAGCACCATGAGCTTCAGAAATACAGTTGCTGCGCTGATCATAGTGGCAGCTAGCGCGACCCTCACCCAAGGCTGCAGTCCCGAAAATGCACCGACCCAACCTCAAACGAGTCGCGCGAGCGGAGTGGTCTTCACGGCCGACGAACAAGGAAACTCGATCAGCGTCATCGACCTGCAGACGAGCAAGGTGGAAACAACACCGATCCCGATTTCACCCCACAATGCGCAGACCTCAAGAGACGGACGATCGCTCTTCGCCGTCGGATCATCTGGGGGAGGCCATGATATGAGCGGCCCTGGCCGGCTGCTTGGCTTCAACGCGGCCGTCGTTTCCAGCGGTCCAGTCTTCAGGGTAGAGGTCGGTAGGGCGCCAGCGCACGTCATAGTCGATCCGCAAGGCACGCGAGCCTTCGTGACCAACGGCGGAGACAACACCGTTTCAGTGATCGACCTTGCCCAGCGGCAGACGATGAAGAGCATCGCCGTCGGCAAATCACCTCACGGGCTGCGCATGAGCCCCGATGGCGGGACCATCTACGTCGCCAATACAGCCGATGGAACCGTTTCGGTCCTCAACGTCCAAGACTTGACCGAGGTCGCGCGGGTCCCCGTCGGCAAAGCTCCAGTCCAGGTCGCCTTCACTCCAGACGGGCGGTACAACTACGTCTCCCTGCGTAACGAGAACAGCGTGGCCGTGGTGGACACCGCAAGCCGGCGTGTGATCGCAAAGGTTCCCGTTGGACCCGGCCCGATCCAGCTTTTCGCTCTACCCAATGGGCGTGAGGTCTATGTTGCCAACCAGGGAACCGAAGCGGCGCCCGGGAACACCGTGTCGGTCATCGACACCACGAGCCGGAAAGTCGTTGCAAATATCGTCACCGGCGCGGGTGCTCATGGAGTCGCGGTCAGCAACAGCGGCGACCGGGTTTTCGTTTCGAACATCTTTGCCAATACGGCTACGATCATCGACCCGGTGAGCCGCAAAGTCGTCGACAACGTGCCCGTGGGCCGGGGTCCCGGTGGGATTACCTTTGCGGCGGGCAAAGACTGAGCCAGCTGCTGGCAAGTGAGTTTATGGGATGGTGCAGGGGATCAGGCGGCACGTAGGGTCAATGTCGTAAATCTGGTCGGCGGGCGAAGTGGAACAAGTAGGTGCTCCGGGCAGCGCACGGCCCGAGAAACATAGCGAAAGGGATGCGGCGACCATGCCGACGGACAAAACCGGGTTCGACAATGCGAGGGCGGGGGCGCACGACCGCGCGATCGGCCGGTGGGAGAATGAGGGCGGCGCCTTCACCGGCTTGCACGAGCATCGGACGCCCACCGTCGCCGGAGAGATAGGCGATGCAGAGGCCGGCAATCTGCGTGTGCGGCTGATCGCGCTCGAGAACCTCATCGTGGCGCTGCTGGCCGGGGCTCCCGAGAGCCAGTCCGAGTTGGTGCGGGAAATGGCCGCGTACATCTCGCCCAGGCCAGGCGCAACGCCTCACCGTCTGACCATCGAGGCCGCGCGCAACATGCTCGCGATCGTCGAGCGGGCAGCGCACTACAAAACAACGTCTGAGGGTGTGGACAGATGGTATCCATAGAATCAGGAGGACGGAGGACAGTGATGATGTGGATCGTCCGAAGGACGCCGGAACCGGCCTGGCTAGGTCATGGATCCGAGGCCGCCAAGTCCTTGATGATCGGGCAGTCGGGGCGATCGTCGCCGTGGCATGATTGGGCCAGCTGCTCGAGCGTGCGCCGCATCTCCCGCAGATCGCGCTCCTTCCTCTTGAGTTCCTCGACGCGGGCGAGTGCAAGCGACTTCACCTCGGCGCTGCTTCGGCTTCGGTCCCGCCAGAGCGCCAGGAGCCTCCCGATCTCCTCGATCGGGAAGCCGAGGTCGCGAGCACGAGCGATGAAGCGCAGCGTGTGGACGTCGCGGTCGTCGTAGTCGCGATACCCGCTTTCGCGGCGGGCCGCCTTGGGGATCAGCCCTATGGCTTCGTAGTGCCTGATCATGCGTTGGGACACCGCCGACGCCTTCGAAGCCTGACCGATGTTCATTCCGCGCCGCCCCTTGACCTTCACATGATGTCAAGGAGCATATCCAGCGGGCACGAGAAAACACAAGGAGTTTAGCCGTGGAGCACGACCACTCTCATCACAGCCCCGGCCACTCCGGTTGCGCCCCGAAAGCGGCCGATGACCCGACCGGGACGGTGAAGGATCTGGTGTGCGGGATGCAGGTGGACCCCCATACGACGCCCCACCGGGCCGAGCATGCGGGCCGTCCCTACTATTTCTGCTCCGCCGGCTGCCGCACGAAGTTCCTGGCCGATCCCGCCAAGTACCTGACCGCCTCCGAAGCCCGCGCGCCGGAGCCCGTGGCGGAAGGCGCGATCTACACCTGTCCGATGCACCCCGATGTGCGGCAGGTCGGGCCCGGCTCCTGCCCGATCTGCGGCATGGCGCTCGAACCTGATCTCGCCACCGCCGAGGCGCAGCCGAACCACGAACTCATCGACTTCACCCGCCGCTTCTGGGTGGGCTTGGTGCTCACCTTGCCGATCTTCGTGCTCGAGATGGGCGGGCACCTGTTCGGCCTGGACTTCGGGCTCGACGCGCGAATCTCCAACTGGCTGCAACTGGCGCTCGCCACGCCGGTCGTGCTGTGGGCGGGCTGGCCGTTCTTCCAGCGCGGCTGGGCTTCGCTGAAGAGCCGCAACCTCAACATGTTCACCCTGATCGCGATGGGAACCGGCGTTGCCTGGGCCTACAGCGTGATCGCGACTGCCGCGCCCGGCATCTTCCCGGCGGCCTTCCGCGACCAGCACGGGGCGGTGCCGGTCTATTTCGAGGCCGCGGCGGTTATCGTCGTGCTTGTGCTCTTGGGTCAGCTTTTCGAGCTGCGCGCGCGCGAACGCACCGGCGGCGCCATTCGCGCGCTGCTTAACCTGGCGCCCAAGACGGCGCGTCTGATGCGTGACGACGGCTCGGATGAAGAGGTCGGCCTTGACCAAGTCGCTGTCGGCGACCGGCTCCGCGTCCGCCCCGGCGAGTCAGTGCCGGTCGATGGCGAGGTGGTCGAAGGCCGCACCGCGCTCGACGAGTCGATGGTGACGGGCGAGTCGATGCCCGTGACCAAGGACATTGGAGACAGCGTGATCGCCGGCACCCTCAACCACACCGGCGCGATCATCATGCGCGCCGACAAGGTCGGCCGCGACACGATGCTCGCGCGCATCGTTCAGATGGTGGCGGAGGCGCAACGTAGCCGTGCCCCCATCCAGCGGCTCGCCGATCGGGTGTCGGGCTGGTTCGTTCCGGCGGTGATCGGTATCGCCGTTCTGGCCTTTGTCGCCTGGTCGCTGTTCGGACCCGAACCGGCGATGAGCTTCGGCCTGATCGCGGCCGTGTCCGTCCTGATCATCGCCTGCCCATGCGCGCTGGGCCTGGCCACGCCTATGTCGATCATGGTCGGCGTCGGGCGCGGCGCCCAGGCCGGCGTGCTCATCAAGAACGCCGAGGCGCTCGAGCGGATGGAGAAGGTGGACACCCTGGTCGTCGACAAGACCGGGACGCTGACCGAGGGCAAGCCCGCCGTGGTGGCGGTGAAGCCATTCGGCGACGCCAGCGAAGAAGAAGTGCTTCGGCTGGCGGCCGCCGTGGAGCGGTCGAGCCAGCACCCGCTCGGGCTGGCGGTGGTCGCGGCCGCCGAGTCGCGCGGATTGCAGGTTCCCGGAGTCGCCGATTTCGACGCGCCGATCGGCAAGGGCGTGATCGGAACGGTGGAAGGCCGTCGCGTCGCGATCGGCAAGGCCGCGTGGCTCAGTGAGATGGGCGTTGATGCGAGGGCGCTCACTGAGTCCGGGGACGAGTTCCGACGCGAAGGCGCCACCGCGGTGCTGGTCGCCATCGACGGCGCGCCCGCTGGCGTGATCGCCGTCGCTGATCCCGTCAAGGCATCGACCCCGGAGGCACTCAAAGTGCTCAAGAAGGCCGGCGTCCGCGTGATCATGCTGACCGGCGACAATCGAGTCACCGCGGAAGCGGTGGCGCGCCGGCTCGGGCTCGACGAAGTCGAGGCGGACGTCCTCCCTGACCAGAAGAGTGCGGTGGTCGAGCGCCTGAAGAGGGAAGGTCGAGTCGTGGCCATGGCCGGTGACGGCGTCAACGACGCGCCGGCTCTCGCCGCGGCCGATGTCGGCATCGCGATGGGCACCGGCACCGACGCGGCGATCGAGAGCGCCAGCGTGACCTTGCTCAAGGGCGATCTCACGGGGATCGTGCGCGCACAGCGGCTCAGCCATGCCGTGATGCGCAACATCCGCCAGAATCTGTTCCTCGCCTTCGTCTATAACGCAGCCGGCGTGCCGATCGCGGCAGGCCTGCTCTATCCGTTCACCGGCTGGCTTCTCTCGCCCGCGATTGCGGCGGGTGCGATGGCGCTGTCGTCGGTCTCGGTCATCACAAATGCTTTGAGGCTCCGAGCCATCCGGATTTAAGGTCCACCTCCGGCTCTGGGCTCGGCTCACCGGACAGCGCGCGATAAGGGATGTTCGACATGACCCATTCTGCACCCACGACCGAACACAAACACGGGGACTCCGGTCGCCCCTATTTGATGTTCTGGATCAACATGGCGCTTGGCCTGATCGTCATGTACGTCGTGATGTTCTCGATGATCGACGGTGCCCGGGATTTTCGGAATAATCTCAATATGTTCTACATGGCGGTCACCATGTGGGCGCCGATGGGCGTCTTCATGCTGGCCACCATGCCCGGTATGTTCCCCAAGAAGGCTCTCAACACCGCACTCTACGCTGTGTTCATCATCCTGACGATTGCATCGTTCGCCGCGACCCGCGTGCAAGCCTTTATTGACGACGGGCAGTTCATCGACTCCATGATACCTCACCATTCCGGAGCCATACTCATGTGTCGAGAAGCGACGTTGACCGACGCGGAGCTCATCAGTCTATGTGACGACATCATGGGCGCTCAACGCTCTGAAATTGATCAGATGGAGCAGATCAAGGCGCGGATCGAACAAGTGCCCTGAGGCGCAGCCGAACTCAGCCGCGCCTGAGTCGCAGAGACAAACCGTTACCGCGGCGAAAATGCGCCGGTCGCGGCGCGATTAGCCGTCTGGCAAAGACGAGCGCTGGGAGGCCGTGTGTGGGCGAACAAGAGCTGGGTGCTGACGATCCCGACACCGTACTGAATCGGGAGTGCTTCTGCATAACTTTGGAGCGAGAAGCCCTGCATTCGGCGATTCGAGCCGAAGCGGATGATCCGGAGCTCGCCGACGCTTTGTTGGCGGCACGGCCGCACCTGTTCTCCCAGGCTCCGGTTTTCCTGGCGAGGCGGGACTTGTCGGCGATGCTGGAGGTGGTCGCCGCGATCGAGGCGGCGGCCGCGGCCCCCGCCTTTCAGCAGGCCGTGCTGGCTTGGGCGCCGGAGATCGCCCGCCATGATTTCGGGCCGCGTGGCGTGTTCATGGGTTACGACTTCCACCTCGGCGGCGCCGAGCCCCGCCTGATCGAGGTGAACACCAACGCCGGCGGCGCCTTTCTCAACGCCTTCCTGGCGCGTTCCCAGGCGGCCTGTTGCCGGGAAGCGGAGGCTGCGTTTCCGACCGCGAGCGCCGATGCCTTCGACGACTCGGTCTGGACGATGTTCCTGAGCGAGTGGCGTCTGCAGGGGCGTGCCGGGCGCCCTCAGTCCGTGGCCATCGTCGACGATGCGCCTGCGGACCAGTATCTTTTCCCGGAGTTCCTGCTGGCGCAGCGCTTCTTCCGCCGGCGCGGCGTGGAGGCCGTCATCGTCGATCCTGCGGCCTTGCAGTTCGTTGATGGTCGCCTGAGCAGCCGCGGGCTCGCGATCGATCTGGTCTACAATCGTTTGGTCGATTTTAATCTCGGCGCTGAGGGACACGGGGCCCTGAAGGAGGCTTATCTCGCCGGCGCGGCGGTCGTCACCCCGAACCCGCGCCATCACGCGTTGCTGGCCGACAAGCGAAATCTGCGGCTGCTGTCGGACCCGGCGAACAGCGGCGCCTGGAACCTGTCGGCGCAGCAACAGCGCAGCCTGAAGGCGGTTCCGAGGACCGTGCTGGTGGGCCCCGAAAACGCCGATACGATGTGGACGGCTCGCAAGGACTTCTTCTTCAAACCGGCCGGCGGACACGGCGGCAAGGCCGTATTCCGGGGCGACAAGATCACCCGCGGCGCATGGGCGGAGGTCTCACGCGGAGGATTCATCGCCCAGGAGATCGCTCCCCCCAGCGAGCGGCGGATCCGGATCGACGGTGAGATCCGATCCCTGAAGCTGGATGTCCGCCTCTACACCTACCGGAGTGACCTGCTGATCGCCGCCGCTCGCGTCTACCAGGGGCAGACCACCAACTTCAGAACGCCGGGCGGCGGCTTCGCACCTGTCTACGCCGTCTGACAGGGCGGAGCGACCACGCGCACAGAGAAAGCTGGCGCGGCCGGCATGACGAATATGGGCACTCAGATCATTGGTAAATCATGCGGCTAATTTGAATCGTAGGGGGATTCCCGCGGGGCTGATCAGGACACTCGTCAGCGTCGGTGTCAAAACCGGTCAATTTTGACCCTGCCGCGCTTTTATGGATTTCCGTAGGTTTACGGATGTCAGAACCTTAGTTCAGAATGTCCGCTCACAGGACCGGCGTCTTGAATCGGCTACCACAGCGTATGAGTGAGCTGCCGACGGCAGCCCACCTTTCGTGCGGCTGCTGGTGTACCCGTCGTACTATCAGAGGCACTGCATTTCGGCGGCCGTCAGCAGACGGCGCTAAATGGCAGTCCTATAGTAGTGCAAAGGGCGAAATATATTCGTTATGTTTGTCCTGCACGGGGCGCCATCATCTTCCTCAAGCCGGCACCGGCGCGTCCGCGCGGACCAGCTCGGCTGCCTTGAGCTCACCCCATAGCGCAGGCGGGATCCGATGCGCGGCGAGCTTCAGCGCATCATCGACCTGCGCGACCGATCCCATGCCCGGTACCACCGAAGCGACTTGCGGATGGGCCAGCGGGAATTGCAGCGCCGCGGCCGCAAGCGGCACGGCATGCCGCGCGCAAATGTCCTCGATGGCGCCGACTCGTTCGACGATTGCCGGCGGCGCCGGTTCGTAGTTGAAGTTCGGAATTTTCCCGCCATGGCGCACACCCTTGGCCAGGATACCGCTGTTATAAGGTCCAGCGATCACCAGCCGCACGCCACGCGCCGCGCACAGCGGCAGCAGGTCGTCGAGCGGGTCCTGTTCCAGCAAGGTATAGCGCCCCGCCAGCATGATGAGGTCGATCTCGCCCGCCTCCAGCATCTCGATGCACACGGCGGTCTCGTTGACGCCGATACCGATCGCGCTCACCGCGCCGCTATCGCGAAGTTCGCGCATCGCGCGATAGCCGCCGTCGAGGAAGGTGCGGAACAGCCCGGGATGCGCATCGCCATGCGCAAAGCTGCCGATATCGTGCGCATAGAGAATGTCGATGCGATCGCGGCGGAGCCGCTTGAGGCTGCCCTCATAGGATCGCATCACCGCGTCATAGCTATAATCGAACACGCTCTCGAACGGTTCGGGCGACACGAACGCCTGGCGCGGCACGGTCAGGTCGGCGTCGGGACGCGGATCGAGCCGCCGGCCGATCTTGGTGGAGACGATCGCCGCCTGATCGGGATCAAGCTGCGCCAGCGCCGCGCCCAGCCTTTTCTCGCTGAGGCCGAACCCGTAATGCGGCGCAGTGTCATAGTAACGGATGCCCGCGTCCCACCCGCGCTGCACGACGGCAAACGCCTGATCCTCGGGCACCGCGCGATACAGGTTGCCGATCGATGCCGCGCCGAATGCCAGATCGCCCAGATCCATCATGCCAGGACTCGCACGTCGCCGATCGCGACGTTGCTGCTCTCCTTGGCGGAAACCGCGGCGTCGCGCGGCTTGCTCGATGAAAGCCCGTCGATCACGGCGCCTGCGACGTTGCGCAGCGCGATCGTCGGCCGCGCATCCGGCGTCTCGACCGCAAATCGGCAATCCTTGACGGTCAGCCGCCGGGCGTGACGTGCCCACAGGCCATGGGCCGGAATGTTCTTGAGATAGCTGACCTCGAGGCTGGTCTCGCGGCGATATTCGGGCTCGCCCGCCACGCTGCCGCCCCCGCGCGCAGTCACCTCGACGCCGCGGAACGTCACGTCCTCGATCGGCCCGTCGGCGATCCCCTCGACCCCGCATGGATAGCCCGGCAGCGCGCCTGACGCTTGCACATCCTCGAACCGCACGCGCCGGATCTTGCCCACCGGCGTGCCCTTTGGCGCGCGCATGCGTGCGGCATGGTGGACGAACAGCGGCGCGTTGACCGGATCGCGCAACGTGATCCCGCTTACCACCACGTCCTCCATCAACCCGCCATCGACGATCCCGACCAGGATGCCGCGGCTGTTGGTGCACATACAGTCGCTGATCCGCACGTTGCGAAAGCCGCCGATCGTCTCGGTCCCCATCTTGATCCGGCCGAGTACGCCCACATTGTCCGGCGAGCCATAGTCCGACTTTCGATACGTGCCGTCGAGCAGCGAGCCCATCGCATAGCCGCTGGTCTTGCATCCCTGGATCAGGATATCCTCGCACAGCACGGGGCGGCCCATCGCCCCGCTGCTCTTCAGCACGATCGCATCGTCCTTGGGTGCGTTGACGGTGCAGTTGACCACGCGCACGTCGCGGCAGCAGTCGATGTCGATCCCGTCGCGATCGGTATCGATGACGATACCCTCCACGGCCATGTTGGTGCAGCCATGCGCGATGATGCCAAAATGCCCGGCCTGCAGGATCGTGAAGTCCTGCAATCGCACGTTGCGGCAATCGCGCAGGCCGACCGTCTTGTTCGCGCGCCCGACCTGCGCGGCTTCCTTGGGGTCGCGCAGATAGAGTTCCTTGGGACTGATCCCCAGCGCCTTGGCTGATTTCCAGTTTGGACGCGCCCACCAGTGATCGCCCGGCCCTTCGCGATCGAGGCCCAGGCCATGCAGCATACCCGGCCCGACGATGCCGATATTCGACGCGCCATTGGCATAGATCAGGCTGTTGTTGACGTGGGTGATCCCGAAATCCTGGAACTGCTCTTCCATATAGTTTTCGGGCGGATCGTAGTTGCGGCCATGCGTATCGGGATCGGCCGCCTCGATCACCGCGCCGGCGCTCAGCGCCAGCGTGATGTTATCGAGCAAGCGGATCGAGAAGCTGAGATAGCGGCCTGGCGGCACCAGCACCACGCCCCCGCCCCGTTTCGCGGCAGCGCGGATCGCACGGTTGATCGCCGGGCTGTCGATCGCCTTGCCATCGCCGCGGGCGCCATGTTTTCGCACATCCTCGATCGCGCCGCTGAGCAAGGCCGTCTGCGCGGCGGCAGGACTGCCCAGCAGAAGCGCGAGAAGACCAAGGGTGGAGCGCCGATCAAGGCTTGCACGTGCGTCAAACATAATTCATCATACGAATGTCAACGCCGCTGTCTAGCGCGCATATCGTCCCTTGGGAGAATGGAATGGGCCGTCTGGAAGGCAAGATCGCACTGGTTACCGCCGCGGGCCAGGGCATCGGCCGAGCCACCGTCGAGGCGTTCGTTGCCGAAGGCGCACGCGTCATCGCAACCGACGTGCGCGCCGAAGCGCTTGAGGGGCTGGCCGGCGCCGAGACGCGCGTGCTCGACGTTACCGACAAACAGGCTGTCGCCGCCATTGGCGCCGAATTCCCTGAGCTTAACGTCCTCTACAACTGCGCGGGCGTCGTCCATGCCGGCACGATCCTGGATTGCGGGGAGGACGATTGGGACTTTGCCTGTTCGCTTAACGTGACAGCGCAATATCGCATGATCCGGGCGGTCCTGCCCAACATGATCGCCAATGGCGGGGGATCGATCATCAACATGTCGTCCGTCGCCTCCAGCATCAAGGCGGTGCCGAACCGCTTTGCCTATGGCGCGACCAAGGCGGCGGTCATCGGCCTCACCAAATCGGTCGCCGTCGATTATGTGACGCAGGGCATCCGCTGCAACGCGATCTGCCCCGGGACGGTGGAAACGCCCTCGCTGCTTCAACGACTGCACGACACCGGCGATTTCGACAAAGCCTATGCCGAGTTCACCGCGCGCCAGGCGATGGGCCGGTTCGGACGGCCCAGCGAACTTGCGGCGCTTGCCGTCTATCTGGCGAGCGACGAGAGCGCATTCACGACCGGCACGATCAACGTGATCGACGGCGGCTGGGTGAATTAAGACCCCGTCCCGCTGGACCCCGGCCTTGTGCCGGGGTCCAGCGGGACGCGGGCGAGGACGATGATGGCCGGGCGCAGCGCGCGCGGCATAGTGGACCCGGCTTCAGGCCGGGATGACGGTTTGGAGAGGTTCCCGATGATCGCACGCACCTTGGTTATTGCAGCAGCCATGCTCTGCGCTTCGACCGCGATGGCTCAGGTCACTGTCCATGTCTCGCCCGCCGGCGACGATCGCAACGCGGGTACGCAGGGCAAGCCTGTGCGCAGCCTGGAGCGCGCGCAGGCGCTGGTCCGCACGAAGAACGCCCGGCAGGACGTCACGGTCGTCCTTGCCGACGGCACCTACAAGCTGACCGCCCCACTTCTCTTCCGCCGCGCCGATGGTGGACAGAATGGCAAGCGGGTCGAATGGCGCGCTGCGCCCGGTGCCCGGCCGATCATCTCGTCCGGCATCGCGGTCACCGGCTTTACCTCCTATGACGAAGAACGCCGCATCTATGTCGCGAACACGCCCAAGGGGCTGGATACGCGCCAGATCTGGGTCAACGGCACGGTCGCGGAACGCCCGTGGATCGAACTCAAGTCATCGGACGTGAAATTCGGCCCGACCGGGTTCGAGATCACCAATCCCAAGTTCGACTATGTCGCCAAGCTCGCTCGTCCCGACCGGCTCGAGCTTGAGGCCACCGGCTTCTTCACCGACCGCTACTCGCCCGTGAAGTCCATCGACGGCAACCGCATCACGATGCAGCAGCCGGCGTGGGACAACAACACCTGGGGCTATGATACGATCAGCAAGCCGATCTTCCCGGACGATTCGCGCCTGTTCCTGGTCAACGCGCTCGAATTCATCGGCAAGACCAACGACTGGCACGCGCGCTATCACCAGTGGGTGATCGACCCGCAGGCGGGCAAGCTGTACCTGCGCACCGGGATCGACGAGGCGATCACCGATCTGAAGGTCGTCGTCCCCACGCTGGAAACGCTCGTCTCGATCGCCGGCACCCCCGGCGCGCCAGTCGAACGCCTCACCTTTCGCGGGCTGACCTTCGCGCACAGCAGCTGGATGGGGCCGAGCAAGCCGACCGGCTATGCCAATCAGCAGAGCGGCTCGTACCTCAGCGACACCTCCCCCATCCGGCCCAAGGACGCGTGGGAAAAGTGCGGCTGGGGCTGTGTCGAGTTCGAATCGATGCGCCTCAAATGGCACCAGATGCCCGCCGCCATCCAGGTCGCTGCCGCGCGCGACGTGACGTTCGAAGGCAACAGCTTCACTCAGCTGGGCCAGATTGCGCTTGGCATCGGCAACGAACCGACCGCCAACCTTTCCGGCGTCGGTCTTGCCACCAGCGGCATTCGCGTCGTGCGCAACCGCTTCGACACGCTCGCGGGCGGCGCGATCATGGCAGGCGGCGTGCGCACCGACGCGCACCATCCGTCCGACCCCAACCTCGTCAACCGCGACCTCGAAATCGCAGACAACACGATCGTCACCGTCAGCCAGGACTATAAGGACAATGCCGCGATCCTGACGACCTATATCGACGGCGCGAAGATCCTGCACAACGACATCAGCGACGCCCCGTACGATGCGATCGCGGTCGGCTGGGGCTGGGGCTATAACGATGCCGGCGGCAATCCGAACTACGAGGAAAACGCCAAGGGTTATGTCCACAACCCCAAGTTCACGACGCCGACCACGCTGCGCAACACGCTGGTCGAGGGCAATCGCATTCATGGCGTGAAGCTGTGGTACGAGGATGGCGGCGCGATCTACAACCTGTCGGCCAACCCCAATTCGGTGATCCGCAACAACCACATCTTCGACATCTCGAACCGCATCGCCATCTATCTGGACGAAGGGAGCAAGCACTTCACCGTCACCGGCAACGTCGTCGAGACGGGCGGCAAGTGGCTGAACATCAACACCGCCGGCAAGATGTACGCGCGCCGCATTTCGACCGACAATCGCGCAGTGGGCAACTGGCACAACTCGATGTCGACCGGGGGGCGCTGGCTGCCCGAAATCGGCAATGACGCACGCGGCAACTTCCTCGTGCCCGACCGAAACTGGCCGGCCGAAGCGCGCAAGGTGATCGAGGCGGCCGGGCCAAGACCGCAACGCTGATCCAGGTCAAGAGGCGGAACCATCGCCCCTATTCCCCGGTTTCCCCGGGTGAATAGGAGATTACAACGATGGCAACCCGGTTCATTGGCGGCGAACAGACCGCCGGATCGCAGTTCCTTACGCAGAGTTTTCAGCGCGGTCTGTCGCACTGGAATCACGAACGGCTTTCCCCGGGTTTCCCGGAAGACGACTGGCAGCGCACGCTAGAGCGCGACACGCGGATGCAGCGGCTGGAAGGCGCGTTCCTTGAGGAACTACGCGCTGAGGTGATCGACGAGGCCGCCGCTGCGCCCACTGACCCCGACGGCTTCATGGCGTGGTTCGAGGGGCTGATGGACACTGGTCCCGGCCAGGGGGATCCGCTGTTCCCGTGGCTTCGCGACGAGGCCGATATTGACCAGTTCCGTTGGTTCTTCGAGCAGGAGGCGGCGGGCGAAGCAGGGTTCGACGATCTGGTCGCGATGACTCAGGTCAAGCTGCCGACCCGACCGAAGCTGGAGCTCGCCCGCAACTACTGGGACGAGATGGGCCATGGCACCGAAATCGGCATGCACGGCCCGATGTTGGACGCTTTGGTCGAAACGCTGAAGGTCGATCCGTCGATCGAGCGCACCGTCTGGGAAAGCCTCTGCCTCGCCAACGCGATGACCGCGATGGCGTCGACGCGCCGTTATGCCTGGCACTCAGTCGGCGCGCTCGGCGTGATCGAGCTGACCGCGCCCGGCCGCTCCGCGATGGTCGCTGACGGCCTCAAACGCCTCGGCTTTTCGGGCAAGGAGCGACGATATTTCTCGGTCCACGCCGTGCTCGACGTCAAGCATAGCGCGGCCTGGAACAAGGAGGCGATCCGCCCGGCGGTGGAGGAAGACCCACGCCGCGCCACCGCGATCGCCGAAGGCGCGCTGATCCGGCTGAACTGCGGCAAGCGGTGCTTCGACGCCTATCGCGCCGCGCTGTGGGGATGAACCGGCGCTAGCGCGTCAGCGTCTGGATCGACCCGACGGCCACGTTGCGGCAATCGGGACCGGTCCGCACCGCGGCAGCGCGCGGCTTGGCCGTCGCCAGTCGATCGATCACAGCGCCCTGCACATTCTCCAGCGCAATCGTCGGGCGCGCATCGGGGGCTGCGGTGTCGAAGCCGCAATCGGTCACGGCTAGATTACGGACATGCCGCGCGTACAGGCCGTGCGCGAGCAGGATGCCCATGAAGCTCGGCTCCAGGCTCGACGTGCGCCGCTCCGGCACGTCGCGCGCAGCGTCCGCAGCGGAGCCGCCGCCTGCCGCACGGACGTGCACGCCGCGAAAGCTCACATCCTCGATGATCCCGTCCGGAATGCCAACGACGCCGCACGGATATTCCATGCGCGCGCCCGACACCTGGATGTCGGTGAAGCGCACGCGCCGCACCTTGGCCACCCCTGCGCCCTTCGGCGCTCGGTTGCGGGCCGACAAGCGCAGGAAGATCGGATGATTGACTGGGTTGATGAGGTTGATGTCGCGGAACGTCACGTCCTCCAGCACCCCGCCATCGATCGCGCCCAGTTGCAGCCCGCGTGTATTTTCGCAGATGCAGTCGGCAATCAGCACGTTGCGGAACCCCGCCACGCTGTCGGTGCCGAGCTTGATCCGCCCCAGCACGCCGACCTTGTCGGTCGAGAGATAGGGCGAGGGGCGGTAGGTGCCGTCCAGCAACGAGCCGAGCAGATAGCCGCTGGTCTTGCAGCCGATGACCTGCACGTCCTCGCACATCCGCGCCTCGGTCAGGCCAAAGCTGCTCTTCAGCACGATTGCATCGTCCTTGGGCGCGTTGACCGTGCAGTTGACCACGCGCACGTCGCGGCACCCGTCGATGTCGATCCCATCGCGGTCGGTGTCGACGGTCAGCCCCTCGACCCGCACATTGGTGCTGCGGATGACATAGCAGGCGAAATGCCCGCCCTGCAGGATCGAGAAGTCCTTGAGCAGCACGTTGCGGCAATTCGTCAGCCCGATCGCCTTGTTGCCGCGGCCTTCGTATTTCATTTCCTCGGCATTGGCGCGGCGCGCCTGCTCGGGCGTAAGGCCGCGTTCGCTGGGCGACTTCCAGCCAGCGATGCCGTGCCAGCCCTGCGGCGGCCCTTCGCGGTCGAGACCCAGGCCGTGGATCAAGCCATGGCCGACGATCGCCACGTCGCTGATGCCGTCGCCATAGATCAGGCTGTTGTGGAAATGCGCCAGGCCATAGTCGACAAACTGTTCTTCATACGCGTTTTCGGGCAGGTCGTACTGGCCCTTGTGCCGATCCGGGCTAGCGGCCTCGATCACCGATCCGGGCATCAGTACCAGCGTGATGTGGCTCTTCAGCCGGATCGAAAAGCAGAGATATCGGCCTGGTGGCACCACGATGGTCCCGCCGCCCTTGCGGTTCGCTGCCTCGATCGCGCGGTTGAACGCGGGCGAATCGATCGTGCGCCCATCACCCTTCGCGCCATAGTCGCGGACATTGTGGAAGCCACTGAGCGAGCCCGCGGCTCGGACCGGCGAAGCGCTCGCCGCCATCGCTGCACCCAGCCCCGCGATCGCCGCCCGGCGGCTGAATTCGGCCCGATCCAGCATCCCGTCTTCTCCCATTCTGACAATCATATGATGAATTACGGCAGAGCAGGACGCAACCTGTAAGTCAGGTTTTCAGACGATCCGATCCCGCGGTTCGCACCCGGCAAAGAAGGCATCGAGATTGTCCGCCACCTTCATACCCATCGCCTCACGCGTCTCCAGCGTGGCGGAGCCGAGGTGCGGCAGCAGCACCACATTGGGCAAGTCGATCAGCGCAGCGTCGATCGCCGGCTCGTGCTCGTAAACGTCCAGGCCTGCCGCCGCGATCGTGCCGGCCTTCAGCGCCGCCGCTAGTGCCGCTTCATCGATCAACGTGCCCCGACCGGTGTTCACCAACACCGCGTCGCGCTTCATCGTGCGAAGTGCCGCCGCGTCGATCATGTGCCGAGTCGCGGCACCACCGGGGGCGTGCAGCGACACCACGTCGGCGACGCGCAGCAGCGCGGCGAGCGTGGCGTGGTAAGCGGCTTCAGGGACATCGTCCGCGCGGCTGCGGCTGTGTACGACCACCTGCATCCCGAACGCACGCGCACGCTCCGCCACCGCGCGCGCGATGCGGCCATAGCCGACCAGGCCCAGCACCTTGCCGCGCAGCGAACGGCCGAGCAGATGCGTCGGGCGCCAGCCGCTCCAGTTTCCCGCGCGCAGCTCGCGTTCCCCTTCACCCGCACGGCGAGTCGCCATCAGGATCAGGGTCAGCGCGATGTCAGCGGTCGCGTCGGTCAGTACGTCGGGCGTGTTGGTGACGGCAATCCCGCCCTCGCGCGCCGCATCCAGGTCGATATGCTCGAACCCGGCGCCGTAATTGCCGATGATGCGGGCGCGTCGTCCTTCGGTCAGGATCACGTCGCGGCTGATCCTATCGGTCACCGTGGGGCAAAGCGCGTCATGATCGCGCATCGCCTGCGCCAGCGCGGCAGCGTCCATCGGCACGTCGGGGTCGTTGCGCGTCACGTCGTAGCTCGCCGCCAGCCGTGCCTCGACGGCGTCGGGCCAACGACGGGTGAGCAGGATGCGGAGTCTGGTCATGCGTTCGGGCTAGCGGCGGCGAAACACTGGCGGGCGCTTTTCGGCAAAGGCGGCGCGGCCTTCCTTTGCATCCTCGGTTGCAAAGCAGATCGCCTGCAGGTCGCGCTCATATTCGATCGCCTTTTCCCACGGCATGGTGTGCGATGCGCGCAGGTTAAGCTTGGCGGTTTCGGCAGCGATCGGGGCGCGCGATGCGATCGTTGCGGCGATCTCCTGCGCGCGGGTCAGCAGCGCATCGGCCGCGACGACTTCGCTGACCAGCCCCCAGGCGAGCGCCTTGTCGGCATCGATCATGTCGCCGGTCAGCAGCATCATTGCCGCGTTCGACGCGCCCATCGAATAGGTCAGGCCCGCCGCCATGCCGCCGCCGCCGATCCAGCCCAGCTTGATCTCCGGCGCCGCGAAGCGCGCGTTGGTCGATGCGATCCGGATGTCGGCGGCCATCGCCGTCTCGAGCCCGCCGCCCAGTGCATAGCCGTTCACTGCCGCAATCACCGGCTTGCGGCAGGCGCGAAGCGCGTCGCAATAATCGTCGCGGTTCCGGAAATCCCATGGCGTCGCATATTGATCCAGGGTGGTGATGTCCGACCCGGCCGAGAATGCCTTTTCACCTGCGCCGGTAATCACGACGCAGCGCACCGCATCGCTCGTGTTGCACTGGGTCACCGCAGCAATCAGCGCGGCGGCCATGTCGGGCGTCAGCGCATTCAGCTTGGCCGGGCGGTTGAGCGTGATGGTGGCCACATGGTCGGCCACGGTGAACAGCAGATCGTCGGTCATGTCTCGGCTCCGGCCGGGTGATGGGTGCGGTAGAATGTCTCGAGATCGTCCAGCACGGGATCGGCCGCCGCACCGTCCAGCAAGGCGGAACGCAGTCGTGCGGACGCCGCGGTCTGGAACGCGATGGCGCCGTCATGCCGCGGCCGCAGCAGCGCCGCCTCCACGGTGTCCAGCGTATCGGCAAAGAAATTGCCCGTGGCAGCGTTCACCTCGGCGTCCTGCCATGCCGAGCGAAGCGCCGGTTGCCCGTCATGGCGGGGAATGAAACCACGTTGCACGGGTTCGCTCATCAACCAGCGCAAATGGTCGAGCAATGCCGGCGTTACCTCGCAACGCTTGGAAATCCCGATCCCGGTGCCGCCGAGCGTCGATCCGATCCGCCCACCCCGTCCTGCCGGGACGTTGGAAAATCCGACGCCGCGCGTTGCGTAGTTCACATAGCCATAGATCAGCGGGCAGAGGTCGATCCCCTCCTCCCGCTCGATCGCGCCGAGCATGGCGATCGGGTTGAGCGCCTGTGCGCGGACCGTCACCTCGCCGGTCAGCGCGGCCATGATCGCAAAGGCTTCGCGACCGATTGCGCGATCCACAAACGTCCCGCCGGCGCGCGCCGCGCCGAGCGCCCCGCACACCGACTGGAACGAGAGGATCGCATGCGGTCCCGCAAGCGACAGCGCCACCGCATGCTGCGCAGCAAATTGCGGCAACTCGGTCCATGTTGTCGGCGGCACCTCGATCCTGTCCCGACCATACGCCATCACCTGCGTCGCGGCGTCGAGCGGCAATGCCCAATGCTGGCCGGCATAGTGATAGCTCGCCAGTGACGGCCCGGCGACCACCTGCTCCCATGCGGCAATCCCGTCCGCGCCGAACAGCGTTTCGATCGGCACCAGGCAGTCGCCCGCCACCGCCTCGCCGACATGCGGATGATCGAGCACAACCAGGTCGTAGCGCGCGCACAGATCGGCAATGGGATGCGCCTCGAAACCCTCGAGCGAATGCTTGTCCCAGGTCAGCGCCAGCCCTTCCGCCTGCGCCGCCGCAGCCGCCAGCGCATTATAGCCGCGCGGATGGTCCCAGGTCAGGCCACGATAGGTCGGGACGCTCATCCGTGCTGCTTGACCACGCCGGCTTCGATCAGACGATCGATCGCACCTTGGTCCAGCCCCGCTTCGGCCAGCACCTCGCGGCTATGCTCACCGACCAGCGGCGCCCCACGCTCGATCTTCGACGGTGTCTTGGAAAAGCGGATCGGGAAGCCCGGCACCTTCACCCGGCCTTCCGTGCGGTGATCATACTCGACGAAGGTGCCGTTATGCTTGATCTGCGCGTCTTCGACCAGATCGGCATAGCCATAGACCGGCCCCGACCAGATATCGCGCTCGCGCATCGCTTCCAGCCATTCGGCGCTGGTGCGCTTGAGCAGATTCTCGCGGCACCGCGCGAAGATCTCGTCGCGCATCGCCCAGCCGTCGCGCTGATCCTCCAGCCCCTCGAAGAACGGGTCGGCGAACAGTTCCGCCAGCTTGGAATAGTTCGCCATGGCCAGCGTGATATACCCGTCGCTGGTCGCAAACACGCCATAGGGCGAGCGGATATAGCTGTGCGCATGCGGCTCGGCCGAACGCGCCTGCGGCACGCCGCCGACGGTGAATACCGACAGCTCCTGCATCTGGATCGTGGTGATCGCGTCGAGCATGTTGACTTGCACCAGCTGCCCCTCGCCCGTCCGCTCGCGATGGAACAGCGCGGCCAGCGCCCCCTCGAACGCGGAATAGGCAGTGATCGCATCGACCAGATACTGGCCCGCGGCGGACGGCGGCGCATCGGCCGATCCAGCCGACATCATCGCCCCCGACATGCCCTGAAGCAGCAGGTCCTGCCCGGGATGAAAGCGATACGGCCCGTCCTCGCCATAGCCCGACATCGACACATAGATCAGCTTCGGGTTGATCGCCGAGAGCGTCGCATAATCCACGCCCAGACGCTCGGCGACACCGGGACGGTAGTTCTGCAGGAAGACGTCGGCGTCCTTGACCAGTTCGAGCAGCAGCGCCTTGCCCTCCGGCGCCTTCAGGTCGATCGCCAGGCTGCGCTTGTTGCGGTTCAATGAGAGGAACGAGACGCACACCTCGTTGCCGACCGCACCGCCAGCTGGGGCATGCCGCTGCCACTCGCCGGTCACCGGCTCGACCTTCACGACGTCGGCACCCATGTCGCCCATGCGCTGCGCCGCAAAGGGCCCCGCCATCGCGATCGAGCAATCGAGCACACGGATGCCACTCAGGATATTCTGCACTGTCCGTCCTCAGTTCATGGTCCAGCCGCCATTCACGTGCAGCGTTTGACCGGTAACGAAACCGGACTCGTCGCTCGCGAAAAAGGCGATGGTGTTGGCGATGTCTTGCGCGGTGCCGCGGCGCTTGATCGACTGCGCGTCGAGCACCATGCGGTTATAGCCTTCGGGATCGGGATGGATCTTCTCGGCGTCGGTTGGGAAGGCACCCGGCGCGATCGCATTGACCGTCACTCCATAGGGTCCGAACTCGCGCGCCCAGGCCCGCGTCAGGCCGACCAGCGCCATCTTCGACGCCACATAGGGTGACAGGTTTGCCCACCCTCCGGACAGCGTGATGCTCGAGACATTGACGATCCGCCCGAACCCGCGTTCGCGCATCCCCGGCAGCGCGGCCTGCACCGCGACGATGCCCGCGTCGACGTTGACGCGCTGCACCGCCTGATGCTCCTCGATCGTATAGTCCTCGAACGGCTTGGACGGATAGATCGCGGCGTTGTTGATCACGACGTCGAACCCGCCGGTGCGCTCGATCAGATCGTCCAACGTCGCGCGAAATCCGGCAAGGTCGGACAGATCTGCGGTCGAGACGATCAGGTCGCCCTTCCCGGCCGCAGCCTGCTCCAGCGCCGCCACTTTGGTCAGGTCGTTGTCGACCGCCACGACTCGCGCGCCGCGTTCCAGCAGCAGCAGCGTGGTCTCGAGCCCCAGCCCGCCGGCCGCGCCGGTATAAAGGACCGTCCGCCCCTTCACTGGCCACCCCCGATCGGCGGGAAGTTGCCCGACGGCGCGGGATATTCATCCTGCGGCTGTCTCGCGACGCCTTCGATCCGCCGCACCGCGTCGGCACAGGCAGCGGCGTCGGGCAGCACGCGAAAGACGCTGTCATACTGCCGCTCTTCGCCATGCTCGAGCCAGATCAACTCGCCGCGCTCACGTGCGAAATCCTTGCCCATGACATGGTTGGTCGATGGCTCGATCCCCACCGCATAATGGCCGGCGTGCAGGTTCTGCCACTCGTACATGGCCGGGAACTGGTCCTTGCGCGTCTCGACCTCGAACCCGAAGCCCAGCGCCTCGTTCACCAGCGCCACATTGACCTTGCCTGCCGGGTCGGCCGCCATGTCGTGCTGCCACACCTGCTCGTGGAAGTTGACGATCGGCGCGGGCATAGTGCGATATCCGACGCCCTGTTCGCGATACTGGTCCGCATGCGCTGCCCAGATCACATCGCGGATCGGCGCGACATAGCGCGTGCCCTCAGCCACCACCGGATGGCTGACGTTGATGTGGTAGCAGTACATGTGCGGCGTGCGGTAGAAACCGTGATTGACCACGCGGTCGATCAGCCGGATCTCGTTCCCCCCGACATCGGCCTCAATCCGGCGGATGAGGTGCAGGTCCTCGCCGAACACGGTCGATTGCTGGACGACCCCTTCGGCCCACAACACGCACTCATCGCCATTCCAGCTTTCGCCATAGCCGGTCAGCCTCGCCGGGATCGTGCCGATCCGGCCGTGCAGCGACGACGATACCGTTTCGCGCGGGCCATAGTGATAGTGACCGGCCGGATCGTCATGCATGAACAGCACGTGGTCGAGGCCACAGGTGATCAGCAGCCCGGACATCGAACGGAACCAGCCAAGCCCGCCTTCGCCCTCATAATCATGCAGCGCGGGGTTGCGGAACCCGCTGGGCGAATGCCAGCCGACCGCTCGCCCATTATGCTCGCATTCGGCAATGTCCATCGCCCGATCGACCAGCACGGTGAAGCGCAGCCCGCTGCCCGTTCGGAACTCGAGGCTGCGCACACCGCGCTCGACCCCGTCGCCCAGCGTGGACAACCGCACTCCGGCAAATTGCGACAGCGACCCCGACCGCGCGGCCAGTTCACGTCGGGCGATCCGTTCGCCATACAGCTCAGGCACCCATCCGCTCCATCTTCATGTTGTAAGACATATTATGTTTAGGGCAGGATAGCGGTTCGCGTCAATCGGCGCATCGGGAGAATCTGTCATGCCGCTCATCCGCCGCTGCTTCGCTGTGGACCTGCACGACGATCCCGAACGGATCGCCGCCTATCGCAAATGGCACGCTCCGGGCGGACCACCTGCCGCGGTCAATGCGGCGATCCGCGCGGACGGTGTCGAGTCGCTACAAATATGGTTCGCGGGCGATCGCCTGTTCATGATCATGGAACAGGACAGCGCGCGCATGCCGGACCCTGAAACGAAGCGGGCTCGTGACGCGGGCAACCCCGATGTCGCCGCCTGGGACGCGTTGATGGCGCAGTTTCAAAAGCCGCTGCCGTTCGCGCCAGGGCAGACCTGGGTCGAAATGGAACCGATCTATTCGCTGGCGGATCAGCCGACGTAACGCGCGCCATCACCGTCATCCCGGCGAAAGCCGGGATCTCGGGCGAAAGGGGTGGGACAGGAGCCGCACAAGATCCCGGCTTTCGCCGGGATGACGACTAGGCTCGCGGTCGCGCTCGCCGCTTCGTCCACGAACCCGAAATATGCTCGCGCATCGCGTCTTCCGCCGCATCGGCGTCACCGGCCGCGATCGCTTCATAGACTTTGCGATGCGCATCCTGGGTGGCGCGCACATGCTCGACGGACAGCTTGCCCGAATAGCCATGGGTGCGCAGCGCTTCGGACTGGATACCGTCGATGATCGCCTTGCTCAGCCGATCGCCCGACATACGCATGATGATGTCGTGGAACTTCAGATCCTCGTGCACATAGGCCGACGGCATGGTCACCAGCCGCTCCAGCGTCTCGACCTGCGCCGCAAGCTCGGCGACGAGTTCCGGCGTGGCATTGGCCGCCGCCTTCGCCGCCATGGCCGATTCGAGCAGCGTGCGCACCTCCGACAGATTGTCGAGATAGCGCAGCCCTTCATCGCCCTGAAACAAAGCGGACAGGATCGCCGGGTCCAGCATGTTCCAGCTGCGGCTGTCGCGAACGATCGTGCCCCGCCCCTGTTGCGATACGACCAGCCCCTTTTCGGTCAGCGCGGTCGTCGCCTCGCGCACCACCGTGCGGCTGACATCGTACATGTCGCACAGCATGTTCTCGGGCGGCAATGCGGTGCCCGGCGGGTACGTGCCGGCCACGATCGCGTTGACCAGGTCCTCGACCACCGCGGTGGACAGCCGTGGACGGCGGCGGGTTCGTTGGGGAGCGGCGGCTTCGTCGTTCATGCGTTTCTCGTTCTCGCCAGTTCCATCCATGAATTGAGCGCCAAGCGGACAAGCGTCAAGTCTCGCAACGCTTTAGGGTTGCGTCGAAACAGATATCATACATAATACAACTGGGCAGCGTGATCGTAGGCGCTGACATGGGGATGCAGGATCACGCATGAAGATCACCGGTTACCGCAGCCTTACGACGACGCACGATTGGGGCCGCCCCGTCGGCGACGTCAACGGTGTCATCGCGTCGGGCGTTACCGAGGTGCCGGTCCTGCTGATCGAAACCGACGGCGGGCTGACCGGGATCGGCCTCGGCCAGCATGCCGACATCGCACGCGTATTCCCGGCGGTTGAGGGCAAGGATCCGCGCGGCGTCACTGCATTGTACGATTCGATGCTCGCCCATGTGTTCAAGAGCGGCCATGCTGGCGCGACCTATGGCGCGATCGCCGCCGTCGACATGGCGCTGTGGGATTTGAAGGCCAAGATGGCGGGCGAGCCGTTGTGGCGCACGCTGGGCGCGCTCGATCGCTTCGTGCCGGGCTACGCTTCGGGGCTTTGCTATGGCCTCGACGACGATGCCTTTGTCGATCACTATCGCGGCTGGGCCGGGCGCGGCTTCACCTCGGCCAAGATCAAGGGCGGCAAGGACGTGGCGCGCGACATCGATCGCCTGTTGGCGGCACGCGACGTCCTTTCGGCCAACACCTCACGCCCTGCGATGATGCTCGACGTCAACGAAGCGTGGAACGCCAAGCAGGCGGTGCGTCACCTTGCGCTGATCGAGGAGCGGCTCGACCTTACCTGGATCGAGGAACCGTTGCGCCGCTGGGACGCGGCCGGCCATGCGCGGATTTCGCGCGCGTGCCGCGCGGCCGTGGCGACGGGTGAGAACCTGACCGGCCTCGATCAGTTCGCGCCGCTGTTCGACGCGGGCGCAGTCGATGTGGTGCAGACCGGCAGCGTGTGGGGTATCACTCACTTCATGCGCGTCGCCATGGCGGCGCATTCGCGCGACCTGCCGGTTTCGCCAGTCGCCTATGACTGCAATCCCGTCGCCCATGCTGCGGCCGCAATGCCGAACATGATCGGGATCGAGATTCAGGATACCAACTGGCCGATCGGGCTTCAGGTCGATCAGCAGATCGTCGATGGCGGCATTCGTCTGGGCGATGCGCCCGGGCTTGGCATCACCGTCGATGAAGCGGCCTTGACCGGTGCGGGCGAAGGCTGGAACGCGAAGGGCGGACCGCACAAACGCGCGCGTCAGGCGGGCCTGCGGCTCGTTCCCGACGGGCCGCTCGCCGCCGAATGACCGCCGCATAGAACGACAGAACGATACCGGAGAGAAGAATGGCCTCGGCCGCGCAGCCCGCTCCATCCTATGTGCTCGGCCCGCAGCGCCTGAAGCTGCAGCTGTCGCTGATGGTCAACTTCTTCCTGCTGATGGCGCTTTACAGCGGCGTGCTCGGCGTGCTGCTGCCCAACCAAATCGCCGAGCTGGACGAGGGCAACAAGGCCAACAACCTTGCGCTGATCTTCTTCATCACGTCGATCTTCTCGACCTTGACCACGCCGATCGCCGGCGCACTGTCGGATCGAACGCGCAGCCGCTGGGGCCGTCGCACGCCGTGGATCGCGATCGCCTCGCTCATCGGCTCGCTCGCGCTGTTCGGCGTATCGTGGATGACCAGCTTCTGGTCGCTGATGGTGCTGTGGGTGATGGCGGCCATCGCCTATAATTCGATGCAGCCGGCGATGACCACGCTGATCGCCGACCGCTTCGCGCCGGAGACGCGCGGCGGCGTATCGGGAATCGTCGGCGCGGGCATGACTGCCGGGCTTACCGCCGGGACGGTCGTGGCCGGCTATCTCGCGGGCGAGCGCGTGCTGGCCTATGGCCTGTTCGCAGGCGCTATCGCCGCCTCGTGCCTCGCCTTCGTCGCGATCAACCGCGAACCGCCGAGCGACACCCTTCCCCGGCGCGAGATGCGCTGGGGCGAGTTCCTCAAGGGTTTCTGGATTTCGCCCCGCGAACATCCCGACTTCGCCTGGGCCTTCGCCAGCCGCTTCTTTATCTACATGGGCTATCAGGCGGTCGCCGCCTATCTGCTCTACATCCTGCGCGACTATATTGGCCTCGGTAACGCTGAATCGAACATCGCCATCGCCAACATGGCGATCATCACGCTGGTGTGCCTCGTCGCGTCATCGCTGATTTCCGGCTGGCTTTCCGACCGGTTTCAGGCGCGCAAGCCGTTCGTGGTGCTGGGCAGCCTCATCATGGGCTGCGCCATGGTCGCGCCGCTCGCGCTGCCGACCATGCAGGGCATGTGGGCCTATGCCGCGATCATCGGGGTCGGCTATGGCATGTTCATGTCGATCGACATGGCGCTGATGACTCAGGTGCTGCCGAAAAGCGCGCTGGGTGATGAGGGCAAGGACCTCGGCATCCTGACCACCGCGGTCAACATCCCGCAGATCATCAGCCCCGTCATGGCCGCGGCGCTGCTCGGCGCCTTCGGCAACGACTATCGCACGATCTTCTGGGCGGCGGTCATCTTCGTGTTCGGCTCGGCGTTGTGCGTCTTCCCGATCAAGGGCGTTCGATAACGCCATATAACATCATACGTATGATGTAATTTGACATCGGCGGTGGTCGATGGCATGAGCAACGTTAACAACTTTTCAGGAGGGGGATTCCCATGCGGCAACGTCTCGCATTCCGTCATTCGCTGTTCCTCGCTGCCGCCGGCAGCGCGCTGATCGCCGCACCGGCGCTCGCGCAGGACGCCGCCGAGGCCGCGACCGGCGCCCCGGCCGAGGAAGAAGAAGCGATCGTCGTCACCGGCATCCGCGCCTCGGAGCGCGCCGCGATCGACATCAAGCGCAACTCGGTAGCAGTGGTCGATTCGATCGTCGCCGAGGATCTCGGCAAGCTGCCCGACCAAAACGTCGCGGAATCGCTCCAGCGCGTTCCCGGCGTGACGATCGAGCGCAACCGGGGCGAAGGCCGCTTCGTCACCGTCCGCGGCTTTGGTCCCAAGTTCAACGCGGTCACCGTCAACGGCCGCCTGCTCGCCACCGACAATAACGGCCGCGAATTCTCGTTCGACACGATCCCGTCCGAGGTGATCTCGGGCGCCGACGTGTTCAAGTCGCCGCAGGCGAACCTCAACGGTTCGTCGATCGGTGCGACCATCAACGTCAAGACGCTCCGCCCGCTCGACCAGCGCGAAGGGTTCAAGTTCGCCGGTTCGGCGACGGGCATGTGGTCTGAGATCGCCGACAGCTGGAACCCGGAATTCTCGGGCGTCGCCAGCTGGAAGAACGACGCCGGCACGTTCGGCATCGCGCTGGCCGGCGTGTATTCCGAGCAGGACAACCGCATCGACGAATTCACCATCGGTGCGGGCCATGTGCGACGCTCGGCAGGCGACAGCTATTACAACCTGGCCGGCGTGTCGCGCGGCCGCCTCGGTGCAGGCGTTCAGAACTTCAGCGGCGTGTCGATGCCGTCGAACCTCTCGCCATTCTTCTTCGAGCGCCAGCTCGACCGCTGGGCGGTCAATGGCTCGGTCCAGATGCGTCCGAGCGAGACGCTCACCGTCACGGTCGATACGCTGTATTCAAAGGCGCGCTTCCGCGAACAGCAGACGGGTCTCGCCTATGACTTCGCCGGCGGCATCCTGGCCGAACAGGTCGTGCAGGGCGGCAGCGTCGTCAACGGCGTCCAAACCGGCGGCGAAGCGGTATACCAGCGCTATGTCGGCGGCTTCGTCGACCAGATCATCCAGTATGACGACCGTAACGTCACGACCGATCAGTTCGGCATCAACGTCGACTGGCAGCCCACCGACACGCTGCGCGTCCGGCTCGACGGCTCGGTTTCCGACGCGCGCCGCCGGGGCAAGGAGAACAACCTCTTCACGACCGTTCGTCGCAAGGGCATCGACTTCTTCTTCGACCGCCGCAGCGGCAGCCCGATCTACGATTACGGGCTGAGCAGCCCGAACTATGCCAACGCGGCCACCAATCCCAACGGCCTGACCGCGCATTACTATATCTGGGGCGGTGGTTCGGATATCGACGACGAGATCGAAGAATATAAGGCGGACGTGGAGTGGAAGCCCGCGACCGGCCTGACGATCTATGCCGGCGCGCAAGCGCAGAGCCGCATCAAGACGATCAATGCCGCCGAGACGCCGTTTGGCGAGCAGTGCACCTATTGCGACTCGAACCGCGCCTTGCCGGCCTCACTGTTCACGCCGACCAACCGCAACTTCTTCTCCGGCGGCGGCGGTAACATCGCCCGCGATTGGCTGTACTACAGCCCGCAGGAAATGATCCGGACGATCGACCAGTTCGCCGCGCAGGATAACAAAGCGTTCAACCCGGGCGTGTTCTCGCCTTCCGCCTCTTCGGTGGTGAACGAGAAGGTCTATTCGGCCTATGCGATGGCAGCGTGGGAGACGCAGGTCGGCGGCATGGACCTCGCCGTCAATGTCGGCATCCGCTACGAGGATACCGATTACACCTCGTCGGGCGCATCGCGGCAGGTGCTGAGCGCCGTGCCGAACGGCGCGGGACAGAACATCATCACCGTCTCGCCGGTTCAACCGATCAGCTTCCGCGGGAAGTATCGCGACTGGCTGCCCTCGGTGAACGTGCGCCTCGGCGTGACCGACAACTTCATCGTCCGCGCCGCGGCCTCCGAAGTGCTCACCCGACCGACGCTGTCCGACCTGTCGCCGCGTCAGACGATCCAGACCAATCCGGGTAACGAGACGATCCGCCGCGGCAATCCGGATCTGCAACCGTTCCGCGCCAAGCAGGCGGAGATCGGCGCCGAATGGTATTTCGCGCCGGGTTCGCTGATCAACGTCGCTGGCTTCTACAAGGATATCCAGTCCTTTGTGACGCTAGTCACCACGCCGCAGCTGGTCGATCAGGTCCAGTTCCAGGTTACCGTGCCGGGCAATGGCAAGGGTGCG
Organism: Sphingomonas turrisvirgatae; assembly: GCF_001721295.1. Taxonomy (GTDB): domain Bacteria; phylum Pseudomonadota; class Alphaproteobacteria; order Sphingomonadales; family Sphingomonadaceae; genus Sphingomonas; species Sphingomonas turrisvirgatae. Next base: position 71,294 of record NZ_MDDS01000004.1, on the reverse strand, counting down.
ACGGTCAAGGGCTTCGAAGTCGGCTATCGCCAGTCGTTCGACACCTGGCTGCCCGGCGTGCTGAGCGGGTTCGGTATCCAGGCGAGCTACAACTATACCGACTCGAACGCGCTCTATACCAACGCGGTGGCGAACGTGTCGTTCGGGCTCGAAGGTCTGTCGAAGAATTCATACAGCCTGGTCGGCTTCTATGAAAAGTACGGCATCACCGCGCGCGCCGCATATACCTATCGCGACAACTTCTTGGCGGTCGCATCGGGTCGCAACGGTGAGCCGGAATATTTCGATGCCTATGGGCAGCTGGACGTCAGCCTTGCCTATGACATCGGCAAAAACTTCACCGTCTTTGCCGACGCGATCAACCTCAACAACGCCAGGGAGTTCATCTACTCGGTGAGCGAGGATCGCACCAAGGAATACCGCAAGACCGGCCGCCGCGTATCGGCAGGCGTCCGCGTCCGCTTCTGAACCCCCTCGCTTCTCCCCGAAGCGACACCTTGCGCCCCGGCACCAAGTGCCGGGGTGTTTTCATGAGTGCAGAATGTGACGCGGAGCGCTGTTCCTCCGCGCACGCAGGAAACAGCAACCGGTTTAATTGATCGCGGCTGATTTCAGCGCGTGAAGCGGTAGGTTCCTGCCCCGACTTCGAACCGCGTGCTCACGTCGTTGCCGATGGCGGGTACGCCCTGCCAGCCCGAGCCGGGCAGTTCGACCTCGGCAATCGCGTTTGCCGGAACCGTCAGTTCAAAGGCGGTCAGCCGCTGGTCATCGCCTTCGCTCGCGGTCGCGATCTCACCGACCGGCGAGGCGAACCGCGCCTTGACGCGCCCCACGGCGGGCAACCAAAGCGGCCGCGCTGCGATGCGGCTGAAGCCTGGCGCGGCCGGGGCGATGCCGGCAAGGCGACGCCAGAAGAACCCGACCACTGCGCCGAAAGCGTAGTGGTTGTAGCTGTTCATACTGAGGTCGCCGGTGTCGCCGTTCCAGCGCTCCCACATCGTCGTCGCGCCATTCAGCGGCATATAGCCCCAGCTCGGATACTCGCGCTGGAGCATCAACCCGGCGACTTCCTCGTGCAGCCCGGCATCGGCCAGCACGTCGAGCAGATAGGGTGTGCCAAGGAAGCCGGTGGACAGCTTCATGCCCCGCGCGCGAATGTTCGCGGCCAGCACCGTGGCGGCGGCAGCGCGGCGATCGTCGGGCACAAGCCCGAAAGCAAGCGAGAGCACCTGACTGGTCTGGCTCCCATTGCCGCAAGTCCCGTCTTTGCGCACGAACTCGGCGGCATAGGCCTGACCGATCGAATCGCGCAGACTTTGCCAGGGTGCCGCGTCGCGACCGCTCGCGGCTGCCATCTCGGCCATCAGCTGCGCGCTCCACGCCCAATAGGCGGTGGCGCACAGGATGCGCGGCGTGGTCTCGTCATCGGGCTTGATCGCATCGACCGACAGCCAGTCGCAAAGGTCCAGTCCCCTGCCCTCGCGCCAGACATGGTCCGGATTGTCGCGCGCGACGAACGCCATCCACGCTTCCATCGCGGTCCAGTTCTCGTCGATCACGGCGGTGTCGCCATAGCGCTGCCACAGCTGCCACGGCAGGATGATCCCGGCCTCGCTCCAGCCCGCCGTCACAACGTCGGGAAAGGACAAGGGCTGCGGCACGACGATCGGATAGGCCCCGTCCTCGCGCTGCGCCGCGCGCGCTTCCATCAGGAAGCGGCGGATGAACGGATCGACGTCCATGTTGAATGCTGCGGCATCGAGGAACACCTGAATGTCCCCCATCCAGCCCATGCGCTCGTCGCGCTGCGGACAATCGGTCGGCACCGCGAAGAAGTTGGAGCGCTGCGCCCACATCGCGTTATCGGTGATCTGCTGAAGCAGCGGCGCATCGAGGAAGTGGAGCGATCCGGTATCCACGCAGGCGCTATAGACGACGACGCCTTCGACATCGTCCAACGTGACCGGATGGTCGATCTCGACATAGCGGAAGCCGTGATAGGTGAAGCGCGGTTCGAACCATTCATCCGCGCCGGTGCCGGCCAAGATGAAGGTGTCGGTCGCGCGCGCGAGGCGCAGATTGGCCTGATCCACGGTGCCGTCGGCGTTCAGCAGTTCGGCAAAGCGCAGGCGGATCGTGGTGCCCGCCGCGCCGCGCGCGCGCAGACGCACCCAGCCCGAGAAGTTCTGGCCGAAATCGAGCACGAAGCGCCCCGGCGCCGGCTCGCCGATCGAACGCGGCTTGAGCGCCGTCATCCGTTCGAGCGCCGGCGAGGTTTGCGCGACCAGCCGCGTGTCGGGTGCGACACCAAGCTTGACCGGCGACCAATGGCGATCATCGAAGCCGGGCAAGTCCCAGCCCGGTTGTGCCAGCCGTGCGTCCAGCGTCTCGCCGTCATAGATCTCGGACTTCAGGATCGGCGACGTTCCGATGCGCCAATCGGGACCGGTCGTAACCCATTGCTGCGTGCCGTCGACATAGTCGATCCGCAGCGAGGCACGGAAACGCCGCGGCGCGGGGCCGAAGCCATAGCGTTCGATGCGCCAGCCGAACGGCGAGGCATACCAGCCGTCCGCCACTGTCGCGCCGAGCGCGTTGGCACCCGCGGCGAGCAGATCGGTGACATCATAGGTCTGATACAGGACATGGCTTTTCGCAACGCTGATCTCGGGTGCCAAGATCGCGCCCGACACGGTGCGGCCGTTGATGCCGGCCTCGTAAGCGCCAAGCGCAGTGGCATAGAGTCGGGCGGCGGCGACAGGCCGGTCGATGGTAAACTCGGTGCGCAGCAGCATCGCCGGCTCGGTGGGGCGCGGATCGCCCTGCGCCCAGCTGGTGCTGGGGACGACGCCCGGCCAGCCCGCAGCATCGAACGCGGCCTGGGTCCAGCCGGCGGGGGGATCAGGCAGGACGCGAAAGGCGCTGCCGACAATGCGGTCGATTTGGCCATCGGTGCGATGCAGTCGGATCAGCGCCGCGAAGGCGCCGCCATCGACGGGAAAAAAGCCGGTCGTATCCGCCTCGACCAGCGCGCAGACGCTGTTGTGACCGGGCTTTACCTCGCCCTCGTAAGCAGCGAGCGTGCCCCAGAACGGCAGATAGGTGTCCCAGTCGAAATGCCAGTCCAGTGGCGACTTGACGCCGTTGATCCACACGCCGCGCAGATGATCCTTGCCTGCGATCAGAACCTCCGCCCGGACCAGATCGGCCGGCGCGTTGAAATCGATGCGGAAGGCATGGGGCCGCGCGTCGAGCGAGGTTTCACCCCACACCCAGCTCACCCCCGCGGCGCGGTCGGCGGCGGCAAGTTCGTCCTCCGCCTCGATCCACTCGCCGCGCCAATCGTCCGGGACAAGCAAGCCAGCTTCGAACCAGGCCGGCGCGGAGGTGGCCGTTGCACCGTCAGCGCCGACTTCGACGCACCACCACACGCGCTGCATGCTGGCGAGCGCGGGCCCGCCATAGGCGATGTCGAATGTCGCATCGCTCGTGACCGTGCCGCTGTCCCACAGCAGATCGCCGGACGCCAGGGCCGCCTCGCTGGCCGCGGCGCGGATGCGGTAGCTGTGCTGGCGAGCGGCGCCTTCCAATCGCCAGGAAAGACGCGGATGACGTACCTCCGTACCGAGCAGGTTCGTCGTATACTCGGCACGCAGATCGACAATGTTCATCAGTTCAACACCGCAAAGTGGCTCGCCCTCACCCTTTTCGCTGGCAGCGTAAGGGCGATGCAGCGTTCCGTTTGATCAAAGGTCCAGCCCGAGCCGGTAGATACGGTTGGCGTTGCCGCCAAACATCGCCGCGCGCTCGTCCGCCAAAAAGGTTGCGGTGATCGCATCATAGGCGTCGAAATGCTGGTCGAAGCTGCCGAACAGTTTGTCGGTGGGGAAGTTGCTGGCGAACATCGCGCGGTCGGTGCCGAACAGATCGATCGTCTCGAGCACATGAGGCCGCGCCAAATCGGCACTCCATGGCCGCCAGGTGAACCCCATGCCCGAAATCTTGACCGCTACGTTGGGCAGCGCCGCGAACGCCGCCATGCCTCGCCGCCACGTCTCCCATCCGTCGGGATCGCCGGGGATCGCCATACCGGTATGATTGAGGATCACCTGCGTATCGGGATGTTTGGCGATCAACGCGGCCAGATGCGCGAACTGCCCCGGATAGGCTTGTAGGTCGAAGCTGAGGCCGAACTTCCTGAGCAGGCCAAAGCCGCGCATCCATTCGCTGGTCGTGGTGATATCGGCGAGCGAATAGCTGCGCGCAGGATCGGGATGCCAGTTGATGATATGGCGGATGCCGCGGACATTGGCATGCGCGACATGCGCGGCGAGCAGGGTTTCCACCTGCGGCTCATGCAGCGCGGCGAAGGCAACGATGCCGCTGGGCAGGCCGCGCGTGTCCGCCATGGCCTGAAGCCACTGCGTTTCCTTGAGCGCGTCGGCCGGGTCGGCACCCGCATCGATGTGGACGATCCCGCGCACGTCCCAGGCTTGTGCATCGGCGAGATAGGCGTCGAGCGGATAGTCTACGGCGATCGGCTCAACGCTGCCATTTGGGTTGTCGGTGTCGAATGGCCCGGTCAGCCATGGATAGCGGATATGAGCCAGATCCCAGAGGTGGACGTGCGGATCGACCAACGGCGGGCGCACACTCACTTACCGACCCCGTCGAGCACCAGCACCCAGTCATTGCCCGGCGCGGTGGTGCCCGGCGGATCGAACCGGCGCTCGCCCCGATTGGCGAAGGTGGCGATCGGCGTGAAGCGGCCGTCGCGCGGCGAGTACCAGCTGGCTCTGACCTGTCGCCCGGCAATCGCACCGAGCCGCATCGTGAATGGCGCGCCGGTATAGCTGTAGGCGAAGGCATAGCCGTTCCCCCGGCTGGCGGCGACGCGATCGTAGCGCGCGCCGTTGTTCGCGATCAGCGACTGGTCCGGCACTCGTTCAAGCATAGGGCGGGACTCGATCAGGGTACGCAGGTGCCGCATCTGCGTGGCGCCGGGCGCCTGAAGCGCGGCGCGCCAGTGCTGGTTCGGCTCGAAATTGGCGTCCTTCGATCCGGCGGCGAAGAACTGCATGACGTGGTTCTCGCCATAGGTGTGACCGAACGCGCCGGCCATCACGCTCCACCAACCGTATCGGCGCACATCGGCTGCCTGCCAGCGCGGCTGGTTCTGCTCGTGCAAGCCATGTGGGATATTCTCATAGCTCGGCTCGCCGTCGATCGTCGGCTTGGGCGGGGTGCGGGCGAGATCCTGCGCGACGTAGCGCCAATTGTCCTCGGCAATGGCGTTCGGCCCCTCCTGAGCGTAGCTGCGATGCCCCGACTGGAACATGTTGAAGTCGAGCCAGGGCGCCTCATGCCACTGCCAGGACGAGGTGGTTCGGCCGATCGGGTGGAAGGTCATCAGCTGGCGCGGCGCGATGCGCTTGATCGTCGTGCCAAGCTCGTCCCATACGGCGCTGCGCATCTCGCTACGCGTGTCGCCGCCATTGAGCCAGATGACGTTGCTTGCCCTGCCATAGCGTTCGGCCAGGAAACGGGCGTAGCTGCCGACATTCTTCTCGTTGAGTTGACGCTCCATCGCCAGGTCGCCCCACGCCGGCACCAGCGCGACATAGATGCCGTGCGCAGCAGCCCGCGCGATCACCCAGTCGAGATGATCCCAGAAATCATACTCGCCGGCGTTCGCCGGATCGGCCCCGGGGGTCGTGCGCGGCCGGCCCGGATCACCATCGACGAGCGCCGCCGCTCCGTTGCGGGCCGTCATCTTGTTGGTGTGGAGCACCATTACCTGAATGACGTTGAAGCCCTGTTCCCGGCGTGTCGCCAGATAGGCTTCGGTCTCGTCGCGGTCGAGCCGGCTGAGCAGCAACCAGGCGGTGTCGCCGAGCCAGAAGAACGGCTTGCCACCGGCGAGCAGGTAGCGGTGGTTGGCGGACACGCTGAACGGCGGCGTTTGCGCCTGCACCTGTGCGATCGCGGGCGTCAGTGCCAGCATGGTGCCGCCGAGCAGCGCGGCAATGCGGTTGAACAGCTTCACTTGAGTTCCTCAGCCAGGATGGAGCGGTCGATCATGTCAATGCGGTTGACGCCGGTCAGCGTCATGGCGACGCGCATCTCGCGCGCGATCAGGTCGAGCAGCTTCGTCACCCCCGCCTCCCCCTGCGCCGCAAGGGCATAGAGCCAGGCGCGGCCGAGCAGCACGCCGTCCGCGCCGAGCGCAAGCATGCGCACGACGTCGAGACCGGTGCGAACGCCGCCATCGGCGAGGACGGTCAGCTGGTCGCCCACCGCTTGCGCGATCGGCGGCAAGGCGCGGGCGCTAGACAGCACGCCGTCGAGCTGACGCCCGCCATGATTGGAAACGACGATGCCGTTCGCGCCGATCGCGGCGGCCTCCCGCGCGTCTTCGGGATCGAGGATCCCCTTGATGATTAGCGGACGATCCCATTCGGACCGGATCCAGTCGAGGTCCTTCCAGACGATCGACGGATCGAAATTCTTGCCCAGCCAGCCCATATAGTCGTTGAGGCCGCTGTCCTTTCCCAGCACCGGCAGCAGATTGCCCAGCGTATGCGGCCGACCGCGCACACCCACGTCCCACGCCCAGCCCGGCTTGCCCATCGCCTGGAGCACCCGGCGTACCGGACCACTGCGCCCCGACATGCCCGAATGCGCGTCGCGATAGCGTGCGCCGGGGATCGGCATGTCGACGGTGAACACCATCGCCTCCGCCCCGCATGCCTTGGCCCGCGCGATCAGTTCGCGCATGAAACCCCGGTCGCGAATGACATAGAGCTGGAACCAGAACGGATCGGCCGCCTGCGCGACATCTTCGAGCGTGCAGATCGACACGGTGGAGAGGCAGGCGGGAATGCCCGCGGCCCGGGCTGCGCGCGCCGCCTGAACCTCGCCGCGCCGGGCATACATGCCGCTGATCCCGACCGGGCCGAGCGCGACCGGCAGCTTGAACTCGCGGCCGAACAGCGTGGTCGACAGATCGACGTTCGCGACGTCCTTCAGCACCCGCTGGCGCAACGCAACCGATTGGAGATCGGCAACGTTGCGCGCCAGCGTCACCTCGTCATACGCCCCGCCCTCGGCATAATCGAACAGGAAGCGCGGCACGCGGCGCCGCGCGGCCTTCCGGAAATCGTGAGACGAGGCGATGACGGGCATGAGGCGACCTAGAAGGAGGTAAACAGGGCTTCGCGCGCGATGCGCAGCGCGGTGACCGCGTCCTGACGATCCTGCGCATCCTGCATCGCGGCGAAGTCGAGCTTGTCGAGCGCCCGCTCGATGCCCTTGAGGAAGCTGATCGCGCCGTTCGCGACGGCGATGCTGTCTTCGCGGAACGGGAACTGGTCGAGCTGCCACACGCCTTCCCACTTGTTCTTGCGGAGCGTGTAGAAGAATTCGAACAACTCGATCGGGTGAACCGATCCGGCCATCAGATCGTCGTCCCAGCCGCGGAAATTGTCGTTCACGTCCATGCCGAACAACCGACCATGGTCGATCGCGAGCTGCGCCGAGTCCGCCGGACTTTCGCCACCGTACAACGCGTGGCCGAAGTCGAGCAGGATGCCCACGTTCGGCAGGCCCATCCGCTCGATGCCAAGCAGCGTGCGCGACACGCTGTCGTAGCTCATGTGGCAGCGTGGCTCGCGCGGCTTGTACTCGATCACGAACTTGAGGTCGGGGTTCTGGCTGGCGAGTTCGCCGATGCCCTCGACGCTCATCTGCCACAGCTTCCGGTGATCGACCTGGAAGGGATAGTCCCAGCCGTCCTGTCCCGGCCAGAGCTTCACGTAATCGGCGCCGAAATGACGGACGACATTGGCCGCGTCGTTGCACATCTCGTTGGCGAGTTTCCGGATGCCGGCATCGGGATTGGTGAACGCGCCCTTGGCGAACTGCCGCGTGTAGATTTCCGGCGTGATGCCGATGACCGACAGGTTGTTGCGCTTAAGCGCTTCGTCCACCGTGCTCAGCGACAGGCTGGGGTCGACGAACGGGTAGTTGATGTCCACAACCGACAAGTCGTCGACCTGACCGGCCAGGTCGATCATCTCGACAAGCGAGCGGCTGGGGCCGTAGCCGTCTGTCGCATAACGATCGACGAAGGTGGCGAAATGCCAGATGCCGGCGCCGTATTTCTGCTTGCTCACGTGTCGATCCTCTTCTTGATTGTCAGGCGATATGCACCTGGACGCCGACCGCCTCGATCGCGGAACGGTCTTCGTCACGGATGCCATCGTCGGTGATGAGCAAATGGACGAGCTCGATTCCGCCCAGCGCCGAGAAGGAGCGAGCGCCGATCTTGCTCGAATCCGCGACCAGCACGACCTGCGCCGCCGCGTCGATCATCGCGCGTTTGACCGGAATGTCGGACAGCGCCGGATAGGTGAGACCCGCATCGAGATCGATCGCGGCGGTGGCCAGGAACAGCTTCTGCACGAACAGGCCGCGGAAATAGTCGGCCGACCGTTCGCCCGAAAGCGACAGCGTAGGCGCTTTGAAATGCCCGCCGGTCATGTGGACGTCGAAGCCGGGTTCCGCGCCGAGCATCAACGCAATGTTGAGCGCGTTGGTAATGACGGTCATGTCGCGGCGGCCGATCAGCGCCTGCGCAACTTCAGTCGTCGTCGAGCCGGAATCGAGGATGATCGTCTCGCCATCGTTGGCGAGCGCGGCGGCGGCGCGGCCGATGCGCTGCTTGGCGGGCATGTTGCCCTGGTGCTGCAGCGCAATCGCGCGCACCTGCTGGGTCATCGACTTCAGGAACGCGCCGCCATGTTCGCGGACGATGTGACCGTCGGCCTCGAGTTTCTCGAGATCCTGACGCAGCGTGACCTCGGAGACATCGAACGCCTCAGCCAGAACACGCACGCGTGCGCTGCCTTCTTCCTCAAGCCAGGCAAGGATGCCCGCCCGACGCGCTTCGCCAAGCGCGCGATTGCGTGACCCGCCAGCATCGCTGCGTCGCGCCTGTCCCGCCACTGCCGAAACGCCCTTGCTCATCACTGCTCCACGCCGGTCTGCCGCCGCTTGTACCATCAAGCGTTGCGGAAACTTTCGAAGCCTGTCAATACGAAAGCAATCGAAAGCAATTCACTTGCAAGCGATTCGCTGCGGCGCTATCTCACGGCCTAGAGAGGTAATACATGTCATCAATTGCAGCTGTCCAGCCGCCGAATGCGAACGCCAGCCGTGCCGAGCGCGCGAGGCATGTTCGCGAGCGCGCCTTCTGGATGCGGCGACGGTTGCTCAAGATGATCGTCGATGCAGGTCAGGGCCATCCCGGTGGCGACCTCTCGTCCGCCGACATCCTCGCCGCCCTCTATTTCGACATTCTTCGCATCGATGGGTCCTCACCTACCGCCCCGGACCGCGATCGTTTCGTGATGAGCAAAGGTCATTGTACCGGCGCGCTCTATACGGCGCTGGCCGGGGCGGGGTTTTTTGCTGAGGACGAACTCGACACTTATCTGAAGCCCGGATCGCGGCTGAACGGCCATCCCAACCGCACCTATCTGCCAGGCGTCGAGACCAATACCGGGCCGCTTGGCCATGGGCTGCCGGTCGCAGTCGGCATCGCCGTCGCCGGGCAGATCGACCAGGCCGGCTATCGCGTGTTCGCGCTGACCGGTGACGGCGAGTTGCAGGAAGGCAGCATGTGGGAGGCGGCGATGTTCGCCGGCCACCGCAAGCTGGGGAACCTGACCGTCATCGTCGATCGCAACCGGCTGCAGCAGGGCGCGAAGACCGAGGACACGAACAGCCTGGAGCCGCTCGCGGACAAGTGGCGCGCGTTCGGCTGGGAGGTCGTTGGCGTTGATGGCCACGATCATGACGCGCTGCTCGCCACGCTCGATGCCGCCGTGCAACCGCGCGAGAAGCCGTTGGTGATCATCGCCGATACGCACAAGGGTCAGGGCGTCAGCTTCATGCAGGATCAGGCCGGCTGGCACCATGGCGTGCCGAACGCAGACCAATATGCCCAGGCGATCCAGGAGCTTGAGGCCGCATTCGACGTGGAGGCACGATAATGGCATCGCCAAGCGCACCTGCGGGCATGTTCGATTGCCGCGACGCGTATGTCGCCACAGTGGAAGAACTGGCGGCGAACGACGACCGCATCGTCGCGGTGGTGAACGACTCCGTCGGCTCGTCCAAGCTGGGCAAGTTTCGCGATCGTTTCCCCGATCGGCTGATCAATGTCGGCATTGCCGAGCAGAACATGGTCGGCATCGGCGCCGGCCTTGCCAACGGCGGCAAGATCCCGTTCGTGAGCGGCGCGGGCTGTTTTCTAACGGCGCGGGCGATGGAGCAGATCAAGGCTGACTGCGCCTATAGCCAACAGAATGTGAAGCTGTGCGGCATCTCGTCTGGCGTCGCCTATGGCGAACTGGGCGCGACGCATCACAGCATCGAGGACGTGGCGTGGATGCGCGCGATCGACAAGCTGACGCTGATCGTGCCGTCCGATCCATGGGAGACTGGCGAGGCGATCAAGGCCGCCGCCGCGCATGACGGCCCCGTTTATATCAAGATCAGCCGCATGCCAGTGCCCGCGCTCCCCAGGCCGGAGGGCGCCACGTTCAGGATCGGCAAGGGCGAGACGCTGCGCGATGGGCGCGACATCGCGATCATCGCCAACGGCACGCTGGTCCACCGCGCACTGGCTGCGGCCGACGCGCTAGCCAGCGAAGGCATCGCGGCGCGCGTGATCAACCTGTCGAGCGTCACCCCACTCGATACCGAGCTGCTCGCCGCTGCGGCCGTCACCGGCGCGATCGTGACTGCCGAAGAGGGCCTGGCACATGGCGGATTGGGCGGCGCGGTCGCGGAATATTGTGCGCAGCATAGCCCGACGCGGATGCGCATGATTGGCTTCCCCGGCTTCCTGCCAACCGGATCGGCAGACTGGCTGATGGAGAAGTTCGGGCTGACCGCGGACGGCATCGCCCGTGCTGCGCGCGAGCTGCTGGACGCGAAGGCATAATGTCCGGCCCGGTCATCCTGGCGATCGACCAGGGGACGACGAACACCAAGGCCTTGCTGGTCGCGCCGGACGGGACGGTGCTGGCCAGCCGCTCGCGCGCAATGCAAGTCAGCTATCCGCAGCCGAGCTGGGCCGAGCAACCGGCGTCGGACATCTGGGAAGCGGTCGCGGCGCTGATCGGCGAACTTCACGCTGCCGAGCCGGCGGTCGAGGTCGCAGCGCTCGCCATCTCCAACCAGCGCGAGACGATCGTGCTGTGGGAAGCCGCGACTGGCCGCCCGATCGCGCCCGCGGTGATCTGGCAGTGCGCGCGTTCGGCCGAGCGCTGCGCCGCACTGAAGGCTGCCGGTCATGGCGAGACGATCGCGGCGCGCAGCGGCCTCCACATCGACCCGCTATTCCCCGCCGCCAAGCTTGCCTGGCTGCTTGACGCCATCCCCGGTGCACGCGACCGGGCGGCAAAGGGCGAGATCAAGGCCGGCACGATCGACAGCTGGCTGCTGTGGAACCTGACCGGCGGCGCGGTCCACGCGACCGACCATAGCAATGCCTCTCGCACCCAGCTGTTCAATCTCGACACGCTGGACTGGGACCCTGAGCTGGCGCGCATCTTCGACGTGCCGCTCAACATCCTGCCGCATATCGCGCCGTCGGACAGCGGCTTCGGGGAAGTCGCCGCCGGGATTACCGCGCTACCCGCCGGCACGCCCGTGCAGGTGCTGCTGGGCGATAGCCACGCGGCCTTGTTCGCGCACGGCATCCATGCGCCGGGCCGGGTCAAGGCAACGATCGGCACGGGCAGTTCGCTGATGGCGGCCACCGCAAGCCGCGTGCGATCCGCGCATGGGCTATCCAGCACGATCGCGTGGAGCCGCGTCGATGGTGGGGTGCAACATGCGCTGGAAGGCAATATCTCGGTCTCGGGTCATGCCGCGGCGTTCGCCACCAAGTTGCTGGGCCTGGCCGACGAAGGCGAGTTGACACAACTGGCGCAGACCGTTCTCGATAGCGGAGGTGTGACGTTCGTTCCTGCTCTTGCCGGCCTCGGCGCACCGCATTGGGAAACGCGCGCGCGGGGCACGATCAGCGGCATGACGTTGGGCACGACGCCGGCGCATGTCGCTCGCGCCACGCTGGAAGCCATCGCGCTCCAGATCGGCGACGTGCTCAACGCGATCGAGGCCGATCTCGGCATCCATCTCACCGAATTGTCGATCGACGGCGGCGCAGCCCGCAACCCGCTGCTGGTACAGCTGCTCGCCGACCTCACCGGCCATGTCATTGCGCGCCCGGCAATTGCGGAGGCAAGCGCGCTGGGCGTAGCGCGCATGGCGGCGGCGGCACTGGGCCTTTCCGGGCAGCCGGCGGGCGAACCCCCCGCGCGCGTTGCGCCAGCCATGGCGCAGGCGATCGGCGATGCGGTCCGCCGCAACTGGCGGATCACGGTCGGGCAGGTTGTCGCCCACGCACGCGAAACACAATGATGACGAGGCGCAAGAGCGTCCGCACAGCCACTTCTTGGGAGAGCCAGAGATGACCGCTGCCACTGCCGCCAGTTCGAGCGAGCGCGAGGACTGGAAGAACACCATCCTTGCGGGCCTGGCCAATTACATCGACGCAGGGTCGATCGTCGCGGGCGCCGCGGCGCTGGCACTGTGGGTCAAGGCATACGGCCTGTCGACCGACTTCGTCGGCATGATCGGCGCGTTCGGGCCGAATGCGATCGCGGCAGGCGTCGGCGCGCTGATCGGCGGGCGGCTGTGCGACCTGTTCGGGCGTAAGAAGATCTACCAGTATGATATGCTGTTCTATGCGTTCGGCATGTTCTGGCTGGTCTTCGCGGTCAACGCGTGGATGATCGTCATCGGCTTCTTCCTGGTCGGCCTGGCGGTCGGCGCGGACATCCCGGCAAGCTGGTCACTGATCGCCGAGATGGCTCCGGACGACAAACGCGGCAAACACAGCGGCGTCGCGCAGGTGCTGTGGTATCTGGGGCCGGTCGTCGTGCTGGTGCTGTTCCTGATCCTCGAGCCGCTTGGGCTCCTGGGCGCGCGGATCGTGTTCGCGCACCTTGCCGTGCTTGCCATCGCGCTCACCTTTCTGCGCTCGAAGATGAGCGAGTCGAAGCGCTGGGAAGAGGCGCAGGCCAATGCCGAGATCGCGCAGCGCTGGCGCTGGCAGGACCTGTTCACCCGTCAGCATATCGGGTCGATGGCGTTCCTTGCTGGCATGTACCTGTTCTGGAACCTGTGGGCCGGTACCAACGGCTTCTTCTTCCCCTACATCCTCAGCACCGTCGGCAACCAGAGCCACGCCATGTCGGTCGCGATCCAGGCGTTCAGCTTCCTGCTTGGCATGGGATCGATCTTCTTCATCTTCATGAAGCTGTCGGACAAGGTGAACCAGCGGCTGCTGTTCGGCCTGTCGGCGATCACGCAGATCGTCGGCATGGCGTTGCTGGCGATCTTTCCGCTGACGCTGCCCGTCGCGATTATCCATGTCGTCCTGATGGCGATCGGCCAGGGGTTCGGCGCGCAATGCTTCTTCCAGCTGTGGAGCAGCGAGATGTTCCCGACGGCGCTGCGCGCCACGGCGCAGGGGGTGATGTTCGCGGTGGTGCGCATCGCGCTCGGCGTCTTCAGCTTCTTCGTTCCGTGGCTGACCGCGACCAGCTTCACGACGCTGGCCTGGATCCTGGTCGGCTTCCTCACGATCAGCGGCATCATCGGCTTCGTCTGGGCGCCGCGCAACGAAGGCAAGTCGCTCGAGCAGCTCGACGCCGAACGGGCCGCGGCATGAACGTCTCGCGTCGCACCATCCTGAAGACGGGTCTCGTCGCAGGCGCCGCCGCGGCAACGCCCGGGATGGCACAAGGTGTCGTGCAGACCGAACGCTGGGGCGTGCACGAGCTGGTGTTCGAGGGTCCGCGCCACGGCAATCCCGTCGTCGATGTCGAACTGGCTGCGGTGTTCAAGGGCGCCGGGCGGACGATCCGCGTTCCCGGCTTCTACGACGGCGACGGCACCTACCGCATCCGCTTCAGCCCGCCGGAAATCGGTGACTGGAACTGGGAAACCGAAAGCAGCGCCAGCGAACTCGCGCGCCAGCGCGGCAGCTTTGCGTGCGTCGCCCCCTCGCCCGGCAATCATGGTCCGGTGCGGGTCAGCGCGGACGGCTATCATTTCACTTATGCCGACGGGACGCCGTTCCGGCAGATCGGCACGACCTGCTATGCCTGGGCGCTGCAATCGGACGCGAAATGCGCGCAGACTCTGGCGACGCTCAAGACCGCGCCGTTCAACAAGATGCGGATGCTGGTGACGCCGAACGTTGCGGCGGTCGCCACCGACCCCTTTGCCCGGACCGGCAGGGGGCCTCGCGACTGGGACCCGGCGCGCTTCGATCCCGCCTATTTCCGGCGGTACGAGGACCGCCTGATCAAGCTCGGCCAACTTGGCATCGAGGCGGACGTCATCCTGTTCCACCCCTATGACGAGAAGCGCGGTTACAACGACATGAAGCGCGCCGATGATGAGCGCTATGTCCGCTACTGCGCTGCACGCTGGGGCGCTTACCGCCACGTCTGGTGGTCGATGGCGAACGAATACGACATCGTGAAGACCAAGACGGTCGCGGACTGGGATCATCTGTTCCAGGTGCTAGTCGGCGCCGACCCGCACGATCGCCTGCGATCGATCCACAACCTCAACATCTACTACGACCACCGCAAGCCGTGGATCACTCATGCCAGCGTCCAGAACGGCGCAGCGGTGCTGGACGACAATCGCGCCGCGATCCATCGCGAGTTCACGTTGAAGCCGGTCATCTTCGACGAGGTTGTATACGAGGGCAACTCGACCCAGCGCTGGGGCAACCTGACCGGCGAGCAGATGGTCGAGCGGTTCTGGTGGGGGCTGATCGGCGGCACCTATGTCGGGCATAGCGAGACGTACGATCCCGCGCAGAATGCCGACACCTCGTGGCTCGGCCAGGGCGGCACGCTCAAGGGCACGAGCGCGCCGCGCCTCGCTTTTCTGAAAAAGATCATGGAGGAAGGACCGGTCCCGGGGATCGACCCCATCCAGCATCTGTGGGACTATCATCTCGGCGGCCAGCCGAACGCCTATTACCTCAAATATTTCGGTGCCGCAGCGCCGACCGAGTGGCGCGTGCGGCTGCACAGTCGCAAGGACGCGCCCAAGCACCGCTTCCGCGCCGACATCGTCGACACCTGGAACATGACCGTCACCCCCGTTCCGGGCGAGTTCGCGATGCAGCAGATCGGCGACTATGACATGGGCGATCCGGCGCGGCCGATGATCGCGCTGCCGGGCAAGCCGTGGATCGCGGTGCGGATGGTGAAGATTTGAGTTTCCGGGACCCCGAAGGGGTGGCTTGACCTTGCCGGCCGTGGCGCGCCTGCGCGCCGCGGCCGGCCCTTTATTCGCCGTCCGCCCAGTGCCGCAGCAGGCTGTGAGCGATGGCGTAAGGCGGCGGCGCCCCGAAGCGGGCGGCCGGGTCGCCGGCGAGCGCGGCGCGCGCTTCTTCCCGAGTGATCCAGAAGCCGTCCTCAAGCTCGTTGGTGTCGAGCGTCAGTGCATCATCCTCGGCCTGCGCGACGCAGGCGATCATCAGCGACGACGGGAACGGCCAGGGCTGGCTGGCAATATAGCGAACGTTGCCCACGCGGACGCCGGCTTCCTCCAGCACTTCACGCGCGACCGCTTCCTCGATCGACTCGCCGACCTCGACAAAGCCGGCGAGCGCGGAATAGCGGCCCGCCGGCCAGCTGGCCTGGCGCGCGACCAGGGCGCGGCCGTCATGCTCGGCGAGCATGATGACCACGGGATCGGTGCGCGGGAAGTGCTCCGCGGCGCAGCCGGCACAGCGCCGCGCCCAGCCGGCCCGGTGAATCGCGGTCGCGCTGCCGCAATTGGCGCAGAAGCCATGGCGCTGGTGCCAATCGACAAGGCTGCGCGCGGCGGCATAGAGGCCAGCCTGGCCGGGCGGCATCAGGCCGAGCATGTGGAACAAGGCGGGCGAGCGCACCGGTGCATGCGCCTCACGCTGCCGCAGCGGCACGAAATGCGACCTGCCGGCGATGTAGCCGAGCAGCAGCGGCTGCGCGTCGTCGGGCAGATCGGCCAGGCTGGTCCAGACGAGCTGGCCGTCGCCATCGAGCTGCGGGTCGAGGCCGTCGAGCTTCAGCAGCCGTGCGCGACAGTCGCCGAGCGCGCGCGTGAGCGCCTGGGGATCGTCCCGCTCGTGATCGGCGCGGTCGAGCACGGCGCCGGTAAACCCGACCGCAACGCTCATCGGCGCGCCGGACCGTAGATCGCCCTCACCGCGTCGGCACGCAGCGGCCATTTATCCGACGGCATGTAGTTGACCATCACGGTCGCGCGCACCTTATTCTCCGGGTCGACCCAGGCGGCAGTGCCGGCTGCCCCGCCCCAACCATAGGTGCCCTTGCCCGGTCCACCCGGCACACTGGCGAGATAGACCGATCCGCCCGCGCCATAACCCATCGGCACGCGTGCGAGATCTCCGCCGCTGCCGCCGGGCGCCATGGTGAAGGTCACGCCGGCAGGCAGCAGGTCGGACATGGCAAGCCGAACCGTCTCGGCCTTCATCACCCGCTTGCCGTCCAGCGTCCCTTCATTGACCAGCATGTGGAGGAACCGGTCATAGTCGCGCGCCGACATGACAAGACCGGCACCGCCATAGGGGAAGGACGGCGGGGCGGTGAAGGCCGAAGCGTCCGGACGGTCGAACGGCGTCAGCTTGTCGCCGGTCCAGAAGAAGTTGGTGGCAAAGCGCTTCGTCTCGCCCGCAGGCACGGTCCAGTAGGTCGATGTCATGCCGAGCGGCCCGAACATGCGCGTCTGCAGGAACTGTTCGAACGGCATGCCGGCGGCAGCCTCGACCACCGCAGCCAGCACGTCCATGCTGATCGAATAGCTCCATACGGTGCCGGGATCGGCGATCAGCGGTGCGGTAGCGACACGATCAGCGAACTCCTTGAGCGAGGCCGGGCGAACCTTGCGCAACTCAGGCTCCATTGCCGGGGCGAGCGCGGCGGGGATGAGGCCAAGGCGGTTATATTCGGCCAGCAGCGGCCCCTTGGTCACGATCGTATAGCCCAGCCCCGCCGTATGGGTGAGCAGGTGACGCACCGTGATGGGACGCGCGGCGGGGCGCGAGGCGAGGCTGTTCGCCGGATCGGTCAGCACCTTGCTGGTCTTGAAGCCGGAGAAGAAGTCGCCGATCGGCTGGTCGAGCCCGAGCTTGCCGTCCTCGACCAGCATCATCGCCGCGATGCCCGTGATCGGCTTGGTCATCGAATAGACGCGCCAGAGTGAATCGATGTCGGTCACAGCCGCGCCGGGTTCGAGCGAAAGCCCGCCTGCTGCGACCACGGTGGGCGCGACGTCGCCCTTCGCATAGGCGACCACAATGCCGGGCGCCTTGCCCTCTGCGACATAGCGCTGTGCGAGTTGCGCGGGCGATTCCATCCGTGCTGCCGGTGCCGTCTGGGTCGCCGGCCCGACCGCCTGCCCCACCGCCATCGGCGCGCTGACGCTCGCCACCGCTGCCGCACCCGCCAGCCACATCTTCCTCATCGCATCCTCCGTATCTGGTCTGCCGCCTTGGCGAACACCGTCGGCAACCCTGCCGAGTCGAGATCGTCGATCGGCCACCATTCGCCTTGTATCACCGGAACTTGCCCGTCCAGCGTGACGCTCGCAAGCGCGCTGACGAGTTCGAAATGGGTAAAGCCGTGGCTGACGGTGGCGTTGTGCAACGTCCAGCCGGCAGCGAACGGCGCACCGTCGAGCGCGGGGGCCACGTCGGTCCATGGCCCGGTTGGCAGCGCGCGCATGCCGCCGAGCAGGCCGCTGGCCGGGCGGCGGACGAGCAACACGCGGCCATGATGCTCGGCCCAGAACATCGTGCCATGACGAATCGGGCGCGCCTTCTTCGCCACCTTTACCGGATAGGCCTCGGGCAAGCCCTGCGCACGCGCGTCGCAATGATCGGCAAGGGGGCAGAGCAGGCATTTGGGTGAGCGCGGGGTGCAGATCGTCGCGCCGAGATCCATCATCGCCTGCGCGAAATCGCCGGCACGGGTCACTGGCGTGACCGAGTCGGTCAGCACACGGATACGCGGCTTCGCGCCGGGCAGCGGGTCGGACAGTGCGAACAAACGCGCGATCACCCGCTCGACATTACCGTCCACGACCACCGCGCGCTCGCCGAACGCGATCGCCGAAACCGCCGCGGCAGTATAGGCACCGAAGCCGGGCAGCTTACGCAACTCCGCCTCGCTCGCCGGCAGCTTGCCGCCATGTTCGTCCGCGACGGCACGTGCGGCGGCGAGCAGGTTTCGCGCACGGGCATAATAGCCGAGCCCGGCCCAGGCAGTCATCAGTTCGGCATCGTCGGCGGCGGCCAGGCTGGCGAAATCGGGCCAGCGCGCCAGAAACTTCTCGAAATACGGGATCACCGTCGCGACCTGGGTCTGTTGAAGCATCACTTCGGACAGCCAGACGCGATAAGGGTCGGGCGGCGGTGTTCCCGGCGGCGCCCGCCAGGGCAACACGCGCGCATTGGCGTCGTACCATGCGAGCAAAGGGGCGGCGATGTCGCGAGAGGCGTTGTCGGGCACGCCCCGGCTATGGCATGGACGAAGCGGATGCGTAAGCCGACCGCCTCGAAGGATGAACCCAAGCGCAGCAACCGGATTCGTCCGGTGGCCGAACTGGTGCCCGATGTCGGCCGAGTCGCGTTCCGCAAGTTCGGCTTTGTCCAGAGTGCGGTCATCAGCCGCTGGAGCGAGATCGTCGGCGAACGCTATGCCGGCGTGTCGGCGCCCGAATCGATCCGCTTCCCCCACGGACAGCGCGCGAACGGCGTGCTGACGCTGGTGGTGCAGGGCGCGCACGCGCCGATGATGCAGCATATCGCGCCCGAGATCATGGAGCGGGTGAACCGCTTCTTCGGCTATCCCGCCGTCGCTCGCCTGACGATCCGGCAGGGTGAGGTGGCGCGTGCCCCCCGCCCTGCCCCGCTGCCAGAGCCCGCGCCGGTGCCGCCCGAAATGGGCGAGAGCCTGCGCGCGATCGCCGACCCCGAATTGCGCGCGGTGCTGGAAGGGCTTGCCGCCGGAGTCGCCATGCCCGTCCTCAAACTTGGAAAGATCGATTGATGCGCCGTTTCGCGCTGTTGCTTGCCGCCAATACCGGTGCGCTGATCGCCGCCCCCGTTGCGGCGCAGGTCCCCAAGGCGACGCCAGTCAAGCCGGCGCCTGCGCCGGTGCGGGATTGGCGGACCAACGTCGTCATGCTGCCCGACGGCGCCTATGCCATCGGTCACTCGGCAGCGAAGGTGAAGCTGGTCGAATATCTTTCCTATACCTGCCCGCACTGCGCGCACTTCGTGGCCGAGTCGAAAGCGCCGCTGCACGACGACCTGGTCCGCCGCGGCATGGTGCGGGTCGAGTTCCGCCACGCGGTGCGCGATCCGCTCGACATGGCGGCGGCGATGCTGGCCCGCTGCAGCGGGCCGCGCGGCTTTACCGGCGCGAGCGAAGCGATCTTCGCGCAGCAGGCCGCCTGGTATCAACGCGGCGCACAATGGTGGCAGGCGAACGGCGCGACGCTGCAGAAGCAATCGCAGCTGGCGCAGTTGAAGGCCGTGGCGAATGCGTCCGGCCTGACCCAGCTGATGCGCGGCCGCGGGATGACGGCGGCAACGATCGACCAATGTTTTGCGACGCCGGCCGGTATGAAGCGGCTGGAGACGATGACGAAGGCGTCCTGGGCGGTCATTCAGGGCACGCCGAGCTTCACGGTCAACGGCACCGCCGTGAACGGGAGCGACTGGGCCAGCCTTGAACCGCAATTGCGCGCCGCGGGCGCGCGCTGAGTTTCGATTGGAGAGCGACCGAATGCGTATCGTGTATGGATTGACCGCGGCGACCCTGTTGGCGGCATGCGGCGGCGGTGGCAGCGATAACATCGCTGCGCCCACCGGTTCGCCGGCGGCCCCCGTGGCGGGCGCAGCGGCGCCGGCCGGATCGGCCTGGGTCGACAAGGTCGAGCAGACGGCCGAAGGCGGGTTCCGCATGGGCAACCCGGACGCGCCGATCAAGCTGATCGAATATGGGTCGCGCACCTGTGGCCATTGCGCGGCCTTTGCCACGACGGCGATGGAAGGCCTGAAAGGCTATGTCGCGAGCGGCAAGGTGAGCTTCGAGTTCCGCGACTTCTTGCTCAACCCGATCGACCTTGGCGCGGCGCTGCTGGGCCAATGCGCCGGTCCCGGCGCGTTCTTTGCGATCATGGACCAGATGTATGCGCAGCAGGCGGAAATCCTGAAGAACGCGCCGCAGGACGAAGCCTTTGCCAAGCAGATCGAGGCGATGCCGCCGCAGCAGCGCGTCGTCGCGCTGGCCGAGCGGTTCGGCTATCTCTCCTTCGTTCAGGAGCGCGGCGTGCCCGAGGCACAGGCGCGCGCATGCCTGACCGATCAGGCCAAGGTGCAGGCGCTGGTGAAGTCGAACGAGGACGCCGCCAAGCAGTACAGCATTCCCGGCACGCCGACCTTTATCCTGAACGGCAAGGTGCTGGAGAATACCGGCACCTGGCCGCAGGTCGAGGCGGCGCTCAAGCAAGCCGGAGCCTGAACGCTGGCGCGGGGCCGCTGAGATGCAGATCAAGCGGCTCCGCCTGTCGGGGTTCAAGAGTTTCGTCGACCCTGCCGAACTGCGCATCGAACCCGGGCTGACGGGAATCGTCGGCCCGAACGGGTGCGGCAAGTCCAACCTGCTCGAAGCGCTGCGCTGGACGATGGGCGAGAACAGCGCCAAGTCGATGCGCGGCGCGGGCATGGAAGACGTGATCTTCGCCGGCACCGCGACGCGGCCGCAGCGCGACTTTGCCGAAGTGTCGATCCTGGCCGAACAGGCGGGCGACGAGGAACTTGAGGTCGTCCGCCGGATCGAGCGCGGCGCGGGTTCGGCGTATCGCATCAACGGGCGCGACGTGCGTGCCAAGGACGTGGCGCTGCTGTTCGCCGACAGCGCGACCGGCGCCCACTCCCCCGCGCTGGTCAGCCAGGGGCGGATCGGCGCGATCATCATGGCGAAGCCCGGCGAGCGCCGCGCGATGCTGGAGGAAGCTGCCGGGATCAGCGGCCTGCACGTCCGGCGCAAGGACGCCGAGCAGAAGCTGCGCGCGACCGAAGCGAACCTGACGCGGCTGGACGAGCTGATTTCCGACCAGGAGGCGCGCGCCGCGGCGCTGAAGCGCCAGGCGCGGCAGGCCGAGCGCTATCGCGAGCTGTCCGACCGTATCCGTACTGCCGAAGGGCGCATGATCTTTGCGCGCTGGCGCGACGCGGCGGCGGCAGCGGACCAGGCAAAGAAGGAGGCGGCGGGTGCCGAAGCGGCGGTGCGTGCGGCCAGCGAGGCGCAGGAGGCGGCGCTGGCGGCGCAGCAGGCCGCGGCGGGCACCCTGGCCGGACTGCGCGCGGAGTCGCTGACGTTGCGCGACCGGGCGAGCGAGGCGCTGCATCGGTTGGCGGCGCTGCGCAGTGAGCGCGGCGCGGTGGAGCGGCGGCTGGCCGAGCTGACCGACAGTGCGGCGCGGTTGGAGGCGGACAAGGGGCGCGAGGGCGCGCTGGCGCATGACGCGGCGCAGGCGCTGGCGCGGCTGGGCGAGGAAGCGGCGGCGCTGAAGGCGCGGATCGAGGCGGCCGAGCGCGAGCTGCCCGGGCTGGCGGCGGCGCTGGCGGACGCCGAGCAGGCGGCGCGGGACGCGGAGGTGGCGTTGGCGCAGGCGCTGTCGGCACAGGCGAGCGAGGCGGCGGAAATCCGCGTGGCGGAGGCGGCGCTAAGCGCGGCACGTGCGCGAGTCGAGCGGGCCGAGCGTGAAGCGGCGCGAGTGGGTGCGGAGCTTCGCGCACTTGGCGATGTAGAGCCCTTGAAGGTCGAACGCCAACGTGCCGCCGAAGCCAGAGCGCAGGCTGAGCGGCAGGCCGAAACCGGGCGGATGGGGCTGGCTCGAGCCGATGCGGTCGAACGCGCGGGGCACGAGGCGCGGACGCGGGCGCAGACGGCGCGAGCGCAGGCACATGCCGAGCTGGCGCAACTCGATAGCGAAGCGGCGGCGCTGGCCAAGGGAACGCGGCCGAACGGCAAGGACCGCCTGCTCGATCGAGTGAAGGTCGCGCCGGGCTATGAGCGCGCGCTGGCGGCGGCGCTGGGCGACGATCTCGAGGCGGGGCTGGACGAGCGTGCCGAGCGATTCTGGGCCGGCGCGGACGGGCAGCCGGGCGATCCGGACGTACCGCACGGCACGACGCCGCTGGCGTTGCAGGTCGACGCGCCCCCTGCCCTCGCTCGGCGGCTGGCGCAGGTACTGGTGGTGTCCGCGGACGAGGGGCAGCCGCTTGCCGTGGGGCAGCGGCTGGTGACGCTGGCCGGGGTGCTGCGGCGATGGGATGGCTATGTCGCCAGGTCAGGCGGCGCGGCAGCGGCGGCGCGGCTGGAGCAGATCAACCGGTTGGGTGCGATCGAAAAGGCCCGGCCGGCGGCGATGCGAGCGGTGGACTCAGCGGACACCGAACTGGCGCGGATCGACGGCGACATTGCCGAGGCGCGGCAGCAGGCGGCCGATTGCAAGCGCGTGCTCGACCATGCCGAGGCTGCCGGGCGCGAGGCGGCGCGGGCCGAAGATCGAGCGGCGGCGGCGATCGAACGGCTGGACGCACAGCGCGCCGATATCGAGGCGCGGCGCGCGCGGGCGGCGGCGGAGCAGGATGAAGCGGCGAGCGAGCTGGCGCGGACGGAGGCTGCGAGGGCCAGCCTGCCCGACGGAAGCGCAACTCGTGCGCGCGTGGCGGCGCTGTCGAGCGAGGCGGAACAACGCCGCACCGTCGTTGCGGCGGCGCGGACGGAGCGCGGCGGGCTGGAGCGGGAGATCGCCGCCGCGCGCGAACGGCTGGCAGCGGCGCAGGCGGAAAGCCGCAGCTGGACCTCGCGCGCGGGCGAGGCGGCGCGGCGCATCGCGGACATGGACAAGCGCGCCGTCGAGCTGGTCGAGGCGCGCGAGGCGCTGGCGGCCAAGCCGGCCGAGCTGGACGCGGCAGTGGCGCAGGCCGAAGCGGCGAACGAGCGGCTGCGCGGCGAGAGTTCGGCGGCGCAGCTGGCCGAACAGCAGGCCGAGGCGGCACTGCGCGGCACCGAGGGTGATGTGCGGGCGGCAGGCGACGCGCTGGGCGCGGCACGCGAGACTCGCGCGGGCGCGGTCGCGCGGCTAGAGAATCAGGAAATGCGCCGGGTCGAGATGGGGCGGCTGTCGGGCGAGCGGTTCGAATGCCCGCCGCCGCTGCTGCCCGAACGCGCCGGGTTCGACGCCGATACGGTGGGTAATCCGCAGGACGAATCCGCCACGCACGACCGGCTGATCGCCGAGCGCGAACGGATCGGGCCGGTGAACCTCGTCGCCGAGACCGAGCTGACCGAATTGACCGCCAGCGCGGCGGAGAGCGCCAGGGAACGCGACGAGCTTTCCCAGGCGGTGCATCGGCTGCGCGGCAGCATCGGCACGCTCAATCGCGAGGGGCGGCAGCGGCTGCTCGCTGCGTTCGAGGCGGTGGACCGCCATTTTCGGCGACTGTTCACGACGCTCTTCAACGGGGGCCAGGCGCATCTCGAACTGGTCGACAGCGACGATCCGCTGGAGGCCGGCCTGGAGATCATGGCGCAGCCGCCAGGCAAGAAGCTGCAGTCGCTGACCCTGTTGTCGGGCGGGGAGCAGGCGCTGACGGCAGTGGCGCTGATCTTTGCGCTGTTCCTGACCAACCCCGCGCCGATCTGCGTGCTGGACGAAGTGGACGCGCCGCTGGACGACGCGAATATCGAACGCTTCTGCGACCTGCTCGACGCGATGACGCAAGAGACGGCGACGCGCTACCTGATCGTGACGCACAACGCCGCGACGATGAGCCGCATGCACCGGCTGTTCGGCGTGACCATGGTGGAACGCGGGGTCAGCCGGTTGGTGAGCGTCGATCTTGGCGGAGCGGAGACGTTGCTGGCGGCGGAGTGAGCGAGACCCACCGCCGCGTCATCCCGGTCCTGTGCCGGAATGACGGAGCAAGAGGACGGCCTGCGTCTCACTCCCACCAGTATTTCGCGCGCTTCGCCGTCCCGGTCTCCACCTCGTTCATCGTCTTGGCATCATACAACCGCCCGCCCAGCATCACGCGGCTGATCTTGTCGCTGTTGCGGATGTCGGCGGTGGGGTCGGCGTCGAGGACGACGAGGTCGGCGAGCTTGCCCGCTTCGATCGAGCCGACATCCTTGGCAAAGCCGAGCGACTTTGCCGAATCGATCGTGCCGGCGCGCAGCGCCTCGATCGGGGTCATGCCGCCACGCACGAAGCTCCACAATTCCCAGTGCGAACCGATGCCCGCCTGCTGCCCATGCGCGCCGATCGCCACAAGCTTCCCCGTCCGGGCGATCTTGAGCGCCTCGCGCGCATTGTCGTCATCGACAAAGTTGCTCTCGGGCGCCTTCACGACACGCGAATTATCGGCGCGCAATTGCGCCGGGGGCGTGTGGACCATCAGCGGGTTTTCCCAGACGTTCGTCGCCTGCCGCCAATAGGGGTCGCCAGCCATGCCGCCATAGCTGACGACCAGCGTGGGCGTGTAATTGGTGTCCGACTGGCCGAACATCTGCACCACATCCTTGTAGAAGATGTCCGCGGGGATGTTGTGTTCCAGCGTCGAATTGCCGTCGGCGATGATGTTCATGTCCATGCCGAACAGCGATCCGCCCTCGGCCACCACCTGCATCCCTTCCGCGCGGGCGGCGGCGACCACCATCTGGCGCTGCTCGCGGCGCGGCTGGTTGTAGTTCTTGACGCTGTGTGCGCCCTGCGCCTTCAGCCGGCGGACGTGCGCGAGCGCATCTTCATAGCTGTTGATCTCGGCATAGACGTTGGCGTTGCGCGCGCCATAGACGATCTCCCCAGTCGAGAAGATGCGCGGGCCCAGCAGCTTGCCGGCGCGCTGACGCTCCTGCGCAGCGAATACGGTTCGTGCCGAGGATGACGGATCGTGAATCGTCGTCGTGCCGAGCGCGAGGTTCTGGATCAGCGACCAGTTCTGCTGCGGCACCAGTTCGTCCGCGCCATACGGCCCATGGGCATGGGCATCGACCAGCCCCGGGATGATCGTCTTGCCGGTGACGTCGATCGTCTTCGTGCCGGCGGGCAGCTGGATCGCCGCGGTCGGCGCGACCTGAACGATGCGATCGCCATCGATCAGGATCGTCGTATTGTCGATGATGCCGCCATCCTGACCCGCCATGGTGACGACGCGCGCGCCGGTCAACGCATAGCGGCCGGTGGCGCGCGCCGCCTGTACCGGCATCGAGAGCGACGTCGTCCGCGTGGCGATCGTCGGCTTCGCGCCGCCGGGGACATTGGTGAAAAAGGCCGCACGGTCAGCGGTGAACAGCGTGGGTCCGGTGCTCCAGTGGAGACGCGATCCGTCGCCCGACCAGTGAATGTAATCGGCGCCATCGGTGCTGACCTTCACCACCGGCAGCGCGTCGGTTTTGGGCCCCACGGCCACTTCCTGCCCGCCGGGCATCAGCGGCATGGCATAGGCCTGATAGTTCTGGCGGAATGCGACGCTGCGCCCGTCAGGCGCGACGATGAAGTCGTTGGCAAGCTCGCCGCTGGCATGGGTGCGCTTGCCGCCGCCCGAAAGGTCGGTGCTGACGAGCGTGTTCTTGCCGTCGCCCTCCTCCATCATGAACACACGGTCGTTCGACGCGCCGAACTGCGGCCGCTCCAACCCCTTGGCGACCAGCTGCGGCGTACCACCCGTTGCGGCGACTCGATAAATGCCGGGATTGTCGGACCAGCCCGGCGCCGTGAGGCCGGTCTGCCCGCCCTTTTCGAATACGATGGTCTTGCCATCGGGCGAGAAACTGGGCCGCGCATAATTGCCTGGCTGGCTCGTCACGTCGCGAGCCGCGCCGCCGCTGGCGGACACCGTGCGGATACGGCCGAGCTTTGCGTCATTCCACTCGACGAAGACGATCGACTTACCATCCCGCGACCAACTGGGGAACAGTTCGAGGCCGGCATCCTCGGCCAGGTTGGTGAGCCGGCGCGGCGCGCCACCGGCGACCGGGCGGATCCACAGCTTGCCCAGCGTTTCGAACACCACGCGGCCACCATCGGGCGAGACCGCGGCAAATTTCGGCATCCTGGTGCTGAAGCTGGCCGGCGCGACCTCGATCTGCGGGTGCGGCGCGGCAGCGACCGTGCGGCTGTCGGCAACGCGGAACGGGATCACCGTGGCATTGCCGCCATCAGCATCGATGCGGCGCAGCTTGCCATGTGCCCAGAATATGATCGACCGGTCGTCGGGCGTCCACGCCATGTTGGGATAGACGCCGGTGACCGCCCAGGTTTCCTGCACGTCCTGATCGAGCGCGTCATAGATCTTGCGCTCTTCGCCGCTCGTCAGGTCCTTGACGTAGAGCTTCGAACGCGTGGCTTCGCGCCGGACAAAGGCGATCTTCTTGCCATCACGCGACGGCGTCGGACGCACCGAGCCGCCGAGGCCGGAAACGGCGGTCGTGACCTCGCCGCTTTCCAGGTCATAGCGTTCGATGTTGAACAGGTTCGTGTTCGAATCCTGCGCATATTCGAATATGTTGCCGGGCGTGATGTTGCGCGTGAAGAACACCGACTTGCCGTCCGGCGCATAGACCGGCTCGCCCAGCTCCTTTTGCAGCCGCTCGTTGGCGCGCTTGACCAGCTTGACCCCGCTGCCGCCCGAGACGTGGTAGAGCCACATCTCGCCGGTGCCGAGCGAGCGCTGCGTGGTGAAGTGCTTCTTGGCGACGATATACTGGCCGTCGGGCGACCAGCTCGGCTGGTTGAGGAGGCGGAAATCCTCCTTCGTCAGCTGGCGCTTGTCACTGCCATCGACGTTCATGATCCAGATATTGTCGCCGCCACCACGATCGGAGGTGAAGGCGATGCGGCGGCCATCGGGCGAGAAGCGCGGGTGGACTTCCCATGCCAGCCCCTCCGCGATCCGCGTCGGCGTGCCGCCGGTGATCGGCATCGTATAGATGTCACCCAGCAGCGTGAAGGCGATGGTCCGGCCGTCGGGCGAGACGTCGACATCCATCCAGGTGCCTTCGTCGGTGTCGATCGCAGCCTGTTTCAGCACCGCGCCTTGCGGCGCGTTGACGTCCCATTTCGGCTTGTCGGCGGGCCTGTCCTGAGCCTGCGCCGATCCCATGACGAAAAGCGCGGCGAGAACGCCGGCGACCGAGTGACGCATGCTGGAAGCCTCCTGAACCCTGTTATGCGCCAAGTCGTAACGGCCGAAACGGGTGGCGTTAAGAGCTTATCTGCGCAGCAGGAAGACGGCGTGTTCGGCGCGGAAGTTGGCGGCCGCCGCGCTGGTCGACCGGTCGCCCGACAGGAACCAGGCGCGCTCGACCGTGATGCCCCGTTCCCCGACGAACGCCCGGAAATCGTCGATCGTGACATGGTGGATGTTGGGCGTCGCATACCAGGGCACCGGCAGCAGCCGCGTGACGGGCATGCGTCCGCCCCACAGCAGCGAAAGCCGCACGCGCCAATGTGCGAAATTCGGGAAGGAGACGACGGCCCGCTCGCCGATCCGTAGCAGATGATCGAGCACGACATGCGGTCGCATCGTCGTCTGCAGCGTCTGGCTGAGGATCGCATAGTCGAAGCTGGCGTCGGGATAATCGGCCAGGTCGGTGTCGGCGTCGCCCTGGATCACCGACAGGCCGCGCCCGACGGCCGAGGCGACATTGGCCGGATCGAGTTCGAGCCCCCGGGCGTCGCAGCCGCGTTCGTCCCGCAGCGCGGCCATCAATGCGCCGTCGCCGCAGCCGACATCGAGCACGCGGCTGCCCGGCGCGACATTTGCCGCGATGATCGCAAGGTCCGGGCGCAGCGCGATCATCGCCCGGCTCTCAAAAAGCCATCGACGACGCGATTCAACTCCGGCGCCTCGAGCAGAAAGGCGTCATGGCCATAGGGCGAAGACAGTTCGACGAAGCTGACCGGCGCACCGGCAGCGTTGAGGGCGTGGACGACCGCACGCGATTCGCGCGTCGGATACAGCCAGTCGGTGTCGAAGCTGACGAGGCAGAAACGCGATCTGGTCTCGCGGAATGCGTTGGCAAGGACGCCGCCATGTTCTTCGGCAAGGTCGAAATAGTCCATTGCCCGGGTGATGTAGAGATAGGCGTTGGCATCGAACCGATCGACGAAGCTAAGCCCCTGATGGCGCAGATAGGATTCGACCTGGAAGTCGGCGTCGAAACCGAACGATTTGGCCTCTCGCGCCTGCAAGCGTCGCCCGAACTTCTCGGTCAGCCCCGCTTCGGACAGGTAAGTGATATGGGCCGCCATACGCGCCACGGCCAAGCCCGCAGCCGGCGGTTCCGATCCGTAATAAGCTCCGCCGTTCCAGCGCGGATCGGCCATCACCGCCTGTCGCCCAACTTCGTGAAACGCGATATTCTGCGCCGAATGCCGCGCGGTCGAGGCGATGACGACCGTCCCCTCAACTCGATCGGGGAAGGTCGCAGGCCAACTGAGCGCCTGCATCCCCCCCATCGATCCGCCGACCACTGCCTTGAGCCGACCGACCCCCAGGTGATCGAGCAGCATCGCCTGCGCGCGCACCATGTCGCGAATGGTAATGACGGGGAAGCTCATCCCCCATGGCGCGCCGCTCGCGGGATTGATCGTTGCCGGGCCGGAAGACCCCATGCAGCTGCCCAGCACATTGGCGCAGATGATGAAGTGCCGCGCGGGATCGATCGGCTTGCCCGCCCCTACCATGCGCGTCCACCAACCAGGCTTTCCCGTCACCGGGTGCGGCGAGGCGACGTGATGGTCGCCAGTCAGCGCGTGGCAGATCAGGATCGCATTGCCGCCGTCTGCCGCCAGCTCGCCATAGGTTTCATAGGCGATTTCGACCGGCGACAGCAGCACGCCGCCGTCGAGGCGCAGCGGCCCCGGCAGCGTCACGTGGCGGGCGAGGCCGTAGCGTGCGTCATCCGACATGGCGGGCGTGTTACGAGCCATGCGAGTTGTCCGCAACACTGGGCAACAACACTGGGTCGCAACCTTGCGTCGCTCGCGGTTAGCGGGCAGATGCGCCGCCATGAACGCACCTGTCCCAAAGCCCTGGATCATGGACATCGCCCCCTATGTGCCGGGGCGCGCCCAGACCGATGACGGCCGCAAGGCGATCAAGCTGTCGTCGAACGAGAACCCGCTCGGCACCTCGCCCGCCGCGCGCGAGGCCTTTGCCTCGGCATCGGGTTCGCTGGAACGCTATCCCGATGCGAGCGCGGTGGAGCTGCGCGAGGCGCTAGCCGCCAAGCATGGCCTGGATCCGGCGCGCATCATCTATGGCAATGGATCGGACGAGATCCTGCACCTTGTGGCCGGCGCCTTTGCCGGGCCGGGCGACGAGGTCATCTATGTGAACTATGGCTTCGCCGTCTATCCGATCGCGATCCGCCGGGTGGGCGCGGTGCCGGTGATCGCGCCGGACAAGGATTATGCGACCGACGTCGACGCGATCCTCGCCAGCGTGACGCCCCGCACGCGGATGGTGTATGTCGCCAACCCCAACAATCCGACCGGCACCTATGCGAGCCGCGAAGAGATCGCGCGGCTGCACGCTGGCCTGCGCAGCGACATCCTGCTCGTGCTCGACCACGCCTATGCCGAATATATCGACGGCGAGATCGATGACGGGGGCATGGAGCTGGCGACGTCCGCACCCAACGTGCTGGTCACGCGCACCTTCTCGAAACTCTATGGCCTTGCCGCCGAGCGGATCGGCTGGGGCTATGCCTCGGCCGAGATCATCGAAGCGATGCACCGCATCCGCCTGCCTTTCAGCATCACCATCGCCGGCACGGCCGCGGCGGTCGCGGCACTGAACGACGCCGAGTTCATCGAGCATACGCGCGCGCATAATGCGCAGTGGCGGCGCTGGTTCGCCGACGAGATCGCAAAGCTGGGCAATGCCGGGCTGCGCGCAGTGCCGAGCCAGGCGAATTTCGTGCTGGTGCTGTTCGAAGGCACGCTGACCGCCGAGGCCGCGTACAAGGGGCTGATGGACGAGGGGTACATCGTCCGCTGGCTGCCTGGCCAGGGGCTGGCGCATGGCCTTCGCATCACCATCGGGACCGAGGACGAGACGAAGGCGGTGGTCGCGATCCTGCAGCGGCTGATCGCCGACGCGCGCGGGTGAAACGCTTCGGCATCATCGGTTTCGGGCGCTTCGGACAACTCGCCGCGCGACACTTGCGCGATCATTTCGACGTGATGGTGGCTGATCCCGGCGATGTTTCGGCGGCACAGGGCCTGAATGTCGCAACCGGCTCGATCGAAGCGGCCGCCGCCGCCGACATCGTCATGCTCGCCGTGCCGGTGCAGGCGATGGCGGGCGTCATCGCCCGGATCGCGCCGGTGGTTCGCCCCGGTGCGCTGGTCCTGGATGTGGCTTCGGTGAAGATGCTGCCGGCACGCTGGATGGCCGAGGCATTGCCGCCGAGCGTGGATATCGTGGCGACGCATCCGCTGTTCGGCCCGCAGAGCGCCCGTAACGGCCTTACCGGCCAGCCGCTGGTGGTGTGCCCGGTGCGCGGCAACCGGCATGAAAAGGTCGCAGCCTTCGGCCGCAGCCTGGGCCTCAAGGTCTCAATCACGACTGCCGAAGAGCATGACCGCGAAATGGCTTATGTCCAGGCGCTCACCCACTTGATCGGGCGGACGCTGGTGAACATCCGAATTCCCGACGAAGAGCTGAAGACCAACAGCTATCAGCATCTGCTCGAACTGTGCGGGCTGATCCGTGACGACACCAAGGAACTGTTCTTCGCGATCCAGAACCTCAATCCCTTTGCCGCGGAGATCACGCAGCAGTTCATCGCCGAGGCGAACGGCTTGCTGGCGGAAAGCCTGGCGGCCGGGAAAGCAGCCTAGCTCGGCGCGGGCGGCTCGAGCGCGTTGATCGCGCCATGCACGATGGTTTCGACCTCATCCCGCTTGAGGCCGGGCGGCACCGGCGCTGCGAAGCGGAAGGTGACGGTGCCGGGCCGTTTGCGCCCCTTGCGCGGCCAGACCAGCCCGCTGTCGAGCGCGACGGGCACAACCGGCAGCTTGAGCGCGCGGTAGAGGCCCGCAAAGCCTGAGCGCAGCGGGGGCGTCTCTCCCGGCGGCACGCGCGTGCCCTCAGGGAAAATCAGGATCGAGCGGCCTTCGGCAAGCGCCTCGCCCGCTTCGCGCATCATCCGCCGCAGCGCGGCTGCCGAGGCCTCCCGATCGACCAGGATGATACCATATTGCTGCGTCGCCCAACCCCAGATCGGGATGCGCGCCAGTTCCTGCTTCATCACGATCGCCGGCGTGCCGAGCGCGCGCGCAAGCGCCATCGTCTCGAACATCGACTGGTGTTTGGCGGCATAAAGCGCCGGACCCGCGACTTGCTGCCCCTCGATCGCCAAGCGGATGCCCATGATGTGTCGCGCGCACCACACGCCGAACCCGGCCCAGCCCATGCAATAGGGGCGAATGACCTTCTTGCCGAACATGGCGGCGATCGGCGCGCCGAGCACGATCGGCACGGAGCCGCCATAGAACACGATCGAAAAGGCAAGATTGCGCAGCCAGTTACCCATCGCCGATCCTTGCCAGCAGGACGATCCGGCGGACCAGATATTTGTGATATTCGCGCAGCAGCATGGCGAAACGCGGCTGGGTCCGCACGCCGTCGCCGATCACCTGAACCTCGCCGCCCAGCGCGTTCGACAGTTCCAGCTTCGCGCGCGGCATATGCCAGTCGGCCGTCACAAGGCGCACCGACTTGTAGCGCCGGTTGCGAACCCATGCGGCGCTCTCGTCAGCGTTGGAGCGGGTATCGACCGCTTCATGACCCAGGTCGATGCAGCAGGCGAACAGGCGCGGCGGCGCCTTGTACTGCACCGCCAGTTCGATCGGGCGGACGGTGGGGTCGGTACCGGTGATGAGCATGCGCTTTGCCGCGCGTGCCTCGATCAACGCGATGCCTCGATCGATGCGCCCTGCCCCGCCGGTCGGTACGACAATGCCGTCTGTGCGCACGCCAGGATCGAGCGGCTTGCCGAGCGCCAGCATGAACAAGGCGAAGCCAAGCGCCCAGGCCAGGACCAGCAGGCCGAGGATGCGCCAGATCACAGCGTCCGTCCCAGGGCGCGCAGCACGCCCGATCGCGCGGCAACCATGGCCATCGAGGCGAAGACGGCGGGGATTGCCGCCAGCATGAGCCAGTCGGATCGCGCAAGCGCGACGCCGCTCAGCAGTTCCGAGCCGAGCGCGCCGGCCTGTCGCCCGAGCAGCCAGATCGCGGCCAGCGCGGCGCAGGTGCCGAGCAACCCGCCCATCAGCGTATCGAACGCGATGCGCCGCTGAAACAGGCGCGCCACTTGCCGGTCGGTCGAACCCAGCATGTGCAGCACGGCGATGGTGTCGCGGTGCATGTCGAGACCGGCACGGGCTGCGAGCAGCACCACGGCGGTGGTGGCAAGCGCCATCAGCACGACCAGCGCCGCAGCGAACCAAGTCATGATGGCGAGGAAGCTCGCCACGGGCGAGAGCCACTGCGCATGGCGATCGACTCGCGCCGTCGCCGCGACCGTCTGGGCGGCGCGCTTAACCGCCGCCACATCGGCTTCGTCGCCCGAGGCGAGATCGACGTCGATCATCGCCGGCATCGGCAGTTCGGCATCGAGCCCCGCATCGCCCAGCCAAGGCTGGAGCAATTCGGCCAGCCGCGCGCGATCGACCTCGGCGACGCGGCGCACCTGTGGCAGGCGGCGGACGCTGGCCATGATGCCGCGCACCGCAGCATCGCGGCGGGCGGCGTCGGCTTCGACCAGCTGGATCGTCAGCCGCCCGGCAAGCTGGCGGTCGAGCGCCCGGCTGGCGCTTGCCATTCCCAAGCCCGCCGCAGCGGCGAGCGTGGTCAGGAACAGCATGATGCCCATGATCCACAGCATCGACTTGGTGCGCAGGCTTTCGTCGAGCAGGCGGCGCTGCGGCTGGTCGCGGAACGGCCAGCTCATACGGGGCCATTGCTGGATGCAGCGTCGCCCGATCCAGCCCGGCCCGGCGGGTGGCGCAGCGCACCGGTCGGATCGCTGAGCCGTCCGCGCTCGATCCGCATCATACGCGCATCCGGGATGCGGTTGATGAGCTGAAAGTCGTGCGTGGCGACGACCACTGTCGTACCCAGCCGGTTGAGCGATTCGAACAAATGCAACAAGCGCTCGGCCATTTCCGGATCGACGTTGCCGGTCGGCTCGTCGGCGACCAGCACCTCGGGCCGGGTGATCACGGCACGGGCGATGGCGATGCGCTGCTGCTCGCCGCCCGATAGCGTCGGCGGCTTGGCATGGGCGCGGTCGCGCAGATTAACCCAGGCGAGCATCTCGCGCACCGGGCCCTCGATCTCGTCCTCCGGCATGCCCGCGACGCGCAGCGGCAGCGCGATATTGTCGTGGGCGGAAAGATGCGGGAGCAGGCGGAAATCCTGAAAGACCACGCCGATGCGGCGGCGGAAGCCGGGCAGTCGCTTGCGAGGGAGCGCGCCGGCATCTTCGCCGAACAGTCGCACGATGCCGCGCGTCGGCCGCTGCGCAAGATATAGCAGCTTGAGCAGCGAGGTCTTGCCCGCACCGGATGCGCCGGTCAGGAAATAGAAGCTGCCGGCGCTCAGCGTGAAGCTGATGTCGCTCAGCGTCTCCGCCCCGGTGCCATAGCGCAGGCCGACATTCTCGAACTGAACGATATTGGCCATGTGCCGGCGCCCGGCCGCTCCTGATCAACAAACCCCCGAAGACCCAGCCATCGCACAGCCGTCCCATCGGCTCAAGCGCAGCGGCTTGCCCCTTGCCAATCGTGCCAACCAGGTGTTTAGATTCGGGACCGGCGACGGCCTGAACCGTCGCGTGCCGAACTGGTCAACGCGATGATCCTCGAATGTCCTGAATGCCGCACCCGCTATCTGGTCCCCGATGCCGCCATCGGGGGCGAGGGGCGGACGGTGCGCTGCGCCAGCTGTCGCCACAGCTGGCATCAACTACCCGCCGGCGTGGTGGCGATGCCCGCGCCCGACGTGATCCGCGCCGACGCATATTCCGCCCCGCCGCCGCCCCCGCCGGCAGCACCGGTGGCGCAGCCTGCCCCGGCCGCAACCCAGGCGCGCGACTACGACCCCTTCGCGCACGAGCCGCCGTTCAAGCCGCGCCGCAACCCCGAAAAGCGGTGGACCGCCGCCGCGATCATCGCCGGCGTGTCGATGCTGCTGGGTGCCGGCGCGATCATCTATAGCGGCGCGCCGAGCCTAGCCGCACAGCTCGGCCTGCCAGTCGGCGCTGCGCAGACGCCGCTCATCTTCACCTCGCAGACGGTCGAGCGCAAGCCGCGGCTGAATGGCGGAGAGCTGTTCGTGGTCAGCGGGCAAGTGCTCAACCCGACCAAGGAGCGCCAGCGCGTGCCGAACATCCTGGCCGAGTTGCGCGACGCCAACAACAAGGTCGTCTATAACTGGACGATCACGCCCGATCCACGCACGCTGCCGCCGGGCGGCAGCCTTGAGTTCAACAGCGGCAAGCTCGACGTGCCGCAGACCGGCAAGAGCCTGTGGTTCAGCTTTTCAGGCGAAACCGGTGCGTGATCCAGTAGAGCCGCGCACCGTTTAGCAGCGCGGCGGCAACCATGCCCGCAGCGGACGCGACCACCAGGCCGCGCGCCCCCCAACCGGCATGGACGGTTACCAGCCCCAGCGCACCGGTCAGCAGGAAGAAGGACAGGATACCGTTCAAGCCGGCGAATACCTGGTCGCCGAGTGAGCGCAGCGCATAGACGAAGACCACCTGCAAGCCGTCGAACAGGATAAACGGCGCCCACAGGCCCAGCATGCCGGCGGCGATGAGCGCCACCTCGCGGCTCGCGGGAAAGCCGCTGACCGCCAGCATCGGGAACAGGGTGAGCGGCACGGCGAGGACAGCCATGATCGCAGCGGCAAGGCCCGCGGCGATCGCCGTGCGCGGCCCGGCCTCCGCGGCAAGCCCCTCCCCCACCGCATTGCCGGCGCGCACGCCGGCCGCCGAACCGAGCCCCAGCGCAAAGGCAAAGGTGACGTTGTGCACCGAGAAGACGATCTGGAAAGCGTGCGTCGTCGCCTCGCCCAGCTGAGTGGACAGCGCGATGAGGATCGAGAATCCGGCCAACTCGAGCCCCGAGGCGATAGCGGGAACAAGGCCGAAGGCGAGCAGTGCCCAGACGCCGCGCCACATCGCAGGCGATCCGAAATCGCGCCAGTCGCGCACCTGCCGTTCGCGCGCGCGAGGCAGCGTGAAGGCGGCGACGAGCATCGCGACGGCGCTGATGACGATGGCGATGACGGTCGCCAGCGCCGCGCCCACCGCGCCCATCGCCGGCAAGCCGAACTGCCCGGTCGCAAGCACCCAGGCGAGCAGCGCGTTGATCGGCAGGATCGAGAGGTTGACCGCCATCACCCGGCGCGGTCGGCTGACCCCTTCGAGAAAGAAGGTGGCGGCGACTGTCAGCAGCTGGAAAGGATAGCCGAGCGCCATGGTGCGCACCACGCTGGCGGCGGCGGGCGCGATTCCGGGATCGACGCCGACGCCAAGCAGCAGCGGGCTCGCGAAGAAGAACAGCGTGCCGCCGCTGATCAGGCCAAGCACCAGGCCGAGCACAAGCCCCTGGCGAAGCACCGCGCCGGTGGCGGGCAAGTCCCCCGCCCCGTCGGCACGGGCGGCGAAAACGAGGACGCCCGTCAACCAGCCGAGCGCGACGACGATACCGATATAGGTCAGCGTCCGGCTGGCACCGAGCGCAGCGACTTCATGCGTGCCGACCAAGCCGACGACCACCACGTCGGTGACATGCATGATCGTCCAGTTGAGGCTGGTGAGGACCACCGGCCAGGCCAGCGCAAGGATGCGGCGCATTTCAGCGCGAGTGTCTGGCGAGCCGAACATGGGACCGCGGCGGTAGCTGGTGAAACAAGTTTAGGAAAGCGCGGTAACGGGTGTTGCCAGCCCCGAAACCCTTTGCTAGGGGCCGCTGCCTACCAGCCGCCGGGTCGCCGGCGGACATGAAATGTGCGGTCGTGGCGGAACTGGTAGACGCGCAACGTTGAGGTCGTTGTGGCCGAAAGGCCGTGGAAGTTCGAGTCTTCTCGACCGCACCATTTCTTTCGCGGGTAGCGCCGGTTGCGGGCTACGCCGCCGGGCGGGCCGATCGGCCGGCGGCTATAAATCCGACAGTTTTTCCGCCAACATATGCGTCGCGCGCACGGTCGCGACGCGGGTCTGGCCCGCGAGATTCTTGACCTCGCCCGCGACCACCGCGAAGCCGCGTCCGACCTCGCCCGCGCGCGCCGCTTCGATCGTGGCGTTCAGCGCGAGAAGGTTGGTCCGGGTGGCGATCGCGTCGATCGTGTTCACGATGTCGGCGAGCTGCTGGATCCGGGTTTCGAGCGCCAGGCTGACCAGCTTGGCATGGGTGATGTCGGTCGCAATCTTCAGGATGCGCTCCGGACGGCCATTTGCGTCGAGGATCGGATTGTAGGTCGCCTGGAGCCAGCACGGGCGACCGTTCCGGTCGAGGCGCTTGAACTCGCCGCTGGCGAATTCGCCTGCGCCTAGCCGCTGCCAAAAGGCGGCATAGGCCGGCGCGGCGGCATAATCGGGCTCGCAGAAGATGCGATGGTGCTGCCCCGACAGATCGCTCGCGCGATAGCCCATCAGAGTCAGGAAGACGTCGTTCGCCCAGCGGACGGTGCCGTCGAGATCGAATTCGATCACTGCCTGCGACCGGCATAGCGCCCGCCATGCCGCGCCGTGGCTGCCGCTGTCGCGATCCTTGTCGAAGGTAAGTCCCTGACCCATGGGCGACCCATTGGGCAGCTTTGGTCAACAGGTCGTTAAGACAGTAGCGCGCCAGCCGATTGCGGCGGCTGGCGCGCCCCGATCAGAATGGGACGTCGTCGTCGAGATCGTCCGGGAAGTCGCTGCGGCCGCCGCTGCTGCCGCCGCCGCCACCGCCACGGCTGCCGCCGCCGAAACCGCCGCCCGAGCTGCCGCCGCCGCCATAGCCGCCGCCGCGATTGCTCGACTGGCCGGCGAACTCATCATTGCCGCCGCCCCACTCGTCGCCGCCACGGCTGCTGCCGCCGCCGCCCTGACCGGGCGCGCCGTCGAGCATGGTCAGCACGCTGTTGAAGCCTTGCAGCGTGATCTCGGTCGAATAACGGTCCTGGCCCTGCTGATCCTGCCACTTGCGCGTGGTCAGCGCGCCTTCGATGTAAACCTTCGACCCCTTGCGCAGATAGCGCTCGGCGACATTGGCGAGGCCTTCGTTGAAGACCTTGACCGTGTGCCATTCGGTCTTTTCCTTGCGCTCGCCCGTGTTGCGGTCCTTCCAGCTTTCGCTGGTGGCGATGCGCAGTTCGACGACCTTGCCGCCGTTCGAGAAGGTGCGGCTTTCGGGATCGCGCCCCAAATTGCCGACCAGGATGACCTTGTTGACGCTGCCCGCCATTTTAACTCCGCCTGAGATTCGTTATCGAGGGATGGGATGGCCGAGATCATTAATCTGAACAAGGCCCGCAAGGCCAAGGCACGCGCCGCAGCGGTGGATAACGCCAATGCAAATCGCGCGAAGTTCGGGCGGACCAAGGCCGAGCGGGCGCGCGACAATGCCGCGCGCAGCCGAGCCGAAAAAGCGATCGACGACGCCAAGCTGGACTAGATTCGACATTGGTGTTTGCCATGCCGGCATTATAGCGGATGGGGAACATGTAGGAAACGCCGTCAATTTCTCGCTTTACTACAATGATTTAGCGGCATGAAACAGGGTCGGCGGTCGTGATTTCGCGGCCGGAATCGGACCCGCGGGCACCGGGCGTCAGAACGATGCCGACCAACTTGCAGCGATGAACTCAAGCCGTCGTTCGACAATCGGCAGCGGGACTGTCGACAGCCCCGCGCGTCAGAGCCCCAGCGCGGTCGCCGTCCAGAAGGTGATGCCGGCAAAGACATAGGCTGCGGCGAAGAGATAGACGATCATCACGATCGGCCATTTCCAGCCGTTGGTCTCACGCCGCGCGACGGCAATGGTCGACAGGCACTGCGGCGCGAACACGAACCAGGCGAGGAAGGCGAGCGCCGTCGGCAGCGACCAGCGCGCGGCGAGCTGGGCACCCAATGCCTGCCCTTCCTCATCCGCATCGGCATCGATCGAATAGACCGTCTGGAGCGCGGACACGGCCACTTCGCGCGCGGCCATCGCGGGGATCACCGCGAGGCTCATTTCATGATTGAAGCCGATCGGCTTGAGCACGACCTCAAGCCCCGAGGCGACGCGGCCGGCGATCGAATATTCGCTCTGCTTCACCCCTTCGGGCGCGACGGGGTAGGAAGCGAGCAGCCACAGCGCCACAGTGACGCCCATGATGATCGTGCCGGCACGGCGCAGAAACAGCCAGGCGCGCTGCCACATGCCGATCAGCACGTCGCGGATCGAGGGAAGCTGATAGCGCGGCAGCTCCATCATGAAGCCCCCGCCCTTCCCACGGGTCGCGGTCATGCGCAGCACGAAGGCGGCGGCGATCGCGCCGAGGATGCCGGCGACATAGAGGCCGAACAGCACCAGCCCCTGCAAGCCGATGCCGGGTCCGACGCTGATCGCCGGGATGAACGCGCCGATCAGCACGGCATAAACCGGCAGCCGCGCCGAACAGGTCATCAGCGGCGCGATCAGGATGGTGGTCAGCCGTTCCCTGGGATCGTCGATCGAGCGCGCCGCCATGATACCGGGGATGGCGCAGGCAAAGGACGAGAGCAGCGGGATGAAGGCACGGCCCGACAACCCGATACCCGACATCAGCCGATCCATCAGGAAGGCGGCACGGACCATATAGCCAGTCGCTTCGAGCAGCAGGATGAAGAAGAACAGGATCAGGATCTGCGGCAGGAACACCACCACCGAGCCGACGCCGTTGATGATCCCTTCGATCAGCAGGTCGCGCAGGAAATTTTCGGGCAGATAGGCGGCGGCGCTCTCCGCAAGCCAGCCTTGCAGCCCCTCGATCCAGCCGATCGGCGCTTCGGACCAGGCGTAGACGGCCTGGAACATGACCAGCATGACCGTGGCGAGAATGAGCGGGCCGGCGACCGGGTGAAGCACGACGCGATCGACACCGCGCGTGAAAGCGCGACCGCCCGGCTGTTCGACGATCGCGTCGGCGGCGATGCGCCGCGCCTCGCGCTGAAAATGGCGGATGTCGGATTCGATCTCGGCCGGGGCTGCGGGCCTTGATCCCAGCAGCACGCCGGCGAGCGCGGCGCGCAGGTCATCCAGCCCGCGCTTGCGCACCGCGACGGTGGTGACGACCGGCACGCCGAGCGCGGCGGACAGGGCGTCGGCATCGATCGTCAGCCCGTCGCGAGTGGCCATGTCGATCATGTTGAGCGCGACGATCATCGGCCGGCCGAGCTGGCGCAGCTGAAGCACGAAGCGCAGATGATTTTCGAGGTTCGACGCATCCGCGACGACGACCAGCGCGTCGGGCAGGCGCTCGCCCGCCTGCTTGCCAAGCACGACGTCGCGCGTGACCTGTTCGTCGGGGCTGGACGGATCGAGGCTGTAGGTGCCGGGCAGATCGACCAGCTCGATCGGACGGCCATCGTCCAGCGCCATGCGGCCGGCATGCCGCTCGACCGTCACACCAGGATAGTTGCCGACCTTTTGCCGTGCGCCGGTCAGGGCGTTGAACAGGGCGGTCTTGCCGGCATTGGGATTGCCGACGAGCGCAACGAGCGGAACGGCGTTCATTCCGCCGGAACTGCGACCTTGATCGCCTCCGTAATGTGCCGGCGAAGCGCGACGGTCATCCGCCCGATCCGCACTGCTGCAGGGCCGCCGAGCCAGCCGACCGGCTTCACCAGCTCGACCTCGACCCCCTCGTCCAATCCGAACTCACGCAGCCGCCGCGCCTCTGCCGGGCTGAGTGCTTCCCAGTCGATCGACGAGACGGTGCCAGTGACGTTGCGCGACGCACGCGCCAGCGAGTGACTCATAATGCGAGCGATTATCAATTACCGGCACGCAGCGCCAGTATTTTCGGCTGGCGCCGCGCCGAAGCGTCATTGGCGGATATGATTAGTCACATCGGGCCGCTGCTGCAGTGAAAGGAGCAAGGGGCGCATCTCGGGCACTGCGACGGCCAGTTCGCGCGCCATCATGTCCGCGAAGTAATTCGCGCCGAGCAGGCCAAGATGCGTGCGGTCGAACGAAAGCCGCACGCTGCCGCCGGGCCGATCATCGACTTCGGTCGCCTGTGGGCCGCCGCTGGTGAACGGCGCCGCGTCTTTCGCGAGCGGCGCGAAACGCTCGGCCGCGGCTTCGCCCATTTCGTTCACGGCCTTCACGCTGACGGCGTTCAGATCGGCGAGCGGGACGTTCAGCCGCCTTGCCACCGTGCGGATCGATGCCGCCCAGGGTTCAAGGTCGTTGTCGAGCGCAGCGCCCTTGAACATCCGGCGCGTGAGCGGGGTGACGAGCACCGGCTTCGCCCCGGCCGCCCGAACGTCGCGGACATAGCGTTCGAGATTGGCGGGAAAATCCTTCGCCAGATCGGTCGAGCGACCGGGCTTGCCCGGCTGATCGTTATGGCCGAACTGGATGAGCACCCAGATATTCCGGTAGCCGGGCGTGCGCATTTCGCCCTGCACGAGGTTCCACGATCCCTCCCACAAATAGCTGCCCGAAGAACGGCCGCCGCGCGCCAGGTTGATGCAGGCAGCAAAGGAAGTGACGTTATAGGCGCAGAAGCTGGGTCCCCATCCGCCGACCACGGCGGTCGTCGAATCGCCGACCAGGATGATCTTGGACGCGGCGATCGGGATGACCGGCGGCGAACCAGCCGGCGGCCGTTCCTGGGCGAGCGCGGACCCTGTCATGCCAAGTGCCGCCAATGCCAGACCGACCCGCATCATCCACGCGCTCCCTCAGTTTTATGATACCGCTACCATCCCGCTGCCGGCGGCACTGTCAATGCGGCATGCGAGTCCTAGATTGCGATTTGGCGGCAGGTGAGCCAGATGGCCGACGCATGACCGAACACCCTCTTGCCCAACTGCGCGCCGCCGCGCTCGACTCCAAGGCCTGGCCCTATGAAGAGGCGCGCAAGCTGCTGAAGCGCTATCCCGAGGGCAAGCAGGGTGCGCCGGTGCTGTTCGAAACCGGCTATGGTCCCTCGGGCCTGCCGCATATCGGCACGTTCAACGAAGTGCTGCGCACGACGATGGTGCGGCACGCGTTCGAGACGCTGAGCGACACCCCTACCCGCCTCATCGCGTTCAGCGACGACATGGACGGCCTGCGCAAGGTGCCGGACAATGTGCCCAATGGCGCGATGCTGGCCGAATATCTAGGCAAGCCGCTGACGCAGGTGCCCGATCCCTTCGAGAAATACGAGAATTTCGCGCATCACAACAACGCCATGCTGCGCCAGTTTCTCGACCGGTTCGGCTTCGAGTATGAATTCGTGTCGTCGACCGACTATTATACCGGCGGGCAGTTCGACGACGCGCTGAAGGGCGTGCTGCGGCATTACCAAGGCATCATGGACGTGATGCTGCCGACGCTGCGTGCCGAGAGGCAGGCGACCTATTCGCCGGTGCTGCCGATTTCGCCGAAGTCGGGCATCGTGCTGCAGGTGCCGGTCGAAGTGGTGGACGCCGAGACCGGCCTGATCGCCTTCGTCGACGAGGGCGAGCGGATCGAGCAGTCGATCCTTGGCGGCAAGGCCAAGCTGCAGTGGAAGGTCGACTGGGCGATGCGCTGGGTTGCGCTCGGCGTCGACTATGAGATGGCGGGCAAGGACCTGATCGATTCGGTCGTGCAATCGAGCAAGATCGCGCGCGTGCTGGGTGGGCGACCGCCCGAGGGCTTCAACTACGAGATGTTCCTCGACGAAAAGGGCGAGAAGATCTCGAAGTCCAAGGGCAATGGCCTGAGCTTGGACCAGTGGCTGACCTACGGCCCCGACGAGAGCCTGGCGTTCTACATCTATCGCGAGCCGAAAAAGGCCAAGGCGCTGCACATGGGCGTGATCCCGCGCGCGGTGGACGATTACTGGCAGTTCCGCGCGAACTATCCGACGCAGGAAGTGGCGCAGAAGCTGGGCAATCCGGTGCATCACATCCACAATGGCGACGTGCCGGGCGAGACGCTGCCGGTCACCTTCGGCCTGTTGCTCAATCTGGTCGGCGTGATGGGCGAAGCGACCAAGGAACAGGTGTGGGGCTATCTCGCCAATTATCTGCCCGATGCGACGCCCGAGAAGCACCCGGCGCTCGACGCGCTGATCGGCTATGCGCTGGCCTATGGCCGCGACTTCATCGCGCCGACGCTAAACCGCCGCGCGCCACAAGGTGTGGAGGTCGAGGCGCTGCGCGATCTGGACGCGCAGCTGGTGGCGCTGGGGCCGAATGCGAGTGCCGACACGATCCAGGACGCGGTGTACGAGATCGGCAAGACGCACTTCGGCAAGGAAGCGCTGCGCGACTGGTTCAAGGCGCTGTACGAAACATTGCTGGGGTCGAGCCAGGGGCCGCGCATGGGCAGCTTCATCGCGCTGTACGGCGTCGAGAATTCGCGGAAGCTGATCGGCGAGGCATTGGCGAAGGCGTAAGCGTCCGCGCCCCTGCCCTCACCCTTCCGCCGCTGCGCGGCTCCCTCCCTCTCCCGGTGGGAGAGGGACTTTGATGACAGCGGCGTAACGGCTGCTACACCCTGCCGATGATGCCGCAATTCGCAACGCTCGACTGGATCGTGGTCGCCGCCTATCTCGCCGTGATCCTGATCGGCGGCTGGGCATTCTCGCGGTTCAAGGCGGCGGATACGCGCGATTATTTCCTTGCGGGGCGCAGCGTGCCGGCATGGCTGGCGGCAGTATCCGTGCTGTCGGCGACGCAGAGCGCGGCAACCTTTCTGGGCGCGCCGGATCAGGGCTATCGCGGCGATTATACTTATCTGGGGGCGGTAGTCGCGCCGATCCTGGCGGCATTGTTCGTCGCGCATGTGCTGATCCCGCGCTTTTACGCGATGCGCGCGACGACGGTGTACGAGCTGCTGGAGGCGCGGTTCGATGCGCGCGCCAAGCAGGCGGCCGGCGGCATGTTCCTGATCGGGCGGGTGCTGGCGGGTGGCGCGCGCGTGTATCTGGCAGCGATCGCGATCGCCATGGTCGCGTTCGGCAGCATCGAGGCGCATGCGATCATTGCGTCGGCCGCGAGCGTAATGCTGGTCAGTTTCCTGTTCACCTTTCACGGCGGCCTCAAGTCCGTGATCTGGAACGACCTCATCCAGTTCGTGATCTATGCCGGCTCGGCACTGGCGGTGCTGGTGTTCCTGCGGCTGTCGATCCCGGCAAGCAACGCCGAGCTGATCGACGCGCTGCGCCACGCACCGGGCGGCGTGGACAAGCTGCGACTGTTCGATTTTTCGACCGATCTGTCGAAGCCCTTCACGGTGCTGGCGATCTTTACCGGACTGCTGCTGCTCAACATCGCCAATGCCGGCCTTGACCAGGATACGACGCAGCGGCTGCTTGCCAGTCCCAGCGCCAAAACCGGTGCGCGCGGGCTGATCCTGTCGCAGCTCGCCAGCGTGCCGCTGATCGCGATGTTCGTGACGATCGGGCTGTTGCTGCACATCTTCTATGCTCGCCCCGATTTGATGGGCGAGGCGAACCAGGCAGCGACCAGCTTTTCAGGCGAGAAGGTGACGGTGTTCGTCCACTACATCCTGACGCAGGTGCCGCCGGGCCTGCGCGGGCTGGTGACGATCGGGGTTACGGCGGCAGCAGTGGCGACGACCAATTCGGCGCTGAACGCCATGTCGTCGGTGATGATCGCCGACTTCTATCAGCCGTGGCGCGAGGCGCGCGGCCCGGTGACGCCGAAGCATTTCGTGCGCGCCGGGCGCTGGGGCATGGCGGCGGTCGGCCTTGCGATGTTCGCGACGGCGGTGCTGAGCTTCTATTGGCAGCGGCACAGCGACATGCCGCTGCTGGAATTCGCGCTGCAGGTGATGGTATTCGCCTATGCTGGGCTGCTGGGCGTCTATTTCGTCGCGGTGTTCACGCGGCGCGGGACCGCCATGTCGGTGATCGCCGGGCTGATCGCCGGGTTCGTGACCGTCCTGCTGCTCCAGCCGTTCGTGAGCGGACAGACTGCGCTCGCCTTTCCCTACCAGCTTTGCATCGGGACGCTGATCGCGGCTGTGGTGACGGCCATTCCGCGCGGAAAG
Source organism: Sphingomonas turrisvirgatae (assembly GCF_001721295.1). Taxonomy (GTDB): domain Bacteria; phylum Pseudomonadota; class Alphaproteobacteria; order Sphingomonadales; family Sphingomonadaceae; genus Sphingomonas; species Sphingomonas turrisvirgatae. Next base: position 26,792 of record NZ_MDDS01000004.1, on the reverse strand, counting down.
GGCGTGGCGGCGGATGCGGCCATCGCCTAGACAGGCGCAAATCAAATCGGAGTTTCGATGCGCCGCAATCTTCTCGCCCGTGCCGCAGCCTTTGCGTTGCTGTTCCACGCGCCTGCGGCTTTCGCGCAGGCGGCCGCCCCTGCTCCCGCAGCTGCGGCGGCGACGCAGGACGCCGATCCGGCGCTATGGGTGGTGAAGGACAAGGACACGACCATCTATCTGTTCGGGACGGTGCACCTGCTCAAGCCCGGGCTTAGCTGGTTCGACGAGGCGGTGAGGCAAGCGTTCGATGCGAGCGGCGAGCTGGTGACCGAATTGGGCAGCACGCCGGACCTCGCCACGGTGCAGCCGGCGATGATGAAATACGGCATCGCCATGAGCGGCCCGCCGCTGAGCGAGAAGCTGCCGGCCGACAAGCGTGCGGCGTTCTTGAAGGCAATGGCCGATGCCGGCGTGCCGCAAGCGGTGGCAGACCGGTTCGACCCCTGGCTTGCCGGCACGCAGCTGTCGATGCTGACTCTGATCAGGGCCGGCTATGCCCCCGACAGCGGAGTCGAGGCGGCGCTGGACGCGGCGGCCAAGGCGGCGAAAAAGCCGGTGAGCGGGCTTGAGACGGTCGACCAGCAATTCGGCTATTTCGACGCGCTGCCGGAAGCGGCGCAGATGAAGCTGTTGACCGATGCGATCGACAAGATGGACGAGGCGCCGGGCGAGTTCGCCAAGCTGATCTCGGCCTGGGCGAGCGGCGACGCCGAGCGACTGGGCACGCTGATGAACGAAGGACTGCGCGAATCGCCGGAACTGGCGAAAGTGTTGCTGGCGGACCGCAACGCGCGCTGGGCCGACTGGATCAAGGCGCGGCTGGCGAAACCGGGCACGGTGTTCGTCGCGGTGGGTGCCGGGCATCTCGCCGGGCGCGACAGCGTTCAGGCGATGCTGAAAGCGCGCAAGGTGAAGACGAAGCGCGTGAAGTACTGAGCGTTCGCCGGGCGGCTGACGGTCGGATGGAGCCGCCTGAGATCCCGGCTTTCGCCGGGATGACGGGTCAGGGCGGCGCGGCGATCACGGCACGTAGACGGTAGCGGGCGGCGGCGGGTTTGCTGGCACGGCAAGCGGCGTATCGGCCGAGTCGCCGCGTGGCAGCCGTGCCGGATCAATCACGACGTGGCGGATACGGCGGCGGTCCCAGGTATAGCTGATGTGCACGCGTCCATCCCGGGTCTGGATGACGGCGGGATAGGCATAGCCGGCGGGCAGCACGGCACTTTCGAGCGTCACCACCTTGCGCCAGCTGAGTCCGTCGTCGGACAGGGCGACGTTGATCGGATAGCGCACGCCGCCCTTGCCCAGCCGCGAAGGGTGATGCGCGGTGTGGTTGTAGACGATCAGCTGGCGTCCGTCCCGAAGCGTCACGGCATCGGTCCCGGAATTGTTGCTGGGCAAGTCGACTGCCATGAGCGGGCCCCAGTGCCTGCCGCCGTCCTTCGACCAGGTGACGCCGAGCGCGCCCTGCCGCGTGCGGGCGATCGCCTGAAGCTGGCCGTCCTTGTGGAACAGGATGCTGGGCTGGATCGCCATGATCCCTTCGGGCGATTCGACCGGCGCGGTTGCCTGCCATGTCCTGCCCCGGTCGGCGCTGCGTTCGAAATGGAGCGTCCATTTGCGCCCGGGTGCCTCAGCCGAGGTTGGCGAGAGCCAGCTGCCGTCGGCGAGTTCCACCGGCTTGTTCTTGATCGGGCCGAGGATGCCGTCGGGCAGGCGGCGCGGCTTGCTCCATGTCCGTCCGTCATCGTTCGAGGTCATTTCCATGCCCCACCACGTCTCGGGATCCGGGCCGACCTTGTAATAGAGGATCAAGGGACCGTCTTTTGGCTGGAACAGGACCGGGTTCCAGGTCGGATGACGCTTGCCATCGGGCTGAACGCCGTCCGCGACCAGTCTGGCAGGCCGCCACTCCCCGTCCTGGTACCGCGCCAGGTAGATGCTGACATCGGGATGTTTTTCATGCGTGCCGCCAAACCAGGCGGCCAGCAGCGTGCCCGCCCGTGTTTCAACCAGGGTCGAGGCATGGACCTGCGCATAGGGCGCGTGCTCGAACGTGAACTGCGCGCTGAGCACGGGCGACTGGGCGGCGGCCGGCGCGGCAATCGCGAGCGGCAGGATCAGCGCGGCGGCGAGGGGAGCGGCATGGCGAGCAAGCATAAGCCTACTTTACTGACACCGGTGGCAGCGTCCAGCGCCCCGCTTCAGAAAAGCTGCGGCTGGCGGTCCGGCGTAGGTATCGTCTGACGCCCGCGGCGGCGGTCGAGTTCGACTTGCGCGGTGTAGCGGATGTCGATGTCGCGGTCCTGGGCGAAGGTTTCGAGCGCGTCCTCGTCCAGCTCGTGCCATTCCTTGCCCCGATCGGGGCCATAGCGCACGCGTGGGAGCAGGCCGGGAAGCTTCGACCATTCGATCAGCTGTTCGACGCTCGCCTCGTTCAGCATGTCGCGCAGATGGTGCGCGGTGACATAGGCGTCCGGAAAGGCGCGATGCGCTGGCAGGCCGCGTTCATGCTCAAGCCCCTCAGGCATCCGGTAGTAACGCAGGAACTGGTTGGAGAAGCCCGGGCTGTCGCGCCACAGCCGAAGCGCGCATTTGTAGGTGCAGATCCAGTCGGCACCGCGGGTCAGCGAGGGCGTGCAGAATTGCTCCTCGAAACTCGCGCGGTGCGCGGCGAGGGCGACGCGGCGCGGCCAGGGATCGAGGATCGGACGGGCGACATCATGCCACCACGGCGCGTCGGCAACATCCTCGTCGCGGATATGGTGGATCGCCATGGTGAGCGGCGGGACCGGGCGGCCGGGATTGACCAGCCGCTGACCACCCTCGCCCGACAACGCCCAGCGGCCGTCCGGCCCCAGCGCGACATCCTGCCACCCGATCTCGACCACGCCATGCTGCGGCGGGGCGTTGCCGGTGGTTTCGAGGTCGATGACGCGGATGATCTGGGGCGTGGCGGCCATTCGCCCGATGTGGGCGTTCGCGCGTGATTTGACTACCCCCACGAGCCAGCGCCGGAACGGGCTTGACGTTGTGTATTGCTGTATTAATACAGTGTGATTACATTCGTAGTCGCGGAGGCCGGCATGAGGGTGTTGATGAGCGTGATGGCTTCGGCGACGGCACTCCCGGCGATGGCGCAGGTCGTGGCGCCCGGCGATCCTGCCCCCGCGCCGCTCGAGCAGCCGGTCACGAGCAATGCGGCGCGGCAGGTCTATGACGCAGCCTTTTTCACGCAGTTCGCGCCGGCCAACGCGCTGCAGATCGTGGCGCGCGTGCCGGGCTTCTCGATCCAGAGCGCCGACGAGAGCGTGCGCGGCTTTGCGGCGGCCGCGGGCAATGTCGTCATCAACGGCCAACGGCCGAGTTCGAAAAGCGAGTCGCTTGAAACCATCCTGTCGCGCATTCCGGCCAGTCGCGTGCTGCGCGTCGAGGTCGGGGCGGGCGAACAGTTCGGCGCCGAATATGCCGGCAAGGCGCAAGTGCTGAACCTGGTGCTGACCGCCGGCGGCGGGCTGGCCGGCACGATCGAGGGCGCCGTGCTGCGCGACTATACCGGCAAGGTGTTACCAGAGGGCAGCGTGTCCGCGCTGCTGAAGACGGGCAAGTCGACCTTCAACGTCGCGGCACAGTTCAACAACAATCGCACGACCGAGCGGGGCTATGACCGGGTTACCGCGCTGCCGAGCGGGGCGCTGATCGAGTCTCGCGAGAAGGTCAACCGCATCAATGATCCCAACGCTTCGCTGTCGGCATCCTGGGCGCATGACGACGGGGCGTTCCGCACCGCGAACCTGAATGCGCGCGTCGCGATCGACCGCTTCCGCCTGGACCAGACCAGCGCGGTGACACCCGCAAGCGGACCGCTGCGCGACGATCGATTGTCGCAACGCTATCAGTCCGAGAATTACGAGGTCGGCGGCGACATCACGCGGCCGCTCGCCGGTGGCGGCATCAAGCTGATCGGACTGGCGACACAGCGCAACCGCCGCAACGCCGATCGGTCATACCTGCGCGTGAATGGCGGTACGATCGGCGGGTTCGAGCAGTTCCTGGACGATGAACGCAGCGAAACGCTGGCGCGGCTGGTGTGGTCACGGCCCAATGCCACCGGCTGGACCGTCGAGCTCGGCGCGGAGGGGGTCATCAACCGGCTGGCGAGCAAGGTCGACCTGTTCAGCCTGGCGAGCGGCGGCGCCGCGACACGGATCGACCTGCCGGTCGACGATGCGGTGGTAAAGGAATATCGCGGCGAGGCGTTCGTCAATGCCGGACGCGCGCTGGCGAAGAACCTGCGGCTGGACCTGGCCGCGACCTATGAGACGTCGCGCCTGACGGTGACGGGCGACGCGCAGGCCGAGCGATCGCTGTCGTTCCTGAAGCCGCGCGCGGTGCTGGACTGGCGGCCGGGCAACAAGTGGCGGCTGCAGCTGTCGGTGCAGCGCACGGTCGCGCAGTTGCAGTTCGAGGATTTCATTTCGAGCGCCGAGCTGACCAACGATCGCGTGAACGGCGGCAATGCGCAGCTGCTGCCGCAGCGGGCGTGGGAGTCGCTCCTGACCATCGAGCGGCCGATCCTGGGCGATGGCCTCATCAAGCTGGAGCTGGGGTACAACCGCATCGAAAAGGTGCAAGACCGCGTGCTGACGCCCGAGGGATTTGACGCGCCAGGCAATCTGGGCAGCGGGACGGTCAAGATCGCGCGGGCACGTATCGACGCGCCATTGGCCAAGCTGGGCATCAAGGGCGGTCGGCTGACGCTTTACGCCAGCTATGTCGGCACGTCGGTGGTCGATCCCTATACCGGCGAGACGCGGCGATTTTCGGGGAATAACGACTTTCTGGCGCAGGCGAGCTTTCGTCAGGACCTGGGCAAATTCGCCTGGGGCTTCAGCGTCGATGGCAGCACGCCGGGAAGCTTTTACCGGCTGAACGAGGTCGACAAGAATTACTCGGTGCCGCCCTATGTAACGGCCTTTGCCGAATATCGGCCGGACCGGCGCACCACCCTGACGCTGAGCATCGACAATCTGACCGCCACGCCATCACGACGCGAGCGGACCTTCTATGCCCCCGACCGGCGGACGAGGACGCCGTCGTCGTTCGAGCTTCGCCACCGCAACCGCTATTTGATCCCCGCGATCAGCTTCAAACGAAGCTTCGGATGAGCGGGACCAGCCGACGCAACAGCGCCGGCCGGGACAGTGATCAATGGGCGGCTTGCGGACCGCGTTCGAGGCCGCTGGCGGCCAGCTGAGCGTCGATCTGGCCGAGCAGACGATCCAGCGCATCCTGGCTGCGCGCTTCGGCGCGGGCGACAAGCACGTCCTGGGTGTTCGAGGCACGCAGAAGCCACCAGCCATCGGGCGTGTTGACGCGCGCGCCGTCGGTATCATCGACGTCTGCCCCGTCCGCCTTCAGGCGCGCGAGCACTTCGTCGACCACAGCGAACTTGCGGCTCTCATCGACCTGGAAGCGCATTTCCGGCGTGTTGACAAAGGCCGGCATCTCGCCGCGGATCTCAGTCAGCGGCTTGCCGATCAGATGCACGGCGTTGATCAGCTGGACGCCGGCATATTGCGCATCGTCGAAGCCGTAATAGTCCTGCGCGAAGAAGATATGGCCGCTCATTTCGCCGGCGAGTGGCGCGCCGGTTTCCTTCATCTTGGTCTTGATGAGGCTGTGTCCGGTCTTCCACATCACCGGCTTGCCACCCAGCTCGGCGATCCGGTCGTAGAGCATCTGCGATGCCTTCACATCCGCGATGATCGTCGCGCCCGGGTCTTTGCGCAGCACAGGTTCAGCCAGAATGGACAGAAGCTGATCGCCCCAGATCACACGGCCTTGCCCGTCGATCGCGCCGATGCGGTCACCATCGCCGTCAAAGGCCAGTCCGAAGTCGAGCTTCTTCTCGGCGACGAGCGCCTTGAGGTCCGCCAGATTCTTTTCTTCGGTCGGATCGGGATGATGGTTGGGGAAATTGCCGTCCACATCGGTGAACAGCGTGTGATGCTCACCCGGGAGGAGCTTGACCAGCTTCTCGATCACCGGGCCGGCCGCGCCATTGCCGCAGTCCCAGCCGATGCGGAAGGTGCCGCCGGCATAGCCAGCGAACAGGCGGCCGACGTAGTTGTCCAGGATATCGGCGTCGGTGACGGTCCCCTCGCCCTCTTCCCAGTCGCCCTCGGCCGCCATCCTGCCCAGCGTCTGGATGTCCGCGCCGAAAAACGGGCGGTGCTGAAACACCATCTTGAAGCCGTTGTAATTGCCGGGATTATGGCTGCCGGTTATCTGAATGCCGCCATCCACCTCTAGCGTGGCTTCGGCATAATAGAGCATCGGCGTGGGACCGAGGCCGACGCGCACCACGTCGCAGCCCGAAGCAGTCAGCCCCTCGACCAGCGCGGCCTCAAGCTCGGGCGAAGAGACGCGACCGTCGCGGCCCACGGCGACGCGATGCCCGCCCGCACGGCGCAGCAGGGTCGCGAAACCGCGGCCGATCGCGCGAGCGTCATCGGTCCCCAGCGCCTGGCCTACGATGCCGCGAATGTCATACTCGCGCAGCGAGGTCGGGTCGAAACGGTGAGTCATGGTGCCTCCCAGCAAACAGGTGACGGGTTAATTCGCAGTCGCAACAAAAAGTTCAACTGTCAGCCTTGTTTTTCAACAATGTGTCACGCGCGGCATTCACCTGCCGCGTCAGTTCAGGCGATCCACCGCGATCGGGATGCACGCTGGCGATGAGCCGGCGGTGCGCGGCGCGGATCTCGTCCGGTCCGGCGTCGCGGCCGACACCCAGGACGGCGCGGGCGTCCGCGTCCGGCCCGGCCGGCAGGACGGGCGGCGCCGAAGGCCGGGGCGACCCGGGCAGCGGGCGGCCCCAGCCATGCCACATGCGCCAGCCGAGCCAGGCGATGGCCAGACCGACGAGAAGCTTGAAGACCACCGGGCGCCGCGATCAGGCGACGAGCGGCGTGGCGCTGGCGAGTTCGGGCAACGCCATGCCGGCCATCATCTCACGCAGTTCCTGCCGCGCCGCGACATGCGCCAGCCCCATCGCGCCGAATTCGCGGGAATCGAGCATGGTCAGCCCCTTGGGGAACAGCTCGCGATAGATCACGCGTTCGGACAGGCCGGGAATGACGCGGAAACCGACTCGCTTGGCGAGCTGGTCGATCGCCTCGGACACGCGCTTCATGTTGCGTGCCTCGATATGCTGCATGCGGTTGCGCAGGACGATCCAGTCGATCGTCGCGCCGTCCGCCTTGGCCCGGCGCTTGCGCGAATCCCAGATCAACTCCGAATAGAAGCTGGGGCGCACCACCTTGAACGTGTCGGGATCGACGTGGCCGATCAGGTCGAAATCGACGAAGCTGTCGTTCATCGGCGTGATCAGCGTGTCGGCGTTGGTGATCGCGATGCGACCGAACTTGTCGTCGCGGCCGGGCGTGTCGACGATCAGGAAGTCCGTTCCCTCGCTCAACTGCTCGAGCAGCTCGTTGAAACGCGATTCGGTTTCGCCGTCATGCGTTTCGTAGCGCGGCATCGGCAGCGGGCTGCCCGTGCGCAGGATCGTCGCCTGACGATTGTCGAGATAGCGGCCGAGCGTGCGCTGGCGATGGTCGAGGTCGAGGCAAGCGACCCGCGCGCCCTTGGCCGCGAGGGCGATGGCGGTGTGCACGGCCGTGGTCGACTTGCCGGTGCCGCCCTTTTCGTTCGCAAAAACGATGACGTGCAACGGGTTAGGGACGTGCAACGGGTTTGCTGCTTCGCTCAACGCTTAACTTCCTTGATTGCTCACCCGGCCCTACCCCCATAAGAGCCGCGCTTCAAAGTCCATATCCAAGGCCCAACGCCCGTGCAAACCATCCGTCAGCTTGCCGACCTTCGCGATGCCGTTTCGGGACTGCGGGCGGCAGGCGCGGGGATCGCGTTCGTGCCGACGATGGGCGCGCTGCACGCCGGGCATATGGCGCTGGTGGCGGCGGCGAAACAGGCCGGCCAGCGCGTCGTCGTGTCGATCTTCGTCAATCCCAAACAGTTCGGGCCGAACGAGGATCTCGCCAAATACCCGCGCAAGGAACAGGCGGATTCGCGCATGCTGACCGAGGCTGGCGTGGACGTGCTGTGGTTGCCGCCCGTCGAAGTCATGTATCCCGAGGGGCACTCGACCAATATCAGCGTTTCGGGGGTGAGCGAGCCGCTGGACGGCGCGGCCCGGCCAGGGCATTTCGACGGCGTCGCGACCGTGGTCGCCAAGCTGTTCAACCAGGTGAGGCCGGACATCGCGCTGTTCGGGGAGAAGGACTTCCAGCAGCTGGCGGTGATCCGCCGCATGGTCGCCGACCTGGACTTCGACATCGAAATTCGCGGCGTGCCGACCCAGCGCGACGACGACGGACTCGCCCTGTCCTCGCGCAACGTCTACCTGCCCGGCGAGGAACGGGCGGCCGCGGTCGCCCTGCCCCGCGCACTCGGCATTGCGGCGCGGGCGATCGAGAAGGGCGACGAGGTCGTGGCGGCGCTGGCCACTGCGCGCGGATCGCTGGAGGCCGCGGGGTTCGAGGTGGACTATGTCGAACTGGTCGATGCCGAGACGCTGGCCGATCCGGTCGCGGGCAAACCGCGCCGGCTGCTCGCCGCGGCGCGCATCGCCGGTACGCGGCTGATCGACAACATCGCCATCGGCCAATCCGAGTAGGAAAACGCCCACACGAAGTCACAAGCAAGCGATCGCGTGCCCGTTCATGGCATTGTGCCTTCGGGCGAAAATGCGGGTTCGGCCGCGCCGCTGAACAGCGTTAACGCTTTGGTTAGCATGAATGCCCCACGCTGCGTCCCATGAGGATACAGATACAAAGTGGGGCATCGTCATGGGCAATAGTTACAAGAGCGCGCAATTCCTGATCGACAGTCGCATGGCCGACGCAGCGCGCGGCAATGCGGATGCGGCCTATGAACTGGGCATGGTCTATTCGAGCGGCGCAGCAGGAATCGACGTCGACCTGATCGAAGCGCATAAATGGTTCAACATCGCCGCGCTCAAGGGCAGCGACCGCGCCTGCGAGATGCGCAGCGAAGTGGCCGAGGACATGACCGCGCGCGAGATTGTCGAGGCCCAGAAGCTGGCGCGATCCTGGCTGCAGCTGACCACCGTTCGCGCCGCCTGATCCAACCGCTGGAAACCACGCCGGAATAGACGCGTTGATCGGGCAAAGGAGCCTGATCATGCCCCAATCCGACGACATCGCGCAGACCGACGCGGTCGAGCGCATCGCCCGCGTCCTGGCGGGCCGGCAGCTGAGCGCCAATGCCGAGGGCGCGGACTGTTCCGCGGCGCAGGCGGTCGACGCAGCCTGGCCAAGCTTTCGCGACGACGCGGTCGCCATCCTGAGAACCCTGCGCGAGCCCGATGCGGCGATGGCGCGGGCCGGCGACGGTGCGACCTGGACCCGCATGGTCGAGGCTGCGCTGGGCAATGCCGCCCGCTCGGGCGAGACGATCGGCGGCGCATCCGATGCGCGCCCGGCGATGGCGTTCGACGCCCCGCCGCCCGGCACCGACCCACTCCACGAAGGCCCATGAGCGACCCATCGCATAGCCGCTGGCCGCGCCGGCTGTGGGTCGTGCGGCACGGCCAGAGCGCCGGCAATGTGGCGCGCGATCTGGCCCATGCGGAGGGCTGGATGCGCATCCCCCTGGAAATTCGCGACGTCGACGTGCCGCTGTCGCCGCTGGGCGAGGATCAGGCGCGCGCGCTGGGCCATTGGTTCGCGGCGGGGCATGGCAATGGCCGGCCGGACGTCATCCTATCCAGCCCCTATCTTCGCGCGCAGGAGACCGCCCGGCTGTTTCGCGAGGCGGGCGGTGCCGATCCGGACGAGCGCATCTGCAGCGACGAGCGGCTGCGCGAGAAGGAGTTCGGCATCCTCGACGGGCTGACCACTGCGGGCATCCATGCCGAGGAGCCGCGCCAGGCCGAGTTCCGCAAGCTGCTGGGCAAATTCTATCACCGCCCGCCCGGTGGCGAGAGCTGGTGCGACGTGATCTTTCGCCTGCGCGCACTGCTCGACACGGTGTCGCTGCACTATGCCGGGCGCGACGTGCTGATCGTGGCGCATCAGGTGGTGGTATTGTGCATGCGCTATATCATCGAAAATCTGTCGGAAGCCGAGATCCTCGCGATCGACAAGGCGGGCGACGTCGCGAACTGCGCGGTGACCGAATATGCGTTCGATCCCGCGCACGGGAAGGACGGCGGACTGAAACTTGTCCGCTACAACGTCACGGCACCGATGGAACGCGGCCACGAGGCGGCGGTGACGTCGGCGCCCGATGCAATGGTGGGCGCGCGAGGATGATCGAACTCGATACCGAATGGCTCGCGGCGCATCCCCTGCCCGATCCGGCGCAAGCGTCGGACAAGAATGCACGCGGGCGGCTGCTGGCAGCGGGCGGGTCGCTGACCGTGCCGGCGGCGCTGCTGCTGACCGGCGAGGCGGCGTTTCGCGTGGGCGCTGGCAAGGTGCAGCTGGCGAGCGTGGAACCGGCGATGCTGGGCTTGGGCCTGCGCTTTCCCGAAGCGGCGGTGCTGACCCTGCCCGTCAACGACGAGGGCGAGATGGCCGGAGACGCCGGCGCGGCGATCGCGGGCTTGGTCGAGCGATGCGACGCACTGGTGCTGGGGCCCGGCATGGGCATGGACGCAGAGGCGGCGGCGATCCTGGCCGGTTTGCTCGACGCAGCGCCCGAGGTTCCGATGCTGCTGGATGCGGCGATGCTGGCGGCGGTGGGCGACGCGCAGGCGCAAGTCCTGGCAGCGAGCGCGCCGATCGTACTGACGCCTCATCCCGGGGAAGCGGCCGCGCTGATGGACTGCGACCCGGACGATGTCTGCGCCGAACTGGCCGAGGCGGCGGCGGCGCGATTCGGGGCGACCGTGGTACTGAAGTCGCCCCAGACTTGGATCGCGACGCCGGGCGAGCCGACGCTGACCTATCGCGGCGGCGGGCCGGGCTTGGCGACCGGCGGATCGGGTGACGTGTTGGCCGGCATCATCGGCGGACTGCTGGCCCGCGGGGTCGCGCCACATGTCGCGAGCGCGTGGGGCGTGTGGCTGCATGGCAAAGCCGGGCGGATACTGGGCGAACGGATCGGGCCGATCGGGTTCCTGGCGCGCGAGCTGTTGCCCTTGCTGCCGGGGCTCATGGAGCAGCCTTTTGGCGAAAGCTGATCGTCATCCCGGCACGCGGCCGGGATGACGGGGTCACGCTAGGCCTTGGCCGCCGCCTTTTTCGCGGCCGGCTTCTTGGCTGCCGCCTTCTTGGCCGGCGCCTTGGCTGCGGCCTTCTTCGGCGCGGCCTTCTTGCCCTTCTTCTTCGCAGGTCCGGCGGCTGCCTTGATGTCGATGAGCGAGGCTGCCTCTTCGAGCGTCAGCGCGGCTTGATCGACCGACTTGGGCAGCGTCGCATTGGTCGTGCCGTCGGTTAGATAAGGACCGAAGCGGCCCTCCATCAGCTTGATCTCGGCGCCCGAGACCGGGTGCGCACCCATGACCTTCAACGGCTCGCGGCTGCCACGTTGCGGGCGACCGCCACCGGCGGCGGCTTCCGCGAGCTTCACGACGGCGGCGTTCATGCCGGTTTCGAACACGTCGGACGTGGTCTGCAGCCGTGCATATTTGCCGTCATGCGCGAGGTACGGGCCGTAGCGGCCGATCGACGCCGTGATCGGCTTGCCGGTTTCGGGATGGTCGCCAATCGTGCGCGGGAGGTTGATGAGCTTGATCGCAAGCTCGAGATCGAGCTCCGGAACATCCTTGGGGATCGAGGCGCGCGCAGCCTCCTTGCCCTCGCCACGCTGGATGTACGGCCCGAACCGGCCTGAGCGGCGAACAATATCCTCGCCCGTCGTGGGATCCTGGCCGATCACTTCCGGGCCGGTGTCGCCACCATCCTCGCCACCCGGCTGGCCGAAGCGGCGGGTGAACTTGCACTCGGGATAGTTGGAGCAGGCGACGAACGCGCCGAATTTGCCGCCGCGCAAGGCGAGCTTGCCATCGGCACAGGCCGGGCAAGCGCGCGGATCGCTGCCATCGCCCTTGTCCGGGAAGAGATAGGGTTCGAGGAACTGGTCGAGTGCCTCGGTCACCTCGCTCGGCTTGCGTTCCATCACCTCGTCGGTGCGCGGGCGGAAATCCTTCCAGAATGCTTCGAGGATCGCCTGCCAGCCGGCGCGGCCACCGGATACGTCGTCCAGCTCTTCCTCGAGCCCGGCGGTGAAGTCGTAATCGACATATTTCTCGAAGAACCGCTCGAGAAATGCCGTGAGCAAACGCCCGCTTTCCTCTGCAAAGAAACGATTTTTCTCGATGCGGACATAGGCGCGGTCCTTCAGCACCTGGATGACCGAAGCGTAGGTCGAGGGACGGCCGATGCCGAGTTCTTCCATCCGCTTGACGAGGCTGGCTTCCGAGAAGCGCGGCGGAGGCTGGGTGAAATGCTGTTCGGCATCGACGCCCTTCTTGGCCGGCGTGTCACCGTTGCGGATGACCGGCAGGCGGCGGCTGTCATCGTCGCCTTCATCGTCGCGGCCTTCTTCGTAGAGCGCGAGATAGCCGGGGAAGATCACGACCTGACCGGTGGCGCGCAGCGCGTCCTGGCCAGTCGGTTCCTCCAGCTCGACCGTGGTGCGCTCCATGCGCGCGCTCGCCATCTGGCTTGCCAGCGCGCGCTTGAAGATCAGGTCATACAGCTTGGCATGGTCGCCGCCGCCCGCGCGATCCTTGCTGAAATCGGTCGGGCGGATCGCCTCGTGCGCTTCCTGAGCATTTTTGGCCTTCGCCTGGTACTGGCGCGGCTTGTCCGGGACATAGGCCCCCGAATAGCGGTCGTGGATCGCTTTCCGCGCGGCGTCGATCGCGCTGCCGTCCATCTGCACGCCGTCGGTACGCATGTAGGTGATCGCACCGTCCTCATAGAGGCCCTGCGCGACGCGCATCGTGTGACTGGCCGAGAAGCCGAGTTTGCGCGCGGCTTCCTGCTGAAGGGTGGACGTCGTGAACGGCGGCGGCGGGTTGCGCGTCGCCGGCTTGGTCTCGACGCTGGAGACGGTGAACCGCCCCTGCTCGACCGCGGCCTTGGCGCGCATCGCCGTGCCTTCGTCACCGATCGACAGGCGGTCGAGCTTCTTGCCCTCGAACCGCACGAGCCGCGCGTCGAACGCGGTGCCGTCATGCTCCAGATGGGCGAGCACGCTCCAATATTCCTGAGCCTTGAACAGTTCGATCTCACGCTCGCGCTCGACGATCAGCCGCAGCGCGACCGACTGCACGCGACCGGCCGATTTCGCACCGGGCAGCTTGCGCCACAGCACCGGCGAGAGGGTGAAGCCGACGAGATAGTCGAGCGCGCGGCGGGCGCGATAGGCGTCGATCAGATCGGTATCGAGCTGGCGCGGCGCCGCCATCGCGTCGGTCACCGCCTTCTTGGTGATGGCGTTGAAGGTGACTCGCTCGACCTCCTTGGGCAGCGCCTTCTTCTTGGCGAGCAGTTCCTGCACGTGCCAGCTGATCGCCTCGCCCTCACGATCGGGGTCGGTCGCGAGGATCAGGCGATCGGCCTTCTTGGCCTCGTCGGTGATCGCCTTCAATTGCTTGGCTTTGTCCGGATAGGTCTCCCAATCCATCGCAAAGCCCTCGTCCGGCTTCACCGAACCGTCCTTGGGCGGCAGGTCGCGAACATGGCCGTAGGAGGCGAGGACGCGATAGTCCTTGCCCAGGTATTTTTCGATGGTCTTCGCCTTGGCGGGCGATTCGACGATGACGAGCTGCATGACGGTTCTAGTTGTTCCTCACGTATACGCGCGAGGATGGGGAGCCGGCTCGCAGCCCGTCAAGGGGGTGGGATCAGTGGATCGCGCGCTCGGTGAGCACCTCGGCCTTGCCGCCCTGCCACTTCACTTCCATCGCCGGCTCGTCCTTCTCGCCCGGCTTGAACAGTTCGTAGATCGTCGCGCCGGTATCGACCTGGCGGCTTTCGATCACGCGTTCGGGGGTGAAGGCATCGGCCTTGGCCGCGGCCGCCGCGCGGACCTGTGCCGGGGCGGTCGCCCAGGCGATGTCGCGTTGGATCTCGACCGCGACGAGCTTGCCGTCAGGCTGCTGCAACACGTCGATCTCAACCTCGCTGCCGTCGGCCCTGGTGCCTTCGACATCGTAATAGACACGACCCTCGCGCTCCTTGCGCTCGGCTTCGGCGATCTTCATGCCGGGCACGGTCGCTTCCACCAGATCGGCGAGACCGGGCGGCAAGTCGCCCTGCGACACATTGGTAATCGCCGTTTCCGGTCCGGCGGCGAGCACGCCGTTGTCGGCCAAATCGCCGGTCGAATTGCCTGCCTCAGGGGCTGGCGAGCAAGCCGCAAGGGCAAGCGGCAGGGCAAGGAACGTCGCACGCATCATTGTCTCTCCGGGCATGGAAACCGGTTACCATGATGCCGCCCCTGCGCGATCGGATCAACATCCGACCGCGCATCGGTCATGCCGCGTTCTGGTCGATTCCCAGTTCGCCGAGCTTGCGGTAGAGCGTCGAACGGCCGATGCCGAGGCGCCGGGCGACTTCGGTCATGCGGCCGCGATAATGGCCGATGGCGAGGCGGATGACATCGGCCTCGATCTCTTCGAGCGCGCGCAGATTGCCATCGGGGCGGAACAGCGTGACCCCTGCCCCCGATGCCGCCCCGCCGCTGGCGTGGGGGCCGGCCCCGCGCCCGCCGGAAAGCTGAGCGATCTGTGGGAAATCGGCGCGCGTGAGCGCGTCGCCGTCGCATAGCACTGCGGCGCGGAACAGCGCGTTCTGAAGCTGGCGGACATTGCCCGGCCAGTCATAGCTGCCGAGCAGCGCAATCGCATCGTCGGTGATGCCGAGCGGGCGCAGGCCCGGCTGTTCGGCGATGCGGGCGAGCAGGTGGCGGGCGAGTGGCGCGATGTCCCCGCCGCGGTCGCGCAGCGGTGGGATTGTCACCTGAACGACGTTGAGGCGGTAGTAGAGGTCTTCGCGGAAGCGGCCCTCCTCGACCTCTGCCGTCAGCGTCTTGTTGGTCGCGGCGATGATGCGGACATCGACATGGCTGAGGTGTCGCGCGCCGATCGGATGGACCTCGCCCGACTGGACGACACGCAGCAGCTTGACCTGAGCGTCCAATGGCATCTCGCCGATTTCGTCCAGGAAGATGGTGCCGCCGTCCGCCTCCTGAAATCGGCCGATCTTGCGCTCGAACGCACCGGTGAACGCGCCCTTTTCATGGCCGAACAGCTCGGATTCGACGAGGTTGGCTGGGATCGCGCCGCAATTTACGCGTACCATCGGGCGGGCGTGACGGGGGGACGCGGCGTGAATAGCCTCAGCCACCACTTCCTTGCCGACGCCGCTCTCCCCCTCGATCAACACGGGAACACGGGCGCGCGCCGCCTTGGCCGCGATGGCGAGCGCCGCGCGAAATTGCGGGGCGCTGCCGACGATCTCGTCAAAGGCGAGGTTGGCGGTGAGCTTTTCGGTGAGCGGGCGCAACTCGCCCGTGACTTTGGCGCCGATCGCGGTGTCGAGCGCGGCCAGCAGGCGGTCGGCCGCAATCGGCTTGACCAGGAAATCGGTGGCGCCGGCGCGCATCGCGCTGACCGCGGCGGCGACCGAGCCGTTGGCCGTCAGCAGCAGGATCGGCAGCATGGGTCGATTGGCGCGCAGCTCGGCGATCAGCGCAGCCGCGTCGAAATCGGGTGCCCAGTGATCGAGCACGATCGCGTCCAGCGCCATGCCATCGGGCGTGCCGAGCGCCGCCAGCGCCGTTTCACTGTCGCCGGCGAAGACCGTGCGCCAGCCCCGCCGCGCCGCAATCGCCGCCACCAGCCGGCGCTGTGCAGGCTCGTCGTCGATCAGCATCAATTGGCGCTGGCCATTGCGAGTCATGTGCGTCCCTGTCCCAAACGTCCCGGTTTCGGGCATCGGCCTAGACCGGGCGGGGTAAAGACGGACTTAAGCGTGCCAAAGCGCGCGGGGCTTGAGGGGGGAAGAGCCGGCGTCTAAGAGGCACTCAACGCGTGACATCAAGGGGAAGTTCGATGGCCCAAAGCGGCGACATGAAAGCGCATGAAGGCACCTATGGCGGGTTCATCCGCCTGTTGAAGGTCGGAACGATCCTGACCGTGCTGGTGACGTTGCTGGTGGTCTTCCTCATCGCTTCGTGATGCTCGCCGCGCTGCCGGAACGCAGCGCCGCGACGTTGCCGCTTGAAGCGGAGCCCGGCGGACGCCGGCAATCATAAGGGGGAGGCAGGCGATGAAGATCGCGGTCCTGAAGGAAACCGCCGCCGGGGAGCGGCGCGTTTCGGCTACGCCGGAGACGGTGAAGAAATTCGTGGCGCTCGGCGCGCAGGTTGCGGTCGAGGCGGGAGCCGGCGCGAGCGCGTCGTTCGATGATGCTGGTTATGCCAGCGCTGGCGCGAGCATCGGTAGCCGAGCCGAGGCATTGAACGGCGCTGACATCGTGCTGGGCGTACAGGGGCCGGACCCCGCGTCGCTGAACGGCATCAAGCAGGGTGCGTGGCTTGCCGCCGGGCTAAACCCATTCGGTGCCGGAGAAAATGGGGGCCGAGCGCGGGTCGATGAATATGCCGCACTGGGCGTCGAGGCGCTGGCCATGGAGTTCATGCCGCGCATCACCCGTGCGCAGTCGATGGATATCCTGTCCTCGCAGTCGAACCTCGCCGGCTACAAGGCGGTGCTGGATGCGGCCGGCGAATATGGCCGCGCCTTTCCGATGATGATGACCGCGGCGGGCACGGTTTCGGCTGCCAAGGTGTTCGTGATGGGCGTCGGCGTTGCCGGCCTTCAGGCGATCGCCACCGCGCGCCGCCTGGGCGCGCAGGTGTCGGCGACGGACGTGCGCAGCGCAACCAAGGAGCAAATCCTCTCGCTCGGCGCGAAGCCGATCTTCGTCGAGAAGGTGGCGGGGATCGAAGGCGAAGGATCGGGCGGCTATGCCACCGAGATGAGCGACGAGTACAAGGCGGCGCAGGCCGAACTTGTGTCGTCCCATATCGCCAAGCAGGACATCGTGATCACGACGGCGCTGATCCCGGGTCGCCCCGCCCCGCGCCTGATCTCGGATGCTCAGATCGCCAGCATGCGGCCGGGCAGCGTCATCGTCGACCTGGCGGTCGAGAGCGGCGGCAATGTCGAGGGCGCGGTTGCGGGCGAAGTCGTGGAGAAGCACGGCGTCAAGATCGTCGGCCACCGCAACGTGGCCTCGCGACTGGCATCGGACGCGTCGGCACTGTTCGCGCGCAACCTCTACAACTTCCTGTCCGCCTTCTGGGACAAGGAAGCGAACAAACCCGTGCTCGACGCCGAAATCGGCGACGCGATCCGCCTGACCCAGGGCGGCAAGATCGTGAACGAGCGGCTGCTCGGCTGACAATAACACGCTCAAAAAGGGGGGCGCTGACATGGACTTCATCTCGATCCTGTCGATCTTCGTGCTGGCGTGTTTCGTCGGCTATTATGTCGTCTGGTCGGTCACGCCGGCGCTGCACACGCCGCTGATGGCGGTGACCAACGCCATTTCTTCGGTCATCATCGTCGGCGCGCTTATCGCGAGCGCCGCGGCGGGAAGCGAGACGGCGAAGTGGCTCGGCCTTGTCGCGGTCGCGCTGGCCAGCGTGAACATCTTTGGCGGGTTTGCCGTCACCGAGCGCATGCTCGCCATGTACAAGAAGAAGGGCTGAGCCGATGCACGAGGCTGCTCCCGTCAACCCCTGGGTTGCGCTCGCCTATCTGATCGCGGGCGTCTGTTTCATCGTCGCGCTGCGCGGCCTGTCCTCACCGGCGACCAGCCGTCGCGGCAACCGTTTCGGCATGGCCGGCATGTTGATCGCGGTCGTGACGACCCTCGTCACGCACGAGCTCGCGTCGCTGCCTGAGATCGTCGGCGCAATTGCCATCGGCGGTGGCTTCGGCTGGATCGTCGCGCGCAAGATCAAGATGACCGACATGCCGCAGCTGGTCGCGGGCTTTCACAGCCTCGTCGGGCTTGCCGCCGTGCTCGTCGGCGTGGCGGCGTATCTCAATCCACAGGCATTCGGCATCGCCTTCCCAGCCGGCAGCGAATATGCCGGGCTGATCCTGCCGGTCAGCCGCATCGAGCTGGGCTTGGGCGTCGCGATCGGTGCGATCACCTTTTCGGGATCGGTCATCGCGTTTCTCAAATTGAACGGCAATATGGGCGGCGCGCCGATCATGCTGCCGGGACGGCATGTCATCAACCTGGGTACGCTGGCCGCGATCCTGGGGCTGATCGCCTTCCTGACGATCGAGCTGAGCGCACCCGAATGGGTGTTCTGGACCGTCCTCGTCCTCTCCTTCGTCATCGGTTTCCTGCTGATCATCCCGATCGGTGGCGCGGACATGCCGGTCGTCGTGTCGATGCTGAACAGCTATTCGGGCTGGGCCGCCGCCGCGATGGGCTTCACGCTGGGTAACACGGCGATGATCATCACCGGCGCGCTGGTGGGTTCGTCTGGCGCGATCCTCAGCTACATCATGTGCAAGGCGATGAACCGCAGCTTCATCAGCGTGATAGCCGGTGGGTTCGGCGGCGACAGCGGCGGTGGCGCGGCTGGCGCGGCCAAGACCGACCGCCCCTGGAAGCGCGGATCGGCCGAGGACGCGGCGTTCCTGATGCAACAGGCCGAACAGGTCATCATCGTGCCAGGTTACGGCATGGCGGTCGCGCAGGCGCAGCACGTCCTTCGCGAAATGGGCGACAAGCTGAAAGAACATGGCGTGCGCGTGAAGTACGCGATCCACCCGGTCGCAGGGCGTATGCCCGGCCATATGAACGTGCTGCTCGCCGAAGCGAACGTGCCCTATGACGAAGTGTTCGAGCTGGAGGACATCAACAGCGAATTCGCCCAGACCGACGTCGCCTTCATCATCGGCGCGAACGACGTGGTCAATCCGGCAGCGAAGACCGACAAGTCCTCGCCAATCTATGGGATGCCGGTGTTCGACGTGAACAAGGCCAAGACCGTGCTGTTCATCAAACGCAGCATGGGCGGCGTGGGTTATGCCGGCGTGGACAACGACGTCTTCTACCAGGACAACACCATGATGCTGCTGGCCGACGCCAAGAAGATGGTCGAGGAGATCGTCAAGAGCCTGGACTGATGCCGGTTCGGCACAGTACCGCACGTCGTGACACTTGCGTTCCCGGTCCGTTCTGGAGATAGTTGTTCCAGGATGGGTCAAGATCGGCGCGACCTCTCGCTTTGCGGCAAGGGCGCGACAGTCGGATCATCCGCAATGCCGAGCAAAGCGGAGGTTTTCGGACGATGGATAGGCAAGTTAAGCCGGCGCTAAGGTGGGAAGCCCAGGCCGCGACGGTATTGCTGGTCGCAGCGCCGGAGCGGATGGTGGCCAATGCCGAGGGGATCGCAGCATCAGGCGCGCGCCTGGTGGCGCAAGTGACCCCCGAAGCGGCCGACGCCCGCATTGCCCAGCAGATCGCGCTCGACCTGATCGCATTCGACGCCACCGGCATCCCGCCCGAATTGGCGAGCGAGACTGCCGCGGCGCTCGCCGCCTGGGCGGATGAGCGGGAATGCCGCATCGTCGCCACCCTGCCCGCCGCGGCGATCGATGCGGTCGCCTCGCCGCTGATCGCCAGCGCCGCGACGCTGCTGTGCGATGCAAGTCCGGCCGAGCACGCCGCGGCCCTGCTCGCCGCGCTGCCCCAGCCCGGCGCGCGACTGCACGATGCGACGCGCGAGCGTGAGGCCGAGCGGCTGCGGCTGTTGAACGAGGAGGTCGCGCGCTTGGCCGAAGTGCTGAGCCAGCTTGCGGCCGAGCGCCCGTCGTTCGATGCGAGCGTCGGCCTGCGCGAGACTGGCGGCGGCTTCCGTGCAGAGCCTGCCAGCGCGCCGGACCCCGATCCGCGTACGGTGCGCGCTGCGATCCGTGCGCGGCGCCTGCGCGAACAGCATTTCTCGGCCGAATTGTTCGCCGATCCGGCCTGGGACATGCTGCTCGACCTCTATGCCGCGCGGCTGGAGCGGCGGCGGGTGTCGGTGTCGAGCCTGTGCATTGCCGCGGCCGTCCCGCCGACCACGGCGCTGCGCTGGATCGGCACGCTGCACGATGCCGGGCTGTTCGGGCGCGAGCCCGATCCGGGCGACAAGCGCCGCGCGCACATCACGCTGACGCAGCGCGCGGCGGACGCGATGCGCAGCTATTTCGCGCAGCTGGAGCGGACGTGGACGGTGGCGGACTGAAGAGCCGATCGGGGTCGGCTTGCCATCAAGTGGTGGGCTCGTCGGGGCTCGAACCCGAGACCTACAGATTAAAAGTCCGTTGCTCTACCAACTGAGCTACGAGCCCGCACTTGATGGGGTCGGGTGCGCTTAGGGTCCCCGCCCGGCGCGGTCAACTGCCCGAACGAGCGAGATGCGCGGCAAGCTGGCGGACCGTATGGCCCGTGATCGGATCGCGCCAGCCGGGGACGAGCGCAAGCAGCGGACGCAGCACGAAATCGCGGCGGCGGAACTGCGAATGCGGGATGGTCAGCGCACCCTTGCGCACCTTTGGGCTCGACCACGCTCCGCCCGACCACAGGATGATATCGAGGTCGATGACGCGGCTGTCCCACCGACGGCCGCGGCGACGGCCGAACGCGCGCTCGATGCCCTTGAGACGGCCAAGCAATTGCGGGGGCTGCTCGTCGCTTTCGATCAGCATCGCGGCATTGGCGAAGCGTCGGCGCGAAGGTCCGAGCGGCGCGGTAACAAGGATCGGGGACACCTGCCCCTGCCCAATCGCCGCCATCGCCGCCCGCACTTCGGCCGCCGGCGCGCCGTGCACGCCCCGCCGGTTCGAGCCGAGCGCGATGACGTAGCGGTGCACCGCGCGATCGGGCGGGGTTGAGGCGGTCATCCCGCGCGCCTATCGCGGCCGCATGGTTCCGCCAAGCCCATTGCCCGATACCGAGCCGCCACGCGACTGCCCGCGCTGCCCGCGTCTGGTGGCGTTGCGACAGACGCTGCGGGCCGAGCACCCCGACTGGTGGAACGCGCCGGTGCCGGCGTTCGGCGATCCGCAGGCGTGGCTCGGCATCATCGGCCTGGCGCCGGGCAAGCATGGCGCCAACCGGACCGGGCGGCCGTTCACCGGGGATTATGCCGGCGACCTGATGTTCGCGACGCTGGCGAAGTTCGGGCTGAGCGAAGGCGCTTACGAAGCGCGACCGGACGACGGGCTGACGCTCAAGGGCACGATCATCATCAACTCGGTCAAGTGCCTGCCGCCCGAGAACAAGCCGACGCCCGAAGAAGCGCGCAATTGCCGCCCGTTCGCCGACGCCCAGGCCAATGCGATCCCCGCGCGGATCTTCATTGCGCTCGGCCAGATCGCACATCAGAGTGCGGTCAAGATCCTGGGCGGCAAGCTGCCCAAATGCCGCTTCGGCCATCTGGCCGAGCATCGCATGCCGGACGGGCGCGTGCTGATCGATAGCTATCACTGCTCACGCTACAACCAGAATACCGGGCGCCTGACGGCGGACATGTTCGAGGCCGTGTTCGCGCGCGCGCTGGCATTGCGCGGCCGCGTTTAGACATCCTCGACCATGCGGCGGTAGAGTTCGGGCCGGCGGTCGCGGAAGAAGCCCATGCCGGCGCGGTGCTTGCGCGCACGATCGAGGTCCAGCGTCGCGGTGAGCACGCCCGTTTCCTCCCCGCCGAATTCGGCAAGGATGTCGCCCCATTCGTCGCAGATGAAGCTGTGGCCATAGAAGCGCTGGTCGCCCTCCGTCCCGATGCGGTTCGATGCGATGACCGGTACGACGTTGGACACGGCGTGACCGATCATTGCGCGACGCCACATGCGGCTGGTGTCGAGATCGGCATCATAAGGCTCCGACCCGATCGCGGTCGGATAGAAGAGCAGCTGCGCGCCCATCAGCATCATCGTGCGCGCGGTTTCCGGATACCATTGGTCCCAGCAGATCCCGACGCCAAGCGTCGCGTCTGACGCTGGGCCATCCCACACCTTGAACCCGGTATTGCCGGGGCGGAAATAGTATTTCTCCTCATATCCCGGACCGTCCGGGATATGACTCTTGCGATAGACGCCGGCGACCTTGCCATCCGGGCCGATCATTGCGAGGCTGTTATAGAAATGCGGCCCGTCGGCCTCGAAGAAGCTGGTCGGGATGTGAATGCGAAGCTCGGCAGCGAGCGCCTGCATCGAGGTGACCGCCGGATGGCTGGCCGTCGGTCTGGCGGTGGCGAACAGGCCCTCGTCCTCGACCCGGCAGAAATATTCGCCCTCGAACAATTCAGGCGGCAGCACGACCTGAGCGCCCTTCCCCGCCGCCTCGCGCACCAGTTCGGACACATTGGCGATGTTGCGGTCGATGTCGTTCGAGAAGGCGAGTTGCAGCGCGGCGACGGTGATCTGGGTCATGGCGGCTATGTAAGCGCGGGGCCGCGGTTCGTCACCCCGGCGTCGCGACAGCCGGCGCGTGATCGCTCGACCGCGCGCGGCGGACATGCGAGGATGCGGCATGGACCCTGAAGGCACCTTCCACGCCCGCGATCGACGAATCGCGCTGCTCATCGACGCCGACAATGTCTCGCACGGCAAGATCGCCGCGATGCTGGCGGAGCTTTCCAAATATGGCGTCGCCAACATCCGTCGCGCTTATGGCAATTGGGCGAGCACGAGCCTGAAAGGCTGGACCGCGAAGCTGCAGGAGCATGCGATCCGCCCGATCCAGCAGTTCAGCTATTCAAAGGGCAAGAACGCGACCGACATCGCGCTGGTCATCGACGCGATGGAGCTGCTCTACACGCAAAAGCTCGATGCCTTCTGCATCGCGTCGAGCGACGGCGATTTCACGCCGCTGGTGATGCAGTTGCGCGCGAACGGCCACGACGTTTACGGCTTTGGCGAGCGCAAGACCCCCGAGCCGTTCGTCAACGCCTGTACCGCCTTTCTCTATCTCGACCGGCTGGGTGAGGAAGACGCCGCAGCGGCCAAGGGCGAACCCCCGGCATCGGCCGCGCCGACCGCTCCCCGGCCCGTGGCGACACCCGCGCCCAAGCCCGACGCGGTCGAGACCAAGCCGTCCAAGCCGCTCAGCCAGGATGCCAAGCTGGTCGCCGTGCTGCGCGGGGCGGTCGAGGCGACGGCGGGCGATGACGGCTGGGCCCCGCTTTCCGCCGCCGGCAGCGCGGCGAAGCGACAGGCGCCGATCGACCCGCGCAACTATGGCGCGCGCAACTTCGCCAAGCTGTTCGAGGCGATCGGCCTGTTCGACATCGTGCGCGCCGAGGAAACCGGGCAAAGCTACCTGTCGGACCGGCGCAACAAGGATCGCACGCCTAAGCCGCGATTCTGAGCGGCTTGGCCATCGCCTCGCGCCAAGCCACCGCGGTGAGGCTATTTGGGGATTTGTTGGCTAATGCAGTGGAAGCTGCCGCCGCCGGTCAGGATACGATCGGCGCGCAAGCCGATGGCCTCGCGCCCCGGGAACAGCGCGCCGATCGTCTCGACCGCCTTGCGGTCATTGGGCTGGCCATAGATCGGCACGATCACCGCGGCATTGCCAATGTAGAAGTTCATATAGCTTGCCGGCACCACTTCATCGCCATGGATCACGCGGCCCGGCGAGGGGATCGACACCACCTCGACGCCGAAAGCCTCGGCGCGGCGCTTGGCGTCCTGATAGATCAGCCAGTTGGGATCGTTCTCCTCCGCCACCGGAATCGCGAGCCGGTTGGGGCCGACGAAGCGGGCCAGGTTGTCGACATGCCCGTCGGTGTGGTCGTTGGTGAGGCCGTTGCCGAGCCAGAGCACGCGATCGAAGCCCAGGTCCTCGTACAATCGCTCTTCCGCCTCGCGCATCGACAGGCCGGGATTGCGGTTGTGATTGAGCAGGCACTGTTCGGTCGTGACGACCAGCCCGGTACCATCCCAGTCGAGCGAGCCGCCCTCGAGCACCCAGCCATGCGGCTCCACCGGAATGCGGCGCTTGTCGGCAAGCGCAACGCCGACCTCGGTGTCGCCCTCATATTCGTACTTGCCGCCCCAACCATTGAACTCGAACGCATGGCCGGTGCCCTGATTGTCGAGGATCACGCCGGTATCCCGCAGCCAGATGTCACCGAACGGCGTGACGACGATCTGCGCCGCGTCGCCGGCGAGCAGCCGCGCGGCCGTGGCGGCCTCTTCATCGGCGGCGACGAGCAGCACCTTCTCTCCCGCCCCGTCGGCATGGACGGCGCGGGCGAAAGCAGCGACTTCGGCGCGAGCGGCACCGAGCGAGTCCCACAGTTCCGGATGGCTGGGAAAGCCGATCCACACGGCCTTGTGCTTGGCCCATTCGGGCGGCGGCGTCGGCTTCATCTGGCTTACCTGGCTCCTGCGCGCGACTCGTCACGGACGGCGCGGAATTCATCGCCCTGGTTCCAATTGGGCCAGTCGGTGGTCATCGCCAGCATGCGGCCGACCGCGTAATAGATTTGCAGGTCCTTCTCCACCCCAGCCCAGTTCCAGTTCGGGTCGAACTCGTCCTTGGGACCGTGGTAGCGGTTCTTCTCGTACTCCTGCGCGGCCGCCTTGCCCGCCGCCGTGCCGCCCTCGATCAGGTCGTCGCCGGCATCGAAATACAGCATCGGCACGCCGTGCTTAGCGAGCATGAAGTGATCCGAGCGGTAGTAGAATCCTTTTTCCGGGTTCGGCTCGTTGCTCGCCGTCCGGCCCTGTTGCGCGAGCGCGCGGTCGAGATACGTCTCCAGCCCGGACTTGCCCTTGCCCACCACGATCACGTTCCGCGCAGGCGGGGTCATGTTAAGCGCGTCCATATTGACCCCGCCTACGGTGCGGGCGTGCGGAAACACCGGATTGTCGCCATAATATTTCGAGCCGAGCAGGCCGCTTTCCTCAGCCGTCACCGCCATGAACAACAGGCTGCGGTCGGGCGCGCCCGCTGCCTTGTTCGCCTGGGCCAGTGCGATCAGCGCGGCGGTGCCGGTCGCATTGTCGATCGCCCCATTGCAGATGTCGTCGCCATCCGCAGCGGCTTCGCAGCGGCCGAGATGGTCCCAATGCGCGGTATAGAGGACATATTCGTCCGGCCGCTTGGCTCCGGGCAGAATGCCGATCACGTTCTTCGAAGCGTGCCGGCGAATGGTGTTGTCGAAGCTGACCGATGCCTTGACGTTGCCGAGCGGGACGGCCTTGAACCCCTTTACCTTCGCGGCGGCGGCGAGCTTGTCGAAATCCTGGCCGGCGCTGGCGAACAGTGCCTTCGCCTTGTCGAGCTGGATCCAGCCGATCGCCGCAGACTGATCGGCATGGCCATTGGCGGCGTCGGCCACCTGCTGCTCGCCGGTCCAGCTCGATTGCACGACATTCCAGCCATAGGCCGCCGGTTCGGTCTGGTGAACGATGATCGCGGCGGCGGCGCCCTGCCGCGCCGCTTCCTCATACTTATAGGTCCAGCGGCCGTAATAGGTCATCGCACGACCGTTGAACTCGCCCCTTGCCTCTGCCGTCTGCCAGTCCGGATCATTGACCAGGATGACGACGGTCTTCCCCTTCACGTCGAGGCCGGCATAGTCGTTCCAGCCCTTTTCCGGCGCGTTGATGCCATAGCCGACGAACACCACCGGGCTGTCCTTAACGTCGATCCGCGGGGTCACGCGATAGGTGCCGGCGACGAATTCGGGGCCGTATCTGAGCGCCATCGGCTGCGCGCCGCCGGTAAAGCTCAACGGGCTCACATTTTTCGCGGTGATCGCCACCAGCGGCACATCCTGGAACCAGCTGCCGTTATTGCCCGGCTGAAGCCCGGCTTTCTGGAACTGCTGGACAAGGTAATCCAGCGTCTTTTGCTCGCCCGGCGTGCCCGGCGCGCGCCCCTCGAACGCGTCGGACGAGAGGGTTCGCACCGCTTCCTTCATCGTATCCAGCGGGATGGCGGGAGCGGCCGTGTCGGACGCCACCGCGGGAGCGGACGATTGCGTGTTGCAGGCGGCAAGGCCCAGCAGAGCCAGAAGCGCAAGGCGCATGAACGGCATACCTCATTCTATTTTCGTAGGCCCGTTCTGGCAGCGCGGGCGCATGCGGGCAAGCCGCTGCGCAAGATCAGCCGCGATGATCGGATCGCAGCATCACGCCATGCTCGGCCGGCTCGATCTCGATCTGGTCGAGTTGCGCCAGCAGATCGTCGAACATCGCGTCGCGCTTGACCGGAATCACGTTGCGAAACCCCGTACCCAGGCGATCGAGGTCCCCCTGAGTCAACAGTCCGACGGCAACGATACGATCCTGGTCCATGCAACCTCCTTGCGCCATGAACGAGCGGGTTGCCAATTGGTCGCAGCCATTCCGCATGCGACCCGAAATGTGTGAAATGTCGCACTTCCGCCACAGGTGGCGGTTGAGTGGCGGATGGCGGAGACGGAGGCTTTAGTCCGCCGTTCTAGTGCGTTCCGGTGAATTCCAAACGTCATTTGTTTAGAGTATCTTAGAGTCTCCGAGTTCCGATAAGTTCCGGTAAACATCCCCTGACGTGACCCCCGCCTTTCATCCAGCGGCAACCAGAGACCGACCGGTGTTGTCGCGCATGAGCGCAGGTGAAGCAACGGGCGGGGTTAACCCCGCCCGTTGCTGTTCAAGTTCGGCGGCGAACGCC
>NZ_MDDS01000003.1 GCF_001721295.1 Sphingomonas turrisvirgatae | reverse complement strand
CGGCATCTGGCGTGACGGCACGCATTTTCAGTTCAAGGCCGAGACTGTCGTCCCGCATCGCCAGATGATGCAGGCGGCGCGCAGCTAACCACGAGATCCGCCCGCTTGCCAAGCGGACGGTACGATCCTCCCGGGAGGCGGAGGGAGCGGAGACTTCGATTCTAACGTTAGGGCAGCGATGACCCTGGGCTCAGTTGTTGAAGCTCCACCCTTCGATACGAACCGACCATATTGTGGCGTGCGTCCCTGCCGGCCTGCCCGGATAAACGCACGACCCCGGAGAGACTGTTGCACCCCGGGTCGATCGGCATCTCGCGCAAGACTTGAAAAGGAAGCCGCCCTATGATGGAATGACTATCGCCAGCACGCCCCCCATGCGGTGGGGGACCTCAGCTAGAGAATGCTAGTAAACCCGCTGAAACAACGAGCGCATGCGCCTTTACCGGCAAGCCGGCTGGACATGCGCGCATGCCACCCGGCCTCCGAAGATCGGCGACCGAGGTGTTTCAGAAGGGGTTACTAGGCCCCACGCTGCGGCTTTCACGCAGCGCAATTTCGACTTACCGCGCTCAAGTATGAAGGGCAACCAGCGCGGTGAAGGCCGCCCAATATGCCGCATTCCCGATGGAAACGGCTAACTCGTAAAGTCACGGCGGGCGCGGGTTGAATGCTGCTTCCCAACCCTCCGCCAGATAGGTGCGGGAATCGAGGAAGCGGTCAGCGCACGCCCGCCACAGGATCGTGTCGATGGTCGCTTCACGGTAGCCGGTCTGCCCAGCCAAGCGCTCGCACAGCTCCCAAGCGGTGCCATGCTCGGCCGCAGCCAGACGGGCTAGGTGAACATCGGGCTTGACCGTGTTGACGCCCAAATTCTTGGCGAGGTGATGCCGCGTCACCGGGCCGACGAACGGCAGTGTGCCGCAGAACGCCAGCTTGTTGTCGGCGATCTGATAGGCCGCAAACAGGACCTTCCGGTGATGCCAGATATGGTCCATCGCCTTGGCCTTGCCCGGGTGGCCATACACTTCGGCTGATGAGCGTCCCTTCGCCAGCGCGCGGACGCAGCGCCAGTAGATGCCGTTGGCAATGCGGAAGCTCATCCCGGAGTTGGCGATGACGAAGATCACTTCCTTGGCGAACGTTCTGCAATCGCGCGGCGGCTTGATCGTCTCACTCCACGCGATGAGATCGGCATAGCCGCGCGCCAGCATGGCCGCCTCAAGCTCGCGGAACTGCTCAAGCGTCAGCTGGGGCGGCGGTTCGGGCGGCACAGTGATGGGATCGAGATAGCCCTCGCGTCGATCCTTGATCATGATCGCACCTCCAGCACGATGATCGACGCGGTGGCGATGCGGTGCCGCCATTTGCCGCGCCCATAGCTGACGCCGCACGACGCCTTGGCGACCCAGTGATAGATGTAGCTGTCGTGCAGGATCAGTCGGGTCGGTGTGTAAGCGCACACGACGGTGAAATGGTCATACTCACCGTTGAGCGACAGTAGGACCGGACGCTGCCGGTCGATGGCCCCCTCGATGCCGCGCAGCACCTGTCGCCGCGAGGGGCGAGCGCCGGCGGCGAACATGATCACCGCTTCGACCCGCACGCCGCTGCGGCGGCTGGCGCTGCGACAGAGGGCATTGACCAACCGGCGCCAGCGGCCCTGGCTGATGCCCCAGGTCACCGCGAACTGCAGCCGGCCTTCCAGCGCCAATAGCTCGACTGCACGCGCGAACAGCGCATCGATCTGAACTTCGCTGAGCTCCCGATGGTCGGCCAGCGCCAGGCGCAGTCCGTTGAGTGCCGCATAGATGCCGCAGAACCCGTCAAGCGCGCCTTGCTCGAGCGGTTCGATGCGGGCGGCCGCATGAAGCCGCCCCATCTCAATACTCCGATGCGAGCATGATGGTGAGTACGCGCGTGGTCACGGCGGGGTCGGCCGGATCGGGCGAGCCCTGCCACATCTGACGGTCGTAATAGTCGATCTTCCAGTAGATGAGCTGGCCCAGCCACTCGAACGCGCCGAAGTCGCGCTCGCCGTAAGGGTCGTTGTCGGTGTAAAACGCCGTGAACGATTGCACCCGCTCCATGATCTGGACGACTGCACCGCGCCCCAGCGCGATGACCCCTTGGGTGATGGCGAAGGTGCCGCTCGACGCCCCGGCGCGAAATGCGTCGTTGAGCGCGGCGATCTGCGCAGCGCGGTTCTCCGCTTGGATGTTGCAGGCGCGCGTGTTCTCATCACGTCCCGACATGGGCGTGGCCTCCTTGTGTTAGCGATGTGGGGCAGGGAAGTGGCTGGCCGCTTAGACCAGCTGAACCAGCTTGTGCTGGATCACACGATCACCCGCGATGTAGCGCTCGGTGGTCGAAAGCGAGCGATGGCCCGCAAGTTCCTGGACGTCCCTGAGCGAGCCGCCGGTGCGGCCCAGCAGACGCGCTGACTTGGTGATGAAGGTGCGCCGCCCGGAATGTGACGAGCAGCCGCAGAAGCCTAGCTCGGCGTAGACACTGGCAAACCAGTTGACGATGCTCTGCGCCCGCATGTGCGAGCCGCGTTCTGAGCGGATGATCGCGCCGCGTCGCGGGCTGCCCTGGTCCCTATGCAGCCGCTCCAACGCGGATCGCAGCTCAGGATGAAGCGGGATCATCCGGCCTGAGCCCATCTTGGCGATCTGGCGTGCTACAGTGATGTGTCGGTCCATCTTGCCGTCGGGCCGCAGCACCATGGACCAGTCGAGACCGGCGATCTCGCAGGCTCGCAAGCCTGCCTTGAAACTCAGCAGCACGATGACGTGATTACGTAACGGGTATCTGGCGCAGCGTATGTGCCGAATGAGGCGGCGCACGTCAGCCGCCTCCAGCACCCTTGCGGGCTGTGACATAACTCCTCCGACAATGTGTGATGGACACCATCATGGTGTTCTATGAGTATAGCACACTTTGTTACGGTTTGTCAACGATTGGCGTTACGGCATGTAATAAGTATGACTGGAATCGTGCCGTCAGCGGTCTGTCTGCTTTCCAAAACGATAGTAAGCAAATCAGACGTAGCTCGGAGAAGCATGCACAGGAACTGCGACTGCGGACCACGAACAACTCTGCAGGAAGTGCAGAAAAGAAAGCGTCATTGCGCCGTTAATGCGTAAGTGCCTTTAAGCGGCGCCATGGATCGCTTTGCCTAAGCGCCGGGGCGGCCTCGGCGATCGTCTCCAGCAACTCGCCGAGGTTCCAGGGGGCGGTCTGCCGATCGGTCCCGACCAGCTTGTCCAGCATACGCAGCGTCGCCGCCGGGAAGCGCCCGCTGTAATTTTTACCGTCCTCGTCGTGCTTCTTCATGCGGAAGGCGAAGGTGTCGAGGTGTGCGACGGGCCGGAGATAGTCATCGACTAGATCCAGCACCTCCTCGAACCGGTCGCCCGCCGCCTCGACCATCGACACGAAGGCGCGCGAGCTCGCCTCGCCCTGATATCGGAGCTGCCTTGGCCAAGCATGGAGCACGAAAGGCCTGACGAAGGCCGCCCACATCCCCTCCCCTGACATCGAACGGGCGAGCATCGAGACCGCTTCCGACCGTTCGTGATCGTCGACCGCCATGAGGACGCGCCGTGCCTCGGGATAGGAGATGGCCGCCTGGCCGCCGCGCGGGTAGGTCAGGTTCGTGACCTGCTGGATCAGCTGCACTCGAGCCTCTTTGTCCAGTGCCCATAGCGCGTCCCCGGCTATGACCCTCAGCATAGCGGGTTTGAGCATGATGCCCACCGCGTCGCTTAGGAGGTGCTGATCCCCAGACAGACCGTGCCACATGGCCTCGGACAATGCGTGGCCTGGGTCGAAGAGCGGAACGAGGTGGTCGACCCAACCCGGGTACCAATATTCGAGCCATCGGAACTGCCGAGCAATCACGGCGGCGGCGTGACCAGCGCCGTCGCCCGGCAGCCTGAGCAACACGTCGAGCCGTGAGCCGACGTATGCGGGCATCGCCCTCCGCCGCCTCGGCTGGTTCAGCAGGGTCATCATCACCTGCGCCAGGTCGCCGCCCGGCGAATTGATCGCCTTCATGATCGAGAATTCGGACTCGACCTTTGGAACGCCGCCGACCGAGGCTGTGCCTACCGAACTCTCAAGCGCGTGTGCGGGTGCCGCCAAGTAGCGCCCGACGATGGCATCAAAGGCAGCAAGGCCGGTCCTCCGGTCATGCCGGATCAAGCCCTCGGCGAACTTGGACGCCCAGTTCGCGACGTCGTACCTCAAGTCCAGGAAGACCGGATCGGGCACGCGAGCGAGCGAGTGGGCCATCAGCAGGCTCAGCCGCGGATCCGCCTCCTTCGGCCAGTTCGACGCGAGGCTTCGCCAAAACCGCATCGGGTGCTCACCTCGACGAGCGACGAGCCGCAAGGCCGACAACGCCCGCAGCGGGGCGACTTCCACCACACCGTCGAACGGGCGGTGGTCGACGAGCTGGCGGTGATCGTCGGTGGTCAAGCTCTCGGCCAGCGTCAGCAATGCTGAGACCGGCACCTTCTCGAGGCCCTGCGGCTCCGTGGCGCGGTGGATGACACCGCCGTAGCTGCTCATACTGTCGTCAGCGTGGGCCGCCCAGCTGTCGGACCAGCGCGGGTCGGCGGACTTCAGCCTCTCGAGTTGCGCCGACCCGGCCGGCGAGAGCGCGCGACCGTTCAGCTCGAGCCATCGCAGCCAGGATGCCGCGCGGGCGCCGCGTCGCGCCCGATACTCCTTGTGCGGTTCGCCCTCGTAAGTCGGCGGACCGGCCGCGATGCGTCGCTCTATCGAGCGACGCTGCCCCGCCCCGAATCGCGACCACTTCGCCCGAAGTGCGAAGAGCATCTCCCGCGCGCTCTCGGGGTCCCAGAAGACCTCGGCCGGCATCGCCAAGATCCGCTCCGCCACCACGTCCGGGTCGAGCAACCCCGGGAGCCAAGCCGCATACAGGAACAGCTTGGCGAAGTAGGTGCGGTCGTTGCTGTTCCAGTTGTCGACCTCCCGCAGGGCGAGCGCCCGGCTCTGCACGAAGAGAAAGTCGAATAGCTTCCTGAACCGATGGAACAGCTCGTCCCGCCGCCCGTGACCGTGGGATTCGCCCGCGTCGCCGGAGTGGTGGAGCGTCGGCGTCCGGCGGAACGACGGCGTCCCCTCTTCCGCCATCTCCGCCATGTCCACTAGGGTCCGCCGGACGATCGCGACGAGACGCGGCAGAGCCTCGGGCGGCGGCACCAGCTTGGCATCGGGCCAGCGCGTCACCGTTACCTTGATCCCGACAAGGTCGCGGAGCCTGACCACGTCCCATCCGCCGGACGGCGGAACCGGCGAGGCCAGCGTCGCGCTCGATATCTCAAAAATCGGTTCGAGAGCGCGCTCAATCTCGCGCAACACCGAAGTGCTCCAACCCTCGGATGCAAGTCGGTCGGCTGCCTGGTAAAGCCTGAAGTCGTGGACGTCATTCTGACGCGCGCGGGCAGCCTCGAGATAGCGGCGCCAGAAGTGCACGACCGGCTCCGGCAGATCCTTCGCACGGTCGAGCCGCGCGTCGATCTCACGCATCAGACCGGGATGGGGCAGGCGGTTGTATCCTGCCCACCAGACTGCGGCGGGCTGGTCCAGGACCAACCCGATCCATCGCGCCAGATGATACAGCCGGGACGGCAGCTGGCTCGACCACTCCGCATGGTAGCCCGAGACGCGCTGCCGCTCCGACCACTGCTCGTCACCCGGGCGCCACCGCAACGGATCCTCGCCGGGCGGCACGATACCGCCGCCGACCTGCGGCGCCGGTCGCGGCGGGTCGCCGTCCAGACCGAACACGTCAAGCGGATCCACATCCTCGCTGTCGTCCCATCGCCGCCGGCTTGGTTCCGCATAGCGGCGGCTGGCATCCAGCACGGATAGCCACTCGGCTGGCGGCGGAGGATCCGCCGAGGCGAAAGCCGCAGCGCCCGCCTTGGACCCGACGAGATGAACGACCTGCCCCCGTTCGAACGGCCTGAGTTCTGCCGGTGGGCGCTGGGCGAGCGCCACCAGACGCGCCTGCCACGCCTCGCGGTCGCGCGCGGCCTCGGCCCACGCGAACAATGTGTCCCACAGTCCTCCGTGGGCCCGGTCGCGCGGCGCGTAGGGGATGGTCGTCACGCCCTTGTCGCGCCATGCCTCGTCACTGGCGGAGCTCCCCTCGGTGGCGAACGCATAGATCGGCGACCGCTCCGGTCCCTCGCGACTGTTCAGGCCCTCTAGAAGGTACCGCATCGGCGGGTCGTTGGCCGAGTAACCCAGCAGCACGATCGTGTAACGCTCACGCAGTTCCCGGACGAAGCGCGATGCCCAGCCCTCCGCGAGATAGGCCCGGCCGAAGTCGGCGCTGCTGATGACGTAGCCCGAGCTTGCCCCCTGCGCTGCGTTGAGGCGTCCATGGAGGTAGACCACGCCGTCGATAGGTTGCGCCTGCACCAGGTCGGGCAGCGCGGGCGGCACGTAGCGGCGGAGCCGGCGCTCGGCCCGCTCGAAGAGCAGGTCGAAGTTTGTGGTTACGATCTTCGCCGCGCCATCGGTGCCCCGGGAGAGAGCAATGATGGCCTCGTGGAAGCGCAGATCGGCCTTGCGGGGCGTGCGGAGAGCGCGCGTGATTTCGCGGTCGACCGCGGCGCGGCCAAACTCCTTGACCATCACCGTGAACACGCGGTCGAGCGTCTCGCCAGCCTCCCGCGCCTCCTTGGATTCCTGCGCCGTCAGCTCAAACAGCAGGTCGTCAGCCAGCCCGTTGAAGTCAGGAAGACCGGCTGGCGCGGACACGCCCGCGCCGCAGAAGAAGACAACCTCGCCCAGCTCGCGCGCCCCGATCAACGAATCCGGGATGTCTGGGCCATCTTCGTGAAACCGCATCACGTAGCATCGCCTGCCAGTCCGCCGCCATCAAGGGGGACGCACATCTATCAGCGGTCGCCAACGGGTTGAACCTCTAGTCGCTTGGTTGATCAGGCATTTCGAAGCTACATTCTGCAGATGAATCTTACGGACATTCCAGCAGGGCGGTTTGGGGGAGTGAAACAGGATGGAACTTTCGGAACAGCCTGAAGGCGGGGATGAGCAGATTCGCGTGACGACCGTTGCCGGGGCGGTCCTGTCCTCCTTCTTCGACGAACTCGCGCGGGTCGATGACTTCGTCGAGGGTGCGGATCAGCTCAGAAAGCTCGTGCTGGTCGACGGCGTGTTCGCTGAGCCGGCTGTACGAAACACCCTCTTCCCGGACACGCAATGATCCGCATCCAGCAGATCTCGATCCGCGAGTTCCGCGGCATCCGCGACCTGACGCTGACGCTCAACGGCGAGAACTTTGCCGCCTGCGGGCCGAATGGGACAGGCAAGAGCGGGATCGTCGACGCGATCGAGTTCGGACTCACCGGGAACATCTCCCGCCTGTCGGGTCGGGGCACCGGCAACCTTTCGGTAAAGCAGCACGGTCCGCACGTGGACTCGCAGAACAAGCCCGACCTCGCGACTGTCGCGATCGACGTCACCATTCCTTCGCTGAACGGCAAGAAGGCATCCATCCACCGGTCGGTGAAGAGTCTTAACGCGCCAACGATCACACCGGCCGATCCCGACGTCATTGCGGTCTTCGAACAGGTGAAAGCGCATCCCGAGTTCGTGCTGTCGAGACGCGAGCTCATACGGTTCGTGCTTTCTGAGCCGGGCGATCGCGCCAAGGAGGTGCAGGCCCTTCTCCAGCTTGGCGACGTCGAGAAGCTGCGGGTGGTGCTGCAGAAGATCGCGAACGCCTATGCGAGGGAGCTAAAGCCGCTCGAACGGTCGGAGGCTGAGGCGACCCAGCTCCTCAGGACCGCGCTCGGGCTGACCCAGGCCGGCAAGGCCGCGATACTCGATGCGGTCAACCCCAGGCGGGCGATACTGGGGCTCGGTCCGCTCGACGACCTGCTCGCCACCACGTCGCTCGTCGATGGGCTCGCGACCACCGGGACGGGTGGCGCCCGGCCGCGCGTCATCAAGGCCCAAGCCGTCGAGAATATTGCCGCGCTGCAGGCGGCGCTCGCGGCCCTGACCGACTCGACGGTTTCCGCGGAGTGCGCGGCGATCGCGGCATCGCTGACGGAGTTGGCCGCCGATCCGTCGTCGGTGAGCGGCGTGAAGGAGGAGGGGCTGCTCACGGCGGCGCTCGATCTCTATGACGGCGAGCACTGCCCGGTGTGCGACAAGGCGTTCGACGAGGAGGGCTTCGTCGCCCACCTTCGCGGCAAGCTGTCCCACCTCGCGGCTATCTCCGCGCGGAAGCGCGGGATTCAGGTGCGCATAGCTCCCATCCTGGACCTGATCCGGGGGGCCGGGACGGCGATCGCCGCCACGATCACGGACTCACAGGGGTTCACGCCGCCATTGGACCTGAAGGCGCTGGGCGACTTCAAGCAGGTGCTACTGGGTCGCTACCGGCAGCTGGAGGCGTTCCTCCCGATCGACGACACAGTGGCGGTGTTGGGCGTCGCCGGCAGCGTGCCTGATCTGGACGCGGTGATCGGGACGGTGTCCGCGGCGGTGGCCGCCCTGCCGGAACCCAGCATGCAGGACGCGGCCCGCGACTTCCTTACGGTCGGGCAGGAGCGGCTCGATCAGTTCCGCAGGGCGCGACAGGCGCTCGCCGTCGGCAGGGCGAGGGCGGAGCGCTCTGCCAAGGCGTTCGAAATTTTCGGCGACACGACGACGAAGGCGCTGGAGAGGATCTACGAGGAGGTCCAAGACGAGTTCGCAGAGTGTTACCGCGTCATCAACAGCGACGACGAGTCCGGCTTCACCGCCGCCCTGCTCCCCTCCATCGGCAAGTTAGCGTTTGACGTCGATTTCTACGGAAGGGGCAAGTTCCCGCCCGGCGCCTACCACAGCGAGGGTCACCAGGACGGGATGGGGCTGTGCCTGTACCTCTCGTTGATGAAGCATCTGCTAGGCACCGGTTTCACGTTCGCGGTGCTCGACGACGTGCTCATGTCGGTCGACAAGGGCCACCGCCGCGAGGTCTGCACGCTGCTCAAAGACCGGTTTCCGGATACGCAATTCATCTTCACGACGCACGACGACGTGTGGCTGCGGCACATGCGGGCCGAGGGCATCATCAAGTCGAAGGGGTTGGCTCACTTCCGGACTTGGACGGTGGAGACTGGACCAACGGAATGGACAAACGCGTCGGTGTGGGAGGAGATCGACGCCCATCTCGTCCTGAACGAGGTCAGCAAGGCCGCCGGCATGCTGCGGCGTTTCCTGGAATATTACGCGGCGGAGGCCTGTCATCGGCTGCGCGCGCCGGTAGAGTTTAGGGGAGACGCCCAGTTCATGCTCGGCGACACGATGCCTGCGGCGATCGGCGAGTTTGGGAAGCTGATTAAGAAGGCGAAGGACGTTGCGAACTCGTGGGGGCAGAGTGAGATCGTCGCGGCCATTGTCGCGCGCGAGGCAGATTTCACGGCGGCCAAGCAGGCGACGAACGTCGATCAATGGCAGGTCAACACCAGCGTGCACTACAACTCCTGGGCGGACCTCGGAAAAGGCGACTTCGCTCCCGTCGTCACGGCCTTCCGCGCGCTCGTCTCCTCTTTTGAGTGCTCTACTTGCGAGCAGATGTATTCGGTCACGCCTGAGCGTGGTCCCAAGGGCAGCGTCCGGTGTCAGTGCGGTGAGCTGAACCTGAATCTAGTGGCGAAGTAATCCTTGGGGCATCGTTCGAGCATCCCGCGCCTCGTCGATGAAACCGCTGTGGCTGATCGGTAAGCGGCGGCTTATGGCGAAGGCTGACTTTTGGCCTCGACGACTTCGTCCTAAATTCGGCCATACCAACCATACCCTAAACGAACGGCCGCTTTCGGGATCATCGGCGGATGCGCGGAACGGCCGATATTGGGGCGCAAAGCAGGCATCGCAGAACGCCGCACACGCGCATTGTAAATCGCTTCTGCATCACCCCGAGTGATGGGTCTGTCAGAAGGATTAGCAATGAAGCTGAAGTTTCACGGAACACTGGCCGAACTCCGCGACCTGCTCGCCGCCTACGATATTCACGGTCGGTGGGAGGCGAAACCCAACGGCGTACACATGATGCGGCATATCGGTGGCGGCAACGTTCACTGGGCGAATGGTAGCAAGACACTGTGGCTCGATGGCACGTTCATCGGCAAGGCTCAGCTAGCAGCCCGCGTAGAGACGGCGCTGATGGCAGACCCAGACAGTTAACCCCCCGGCGGGGGCGGCGACGGCCGCCCCCGCGCTCGGGTATGAAGGGCGCAATATATACCATGTTGGATAGTCGCCTACTTCGGCACCCGAAACGATATCACGCGTTCTTGATCGCGCCCCGCGCCAAGCCTACGCTTGACACACAGATGCTTTCGTCCCGGCCGAGCACCGTTTTTTTCTTGCTCGACTAATCTTAGGGCAACTACATCGGGCCGACCCTCGATTGCAGGCCAATCATCGATGCTGCGCGTGATGTGCTCCGGGCGGAAAGCAATTTCCCAAGCCGCTTTTCGCTTGCGCTTATATGCCAACGCGCCCCGCCGCTGCTTCTTGCTGACTTCCGGTAGCGGGCCGCCTCCTAGATCGACAACATCTGGATGGGAGAGCAGGCTTCGAAGTCGTGATTCAAACGAATGCGTCTGGAGCTTTCCCAGATGGAGACGAAAGCAATCCAGCAAGGCGGTCGCAATGTCGATGCCGGTAGGAAACGCGCCCGCATTGATCGCCAGCCTGCCGGCGGCGTAAATTAGCCCGAAGCGGTATGCTGCTAGGCCTTCGACGCCATTATTCATATCGGCGCCCGCCATGGCGACAAATTTCTTGATCCGCTTCGATATCTTCGCTGTGAGGGCTGCCTCGTCCCGAGCCAACTCGCGCAGCAAGAAGCGCACGAAACATCGACCAGCGTGGCCATATTGTTTGCGAATGAGCTGATCGAGCTGCGCAATCGCCTCGCCCGAGCTCTCGGTCCCTTCGACGAGTGATTTTACAACGCCGGTCGGGCGGCCGCGCGGCACTGGGATGGTTAAGAGCCGGTCTGCCAGCCGCGACCGGGCTTCTGCCGGATTGCTCCAAAGCTCCGCCAGAGGTTCGCGCGACGTGCTGATCACCGTTAGGCGGACGTGATGAGGAGGCTGCCGGGGATCATCGTCGATTACGCCCTCAAATAGCGATGCGAAGCAGCGCAGCCTATACGCTTGCTCACGATCAGTCTCGGTGGCGAACCACTGATCTATCCCGTCTATTATCACGGGCTGATCGGAGTGACCGTGCAGACGCCGCCCGACGAAGTTCTCGTTTATGTAGGCAGCGTTCAGCAGGCCAAGGTCGAGCCGCGGGGCCCCCCAGACCGATGCTGCTAGAGCGGCAGCGATTGTTTTACCCGAACCCGCCGGTCCCACCAACTCAATCCCGAAGTTGGCCAATCCTGGGGACCACTGTAGAATTGGCGCGACGAAGCTGGTCAAAACGCTCAAGGTAAGGATGTCCTGGTCCTGCAGTAGCGCCGACAACCCATCCATCCATTCAATGACCGATCCGGCTGTATCGTTGGACCGATAATGCGCATCAAATGTCAGCTCGGGCTTGGCTCGATCCGCCAATTCCTCCGACGAAGCAGCTTCGCCCGCTTCCGCGGCTGCCGAATTGCCTGGTTCGCAATGCGCCAGACAGGTACCGTCTCGGAGTATGAAACAGGCGTCGTTCCAACCAGCCACTTCAGCCAGCGGCGTCAGATCGAAATCTCGCACCTGAGATGCCCCCCGTATCGCCGCCGCAGCCGAGGTGGAGTAGGGCACCAGAAAGTTGGCATCGTTCATGCGCTTCGCCACCTCGGACGGGGTTGAATAGATCCGCAGGGGTATGAACAGGCGCGGCGAGCCTGGCGGTTTGCTGCGCTTGGTCTGCCGACGTTCAATGGCGACATAGAGCCTTCCCGTCTGGGATAGAGCGCCGTTAAATTCGAAGTCCGTCGTGACTGTGTGCCGCACCTTCCGCCGGCGCTTAGTTACCTTGCGGCGATAAATCGCCTCGAGGTCGTCTGGATCTGGCGTTTTACGCATAGTGCCGCTCCGGATGAGATTCCCCCCATCCCCCCGATCCCCGCCCGAAACCGGTACGCGGAGTCAGTGGCTTGGCCGTGATCGAGCCGCGTGCGCAGCTGACGCTGTGTTGTATGCATAGTACACCATAAGGAGGGCACAGCACCCTGCCGATCGTATGCAACCCAAGCACCGGGATCATATCCCGCCTCCATTGAAGTACGCGTTTTTCGGTGGAACGACGACTAGCCCTTCGCGTCGAACGTCGAGATGCATCAGCAAGGCGAAGTCCTGAAGCCGCTGTCGGTGCATCCAGGCGAGCCACGCTGAGTGGAAAGGTTCTGGGATACGCCGGCGGTCGCCGCGCAGCTTTCTGCCATCGTCGGAGAGCCCCGACCAACGGGCCGGCCAAAAGTGTTGGAACAGGTATGATAACGCATAGCGCGCTTCATCCAGGTTGAGCTTACGGAGTTGGAGGGCTGGCGTATCCCGCCCACTTGGCGAAGCATTGATTGCGGCAATTTGGTACTTGCCGCGCGACCGTAGGCGCTCCAGCGCTTCAATCATCTGGCCGGTCGCTATGAAATGCTGATGCGGATGATAATGTCCTGTTGAAAGGCAGAATTCGCCGTGAAGCGTGGCAAAGAGGTATCCGTCCGCCTCTGCTGCATCGACGCGGTTAAGCTCCGACCGAAATCGCATCATGAGCTTGCGCGGATCGACCTCTGCTAGGTGCTGCGGCCCGAATTTAGCGCCCGGAGGAATCAGCGCGCCTATAGCCACGGGACCATGCTGTGCTTCGTGTACGAGCCGAGTCAGGTGATCGAGAATTGGGGCTCTCGCCTCGTACATGTATGCTGCCGAGGCCAAGCTTTCTGGCGGTTCTGATTGTGCGTTGATCATGATGCGGGTTAGCCGGCGGAGCAAGACCTGCTCGTTCAAATCGACCGCACGCCTCCCGGCAAGGTCGAGCACCCGGCCTCTCACGCGATCTTCAGCTACAGCTTCGTCGAAGCTGTAATCGAGCCAACGTGTGCCGGCCCATTTCGCTCTACGATACTCTGGGAGAGGTTTGAGGTGGGTTATATTCAACCGGCTCACGGCAGCTCATCCGGCGCACCACAGGCACTGTTATGCGGGCGTTTGAAAGAACGAGGATCGTCAAGACCGAGCAGCGCGTGCACGCTCGCCGCAAGAACGAGCGTTCGACCTCGGACAGTCCTTTTTTGCAAATGCTTTTGTCGAATCAGCTCAAAAACGGACGTTCGACCAAGCGAGGTGATCTGGCAGACCTGCGCTATCGAGTAGCTCAGTGGCAGAAGCGCGCAATGCGCACACCGGCCCGTCGACGCCACCGCGGTTTCGCTGAATTGACAAGGCATCGTACACCCTCAACATGAAATGAGGGTCAATGGATCTACCCATGAAACTGAAGCATGCAACAGGTTTATTTTACTAAACCATTGAAAATAGGCTTTTTCCGGACGGATTTATTATCGCAACTAGGAGCGGCGATTAAGATGATCATCGACCAGCCTGCATTTGAAGCGGCGTGCGTTCGCGTGGTGGCTGGCTGGGATATGCAAGGCGTCTCGCCGGCTAGGATCGGCTGGCTCGAACGCGAGGTGTATGCGCTCATCGGCTCGGTTTATGATAACGATGATGGCGATTTTCTCGATCAACGCGAAGCGCGCCTTGATTCCCGTGGCGCGCCGGCTCGAACCAACCCCTTCATGCGGGGGCTGAGGGTAATCTTCGCTGACCGTCCAAAAATGTTGTCGTCAGCGCTTCGAGAAAGGACAGCGCTGCGACTGATGCACGCCTACCGCCACTTCACACCATTGTCGGCATTGCCCGCTTTTTTGCGTCATGCGGGTCAACGGCCGAATTTGGCCGTCATTGAGCCAGGCTTCGAAGATTGGATAGCCATGCATCTCGCTTGGTCGGCTGTCGTGACGGAACACAGAGGCGATTATCCTGCTGCCGTGCAAAGGTTGGAGGAGGAGTGGTGGGATAAGCCATCGCCGTTCAAGCACGGGGCGCCGCGGTGGCCGGGAGATGCACTTGATGCTTCACCTGGGCAGCCATAGCGGCGCTCATCCGACCTAGGCTGCTAACTCGACAACTGGCAGCATGCAGTTGAAAGCCGGCAATCGGCTAGTTCGGGACTGTCGTGGGACCTCCCGGCCTGGGGTCGCGCTGCTCATCACGGGAAGTGTCGGCTTCCAGATCGTTCGCCCCAACCGACACCGAGACGCCAGACGTACCTGAGCAATATTCGCCCCAGGCTTTCATCAGTTCCCGCCGCTTGGGGAGCGCGCGGCCACGCCGATAGGCACGTTCTGTTGCGGACTCGATCGTGTGCGCAAGGGCCATCTCGATTTCTTCGCGAGCGAATTGGGTTACTTCCCCGGCCCAATCGCGGAATGTCGATCGAAATCCGTGAACGGTAATGTCATCTCGCTTCATCCGCCTGAGAACGGCGGTCAGCGTCATATCCGACATCTTGCCGCGGCCGCCTGGAAACACCAGCGTCTCGGGCTTGGCCTTGGTAGGGCGCGCGGCGGTCAAGATGGCAACTGCAGCGTCACTCAACGGCACTTCGTGCGTTACGCCAGCCTTCATCCGATTCCCAGGCACCTTCCAAAGGCGCTCTTCCAGATTGACCTCGTTCCAAGTCATGCCCCGAATTTCCCCTGAGCGCGCGGCAGTCAAAATAGCGAATTCGAGCGCGCGCGCTGCAACGCCTTCTCTGAGGCGAAGTTGGCGAAAGAAGCTGGCAATCTCGCGAAAGGGCAAGGCAGCATGATGTTTCACATCTTCTTTCGGACGCTTCGGAAGCAAAAGATCCAGATGGCCGCGACCACGTGCGGGATTCTCGCCCGACCGCAGTCCTTTCACTTTGGCGGCGTCGAGAACTCGCTCGATCCGACCTCGCACGCGCGACGCGGTCTCGGGTTTGGTTAGCCAGATGGGTTGAAGCACGCTGAGCACGTCGCTGGTCGAAACAGCGTCGATTGGTAGTTGGAATAATGGCTGGGCGTAGGTGACTAGCGTGTTCCGCCACTGCTGCCGATGCTTCGCGTTCTTGAAGCCTTCCTCAATGCTGTCGAGCAGGTCGAGCGCGAACTTGCCGAAGGTCATATTCGGCTGTTCAGGCGCGGCTGACTTTGCCGCTAAGCGTGCCCTCTGCGGATCTACGCCTCCAAGCACTGCTTCGCGCGCTGCGGCAGCTTTCTCGCGCGCCTGGGCAAGCGTGACGTCCAAATCCGAGCCTAAGCCCATTTCGCGACGTCGCCCGTTGATGGAATATACGAACAGCCAGGACCTCGATCCGCTAGGCCGCACGCGAAGATAGAGGCCACCGCCGTCTGAGTGAACGCCGACCCCAGTCAACGTAGCTGCCTGCTTGACATTTAGTCGATTCCTGACCCGCATATGCAGCCTCCAGCCAAATGTCGCAGACACCTGGCGGCCAAGCAAGCCATAAGTTTGGTCATAATTCAGGCAGCGGTTTGATACGGCCGATCTCGAACCGATGCGGACGAAACACCGAGCATGCGCGCGCAAGAAAGCACGTAAAACAGCCGAAAAACACGTCTGAGGCCGTACGCACATGTTCGCAGTAGTTCGAGGGGGTGGCGGAGCGGGAGGGATTCGAACCCTCGATACGCTTTTGACGTATACTCACTTTCCAGGCGAGCGCCTTCGACCACTCGGCCACCGCTCCGCATGCTCTGGAAGGCGTGCCCTAGTGGCTTGCGTGCGCGACCGCAAGCGTGTCAGCATCGCGCCATGCTGACTTCGCTCATCGCGCTGGCCTTTCAGGCCGCAGCCGCTCCGCCCGCACCCAAAGCCGCCGATCCGCTGCCGGCCGATTGGAAGCCTATCCCGGCGGCTGAGCTGTTGGTGATGAAACTTGCCGACGAGCGGCAGGTCGTGATCCGGCTAGCGCCACGCTATGCGCCGGTCCATGTCGCCAACATCCGAAAACTGGCGAGTGCGCGCTGGTGGGATGGGGAGACAATCTATCGCGTTCACGACAATTATGTCGTGCAATGGGGTGATGCGACCGAGAAGAAGGCGTTGCCGGCCGGGGTGATTGCGCAGCCGCCGGCCGAATATGACTGGCCGCGCTATGACGCGGTGACTCGGCTGACCAGGATCGATCCTTATTCGACGTCGACCGGACACAGCGCCGATGGCTGGCCGCTGGCGACCAATGGCATGGTGGCGTGGCTGCCGCATTGTTATGGCATGGTCGGGGTGGCGCGTGACCTGAAGCCGAGCACTGGCAGCGGAGGCGACTTGTATGCCGTGATCGGACACGCGCCGCGGCACCTCGACCGCAACATCGCGATCGTCGGTCGCGTGCTGGAGGGGATTGAGCATCTTTCGTCGCTGCCACGGGGAACCGAGGGCGGACTGGGGCTGTACAAGGAGGCGAGCCAGCGCGTGCCGATCATCAGCGTGCGGCTGGCGAGCGAATTGCCCGAGGCATCCCAGCCGCGGTTCGAGTATCGCGCGGCGAACAATGCGCGGTTTGCTGCCTGGGTGAAGGCAAGAGAAAACCGCGAGCCGCCATTCTTCGAACTGCCGGCTGGTGGGTCGGACATCTGCAATGCGATGCCGCCGGTGCGGCGGGCGTCCTAAAAGGTCCTGACCTTAACGGCCGACCCAGTCGGCGACTTCACCGGCGACCTGGTTGGCGGCGGCGTTGAGCGCGATGCCGGCCGAGGGCGCGTCGATCGCGGTCATGGGCACGCGCGCTTCGAACCGGCGCTTTTCGAAATTGCGAGCGGCACCATCGCGAGTAAGCGTGGCGTCGAACGTGACCACGGCTTCATTGGTGGTCGCATCGACGCCGAAATGACGCAACTCCCCGCCTAGGCGCGCGCCGGGATCGGACAGCGCCTGGCGCAAGCTCAGCACCACCCGGCCGGTGCGGGTGGTGATCGTGTCGGACAGGAGGCGCGCGAAAAGACGGTTGGGCGCTTCGACCCATTGCGCGTCCTTGAGATAGGCGATCGCCGTCTCGCTCGAGCGCACCGGCACGCGGGCGACGGCAAGTTCCTGGGGCACGACTGGCACGGTGATCGTGATCGAGCGGGCATCGGCCGAACTCGCCGTCGCGCCGACCGCGACGGCCGCGGTTGGCGTGAGTGTCAGCAGCGCATCGGGCGGTTC
This sequence comes from Sphingomonas turrisvirgatae, assembly GCF_001721295.1. GTDB lineage: Bacteria > Pseudomonadota > Alphaproteobacteria > Sphingomonadales > Sphingomonadaceae > Sphingomonas > Sphingomonas turrisvirgatae. The sequence goes on along the minus strand of NZ_MDDS01000003.1, from coordinate 132,114 downwards.
GGCGCCGAAGCGGATACAGCCGGCAAGCGACGCTGACAGGGCGAGGGGAAGCGCGATGCGGGCGAGCGTCTTCATGGCCATGCTCATTTCTTCCTGGGTTCATAGTCAGGCAGCTTCTGCCCGCCGATCAACGATCCGGCGCCACCCTTGTCGATCTTTTCGGCGACGGACTGCAGCGCGATCGCGGTTTCGCGCAGATCCTGGATCAGCTGGTTCACTTCGGGGACGGTCTTGGTCGAAACCTCGTCGAAGCCCTTGTCCGCCTTGCCCAATGTCCGTTCGAGCTGTTGTAGCGTGCGGTCGGCCGAACTGATCGCGCCGCGCAGGTTCTGCATCGTGGGTCCGACTTCCTTGTCGAGCACGCGATCCGTCGTTTCCGCCGCGTTGCCGATCTGCTCAGCAGCGAAGCCGGCCTGTTTCACCGTGTTGCGTAGTTCGGCGATGGCAAGCCGCATGTCGGGCGCTCCCTTCGCAAGCTCGTCCGTCAGGCGATTGGTGTTTTGCAGAATGCCGGCGATCGACGCCTGATTGCGGTCGCCCAGCAACTCGGTCAGCCGCTCGGTCAGGGTCGAGATGCGTTCGAGCAGGCGCGGCGCGGACGAGAGCAGCGCGCCAAGTCCGCCTTGCCGCGTGGGGATCACCGGTACGCCCATTGGGCAAACGCTGCGCGGATTCTGGTCCGGGCATTCGATCGCCGGCGCACCCTTGACCGCGCCATCGAGCTGAATCTGGCTGACGCCGGTAAATCCGACGCCTTGGATGGTTGCGGTTGTACCCTGAAGCACTGGAATATCGCTGTTCACGCTGATGCGGACGCGCACCAGGCTGGGGTCCGGTTTGAACAGTGCGATTTCCTTGACCTGCCCCGCCGGCACGCCGGAAAAGGACACGGCCGAGCCCTTGTTCACACCCTCAACCGATTGCTTGAAGAAGATGTCATACTCCTTCTCGGACGTGGTGTTGATGCGCGCCAGCCAGACGGTGAACAGCGCCAGTACCGCAAGCAGGATCAGCACCACCGCACCAACCAGCACATGATTTGACCGGGTTTCCATCTATACCCCCTGAGCCTTTTCAGCTGCCGTCGCGGCGCTGGTGACGGCGGCGCGTCCGCGCGGGCCGTTGAAATATTCCTGGATCCACGGGTGATCCAGCTCGAGCAATTCGTCGATCGTGCCGACCGCGATCACCCGCTTGTCGGCCAGCACCGCCACCCGGTCGCAAATGGCGTAGAGCGAGTCGAGATCGTGGGTGATGAGGAAGACGGTGAGGCCGAGTGTGCGCTGAAGCGACAGAGTGAGTTCATCGAATGCGGCCGCGCCGATCGGATCGAGACCGGCGGTCGGCTCGTCAAGGAACAGCAATTCGGGATCGAGCGCGAGACTGCGCGCGAGGCCCGCGCGCTTTTTCATGCCGCCCGATAACTCGGCCGGGTATTTCGGCCCGGCATCGGGCGACAGGCCAGTCATCACAACCTTGTACGCGGCAATCTCGTCGAGCAGCGGCTGACCGAGATGAGGGTAGAATTCGCGCAGGGGGACCTGAACATTCTCGGCCACCGTCAGGGTCGAGAATAGCGCGCCGCCCTGGAACAGCACGCCCCAGCGGCGTCGGATGTCGATTGCCTCGACCGGGTCGCATTCCAGGACGGGTTCGCCGAACACCTCGATACTGCCTTCGTCGGGAACCTGAAGGCCGATGATCGAGCGCATCAGCACCGACTTGCCGGTTCCCGACCCGCCGACGACGCCAATGATCTCGCCACGCCTGACGTCGAGGTCGAGGCCATCGTGGATGACCTGTTCGCCGAAGCTGTTGCGCAGCGCGCGCACACGGATGACCGCATCGCCGTCCAGGATCGGCGAGAGGCGAGGGGAGCCGGGGCGCGCGGATCGCGGAGCAGTCGCCATCAGTTCCACCCGACTTCGGTGAAGAACACCGCAAAGAAGGCGTCGAGAACGATGACGAGGAAGATCGCCTGAACGACCGCAGTGGTGGTGCGCGTGCCGACCTGTTCGGCGTCCGCCTCGACCTGCATGCCCTGGAAACAGCCGGCAATCGCGATGATCGCGCCAAAGACCGGCGCCTTGACCAGGCTGACATAGAGGTCGGTCATCGGCACCACTTCGCGAATGCGCTGGATGAAGGTGATCGGCGGGATGTCGAGCGAGATCCAGCAGAGCAGCCCACCGCCGATGATCGCGACGAGCGAGGCATAGAAGGCAAGCAGCGGCATCATCAGGACCGCGGCGAGCACCCGCGGCAGTACCAGCGCCTCCATCGGGCTGACGCCGATGGTGCGCATGGCGTCGATTTCCTCGGTCAGCTTCATCGTGCCGATCTGCGCCGCGAATGCCGAGCCCGAACGGCCCGCGACCATGATCGCGGTCATCAACACACCCAGTTCGCGCAGCGTGATGCGGCCGACCAGATTGATGGTGAATACTTCGGCCCCGAACTGGCGCAGCTGCACCGCGCCCTGCTGTGCGATGACGATGCCGATCAGGAAGCTCATAAGGCCGATGATGCCTAGCGACTGGACACCGACCACTTCGAACCGATGGACCGTCGCATTGAAGCGAAAGGCGCGCGGGTTGCCGAGGATGCGGCCAAAGGCAACCACGGTGCCGCCCATGAAGCCGAGCAGGCCGTAAAGTGTGCGGAACGCCTGGATGACGGCTTCGCCGACTTCGCCAAGCAGGCGAGCGAAGGTGCCGGGTTCGGGACGCTTTGCTTCGATCGGATGATCGGCTTGGGCGACCTGATCGAACAGGTGACGCGTATTTTCGCCCAGCCCCGTGACGGTGGCGCCGTGATCACGAGCGTAGCGGTGGACGACCCAGGCACCGACAGTGTCGATGCGCTGGGCGCCGCTAACGTCGAGCGTGGCAACAGGACCCGGCGCGGCGGCGAGCCGTTCGGGCAGATCGCCGATCGAGCGAAGCGACAGGTCGCCGGTAAAGCGCAAGGTCCCCCCGTTCGCCACATCGTGCTGGAAATCGGCTGGCGCGCTCATCGCGGCAATGCATGGTTCATTCGAGGTGGAACGGCAAGCTCTCGCTTTTGCAGTTGTTTCAGCTACGTCTCAATCCCCGACATGATGCCAAGGTTCCGATGCGCCGACTTGCAATTTACGACATGGACAAGACCATCACGCGCAGGGCGACATGGACGCCGTTCCTGATCCATGCGGCGATGGCACGGGCGAGGTGGCGGCTGGCGCTTTGGCCGCTCGCCGGGGTAGCGAGCGCCGCCTATCTGGCGAAGGGGATCTCGCGTGCACGGCTGAAGGAGGTCACTCACCGGCTCATGATCGGTCGGTCGATCCCGCCCGACGAGCTAGAGGCGCTGGCGACTGCCTTTGCCGAGCGGGTCGCAGCGAGCGGCCTGTTCGCCGATGCGCGAGCGCGGGTGGAGGCCGATCGCGCAGCAGGGTGGGAGCCGGTGCTGGCGACGGCAAGCCATGGCTACTATGCAAGGGCGATCGCGGCGAAGCTGGGGATCGGGCACGTGATCGCGACGCTGGCGCGACGCGACGCAGCGGGGAATATCCTGCCAGGATTGGAGGGCGAGAATTGCTATGGCGCCGGCAAGCTGCGGATGATCGAGGCATGGCTGGCGGGCGATGGGCTGGCGCGGGCGGACGTGCAGATCCGTTTCTATAGCGATCATGTGTCGGACGCCCCGGCGCTTGAATGGGCGGATGATGCCTATGCGGTCAACGCGCATGGCCCGTTGCGCAAGCTGGCGAAGCTGCGGGGCTGGACGGTGCTGGACTGGGCGGGGTGACTGCCTGGTCCGATCTGCAGCGGGGCTTCAGAGCAGTGTGTGCAGCGTGTGGATGGCAAGGCCGACCAGGCCGCCGACCAGCGTGCCGTTGATGCGAATATATTGCAGGTCCTGGCCGACCGTGTTTTCGAGCCGGCCGGTCAGGGTATGCGCGTCCCAGCTGCGCACCGTATCGCTGACGAGGCGGACGATGCCGTCGCCATAGTCTGCCGCCGTGCCGACGGCCGCGCGGCGCACGAAGCGGTTGATCATGTGCGCAAGGCGCGGGTCGCTTTGCAGCGTCGTGCCGAGCTGGCGCAGCGCGTCGCCGAATTTGCCGGTCAGCGCCGCGTCGGGGTCGCGTGCAACGCGGAGCAGTGCGGCGCGGGCCTGTTCCCACATCCCCTCGATCCAGCGGGCAAGCGCCGGGTTGTCGAGCAGGTCGGCCTTGAACGCTTCGACCTTCATCCGCGTAGGAATATCGAACTGGAGGTCAAAGGCGAGCTTTTCGATCCCTTCCTCGACCTTTGCGCGGAGCGGATGAGCAGGGTCTTCGGCGACGTCGGCGACCAGCTTGTAGAGGCCGTCGATGATCTTGTCGGCAAGTGTCTCGTCAAGTCCCGTCCAGCGCATGATCGTGCCGGCGCGGTCGTGCACCATCTTGCGGATCAGCGCCTCATTGGTGTCGATCACCTTGGCCAGCCAGCGCAGCATCGAGTCCATGAGCGGCAGGTGGCGCCCCTCCGCCATTGCCGCGCCGAGCGCCTGGCCCAGCAGCGGCGCGATGTCGGTCTGACGGAGGCGGGTGGAAACCGCGCCCTTGATCATGCCGCCAAGCTGCTCCTGATCGAGCGATTCGAGCAAGGACGCGGCCATGCGCGATGCGCCGCGGCGCAGGCGGCCCGAACTTTCCGGCGGCTGGGCCAGCCATCGTCCGGCGGCGCCGGCGACATCGACCCCCTGCATCCGGCGCGCAACGACGCGCGGGACGAGGAAATTGTCGCGCAGGAAGCTCGCCAACGCGGTGGCGATCCGGTCCTTGTTGCGCGGGATGATGGCGGTGTGGGGGATGGGCAGCCCCAGCGGGTGGCGAAACAGCGCGGTAACGGCGAACCAATCGGCCAGGCCGCCGACCATCGCCGCCTCGGCAAAGGCCCGCACGAAGCCAGCGGGCAAATAGGCTGGCTCATAGTGGCGGGCTGCGAAATAGATGAGCGCCATGGCAACCAGCAGGCCGGTCGCGATGAAGCGCATCCGGCGCAGACCGGGCGGCACGGGTTCGCGCGTCGTGAACATGCGTGCGCGAGGAGACCGGGTCATGCCCGTAACAATTCGCGCGCGCTGATTTGGTTCACTCGGCAGGTTGCGTTCCATCCGGGCCGGGCAGGCGACCGGTGCCCGCCTGGTGCTCGATCACCGCGCCCTGAGGGCCGTTTTCGTCGCCCGGAGTATAGGTAAGCAGGCGGCGACGCAGGCGCGGACCCATCCAGCGTTCAACGCCGATCGCCAGGCTGAAACTGGCCGGCACGATCAGGAGCGTGAGCAGCGTCGAGAGCGCAAGGCCGCCGATCACGACGATGCCCATCGGCGCGCGCCACGAACTGTCGCCAGAAAGCGAGAGCGCAGTAGGCACCATGCCGGCGATCATCGCGACCGTGGTCATGATGATCGGCTGCGCACGCTTGTGGCCGGCATCGGCAATGGCCGTGATCTTGTCGACGCCCTTCTCCATTTCCTCAATCGCGAAGTCGATCAGCAGGATCGAATTCTTTGCGACGATGCCGAGCAGCATCAGCAGGCCGATATAGACCGGCATCGAGATCGGATTGCCCGTAATCCACAGCGCCAGCAGGCCGCCGAGCGGGGCAAGCAGGAGCGAGCCCATGTTGACCAGCGGCGAAACGAAACGGCGATAGAGCAGCACCAGCACGGCGAAGACGAGGAACACGCCCGCGATCACGGCAATGATGAAGTTCTGGATCATCTCGCCCTGGATCTTGGACTGGCCGACGTTCATTTCCGACACGCCGAGCGGCAGGTTCTTCATCGTCGGCAGCTGCTTGATCTGCTTCATCGCGTCGCCGCTGACCACGCCTGGAGCCAAGTCGGCGCCGATCAGGATGCGGCGCTGCTTGTTGATGCGGTCAATACGCGTGGGGCCCGCGCCGAAGCCGATATCGGCGACGACGCTCAACGGCACCGAGCCGCCGCTCTGCGTCGCGACGGGCAGGTTCTGGATCGTCGAGAGGCGCGCACGCGCGTCTTCGTTCAGCGCGACGCGGATCGGGATCTGGCGATCGGACAGCGAGAAACGCGCGCTGTTTTGGTCGATATCGCCAAGCGTCGCGATGCGGATCGCCTGCGACAGCGCTTGGGTCGTCACGCCGAGATTGGCGGCAAGATCCATGCGCGGCTTGATTACGATTTCAGGGCGCTTGAGATCGCCTTGGACGCGCGGGGCGACCACCGTGCGAAGGCCGTTCATCTCATCGACGATCTTTTGCGCGGTCTGCTGAAGCAGCACCGGATCCTCGCCGCCCAGCGTGATCGAGAGCGCACGGCCGCTGCCGCCCCAGCCGCCCTGCGCACGAAAGGTGACGCGCGCATCCGGAATCTTGGCAAGTTCAGGCGTCATGCGGCGCTGGAACTCATCGCTGGTGAATTTGCGGTCTTCGGCCAGCATCGCGGTGACGCGGCCATTGCCCACGCCGGCGCGGGTATAGATGTTCTCGACGCCGTCCTGCTTCTCAAGCAGCAGACGCACGCGGGTCACGACCAGTTTGGTCTGGTCGAGCGTCGTGCCAGGCACCATTTCGATCGTGGCGGTGACCGCGTCCTGATCCTGCTGCGGCTGGAAGGTGTTCGGCAGTACCATGAACATGACGATGGTAAGCGCGAACGAGGCGAGACCGCCGACGATCGCCGACCAGCGATGACGCAGCGTCCAGTGCAGCACCTTCATATACTGGTCCATCAGCCAGCCCTCGCCATGCGTCGCATGACCCTTGGCCTTCAGGAAATAGGCGGCGATCATGGGGGTGAGCATACGCGCGACGACAAGGCTCATCAGCACCGCAGCGACCACGGTAAGGCCGAAATTCTTGAAGAACTGGCCTGAGATTCCCGGCATCAGCCCGACTGGCAGGAACACCGCGACGATCGACATGGTGGTGGCGAGCACGGCAACACCGATCTCGTCCGCCGCGTCGATCGATGCCTGATAGGCGGTTTTGCCCATGCGCATGTGGCGGACAATATTCTCGATCTCGACGATCGCGTCGTCGACGAGCACGCCGGCGACCAGGCTGAGCGCGAGCAGTGTCATCTGGTTGAGGTTGAACCCGAGCAGCTCCATGAAGAAGAACGTCGGAATGGCCGAGAGCGGGATCGCCAGTGCCGAGATGAACGTCGCGCGCCAGTCGCGCAGGAACAGGAACACCACGACGACAGCCAGCAGCGCGCCTTCGATCAGCGCCTCGATCGCCGATTCATATTGGGATTCGGCATATTCGGTGTTGTTGAACAAAACCTCGAAGCGCACCTTCGGATTGCGCTCAGCCATTTCCTTCAGCTTGACCTCGGCGGCATGGAACACTGCGACGTCGGACGCGCCCTTACCACGCTTGATATCGAAGGCGAGCACTTCCTGGCCGTTCCACTGCGCCGAACTGCGCAATTCGGCGTAAGCATCCCTGACATCGGCGATGTCGGAGAGGCGCACTGTGCGCCCCGCGCCGATCGCAATCTGCGTCTGGCCCAGGGCATAGGCATTTTGTGCGTTGCCCAGCACGCGAACGGACTGTTCCGTGCCGGAGATTTCGGCGCGACCGCCGGCGGCGTTCAAGTTCACCTGCCGCAGCTGCTGGTTCACTTGGCTTGCAGTCAGGCCATAGGCCTGAACCTTGGCGGGATCGAGGATGATGCGGATTTCGCGGTTGACGCCGCCGATCCGCTCGACCGCGGTGAGGCCGGGAACCGACAACAGTTCCTTGGACACCGCGTTGTCGACGTACCAGCTGAGCTCCTCCATCGTCAGGTCGGTGGCGATGGCGGTGAAGCTGGCCACATCGTTGTCGGTCGTGTTGGCGCGGAATACCTGCGGTTCGAGAATGCCGTCCGGCAGGTCGCCGCGAATTTGGTTCACCGCTTCGCGGACATCCTGCACCGCCCGGTCGATCGGCGTACCGATTGCAAGCTGAATGACCGTCTGCGAGCTGCCTTCCTGCACCGTGGATTCGATCTGGTCGATGCCCTGCAGCGCACGCACGGCGGATTCGACGCGCTGGGTGACCTGAGTCTCAAGCTCGGTCGGCGCGGCGCCGGGCTGGCTGATGACCACGATCGCGATTGGGAAGTCGATATCCGGATCCTGGTTCACGTCCATGCGCATGAAGCTGACCAACCCGGCGATCGTCAGCGCGATGAACAGGACGATGGGTGGAACCGGATTACGGATCGACCATGCCGAAATATTGCGAAAGCCCATCGTCCTGGTTTCTCAGCGCTTGAGGGTCGTCAGGTTCGGAATGACCTTCTGACCCGGATTGAGGAAGGCGCCTGCGGTCAGCACGACCCGTTCGGTCCCGGTGAGCCCGCTGGTGATTGCGACCCCGGCGTCCGAAACGTCGCCGGTGGTGATCGCACGACGCTCCGCTTCGTCCTTCGCATTGAGGACATAGACGAAATTGCCCTTGTTGTCGCTCTGTACCGCCGATTGCGGCAGCAGCGGCGCGACTTGTCCTCCCGAAACGATGCGAGCAGAGGCGAATCCGCCGGGGCGCAACGCCTTGTCATAAGCGAGCGCAATACGAGCAATGCCCTGACGCGTCTGGGGATCGATCACCGGTGAGACCTGCCAGACCTGGCCGACAAAGGTCTGCGTCGTGCCGACCGGCGTCACTTCGGCTCGGGCACCGACACTGAGCCGCTGCAAATCCGCTTCGGACAACTGTGCGCGCAATTCCATCTGCCCGCCCTGGGCGATGCGGAACAGCGTGCCGGTGCCCGAGCTGATGATCTGCCCCGGCTCAACCTGTCGTGTGAGGACGAGACCGGCAGCCGGCGCCCGGATGTCGAGCCGGCGGTTGCGCGCGGTCGTTTCGCCGAGCTGGGCCCGCGCGACACGGACGCGAGCGGCGGCGGCGTCTCGCGTGGCTGTCAGGCGATCAATATCCGCCTTGGACACAAAACCGTTGCTGACGAGGCGCTGGGCGCGGTCGAGATTGGCCTGGGCAAGATCGAGGTCGGCCTGGGCAACGCGGATGCCTGCCGCCTGGGACTGGGCCGTCTGGGCCTGGACAGAGCGATCGACCGTGGCGAGCACCTGACCCGCGCCGACCCAGCTGCCCGGCTCGACCAGCACGCGAGTCACCATGCCGCCTTCGCCGGCGACGCCCACCGGCATTTCGCGCCGCGCGGCGAGTGAGCCGGTGCCGCTGATGGCAAGTTCGATGGACTGGCGGCCCGGCACGGCAACGGTCACGGTCGGCAACTGGCGCCCCCCGCCGGTCTGCGGCCCGGCCTTGCTTGCCGCAGCGTTCGTCTGTCCGTCGCGCTTGCCGGAGGCAATGGCGAACCAGGCGATCGCAATGGCCACGACCACCAGCACCGCGCCGATGATCAGCCATTTGCGGCGCGAGCGCGCCTGCGTCTCGTCAGTCAACGCCAGCGGTTCGTCCCTGCCCAACATCCCAGCCTCGTAATTCATGCACGATCCCCCCTCGAATCGACCCTGTCGCGGGCCGCACGAGCCATCCAGTCATGCTGTGTTATATGAATAAGTCACCGGCCTCAAGTGCCGCCGCGTACGGCGCGTCGCCTTGCCCGTTTTCGTCCTGTTCCGCAAGCCGCCGCCTCATGTCGATGTGCGCCGAATCGGGGTTTGCACCGGCGCGTCGATGGGGCAGTCTGTCGGTGCCTGCAAAAAGGCCAAACAGGGAGGATTGCATGCCAGAGGGCATTTTGAGCTGGATCCTGATCGGGCTGGTGGCCGGAGCGCTCGGCAAGCTCATCATGCCCGGCAGGGATCCGGGCGGGATCATCGTGACCATCCTGATCGGCATAGCCGGGGCGCTGCTCGCCTTTTATCTCACTCCGCTGTTGCAGATCAGCCTGACGCAGACTTGGCACCACTATCTCGCCGCCACGGCTGGAGCGGTCGTGCTGCTGGCGCTGTATCGCCTGATCATCCGCCGCCGGACCTGAGGCGTCGGTCCCGGGTCGATTTTCGTTCAGCCGGCGTTGTCCTGCCATGCGTTAGCGCGGCCTGACCAACTGACGAAAGGCCGGGTTAAATGGTTCGAGTGCTTGCCGCCGCCGCGATGATCGCGGCGCTTCCGCTGACGGTTTCGGCGCAGGAGCCGGTGCCTGCAGCAATCACCGATGGAACGCTGCTCGACGTGGTAGCCGAGGGCCAGGCGACGCGCGTGCCCGACATCGCCACGATCCGGGCTGGCGTGGTGACTGCTGCGCCGATTGCCGCGGCCGCGCTTTCGGCCAACGCCGCGCAGATGGCGCGGGTGCTGGCGGCGCTGAAGGCAGCCGGTATCGCAACGCGCGACGTACAGACGGCGACGATCTCGCTGAACCCGCAATATCGCTATGCCGAGAACCAGCCGCCGGTCATCACCGGCTATCAGGCGTCGAACAGCGTGGCGGTGAAGTTCCGCGATATCGCCCGGAGTGGCGCGATCCTGGATGCACTGGTCGCACAGGGCGCCAACCAGATCGACGGCCCGTCGCTAGGGATCGACCAGCTCGACGCAGCGCAGGATGAGGCACGGGTCGATGCCGTGAAACGCGCACGGGCGCGTGCCGACCTTTATGCACGGGCGCTGGGCATGCGGGTCGAGCGGCTGATTGCGTTGAGCGAAGGTGACGGCGCAATGCCCGGGCCGGTGCCCGCGATGATGGTCCGGGCGCAGTCGGCAAAGGACAGGACAGAGGTCGCGCCGGGCGAGCAGCAGGTCGGCGTGACGGTGCGCGTACGGTTTCTGCTGAAGTGAAACGAAGAAGGGCCGCCCGTCGCCGGGCGGCCCTCACCATCTGGTCTGATCCGTCGAGTTAACGCACCGAGCCGCGGCGCACGAGGTTGACGATCGCGAGCAGGATTACTGCACCGACCAGCGACACCAGGAAGCTGGTAAGCGTGATACCGTCATTGATGTCGCCGCGATTGAACAGCAGTCCGCCGATGAAGGCGCCCACGATGCCGACCACGATGTTGAGCAGAATGCCCTGTTGCGCATCGGTGCGCATGATGAGGCTGGCTAGCCAGCCCACGACGCCGCCGATGACGAGCCAAAGAATGAAACCGAGCATGTCTTCCTCCACCTTTCAGCCCGCCTGGCGGGCATGTGGCGGTATGACGCGCGAGGCCTGAAAATGGTTCCGCCCGCGTTTCGAGGCGCGGGCGGAGAGGTTTGAGGGGGAAGGAGGAGACCCCTCTGCGAACCGGTCGGTTCAGTATTTGTGTTGCCGCTCGTACAGCGAGCGATAGTGCTGGATGCGCGTAACGCGCAGGCCCGGCATGCCCGAGCGGTCGATCGCGCGCTGCCAGCCGGCAAATTCCTCGACGGTGAGGCCGTAGCGATCGCAAACCTCATCGACCGTGAGCAGGCCGCCATTAACGGCTGCGACCACCTCCGCCTTGCGGCGAACGACCCAGCGCGTGGTTTCGGGCGGGGGAAGCGAGTCGAGCGTCAACGGCTCGCCGAGCGGCCCGATCACCTTTGCCGGACGGATCTTCTGGTTCTCAATCATCGCCTACCTCGTGTCGGGCGGGGGCCCCCGTCTTCATTCTGTAACGACCATAAGCGGCCTGGCTTGAGCATCGCCTAAGCGGCACGGTAAACAGCGCGTTCATCGGGGTTGCCAGGGCGTTAGCGCGGCGTCGGGCGACGCCGTGCCTGACGGGGCGGGGCGGTCGGCCAACGCCCGTTCGACCGCGCCGTTGAACGCGCCATCGGCCGGCGCGAGCAGGCTGCCGGCAGGGCGCGGCGCGTCGAGGTCATATTGCAGCCGCGCGGTGCGGCTGGTCGCCTGACGCGCGGCAACGCCCACCATCAGGATGGCAAGTTCAGTCGGAATCGCGGTGACCGCCGCGCGGTCGATCACATTCCGGTCGAAGCGATAGCTCAAGTCCACAAACGCCACTCACCTTGAGTCGAACACAGGTCTATGGGTAGCGGCGAAGGCTGAAAGGGGGGTAAATGGCCCGAGCTTTTTGCATCTGCGGCTGCGCGGCACTATGTGGCTGGCCATGCCCTCAGGCGATTTCCAGCTTGCCGAGCCGCTGAACGCGCGGCGAATCGTCGTCGCCATGTCGGGCGGCGTCGACAGCTCGGTCGTGGCGGCGCTGGCCGCACAGACGGGCGCCGAGACGATCGGCGTGACACTGCAGCTTTACGATCATGGCGAGGCGGTCGGGCGTGCTGGCAGTTGCTGCGCCGGGCGTGACATCCGCGACGCCCGCGCCGTGTGCGACAAGCTGGGCATCGCGCATTATGTATTCGATCACGCGTCCAGCTTTCGCGAAACGGTCATCGACGACTTCGCCGACGAATATCTGGCCGGGCGAACGCCGATCCCGTGCGTGAAGTGCAACATGGGTCCCAAGTTCACCGACCTGTTCGCACTCGCGCGCGACCTGGGCGCGGATTGCCTGGCGACCGGTCACTACGTGCAGCGCGTTATCGGCCGCGCCGGGCCGGAACTGCACAGAGGCGCCGACCCGGCACGGGACCAGAGCTATTTCCTGTTCGCGACGACCGCGGCGCAGCTCGATTACCTGCGCTTTCCGCTTGGAGGGATGCCGAAGGCACGAGTGCGCGAGTTGGCGGCGGAAATCGGCCTTGGCGTCGCAGCAAAGCCCGATAGCCAGGACATCTGCTTCGTGCCCGACCGCGACTATGCTGGGCTGGTCAAGAAGCTGCGGCCGGAAGCGGATACGCGGGGCGACATCGTCGACGAGACGGGGCGCAAGCTGGGCGAGCATCGCGGCCTCATCCACTTCACCGTCGGCCAGCGGCGGGGGTTGGAGATCGGCGGCACGCCCGAGCCGCTTTATGTCGTCCGCCTCGACGCCGCGCGGCGCGAGGTGGTGGTCGGGCCCAAGTCGGCGCTGGCGGTGCGCGCGGCGCGGATCGACGGGCTGAACTGGCTGGGCGCGGGATATGATGCGGCGAGCGACGGGCCGATGAGCGTCAAGGTGCGCTCGCTCGCCAAGCCCGTGCCGGCGCGGATCGAGGGCGACCGGGTGCTGTTCGAAATGCCGGAATATGGCGTGGCGCCCGGCCAGGCGGCGGTGCTCTATTCCGGCGAACGCGTGCTGGGTGGTGGCTGGATTCGCGAAACCGAGCGGGCCGAGTTGATCGCAAACTGATTACAAGCTAGAAAATAGCTTAGATCAATGCGGCGCAACGGGCTGCGCCCTACGGTTTCCTTCTTTCCAGGGGCTGCCGTGCAAAAAAATTATCCCGACCACCGGCTGAGCGACTTTGCCTGCCTTGCCGACGATGACTTCCAGCGAATGCGCAGTCTGGGTAGCGGGCCGATCGAGCTGCCGCGCAATGCCGTTCTGCGCGCCGAATCCAGCACGGACCGGTCGATGTATCTGCTGGTCGACGGATGGGTCCTATCGTCGATGCTGTTGCGCAACGGCGAGCGGCAGATCCTGAAGCTGCACCTGCCCGGCGACTGGCTCGGAACCAGCAGCATGGCGGTCGAGCGGGCGGTCGATACGCTCACCGCGCTGACCCCGGTGACGGTGCGTAAGGTGCCGCTGGAGACGCTGGGGCAATTGATGGCCAGTTCGCCGCGGCTGATGGCGTTCACGATGCTGACGTCGCAGAAGGAACGCATCGCCCTGATGGATCGGCTGGCGACGGTTGGCCGCTCGACGGCGATCGCGCGGCTCGCCTCGTTCCTGCTTGATCTCAACCTGCGGCTCGAGCGGGTGGGGCAGGCGCAAGAGGGACGGTTCGAGCTGCGGATCACGCAGGAACAGCTGGGCGACATGCTGGGGCTCACGGCGGTGCACGTCAATCGCATGGTGCGCGAGATGGAACGGCGCGGGCTGATCGAACGCAACGGGATGACCGTGCGACTGGCCGACATGGCGGGGCTGAACGCCATCGCCGCCCTGCCCCCGCGAAAGACGGCGGCCGATACGGCATGGATCGGACTCGACTAGAGCAGGAATGTCCCCTCGATCACCGTGACGCAGCGTCCGCGCAGGATCACCCTGTCCTGCGCCAGTTCGCAATCGACCTTGCCGCCCCGACGGCTCGCCTGAAACGCAGTGAAGCGCTCGCGACCAAGACGCGCGGTCCAATAGGGCGTGAGGACGCTGTGCGCCGAGCCGGTCACCGGGTCTTCGTCGATGCCGGCTGCGGGCGCGAAGACGCGGCTTACCACGTCGGTTTGCGTACCGGGCGCGGTGACGATGTTGAGCGTGTTGCCGAGCGCGGCCAGGGCGCGGAAATCGGGCCGAAGCCCCAGCACCGCCGCCGCGCTGTCGAGAACGGTCAGATCATACCCATTGGGGTGATGCAGCGTCTCGCCGCCCGAGACCCCGAGCGCTTCGAGCAAGCCCGGGATCGTGGCGGGCGCAGGTGGATAGGCGGGGAGGGCCATGGCATAGCCATCGCTCTCACGCTCGACCAAAAGGATGCCGGCCGATCGCGTGCGGAAGCTGACTCGGTTCAGCGCCGGATCGGCGCTCAGCACATGATGGCCGCTGGCAAGCGTCGCATGGCCGCATAGCGCCACTTCGACGGCAGGCGTGAACCAGCGCAGTTCGTAATCCGCCGCAGCGCTGGCATCGCGCACGATGAACGCCGTTTCGGAAAGGTTGTTTTCCTCGGCGATGGCTTGCAGCACGGCATCGTCCAGCCACGCGTCGAGCGGGATCACCGCGGCGGGATTGCCGGTGAACGGACGGTCGGCAAAGGCGTCGATCTGGGCAAAGGGCAGCTTCATGTCGCGTCCTTCAATTGTCCGATCTCGTCCGCCTCGCGCAGCGGATCGCCCGGCTGATCGACCTGGCCGACGGGATCGACATGGATGAGGATTTCGGTGCCGGGAAAGGCGGCCTCCAGCTTGGCCTCCAGTTCCTCGGTCACGTCATGCGCCTGGGCGACGCTCATCTGCCCCGGCAGGTGGATGTGGAACTGCGCGAAATCCTGCGCGCCGCTGGTGCGCGTGCGCAGGTCGTGCAGGCTTTCCAGGCGCGGGTCGGATGCAGCGCATTCGACGAGCGCGCGGCGCTTTTCCTCGGGCCATTCACGGTCCATCAACTGGCCCATCGCTTCGCTTGCGGCGCGCCAGGCCCCCCACAGCAGCCATAGCGCAATGGCGATGCCGAACACGGGATCGGCGCCCCTCAAATGTAGATATTGGTCGATCACCAGCGCGGCGATGACGCCGAGGTTGAGGAACAGATCGGATTGGTAATGCAGCTGGTCGGTGCGCACGGCGATCGATCCGCTCGCGGCGATGGCGCGGCGTTGATAGGCGGTGAGCGCAAGCGTCGCGGCGATCGCGATGACCGACACTGCGATGCCGGATTCGGGGTTGGCCGAAACGTCACCCGACAGAAAGCGCTGCACCGCGCGAACGGCGATGAAGCTGGCGGAAACCGAGATCAGCGCGACCTGAAACAGCGCGGCGAGCGCCTCGGCCTTGCCATGGCCGAAGCGATGCGCGGCGTCAGCCGGCTGCGCGGCGATGCGCACGCCCGCAAGGGTAACGAGGCTCGCGACGAGATCGAGCAGGCTGTCGGCAAGGCTGGCGAGCATCGCGACGGAGCCGGTCTTCCACGCGGCGTACCCTTTTAGCGCACCAAGGAAGAGCGCAGTGACGACGCTGGCGATGGCGGCGCGGGTCGCCGTTACCGTCATGGGTAGAGCAGGCCTTCCCGCCAGCCGTCGGCCGTTCGCGTGAATACGCGGCGCTCGTGCAGGCGGTGAGCGCGATCCTGCCAGAATTCGATTGCATGCGGCGTCACGCGATAGCCGCCCCAATGCGGCGGGCGGGGCACGTCGCCGCCCGCGAACCGCGCCTGCATTTCCTCGTAGCGCGCTTCGAATGTTGCACGGTCAGCCAGCGGGCGTGATTGATCGCTGGCCCAGGCGCCGAGCTGCGAATCCCGGCTGCGCGTGGCGAAATAGGCATCGGACTCGGCCGCGGTGGTGTGAGTTACCGTGCCCTCGACGCGGATCTGGCGGCGCAGCGACTTCCAGTGGAACAGCAGCGCGGCCTTGGGCACGGCAGCCAGGTCGGCAGCCTTTCGCCCTTCATGATTGGTGTAGAAGACGAAGCCATCGGGACCGTGGCCCTTGAGCAGCACCATGCGCACCGATGGTTGGCCCGAGGCGTCGACCGTGGCCAGTGCCATGGCGTTGGAGTCGTTGATCTCGCTGCTGCGAGCCTCGGCGAACCATGAATCGAAGAGGGCGAAGGGATCGGTCGTCATGCTCGCAGAGATAGGCGGAACGAGTCTGCATCCCAAGCTTTGAATCGGTCTCGCAACGAGGAGACACGACGATGGCCGCGCGCGCTTACTGGCAGGGACAGATCCGCCTCGCGCTGGTTTCGATCCCTGTGGAAATCTATTCCGCCACCAAATCTGGCGCGCAGATCGCGTTCCACCAGGTGCATGAGCCGTCGGGTCAGCGCATCAAATACGAGAAGGTCGTGCCCGGCGTGGGACCGGTCGATCTCGACGAGATCGTCAAGGGTTTCGAATATGAGAAGGGTCATTATGTCCTGCTGGAGCAGGACGAGATCGATGCGGTGAAGCTGGAGTCCAAGAAGACGCTGGAGCTGACCCAGTTCGTCGACGCGCACGAGATCGACGTTCTCTACTATGAGAAGCCTTATTTCGTGGTGCCGGCCGATGATCTGGCCGAAGAAGCGTTCGTCGTGCTGCGTGAGGCGCTGCGGCGCTCTCGCAAAGTGGGGCTGGGGCAGCTGGCGATGCGCGGTCGCGAATATGTCGTCAGTCTGAAACCGTGCGGGCGCGGCATGGTGCTGGAAACGCTGCGCTATGCCGACGAGGTGAACAAGGCGCAGGGCTATTTTCGCGACATTCCGGACATGGAGCCGGATGCCGAGTTGCTCGGCCTGGCGGAATCGCTGATCGAGAAGAAGTCGGGCAAGTTCGACCCGCAGGCGTTCCACGACCGCTATGTCGACGCGCTGAAAGGGCTGATCGAGCGCAAGAAGAAGCAGAAGTCGAACCGCAAGATCATCGAGGAAAAGGATGGCGGCGATCCGCGCGGGTCGAACGTCGTGGACTTGATGGCGGCGCTCAAGAAGTCTCTGGAAAAGCCGGGTGGCGGGACCGCCTCGCCCGCGAAGAAGCCGGCTGCTGCGAAAAAGGCGCCGACCAAGAAGGCCGCGGCCAAGCCAGCGGCAAAGGCGCCCGCCAAGAAGCGGGCCTGAGACGATGGCCCGCACCGACCCGCTCGCCGAATACAACGCCAAGCGCGACTTCGCCAAGACCGCCGAGCCGGCAGGCGAGATCGCCAAAGGCCAGGGCCGCAAGTTCATCGTGCAGAAGCACGACGCGACGCGGCTTCATTGGGATTTCCGGATCGAAGTGGACGGCGTGCTGAAAAGCTGGGCGGTGACGCGCGGGCCGAGCCTGGACCCCGCCGAAAAGCGGCTCGCGGTGCGGACCGAGGATCACCCCATGTCCTATGCGACGTTCGAGGGAACGATCCCGCAGGGCGAATATGGCGGCGGCACGGTGATGCTGTGGGACGAAGGCGAATGGGCGCCGATCCCCGGCAAGAGCGCGAAGGACCTGGAGAAGGGGCATCTGCACTTCACGCTGGCCGGCGAGCGGATGAAAGGCGAGTGGCTGCTGATCCGTCTGAAGCCGCGCGGGAAGGAGAAGCGCGAGAACTGGCTGCTGCGCAAGATCGAAGACCGGTTTGCGGGGGCGACCGACGAATTGGTCGAGACGGGTCTGACCAGCGTCAAGACCGGGCGGACGATGGAGGAGATCGCCAAGGGGGTGAAGCCGGGCAAGCCGGCCGTGAAACGCAAGACCTCGCCCAGGCCCAAGGCCGGTCCCGTGCCGGGGTTCCGCGAGCCGCAATTGGCGACCCTGGTCGATTCCGTGCCGGCCGGGAATGGCTGGCTGCACGAGATGAAATATGATGGCTACCGCGCGCTGTTGGCGGTGGGGAGGGGCGGGCCGAAGCTGTTCACGCGATCAGGGCTCGACTGGACCGACAAGTTCGCCAGCATTGCGCAGGCGGCGGCGGGGCTGTCGGTCGGGTCGGCGCTGATCGATGGCGAGGTGGTGGCGTTCAAGGACGGCAAGCCCGACTTTTCGACGCTGCAGGAAACGCTCTCCAATCGATCGGGCGAGTTGACCTTTTTCGGCTTCGACCTGATCGAGCAGGATGGCGAGGACATTGGCAAGCTGCCGCAGATCGAGCGGAAGGAACGGCTGCGCGCCGTGCTCGCTGGCGCCGATCCGCGCCTGCAGTTCTCCGAGCATGTGCTGGGCGCGGGCGAGAAGCTGTTTGAGGCGATGTGCGCGCAAGGGCATGAGGGGATCGTGTCTAAGCGCGCCGACGCGCCATATCGCGGCACGCGGACCAAGAGCTGGCTTAAGGTCAAATGCACGCGCCGGCAGGAGTTCGTGATCCTGGGCTGGACCGAGAGCAGCGCGAAGGGGCGGGGCTTTCGCGCGCTGCTGCTGGGCCTGAACGAAGGCGGCGCGCTGCGGTACGCGGGCAAGGTCGGCACCGGGTTCGACATGGCCACGGGACACGCGTTACGGGTAAAGCTCGACAAGCTCGCGCGCAAGTCCCCGGCGGTCGAAGTGCCGCGCGAGGCGAAGCGCGGCGCGCATTGGGTGACGCCGAAGCTGGTCGCCGAAGTGGCCTTCGCCGAGTTCACCGCGGACAATGTCGTGCGGCATGCGAGCTTCCTAGGCCTGCGCGAGGACAAGCCGGCGGAAGACGTGGTGGTCGAGAAGGCGGTCGCCGCCCCCGAAGTCGAGCCGAGCGACGTGAAGATCAGCAACCGCGACCGCGTGATCTTCCCCGACTCCAACGTCACGAAGGGCGATCTTGCCGACTATTATCAGGCAGTCGCGCCGATCCTGCTGCCGTGGGTCACCAACCGGCCGATCAGCCTTGTGCGATGTCCGCAGGGGCGGGCCAAGCAGTGCTTCTTTCAAAAGCATGATGCGGGCAGCTTCGGCGAGCACGTCAAACATGTCGATATCCGCGAGAAGGACGGGCATCTCGAACCCTATCTGTGGGTCGATGATATCGACGGCGTGCTGACCTGCGTGCAGATGGGAACGATCGAGTTTCACGGCTGGGGTAGTCTGGTCAGCGATGTCGAGAAAGCAGATCGCGTGGTTTTCGATCTCGATCCCGACGAAGGACTGGACTGGGAGAAGGTGAAGTCGGCGGCGGCGGACTTGAAGCGGCACCTGGCCGACCTGGGGCTGACCAGCTATCCGATGCTGTCAGGTGGCAAGGGCGTGCATGTGGTGGTGCCGCTGGTTCCGCAGGCCGAGTGGCCAGCCGTCAAGTCGTTCGCCGAACGCTTCGCCCGCGCGCTGGCACAGGCCGAGCCGGATCGCTTCACCGCGAACTTGAAGAAGATCGAACGCAAGGGGCGGATCTTCATCGATTATCTGCGCAACCAGCGCGGGGCGACGGCGGTGCTGCCTTATGTCGCGCGCGCGCGCGCCGGCGCGCCGGTGGCGGTACCGGTCGGCTGGACCGAATTGCGCGACATCGACACGCCGCAGAAGTGGAGCGTGCGCGATGCGACGGCGCTGATCGAACGAGCGAACTCGCGCGCGCTCAAGGGCTGGGGCGTTGCCGAGCAGGTGTTGCCAGAGGTTTAGTCGGGTCACCCTCCCAACCCGAACTTTATTGCACCGCCGCATGTTAAGCCGCACAAGGCACCGCGAAAGGGGCGACCAGTGGCGAGCGCGGCGGAGACATCCTTGTTCGATGCGGCAACAATCGCTGCCCGCTGGATGGCGGACTATCGCGCCGCGACTCCGGCGACCGACGTGCTGTACGCTGCGGGACTCGACGATCCGGCCTGGACTGCCGCGCTGGAGGAACTGGCCGGGCGGTCGGGCGACGATCTGGGCCATGCGCGTGAGCGGGCGCAGCGCCATGCCGAGGATATCGGCACCGGCTTTCGCATCGCGGGCGAGGGGGAGGAGCGGCCATGGCCCTTGTCGCCCGTTCCGCTGTTGATTGCGAAGGGCGAATGGGACGGGATCGCCGCCGGCGTCGCGCAGCGTGCCGAGTTGCTCGAGGCAGTGATCGCCGATTGCTATGGCGAGCAGCGACTGGTGAGCGGCGGCTATATTCCGGCCGCGCTGTTGACCGGAAGCCCGTTCTTCCTGCGGCCGATGATGGCGCTGACCCCGCCGGGCGGGTTCCACCTCAATTTCGTGGCGGTCGATCTGTGCCGGGGGCCAACCGGCGAATGGCGCGTGCTGGCCGATCAGTTGCGCGCGCCGGTCGGGGCGGGTTATGCGCTGGAGAACCGGCTGGCGATGGCGCGGATGGTGGGCGGGCTGCAATCGCGGCTGAACATCGAGCGCCACGCCCCGTTTTTTGCCGCGTTTCGCGAAGGCCTGGCGGCGCGGTGCCGGCGCAGCGATCCACGCATCGGGTTGCTGACTCCGGGCAAATTCAACCCCAGCTATGCCGAGCAGGCGCATCTCGCCCGCTATCTTGGCCTGCTGCTGGTCGAGGGCGGCGATCTCGCCGTGCTGGAAGACCGCGTCTATCTGCGCACCATTGCGGGCCTGAAGCGCGTGGACGCGCTGTGGCATCGCGTGGACCCGCGCATGGTCGATCCGCTGGCGTTCGATTCGCACTCGCAGATCGGTGTCGCGGGGCTGATCGACGCGATGGCGGCCGGCGAGGTGGTAATCGCCAACTCGCCGGGCGCCGGCTTGCTGGAAGCGCCGGCATTCGCCGCCTTCCTGCCTCGCCTGTGCACGCGCCTGACCGGCGAGCAGCTGCGCCTCGCCAGCGTCTCGACCTGGTGGTGCGGGCAGCCTCGCGAGGCGGCGGAGGTCGCCGCCGATCTCGACAACATGCTGATCGCCCCGGCGTTCGGGGTCGGCACCAACGTTTTGGGCGATGGCGCAGCGGTGCTGGGATCGAACATGCCGCCCGATCAGCGCGCCGCGCTGGTCGCCGACTTTGCGCGACGGCCGCAAGATTATGTCGGGCGGGAAGTGGTGCGGCTGTCGACCATGCCGGTCATCACTGAAAGCGGCCTTGCCGGACGCCCCTTTACCCTGCGCGTCTTCGCGGCGCGCGGCCCACAAGGCGAATGGCACGTGTTGCCGGGCGGCTTTGCCAAGATCGGCGAGCATCCCGACGAGCGCGCGGCGGTGATGGGTGAGGGAAGCTGGTCGGCGGACGTGGTGATCTATGGGCCGCAATCCGTCGCGCCGGTGACGCTGCTGGCGAGCGACGACACCACGCAATTGCGCCGCAACCCCGGCACACTGCCCAGCCGGGTAGCCGACAATCTGTTCTGGCTGGGACGGTATCTGGAGCGCGGCGAAGCGCTGCTGGGGCTGGTGCGATCGCTACTCGGTCATTCGATTAGCGCCGACACCGGCGCAGCGCTGTCAGCCGAAACGGTGCAGCGGCTGGTGGACACGCTCGGCCAGGCGGGTGCCGCGGCATTGCCGGCAAGCCTCAAGCGCGGTGACCTCACGCGCTTTGCGGCCGCGGCGATGGACGGAACGGACGGCTGGAACAGCGTGCGCACGGTCAACCGTCAGGCGCGCGGCATCGGTGCGGTAAGCCGCGACCGGCTGTCCGCGGACATGATCAAGCTGCTCGACGCGCCGTTCCCAAGCAAAGGCGGCGCGCTCGACCGCGCCGGCACGTTGCAGCGGCGCTATTATGCGCTGGCAGGACTGGGTGCCGAGCATCTGGGGCGCACCGATGCTTGGCGTTTCCACGACCTTGGCCGGCGCGTGGAACGTGCCATGGCCGCGATCCGCGCCATCCGAGGCTTTGGTCATGTGCAGGCGACAAGCGATGACCTTTCCACCCTGCTCGATCTGGCGGACAGTCAGATCAGCTATCGCCAGCGTTACCTGACGGGGATCGCGCGCGTGCCGGTGCTCGATCTGGTTGCGCTCGATCCCGGCAACCCACGCGCGATCGCATTCCAGGTGGCGGCAATCGCCGATCACCTGGCCAAGCTGCCGGTGCTGTCGGACGATGGCCTGGCCGAGGATCAGCAGGCGCAGGCCGCGGCGCTCGCAGCGATCATCGCGACCACGCAGGCAGCCAGCCTGGACGAACTGAAGCTTGCCGATATTGCCAATCGCCTTTCCAGCCTGTCGGATGCGATTGCGCGGCGCTATTTCCTGCAGGGCGCAGAGCCGTTGCGCGCCGCAGGGCTGGTGCTCGCCTGATGCTCTACAACATCCGCCATGTGACCCGCTTCGACTATGCCGAACCGGTCGGCTTTGCGCGGTGCAATCTGCGTCTGAAACCGATCGTCTGGTCGGGCCAGGACCTGCACGATTATGCGCTGGTGGTCGAGCCGGGCGGGCGGACCTCGCCCGCGCGGGCGGAGGCAGGGCTGGCCAATGTAGTGCGGCTGGTTGTGGAACAGGCATCGACCAGCCTGACGATCGAGAGCCGTTGCCGCATCACGGTCGATCGCCCGGTGCCGGTACCGGATGCTGCAGATCCGACGCTCGGCGAAATTGCCGTGCTGGCGCGGGCGAGCCGCGACGCCGGCCCGGCGAGTGCGGCCGCGTATCTGTTCCCATCGCCGCTGTTGCCGCTCAACAAGGAGATTGCCGACTGGTGCGCGCAGGACCTGGATCCGCGCCGCGGCGCATTGGAGGCGGCGATCGCGCTGGCGCAACGCATCCAGCGCGAGTTCGCCTTTGATCCCACGGCGACGCTGGTTGACACCACCCCCTATGACGCGTTCGTGAAGCGCGGAGGCGTGTGCCAGGATTTCGCGCAGATCATGATTTCTGGCCTGCGCGCGGCGGGGCTGCCGGCAGCCTATGCCTCGGGCTATCTGCGCACGTTGCCGCCGCCGGGAATGCCGCGGCTGGTCGGCGCGGACGCGACCCATGCCTGGGTGTTGTTGTGGTGCGGGCCCGAGCGCGGCTGGGTCGGCGTTGATCCGACCAACGGCATCTGGATGGCGAGCGACCATGTCATCGTTGCGATCGGCCGCGATTATGCCGACATCGCCCCGGTCGACGGCGTGATCCTGGGCTATGGTGCGCAGAATATGACCGTATCGGTCGATGTCGAGCCGCTGGAAACGAGCGACTTGCAACCGGCGTAGTCGACGCCGATGTAGCAAGCCAACACGGGTACAAACATAACGGGGAATGAAGTGGCTGATCCTTACACGACGCTGGGCGTGTCGCGCGGTGCGAGCGAGGACGAAGTCAAGAAGGCGTATCGCAAGCTCGCCAAGGAACTGCATCCCGATCGCAACAAGGACAATCCCAAGGCGGCCGAAAAGTTCTCGACCGTCACGCAGGCCTATGACCTGCTGATGGACAAGGACAAGCGCGCGCGGTTTGACCGGGGCGAGATCGATGCCGATGGCAACCCGACCTCGCCGTTCGGCGCCGGTTTCGGCGGCGCGCGCGGCGGGCCGCAGGGCGGGTTCCGGCCGGGCGGCGGCGGGTTCGACTTCGGCGGCGGCGAAGCCGATATCGGTGACATTTTCGAGGGCCTGTTCGGCGGTCGCGCCGGGATGGGCGGCCAGCAAGGCGGCTTCTCGCAGGGCTTCGGCCGACGTGCCGCCCCGGCCAAGGGTGCCAATGTCGCCTATCGCCTGCGCGTGCCGTTCGAAGACGCTGCCGCGTTGAAGCCGCAGCGGATCCAACTGCGCGACGGCGCGGCGATCGATTTGAAGCTGCCCAAGGGGGTCGAGAGCGGTACGCAGATGCGGCTGTCGGGCAAGGGCGATCCAGGACCGGGCGGCAATGGCGACGCGATCGTGACGATCGAGATCGAGCCGCACCGCTTCTATACCCGCGATGGCGACAACATTCGGCTCGACCTCCCGATCAACCTCAAGGAAGCGGTCGAGGGCGCCGCGGTGCGCGTGCCGACGCCGGAGGGTGCGGTGAACCTGAAGGTCCCGGCGGGATCGAGTTCGGGCAAGACGTTGCGCCTCAAGGAACGCGGCTTCCACGGCAAGACCGGGCGCGGGGACCTGCTGGTGACGCTGATGATTGAAATCCCCGCGGGCGACCCAGAACTCACCGAGTTCGTCAGTCATTGGGAAGGCGGAGGGAACCTGCGCTCGCGGCTGGGCGTCTAATCTGCGTGAAAGAAACCCCGCCCGTCGCCGCAATCTCATCCGAAAGTCCCGAGGCACGGCGGCACGGGTTTCACAAGCGGTTGACCGACCTTGGCGTCACGGAACGCGCGATCGAAGTGTCGAAGCGCGTGTTCGTCGGCGCCTATAACGACGGGTTCACGCATGCCGGCAACCTTGCCTATCTGACGCTCGTCGCGCTGTTTCCGTTCTTTATCGTGGCGACCGCAGTGGCGCGGTTGCTGGGGCGGACGGGCGATGGCTTGCAGGCGGCGGCGGCATTCCTGCGCACCGTTCCGCCCGAAGTCGCGAGCCTGCTGCGCCCCGCGATCATCGAAGTGCTGGAAGCACGCTCGGGCTCGCTCCTGTGGTTCGGGGCGATCGTCGGCTTGTGGACGACATCGGGCTTCATCGAGACAGTACGAGCGATCCTGCGCCAAGCCTATGGCGTGCAATCAGGCAGTTCGTTCCTGAAACTGAAGCTCGGCGCGATCGGCATGGTCATCGCCGCCGTCATCCTGCTGATGATGTCGTTCAGCTTCCAGGTTTTGCTGGTGGGCGCCGAACAGTTCATCTGGCGCGTCATCCCCTTTGCATCGGATGCACAACGGATCGTCTCGGTGGGCAAGGTCGCGCCGGCGGTCGGGCTGTTCGGCGCACTCTATATCCTGTTCTACACGCTGACACCGCGGCGCTATCGCAAGACGGGCTGCCCCAAATGGCCCGGGCCGCTATTCGTCACGGGTTGGTGGATGGCTTGCACCTTTGCGCTGCCCGCCGTCATCGGCGCGTTTGGCGGCTATGGCCTCACCTATGGCAGCCTGGCCGGGGTGATGGTGGCGCTGATCTTCTTCTTCCTGATCGGTTTTGGCGTTGTGATCGGCGCCGAACTCAACGCGGCTCTGGCGGAAGTGCCTGTATCTGGACTAGAGGGGCCGGCAAAGGAACCGGAGGAAGAGCGTGACCGGATTGATGCAGGGCAAGCGCGGGCTGATCATGGGGCTGGCGAATGATCGCTCGCTTGCCTGGGGGATTGCCAAGAAGCTGGCCGAACATGGTGCCGAACTGGCGTTCAGCTATCAGGGCGAGGCGCTGGAAAGGCGCGTGCGGCCGCTGGCGCAGGAGCTTGGCAGCGATTTTCTGATCGACTGCGATGTCAGCGACATGGCGGCGCTGGATACTGCTTTCGAGACGCTGGCTGCACGCTGGCCGACGATCGATTTCGTCGTCCATGCGATCGGTTTTTCCGACAAGAACGAGCTGCGCGGCGGCTATGTCGACACCAGCCTCGACAATTTCCTGATGACGATGAACATCAGTGTCTATTCGTTCGTCGCGGTGGCGAAGCGCGCGTCGGCGATGATGCCCGCGTACGATCCGGAAACGGGCAAGGGCGGCGGCTCGCTGCTGACGCTGTCCTATTACGGCGCGGAGAAGGTGATCCCGCATTATAACGTGATGGGCGTGGCGAAGGCAGCGCTGGAGACCAGCGTCCAGTATCTGGCGGTCGACCTGGGCCGCGACAATATTCGCGTCAATGCGATCAGCGCCGGACCGATCAAGACGCTGGCGGCGAGCGGCATCGGCGATTTCCGCCTGATCCTGAAGTGGAACGAGCTCAACGCACCGTTGAAGCGCAACGTCACCATCGAGGATGTCGGTGGGGCGGGCCTCTATCTTCTCTCCGACCTGTCGAGCGGCACCACCGGCGAAACGCATCACGTCGATGCCGGCTATCACGTCATCGGCATGAAGGCCGAGGACGCACCGGACATCGCGCTCGCCTGACATGACGATCGCGGTTCGCCCTGCCACTGGCGGCGACGTCGCCGCGATCGACGCGCTGCTGCGGCGTAGCTTTCCCTCCGCGGACGAGGCGCAGCTGGTGCAGCGGCTGTGTATCGACGGCGACATGGTGCTGACGCTGGTCGCGGATGACGAAGAGAGCGGGGAACTGGCCGGGATCGTCGCGTTCAGCCGAATGAGCGTCGACGGCGGCGGCCGGGCAGTCCCGGCCGTAGCGCTGGCGCCAGTCGCGGTTGCCGCGCCCTATCGCAGGCAAGGGGTCGCCGAAGCGCTGATCCAGGCCGGGCTGAACCATCTGGGCGATGCCGGCGCGGCGGTATGCTTCGTGCTGGGCGATCCAGCCTTCTACGAGCGGTTCGGTTTTTCGGCGGAGCACGCGCAGGGTTTCCAGTCGCCCTATGCCGGCGACTATTTGATGGCCAAGCCGCTGCGCGCGCAGTCGCTGGGCTGCGCGACGCGAGGAAAGGCCGAACATGCACCGGCGTTTGCGATGCTGGGGCAAGCGGCATGAGCTACAACAGTTTCGGACGCGTCTTGCGCTTCACGACCTGGGGTGAGAGCCACGGGCCGGCAATCGGCGCGGTCGTGGACGGGTGCCCGCCGGGCCTGGCGCTGAGCGAGGCTGAAATTCAGCCGTTCCTCGACAAGCGGCGGCCGGGACAGTCGCGGTTCACGACGCAGCGGCAGGAGCCGGATCAGATCCGTATCCTCTCCGGCGTGTTCGAGGGGCGCACGACGGGAACGCCGATCAGCCTGATGATCGAGAATGTCGACCAGCGGTCGAAGGATTATTCGGAGGTCGCCAACGCCTACCGCCCCGGCCATGCCGACTATGCCTATGACGCCAAATACGGTCTTCGCGACTATCGTGGCGGCGGGCGTTCATCGGCCCGCGAGACGGCAAGCCGGGTGGCGGCGGGGGCGGTGGCACGGCTGGTCATCCCGGAAGTTCGCATCCGCGCCTGGGTCGAGCGGATCGGGACCATTCCGATCCTGTATTCGCGCTTCGACGAGGCCGAGATCGACAACAACGCATTCTTTTCGCCCGACGCGACCGCCGCCGCGCAGTGGGAGCAGGCCGTGGATGCTGCGCGCAAGGATGGCTCGTCACTGGGCGCGATCGTGGTCTGCGAAGCATATGGCGTGCCGGCCGGCTGGGGCGCGCCGCTGTATGCCAAGCTGGACAGCGAGCTTGCTGCGGCAATGATGAGCATCAATGCGGTGAAAGGCGTCGAGATCGGCGACGGGTTCGCTGCGGCGATGTCGACCGGCGAGGGCAATGCCGATCCGATGCGTCCGGGGACGGAGGAAAGCAGCGGGCCGCAGTTTCTGGCGAACCATGCCGGCGGCATCGCGGGCGGGATCTCCACGGGGCAGCCGGTCCGCGTGCGCGTCGCGTTCAAGCCGACGGCGTCGATCCTAACGCCGGTCGAGACCATCGGACGCGATGGGCAGCCGACGGAAATACGCACCAAGGGGCGGCACGATCCGTGCGTCGGGATACGCGGCGTCCCGGTGGTCGAGGCCATGATGGCGTTGGTGCTTGCGGACCAGAAATTGCTGCATCGCGCCCAGACCGGTCGGAACTGACACGATCGTTTCGTCCCTGAATCTGCTCTGGCCGGGGGCGAAATGCGGCAGGAATGGGGCGGGCCGAAGGGCCGCCGGGTTACTTTCGGTGTACTGGCTCGTTACTCAAAATGCCACGTTCACCAGGAGTTACCATGCGCACCAAGACTTTATTCGGCCTGATCGTCCTTTGCGGTTCGACCGCAGCACTCGCCAATCTGCCGAGCGGACAGGATACGCCGCTCCAGAACAATATGACGAATGAAGGCGTGCCCGCACCTGACAACGGTACCCCGCCGGATACAACGGCCCCGGAGACGCAGTCGAACGGCACCGATGTCGAGCCGAGCGCCGATCCCACGGCCAACGGCACGGATACTGAGACCACGCCGCCGAACGCGACCTATTGAGTTTCGTCGTTCCGGGCGTGGTCTGATCCCCCGCCACGTCCGGGGCGGCGAATGAAATCGGCTCCACGCACGATAGTGCGCGGGGCCGTTCTCGTTGGCGGCTTCCCAGCTCAATCTGCGAAGGGGTCGCGGACCAGGATGGTGTCCTCACGCTCCGGGCTGGTGGAGACGAGTGCGACGGGGCAACCGACCAGCTCCTCGATCCGGCGAATATATTTGATCGCTTGCGCCGGCAGCTGCGCCCAACTGCGTGCGCCCGCCGTCGAACCGCTCCAGCCCTCGAACTCCTCATAGATCGCTTCGGCGCGTGCCTGATCCTGCGGGGCGGGCGGAAGGTAGTCGTAATGCTTGTCGCCGACCTTGTAGCCGGTGCAGATGCGCAAGGATTCCATCCCGTCGAGGATGTCGAGCTTGGTGAGTGCGATACCGGTAATGCCGCTGACCGCCACCGACTGCCGCACCAGCACCGCGTCAAACCAGCCGCAGCGGCGCTTGCGTCCGGTGACGACTCCGAATTCACGCCCTTTGGTCCCGAGTTGCTCGCCGATCTCGTTGTCCTGTTCCGACGGGAACGGGCCGGAGCCGACGCGGGTGGTATATGCCTTTACGATGCCGAGCACGAAACCGACCGAGCCTGGGCCGAGGCCCGAACCGGACGCAGCGCTGCCGCTCACCGTGTTGGATGAGGTGACGAAGGGGTAGGTGCCGTGATCCACGTCGAGCAGCACGCCCTGCGCGCCCTCGAACAGGATGCGGCGGCCGCGTTCTTTCGCGTCCTTGAGCGTCAGCCAGACGGGCGCGGCGTAGGGCAGCACCGCGTCGGCGATCTCGCGCAGGTCGTCGAGCAGCTTGGCACGGTCGATGGGCGGCTGGCCGAACCCGGCGCGCAGCGCATCGTGGTGCGCGCACACGCGGTCGAGCTGCGCGTCGAGATCGTCGAGATGCGCCAGGTCGCAGACGCGGATCGCGCGGCGGCCGACCTTGTCCTCGTACGCCGGGCCGATGCCGCGGCGGGTCGTACCGATCTTGCCCGCGCCGCTCGCATCCTCACGCAGCGCATCGAGGTCGCGATGGAACGGGAGGATCAGCGGCGCAGTCTCGGCCACCTGAAGCTTTTCGGGCGTGATCTCGATGCCCTGCGCCTGAAGCTTGGCGACTTCGTCACGGAAATGCCAGGGATCGAAGACGACGCCGTTGCCGATCGCCGACAGTGTCCCGCGGACAAGGCCGGAAGGGAGCAGCGAGAGCTTGTACACCTTGTCGCCCACCACGAGCGTGTGGCCGGCATTGTGACCGCCCTGGAACCGGACGACCAGGTCGGCGCGGCTCGCCAGCCAGTCGACGATCTTGCCCTTGCCCTCGTCACCCCATTGGGCGCCGATCACTGCAACATTTGCCATGGATACACGTCTCCGCCTGCCGGGCGAGCCCCAGGCCGCCCTTCGACAGGACTCGGCAGCCGGACTTTTTCAGAAATGCGGGGCGCGTTTGGCCGCGTAGGGCGCGCGCGTCAAGGGCGCTATTTCCACGCCGACAGGCGTTGACAGGCGGCGGCCGCTTGGGCATTGGCCCGCACTCGCTTCGGCGTGCCGCATGGAAGGGTGGCCGAGTGGTTAAAGGCAGCAGACTGTAAATCTGCCCGCGTGAGCGTACACTGGTTCGAATCCAGTCCCTTCCACCACCGCCCCGAACAGGGTAGGCTGCGCGCCACATTGTCACTTCGCCCATAAGAGGTAATTTTCCGCTCCCATAAGCGGTCATTTTACCTAAGCCCTTGAATCGAACGCCGATTTCCGCCCCGATTGGTCATTCTACAGAATGACTCTTTATGGGATCGAGAATTTTGTCAGCCGATCTTAGCAGGTTGTCGGCAAGCAGCACGACTTGGCGGGCGATTTCGCCCATAAAGGGTCATTACGTGCCGGATGTGCCGAGGGCACCTCGAAACTGGAGACGGCTGAAGTGGCGCATGCTGGGCTTGTTCCTCGGCAGCATCACGCGCTCCCGGACGTTGATCTCGACTCGTCGGCAGCCGATGATCCTCCACCGGTAGACGTGAGGTCCATGGCGTGATTGCCGCCGTAGGCGGGATGCCCGTCCGCAGCGAGTCCCGCGCCGGCGAAGTGGCCGATGTCGTTCTTGCTCCGGGCGTCATGCCCGCAGTCGCGCATCACGGCCTGCGAGGACATCGCCCGTATCGCCGCTGATCATCGCATTGTGGCGGCGGATCGCGCGATCCACCTCGGTCGCCGCGGTGTCACCGTCCAGCGGTGTGACGGATCTGGCGGCCAGAAGGCGATCCGGATTGGCGGTGTGCGGCCGGTGCAGGATACGCAGCCCGCCGACCATGCGGCCCAGGTTGCTGGCGATCGTCGTCCCTGTGGACCTTCCCCCAAGGAGCGGTTCGCGACCGAGACGCGCGAGGTGCACCGGCAGCACCTCTTCGCGGTCGGCGGCGGAGACCTCGACCTGCAGGTCGGCGGGGACGTCGCCCATGGTCGCGAACGCTCGGGCGAGCGCCAGTGCCGCACTGCCGCGCTTGCCGGGGTCCAGTGACACGTCGCTGCCGATGATCGTCCGTTCGGGCAGCAGCATCGCGATCGCGACCTCGGGAAACATGTTGCCGTCGCCGTGCAACGTGGGCAGTTCGGCCCATACGCGTCCAACCACGATGCGGCGCGGCTCGTCGGTCCGGATGGGGCTGGTGGCGCGCGCGTCCATGACATAGGTCCACAGGGCGCCGCGCGAGGGCGTGACCGTGCCGGCAGCGTCGCATCGCCGTGCCACCTCGCGGAGCAGGTCGGCCAGTTTCGCATCCGCGCCGAGTTCGCCGATGACCTCGACCACGATCGACCGCGATTTCTCGGGCACGCCGTCGCGCCGCGTTCTGGGCCGCCCTCGCTCTCCCACCCCGACCATCTGCGGCTTGCGGTGGAGGCGCCAGGCCTTGGCCAGCCGGTAGAATTGGGCGACGCCGATGCCGATCTCGCCGGCATGCCGTTCCGCATCGGCGCGCGTCGGGCGCTTGATGGCGAGATAGCGGTCCAGCACGCCGATCCGGCGCCTGACCTCGCCGCGACGCAGCGGGTCGATACCCGACAGGTCGAGTTCGCTCATGCTCTTTTCCTTCGCGTAAGGCTCTTCCCCGCCCCCCTTTCGGACTGGCGGTCAGGTGCCGTCGGGTTGACGGTGTGATCGCGCCCGGGACGGCGCGCCCGATCCGCGTCGCATCGACGCGGCGGCGCTGGCCGAAGCGCGGCCACTCGTCGCGGACCGGTCTGAAGCGCGCCGCGCCAGCCGTCGCCGGCCGGATGTGCGACGAGCGCCCCCCGCATTGGCGAGGCATGCCCGAACGGGCGCTGGAACGATCGAGGGCTAAGGGCGTCCGGCGCGTATCAGAAGGCAGATCCACCTTTGGCAGACACCGGAACATCCATGACGCGCACCATCGATCGCCGCCAGCTTCTGCGCGGTGCCACGCTGACCGGCGGCGGCCTCGCTCTCGCGGCCTGCATGCCCGCCTGGGCGCAGTCGGTATCCGCAGGGATCGTCAAGCCGCTGCCGACGGTGTCGGGCGAGGACATTACCCTGCGCATCGCGCACCAGATGATGATGATCGACGGTCGCGAGAGCCACGCCATTGGCATCAACGGCACGGTGCCGGCCCCGCTCATCCGCCTGCGCGAAGGCCAGAACGTGCGGCTGCATGTCGAGAACGCGCTCGACGAGGACAGCTCGATCCACTGGCACGGGCTCATCCTGCCGTTCCACATGGACGGCGTGCCCGGCGTCAGCTTCCCCGGCATCAAGCCGCGCTCGACCTTCACCTACGAATTCCCGATCGTGCAGTCGGGCACCTACTGGTATCACAGCCATTCGGGCCTGCAGGAGCAGCTCGGCCACTACGGCCCGATCGTCATCGACCCCAAGGGCGTCGACCCGATCCAGTCGGACCGCGAGCACGTGATCGTGCTGTCCGACCACAGCCAGATGCACCCGCACATCATCTTCAAGAAGCTCAAGCAGCAGGGCGGCTACTTCAATTTCCAGAAGCAGACGCTGGCCGGCCTGCTCGCGGGCAAGGACCAGTCGGCCAAGGAACGGCTGGAATGGGGCGCCATGCGCATGGACCCCACCGATGTCGCCGACGTGACCGGCAGCACCTACACCTATCTCGTCAACGGCCACGGCCCGCGCGACAATTGGACCGGCCTGTTCCGGCCCGGAGAGCGCGTGCGGCTGCGGATCATCAACGCCTCGGCGATGACGACCTTCAACTTCCGCATCCCCGGCCTCAAGATGACCGTCGTTCAGGCCGACGGCCTGCCGGTCCGCCCCGTCGCCGTTGACGAAATGCAGATCGCGGTCGCCGAGACGTACGACGTCATCGTCCAGCCCGCCGACGAGCGCGCCTACACGATCGTCGGCGAGAGCGTCGACCGGTCCGGCATGGCTCGCGCGACCCTCGCGCCGCGTGAGGGCATGGCCGCCGCCGTCCCGCCGCTGCGCCGCCGCCCGCTCGCCGACATGAAGGACATGGGCATGGGCGGCATGGATCACGGATCCGGCGGATCGATGGCGGGCATGGACCATTCCGCCATGGGCCCCGCCAAGCCGGCAGGCGCGGCGGCGCCGGCATGTCCGCCGGAACACGCCGCAATGGGTCACTGCAAGCCGGCCGGTGACGCCGCGACCGGCGGCGGTCAGCAGGGCGCGATGGACCACGGTTCGGGCGGCATGGATCATTCGATGCGCGACTTCTCGGTCGCGCCGGAGGTCAAGAAGACGCCGACCGTGCAGACCATCTCGCCGATGCCGGTCGACCGGATGGGCGAGCCCGGCCAAGGCCTCGAAGACGTCGGCCACAAGGTGCTGGTCTACACCGACCTGATGGCGGTCGACCGCAACCCGGACGTGCGCGCGCCCGACCGGTCGATGCGCATTCACCTCACCGGCAACATGGAACGCTACATGTGGGCGTTCGACGGCGAGAAGCTCAGCGAGGTCAGGAAGCCGATCCCGTTCCTGAAGGACGAGCGGGTGCGCGTCACGCTGGTCAACGACACGATGATGGGTCACCCGATCCATCTGCACGGGCACTTCTTCGAGCTCGTCACGGGTCATGGCGAGTTCGCGCCGCGCAAGCACACGATCCAGGTCCAGCCGGGCGGCACCGCCACGTTCGACGTCACCACCGACGCCGTCGGCGACTGGGCTTTCCACTGCCACATGCTCTACCACATGCACGCCGGGATGATGCAGGTCGTCTCCGTCCGGCCGCGCGACGGAGATACGAAATGAGCCTCGTCCTCAGCGCCATGCTGCTGGCTTCGGCGGCCCAGTGCACGCCCGAACACGCGGCGATGGGCCATTGCAAGATGCCCACGGCCGCCAAGCCGAAGGCGACGACTCCCAAGGCGGCCGCCAAGCCCAAGCCGGCGGCTAGGCCGAAGCCAGCGGCCAGGCCGAAGCCGGCGGCCAAGGCGCCCGCGCGCCCGGCACAGCGTTCGGCACCGCCCTCACGGGCCGATGCGGCACCTGCCGCCGCGCCGGTCGATCCGTCGTGTCCGCCCGAGCATGCGGCGATGGGCCACTGCAGGCCCGAGGCATCGGCGCCGCAACAGGCTGCACCCCCCGCGGCTGCCGCGCCTGCTGCTGCCGCCGCGAGCGATCCGGACTGTCCGCCGGAGCACGCCGCGATGGGTCACTGCACGCCCAGGGCGACCGCGCCTGCCGCAGCCCCGGCTTCGATGGGCACGGTCGGAACCGCGCTGCCCGCCGGGAACGCACCCGCACCGGCAGCGCCGGAGGCGAACTACGCCGATCGCGTGTGGGGCCGCGACGCGATGGCACCCGCGCGGACGGCACTGCGCCGCGAGCATGGCGGCATGTCGTATTCGCAGCTGATGCTGAACCTTGCCGAGGTGCAGTTCCGCGACGGCCGTGACGGCTACAGGTGGGACGGCGAGTTCTGGTATGGCGGCGACATCAACCGCCTGACGATCAAGAGCGAGGGCGAAGGGACGTTCCGCGAGAATACCGAGGGCGAGGTGCAGGCGCTCTACAGCCGGGCCGTCGGGCCCTATTTCAACCTGCAGGCTGGCGTCCGCCAGGACTTCGGGCCCGGCCCGGACCGCACCTACGCCACGGTCGGCTTCGAAGGGCTCGCACCTTACTGGTTCGACGTCGAAGGCGCGCTGTTCCTGTCCGACAAGGGCGACGTGTTCGGGCGCCTGGAAGGCTATTACGACCAGCGCATCACCCAGCGGCTCGTGCTGCAGCCTCGCGTCGAGTTGAACCTGTCGGCGCAGGACGTGCCGTCCAGCGGCCTGGGGTCCGGACTGACGGACGCGGAAGCCGGGCTGCGGCTGCGCTACGAGATCAAACGCGAGTTCGCGCCCTATGTCGGCGTGTATTGGGAGCGCAGGCTCGGCGACACGGCGCGCTATGCCCGCGCCGCGGGCGAGGGCACCGGCGGCTTCAGCGTGGTGGCGGGCGTTCGCGCCTGGTTCTGATTGGCCGGGGGGCGAGCGGGCAGCAGGGAGTAGCCGGATGAAGAACCCCTATGTGAACCTCGCGGTGCAGTCGCTGGTCGGCGGCATCATCATGTATTTCGTCATGTTCGTGATGATCGACCGCCTGTCGAGCTTCTACAACAACCTCAACATGTTCTACATGGCGCTGATGATGGTCACGCCGATGATCGTGCTGATGATCGTCGCCATGCCGCACATGTTCCCGTCGAAGCGCGCCAACGGCTTGCTGCTGGTCGGATCGATCGTCGTGTTCGTCGCGAGCTTTGCGCTCATCCGCACGCAGACGACGATCGGCGACACGGCGTTCCTGCGGTCGATGATCCCCCACCACTCGGGCGCGATCCTGATGTGCCGCGAGGCGTCGCTGCGTGACCCCGAGCTGAAGACGCTGTGCCAGGACATCATCCGCTCGCAGCAGCAGGAAATCGATCAGATGAAGGGCATGCTTGCGCGCCAGTGAGGCGCGCCTGACGTCAAGGGGGGCGAATGCGAAGCACGAGGATGCAGCTGCACATAGGCGCGAGCCGGCTTCACCGCTGGCTGGCGCTCGTCGTGGGGGTTCAGCTCCTGCTCTGGTTCACCAGTGGTCTGGTGATGAGCCTGCTGCCGATCGAGCGCGTGCGTGGCGAGCATCTCGTGCAGCGCGAACCCGCCGGGGTGCTTCCGACGCGGTCCTATGCCCCGCTGGAGCGGATCGCGGCGGGATCGCAAATACGCAGCGCGCGCTATCGCCTGCTTCTCGATCGGCCGATCGTCGAGATCGAGACCGCGCCGGGCACGTTTCGGATTCACGATGCCTTGACCGGGGCGCTGCTTCCCGCGGTCGGTGCCCCGGCCGCGGGCGAGATCGCATCGGCCGCCTACACGGGCCGACCGAAACCCCTGTTCGAGGTGACCCGAGTCACTGCCAACACCGCCGAGTATAACGGACGGCTGCCCGCCTGGCAGGTCGCGTTCGCCGATCCGGATGCGACGCGCGTCTATGTCGACGAGGCCGGGCGGATCGCCGCCGTGCGCACCGAAACTTGGCGCTTCTACGACTTCTTCTGGGCGCTCCACATCATGGACTGGAGCGAGCACGAGAACTTCAACACGCCATGGCTCAAGGCCTTCGCCGCCGGGGGGCTTCTGCTCGCGATCGCCGGGACGATCCTGCTCTATCTGCGCTGGCCGAGAAGAAGGCGCCGCAGGGCGGAGGGGTAGCCGGCGCTCCCGCGTATGGTGGATGAGCGGGGCAACTGGAGAGTTCGTGTGAGAAAAGCAGTCCTGAGCGCCATCGCCCTCGCCGCCATCGCGGGCGGCACCGCCGTTGCGCAGCAGAGCGGCCATGCCGGTCACCGCCAACCGGGCGGAATGACGATGCAGGCGACGCCTGCCAATCCATATCCGCCGGCCGAGATGCGGATGCACGAGAAGATGATGGCCGCCGTCGGCGCCGGCGCGACGGAGACCTGGGTCCGCAAGATGATCGAGCACCATCGCGGCGGCATCGAGATGTCGCGCATCGTGCTGCGCGAGACCCGCGACGCCCGGGTCCGCCAGATGGCGACGAAGACCATCGCGGACCAGACGCGGGAAGTCGGGCAGCTCAACGCGTGGCTGCGCGCGCGCGGCAAGCGCACCCAGTGACCCCCCGGCCCCCGCTGCGGCGGGGGCCACCGGCCGCTTCCCAATCGAGGCGCCCGACTGTTCGGGATCGGACTGAGCCTGTATAGGCGCCGGTCAATTTTACCTTCACCCGGGGCAGCCCATGCACCACGATCAGACCAGCGCGCATGTGCACGAACACGTGTTCCTGGGCGACGCACATGACCATCACGCCCGGCGCACGCGCTACGTCGTCGTCCTCACCGCCGCCATGATGGTCGTCGAGATCGTCGCCGGCTGGCTCACCGGCTCGATGGCGCTGCTTGCCGACGGGTTCCACATGGCGACCCATGCAGGGGCGCTCGGCGTCGCGGCGCTCGCCTACGGCTATGCCCGCCGCCACGCTTCCGATCCGCGCTTCACCTTCGGGACCGGCAAGGTCGGCGAGCTCGCCGGGTTTGCAAGCGCGCTCGTGCTGGCCCTCATAGCGCTTGGGATCGGGGCGGAGTCGATCATGCGCCTCTTCGCGGTGTCGACCATCGCCTATGGCGAAGCGCTCTGGATCGCGGTTCTCGGCCTCGCCGTGAACCTCGTCAGCGCCTGGCTGCTCGGTGCCGATCACCACCACGGGCATTCGCACGGACATGACCACCATGGTCACGATCACCATGCCCACGGGCACGGCCATCACGACAACAACCTGCGTTCCGCCTACTTTCACGTCCTGGCCGACGCGCTGACGTCGGTCCTGGCCATCGTCGCGCTGCTCGCGGGGCGCTATCTCGGGTGGGCCTGGGCCGACGCCGCGATGGGCGTCGTTGGCGCGGTCGTCATCGCCCGCTGGTCGTGGGGCCTGCTGCGCGACACCGGCCGGGTGCTGGTCGACGCAAGCGCGAATCCAGGGCTCGAGCAGGAGATCCGCGAAGGGATAGAGGACGGCGATGCGGTCATCACCGACCTGCATGTCTGGCAGGTCGGCCCCGGCAAGTTCGCAGCGATCGTCTCGCTCGTCGCCGACCAGCCGCTGTCACCGGCCGAATACGCCGCGCGGGTGACGATCCACGAGGAACTGGTCCACGTCACGGTGGAGCCGCACCGCTGCACCGGCGGACACCCGCAACTGCGGGCGGCTTGATTTGCGGGGGCGGCATGGCCGCCCCCGCCCCGATCACTTCTTCAGGGTGCCCGACATGTCATGGCCGGCGTGATCGCCGCCCTTCTTCATGTCGTGGCAGCAGTCCGACTTCTTGCCGTCCTTCTCCTTGCAGCAGTCCGCGCCTTCCTTGCAGCAGGTCATGTCCTTGCAGCAGTCGGCGGTGGCTGCGGCCGCAGCGCCCGAGATGGTCAGCGCCAACGCGGCGCCCATGATCTTCAACGTGTTCATGTGATATTCCTCAAACTTGATGTTCGTGTGCGAAGTCGGCGGGTCACGCTCGAGGAGGGGGCGGGATCGGCGCAAGGTTCATGCCGGCCATCACCAGCCCACCGGTTCCCGACGCTGCCGAAGGCTTCGACGCCGAAGCCTGAGGTGAAGGTGACATAGGAGGCACGGCCACGCAGGCGGCGCCGCACGTCGCCTGGACGTTCTTGTGATCGCCGTCCTTGCTGCGTTCATGGGGCCCAGGCATGCCATGGCAATCCATGTTCGCATCGGCGCGCGCTTGCGCGACGAGCGGGATTGGCTGGAGCATCCCCGCACACGCGGGGCCCGCGCGCACGACGAGCATGACGCCGATGAGCGCCAAGGCAAGCATGCGGAACGGGTGTGATCCGGACATGCCGCACGTTTTAGTGCGAAGGCGTGGCAGCCACAACGCGCAATCCAGCAATGGCGGGCGCTCGCTCATTCCCTAGCGGAACTGTAATCGGCTCGCTGCCGGGACATGCGCGACAGCGCGTCGCGGAGACGACCGGTGTGGCGCTCGGTGCACCAGGCGAACGCCCAGCAGAACGCGACGGTGATCGAGACGGCGGCAGCCACCATGGCCATACCGACGGTCGTTGGTGGCAGGCGCTGCTCGTTTATGACGATGCCGGCCATCAGCGCGAGCAGCGGGAAGTGGACCGCGTAGAGCGAGAAGCTCGCCTTCGAACCGTAGGACGCCAACGGCCGGGCCCATGCAGGCAGGGCCGGATCGACGCGCATCAGCGTGTGGAGAAGGACCGCGAACGCCGCGGCGAGCGGCAGCTCCAGGCCGTCCAGCCCGCGTAGCCGCACGACGACGAGCATCACGGCGAACATCAGCGCGGAAAGGACCAGCCAGCCGCGCGGCGGGGGCGCCTTCGCATCGCGCTCACCGTTCGCCCAATGGAGCAGCGTGCCGCAGAGCCAGCAGCCGAAGCTGATCGCCAGATGTGGGTTGAACGCGATCAGGCCGGCGGTGATCAGCAGTGGCGAGGGCCGGCGCGAGCGCAGGCTGACCGCCAGCGCGGGACACCAGATGTAGAACCAGAACTCGAACGCCAGGCTCCAGAGCGGCCCGTTGCTGCCGAACGGCGCCACCAGGATGGTCTGCAGGAAGAGGAGGTTGCCGAGCAGCGTCCGCCAGCTCAGCGTGTCGGCGAGGTCCGGCCGCATGACGTATGTGTCGGTTAGGCCGCGGTGGGTGGTCGAGCCGAGAAGGTCGAGCCCTATCCAGTCGAGCATACCGCCGAGCGCCAGCGCGGGCACCAGCACGATGCCGAGGCGCGAGAGGCGGTCGATCAGATAGGGCTGCCAGCGCCAGCCGCGATCGAGCCGCCGGCTCACGCTGCGCGTGATCCAGAAGCCGCTCAGGACAAAGAAGAGGATGACGCATGCGTGCGAATAGCCTGCGAGAAGATACCCGGCGGTCGCGGGCACGGACGCGGGCTGCCGAAAATCCTCGATGAGCAGATACCATGCGTGCGCGAACGCGACCGCGGTGGCGAGCACGCATCGCATCGCGTCCATCCAACCGAAGGCACCGGCACCGGCTTCACCGTGAAGGCAGCCGTCCCGCCGGCCTTCCCGTCCTTCGTCTTTCGGTCGCTGCGCATCCCCCATGGGAGCGCATACGGCTCGTGCGGTGTCAGCCCTCGCCGCCGGAATTGGCGACCATCCGGTTCGGGTGGACGTGCAGGCGTCAGTTCCGGCCGAGCAGCTGCGCCAGGGTCAGCCGGGCCCGCCGGATGCGCGTCTCGACGGCCTTCTCGCTGATCGCGAGCACCTCGCCCGCCTCGGCCTGGCTGAGCCCATCGACCGCGCAGAGCACGAGCGGCTCTCGCTGTGACGACGGCAGCTGCGCCACGGCTCGGGCCAGCCGGTCGAGCTCGGCTCGGTCGGACGCCTGCACGTCCTGCAGGGGCTGGTCGTCGGCATGCAGCTCGGCGATCTCCTCGACGGGCGTGGCCAGGCCGAGCATACGCCTGACCGCGCGCCGGCGGGCCCAGTCGCGCGACTTGTTGAGCGCGATGCGCGCGAGCCACGCCGACATGGGCCGGTTCGGATCGAACCGGCGGAGCGCGCCGTGGGCCGATACGAACGTCTCCTGCACGAGGTCCAGCGCCTCGTCCGCGTCGGCGACGTTGGCGAGGATAAGGCGGTAGACCCGCTGGCGGTGCCTTCGCATGATCTCGGCGAACGCCTCGTCGTCCCCGGCAGCCGAACGGCTTGCGAGGTCGCCATCGGCGAGTGCCGCCAGATCGGCCCTCACCGGTCGCCGGTGGTCAGCGACTTGGTGACCGCGCGGTCGAATGCCGCCCTCTGCTCGGGGCGCAGCACTTCGCGCATGGCGAACACGTGCGTGAGCGTCGCCTTCTGCAGCTCGCCCATGGCGCGGTGCGACGCGTCCACGGCCGCGGCTACCTTGGGGCCATTCCCGTGCTCGGCCTCGATGGCGGCGGCGAGCCGCGCGTTGTCGGCGCGCAGCTCCGCCTCCAGCGACTTGCGCTTGCCCGCGAACTCGCGCTCGAGCTGCTCGATGCTGGCTTCCTGACTGGCATCGAGCTTGAGGTCATGGTGCAGCAGGGCGTGCAGTTCCGACGCCTGCGCATGCCGCGCCGGGATGAGCACGCGGCCGACGAACACGCCGCCGATCGCGGCGAGGAAGGCGACGACCGCGACCAGCGCGGTCCAGCGTCCGCGCGTCATCGCTCGGTGAGCAGCAGCGTCGACGGTGCGAGTGGACCCGCCACGCCGAAGGGATCGATGGGGGCGGCGCTCGCGGGCGAGGCCGCGGGGCCGGCAGTCATCGTGCCCAGCACGATCGCACCGACGGCGGCGAAGGCGACGGCGCCGATGCCGGTCCGCGCGCTCGTCCGGTTGGCCCGCACGCGATTGAACACGGCCGCGTCGATCGAGCTCAGCCCGGGATGCTCGTCGTCGGCGACCCGACGGAGTGCGGCATCGAGATCGAAGTCCATGTGGTTCTCCATTCCCCCTAATACGGGTTAGTTGCTAGCAGCCCTCGCCGGTGCGCGCAGTCGAGAAGTGCACCGACGTCCGCGAGGGTCCGAGCGGCGCGGCGCGTATTCCTCGATGATCCCTGATCTCACGATGGAGTCGAAGATGCGTTTCCAAGCTGTCGTCGCCGCTGCCGCCCTCATGGCGATCGCGGCACCTGCCATGGCCCACCCCAAGCTGGTCTCGGCCAATCCGGCGCCGAACGCCACGGTCGCACCGACGGCGCGGGTCCAGGTGACCTTCACCGAGGCGCTGCTGCCCAAGCTCTCGGGCGCGGACATCGTGATGACGGGCATGCCCGGGATGGACTCGCACCCGCCGATGAAGATGCCTGCCAAGATGGCCGTCAGCCCTGATCGCAAGACGATGATCCTCACGCTGGCGAAGCCGCTGCCCAAGGGCACCTACCGCCTCGACTGGCACGGCGTCTCGGCCGATACCCACCGGGTGAAGGGCAGCTACGCCTTCAAGGTCGCCTGACGATGGACTGGGCGGGAATCGCCATCCGGTTCGCGCTCTACCTCGACCTGATGCTAGCCTGCGGCCTGGCAGCTTTCGCGCTGACCGCGCCGGCCGGCACCGCCAGGGTCATGCCGCTGCGCGCGGTGCTTGTCGCGTGCGGGTGCCTTGGTCTCGTGCTTTCCGCAGGCGGCCTGCTCGTCATGACGGCGGCGATGGCGGGCACGACCCTGGCGCAGGTCGACCGCGAGACTCTGACGATGATCGTCGACGAGACGCCCTATGGCGCCGCCTGGACGATCCGGATGGTCGCGCTCGTCCTGGCGGTCGGATCGGCATCGACCATCCGCGGCGCGGAGCCCCCACCGACGCGCATCGCGGCGTCGGCGATCGCCTTCGGGCTGGCGGTCGCCACGCTTGCCTGGGGCGGACACGGCGCGATGAGCGAGGGCGCGCTCGGCCTTCTGCACCTGGGCGCGGACATACTCCACCTGCTCGCGGCCGCGCTCTGGATGGGGTCGCTTCTCGGTCTCGTCCTGCTCGTCGCCAGACCGGCGGCAAGGATCGACGCCGGGCATCTCGATCTGTCCTGGCGCGCGCTTCACGGCTTCGCGCGCGCGGGCACGGCGGCGGTGGCGATCATCGTCGTCACGGGGGTCGTGAACGGCTGGCTGATCATAGGGCCCGACGGTATGCCCAGCCTGCCCTTCACGCTTTACGGCCAGCTGCTGCTTGCCAAGCTGGGCGCGTTCGCCGCGATGGTGGGGCTGGCATCTTTGAACAGGTTTCGGCTGACCCCGGCCCTTGGCTCGGTCGCGTCATCGGGGGCGGCGCGACGTGAGATCGGCGCGTTGCGGCTGAGCCTGGCTTTCGAGGCCGCGCTGGGGATCGCGGTGCTGGCGCTCGTCGCGTGGCTTGGCACGCTGGAACCGGTCGCGGCGGCTGGATGACGGTGCGGGCAGCTGCGCGACGGCTGCCCGCACGGTCCTCACATTCCGCCCATGCCGGTCAGCATCCAGACCGCCATTGCGATCATGCCGAGGTTCTCGGTCAGGCTGACGAAGCCGAGCGGCACGTTCGAGCTGCCGCCGACGCACGCGCACTTGAGCTCGCGCTTGTCGATGTAGACCGCCTTGAAGACGGAGACGGCGCCGACCGTGCCGATGAACAGCGCGATCGGGATCGAAAGCCAGTTCAGTGCGCCGGCCACCATGAGGACGCCGGCCAGACCCTCGGCGAAGGGGTAGACGTAGCCGTAGCGGACCCAGCGCTTGGCGAGCAGGTCGTAGTTGAGGAACATGGTCGAGAACTTCTCGACGTCCTGCAGCTTGAGCAGCGCCAGGATGGCCATGCTGAACCCGCCGAACCACTGCAGCGCATGGAGCGTGAAAGGAGTGCCGAACGCCGCATGGCTCGCCGCCAGCGCGAGCAGCGCGGTCATGGCGAAGAGCGCGATGACCGGGCGGTAGCTGGCGGCGCCGGGTTCGGCGACGTGCAACCCGAAGTGCCGCCGCAGATCGTCGTATCCGCCGATGCGCTCGCCGCCGATGAACAC
Source organism: Sphingomonas turrisvirgatae (assembly GCF_001721295.1). GTDB lineage: Bacteria > Pseudomonadota > Alphaproteobacteria > Sphingomonadales > Sphingomonadaceae > Sphingomonas > Sphingomonas turrisvirgatae. The sequence continues at coordinate 89,661 of NZ_MDDS01000003.1, read as the reverse complement.
CTGCGGCGTGGTCTTCACGCCGTGCTCGGCCTTGAAGGCGTCGGTCTCGGCGCGCGTGGTGAGGTGATGGTCCTCGACCTCGAAGCCCTTGCGCCGAAGCAGGTCCAGCGCCTTGAGCCCGTAGGGACAGGTGTGTTCGGGCATCACCATGCGGTGAAGGACGGCGGTGGGACGGGTCGACACGGGTGCGCTCCTCGTTTGCGGTTCAACGGCACCCGGCCCATATGGGGTCCGTAGTATGGTCCGGAGTCAAGAGCCTATGTCGAGGATGACGATCGCGAGGCTGGCGAAGGCCGGCGGGGTGGGCGTGGAGACGGTGCGCTACTATCAGCGGCGGGGTCTGCTGCGCGAACCCGAACGGCCGGGCGGCGGTGGCTTCCGCAGCTACGGCGAGCCCGATGTCCGGCGCCTGCGCTTCATCCGCTCGGCACAGGGCGCCGGGTTCACCTTGGACGAGATCGGCGAGCTTCTCGAGCTGGACGCGATCGATGACAGGGCTCGGGCTCGTGAGCTGGCACGCTCCCGGGTGGCCGCGCTCGATGCCCGGATCGCGGAACTCCAGGGCGCCCGTGCGGCGCTGGCGCGGCTGGCCGACGCCTGTGCCGGCGGCTCCGCCGGGGCCTGCCCGATCATCACCGCCTTCGAGCCGTGATCACCTGCGCCGCGGATACGACCGCCACGGCCGCTGCGACGGCGTAAGGGTGAGCCCCAGCACCTGCGCCCGGCCTCGCAGGCCGTCGATCGTCCTTCCCATCTCCCGCGCAATCTGCGCCGTCTGCTGGCGCGCCTCAAGGCGGACGCGGAGTTCGGCGTCGTCCTCGTCCGTCCCACCGGCCCGGCGCTCGCCGCGCCGCCGGCGGCTTCCCGTCGTCAGCTATGGAGCTGCCCGCTCTCCTCGCACGCCTCGCCCGGTCCCTCGGTCTGGATCGTCGCGTGCTCGATGCCGAACCGCTCGTCGATCAGCCCGGCGACCGCCTTGCGGACGGTGTTGGCATCGGCGCCGGCTGCCAGCGTGACGTGCATCGTGCAGCTGACGTCGTCGTTGGACATCGACCAGACGTGCAGGTCGTTGAGCCCCGCGACGCCGGGGACGGCCGAGACCGCCGCCCGCACCTCGACCAGCCGCAGGCCCGACGGCACGCCCTCGAGAAGCACGTTCGTCGTGTCGCGCAGCAGGAGCCAGGTCCGCGGCAGCACCCACAGGCCGATCGCCACGGCGACGATCGGGTCGATCCACGTCCAGCCGGTGAACTTGATGGCGAGCGCGCCGACGATGACGCCGACCGACCCGATCATGTCCGCCCACACCTCGAGATAGGCGCCCTTTACGTTGAAGCTGCCGTCCTTGCCGGCGGTCAGCAGCCGCATCGAGATCAGGTTCACGACGAGGCCGATCGCGGCCACGATCAGCATGCCCCACGACTGCACCGGCTCTGGATCGGTGAAGCGCTGGATCGCCTCGACGAAGACGTAGATCGCGATGCCGAACAACAGGACGGCGTTGAAGGCGGCTGCCAAGATCTCGAAGCGCCGATAGCCGAACGTGCGCTTGTCGTCGGGCGGGCGCTGCCCGATCCGGATGGCGATCAGCGCGATCACAAGCGCGGCGACGTCGGTGAGCATGTGGGCCGCGTCGGACAGCAGCGCGAGGCTGTTGAAGACGAAGCCGCCGATGACCTCCGCCACCAGGTAGGTGGACGTGAGGGCGAGCGCCCAGCCGAGCATCCTCGCGTTCGCGCCGGCGGTGTGGTCGTGGGAGTGACCGCCGGCTCCGTGATCATGCGCCATGCGTCTGCGATCCTTCGATGTCGGTGGTCGCGTCCGTCGCGCCCGCCTCGATCCGCCGCTGGCCGAAGCGGGCGTAGAGCGTCGGCAGCACGAACAGCGTCAGCAGCGTGGCCGAGATCAGCCCGCCGATGACGACCGTCGCCAGCGGCTTCTGCACCTCCGCGCCGGCACCGTGCCCGAGCGCCATCGGCACGAAGCCGAGCGACGCGACGAGCGCCGTCATCGCGACGGGCCGCAGGCGCGCCAGCGCGCCCTCGCGGGCGGCCGCGGCCCGGTCGAGGCCTCGGGACATCAGGTCCTGGATCGCCGACAGCATCACCAGTCCGTTGAGCACCGCGACGCCGGACAGCGCGATGAATCCGACCGCTGCGGAGATGGAGAACGGCATGCCCCGGAGCAGCAGTGCGAGGATCCCACCGACCAGGGCCAGCGGCACGCCGGTGAAGACGATCAGCGCGTCCCGCACCGATCCGAGCGCCCCGTAGAGCAGCAGCATGATGACCGCGAAGCAGATCGGCACGACGATCAGCAGCCGGTCCCGCGCCGACGCGAGGTTCTCGAACTGGCCGCCCCATTCTAGATACGTGCCGGGCGGCATCTTCACGCCGGAGGCGATCGCCTGCTGCGCGTCCGCGACCACGCCCGCGACGTCCCGCCCGCGCACGTTCGCCTGCACCACGACGCGCCGCTTACCGTTCTCTCGGCTGATCTGGTTCGGTCCATCGACGATGCCGATGTCCGCGACGGTCGACAGCGGCACGAACCCGCCTTCGGGCGTCGGCACCGGCACCTGGGCGACGGCGGTCAGATCGGAACGCGCGGCTTCGGGCAGACGGATCACGACGGGGAATCGCCGGTCCCCCTCGAAGATCACGCCGGCCTCGCGTCCGCCGATGGCGGCCGCGACGGTGTCCTGCACGTCGCCGGCCGTCACGCCCACCCGCGACATGGCCGTCCTGTTCGGTCGGATGTCGAGCATGGGAAGCCCCTCGGTCTGCTCGACGCGGACGTCGGTGGCGCCCCGCGTCCGACGCAGTATGTCGGCGATCTGCTCGGCAGTGGCGTTCATCTGGGCGAAGTCGTCGCCGAACACCTTGACCGCCACGTCCCCGCGCACGCCGGCGATCAGCTCGTTGAAGCGCATCTGGATGGGCTGGGTGATTTCATACGCGTTGCCGGGGAGCCCGGACAGTCGCTTCTCCAGCCGCTCGACGAACTCCGCCTTGTCGAGGTTTGGGTCCGGCCACTGGTTTCGGGGCTTCATGATCACGAACGTGTCGCTGATGCTCGCCGGCATCGGATCGGACGCGATCTCCGACGTTCCCGTCCGCGAGAAGGCGAACTGCACCTCCGGCTCCCTCGTGATAGCCTTCTCGACCTGCGCCTGCATGGCCTGGCTCTGGTCCACAGACGTGCCGGGGATCCGGATCGCCTGGACCAGCACGTTCCCCTCGTCGAGCTGCGGCAGGAATTCCTGGCCGAGGGTCGTGAACGCCGCGGCGGCGAGCGCGAGCGATCCGACGGCGACGCCCAACGTGGCGCTGTGGCGGCGCATGGCCTTGTCGAGGCCCGGCTCGTAGCGGCGGCGCAGCCATGCGATGGCGCGGCTCTCCTTCTCCTCCACCCGTTTCGACAGCCAGATAGCGATGGCGGCAGGGACGAACGTCAGCGACAGGATGAAGGCGAACACGAGGGCGATGATCACCGTCAGCGCCATCGGTTCGAACATCTTCCCCTCGACGCCGGTGAAGGTCAGCAGCGGCGCGTACACGAGGATGATGATAGCCTGGCCGTAGACGGAGGGCCGGATCATCTCGCGGGCGGACGCCGCGACGATGCCTAGGCGGTCTTTCAGCGGCAGCGGATCGTCCCGACCGTACTGAGCCTCGCCGAGCCGCCGCAGCGAGTTCTCGACGATGATGACGGCGCCGTCGACGATCAGCCCGAAGTCGAGTGCGCCGAGGCTCATCAGGTTGGCCGAGACCCCGGCCTGCAGCATGCCGATGCTGGTGAGCAGCATCGTGATGGGGATCACCATGGCGGCGATCAGCGCCGCCCTGAAGTTGCCGAGCAGCGCGAACAGGACGACGATGACGAGCAGTGCGCCCTCGGCCAGGTTGCGCGACACGGTGACGATCGTCGAGTTCACCAGTTCGGTCCGGTTGAGCACCGGCTTGACGATGACATCGACCGGAAGCGACGGACCGATCTGTTCGAGCCTCTCGGACACGCCGGTGGACACGGTGCGGCTGTTCTCGCCGATCCGCATGACTGCCGTGCCGACGACGACTTCGCGGCCGTTCTCCGAAGCCGATCCCATGCGCAGACCCTGACCGGTGCGGACGGCAGCGACCTGGCTGAGGACGATCGGCACGCCCTCGCGGGTCGCGATGACCGTGCGGGCGAGCTCGTCGGCGTTCCGGACGCGCCCGTCGGCGCGGACGGACAGGCCCTCGCCGTTCCGGTTGACGACGCCCGCGCCGACGCTGGTGTTGTTGCGCTCGAGCGCGGTGGCGAGATCCTGGAGCGTGATCCGCATCGCCGCCATGCGCTGCACGTCGGGCACCACCAGGTATTCCTTGGTGTAGCCGCCGAGCGAGTCGATCCCGGCGAGCCCCGGGGTGCCCTTCAGCTGCGGCGACACGATCCAGTCCTGGACCGTGCGCAGGTAGGTGGCCTTGTCCGCCTCGCTGACCAGATGGTCTCCTTCGGGGCTGATGTAGCTGCCGTCGGGCTGCAGTCCGGGTTCGCCGCTCTTGTGGTTGACCTTGTCCAGCTCGCGGTATTCGACCGTCCACATGAAGATGTCGCCGAGGCCGGTGGCGATCGGCCCCATCTCGGGGTTCACGCCGTCGGGCAGGTCCTCCTCGGCGGTGCGCAGGCGTTCGGACACCTGCTGGCGCGCGAAGTAGATGTCGGTGCCCTCGTCGAACACCGCCGTGATCTGGGCGAAGCCGTTACGGCTGAGCGAGCGGGTGTATTCGAGGCCGGGGATGCCGGCGAGCGCGGTCTCGACGGTGAAGGCGACCTGCTTCTCGACCTGGTCGGGTGAGAGCGCGGGTGCGACGACGTTGATCTGGACTTGGTTGTTGGTGATGTCGGGGACGGCGTCGATCGGCAGCCGCTGGAGCGCGAAGATGCCGGCGATGGCGGCGACGGCGGTGAGCAGCAGGACGAACCAGCGCCGCTCCACCGAGAAGGTGACGATGCGGGCGATCACGGGTCAGTCCTCGTGCTCGGCTTCGCCCTTTCCGAGCTCGGCCTTGAGGGTGAAGGAGTTGGTGGACGCGATGCGTTCGCCACCGTTGAGACCGGCCGTGACGACGACTTGGCCGCCGTTGCGCCGGCCCAGCGTCACCGGCACGGCCTTGAAGCCCGTCGCGGTGCGCACGAAGACGTGCGGCTTGTCCTCGATCATCTGGACGGCCGCCGACGGCACCGCGACGGTGCGGTCGCCGCCTGCCGGCACGATGATCGACGCGTTGACGGTCTCGCCCACGCGCCAGGTGTTGCCGCCGTTGTCGAGGGTCGCGATGACCGGCACCAGCCGGGTGGTCTCGTCGAGGACCGGCGACACGAACGTGACCCGTGCCGCCTGCCGGCGCCCCGGGCCCGCGACCTCGACCTGGGCGCCAGGCTGCACGCGTCCGGCGTCGGCCGGAAGCAGCGACATAGCGACCGAGACCTTCGAGAGGTTGGCGATGCGGAACAGCTCCGCGTCGGCGGCGACCGTCTGGCCAAGGGTCGCGGACCGGGCGATGACCTGCCCGGAGATGGGCGAGCGCACGGTGACGCGGTTGAGCGCCCCGCCGCCGCCGCCGGTCGCGGCGAGCTGCTGCTGCGCGAGCCGCAGGGCGATGTTGGCCTCGGTCGCGGCGGTGCGGGCGGCGATCAGGTCCTGCTCGGGCGAGACGCGCTCGGCGAACAGGCGCTGCTCGCGGCGGAGGTTGGACTGTGCCAGCGCCGCGCGGGCGCGCGCCGCCTCGATCTCGCCCTTCAGCGACGCCGCCTCGCGGCTCTCGATCACGGCGAGCACGTCGCCGCGTCCTACCGGCTGACCGAGGTTCCTGGTCAGCGACACGAGCCGCCCGGCGATCGCGGCGGACGCGACCTGCACGCCCTGGGGATCGCCCTCGATGGTGGCGCTCACCTCGATGGCGCCCGCGACGCCGCCGATCGTAGGCCGGACGACCTCTATGCCTGCTTCGGTGATCTGCTGCTGAGTGAGCGTGACCACGCCTTCCTCGGCGTGGCCTTCCTCGGACGCGTGCTCGTTGGCGGCGTTCTCGGCAGGCGCTTCGGCGCCGCCGCCACAGCCGGCGAGCGTCAGTGCGAAGGTCGCGGGGACGAGCGCCCGCAGTATGGTCTTCTTCATGGCTGGGCTTCCGTGTTGGCGGGCGCGCGGGCGGTGAGTCGCTCCAGGCGTGCCTTGGCGTCGTGATAGGCGGCGAGCGCGTCGATGGCGGCCGAGCGGGTCTGGGCGAGCGTGCGTTCGGCCTCGAGCAGGTCCAGCTGGCCGAACTTGCCCTCGCGGTAGCCGATGCGGGCGACGCGGGCGGCCTCCTGAGCCGCGGCGAGCGCCGGTCCGTTCGCCGCGCGCGCGTTCGCCTCCGCGTTGGCTAGGTCGGTCTCCGCCGTGGCGATCGCCTGCTGCGCGTCCAGCAGCGCGACGCGCCGCAGCGCCACGGCCTGGTCGCTCTGGGCTCGGGCGGCGTCGATGCTGGCGCGGCCGTTGTTGAACAGTGGGATCGGCAGGCTGACGCCGAAGACCGCCGCGACGTCGTTAGTGGCCTCAAGCCGACGAGCCCCGGCGCTCAGCGTCAGGTCTGGAACGCGCTGGCTGCGGGCGAGCCGCACCTGTGCATTTGCGGTGGCGACCTCGGCCTCGGCTGCGGCGAGCGCAAGCGTGCCCTCGGCGTTCGCCGCCAGGCGTGGACCGGCACCGGCACCGACCCTGTCCAGCCAGGCGAGGTCAAACGCGCCGGGGTCTCGTCCGATCAGGCGGGCGAGGTTGGCGCGTGCGAGCACGGTGGCCCGTTCGGCCTGCGACAGTCCTGTGGTCGCGTTGATGCGGGCGACGTCGGCCCGCTGCTCCTCCAGCGGCGATGCCCGGCCCGCGCGCACGCGCACGTTCGCCGCTCTCAGTCCCTCCGTGGCGATGCCTAGCTGATCCCGCGCGATCAGCAGCCGGCGTTCGGAAGCCACCGCCTCGTTGTAGAGCTGGGTCACGCGAAGCCGAAGGTCGGCACGGGCCGCCACCACCGCCAGCCGCGCCCGGGCAGTCTGCGTGTCTGCCACGGCGATCCGCGCCGAGCGCTTGCCGCCAAACTCGATGGGCAGCGACATGCCGACCGTGGTCTCGGCGCCGCGGATGCCGCTGTATTCGCCCGTTCCTACGACGTTCTCCACCTCGACGTTGACCGACGGGTTGGGGCGCAGTCCGGCGACGCGGCGCTGCGCCTCGGCGGCCCGGACGCCCGCATCGGCCGCGCCGACGCCCGGAGCGTTCGCTTCGGCGAGTTCGAGTGCCTGATCGAGCGTGAGCCCGTCCTGCACGGCCGCCGTGGGGCCGGTCTGCGCCTGCGTCGATGATGCGCAGACGGTTGCGGCCAGGGCGGCCGCGAGCATTCGATGCATTTTCCACTTCTCCTGACGCTCGAAAGGTCCGGTGTGAGCCGGTTCGCGTCAGGCCTGCGGAGGGCGGAGCGCCGGGTCCGTCGATGCGCCCGCGAGTGCCGCCTCGGACCGGGGGAAGGGCTGCGCCTCGGCGATGGCCGTCGACCTGCCGGCGGTGTCGCCGGACGTCACCATGACGTGGTGCCCGTGGCAGCTCGCGTGGTGGAGGCAGCCCTTCTTGCAGCCGCCGGGCATCTGGTCGCCACTCGCGTCCGCATCGCCGTCGACGGCCTGGGCGATCTCGGCGCAAGCGATGGAGGATTGCGCGTGCGCGACCGATCCCACCGTCAGCGACAGTGAGAGTGCGAGCATCGCGAACAGGCTGAACAGCCGGGCCATCGGGCGGTTCGTAGCACGGGCCTCGCCGCGTGTCAGCGACGGGCGCATTACCTGGGGCCGCCGTCCATAACCGAGCGGAGATCGTCCGGGATCGGCATGGGGCGGAAGGCGCTCACGTTCGACCGCCCTGTGTTGCCGACGGGGACGCGCCCCGTCATCGCAGCGAGGGGTGCGAGGGCGAGACGCGCCACTTGGCCGGCAACTTCGCGCAGATCATGCAGACGAAGCGCGTAAATGAGCATGCTCCAGTGCACGCGTAGGTGCAGCGGCAGCCTGGGCTGTGACAGGATGTGGGCACGCTCGAGCGCCCACCATGCGCCGCCAACGTCCCCGACGCGGGCTGCGGCGCGGTGGCGCGCCAGTTCGGCATCGACCAGGTGGGGGATCGATGATGATGGGTGCGAAGGCTTCATGCGGTCCTCGCCGAGGAAGGCCGCCTGCCCGAAATAATGCTGCTGCAAGCCATTTTCCACCTCGTGCGACTCGACGTGGAGGGGTAGATGCACCCTGTAGCTGCTGCAGGGTCAAGGGGAAGTTCGGGTGAAGATCGGCGAGCTCGCGCGGGCCACCGCCACGAAGGTGGAGACCATCCGCTTCTACGAGCGGATCGGGCTGCTGCCGGAGCCCGCCCGAACCGACGGCAACTACCGCGACTATGGGCCAGACCAGCTCGCCCGCCTTTCCTTCGTGCGTAGGGCGCGCGACCTCGGTTTCACCCTCGACCAGGTGCGGGAGCTGCTCTCGCTGGCCGACGATCGGGACAGGTCGTGCAAGGCGGTGGACGTTGTCGCCCGCGAGCATCTGGCGCAGGTCGACCAGAAGATCGCCGACCTGCGTTCGTTGCGGAAGGAGCTGAGCGGGATGATCGACCAGTGCGGCCAGGGAGCGATATCCGAATGCCGCATTATCGAGGCGCTGGGGCCTTCGTGATCCGGGCGGGTTGACCCTGTAGCGGCTACAGGGTGCACATGGGTCGCGACTCGCTTTTGGAGGCTGACGATGAGCGACTGCGGATGCGAGGCCGACACGGCCCGGGCCGGTGTGGACCCCGCCTATCGACGCGCCTTGTGGATCGTCGTCGTGCTGAACCTTGGCTTCGGCGCGTGCGAGCTGGTCGGCGGCTTCGTCGCCGGATCGCAGGCGCTGAAGGCCGACTCGCTCGACTTCCTCGGCGACGGCTCGATCACGCTGGTCGGACTGCTGGCGCTCGCGTGGTCGGCGGCCGCCCGCAGCCGCACCGCCCTCGTGCAGGGCGTCTTCCTCGGCGTCCTCGGGGCCGGCGTCCTCGTGTCGGCGATCTGGCGCGCGTTCAACGCCGTCCCGCCCGAGGCCGACCTGATGGGCGGCATCGGGGTCGTCGCCCTGGTCGTGAACGTAGCGGCCGCGCTGGTGCTGGCGCGGTTCCGCGGGAGCGGCGACGCGAACGCACGCGCCATCTGGCTGTTCTCGCGCAACGACGCGCTGGCGAACGTGGCGGTGATCGCCGCCGCGGCGCTGGTCGCGTGGACCGGCAGCGCCTGGCCGGACCTGGTGGTGGCGGGCGTCATCGCGGTGATCTTCCTCCACTCCGCGTATGACATCATCCGCGACGCACGGCGCGAGATGGCCGAGCGTAAGCCGAGAGGCCGGAGGTGACTGCGCAGACCTACACGCCCCCGCTCGGCACCGGCGACACGGCCGACTACGACCGGGCGATCCGTCGCTGGACGCGCGAGATGCGCTGGCGTCAGGCGATGTTGGCGGCGCTCGAGCCGGCACCCGGCGAGACGATCGCCGACGTGGGGTGCGGCACGGGCAGCTTCGTCGTGATGCTGAAGTCGGCTGCACCCGCCTCCACCGTGATCGGGATCGATCCGGACGACGAGGCGCTCGCCATCGCTCGGCGTAAGGCCGCCGATGCCGGCGTTGAGATCGAATGGCGCAAGGGGTTCGCGCGCGACGTGACGGGCCCCGCGGACGCGGTCGTGTCGAGCCTCGTCTTCCACCAGATGCCTCTGGTCGAGAAGCGCGCCGGCATGGCCGCCATCTATGCGGCGCTCCGTCCTGGCGGCAGGGTGCTGATCGCTGACTATGGGCGGCAGCGCGGGCTGATGCGCCTGTTGTTCCGGCTCACCATCCAGCGGCTCGACGGGGTGGAGGACACGCAGCCGAATGCGGACGGCATCCTTCCGGACCTGATCCGCGAGGCGGGCTTCGAGAAGGTGCGCGAGGTCGACCGCATCCATACGATCACGGGCAGCATCACTCTGCTGGAGGGTCTGCGACCCGGCTGACGTGGGAGGAACGGTCATGGACATCGCGGCCGAGCAGCGGCTCGTCAGGCGGGGTGCCGCGACGGCGTTCCTGTTGACGTCGGCGGTATGCGCAGCCTCGGTCGTCTTCCTGCCGCAGCTGATCCCGATGCCCGGCGGGCTTGCAGAGCGGCTGGCGTTCGGGGTCCAGGCGGGCGTCCCGCACCTGCTCTGCTTGGTCGTGGCGATCCGGCTGGTGTCGAAGGGACGCTACGAGTCCGCGGCCGACATCGGCGGGGCGGCGGCGGGGCCGCCCAGTCCCGTCCTCGCGGTCAAGGCCGCGTTCCTCCAGAACACGATCGAGCAGGCCTTCGTCGGCGTCTGGTGCCAGCTGGTCCTCGCTTCGGTCGCGGACGGTGCCGTGCTCGCCCTTCTTCCCGCGTCCGGCCTGCTGTTCGCCGTGGGGCGCGTGCTGTTCTACCGCCGCTATGCAGGGGGAGCGGGAGCGCGGGCGCTGGGCATGGCGATGACCGTGCTGCCGTCGCTCGCCTGCCTGGGCGCTGCGGGCGTCCTCGCCACTGTGCGGCTATTCGGCTGGTAGCGCCCGCTCTGAGGCTGCCGGCCGGGCGCGGCCGCTCCGCCGGAAGCCCCAGACCAGTGCGAGCACTGCGCACACCTGCGCCCCGAGCGTCTCGACGGTCGGATACAGTCCCAGCATCTCGATGCGCGGGACGTTCTCTATGGGCGCGACACCGATGATGCCCGCCTCCTGCAGGCCTGAGATGCCCTTGCCGGCGAGCACCACCGCGAGCACCGCGATTAGCGCCGAGCTCCACCCGAAGAAGCGCGAGATCGGCAGCCGGGCGCTGAAGCGGAGCATCACCCATGCGATGACCGCCAGGAGCGCGATGGCGGTCCCGGCGCCCGCGAGCATCGCGCCGCCGTTCCCCTCGGCCCAGAGTGCGGCGTAGAACAGGATGGTCTCGAACACCTCACGGTAGACGACAACGAACGCCAGCAGGAACAGGAACCAGCCGGAACGCCTGGTCAGTGCGGCGGTGACCCGCTCCCGCACGTAGCGCTGCCATGCCTCGGCGCTGCTCTTTCCGTGCATCCAGATGCCGACCATCAGCAGGATGACGGCGGCGAACAGCGAGCCGAAGCCCTCGGTCAGCTCGCGCGACGCGCCGCTCACGCTGATGAGGTGGGTGGCGACGAACCAGGTCGCGACGCCCGCGGCGAGCGCGGTCATCCACCCGGCGTGGACGAGCGGCAGGACCGACTGCCGGTCCGTCTTGCGCAGGAACGCGATCATGGCCACGACGATCAGCAGCGCCTCAAGCCCCTCGCGCAGCAGGACGCCGAAGGCGCCGAGGAAGCTCGACGCGCTGCTGGCGCGCTCGGGCGCGAGTGCGTCCTCGGCCTCGCCGAACAGCGAGGCGAGCTCGTGGTTGGCCGCTTCCACTTCGGCGACCGGCCTGCCGGTGCCGATCGCAGCGCGCAGGCGTCCCATCGCCGTCTCGATGCGCGCCATCAGGGCCGCGTCGCGTGCGGCGAGGACAGGCTCCACCGGTTCGAACCCGTCGAGATAGGCTGAGAGCGCCAGGTCGGCGGCCGCCCTGCGGTCGCCTCGGCGGTATGCGGCCAGGCTGGCGTCCAGGCGTTCCCGGGTGAGCGCCAGTGAGCCGTCCGGGCGGCTCGTCACGGCGTCGGGGTGCCGGCGCAGGAACGCCGTGACGGCCGCTGCCTTCTCCGGCCCGAGCTCGGTCGACAGGGCGGCGGGCGTGATGCCGACGAGGGCGGCGAGATTCGGCAGCCGCGCGCGGATCGAGGCATCACTGCGCCAGAGCCGTTCGCCTTCGCGTGCGAGCGCATCGGGGTAGGCGAAGCCGCCCGCCTCGAACGCGAGCGCCCAGCGGTCGGCCTCCGGCAGGCCGGCGAAGCTCGGCATGGCGGTGCCCTCAAGGCCTTGGGAGATCACCTGGTAGAGGCCGAAGAGGCTGCGCTGGTCGGCACGGCCTTTGTCTGTGAACGCGATCGGCGGTGGATCGAGGCGGGGGGCCTGCGGTCCGCGTCCGTCTCCCGTTGCGCCGTGGCAAGACGCGCAGTTCTGCGCATAGAGTGTCCGCCCCCGCGTGACATCCGGCGGCGTGGCCGGTGCCAGCGGGACCGGGTATGCGGCGAGCAACGCCTGCCCGAGACCCTTGGCCTGGACTGCGACCGCGTCGGCTGGCGCCTTGCCAGCGATCGTGCGTCTCAGCGCCTGCGAGCGACGGACCAGGTCGGGCTTGGTGGCAGTTGGTGGCAGGCCGGCGACCCGCGCCTCGATCTGCGCCGCGAAATCTCCCATCTCGGCGTATTCAGCGGCGTTCCTGACCTGCCCGCCCGAGACGGCCTCGGGATAGTCGACCGCCACATAGTCGAGCAGCCGCCAGGTGGTCTGCACGTCCGCGTCGCGCGACTGGGCGCTCGCAGACGCCGCCCACGCACCTGAGAGCAGCAGGGTCGCGGCGAGGCAGGTGAACCAGCGGTAGAGCATGACGGCGACGTGTCGGGACATGGTAGGGCTTCTTGCGAGTCGCTCGCTTCTTGCACCCTCTAGCCCCTACAGGGTCAAGGGGCGGCGGCGATCCGGAAGCCGCCAGGTTTCGTTCCGGCGCGGTCGGCGTCCACCACGCTGGCCTAGGCCTTCCCCTTGATCGCGATGGCGGAAGGGTCTTCGGCTGCGGCCTTCTGGCCGGCCGCCTTGCGCTCCGAATACCTGTCGACGAGCTGGGCCGCGTGCGGCCGCATCAGCACCGTGATGCGGACCAGCTCCTCCATCACGTCGACGATGCGGTCGTAGTAGCTGGACGGCTTCATGCGCCCGGCCTCGTCAAATTCCTTGTAGGCCATCGCGACCGAGGACTGGTTGGGGATGGTGAACATCCGCATCCAGCGGCCGAGCAGCCGCAGCGTGTTGACGGCGTTGAACGACTGCGATCCGCCAGACACCTGCATGACCGCGAGCGTGCGGCCCTGGGTCGGACGCATGCCCTTCATCTCGAGCGGCAGGTGGTCGATCTGCGCCTTCATGATGCCGGTGATCTGGCCGTGGCGTTCCGGGCTGCACCAGACCATGCCCTCGGACCATAGCGCGTGTTCGCGCAGCTCGTGGACGGCCGGATGATCGTCACCGGTTACTTGGTCGGGCAGCGGCAGGTCCGACGGATCGAAGATGCGGGTCTCGGCGCCGAACAGCTGAAGCAGCCGCGCAGCTTCCTCGGTCGCCAGGCGCGAGAACGACCGCTGCCGGAGTGAGCCATACAGAAGCAGGATGCGGGGCGGCGGTTGGTCGTCGCCGAGGCCCGCGGCGGGCCGGTGGATCACGAAGTGGCGATCGAGCGCCGGCAGGACGTCCACGTCGTGCAGCTGGCGGAGGCGGCTCATGCGAGTTCCTTGACGAGATATGAGGCGCTCGCTGGGCACAGCGACGAGAGCTGCGCGGTGCCGGTGATTGCAGCCGGGGCCGTGGTGCGTTCGCCGTCGCGATAGCCGCGCCCGCGGAAGAACCCGGCGACACTCGTCGTGAGCAGGTGCAGGCGCTCGACACCTTCCCGGCGCGCGACCGCCTCGGCATGAGCCACGAGAAGCCCACCATGTCCTTGGCGCTTGCGGCTCGGCAGCACCACGAGCGAGCGGAGCAGGCGATCCGGTCCGTCGCCCTCGATGCCGATGAACCCGATCGGCCCCTTGTCGTCGGACAGCTCGAAAAAGGTGCGGCCTGGGTGGTCGAGGTCGTTAGTCGGAAGAGCGGCGGCGTCCAGCGCCAGCTTCAGGATGTCGCGTGCCCCGCCTGCCAGTGGTGCGAAGGTCGTACGGCTCATGCAGGGGCGCCTTCATACCAGGCGCGCGTGCGCCTAACGATGGCGACGACGCTCAGCATGACGGGCACCTCGACGAGCACGCCGACCACTGTCGCCAAGGCTGCGCCGCTCTTTAGGCCGAACAGCGAAATGGCGGCGGCCACCGCGAGCTCGAAGAAGTTGGACGCGCCGATGAGCGCAGCGGGGGCGGCGACGCACCAGGCAACGCCCAGCCGCTTGGACAGCCAGTAGGCGATGCCGGCGTTGAGGTAAACTTGGATGAGGATCGGCACCGCGATCAGCGCGATGACGAGCGGCTGCGTGACGATCTGCTCGCCCTGGAAGCCGAACAGCAGCACCAGCGTCGCGAGCAGCGCGACGAGCGACACGGGGCCGAGCCTGCTCAGGAGTTGATCCAGCGCGGGCTGGTCGCCTGTCGCCAGCAGCGCCCGGCGGATGATCTGCGCTGCGATGACCGGCACAACGATGTAGAGCACGACGGACAGCAGCAGCGTGTTCCACGGCACCGTCACCGAGGCGACGCCCAGCAGCAGCGCGACCAGCGGTGCGAACAGGAACACCATGAGCAGGTCGTTGAGCGCCACCTGGCTCAGCGTGTAGGTCGGCTCGCCCTCGCACAGGTTGGACCAGACGAACACCATGGCGGTGCACGGCGCCGCGGCCAGCAAGATCAGGCCCGCGATGTAGGATGGGATCTCGCCGGCGGGCAGCATCGGCGCGAACAGCCAGCCGAGGAACACCGTTCCCAGCGCCGCCATCGAGAACGGCTTCACCGCCCAGTTCACGAACAGCGTGACACCTACGCCCTTCCAGTGCTGACGGACCGAGCCGAGCGCGCCGAAGTCGATCTTCAGCAGCATGGGGATGATCATCAGCCAGATGAGCGCCGCCACGACGAGGTTGACCCGCGCGACCTCGGCCGCGGCGATGGCCGCGAAGACTTGCGGGATCGCCTGTCCGAGCGCGATGCCGGCGACGATGCACAGCGCGACCCAGAGCGACAGATAGCGCTCGAACGTGCTCATCAGCGCACGCGCCGGCCGGCGGCGTCCACGACCTGCTCGCCGTCCTCCTTGGCGAAGGCTGCCTGCTGCGGCTCGGGCAGAATGTCGAGCACCGCCTCGGACGGGCGGCACAGCCGCACCCCGAGCGGCGTGACGACCAGCGGCCGGTTGATCAGGATCGGGTGCGCCATCATCGCGTCGACGAGCGCCGCGTCGCTCAGCGTCTCGTCATCGAGGCCGAGCTCGTCATACGGCGTGCCCTTCTCGCGCAGGAGCTGGCGGGCGGTGATCCCCGCGCGCTCGATCAGCTGGATCAGCAGCGGGCGTGCTGGCGGTGTCTTCAGATACTCGATCACGTGCGGCTCGATGCCGGCGTTGCGGATCATCGCGAGCGTGTTGCGCGATGTGCCGCATTCTGGGTTGTGGTAGATGACGACGTCCACGGCCATCACGGTTCCTCAGCAGCAGGTGAGTTCGGCGATCAGCGGCTCGCACAGCTCGGCGCGGCCCTGGCAGCAGTCTTTGGCCAGGAAGGTCATCAGGTCGCGCAGCGCGTCGAGGTTGGCGCGCTGGACCATGCGGCGCCCCTGCCTGTCGGATCGGACCAGCCCCGCCTTGGCGAGAACCGCGAGATGGGTGGAGAAGGTGCTCTGCGTGAGCGAGAGCATGTCGGCGAGCTCGCCCGTGGAAAGCCCTTCCGGCTCGTGCCGGACCAGATGGCGGAAGGTCGACAGTCGCGTCTGGTTCGCCAGCGCGGCCAGCACATCGAGAGCATCAGCCTGGTTCATGCATCGGCATTAACCGATGCATACGGCAAGCGCAAGAAGTATCGGAATATCCCGATCAATGGCGATCGCCGATATGTGGCCGCGAGCGCATTGCCGTGAAGTTGACCTGCGAGCTGGTCCGTCGTCCGGCGGATCACCCGTCGACCGCCGTCCCGATCGGTATGCTCCGCTTCGCGTCCCACGTTGCGATCAGAAATGTCGCCATCGAGCCTGCCAGGTTGACGGCGAGCTCCGCATGGCGCGCCGCGGGACGTGCACGTTTCGGTCCTCCCCCGTGCGCGTCGCCCAGCTTGTTGCGCAGGGCCCCCAACGACTCGACCACGGACTGGCAGTTGCCGAGGATCTGCTTGAAGACCTGTTCGCTGTGATCGTCGGGCGCCAGCTTCAGCCCCTTCGACAGCTTGCGATAGAGCGCCGGCAGATCGTCCTGGTCCGCAGCCGGTATGGCGAGGTCGTCGAGCAGCCAGCGGCACACGTCCTCCAGCAGCGTTCGCGCTAACGTGATCGCCCCGGCGGGATCGTCGCCGCGGCGGTCAAGGGCCGCGGTCCAACGCGCATGGACCTGCTCGGGTTCGAACTTGGCCAACATGTCCGAGATCGCGGCATCTGCAGGCGTCCCGATCGAGGCGGCATCGACCGTGTAGACCGGGCTGCCCGACATCCGACCACTCCGCGACAGGCGGTAGCCGTCGTGCTGCAGGTGCCGGTTGATTTTCTCGACCCGGTCCTTCTGACCGGCCTCGTCGATGGCGGTCGGATGCACCGCGGCCTCCAGAAAGCGGAAGAGCAGCGCCTTCGACGCGTCGAGCAGGCCGAGGCGTTCAAGCAGTTCCCGGTTGCTCCAGTCGTGGTTGCGAATCGTGTGCTGGACGATGTCGTCCTTGAGCGAGAGACGTCCCCAAACGTCGTCGTCAGGTGACACCGCCGGCATGGCCGTGATCGGCCACAACTGCTCGAGAAACTCCAGCTCGTCATATCCTGGGCACAGCGGCTGTCCGTCGAAGACCTCGATGATGCGGCGGCGGGTCAGCACCGATACCGCAGGCGTCCGCTCCTCGCTCACCTTAGCCACCAGCTCGGCCAACCAGAAGTCCCACACCTGCCCGAGCAGGTCCTGCCCGATCTCCGCGAGCCGGGCGGTCGGCTGCGAGAGCAGGCGCGAGTTCACGTAGCGGAACTTGCCCTGCATCGCCTCGTCGCTCGTGCCGGGCGCAAGACCGAGCCGGGTGCAGACGGCGGGGACGTCATAGGCTTTGTTACCCGCGACGATTTCGGCGATGCGCGTTCTGAGGTCGTGGACGCTGATGGTGCTCATGCGGGCAGCGTAGGGCATCGGCGCTGCGGCTGCCAAACGCCTGCTTCCCGACCTGCACGGTCGTATCGATATTGATTTCTGTTCTCTCTATGTTCTACTCAAGATGTAGTCATCGAAAGGCGACTCGGGATCGAGGTTGAGGACATGATGCAGGACCAGAGGCTGCGCGCGGCTGCCCGGGCGATCTACGACGCGTGCTATCCCAGCGAGGATTGGGCGCCGGTCGGCTTCGACGAGGCTGAGCGCTATCGCACGGTCCATTATCGGCAGGCCGTCGGCGCCGCGCAGCAGGCCCGTGCCGAGCTGACCGGCGCTGATCCTCATCCGGACCTATTCGGGTGACGTCCGCGCGTGGGGTCGGTGTCGCGATTGGCAGATGCCCGTCGGTGCTGCATGATCGCCGTCAGGGGGATGCGATGCCGTTTCTGACTGACGCCGAACGTGACGACCTGCGTATCGACCGGATGATCTTCCACGTGGTCGGGCCCGATCTCGAGGAGCCGGTGCTGCTCGCCGAGTTCGACCCGCCGATCTTCACCGAGTTCTTCCTCAAGCGCATCAAATCGGCGCTCGGCGGCAACGCCTACAGGTTCATGCAGGATTCGCCGACGATGGCGACGCTGCGCGAGATCGGCGGCGACGACGCCGTGTTCGTGACCGGTTCCGAGCGGCTCGCCGGCGCGTTCCAGCATGAGCACCGCAGGAATTCGATCGACGGGGTGTTCTTCCTCTTCCTGCTGAGCACGGTCGATGACCGCCGGTTGTTCGCGCTGGTCAAGTACGACAACGACCAGGTGCTGAAATACGACATCGCCGACCGCGATGGCCAGCGGCGCGCCATCCTAGAGGAGTTCAGGCAGACCTTCTCGACCAAGCGCGAGTCCCTGCAGAAGATCGCGCTGGTGCGGCTCGGCGAGGAGGACGGCGAGTTGATGGTGCGCGATCGCTCCCGGCCCGACGGCATATCCGAATACTTCGAGAAGTTCCTTCGGGTGCGTCGTGCGGCCACGCCTGCCGAGTTCACGAAGAAGGCCGAGCGGGTTTTCAAGGAGGTGTTCAGACAGCACAGGGCGGATCTCGATCCCGACATCGTGAAGGGCGGCGCCCGCCGCATCAACGAGCAGTTGCGCGCAACGCGCGAGTTCGGGCCCGAGACGCAGGGCCAGCTGTTCGACTCGATCTTCGGCATGCTTCCGGACGACTCCCCCGTCCGGAAGACGTTCAAGCGGAAGCTGACGGCGCAGCGTCTGGACGAGGAGACCTTCAGGGTCGATCCGACCGCGATCCCCAAGCCGTCGCGCAAGCGGATCGAGACAATCGAGGGCATCCAGATTCTGTTCGACGAGGAGGTCAGGAACCGGATCGAGCGGCGCGAACTCGACACGGGGGATACCGAGATCCGGATCACGACCGCGCGTGTCACGGTGGACGACGACGATGCCCTTGGACGTATCGGCGGCGCTTGACGCCTCGGGCGCACTCGACGTCGGCGAATCCATCGGGTCGCTGACGGTCGCAGGCACGCCCGACGAGGCCGCCCTGTCGGCGTGGCGCGCGGTTGCTCTGGATTGTGCCGACCAGGGCTGTCGGTTGACGTGTCGGGACGACTTGGGCGACGCCCATGACCTGACGACCGCCGATCTGTCGGAACTCGCCGGCGAGCCGTTGCGGATCACGCTCGAGATCGGGCAGCCGGCGAACGCCATCCGCGTTGCGACGAGCCAAGGGCTGCGCCGGGCGCTGGCCGTAGTGGATGCTTCGCCGAACGTGTCCGAAATCCGGCTGCTGGGCCTGAACGAACCGATCGTGACACTCGGCGTGAACACCGTCCCCTGGCGATCGGGCGACGTGGATGCCGCGCCGCGGCCCGCCTCGGCGTATCCGTCGCCGCGGCGGTTCGCGCGAACCATCGCGGGGGACAGCCGGGCGCCGGCGGAGATCGGCAGTTGGCTGCTGGATGGCGACCCGGATCGTCGAGACGAGCCGTTCCTCTTGTGGCGCGGGGCGGCTGCGGATGCCGTCCGTCGGTCGCTGGCGAGCGAGATCTACGACGTGGATGGCACCACGCGGGTCGTGCTGGCTGGTTCGCCCACGCGTCGTCTCAATCTCGGCGACGGCGACGAGACGGTCGAGTCGTTCACCGCTCTCCAGGAAGCGGCGCGCTGGCTGTTCGTGGAGGGCCGCGACGTCGAGCTGCGACATACGTTGCTGGCAGGTGAGCTCGCGCGCGAATGGCGTGACGAGCAGCCGTTGGCGGCGGGGTTGCCGGGGCGCCTGCCCGTCGCGCTGGAGAGCGCCGGTCTGGCGTATCGCGCCCATGTCCAGCATGGCAGCCGCGAGACGATCAAGAGCCTTTCCGATCTGCGCAAGACGCTGGCCGAGGAGATCGGGAAGGTCACGCAGCAGACGCGGGACCTGAGCAGCGGCCTGTGGCGCGACGTGGCGGTGGCGATCGTCACCATCGCGTTTCGGCTGTCGATGGACGCGACCAAGTCGACGGCGACGCCGGTCTATTCGATCGTCCTGCTCCTGGTCGCCGCCTACATCGTGGTCAGCCAGGTGGTGACCGTGAAGAGCAGCCGGGCCTTCCTCAAGGTCGCCGCGGATGCGCGCGCGCAGTGGCGCCACAAGGGCTACGCCTATCTGTCTGATTCGGAATTCGATGCGCTCGCCGGAACGCCGTTGAAGGAGGCTCGCAAGGTATATGACGGCGTGGAACGGGCGGCCAACTGGGTAGCGGGACTGGTGGCGGCCGGCTTGGTCGTCTTCGCCGCGTGGGAGGCGGGCGTCCTGACTGCGGCTTGGCGCGCTCTGTCCGCGTTCGCCTGCGGCTGAGCGCGATCGACCTGTCGACGGCAGACCGCCGTCGCAGGTCGGTGGGCTGTCGAGCTCCGGAACTGCCGTGTCAGCCCGGATCCTCGTCGCCCAGGTGGCAGTCGTTCATCAGGAAGAGCGCCAGATCACGCACCGATGCGGGCTCCGCCTTGTAGATGACCTTGCGCCCGACCTTGCTCGACGAGATCAGCCCCGCCCGCGAGAGGATCGTGAGGTGGACCGACATGGTGCTCGCCGGCGTGCCGATGCGCTCGGCGAGCGCTCCGGCCGCCAGTCCGTCGGGTTGCGCTCGGGCGAGGTGTGTGAAGACCTCGAACCGGGTCGGCTGGGCCAGCGCGCTCATCACCTCGATCGCTTCCATCTTTTCCACTCCACTAGAATAGTCGAAGCGTCAGCCGCTGCAAGCGCTCATGATCCGGCCGGCGGTGATTGCCGCGCCGTTAACCATCAAAATACGTTTCGGCATTTCTAGAAGGATTGAAATAATCGGAACTGGTTCTACATTTGTTCGGTCCGATCATTGGTCGCCGTGATCGGGTGGGTCTGCGTTAGAACCATCGGCGACGGGAGCGAGGCCATGAACGCCATGACTCTGAATGCGAAATTCCAGACCGTCCCGGCGTCGACCGCGGGCACCTGGGTCGAGTATCTGGATCCCCTGGATGCGGACGAGAGTTCCGATGCCGTGGTCACGACCTCCCGCCGGGCCCTGACCCGCGTGGCGCTGGTCGCCGCCGAGGCGGGCGCGCGGTTCCAGCGTGAAGGTATCGGCCACGATCCGATGGCGTGGATGTTGGCGCCCCGCCGTCTCTTCCGCGGATCGGCAGCGCTGGAGGCTTGCCTCGACCGGGACAACTGCCTGCGCGCCGTTCTGCTGCACGGCCTATCCATCGGCCTCGATGCGACTCCGGCGCGTATCGATGCCATCCTCGCCGACGACCTCAGCGGGGATGACTTTGGTGGGCCTTGGTCCGGAGGTGCCCGCGGCGACGTTTCGGGCGGCGCGCCTAGCGCTCCACGGCTGCGTCTGTATAGCGCGGTCGTCGTGATCGCTCGCGGCGGGGAGTTGCTCCACGCCTTCCACGCTTCGCTGGCGCCGTCGGCCGCCGTGGTCCGCGAGCGCATCCGCGCAAGGTTCGGTTCTGCCGCTGCTGCGCAGGCCGAGATCCGCGTCGGGTTCGATCCGGATTGCCCGGCGACCATGGGCATGGTGCCGCCTGCGGTGGTCGACACCCTGATCGCGGTGGGCCGGCGGCGGCGGCGCGCGAGCTTCGAGGGCCTGGACATCACGGTCGAGCAGCGCCTCCCGTCCTGATCCTCGCCACCGTGGCCGCAGCGCCGACCCCTTAGCAACCCATCCCAACCCGAATGGAGACAGACCATGACGTTCTCGAACGTCGGGCGCGAACTCGCGCCCGCGGAAGGCGGCGATTCGTCCGTTCGCCTCCTGCACAAGCTCGAAGTGCAGGAGGGGCCCACCGGCGACGGCATCGCCAAGGGTCCGCATGTCGGACTGGTGCTGGACGTGGAGACCACCGGCCTCGACGTCGAACGCGACGCCATCATCGAACTCGCGATGCGCCGGTTCAGGTATGACGATCAGGGCGTCATCACCCACATCGACCGCGCCTACGAATGGACGGAGGACCCGGGAAAGCCGATCCCGCCGGAGATCGCGATGCTGACCGGCCTTCGCGACGAGGACGTCGCCGGTCAGATCATCGACGACGAGGCTGCGGTTCGCCTGCTGCGATCGGCCACCATCGTGATCGCCCACCACAGTCGGTTCGACCGTCGCTGGGTCGAGCGTCGGCTCGAGGGGGCACAGGGTCTCGCCTGGGCCTGCACCATGGAGCAGGTCGACTGGCGCAGCCGCGGCTTCGATGGTCGGAGCCTCGGCTTCCTGCTCTGTCAGGCAGGCTGGTTCCACGATGGCCACCGGGCCGGCGCCGATGTGGATGCGGTGATCCAGCTCCTTCGTCACCCCTTCGAGGACGGCCGGACCGCGCTCGCCGATCTGCTCGAGCGTTCCGCCAGGCCGAGCTGGGTGGTGCGCGCCGTGGGCGCGGATTTCTCGGTCAAGGACCTGCTCCGGTCGCGCGGATACCGTTGGGACCCCGCCCGCAAGACCTGGTGGACCGAGGTCACCGACGACGAGCGCGGGCGCGAGGAGTTCTGGCTGGCGGCCAACGGCTATTCGACTTCGGCGAGGGCGCTCGGGCCGACGTTCGAGGAGATCTCGGCCACGACGAGGTTCCTGTGACCGCCGCCGGCCACCGCCGCGACCGCCGCGCCGCGGACCGCACGGCGCTGCTCGTCGAAGCGCCCGACGTCGGCGCGGGCTGCTGGCCCGCCGTCGACGCGGAAGCGGGATCGGTGCTGCTCGTCAGACGCGTTGCGCCGGATGCCGGGCGGCGCGACGCCATCTGGGACGCCCATCTCGATCCCCGGTCGGCCCGCGAGGTCTTCGACTGGATGACGAGGCGACCCGATCAGTGGTCGTTGTGGGCGCGCCTGGCGTTCCTGTTCGGCGACCAGGCCGTCTCCGCCATCGTGGTCGAGGGCGCTCGCCGCGATGCGGATGAGGCCGCGGTGCAGGAGGAGACCGCGCGGCTCGAGGCCGAGGAGCGCCGCCGGCTGCACGAGCGCATCGAGCTCTTCATCCTCGATTCCAAGAACCAGCGCCCCGGCCTGTCGCTGGAAAGCGGGGACGAGGACAAGCCGTTCTTTGTCATGCGCTTTTCCGAGAAGTGGGAGCGCGAGCGCGTGCTGGACTGGATGCGCTGGCAGAGGCCGCGCTTCGCCGAGTTTCGCACCCTGGTCGCGGCCGAGGGGGCGGTCGCGCTCGAACGCGTGGTCATTGCCGG
Organism: Sphingomonas turrisvirgatae; assembly: GCF_001721295.1. Classification (GTDB taxonomy): domain Bacteria; phylum Pseudomonadota; class Alphaproteobacteria; order Sphingomonadales; family Sphingomonadaceae; genus Sphingomonas; species Sphingomonas turrisvirgatae. Next base: position 66,952 of record NZ_MDDS01000003.1, on the reverse strand, counting down.
CATGCGACAGACGGAGGCGGACGTGAAGCGCCGCGGCCTGGCTTCGGGCGGTCGCCGCCCGCTCAGGTTCTGGAGGGGCGAATGAACGCGGCCGCTCCCGACGGCGGCCCGTTGGCCGTCGGCCTGCCTGCGCAACGCCCCTTCGAAGGGCCGGCGTCGGTCCTCGTGGCTCAAGGCTTCACGCCCGACGCGATGCCGCTGGGCCTGGACGCGGCGCTTCCGCTGTGTGGCGGCGGGGACAGAATCCGCAGGCGGCTGACCGCGGACCTGGGCTTCGGCTGGCAGTCGTCTCTGCGCGGCGTGATCGACCGCGCGGTATTGCGGCAGGAGGCGACCGGGGCCGACTGGCTGACGCTTCCCCCGCTGATGCTGAGCGGTCCTGCGGGGGTCGGACGCACGCACGTCGCGCGCCGGATCGCGAGCCAGGCCGAGTTGCCGCATGTCGGCGTGACGGTCGGCGGAGCGTTCGGCATCGAGCAGCTGCAGCCGACCGCATGCGGGCCGGACATGATACTGCCGTCGGCGCCTGTTCTCGCCATGGCCGTGTCGCGCTGCGCCAACCCCATCGTCAGCGTCTGCGGCATCGACGACCTCGATGCGGCCGGACAGACCGATTTGGCGCGGATGATCGATTCTGCGACGGCGGAACGGTGGGTGGACTACGCCTGCGGTGCGACGGTCGACCTGCGTCACGTGAACTGGATGATCCAGGTGCAGGAGCCGGCGGCGCTGACGCCGACGCTGCTGCGTCTGCTTGAGCCGGTTCCCCTCCGCTTCCCGGAAGGTCAGGACGTCCCGCTTCACCTCGTCGAGATCCTGGCCGAAGCGGCGGTCGATCGAGGCGTCGTCGATCGCGTCGGCGCGCTCGCCGAGGACGGACTGGCTTACCTCGCCCGGTTTCGCGGCGAGCGGTCCGTCGCGAGGATCTACGCCGACGCATGCCAGTGGCTCGATGCCCAATTCGAACAATGAGGAAGGAGATCGACATGGACGACAACGATGGTTTCGAGATCGATGTGGACGGCAGGGTGCAGTCAGTGAGCTCGGCGGAAGTAACCGCAGCGCAGCTGCTGGCCCTGTCCGGCGTGGGGGACGGGATCGTGATCAGGGTTGACGGTGGGCGCGCCGCCCATGTCGCGCCCGATCAGCCGGTGCTGATCCAGGCGGACGTGCGTCCCGCCTTCCGCACCTTCCGCGATGGAACGCTCCGTCACCTGCGCGTCGCCGGGTTGATGTGGGACTGGGGCGGTCCGGCGATCACCGAGACGGACGTTCGGCGGATCGGGGGCATCGGCGAGGACGTCGAACTATACCTCGACGGCGGCGAGACCTCGCTGCGTCGGGGCTCGGTCATCGACCTGACGACGCCGTGGCCGCCCCATGTCGAGGCTCGCGACGCGCTGCCGGACCACGCTTCCGTGCCCGTGGTCATCAACGGCAGGACCGTATTGCTCGATCGTCCCGACGTCACGTTCGAGGACCTCGTCGGATTGGCCTTTCCGGGCACCGATCTGACGACGGCGTCGAGCAGGGCGTTGACCGTCACCTATCGGCGCGGTCCGCCCGACAGGCCGGAAGGCTCGCTGCTCTCGCAGGAGGCGATCACCGCACGGCGGGGTGAGGTCTTCAATGTCAGCGCCACGAACAAGTCGTAGCGCCGATCTGCAGCGCCTGGTCGACGATGGCTACGAAGTGGCCATCGTCGCCGGGTATCTGGTCGTGCGCGACGTGCCTTACGTGGATCGGTATCGGCGGGTTCGGCGGGGCCAGCTCGTGTCGACGTTGGATCTCGCCGGCGATCGGACCATCGCGCCCCGCGACCATCAGGCCTGGTTTGCCGGGGCGCTCCCCTGCGACCGCGAAGGACGGCCGCTCGTCAACATGGTTCATGCGCAGCATCAGCGGCGCGATCTGGGCGGCGGGCTGGTTGTCGACCATTGGCTCTGCAGCAAGCCGATCGGGCGCGAGTTCGTCGACTATCACGAGAAGATGGTGACCTTCGTCCATCAGATCTCGAGCCATGCGGTCGCGCTCGATCCGTCCGCCACCGCCCGCACCGGGCGAATCGTCGCCGCGGATGGATCGGAATCCCCCTTCCACTATGTCGACACGGCGACTTCTCGAAGCGGCATCGGCAATCTTTCAGACCGACTGGCCGGCCAGGTCATCGGCATCGTGGGACTCGGCGGCACCGGCGGGTATGTGCTCGACTTCCTGAGCAAGACGCCCGTAGCCCGCATCCATCTGTTCGACGACGACCTGTTCCTGCAGCACAACGCGTTCAGGGCGCCCGGTGCTGCCTCGCGTGACAGCCTTGCGGAACGGCGCGCCAAGGTCGACCACTTCGACCGGATCTACTCTCGGCTGCATCGGGGTATCGTGCCGCATCGGGTGAGGATGGGCTGTACCACTGCGCATCTGCTCGACGGGATGGATTTCGTGTTCCTCTGCCTGGACGATCCTTCGGCTAAGCGGCCCATGATCGATAGACTCGAGGACCGCGGCGTCGCTTTCGTTGACGTCGGCATGGGACTGCAGGCCGGAAACGACGGGCTGACGGGTGTCTTGCGGGTGACCACGAGCACCGCGGAGGTGCGCGACCACGTGTGGGATCGGAACCGCATCCCCATGGCGGGCGCCATCGACGACGATCCGTATTCGACCAACATTCAAGTGGTCGAACTCAACGCCCTGAACGCAGCGCTGGCTGTGACCCGGTGGAAGCGGCTTTTCGGCTTCTATGTCGATCTCGGCGCAGAATACTTCGCCACATACGACGTCGCCGGAAATTACATCATCAACGAGGATACGACTAAATAACTCGAGAGTAGAAGTAAGTTGGACTCTAGAGTCCAACTCTCATGTTGACTTAAACTCTGAGTCAATGAATTGATGAGGACATGGGAAAGGCCGACAGATTCGCCGGTAAGGTGCTCATAAGGAGGCGCAGCTCCTGCATCGCAGATCTGGAGCAGCTCTGCGCGGAGCGTGACGAGCTGATGGAGCAGCTGAGACAGGTCGATGCCATGATCGGTGCGACGGAGGCATACATCCGCGAGCTCGATATTCGTTCCGGTGACGCGCCTCCGGATCGCCGGCTGCGCGGGGCACGCAGCATCCGGGAGATGGTGTTGACCGTCGTGACCCAGGCGGGCGGGCCGCTTCGGGCGAGCGATATTCAAGCCCGGATCGAGAAGGAGTTCGGCCGGTATGTCCGGCGGACCAGCCTGTCGCCGGTCCTCTCGAAGCTGAGGTGGGCCGGGAAGCTCGGACACGGAGAGGAGGGATGGAGCATCCCGTGAAATGAGGCGGGGCCGTTCGCGCCAACGAACGACCCCGCAGTGGCTCAGTCGATTCCAGACAGCCCTCGAAGACCAACCAGCGGGTTGCACCCCGCCAGCCAAGAAAGGAACTCAACGATGACCTGACGGACTTTCACCCAGCCAAGTCGGCCGAGAGGAAGAATCTCACAACCGCGAATCGCGGTCAAGCCTCAGCCTGTCGGTCTCGCAGAAATACTTCACCCGGAGCGTCTCCGGGGCGGTCCCCGGCGCCTGCGCGCCGGCCGGTCCGTATCGATCGATCGGTCCTATCATGACGAAGAAGCGGCTCGTCACTCCCGACGACTATGCCTGGCCTCACGGCATCACGGTGAGCGCCACGCCGGTGCGCAGGATCCATACGCGCGCGAGGCGCCGCAACACGGCGCTCGTCTACTCGACGTTGCCCCTCGGCATGCGCGAGGTGGAATCGAGCGTGGAGGAGCGCTTCGCGAGAGTCGCGCAGCTCGACCCCGGCGTCTCCCGGCTTCGGTCGCAGCCTTCGTGGCTGCGCGTGGCCCAGGATGGGCGGATCAGGCGCCGCGCGCCGGATTTCGCGGTGATGTATGATGGTCGGGCCGAGTTGCACGAGGTCAAGCAGGACGCGGAATGCTGGGATCCCGAGGTCGCCAGCGAGCTGTTGGCGGTTCGGACGGAGGTCGAGCGGCATGCGCACTGGCGCTACAGCGTCTCCCGCGAGAGTGCGCTGCTCGCCGAGCCGCTCGCCTCGAACACCGACCTTCTTTGGCGGCACCTCCGCCCCGAGCACCAGCTCGACTACGAGCTCCGGTTGCGCGTGGCCGAGGTCGTGAGCCAGGATGTCGTTCCCGCGCGCGTCGTATTGGAGCGGGTCCGCCGGCGCGGGAGGGGCATCGCGTGGCAGGATCTGCTGTCGCTGATCGCTGGTCGTCTGATCGATTTCGACGTGGCGGTGCCGCTGAACATCGACAGTCTGCTGTGGAACCGCTTCTCCGGCCCCGCACGGGCGCGCACGCTTCCGTTCGGCACCGTTGAGTCCGCCATCGCCGTGCCGCCGCCCACCAGGCTCGTGCGCCCGTTCCTGTCCGTTCCGCTCCGGGGGGTGCGGCTGTGACCGGGACGACCGTGCAGGCGCGCACGCCGCAGTATGTGTTCAACAAGGGAGACATCCTGTCCTGGCGTGACCGCGACTGGACGCCGGAGCGGCGGCGCGGCGACGTCGTCGACTTCGCCAATGGCGTGGAGCTGGAGACGTTGACCGACGAGGAGATCGCGGGCCTCATCGGCCAGCGCGAAGCGCGTATCGTGCGCGCTGGGGCGAGCGCGAAGGATCGCCAGCATGCGGCAGCGGGGGCGGACCTTGCGCAGCTGCCGCGTTCGGTGGTCGAGGACGGCCGTCGGAAGGACGCATACGTCCACGAGCTCGTCCAGCTCGGGCTGACTTGGCATGCCCCGACCTCGAAGGTCGAGGAGGCGATCGCTGACGTCGCTGTTCGGATCGGAGACCCACAGCCGCCTGCGGCATATCTCGTCAGGCGCTGGTGGAAGAAGGGCAGGCGCCGTGCGGCCGGCGCGGGCCGTCTCGGCGACCGCATCACGGTTGGCGACTTGGTGCCGCAGCATGGCTTCAAGGGCAACCGCAGTAACCGGGTGTGCTTCGAGGTGTCCAAGATCATCCACAAGGCGATCAAGGACGTCTATCTCACCAGGGAGCGGCGTTCCGTCGAGAGCACGCTCGGCGCGGCCCGCCATGCTGTCAGGACCGAGAACGAGGGCCGTGGGCCGGAGGATCAGCTGTCGCTGCCCGGTCGCAAGGCGGTGGAGGCGGCGATCGCCAGCCTGCCTCGTAAGGACGTGATTGCGGCACGCGAGGGTCCCGACGCCGCCTACCAGGCTCTGGGCCCGGTAGAGCGGAGGGCGCGTCCGCAGGCACCGCTCGACGAGGTGGAGATCGACCACACGCCAAGTGACCTGTTCGTGCTCGACGGTCTGAGCGGAGCGCCGCTCGGCCGGGCCACCATCGGCCTCGGCGAGGACCGTTGCACGGGCGCGCCATGGGGCATTCACGTCGGGTTCGATCCGCCCAGCACTCACACGGTCATGCAGGTCCTGCGCAACGGGGTGTTCCCGAAGAACTACGTCCGCATCTATGCTGACGCCGGCATCTGGGACGTTGAGGGCTCATGGCCGGTGTTCGGTGTGCCGGTGAAGATCTCGACGGACCGCGGCGCCGAGGCGCTGAACAACGACATCCGCGCGATGGGCGCGGACCTGCCCATCAAGGTCGTCGAGGCGAAGGCCGGCCGGAAGGGGCGGCTCAAGGGCGAGATCGAGCGCCGGTTGGGGTCGCTGAACCGCGACCTGCTCCAGGAGCAGCGCGGCACTACCTTCTCGAACATCGTCGATCGGGACGATTACGACCCGAAGAAGAACGCAGTGATCACCTATGAGGAATTGCTGGAGAAGATCCACATCTGGATCGTCGACATCGTCATGCAGCGCAAGCACGGCGGCACGGGCGACGTGCCGATGCGATTGTGGAACGAGAAGATCGAGACCTATCGTCCGCACCAGGTCGAGAACGCCGACGCGCTGCTGCCGCTGTTCGGGCGAGTGGAGCATCGCATCGCCCGACGCGACGGGATCAAGTTCAAGCATCTCTTGTTCCAGTCGGACGAGTTCAACGCGCTCCTCTCGAATCCGGCCTTCCTGAAAGCGTCGACGAACGCCCGCGGCAAGGTCGTCGTGCGCTTCCGATACGACCCGTCCAACATCGACCACGTCCAGGTCTACCTGCCGCACGCGCGGGGTCAGGAGACGATGCACATGCGGGTACCGGTCGAGAAGCGCGCAACCGAATACGCGCATGGGCTTTCCGTCTGGGCCCATGACGCGATTGTGAAAGCGGCGCGCGAGAAGGCGGATGCGGCTGTCGATCTGGCGGCCCTCGACCGGGCCAAGGTGAAGCTGATCGCGGACATGGACGCCGACATGCCTGGCTCGGCCAAGGTCCGGAGCACGCTCAGGACCGCGCGCATCCGCCAGATCGGTGGTGTGGCACCCTACGGCGACAGCGTCAGGACCACGCCCGAGGGCAGCTTCGAGGACAAGCGGCAGGCGGCGGCAGTTGAGGCTGCCGCAGCGGCCGCCGGGCCGAAGCGGGGCGGGCCACCCCTGCCGGCGAACGACGGTCTCCCCGACCCTTCGCAGATGGAGCCGGACCTCGATGAGGATGAAGATCTCGCGGATCTGGAAGAGAAGGTGGCGACCGCGACACCCCGATACACCCGCCGGAGCGATCCGGCCGTCGTAGATACTCGCACGTCGGCCCCGGCTGGGAAGCGCCGCAAGGCCAAGCCCCGGACGCCGGTGAACGATTCCGGCGACGATATCGACTTCTACAGCGAAGGAGTGAGAGCGTGATGGAGAGCAAGGAGAATGCCGCGAGCCGCGTGAACTGGGATGTGGTCTCGGACGCGAAGCGTCGCGAGGCGCTGAACGGCATCTTCGTTCCGCGCGAGCTCACGACCGACTTCGTGGATGCGATGCAGGAGCTGCGGCTGGGCTGCAAGGAGGGCGCGGAGGCCATGTGCCTGGTCATCGTCGGCGAGAAGGGCGTCGGCAAGAGCGCCTTTCTGAAGATCTATGCAGCCGAGAACCCGCGCGAGACGATCGAGGAGGACAATGTCGTCACGATCACGCGGCCAGTCGTCTACGTATCGTTCCCGCCAAGCCCTACGCTGAAGGGTTCGGCGGAGGTCTTCCTGGCGGCGCTTGCGGGAAAGTCCTCGATGAGGGGTAGCCGCACCGCGCTCACCCAACGCATCAAGGAGCTGCTCGTCGACCTGCGCACCGAGCTCGTGATCGCCGACGAGTTCCAGCACGTTCGCGAGGAAGGCGCCAAGGGCAAGAGTGCGGTGGCCGACTGGCTCAAGGACATCCTGAAGACGACGAACGTGCCGTTCGTGCTCTCCGGCATGCCCGAGACGGTGCAGATCATCGAGGCGGACGACCAGCTCTACAGCCTGTGCGAGGAGCCGGTCGAGATCACCAAGTATGACTGGGAGGACGCCGCGAGCAGGAAGGCTTGGCGTGCGATCCTCGCCAAAATCGACATGCAGATGCCGTTCAACGAGCGTTCGAATCTCGCTGAGGAGGAGACGGCGTTCAACCTCTTCGTCTGCTGCGATGGCAACCTGCGCCGCCTCCGTGCTTTGCTCAAGATCGCGGTGTGTCGCGCGATCCGCAACAAGGGCAAGGTGGTCGTCTGGGACGACCTGGCTGCGGGATACCACCGGCTACCCAAGCTGGTCGGCGTGAAGGGCAATCCGTTCGACCGTAACGGCCTGTTCAAGTGATGGAGGAGCCATCGAGCGAGTTCCCCAGGCGACCGCTCCCGGTCGTCGGCGAGAGCCTCTATGGATTCGAGCGCCGCTTCGCTTGCTGCACGCGCTATGCCACCCTTAGCACGTTTCGGCATGCCCTCGGCCTCACCGCGTTCGGGCCCAGGAGCGTGACCGCCAAGTGGCAGAAGCTGGCTTCGGCCGCCGGGCAGCCGCTCGACCGGCTCGAGCACATGCGGTGGTATGCGAAGGAGTATGGCAGCGAGAAGGACGTCGTCTCGCTTATGAACATCGGTGTCCGTGCCACCCAGGTGCGGAGCGAGGATCTGCGGTTCTGCCCCCATTGCCTCGCGGAGGCGAACGGACCCGAACGCCGCCTCCATCTGCAGGTGTGGCAGCTTCACCTGGTCACCGCCTGTCCGGTGCACGGCAACCTGCTGGTCGACGCCTGCGACGAGTGCGGCGAGACGCTCTGGCACAACCGGAAGACGAAACCATGGGCCTGCGCCTGCGGTCGCGAAATGACCGAAATGAAGACGGTTCATGCGCCGCGCGGAGCGGTCGAGACCTCGGGCGCCATCTTGTCGCACGCGTCGTTGCGAGGCACTGCCGGCTTCTTCGACACCGACCGGAGCCGGTTGCTGCCCGTGGAGTTCGAGGAGCTGTCCCTCGATGATCTGCTGGCGGTCTTCGCCAAGATCGGTCTGCTCGCAACCAGCTCCGAGGCGGATGACCCCCGTGTAGGTCAGCGCGCGAAGGTTCATCGGGGCGTTATGCTGGACGCGGACCTGGGTATCAGCCGCGCTGTGCGGATGATGGAGGCGGCTCACGTCGTGATGTCCGATTGGCCGCAGTCGGCCGACCCGCTGTTCGAGGCGCTCGCTGACCGGAACGGCGACGCTGATTTCGACCATCCCGTCCGGCGTATGTTCGCGACCGAGATGGGTTACCGCCTCCTGAGTCGCCTGCAATCGCTGGATGGTGGCTTGGTGAGCGTGGTCGATGACGCTCTCGAAGGCTGGCTGCTGCGGGAGCGGGGAATCTACATCGACGGCCGTAGGCGTGTGAAGACCGAGACGTCAGGCGACCTCGCGATCGACGTCGCGGACGCCATGCGGCGTCTTGAGGGACGGATCAAGAATCCGATGGGCATCTACAGCTGGGTGAATGCCGGAGCTGTCACGATGGTCGACAAGAAGGTCTCGCTCGCCTCCGTCGAACAGACGCTCGAATCCTTGGCCGGACTCCCGACACACGATCTGGATGACGCGATCGAGGTCGAGGAGTGGAGCAGTTCGAAACCGTTCAATCCATACTACCGTCGCGCGAACGCGATCCGGGACGTGCTCTCGGGTGCCATCCGGGTGAGCCCGTCGGCTAGACCGGATCGCACCGGCTTGGCTGCGTTGTGCATCTCGAGTTCCGACCTTCGCAGGCAAGCCGAGGCGCAATTGCCAAGAAATATGCAAGGATTCGGAAGGAAGAAGGCGAATCCGGAGCAGCCTGACGTGCCGCCGCTCATCAGGCGTGTCCGCGGCCTCCGCGCTCGGGATGCATTCTTTCAGCCATCGAGGATATCGGACCTGCTGTCGAAGCTGTGGCCCGGATCGCCGCTCGTCGACTTCGTCTCGATGCCGACTGTCCGTTGCAACTATGTCGTCCGCCGCTACGGCGGTCGTCGGTGCCCGAGACGCCTCTACAGCGTTGCGGACTCAATTGCTGCGATGAGCCAGATTTACGGCGGGCCGTAGTCCGCCAGCGTCTTGTGAATGCACTGTCGGCGTTTTCGCCGGCTTTTTCTTGCCCGCCTTCTAGGTCGCTGACGCAGCTACGGCGGCGAACCGTGAACAAAATGACCGCTTATGGGAGCGAAATTGACTCAGGCGCCGTCGGTCGTTCTCGCGTTCGCCCTCTGTGTTGCAAAATCAGAATGACCCTTTATGGGCGAGGTGACACACATGGGCGGGTATAGCACAATGGTAGTGCAGCAGCCTTCCAAGCTGAATACGCGGGTTCGATTCCCGCTACCCGCTCCATCCACTTTCTTCGGGTCGGCAAGCCGAACTGGTCGTGCCGCTTCCGCTGAACGCGGAAACAAACTAAGCGCACCCTCATGAACAGAGGATCACGGCGCGGGCATCGGCCCTCCACGCAATCGAGCAGCAAGCCACGGTTTTGGGGCCGACATGCGGTTACCGCAGCGCTGGCCAACCCCGAGCGGAAGGTGCGCAAGGTATGGGGGACGCGCGAGGTCATCGGCGCGCTCGAGCTGCCGCCGGTGGTGCCGATCACCTATGCCGAAGCGGCCGATCTGGCGCGGCTGGTGCCTGGCGATGCGCCACATCAGGGCATCGTGATCGAGGTCGATCCGCTGGAGGAGATCTGGCTGGGCGACCTGTTGGAGCAGGGTGCGGGCGATCGCCGGCCGCTGCTGGTGCTGGACCATGTGACCGATCCCCACAATGTCGGGGCGATCCTGCGTTCTGCGGCCGCGTTCGATGCGTTGGGTATCATCACGCAGGATCGGCACGCACCGCCCGAGTCGGGCACGCTGGCCAAATCCGCATCGGGCGCGCTCGAGATCGTACCGTGGGTACGGGTCGTCAATCTGGCGCGCGCGCTGGACGAGATCGGCGAGGCGGGGTTCTGGCGGATCGGCCTGGCAGGAGAGGCCAAGGGGACGCTCGCGCAGGTCATGGGCGATACGCGGCCGGCATTGGTGCTGGGCGCGGAAGGCGAGGGGATGCGGCACAATACCGCGCAGCATTGCGACGAATTGGCGCGACTGCCGATCTCGCCACGCATGGAGAGCCTGAACGTATCGAACGCGGCGGCAGTCGCACTGTACGCCGCGGCGGCCCGCTGAGGCGGCAATGCCACGATCAGCGAAGGGGATCGCGCTTGCGCTAGTCGCGTCGGTCTTACGGCGAGATCGTGAGCCAGAATAACGGGGCGGCGCGACCAGCACGGGCGAACGCCGGACGGTGACGTGGAAGGCGACGCCGCTGAGCAGCGACGCGCCGATGGCAGTGGTCAGGGTGCCGCCGTTAGGGTGATCCTTCCCTCTCCCGTTAGGAGAGGGGCTCGATCAATCCTCGGCTGCGATGGTGACCTTCAGCCCGTCGAGCGCGCTGGTGAACTGGATCTGGCAGGACAGACGCGAGGTCTCGTTGCGGTCGGAAGAGCTGTCGAGCAGGTCGTTCTCGTCCTCGCTCATCGGCGGCAGTTTGGCCGCAAATTCCGGGTCGACATGCACATGGCAGGTAGCGCACGAGCAGCAGCCGCCGCACAGGGCCAGCAGTTCGTCGAACCCATTGTCGCGGATCACTTCCATGACCGAAAGGCCCGCTTCACCCTCGACGGCGCGTTCTTCTCCTTCACGCGTGACGACGATAAGCTTGGGCATGACGATCTCCTCCAGTTGGCGCGCACATGCCGGGGATTTGCAAGGATGGCAAGAATGGGCCTGAACGCCGAGCAGTTGAAGGCGTCGTTGGACGCGATCGCGGAAATCGAGCCGCTGATGGCGGCGGCAATCGCGCGGGTTGGCTACCCCGCGCCGCGGCTGCGCGAGACGGGTTACGCAACGCTGTTGCGAACGATCGTCGGCCAGCAGGTCAGCGTCGCGGCAGCCGCATCGGTCTGGAACAAGCTGAGCGTGGGGCTGGGCGACCTGACCGATCCCGCATTGGTCGCCGCGGCGAGTGACGAGGCGCTGCGCGCAGCGGGGATGTCGCGGCAGAAGGCCAGCTATGCGCGCAGCCTGGCGAACGAGGTGACGAGCGGTCGCCTCGACCTGCACAACCTGCCCGAGGATGACGAGGAAGCGATCGCGCAGCTGGTGCGGGTGAAAGGCATCGGGCGATGGTCCGCCGAAATCTACCTGTTGTTCGCTGAGGGGCGCCCGGACATCTGGCCGGCGGGCGACTTGGCGGTGCAGATCGAGGTCGGGCGGATCATGGGGCTGGCGGAGCGGCCGAGCGAGAAGGCGACGCGTGAAATCGCCGAAAGCTGGCGGCCCCATCGCGGGGCGGCGGCAATCATGGCGTGGCATCATTACAAGGCCGAGATGGAGGTCATCTGAGCTTTTCGGGGTGGCATCGGCGCAGCCGGCTTGGCATTGAGCGCGCAGCAAAGGAGCCTGCCCCATGAAGACCCGTGCCGCCGTCGCGTTCGAGGCAAAGAAGCCGCTCGAGATCGTCGAGCTGGACCTGGAAGGCCCCAAGGCCGGCGAAGTGCTGGTCGAGATCATGGCAACCGGCATCTGCCACACCGATGCCTATACGCTGGACGGTTTCGACAGCGAGGGCATCTTCCCGAGCGTGCTGGGGCACGAGGGCGCCGGCATCGTGCGTGAGGTCGGCCCGGGCGTGACGAGCGTGGCACCGGGCGACCATGTCATCCCGCTCTACACGCCGGAATGCCGCCAGTGTAAGTCGTGCCTGTCCGGCAAGACGAACCTGTGCACCGCGATCCGTGCGACGCAGGGCAAGGGGCTGATGCCTGACGGGACCACGCGGTTTTCATACAAAGGCCAGCCGATCTTCCATTATATGGGTTGTTCGACCTTTTCGAACTTCACCGTGCTGCCCGAAATCGCGGTGGCGAAGATCCGCACCGACGCGCCGTTCCAGACGAGCTGCTATATCGGTTGCGGCGTGACGACCGGCGTCGGCGCGGTGGTCAACACCGCCAAGGTGCAGGTAGGCGAGAATGTCGTCGTGTTCGGTCTGGGCGGCATCGGCCTCAACGTCATCCAGGGCGCGAAGCTGGCGGGTGCAGGGCGCATCATTGGCGTCGACATCAACCCGGATCGCGAGGTCTGGGGGCGGCAGTTCGGAATGACCGACTTTCTCAATTCGCGCGGGCTGTCGCGCGAAGAGACGGTTGCCAAGGTGCTGGAGCTGACCGACGGCGGCGCGGATTACACGTTCGATGCGACCGGCAACACCGAAGTAATGCGCACCGCGCTGGAGGCATGCCATCGCGGCTGGGGCACGAGCATCATCATCGGCGTGGCCGAAGCTGGCAAGGAAATCGCGACACGGCCGTTTCAGCTGGTCACCGGGCGTAACTGGCGCGGCACCGCGTTCGGCGGCGCGAAGGGGCGCACGGACGTGCCGAAGATCGTCGACTGGTATATGGAGGGCAAGATCGCGATCGACCCGATGATCACCCATGTGCTGAGCCTGGAAGAGATCAATAAGGGGTTCGACCTGATGCACGCGGGCGAGAGCATCCGCAGCGTCGTCGTGTATTGACCGAGCGACGCTGTCCGCTGACGTTGCGAACAGCACTTGACAGGAGAGGGCGATGTTCAATCACATCATGGTCGGATCGAACGACATCGATCGGTCGAAGCGCTTTTATGACGCCGTGCTGGGTGCGCTGGGGTTTGCCGGAGAGGCTATCCCAAACGTCGCGGCGAGCGGGCACAAAAGGCTGTTCTATCGTCACAATGGCGGCACCTTCTGCATCTCCGAGCCGATCGACGGCCAGCCGGCCACTCACGCCAATGGCGGGACCATCGCGTTCAAGTGCGACTCGCCCGAGCAGGTGGCGGCGTTCCACGATGTCGCGGTGGCCCATGGCGGGCAGTCGATCGAAGGCAGCCCGGGGCCGCGCGATGGCGGTGCGCTCGGCCCGATGAACTTGAGCTACGTCCGGGATCCCGATGGCAACAAGCTTTGCGCGATCCATCGCCCGGCCTGATCGGACAATGACAAGGAAATAGCAGGCGATGGAAACGCTCTCGACCAACAAGGCGCATGGCGGCGTTCAGGGTGTCTATCGGCACGACTCCGCCATGACGGGCACGCCGATGACCTTTTCGGTGTTCGTGCCGGAACATGAAGCAGGGGCGAAGCTGCCGGTGCTGTGGTATCTGTCGGGCCTGACCTGCACGCACGCCAATGTGACCGAGAAGGGAGAGTATCGGGCGGCGTGCGCCGAGCATGGCGTCATCTTCATCGCGCCGGATACCTCACCGCGGGGGGACGAGGTGCCGGACGACGCGGCATACGACTTCGGCAAGGGCGCGGGCTTCTATGTCGACGCGGCGCAGGACCCGTGGGCGACTCATTTCCGGATGCGCTCGTACATCGAGGATGAGCTGCCGGCGCTGATCCTGCGCGAGTTCGCCTGCGCGGACATGGCGCGGCAGGGGATCACCGGCCATTCGATGGGCGGACATGGCGCGTTGACCATCGCCCTGCGCAACCACGATCGCTTCAAGTCGGTCAGCGCCTTCGCGCCGATCGTGTCGCCGATGGATTGCCCTTGGGGAGAGAAGGCGCTGAACGGCTATCTCGGCGAGAACCGCGAGGATTGGCGGGCCTATGATGCGTGCGCGATGATCGCCGACGGACTGCGCGTGACCGAGTTGCTCGTCGATCAGGGGGATGCGGATTCCTTTCTGACCGAGCAGTTGAAGCCCGAATTGCTGCGCGAAGCGTGCGATGCGGCCGGGATCGACCTGACGCTGCGGATGCAGCCGGGCTATGATCACAGCTATTACTTCATCTCGACCTTCCTGCCCGAGCATGTCGCCTGGCATGCCGCGCGGTTAAAGGGATGACCGCGCGCCCATGACCCGGCGCTGCGACGCGCTGGGGATTGGTCGGCGGGACATCATTCACCAGCAAACGGCAATGATCGCGGGTGTCAGCGGGTGGCGAGGCGCCAGGCGGCTTCCTCTGCCGCGCGGTCCCTGGTAATCTTCAGCGGGCCGAGTTCATCACCGATCTCGATCGTCGCTTCGTAGATGAAGGTGGCGTTGCCATCGATGATGACGCGATCGCTACCGTCCGGCCCTTCAGCCGTCACGCGAACCTTGCCGCCCGGGTTGTGGACGGTGATCGCCTGCCCGAACGGTACGCGGCCAGTAAGACCCGCGGCATGAGTAGCCCCGCCCATCGCGGTGCCGCAGGCGTTGGTGAGGCCAACCCCACGTTCAAAGGTCTGGACGAACAGGCCATCGTCACGCATCTCGACGAAGCTCACATTGGCACGATCGGCGAGCAGGCCCGGCCTGGCCTCGCACCAGCTGCCGAGTGCGACCAGCTCATCGACATCGATCCTATCGACGAAGGTAATGAGGTGCGGATTGGGCATGGCGAGCGCAGTGAAGGCGCGCGAGCTGGGGAGACCTGGAACCGCTGCGTCGATTACTGGCGCAGGAACGCGCAGGCCGACATCGCCGGGATCGCTTGACGCGGGGCCGGCGATGGTACGGACCGTGACGACGCCCGGTGCCAGCTCGGGCTGGCGCTCGACCCCTGCGCTGCTGGTCTTCAGCTTTACACTCGCACTTTCAAGGCCAAGTGCTTCCAGGCCCGCACGGCCGATGCAGCGCAGCCCGTTGAGGCAGGTTTCCGGCTCGCTGCCATCGGCGTTGATGACGCGCATGCCAAAGGCGTGCGTTTTGTCGCCCTGCACCAGCAACAGGATGCCGTCGGCACCTACCGGACCGGCGCGGTCGCAGATGCGCCGCGCGACCGGCACCCAGTCTTGCCCGGCCAGCGCGGGATCGCGCGCATCGACCAGTGCGAAATCATTGCCAGACCCGTGGCATTTGATGAAGGCGAGTTCCATGCCGCCGCATCTAGAGGCTGGCGGGTCGCGTGCAACCGCAGTTCGGCTTGAGGGGTTGGAAGGCGAGCGCGGTAGTGCGAGAAGGACGGACATGATGCGGACGAGCGATTTGCGAGCGGCGCGTTGATCGAGAGCATCCTTCTGCTCGCGCTCGTTGGGCTGACGGTGATGGTCCTGCAGCTGGGGTCGCGCGTGAAGGCGCTGTCGCGTCGAATCGATCTGCTCGAGCGTGAGGGACGGCGGCCGGTTGTGCCGCCGCCATTGCCTGCACAAGCGGCCGAGCCGACGGCAACTCGGCCGGTGCCTACCATCGCTGAGCGGGCGGCAATTTCCGGCATCTCACGTCCCGATGCAGCCCCAGCAGCACCGAGGGGCTCGCAGGTTCTGAGCCGCGAATGGGCGCGCCCCAATTTCGAATCGCTGATCGGTGCGCGCCTGCCGGTGTGGATCGGCGCGGTGGCACTGATCGCCGCGGGCTTCTTCCTGGTGCGCTATGCGATCGAATCTGGCCTGCTTGGGCCGGGTGTGCGCACCTTCGCCGCCGGGCTGTTCGCGCTGGTGTTGGTCGCGGCGAGCGAGGCGGCGCGGCGATTGCCCGCGACGGCAAGCGACCCACGGATCGGCCAGGCGCTGGCCGGAGCGGGTATCGCGAGCGGCTATGGCGCGCTGTATCTTGCCGCGGCGCTCTATGATCTCGTGCCGCCGCTGCCGGCGTTCATCGTGATGCTGGCGGTGACCGCGCTGGCCCTGTTCCTGGCGCTGCGGCATGGGCCGCCAACCGCCGTGCTGGCGCTGGCCGGCGGGTTCGCCGCGCCGCTGGTTGCCGGCTATGACGCGGCGGGGATCGCGCCGCTGCTCGTCTATCTGGCGCTGTTCACCGGGGCGCTGTTCGCACTGGCGGTGCATCGCGGCTGGGCATGGCTGGCAATAGCGGCGACCGTCGCGGGGTTCGGGTGGATCAACTTCCTGCTGGCAGTGCTGAACGACGGGCATGGTGCGGCGGCGGCGTTTGCGGTGCTGTTGGCGCTTGCCGCAAGCGTGGCGTTGCCGCGCACGGGCGTGGCGTCGAACTGGATCCGGCTAGCGCCGCTGGTCGCGGGCCTCGTGCAATTACTGGCATTTGCCCCGGCAATGGATTTCGGTCTGCTCGCCTGGTCGATGTATCTGACGCTAGCAGGCGCGACGTTGGTGCTCGCATGGCGCGACGAGCGGTATCTGCCGGGCGCCATGGCAAGCGTCGTGCTGGCGCTGTCGCTGATCGCAACGGGCATGATGCAGGTCGATCACGGCGCGAGCGTGTTCGGCGCGATCGTCGCTACGGCGATGTTCGGTGGGGTCGGGTTGGCCTTTCTGGGCAGGGCGCGGGGCTGGTCATGGATCGCGCTGGGCGGGATCGCCGGGCCGCTGCTGATCGTCAACATGCTTCAAGCCGGGCGGCTCGCCGATTGGCAGTGGAGCGCGCTCGCAGTGATCGCAGCGGCGCTGGCCGGGTTGGTCAGCTGGCGGCGGCGTGATGCGGTGAACAGGCGCGATCCGGGATTGGTCGGCGGGACGTTCGCCGCCGCGCTGCTGTGGGCCGTTGCCTGGTTGCAGCTGGTGTCGGCGGCCTGGTGGCCGATCGGCATCATCGTTGCGGCTGTCGCGGTCGGCTGGTGGGCGCGGCGAATGCAGGATGCCACGCTGCTGCAGCTACCGGCATTCGGTCTGCTCGTCGCTGTCGCCATCGGCGGCATGACGACCGCCGACTATCTGCGCGCCATCGTCCAGTCGGTATCGGGCCATCCGCTGCCCTATGCACATCTGCCGTCGGTCGCCGACGGGCTGCGCCTGCTGTTGCCGATCGCGGCGGGGGCGGTGTGGTTGCGCACTGACGCGCGCATGTTCGGACGCTGGCGAGCTGCGGCGCTGACCGGCGGCGTGGTCTGTGCTTTGGTGCTGGCATGGCATCTCGCCAAGCTGCCGCTGGCAATTTCGAGCGATGCGGCCTTCCTGCGGTGGGGCTTCCTCGAGCGCGCGCTGATCAGTCAGGCGCTGCTTGCGGTGGGCTGGTGGTTGGCGCAACGGCCGGGGGCAGGCGCGGTCGGCCTCTATCTGTTCGGCCTGGGGCTGGCACGCGTGCTGTGGTTCGACGTGCTGTTGCTCAACCCGGTGTTCGTGCCGCAAGCGGTGGGCTCGATCCCGCTGCTCAATGCGGCGGTGCTGCACATGGCGGCAGTGGCTGCATGGAGTTGGCGCTTTGTAGCGGGTGCGCCGTGGCGGCGGGTCGGCATGGCCTTTACGCTGATCGCGGTGCTGGCGCTGGTGCGGCAAGCGACCCACGGTTCGATCATGACCGGGCCGATCACGACGGGCGAGAATTACGGCTATTCGGCCGCGCTGCTGCTGCTGGCGCTCGGCTGGCTGGGCGCGGGGATCCGGATGGAGGCGCGTGATGTGCGGCTGGCGGGCTTGGTGCTGCTGACGGCGGTGACGCTCAAGGTGTTCCTGATCGATGCCGCGGCGCTGGGCGGCGTGTTGCGCATCATGTCCTTCCTGGGGCTCGGGGTGGCGCTGATCGGGATCAGTTGGGTCTATGGCCGCTATCTGGCCCGCCCCAAGCCCGAGGAGCAGCCGCGTCCGAACGAGCTAGCGGCAAGCGAATAGGCCGTCGTGCAAGCTGCCGCAGCGCCGATTATTTGAGCGCGTAATGATCCGCCACCCGATCGAGCGCGAGAGTGAGCACCAGCTTGCCGGCCCGCGCCGGCCAGCCCAATGCACGTTCGGCATGCGGCAGGCCCTCGCAGGCACAGATCACGCGCCACAGAATGTCGGTCAGACCCGGCCCCGCGGCGGTAAGGGCGGCATCGAAGCGGCGCTTGGCCGCGATCTGCGCCAGCGTCGGATCTAGTGGTTCATTCGGCCCACCGCCGCGGCGGTGCGAGGCCGCCGCATCCCATCGCATGGTGACGCGCGGGCCGAGCGCGGCAGTTTCGTAATCGGCGCGCAGCCGCTCGCCCGCCTCGAACTGGCGTGGCGTGACGAGCTTGCGCGAATAGAGCCAGGCAAGCGGCGATTCTGCGAGGTTGATGCTGACGCGCCGCCCGGTCGCGCGCGCCGGGGCGTGGTGGATGACATGACCGTCTTCGATCGAGCGGTCGGCAAGTTCGCGCATGCAAGGCTCCCGTTTGTTCGATTCGGGATTGCCACACCGGACGTTCTGTAGGAAAGCGATGAACCAATAAGGTTCATGGGGGCGGGCGGGTGATCACGGCTATCCGGGAAGTGCGGCGGGCGAAGGGGCTGACGCTGGAGGATGTGGCGAAGCGCTGTGACCCGCCCACGACCGCGCAGACCATCGGTCGACTGGAGACCGGCACCCGCACCGTGTCGGTCGGCTGGCTCAACCGTATCGCCAAGGCGCTGGACGTGACGGCGGCTGATCTGGTCCAGCTGCCCGATCGCCCGGACATTCCGGTTTCGGCGACGCTGGATGCCGGCGGCGCGCATGCGCTGCGCAAGCCGGCCACGGTCGTGCCGCCGAGCGTCGAGCCGGGGTTGGTCGCGGTGACCGTAGGCGGTGGGATCGGCGACTATCGCGCGGGCGACGTCATCTGGTGCCGCACGTTGGAGCCGGGCAAGTTCGGCCAAGCACTGAACCGCGACGTCCTGATTCCCCGCCCCGCGGGGCGATTCCTGTTCGGTCGACTGATCGATGTGGAGGCGGGCGGCGGACGCTTGAACGTGCTGCCGCTCGGCGCCGGCGCGCGGCAGCAGGTGGTGGAGCGGCCGGCGTGGATCGCCTGTGCGGTGCAGCTGGTGCGGGGTTTGTAGGCCTGTCCCTGCTGCACCACGGAACGGAGCAAGGGGACAGGCAACCCGGCGAGGGAGGTCTCAACGGCCCGCCGCGACCCCTGCTCGAAGCACCCGCAGGACATTGCCGCCCATCACCGCGCGGATTTCATCCGGCGTGAAGCCGCGGTCCAGCAAGGCCTGCGTCACATAGATCAGTTGCGATGTGTCGAAGCCGGTCGTCACCGCGCCATCGAAGTCGGAGCCGAGGCCGACATGGTCGATGCCGACGAGATCGCGGACGTGGGCGATCGCGGCAGCCACCTTGGCCGGTTCCGTTCCGCAGATCGCCGCGTCCCAATAGCCGATCCCGACCACGCCGCCGGTCTTCGCGACGCCGCGGATCTCATCGTCGGTGAGATTGCGGTTGACCTTGCACACCGCCTGCACCCCGCCATGGCTGGATACGACGGGGCGGCGGGCCACCGCCAGGATCTCGGCCACGCTTTGGTGGCTGGCATGCGCGATATCGACGATCATGCCGAGTTGCTCCATGCGGCGGATCGTCTGGCGGCCAAGCGGCGTCAGGCCACCTTTGTTCAGGCCGTGCATCGATCCGGCCAGCTCATTGTCGAAGAAGTGGGTTAGGCTCGCCATGCGGAATCCGGCGGCGTGGAGCCGGTCGATGTTGGCGAGCTTCCCTTCCATGTTCTGCAGCCCCTCGATCGAGAGTAGGCCGGCCACCTGCTTGCGGCCGGCGGCGCGTGCGGCCAGTACCGCATCGATCTCGGCTGGCGTGCGCACGACGCGAAGCTGGCCGTTGGAGCGGGCCGCAGCGCGGTCGAGCTTAGCTGCATGGAACAGCGAGCGTTCGAGCAGCGACGTCCAGGTGCGCGGCGGTTGAAGCTGGGCGAAGGTCAGCAGCGTGATGTTGTCGCTGTCGGCGCCGTTCGCGTCGTAATTCTGACCCTTCGGCGTCTTGCTGACCGATGAGAAGACCTGCAGCGCGACATTGCCGTCGATCAGGCGAGGCAGGTCGACCTGGCCCTGGCCCGAGCGGGTGAGGAGGTCCCGCTTCCAAAGCAGCGTGTCCTCATGCAGGTCCGCGATCTGCAGCGTCGCATGAAGCTGGCGGGTTTGCGGCGTGACGGCGGGAAGGGTGGTGGCGACCACCTTGTTCATGCCGCGCTCGACGATGCCCGGGGTAAGCGCGAAGAATGCGAGGGCGGCGATGAAGAGAAGGGCGACGCCCCAGAGCCATGGCTTGCGGTTTCTCATACTGGCTAACCCTCTCCGTCATGCCGGACTTGTTCCGGCATCCACCGGGCGGCACATCTTACCGGTATCGTGTGCGGCACGGCGGTTCCCGGCACAAGGCCGGGGTGACGATGGAGCTTAGGCCGTTCGGCGTTCCAGCGTGACGAAGCTGTAGGCGGGGCGTTCGCCGTCCGCCGAGTACTCCTCGCGCGCGGTCTCGACCCACTCGTCCTCGAACGGCGGGACAATTGCGTCGCCATCGGGCGCGGCATGCACTTCGGTCAGTTCGATGCGATCGGCCTTCGGCAGCATCAACGCGAAGATTTCTGCGCCGCCGATGACGGCGACATGCTCAGCTGCGGCGAGCTTCAGCGCTTGGTCGACTGAATGCGCGACCTCCGCGCCGTCGGCCTGCCAATGCGGATCGCGGGTCAGGACGATATGGCGGCGGCCGGGAAGGGGGCTGGGAAAGCTTTCGAACGTCTTGCGGCCCATGATCATCGGCTTTCCCATCGTCTGCGCCTTGAAGCGCTTCAAGTCGGCCGGCAGCCGCCAGGGGAGGGCGCCATCGACACCGATGACGCCGTTATCCGCGCGAGCGAGATGGAAGGTGATCAGACCGCCACCTCGGCCTTGATGTGCGGTTGCGCGACATAGTCGTGAAGGACGAAATCCTCATATTCATAGGCATCGATCGACGCTGGCTTGCGCAGGATTTCAAGCCTGGGGAGCGTGTGCGGCGCGCGCGACAATTGCAGCTCGGCCTGTTCGACATGGTTCGAATAGAGGTGGCAATCACCGCCGGTCCAGATGAACTCGCCGGGCTCAAGGTCGCATTGCTGGGCGAGCATGTGCGTCAGCAGCGCATAGCTCGCGATATTGAACGGTACGCCCAGAAAGATGTCGGCGCTGCGCTGATAGAGCTGGAGCGAGAGCTTGCCGTTCGCGACGTGGCACTGGAACAGGCAGTGGCACGGCGCGAGCGCCATGGCGTGCAGTTCGCCGGGGTTCCATGCAGAAACCACCATGCGGCGTGAGGCTGGGCGGGTCTTCAGCGTCTCGATCAGCTCCTTTATTTGGTCGATATGACGGCCATCGGGCGACTCCCAGTCGCGCCATTGCTTGCCGTAAACCGGGCCGAGATCGCCATTTTCATCGGCCCATTCGTTCCAGATGCTCACGCGCCGATCGTTAAGCCATTTGACGTTGGTGTCGCCCCGCAGGAACCACAGCAGCTCAACGATGATCGAGCGCAGATGCAGCTTCTTGGTGGTCAGGACCGGAAAGCCCTCGGCAAGGTCGAAGCGCATTTGATGGCCGAACACGCTGCGTGTGCCGACCCCGGTCCGGTCCTGTTGTACCGCACCATCGCGCAGGGCGCGTTCCATCAGTTCGAGATACTGCCGCATGGCAATGAGCCTAGCGAAGCGCAGCAGAGTCGCCAATCGGGTTCATCCGTTGCGGCGCAAAACTGATCTGGATTGGACGCTGTTCGGCTCGACGCTCAGCCAGCACTCGGCGAGCACCGATGCGGATGTCCTTTCTCGCACCGATCCTGCAGCCGGTTCATGCCTATGATCTGGTCCTGCCGCTGCTGACCGGCAGCGTGAAGCACGAGCGTGGCGAAGCGGCGGCGTTCGTCTATTGCGATGGCGCGGGCCGGTTGCGGGGTATGCGGCAGGTTCGCTCTTCGCTTCGCGATGCAGTCGATCTGTCGCTGCGTCAGATCGTCAAGGATGCGATCGATTGCGACGCCGAGCTGGTGGTGATGGCGCACAATCACCCTTCCGGCGAAAGCTGGCCCAGCCGCGCCGATCGCGATGCGACGCGGCGTATTGCGACGGCGCTGCATGCGATCGGAATACGGCTGCACGACCACTTGATCGTGGCAGGGCGACAGCAATGGAGCTTTCGCGCGGAGGGACTGCTCTAGCGTGCCTTGTGCCCCGTGCGGGTGCCGGCGGCACCGCTTGCGGACGGGGTGGGGAGGCCGGGGTTCTTGCAGGCGCGGATCGCGCGCGGTTCGGGCCGCGGACCTTCGGCACGGAACATGGCGAGGTAACCGCCAGCCGAGGGCATGTTGCGCATCGTCACGAGCCTGTACCCCACCGCCGCGAACTCGCACTTCAACAGCTCGGGCGGCGTGCCGTGGTTCTGGGTTTCGCGATTGGCGTCCACCACGATGATGGTGCCGCCGGGGCGCAGCGAGGGACGCATGCGCCACAGGAATTCGTACGGCTCCTCGATCTCATGATACATATGGACCATGAAGATGCGATCGAAGCTGTTGTCGGGCAGCTTGGGATCGTCCGGTTCGCCCAGGCGGACGCTGACATTATCGAGCCGTTCGCGCGCGACGCGCTGGGCGAGACCGTCGCGCACCTCGGGAATGATGTCCTCCGCCAACACGCGACCATCGGCCCCCACACGGGCCGCCAGGCGGATCGTATAATAGCCTTCGCCCGCACCGATGTCTGCCACGGTCATGCCGGGGCGGATGTCAGCCATGTCCATGACCTTTTCCGCCTCGTTCAGCCGATCGCGCGATTCCTCGTTCGACCAGCGCGCAGAGACGATCGTGGCCACAGGGCGGTCGGCGGCGGGGAAGGCGTGATCGTCGGTCGGGGTCGGCGAGGGGCGCGGCTTGGTGGCGTCGCATCCGGCGAGCGCCAGCAGGCCGAGCGCATATAACGCGCCCGCGCGCCCGCGACGCGATGCTGACCAACGGGCGGCGGCAACGCTCACTTAGTCGACATCCTCCACCTCGACCGTCTCGCCGGTCACGCGCTGTGATAGCGCAGCGGCCATGAACGGGTCGAGTGCCCCATCGAGCACGTCGCTCGGGCTGAACGAGGTGACGCCGGTGCGCAGGTCCTTCACCTGCTGATAGGGCTGCAGCACGTAGGAGCGGATCTGATGCCCCCAGCCGATCTCGGTCTTTGCCGAATATTCCCCCATTGCGGCGGCTTCGCGCTTGGCCAATTCGGCCTCGTAGAGCCGCGCCTTGAGCATCCCCATCGCGGTCGCGCGGTTCTTGTGCTGTGAACGGTCCTGCTGGCTGGCGACGATGATGCCCGAGGGCACGTGCGTGATGCGCACCGCCGAATCGGTTGTGTTGACGTGCTGCCCACCCGCGCCCGACGCGCGATAGGTGTCGATCTTAAGGTCGCTTTCGTTGATCTCGATGTCGATCGAATCGTCGATCACCGGATAGACCCATACCGACGAGAAGCTGGTGTGGCGGCGCGCGGATGAGTCATATGGGCTGATGCGGACCAGCCGGTGCACGCCGCTCTCGGTCTTGGCATAGCCATAGGCGTTCTCGCCCTTGATGAGCAGCGTCGCGCCCTTGATCCCAGCCTGTTCGCCGGCGTGATAGTCCATCAGCTCGACCTTGAAGCCGTGCCGCTCGGCCCAGCGCGTGTACATGCGCTGAAGCATCTCGGCCCAGTCCTGGCTTTCGGTTCCGCCGGCACCGGCGTGAACTTCGAGATAGGTGTCGTTGGCGTCGGCCTCGCCCGAGAGCAGCGCCTTGACCTTGTCCTGCTCGGCGCGTTCGGCGAGCACGGCGAGGCCCTCGACCCCCTCGTCGCCCATTGCGGTATCGCCTTCCTCGTCCGCCATCTCGATCAGCTCGAGCGTATCGGACAGCTCGCGTTCGATCGCGCGCGTGGCATTGATGGATTCATCGAGCCTGCGACGCTCACGCATGACGTCCTGCGCCGCCTTGGGATTGTCCCACAGCGTAGGGTCCTCGACGCGCGCGTTCAGCTCGTCGAGCCGGCGCAGCGCCTTGTCCCAGTCGAGGAAGCGACGCAGCAAAGCGAGCGCGTCGTTGATCTTATCGGCATATGCCTGCGCTTCGGCGCGCATCGGAAAACCTTTCAATCGTTCTTCGTGGCGAGGAAAACCCCAACCACCGGTTCCGTCACCCCGACCTTGTGCCCGGGTCCACCGGGTGGCGAGTGACGCGCTAGAGGCTCAAGTCCATCCCTTCGAGAACCTGGAACTCCGGCACAAGGCCGGGGGAACAAAAGGATTTCGGGATGGGTCGTTCGTCAACGTCCGCTAGTAGATTCCGCCCTGTTCTTGCAAGAATTCGCTATCGCGAGGCGCGTCGCGAGGCGCGGCCTTCTTTGGCGCGGCGGGCTTGGGAAGATCTTCTTCGGCGCTGCGGCGAGGAATGCGGCGCGGTTCGCTCTCCGGCTTGAACGCCTCCCAGATCACGCTCCCCTTCGGATCGTTGCCAGGCCAGGCGCCGAACACGCGGCGGCCACTGCCACGGTCGATGCGCACCATGCGAATGCCCGGCGGCGCGGTGAAGGGAAGGACGTCCAGCCCTTCAAACGCCTTTTGCGCGAACTGTTTGTAGATCGGCGCGGCGATCGTGCCGCCCTGGGCATAGCCGCCCAGGTTGGTGGGCGTGTCGTAGCCGATATAGAGGCCGCCGATCAGCTGCGGCGTGCCGCCGATGAACCACACGTCGCGCGGCCCGTTCGACGTGCCGGTCTTGCCCATGATCGGACGGTTGAGGTCGCGCAGCACGGTCGCGGTGCCGCGCTGGATGACGCCTTCAGCGATATGGACCATCTGATACGCGCTCATGGGATCGAGCACTTGGCGGTAGCGGATTACCGGGCGCGGCATCGGCTTGCCATCCCAATCGGGCGCATTGCAGCGATCGCAGGCGCGCCAATTTTCGGGCCAGATGACCTTACCCTTGCGGTCCTGGACGAAATCGATGAGCGAGGGGGTGAGCGCCCGGCCGTGATTGACCAGGATCGAATAGGCATTGACCATCCGCATGACGGTCGTGTCGCCCGCGCCAAGGGCATAAGAGAGGTAGGGCGGCAGCTTCTGCTGACTGACCCCGATGCGCTGCATCAGGTCGACGACCTTCTCCATCCCCGTCGTATTGGCGAGCTGAACCGTCATCAGGTTTCGAGACTGTTCGATGCCCCAGCGCATCGTCTTGGGGCCCGCCCCGCGCGTGCCGCCAAAGTTACGGAAGCATTTATTGCCGAGGCCTGCGCCCTGATAAACGCAGAACGGGCCGTCCACGATGATCGAGGCCGGTGTCATGCCGTTCTCAAGCGCGGCAGCATAGACGATCGGCTTGATGGTCGAGCCGGGTTGCCGCTGTGCCTGGGTGGCGCGATTGAACGCCTGGATCGTCGCATCGAACCCCCCCTGCATGGCCAGCACGCGGCCGGTGCGGGGGTCTTGAACCACCATGCCACCGGAAATCTTGGGCACCGAGCGCAAGGCGAAATTGGCACCTTCAGGCGCCACTGCGATGATATCGCCGGGCTTCAGCTTGGCGAAGGCAGTGCCGCCCTCGCCACGCACTGGCATCTGCGCGCCCCAGGATGGAAGCGTGCCGGTGCGGCCGTTGCCAAAACCGATCTCTGCCGCGCCGCCCGCCTTCGAAATGACGATCGCGGCGCGCCAATCTTCATAATCGAGGTTGATATTCTCGTTCAGCAAGCGTGAGCGCCAGTTGTCGCCGTCGATCTCCACCTGCCGCAGCGGCCCGGCCCAGCCGCGGCCGCGATCATAGCGCAGCAATCCGTCGCGCAGCGCCTTTTGCGCCGCCTTCTGCAACTCCGGATCGAATGAAGTGCGCACCCACAGGCCGCCGGCATAGACGCTGAACGGGCCGTCCTCCGCGTCCTCGCCGAACTTGTCGAGCAACTGGCGGCGGACTTCCTCGACGAAATAGCCGCCGAGCGGATCGGTCGAGGGCGTCTGGCGCGGGACGGCGCCGAGCGGCGCGGCAACCGCTTCGGCATGCTCGGAAGCGTTGATATAGCCGTTCTGGAGCATCTGCCCGAGCACCCAGTTGCGCCGCTCGAGCGCGCGGGCCTCATGCCGTTCGGGCATATAATTGGATGGCCCCTTGGGCAGGATCGCGAGATAGGCGGCCTGGGGCAGCGTCACGTCCTTGACCGGCCGCGCGAAATAGGCATGCGCGGCGGCTTCCACGCCGAACGCATTACGGCCGAGCGCGATCTGGTTGAGGTACAGCTCGAGAATCTGCTCCTTGGTCAGCGTATGCTCGATGCGGAAGGCGAGGATCGCCTCGCGCGCCTTGCGGACATAGCTGACCTCGTTGGTGAGGAGCAGGTTCTTGGCAACCTGTTGCGTGATGGTCGAGGTGCCGCGCGGCGTCTCGCCGCTGGTCAGTCCCTGCCACGCGGCGCGTACGAGCCCGGGGTAATCGACGCCGCCATGGTCGAAGAAGGTCTTGTCTTCGGCCGAGAGGAATGCGCCGACCAGCAGCTTGGGATATTCCGCATAGGATAGCTGAACACGCCGTTCGCGGGCATAGCTGCGCAGCGGCGTGCCATCCCCCTGGCGGACGTTGGTAGGCAGCGGCGGTTCGTAGGCGCGAAGCGCATCGACCGAGGGCAGGTCGCGCAGAAACAGCGCCCACATCGCGATCGTGCCCAGGCCGGACAGAAGCGCCAGCCAGGCGAGCACGCGGAACCACCAGCGCCGGCGGATCTCGGCAAACCTGCCGCCGCCTGCGCCGCGCGTGAACTTCAACGTGAAATTGGGTTGGTACGCATCCGCCATCTCGGGCGCGGTTTAGCAGGATATCGGCGCGTTGCCAGCGCGCGATGCGGCGGGATGTTCGAAGCAGGAAGCTGATGCGGCTCGGCCCCGCGGCGCGCATGTCTGAGCGGCCAAGGAGGGACCGCTGCACACGCTTGTCCGCCTGAACGGACGCCGTTCTTCTAGCGGACCGTCAGGCGACGCGCAAAGTGGATGGCCACGGCGCGGCTGACACTCTCGGCAATGCGCTTGCGGCCCTCGGGCGAGGTCAGCAGGGCGACGTCAGCCTCGTTCGAGATATAGCCGGCCTCGAACAGGATCGACGGCAGGTCGGGCGCTTTCAGCACCAGCAAGGATGCCATGCGATGATGGTTGGGCTTGAGCGGGATCAGCCCCTGCGCTTCTCGGCCGAGCAATCGGGCAAAATCGGCCGACGCGCTCATCGTCTCGCGTTGGGTAAGATCGATCAGGATCGAGGAAACGGCGCGGTCCTGAGCCGCCAGGTCGACGCCCGAGAGCAAGCCGGCGCGGTTTTCGCGAGCCGCCAGCTGCGCGGCCTCCTTGTCCGAAGCTACCTCGGAAAGCGTGTACATGCTTGCCCCGGTGGCGTCGGGGGTATGGGCTGAATCGCAGTGGACTGAAATGAACAAGGCTGCGTCGAGCTTGCGCGCTATTTCGAAGCGGTCGCGATGGATAAGGTAGCGATCGTCCTCACGGGTCAGCGCAACGCGCGCTCGACCCGATTCGAGCAATTCGTCGCGGATCGCCTTGGCGATCGCGAGCGCAAGGTCCTTCTCCCTGTGTCCGGCCGTAGAGATCGACCCGGGATCGTGGCCGCCATGGCCGGGATCGATCACCACCAGCGGGCGATCGACGTCCGCGCCGTCGACACGGGGGAGCTGGTACGCGGCGGGGCGCGGCGGGACGGGGATGGAAACGCTGTAGCGGCTGGACGCTGCAGGCCGCAATTCGAGCGTGAGCGCATCGCCCAGACCGCCCTGAACGGCACCCTCTGGCACGAGGCCGATCACGATCCGCAGCTGCACGCCGCCGGCGGTTTGCCGGACAGCAGGGCCGTCAGGCGCCCCGATCAGGGCGAGTGCCCATCGGTTCGAAGGAACGAGCAGCAGCTTGCCCCCCGCCATCCGATGATCGATGCCGATCGTGACGCGATTGGCGGCGAGGTCGATCGCGCGGATCATGCTTGCCGAGTTCGGCGCGCCGGTCAGAATTCCGGCAAGAAGGGCAAGAAGAAACGACACCGGCGCGATATGCCGGTAAGGGGCGGCGGGGGTCCAGAGCAAAACGGCCCACCTCGCGCCGACCGCGCGACATCGTGGCAGGATGTTGCCGCATCGGGGATGTTACGGATGCGATGTTGCTCGCGATGTTCGAGGGTGCTACGCATCGTTCACCGGCCCTTGCGCCGGATGTTCGCCGCCCCATTTTCGGGCGGAAATTCAGGTTGATGCTGTGATGTCGCAACTTTCCCGTCGCTCCGAACGCCAGGCCTTTTCGGCCGGTCGGGCAGCGATGGCGGAGCATCCGGGCCGCGGGCTCGGGCGTGCGTGCACAGCAGACGCAATTTACCCATCCATCTTTGCCTGCGGTGTCAGAGGCCGTTGGGGCGACTTCATTGACCGCGCGCCGCGGCTGAACCCCGCACGGCGCGCCCGGAGACTTTTAAATGACCACGCGTATGCTGATCGACGCACGCCACCGGGAAGAAACCCGCGTGGCCGTCGTCAAGGGAAACCGAATCGAGGAGTTTGATTTCGAGTCCGCCGAGCGCAAGCAGCTCAAGGGCAATATCTATCTGGCCAAGGTGACTCGCGTGGAGCCGTCGCTCCAGGCTGCGTTCATCGAATATGGCGGCAACCGCCACGGGTTCCTGGCCTTCAGCGAAATTCATCCCGATTACTATCAGATCCCCAAGGAGGATCGCGAAGCGCTGCTCCGCGAAGAGGCCGAGCATGCCGCCGAGGAGGCGGCGCTGCGGGACGAGGCCGACGACGAGGATCATGATCACGACGAGGATCATGATCACGATGGCGACGTCGAAGTCGTCGAGCATGGCGACGAGGACGAAGAGGGCGCCGAGGCCGATCGCGACGAAGCCGGCGAGGGCGAGGAAACGGGCGAAGAATCTGGTGAAGGCAACAATCGTCGTCGCCGCGGCCGTGGCCGCAAGGGCAGCGACGATCAGGTCGAGGCGCTGCGCCAGCGTCGCATGAGCCTGCGCCGCCGCTACAAGATCCAGGACGTCATCCGTCGTCGTCAGGTGCTGCTGGTCCAGGTCGTCAAGGAAGAGCGTGGCAACAAGGGCGCCGCGCTGACAACCTATCTGTCGCTTGCCGGACGCTATTGCGTGCTGATGCCCAACACCGCGCATGGTGGCGGCATCTCGCGCAAGATCTCGAGCTCGGCCGACCGCAAGCGGCTGAAGTCGATCATGGCCGAGCTGAAGCTCCCACCGACGATGGGCTGCATCGTGCGCACCGCCGGGCTTCAGCGCACCAAGACCGAGATCAAGCGCGACTTCGACTATCTTGCGCGACTGTGGGACGAAATCCGCGAGAAGACGCTGGCGTCCGCCGCGCCCGCGCTGGTCTATGGCGACAGCGACCTGATGAAGCGGGCGATCCGCGACATCTATAACAAGGACATCGACGAGGTCATCGTCGAGGGCGACGAAGGCTATCGCCAGGCCAAGAGCTTCATGAAGCTGTTGATGCCCAGCCATGCCAAGAACGTGAAGCATTATAGCGATGCGGTGCCGCTGTTCCAGCGCGCGGGGGTCGAGGACCAGCTGTCGGCGATGTACCATCCGGTGGTGCAGCTTAAGTCCGGTGGCTATCTCGTCATCAACCCCACCGAAGCGCTCGTGTCGATCGACATCAACTCGGGCCGCTCGACCCGCGAGCATAATATCGAACAGACTGCGACCGCGACCAACCTGGAAGCGACGCAGGAAATCGCCCGCCAGCTCCGGCTGCGCGACATGGCCGGCCTCGTCGTCATCGACTTCATCGACATGGATCATTCGTCCAACGTCCGGAAGGTCGAGAAGGCGATGAAGGAGGCGCTGAAGAACGATCGTGCGCGCATTCAGGTCGGTCGCATCTCGCCGTTCGGCCTCATGGAAATGAGCCGTCAGCGGCTGCGCACCGGCGTGCTCGAGGCTTCGACGGTCACTTGCCCGCATTGCGAGGGCACGGGTCTCGTCCGCACGGCATCGTCGGCGGGTCTGTCGGCGCTGCGCCTGATCGAGGACGAGGCAGCGCGCGGTCGCGGGTCGCAGATCACGCTGCGCTGCAGCCAGGAAGCGGCCTTCTATGTGCTCAACCGCAAGCGCGCCGATATTGCCGAGATCGAGGATCGCTATGGCGTAACCGTCGAGATCCTATCCGACGGCGAGGCGGAAGGCGCGCGCATGTCGGTCGAGGCGAGCGGCCCGCCGCCGGCCTATGCGCCCAAATTTGCGCCGATCGTCGAAGAAGTCGAGGACGACATCGAAGACGAGATCGACGAGGAGGAAGAGGAAGAAGCGGCCGAGGCGCGTGAGCCGCGTGAGCGTCGCGAACGCGGCGATCGCGAAGGCGAAGGGGACGGCCGCAAGCGCCGCCGCCGCCGCCGCGGCCGCGGCCGCCGTCGCGACGGGGAGCAGGGCGAAGGCTTCGAAACGGCTGAGGGAGAAGAAGGTGAGGCGGATGACGCGATCGACGCCGACGCGGCCCAGCCGGTCGAGGTCGATGACGCGGACGCAGGTACTGGCGACAATGGCGAAGCGCGCAAGCGTCGTCGCCGCGGTCGCCGTGGCGGTCGTCGGGGCGCCGGCGATGACGTCGCGGGCGTGAGCAGCGACGAGCAGCAGGGGGACGAGGCCGCAGCCACGCCGATCTCCGCGCTGGACGAGGCGACGCTCGAAGCCGGCATTGCCGTCGAGCCGCAGCCGGCGACAGAGGAAGCGCCTGCCAAGCCGAAGCGCACGCGCCGCAAGAAGGCCGAGGCCGCAGCGACGCCGATCGCCGCGCTGGACGAAGCGACGCTCGAGGCTGGCATCGCGGTCGAACCGCAGCCGTCGGTCGAAGGCGCGGTAGAGGCAATCGCGGAAGCGGCCGCCAAGCCCAAGCGCACTCGCAAGAAGAAGGTGGAGGCCGAAGCCGAAGCCGAAGCCGCGCCGGCTGAGCAGCCTGCTGCCGAGACTGCGCCCGAAACGGCGGCGGAGGAAACGCCCAAGCCGAAGCGCCGCAGTCGCGCCAAGGCCGCAGCCGCGCCGGTCGAGCCCGAGGCTGTGGCGCAGGATCTGACGCCGGAGACACAGACCGACGCCGAAACGCCGGCACCTGACTCAGGCGAGGCGGGCGAGCCGGAAGCCGAGACGGGCGAACCGCGCCGCGGCTGGTGGCAGCGCACCTTCGGAGCGTGACCAGATAAGGCAAGGTCGCCCTCACCCTTCCGCCGCGTCGGGCGCACCCTTCCTCTCCCCGACAGGAGCGGGAAGGGGACTCCTGCTGCATGCGGTGGGAAGGGTGAGGGCGATGCGTCTGTTTCATCGCGCGTTCAGGGCTAATTCGCCAGATCACCGGTAAGTACACGGCGAATGGTCGTTGATCGCAGGGGATGGATCGTCACAATGACCGGCATGAAGCGCCTGGTAAGCTTGTTCGCGATGATCCTGCTGATTGGCGTCGCGAGCCCAGCCTTCGCGCAGTCGATCCTGCGCGATGCCGAGAGCGAGGCATTGCTCGCGGACATGTCGCGTGACCTGATCAAGGCGGCGAACCTGCCGCCCGGTGTGCGGATCGTCCTGATCAATGACTCCTCGATCAATGCCTTCGTCGCCGGGGGGCAGGCGGTCTATATCCATTCGGGCCTGATCGACGCCGCCAGCACGGCGAACGAGGTGCAGGGCGTGATCGCCCACGAACTTGGCCATATCACCGGCGGCCACGTGCCGCTGGGCGATCGCATGGGCAAGGGGGCGACCGGGATCACCATCCTGTCGCTGTTGCTCGCTGCCGGCGCGATTGCGGCGGGATCACCGGATGCCGGTATGGGCCTGATGCAGATGGGCCAGCGGGCGGCGCTCGGCAGCTACCTCGCCTTCAGCCGCGCGCAGGAAGCGACCACCGACGCCGCGGGCGTCAAATATCTGGCGGGCGCAGGGATCAGCGGGCGCGGCATGCTCGACTTCTTCAAGAAGCTGCAGCAGCAGGAGTATCGCTACGGCATCAAGCGCGGCAGCGAAACCAGCTATGTCGTCAGCCATCCGCTGTCGGGCGAGCGTATCTCGAACCTGACTGCTGATCTGCAAGCCGCCCCGGCGTGGAGCAAGCCGAGCGATCCGGCGCTGGAGGAGCGGTTCAAACGCGTGCAGGCCAAGCTGCGCGGCTATGTCGCCGATCCCAAGGACACGCTGCGTAAGTATCCGGAAACCGATGTGAGCGTTCCGGCACACTATGCGCGCGCTTATGCCTATCACCTTTCGGGCTATCCCGATCAGGCGGCGGCAGAGGCCGGGGCGCTCGTGAAGGCCGAACCTGACAATCCCTATTTCCTCGAGCTGGAGGGGCAGATTTTGCTGGAGAGCGGGAAGGTGCGCGATGCCATTCCGCCGCTGCGCGAGGCGACTGCCAAGACCAACTTCCAGCCGCTGATCGCGACAAGCTTTGGACACGCGCTGCTTGCCGCCGAAGACGCTTCGCTGCTCCCCGAAGCGGAGCGCGTGCTGCGACAGTCGGTGGCGCGCGATCGCGAGAATCCGTTCGCCTGGTACCAGCTCGGCATGCTGTACGAGCGCAAAGGCGACAGCTCGCGCGCCGCGCTGGCGACGGCCGAGCGCGCCAGCCTTACCGGCGATGTGGGCCGCGCGCTGTCCAGCGGACGCGCAGCGATGGCCGGACTGCCGCAGGGCTCGCCCGACTGGATCCGGGCGCAGGATATCGTGCTGGCGAGCCAAGGTATGATCGAAAGCCGGAAGAAAAGGTGAGCGATGCCATGGTGAAGTCGCCGCTCGCGCTGGCCGGTCTGCTGGTCGTGTCCGCCGCATTGGGCGGTGGCACGGTGCTTGGCGTGCAGGCGCTGCGCGGCGGGCAGGGGGCGAGCGACAAGGCCGCGATCGGCAGCATCGTGCGGGACTATGTCCTGGAACATCCCGAAATCCTGCCCGAGGCGATGCAGCGATTGCAGTCGCGCGAGACCGGCAAGGCGGTCGCGTCGAGCCGAAGCGCGATCTTTGAACCCTATGCCGCCGCGTGGGAGGGCAATCCCCAGGGCGACGTAACGGTCGCGGTGATGATGGACTATGCCTGCGGCTATTGCCGGGCGAGCTTGCCCGAGATTGCCAAGCTGATTGCCGAGGATCCCAAGGTGCGCGTGGTCTATCGCGAGTTGCCGGTGCTGAGCGAAGCCAGCCGCGTGGCGGCCCGCTGGGGCCTGGCGGCGGCCGAGCAGGGCAAGTTCAAGCCGTTCCACACCGCGCTCTATTCGTCCGGCGGGCAGCTTGACGAGGCGAGCATCGCGGCCGCAGCGGCCAGCGCCGGACTGGACCAGGCCAAGGCACAGGCGACGGTAGCCTCGCCCCGCGCAGATGCCGAGATCGCCAAAAATCTGGAAGTGGCAAGCAAGCTTGGCGTCACCGGTACGCCAAGCTGGGTGATCGGCGATCGCGTGATATCTGGCATGGTGCCGTATGAGACGCTGAAAGAGGCAGTCGCAGCGGCTCGAGCAACGCGCAGCTGACGCTCAGCCCGCGGGTGGCTGCCCGTCGGGATCGTGCTTGGCGGCATCGGTCTGGTTGAGCTTGGCCCACAGCTGACCAGTGCCCGCCTCTTGCGCGTTGTTCACATATTGCGAAGCGACCAGCCACCCCTTGAGCGGGCGCAGCGGCAGGACACAGCCGATCACCATCAACGGCATGGTCGTGAACAGGTGAACCCAGAAGGGCGGGTCGAACGCCACCTGGAACCAAACGCCGAGGAACGTCAGCGGAAAGGCGATGAAGCATAGTGAGAAAAAGGCCGGGCCGTCATCGGGCGCCGCCCAGCTGTAGCCGAGGCCGCATGCTTCGCAGCGATCGGTGATCTTCAGCCACGACTTGAACATCTTGCCCTTGCCGCAGCGCGGGCACAGGCCATGCCAACCCGAATAGAAAACCCATTTCCACTTCCCTTCGCCTTCGAAGGTGGGTTCGATACTGCCGCGCGGTTCCTGCATGGGGCGCATATAGGCGCAGGCGCAGCGAATTGGCAGGCCCCATTGCCGTCATCGGACCGCCTGCCCATATCCCGGCCTGCAAAAGGGGCCGCAATGCAACCAATTCTGTCGGTGAACGGCGTGAGCAAGACCTATGCCTCCGGGCATCAGGCGCTCAAGACCGTCGATCTGGAAATCGCCAAGGGCGAGATCTTCGCGCTGCTGGGGCCGAACGGCGCTGGCAAGACGACCCTGATCAGCATCATCTGCGGCATCGTGACGCCATCGTCCGGCACGATCCTGGTCGATGGGTATGATGCAGTTGCCGAACCCCGTCAGGCCCGCATGAAGATCGGGCTGGTGCCGCAGGAACTGTCGGTCGACATGTTCGAGACGGTCCAGGCGACGACCCGTTACAGCCGGCGGCTGTTCGGGCGGGGTTCGGATCATGATTATGTCGATCAGGTGCTGAAGGACCTGTCGCTCTATGACAAGCGCAACGCCAAGGTGATGGAACTGTCGGGCGGCATGAAGCGGCGCGTGCTGATTGCGAAGGCGCTGGCCCACGAACCGGACATCCTGTTCCTGGACGAGCCGACTGCCGGTGTCGACGTGTCGCTGCGGCGCGACATGTGGAAGCTGGTCCACAAGCTGCGCGATAAAGGGACGACGATCATCCTGACGACTCATTATATCGAGGAGGCCGAGGAAATGGCCGACCGGGTGGGCGTCATCAACAAGGGCGAATTGCTGCTGGTCGAGCGCAAGGCCGAATTGATGAAGAAGCTGGGCAAGCGCGAGATGGACATTGCCCTGGTCGAGCCGATGGCCGCGATCCCGGCCGACCTAGGCGAGTGGCACCTGGCGCTGGAGGATGAAGGCACGCGCCTGCGCTATACCTTCGACGCGCAGGCCGAGCGGACCGGTATCCCGTCGCTGCTGCGCAAGCTTTCCGACCTTGGCATCCAGTTCAAGGACCTCGACACGTCGAAATCGAGCCTGGAGGACATTTTCGTCGATCTGGTCGCCGAGCGGGAGGCGGTAGCATGAGGGGGTTCAACCGCCATGGCGTCTGGGCCATCTATCGCTTCGAAATGGCGCGCGCGCTGCGCACGATCTGGCAGAGCCTGGTGACGCCGGTCGTGACAACGGCACTGTATTTCGTCGTGTTCGGCGGAGCGATCGGGTCGCGAATGCAGGAACTGGACGGGGTGAGCTATGGCAGCTTCATCGTGCCGGGCCTGATCCTGATGGGCACGCTGCAACTGTCGATCTCGAACGCGTCGATCGGCATCTATTTTCCCAAGTTCACCGGCACGGTGTACGAGCTGTTGTCGGCGCCGGTATCGGCGATGGAGATGGTCATCGGATTCGTGGGGGCGGCAGCGACCAAGTCGGTGGCGTTGGGGCTGATCACGTTGGTGACCGCGATGCTGTTCGTCGAGGTGCCGATCGCGCACCCGGTGCTGATGTTCGCGATGCTGGTGCTGACGTCGATCGCCTTTTGCCTAGCCGGGTTCATCATCGGCATCTGGGCCAAGGGGTTCGAGCAATTGAGCTTCGTACCGAGCCTGATCATCACGCCGCTGACCTTTCTGGGCGGCGCGTTCTACACGATCAACATGCTGCCCGAGCCGTGGCGGACGGTCAGCCTGTTCAACCCGGTCGTCTATCTGATCAGCGGGTTCCGCTGGAGCTTCTTTGGCGTCGGAGACGTCAGCATCGAGGTAAGCCTGATCGCGCTGGCGGCGTTCCTGGCTGTGTGCCTCCTGGCGATCGGCTGGATCTTTCGCACCGGGTGGCGGCTCAAAAACTAACCGGCCACCGGCAACGAGACGAATGATCCGGCACAGACGCGCTGGGTCGCCTTCACATAGTCGCCGGGCTGCGCCTTGTAGGGGTTCGTCACGAATTTCTGCGGGTTGCGGTCGATCACCGGGAACCAGCTCGACTGGACCTGCACCATGATGCGGTGTCCGCGTTTGAAGACATGGTCGCGGTCGTGCAGTGGCAGGTCCCATGCACGCACCTGATCGGGGACGAGCGGTTTCGACGCCTCGAACCCGTCGAGCAAGCGTCCGCGGCGAACCTCCATCGCGATCGGCAGCTGATAGCCGTTGAGCGAGCGGGCATAGTCGCCGGGCTTCGCGCTCGCCGACGGCTTTTCATAATCGTGGGGGAAGACGTCGATCAGCTTGACCACGAAGTCGCTGTCGGTGCCGCTGGTCGACGCCATCAGCGTGGCGGCGACGCGACCGGTCACCGTCAGGTCGGCGTCGAGCGGCGCGCTGGTATAGGTCAGCACATCGGGGCGCCCTTGCAGGAAACGCTGATCCTCCGATTCCCAGTTCGGCCAATCGGGCGAGCCCCAGGTGGGCGAGATCGGGCGCTGGCGATAAGGTACGGGATTGGCCGGGTCTGACACATAGTCGCGGCAGGCGGAGCCAGTGGGCTGCGTGAAGCCGAGCGAGCCGTCGGGATTGAGGTACAGCTTACGCGCGGTCGTCCCCTTGAGCGGCCAGGTCGAATAGCGTTTCCAGGCCCAGCTGCCCGAC
Organism: Sphingomonas turrisvirgatae; assembly: GCF_001721295.1. Taxonomy (GTDB): domain Bacteria; phylum Pseudomonadota; class Alphaproteobacteria; order Sphingomonadales; family Sphingomonadaceae; genus Sphingomonas; species Sphingomonas turrisvirgatae. The sequence continues at coordinate 30,382 of NZ_MDDS01000003.1, read as the reverse complement.
TGGAAGATCGCAGCCTCGAACGCCGGCTTCCCGGCGCCGCCATGGAGCCAATGGCGGAAGAAGGGCGCTTCGATCTGCGTCTGGAACTGCGTGCCGCTGTCCGTGCCGATGGGAATGCGGCCAAGTGCGTCGCCCTTGCCGCGCCAGCCCCCGTGATTCCATGGGCCGGCAACGATCACTGAAAGGTTCTGAGGGTCGGCCTGTTGCTGCTTGCGGTGGATTTCCCATGGACCCCATGGGTCCTCCTGATCCCACAGACCGGCGACGTTGAGCGTCGGGACCGTCGTGCGGCCCAGCCGGGCGGTCCACACCTGACGCCGCCAGAACTGATTATAGTCCGGGTTTTCGATCATCGCGCGGAACAGGGGCACGCGGCCCTTGAGATGAGTGCGTTCGATCTCGTCCGGCGATCCTGCCTTCAGGAACCAGTCGTACATGTCGTACGCGTCGTACCGGGTTTCGGCGTTCGTTTTTTCCGCCTGGAGCAGATACAGCCAGTCATAGGCATAGCTCAGCCGCATCGCGCCGTTGCGATGGAGGTCGTCGTTCATGAAATAGTCGGTCCATGGCGCCTGCGGACTTACTGCCTTGAGCGCCGGATGGGGCCGGGCGAGCGCAATGCCGGCGGCAAGGCCGGGATAGGAGACGCCCCACATGCCGACCCGGCCGTTGTTGCCGGGCAGGTTGCCGATCAGCCAGTCGATCGAGTCATAGGCGTCGCTGGCTTCATCGGTGCCGTTGTCGCGCAGTTCGGTCGAGAGCGTGAACGGCCCGCCCTCTGACCCGAAGCGGCCACGCATCGATTGGAAGACGAGGATGTAGCCGTCCGCCGCAAGCGCCGCCCAGCCGGCCGGCACTGTCCGCGGCGCTGCGCCCGGCATGCCATAGGGCGTCCGCTGGAACAGGATCGGCAGCGGCTTCGTCGCGCCGCGCGGCGTCATGATTACCGTTTCGAGCCGAACGCCATCGCGCATCGCGATCATCACCTTCTGGTAGGTGAAGGGCGCGTCGGCGGTGGGAGGAGCAGGGGCAGGGGCCGTCTGGCGAGCGGACAGTGGCGTGGCAAGCGCCAGCACGGCGAGGGCGGTGACGCAGTGGCGATGCTTCATCATCGGCGCAGTAGAGCGCATCGACGCCCGACCGCACAAGCGGCAAATCAGGGGGCGGTCGGGCGAATAAGGGCAGGGCGGATGACAAGCCCGTTGAGGTTGAGCAGCGCGTGCACCAGCATCGCAAACGCCAGCGAGCCGCTCGACAGATAGAGGATCGCCATCAAGGCGCCGGCGATCCCCGAGAAGGCCATGCCGATGCGCCCCTGATAGCGGTGGGCGAAGATGAAGGCGGCGAGCGCCAAGGCAAAGCCGAGCAATGCGCTGCCGCTTGCCAGCGTCGCGAACAGGGGGAGGGCGAGGCGGAAGAACAGTTCCTCGACCACGCCGGCGGTGATTGCCAGCATGCTCGTCCAGGCAAGCTCGGCACGTGTTCGCGGCAGGATGCGCTCGAGATTGCCGGCGACCAACTGGCGCTTGCCGCGCCGCGCGCGCCACCAGCCGATGACGAGGCCGATGACGACACCGCCGGCAAAGCCGCCGAGCACCGCCAGCTGGAAGCCCCGGATATCGTCGCCGAAGCCGGCAATGTGCCTGGCTGAGCGGGCGAGTGCCGAGAACTCGCCGGGCATCACGAACAAGGCGTCGATCCGCCCGCCGATCCATAGCGCCACCAGCGAGGACGCGCCGATGGCGAGCGGCGCGCGGCGCATCCAGCGGCGATAGCGCGCGATGCGCCCGCTGCCGCGCGCGACGTCGCCGCCGCGGACGTACCAGAGATACGCCGCAAGCAGCGCGGCGGAGAGGGGCCAGGCCAGCAGGGTCGTGGTCAACCCGGCCTACCGATCAGAGGCGATGTTCGCCCTTGACCCAGCGCACCGTGCCCGAGCTCGCGCGCATCACGACGCTTTCGGTCGTCATCTTGTCCTTGCGGCGCTTCACGCCCTCAAGCAGCGAGCCGTCGGTCACGCCGGTCGCGGCGAAGATGCAATCGCCCTTGGCCAATTCGGTCAGGTCGTATTGCTTGTCGAGATCGGTGACGCCCCACTTGGCGGCACGCGCACGCTCGTCATCGTTGCGGAACAGCAGGCGGCCCTTGAACTGGCCGCCGACGCAGCGCAGCGCAGCGCAGGCCAGCACGCCCTCCGGCGCGCCGCCCGACCCCATATAGACGTCGATCGTCGTGTCGGGGTTGGTGGTGGCGATGACGCCGGCCACGTCGCCATCGCCGATCAGCACGACGCCGCAGCCGATGCCGCGCAGTTCGGCGATCAGCTTTTCGTGGCGCGGGCGATCGAGCACACAGGCGATGATCTCATTGGGCTTCACGCCCTTTGCCGCGGCGATCGCCTCGATATTCTGGGTCGGCGTCCGGTCGAGGTCGATGACGTCGGGCGAATAGCCCGGGCCGACCGCGATCTTGTCCATGTAAACGTCCGGCGCGTTCAGCAGATTGCCCTCCTCGGCAATCGCCAGCACGGCGAGGCTATTGGGGCCGGCCTTGGCGCAGATGGTGGTGCCTTCCAGCGGATCGAGCGCGATGTCGATCTTCGGCCCCTTGCCCGGCGCCGAGCCGACCTTCTCGCCGATATAAAGCATTGGGGCTTCGTCGCGCTCGCCCTCGCCTATTACGACAGTTCCGTCCATGTAGAGTTCGTTGAGCGCGGCGCGCATCGCCTCGACCGCGGCAGCATCGGCGGCCTTTTCGTCACCACGACCGACCAGCGTCGAGGCGGCGATGGCGGCGGCTTCGGTGACTCGGACCATTTCGAGAACGAGGACACGGTCGAGAACCTGGCTGGCGGTCTGCATGGTGATGGATGCCCCCCGAATGGATGGTGTGACGATGATTCCGCAGTGCGATAGGATGGCAGCCCGGCGATGTCGATGCCGTCGTAGCGGTGAATCGGAGCCGGGCGGAAACAATTTCGGGACGCGCGGCGTTCTCGGCCTGAACATGGATCAAAGGGCCTTGCAATGTTGACCCTGCTGCTGGCGATGAGTGCCGCGGTCGAAACACCGCGCATCGTGACGCTTCCAAAGCGAGCGCGCCCGGCGGCGACCGCCAGCGTTCGCAAGCGCGCGCCGGTGCGTCAGGCGCGCAAGGCACCTGCGCGGACGGCCAAGCTGTGCGTGACCGGCAGCTGCACGCCGGCCGCGGCGTCGCCCTATCGACTGACCGACACCAGCGAAGCGCGCTTCAATGGCAAGCTCGATATCGTGGGCAAGCAGACCAAGATGGCTTGTGGCGTACAGGGCGCGCCGGTCTGTCCCGCGCGTGGCGCGCAACTGACGAGCGTACCGATCGACTGAGCGGCGTTCACTCGGCGAGGATGTGCATCCACATCGGCTCGCCGGCCAGGCTCTGCGAACCCCGCAGCTTTTCGAGCGCCTGCGCGACGCAGCGTTCCGGCCCCTCATGCGTCACGATCGCGACCAGGACGCTGCCGTCGGATGCGGCGCCGCGCTGGATCAGCGATTCGATCGATACGCCCGCGTCGCGCATCGCGGCGGCAAGCTCGGCCAGCACGCCGACCTTGTCCGGCACGGTAAAGCGAAGATAGGCACGGCTTCGGCGCTCCCCGGTCGGCGCGGCGGGCTCGGCCGCTAGGGCGGTCGCGGGCATCGCATAGGGTGGGCCGAATTCGGTGCGGGCGATGTCGATGAGGTCGGCGACGACGGCGCTGGCGGTCGGACCGTCACCTGCCCCGGCGCCCTGGAACAACAGCCGGCCGACGAAATTGCCCTCCGCCACGACGGCGTTGGTCGGTCCGGTGACATGCGCCAGCGGATGCGCGAGCGGGACAAGATGCGCGTGAACGCGCTGGAACAGCCCATTCGGTCCCAAGTCGGCGATGCCGAGCAGGCGCACGCGATAACCGAGCGCGGCCGCCTCCGCGATGTCGGCGGCAAGCAGGTGGCGGATGCCGCCGATCGCCACGTCGCCAAAGGCCGGCTGGGTGCCGAACGCGATGCTGGCGAGGATCGACAGCTTGTGCGCGGCATCGACGCCGTCGATGTCGAAGCTGGGGTCGGCCTCGGCGAAGCCGGCAGCCTGCGCCTCGGCCAGAACCTCCGCGAAGTCGCGGCCTTCCGCCTCCATCTTGGACAGGATGAAGTTGCAGGTGCCGTTGAGGATGCCATAGACGCGGTCGATCTGGTTGGCCGCCGCGCCTTCGCGCAGCCCCTTGATCACGGGCACGCCGCCGGCCACCGCGGCTTCGAATTTCATCGGGGTGTCGGCACGCTCGGCAAGGTTGGCGAGCTCAAGACCATGATGCGCGATCATCGCCTTGTTGGCGGTGACCAGCCCCTTGTTCGCGGCGAGCGTCGCGCGGGCGAGGGCGAGGGCGGGTCCGTCCGATCCGCCGATCAGTTCGACCACCACGTCGGCGCGCGGATGCTGCGCCAGCTCCGTCATGTCATCCACCCAGTCGAACCGGGTGATATCGACGCCGCGGTCCTTCGCCCGATCGCGAGCGGAAACCGCCACGATCTCGATCGGCCGACCAGCGCGGCGCGCAATGAGGTCGGCATTGGCGTCGATGAGCCGGATCACGCCCGCGCCGACGGTTCCAAGACCTGCAAGGGCGACTTTCAACGGCTCGGACACGGTGCTTCCCCACTTCCACTAAGGTGCCGGCTCTTTGCTGCACCGTGGACCCCGGAACAAGTCCGGGGTGACGGAGGAATAGTTTTGGGCGGTTTACTTCTGCGCCGCGCTATTTCTTGGTGAGGCCGATCTCGGCGAGGCGCTGCGCCAGATAGTCGTGCGCGGTGATCGGCGGTTCACGCTCGGGATTCGCGTCGCTGATGCATTGCGGCAGCGCCTTGATCAGGAAATCGGGCGCAGGGTGAAGGAAGAAGGGCATCGAATAGCGCGAATGACCGCGACGCTCGACCGGCGGATTGACGACGCGGTGGGTGGTCGAAGGGAGGACATGGTTCGTCAGCCGCTGAAGCATGTCGCCGACGTTCACCACCATCGCGCCTTCGGGCGGCTTGACCGGCAGCCATTCGCCGCTCTGCTTGTCGAGCAGTTCCAGCCCGGCCTCTTCCGCGCCGAGCAGCAGCGTGATGAGGTTGATATCCTCATGCGCGCCGGCGCGAACGTTGGGCGCATCTTCGGTCACCGGCGGATAGTGGAGCAGGCGCAGCACCGAATTGCCGTCCTTTACCGCCGGGTCAAACCAATCGGACGCGAGGCCAAGGTGAAGCGCGATTGCCGAGAGCAGCTTGTCGCCCGCCGTGTCGAGCGCGGCGAACAGGTCGAGGAAGGTCTCGCGAAACCCTTCCGGCCGTGCAGGCCAGATGTTGGGCGACATGCTGTCGCTGAAACGATGGCCGTCCGGCAACTCGCGGCCGATATGCCAGAACTCCTTGAGGTCGACATGCGTCGCGCCCTTGGCGATCTCGGTCTTGAACGGCGTGTAGCCGCGCGCGCCGCCGCCGCCAGCCACGAAGTAGCTGCGCTTTTCTTCCTCCGGCAGGTCGAAGAACGCCTTGGTCTGAGCCCAAGCGCGGTCGATCACCTGCTGCGGCACGCCATGGCCGCTGACCATGGCGAAGCCGAACCGCTCGAACGAAGCACCGAGCGCGGCGGCGAAGGCCTGCGGATCGCGCGATTGATCGGCCATGTCGATCAGCGGGATCTGCGCGAGGAGAGTGTCGGACATTGGGTAGTAGCTCCGGAAACGATTCTGCCGGAGATAGGCCTTCCCCGCCGTCTAGAACAGAGGCGTCAGTTGCCGGTCACGGTCAGCGAACCGCGACTCTTGCCGTCACCTTGCGGCGTCACCTTGAGGCTGAAAGGACTGCCGTCGCCGGTCTTGCCGGCCAAGGCGCCGTTCTTCAGATCGACGGTGAAGCCGGCCGACTGCATCTGCTCGCGAAACCAGCTTTGCACCTGATCGGCAGCGGCGGGCGCGTCGAAATCGACCTTTACGCTGCCATCGTTGCCGCCGCTCGAATCGACGTTGAGGTTCGCGATCGTCGATCCGGGATAGAGTTTCAGCCCATCCACCTCGAAATCGTCGGCGCCGAACGCGAACTTGGGCAGCTTGACCGATCCTTCGAAGCCGGGCGCCTTGATCTCGACCCGACCGTCCTTGCCGACGCTGGCGAGCGTGTTGCCGTCATCACCCTTGATCGAGACCGAAGTCCCGGCCCCGTCGTCGCCACATGCCGCGAGCGCCACGGCAAGCGGCAGCAGGGTCCAGACGCGCTTCATATCATCACTCCAGCCGTGTTAGTTTAGCAACACACTACGCAGGTTGACGCGAAAGGTCAACGATTCGGGTGACGGGCGCGATGCAATGCGGCATTGGCCGCGCGATGGATGCGCCGACGAACCCCCAAGCCGCGCAAGCGCCGAACCGATCGCCGATCCCGATGGCCGAGTTCGTGGCGCTGATTGCGTCGATCATGGCGATGACGGCGCTCGGCATCGATTCGATGCTGCCCGCGCTGCCCGCGATCAGCGACGAACTGGGCGTCGCGCATCCCAATCATCGCCAATATGTGATCACCGCCTTCATGCTGGGCTTTGCCGTGGCGCAGCTGTTCCACGGACCGCTGGCGGACCGGTTCGGGCGCAAGCCGGTGATCGTTGGCTCGCTTGCGCTCTATGTCGCGCTGAATGTGCTGGCGGCCTTCTCCCGCAGCTTCGAGCTGCTGCTAATCGCGCGGGCGGCGAGCGGCGCGGCGGTGGCGGGCGGGCGCGTCGTCACCATCGCGCTGGTGCGCGACTGTTTTGCGGGACGCGCGATGGCGCAGGTGATGAGCCTGGCGTTCATGGTGTTCATGGTCGTGCCGGTGGTCGCGCCCGCGTTCGGCCAGCTGATGGTGATGATCTTTGGCGACTGGCGGCTGATCTTTGGCGGGATCGCTTTCGTGGCGGCACTGGTGCTGATCTGGTTCGCGATCCGGATGCCCGAAACGATGGACCGCGCGACGGCAGCGCAATTCCGGGTGGGCGATGTGCTCGCGGGCTATCGGGTGATGCTGCGCGATCGCTGGGCGGTGGGCTATACGCTGGCGGCGACGGCTGTTGCCGGCGGCTTCTTCTCGTTTATCGGATCGATCCAGCAGATCGTCTATGATGTGTTCAAGCGCCCCGAGCTGCTCACCGTGGTGTTCATGGCGATCGCCGGGTGCATGGCGGCCGGATCCTTCCTGAACTCGCGCCTGGTGATGCGGTTCGGGATGCGGCTGTTGTCGCACGTCGCGCTGGTTGCGGCGACGGTGATGGCGTTCGTGCATCTCGGCGTGATCCTGGCGGGGTGGGAGAGCCTGCCGGTGTTCATCCTGTTGCAGGCGCCGATGATGGCGGCACTGGGATTGGCCAACTCCAACTTCTCGGCCATGGCGATGGAGAATATGGGGGAGGTCGCAGGCACGGCATCCAGCTTGCAAGGCTTTGTCACCACCATGGGCGCGGCGGTGCTGGGCGCCGTGGTCGGCCAGGCGTTCGACGGCACGGCGGTGCCGCTGTATCTGGGGTTTGCCGGGCTCGGCCTGACTGCGCTCGCCATCATCTTCGTCACCGAAAAGGGGCGGCTGTTCCGTCGCAGCTGATGCCTTTCGTCGCATGGCGACGGAACCGCCATGCCAGTCCCGCCGTTCGCGCTATCAGGCATCAACAAGGAGGGCTGCAATGGGCGGCTATCAGGTGACGGGGCGTGGCCCTGGCGACGACGGCTATGACGAGGACGGCTATGACGAAAGCCAGCGCGCCGAGATCCTGGAGGCGACGCGCGACGGCCCCAGCGACGGCACGATCCTGACCGACCTCAACCCCGATCTGGGCGAAGACCCCGATGCGATGGACGAGGATGACGAGCTCGCCATGACCGCCGACGAGGTGGCTGACGAGACGATCGCCGAGACCGACGAGGCGGACGACGACGAGGACGACCTGCAGGCCGACTTTGACGACGACGCGGTCGAGGAAGACGCGCTCGATGATGGTGACGAGGTCGCGCTCAATCCCTGATGCTTGACGCGGCCGCCGCAGAGCGAGTTGGCGGCGCCGCGCCATGGTCAAGACCGACGAGGCTGCTATGAGCTGGTTCAATCGATCATGACGCAGGTGCGGCGCGCCGGCGTCGCGCGGCCGGGGTCCGTGGGCAACGAGGCGATGCGCCTGTGATGCTTTCGCCGCGGCGACGGTTGCCGTAACCATCGGCCATGACCCGCTTTACGCAGCAGATCACCGCGCAGGCGGCGGACATTGACGAGTTGGGACACGTCAACAACGCGGTCTGGGTGCAATGGATTCAGCAGGTCGCCGTAGCACACTGGCAGGCGGTCGCCGCAGCAGCAGACCGGGAAAACTTCTTCTGGGTCGTGACGCGGCACGAGATCGATTATCGCGGCAATGTGGCGGCGGGCGAGACGGTGTCGGCCGAGACCTGGGTGCCGAACCCGCCGCGCGGCGCGCGATTCGATCGCCACATGACCTTCACTGGCGCGGACGGCAAGGTGAAGGTCGAGGCAGTCTCGACCTGGGCGCTGATCGACAAGGCGAGCGGCCGGATCATGCGGGTGCCGGCCGCGATGGCGGCGCCGTTCCTGACGCCTTAGCCGCTGTTGCGCAGTGCGGTCGCGATCGCGTTGATCGACAGCATGATGCCCTGTTCGATCTTCGCGTCGATCTCACCCGCGCGGTGGCGCTTGAGCAACTCGACCTGAAGCAGGTTCAACGGTTCGATATAGGGTAGCCGCAACCGGATCGAGGTTTCGAGCGCCGGGTGCTTTTCGAGCAGCCGGGTCTGGCGCGTGACTTCGAGCAGCTGGTCGTGCGTGACTTGCCAGTCGTCGCGGATGCGCGTGAAGATCGCATCGGCCAGCGCGCGATCCTCGACCAGGCCGGCATAGCGTTCGGCAATGGCCATGTCGGACTTGGCGAGCACCATTTCCAGATTGGCGAGCGTCGCGGCGAACAGCGGCCAGCCGGCCGCCATCTCTCGCAACAGGCCGCGATCGGGAAAGGCCGACAGCGCCTGCCCGACGCCATACCAGCCGGGCAGCATCACGCGCGCCTGCGCCCAGCTGAATACCCAGGGAATGGCGCGCAGATCCTCGATCGCGTCGGACTTCTTGCGGCTGGCCGGGCGGCTGCCGATCTTCAGACCGGCAATTTCGGCGATCGGCGTCATCTGGCGGAAGAAGGTGCGAAACCCGTCGGTGCCATAGACAAGGGCGCGATAGGCCGTGAAGGCCGTGCCGGACAGCTGGTCCATCGCAGCTTCGAAGCGCGTTGCGTCGGCCTCGCTCAACCGCTGCGGCTCGAGGCTGGCAAGCAGGGTCGCCGAAGCCATGGCTTCGAGATTGGTGGCCGCACTTTCCCGCGTGCCGTATTTCGCGGCGATCACCTCGCCCTGTTCGGTGATGCGGATACGGCCCTGGACGGTGCCGGCGGGCTGCGCCTGGATCGCCTGGAACGAGGAGCCGCCGCCGCGTCCGACCGCGCCGCCGCGGCCATGGAACAGCTGCATGCCGATGCCGGCTTCTTCGAAAACCGGCTTCAACGCGGTCGACCCCTTGGAAAGACCCCAGGTCGAGGTCAGGTAACCGCCGTCCTTGTTCGAATCCGAATAGCCGATCATCACTTCCTGATGGCCGCGCGCGGTGGCGATGGCGGCTACTTCGGGCAGCGCGAACCAGCCGCGCATGATGTCGGGCGCGGCGTCGAGATCGCCGATCGTCTCGAACAGCGGCACGGCCATGATATGCGCCTGCGCCGGAGTATCGCCGATCGCGGGGATGTAGAGGCCGGCTTCCTTGAGCAGGATGTAGACTTCGAGCAGGTCGGACACCGACTGGGCCATCGACACGATATATTGGCGGATCGCGGCCTGGCCGTAGCGCTGATGCGCCTCTGCCGCGGCATGGGCGATGGCCAGCTCCGACGTGGTCTCGTCCGAATAGCTGGCGTAGCGGCTGGTGAGCGGACGCGGAGAGGCGAGCTCGCGGCGCAACAGGGCGACGCGGGCGTCTTCGTCCAGCGACGTGTAATCCGGCTCAACCCCGGCGACCTTGAGCAGTTCGGCGACGACCCGCTCGTGCACCGCGCTGTTCTGGCGCATGTCGAGTGTCGCGAGGTGGAAGCCGAAGATGTCGACCGAACGGATCAGCCGCCCGAGCGCACCGGAGGAAGACAGCGCGTCGCCGCCTTGCGCGGCAAGGCCGTGCGCGACGGTGGCGAGATCGGCGCGGAAGGCGGCGGGGTCGGCATAGCGCTCGCCGGTCAGCGGGCCGGGGCGCGGGGCGGGTTTCCCGGTCAGGTCACGATAGGTCGCGACAAGGCGGGCATAGATGCCGGAGAGCGCGCGACGATAGGGTTCGTCCGAGCGGCTGGCAGCATCGTCGCCGCTTGCTTCGGCCAGCGCTACCACGCCGAGATCGATCTGTGCGTGGTGGGTCGAGATCGACAGTTCGGCGCCAAGTGCGTGAACTGCGTCGAGATAGTGCGTCAGCACCGCTTCGGCCGAACGCGAGAGGGTGAGGCGCAGCGAGTCGGCGGTGACATACGGATTGCCGTCGCGATCGCCCCCGATCCAGTTACCCGGCTTCAGGAATGGCGGAACCCGTTCGCCGAGCGCCCGGTCCCAGCGAGCGTAGAGCGCGGGCAAGGTGGGGAGGAAGACATCGCGCAGATAGGACAACGCCGTCTCGACCTCGTCGGCGACGTAGAGCCGCTCGAAACGCAGCACCCGCGTCTGCCACAGCAGGGCGATCTGGCGGACGATCGCCTCCTCGACCAAATCGCCGTCCAGCGTTTCGGTGACGCCCTGATCGCGCAGCCGCATCAACTCTGCGACGCGGTTGCGATGGTCGATCATCGACTTGCGGCGCACTTCGGTCGGGTGCGCGGTGAGGACCGGGGCGACCAGCGCATGTTCCAGCAACTGCGCGATCCTGTCGGCGCCGACGCCGTGCTGCTTCAGCGTGGCAATGGCATGTTCGACATCCGCCCCCGAATCGGCGGCAACGCCCTGCCGATCCTCGGCCAGGTTGGCGAGCATCGAGAACAGCATGAAGCTGCGCACGAAATCGAGCGTCTCGTCCAGGCTGAGGCTGCCGAGGCCCGGGTCGATCGTGTCGGCGCCAGCAACACCGCGATGGCGATCGACCGATGCGGCGCGGATATATTCGATCCGGCGGAACAGCCCTTCGCCGCCATAGTCGCGGATGACATCGCCGAGCAGCTTGCCCAGGAAGCGGATATCGGCGTTGTTCGCGATCGGTGTGCTGGCCATGTGCGCGTGCTGCACTGCGGCATTGCAGCGGTCAACCGCTTCGTTTCGTGCGTTACGATCCCAGCAGCGCGAGGCTTACCCTGGCGGTGCCGGTGCGGTGCATTCCGATTTCGCGCGCAGCGGCGTGAGACAGGTCGATGATGCGCCCGGCGCGGAATGGCCCGCGATCGTTGACGCGCACGACAACGCTGCGTCCGGTGGCGAGGTTGGTGACGCGAAGCTTGCTGCCGAACGGCGCCGTGCGGTGCGCGGCGGTCAGCATATCGGGATCGCAGCGTTCGCCGCTGGCCGTGCGGTTACCCGCAATCTCTCGACCATAATAGCTGGCGGTGCCGCTGCCGAGGTCGCTGCCCAAATCAGCCACAGCCGTGGCAGACCGCATGCCGAAGGTCGCGGGCAAGCTGAAATCGTCCTCAGCCAGCGCCGGTCCCGCCAGCATCAGCGTTGCGATCGCGACAAATCCCCGCATCGTCCCGTCCCCTTAAGACGGGAATCCGTGGAGCAGCGCGCGTCGGGACTCGCAAATCGTCAGCGGCGTAACGAATTGAATCCGCGATCAGACGTCGAGGTTCGCGACGCTGAGGGCGTTTTCCTGAATGAACTCGCGGCGAGGTTCCACGACGTCGCCCATGAGTCGCGTAAAGATCTCATCCGCCACATCCGCCTGATCGATGGCAACGACAAGCATCGAGCGATTGGCCGGATCAAGCGTGGTTTCCCAGAGCTGTTCGGCGTTCATTTCGCCAAGACCCTTGTAGCGCTGAATCGACAGGCCCTTGCGTCCCGAAGCGAGGATCGCATCGAGCAGTTCGGATGGGCGCGCGACCAGCGTCTCGCCCTTCGCGGCGGTGACCGTCTCGTCCTCCTCAGACTCGCTGGCAGCGGCCTTGGCCGGGACGAGCTTCGCCACCTGGGCATAGCCGTCGGCCTGTTCGGCGGCGAGTGCGTGGAGCTTGCGCCCCTCGGCCGAGGCGAGGAACGATCCTTCGATGATGTGATGGTCGGTAACGCCGCGCCACAGCCGCTCGAAATGGAAGCCGCCTTCATCGGTCACCCGTGCCGACCAGCGCGCATCGGCGTCGGTGAGGTCGAGGCGCTTGGTCACCGCGGAGAGCCGCTCGCCGCGCTGCTCGCGCGTCGCTTCCGGATCAATCGCGCCGCCCAGCGCCAGCGCCTCGATGATCCCGGCGTCGTAGCGCCGGGGGACATAGCGCATCAGCGTGCGCATGCGGCGAGCATGTTCGACCAGCTTTGCAAGCTCGTCGCCGAAGATCGGCCCTTCATGGGTTTCGAGGCGATTGCCGGCCACCCCGGCCTCGACCAGATACTGGTCGAGCGCGGCGTCGTCCTTGAGATACACTTCGCTGCGGCCCTTGGTCGCCTTATACAGCGGGGGCTGGGCGATGTAGAGATGCCCCGCCTCGATGATCTGTGGCATCTGGCGATAGAAGAAGGTCAACAGCAGCGTGCGAATATGTGCGCCGTCGACATCGGCGTCGGTCATGATAACGATCTTGTGATAGCGCAGCTTGCTCAAGTCGAAATCGTCGCGAATGCCAGTGCCGAGCGCCGTGATGATCGTGCCGATCTCCTTTGAACCCAGCATCCGGTCGAAGCGCGCGCGCTCGACGTTCAGGATCTTGCCGCGCAACGGCAGGATCGCCTGGAACTGGCGGTTGCGGCCTTGCTTGGCCGAGCCACCGGCGGAATCACCCTCCACGAAGAACAGTTCGGACTTGGCGGGATCGCGCTCCTGACAGTCGGCGAGCTTGCCGGGCAGCGAGGCAATGTCCATCACGCCCTTACGCCGGGTCAGTTCGCGCGCCTTTTTCGCCGCTTCCCGCGCGGCTGCGGCGTCGATCACCTTATGGATGATCATCTTGGCGTTGGCCGGATTTTCCTCGAGATATTCGGCGAGCTTGTCGGCCATCAGCGCTTCGAGCGGCTGACGCACCTCGGAGGAAACCAGCTTGTCCTTGGTCTGGCTGCTGAACTTGGGATCGGGCAGCTTGACGCTGACGATCGCGGTCAGCCCTTCACGCATGTCGTCGCCGGTCAGGCTGACCTTCTCCTTCTTGAGCAGGCCCGATTTGTCGGCATAGCTGTTGAGGGTGCGGGTCAGCGCCGCGCGGAACGCCGCGAGGTGCGTGCCGCCGTCGCGCTGCGGGATGTTGTTGGTGAAGCAGAGGACGTTTTCGTAATAGCTGTCGTTCCACTCGAGCGCGACATCGATCGTCACGTCGTCGCGCGTGCCGGCGATCGCGATCGGATCGGGCATCAGCGGCGTCTTGTTGCGGTCGAGCCACTTCACGAAGGCAGCGATGCCCCCTTCGTAATAAAGCTCGACTTCCTTGACCTCTTCATGCCGTGCATCACGCAGGAACAGGCGCACGCCCGAGTTCAGGAACGCCAGTTCGCGATAGCGATGCTCGAGCTTGTCGAAATCATACTCGATGTGGTTCTTGAACGTGCCACCGTCGCCCGGCACCTTTTCGGTTGAAGCGAGGAAAGTGACTCGCGTGCCCTTCTTGCCCTCGGGCGCGGGGCCGATGACCTTGAGCGGTGCGGTGGCGTCGCCATAGGCGAAGCGCATGTAATGCTCCTGGCCATCGCGCCAGATATTGAGGTCGAGCCATTCGGACAGCGCGTTGACCACCGACACGCCGACCCCATGCAGGCCGCCCGACACCTTATAGGCATTGTCGTCCGATGTGTTCTCGAACTTACCGCCGGCGTGGAGCTGAGTCATGATGACCTCGGCCGCGCTGACGCCTTCCTCCGAATGGATGCCGGTCGGGATGCCGCGGCCGTTATCCTCGACGCTGACCGATCCGTCGGCGTTCAGCTGGATGACGATCCGGTCGCAATGGCCAGCCAGCGCCTCGTCGATCGCATTGTCCGACACCTCGAACACCATGTGGTGCAGGCCCGAGCCATCGTCGGTGTCACCGATATACATGCCCGGACGCTTGCGCACGGCGTCGAGGCCCTTCAGCACCTTGATGCTGTCGGCGCCGTAGCTGTTCTGGTTGGGAGCGTTTTCGGGGGTCGCGTTATCTTCGGATGCCATGCCCAGCATATAGGGTCGCGCGTCACAAAACGGAAGCAAAATGGGGCGTGACTGGAGGGTTCAGCTAAGCTGAACCGGTGCCGCGGCTTAAGCCAAAATGATCCCTTCACCGACGGTGTAGCGGGTTGCCTTACCCGCGCCGTCGAACAGCGCGGACTCGGTGCCGGTCATCCACACCTGACCGCGCCCGGCGAGCCGTTCGAACAACGCGACGCGGCGGCTGGGATCGAGATGCGCGGCGACTTCGTCGAGGAGCAGGATCGGTGTTCGCCCGGTGCGGTCGGCGACGAGTTCGGCATGGGCGAGAACGATGCCGAGCAGCAGTGCCTTTTGCTCGCCGGTCGAGCAAAGCTGCGCTGGCTGTGCCTTGCCGAGATGCGTGACGATCATGTCGTCGCGATGCGGGCCAGCCAGAGTGCGGCCAGCGGCGGCATCGCGCGCGCGGCCGGCACGAAGCTGCGCGGCAAGATCGCCAGGCGGCGGGCCATCGAGCGCAAGGCCGGCGCGCGCGAAGGCGCCCTCGGGCTGGGCGGCGAGGCGGCCGGCAAGGGCGGCGACCGCGTCGCGGCGTGCGGTGTCGATCGCCGTGCCATGCTCCGCCATGCGCGCCTCCAACGCCGTGAGCCAGTCCGGGTCAGCAGGGTCGTCCCCCGACAGCAGCCGATTGCGCTCGCGCATGGCCGCTTCGTAGCGCGTGGTGTGGTGCGCATGGCCGGGGGCGAGCGCAAGCGTCAGACGATCGAGGAAGCGCCGCCGTTCGCCTGCCGGCTCGACGAACAGGCGATCCATGGCGGGGGTGAGCCACAGGACGGTGAGCCATTCCGCGAGGCTGGTGGCGGCAGCGGGCGCGCCGTTGATGCGCACGATGCGGCGTTCAGGGGCAGCAGGCTGGGTGCCGGTGCCGAGTTCGATGTCGATGCCCAGCGTCGCCGCCACGCCGAATCCGCCCGTGCCGCCCTGTCGCGCCATGTCGCCGAGCGGCGCCCGGCGCAGGCCGCGGCCGGGGGCCAGTAGCGAGACGGCTTCGAGAATGTTGGTCTTGCCCGCGCCATTGTCGCCGGTCAGCACAACGAAGCCGGCTTCCGGCTGAAGCAGCGCATCGGCGTGATTGCGGAAGTCGGTCAGGACAAGGCGGGTGAGGGCCATCGGCTCGGCCTTAGCGCAGGCCAAAGCCCGCGCACAGCCGCGACGCGCCGCGATCAGATCCCGGTCTTGCGCATTTCGCGAAGCTCGGCCTGCGCCTTGTCATAGGCGAGCGTCGGCACGATGCCCAAGCGCTTGCGCGCCTGGTCGAGCGGTTCGGCGAGCAGTTGCTCGTAATCCTCGGCCGAAAGCCATTTCGCGCGCTTGCCGCGACGGTATCCTTCGATCACGGCGCGCGCGAAGCTGGTCTTGCCGGTGATACGCAGGCTCTTGAGCGCAGCGCCGCCGGCGATGAACACCCAGCCAAGCCCCTTGGTCTGGCCATAGGAAAAGGCGGCGAGGCAGGCTTCGCCGAGCGGCTCGTCCGCCTGATAGCCGGTCAGGATGTGCCAGATATCGTGCACGTCGCGCTCGCGGCGGCCGAACCACGCATGGGGATGTTCGGCCTGGGCGCCGATACCTTCGGCCGTGCTCAATTCGACCAGGCCCTGCGCCGAATAGCCGGTGCGGTCGAGAAAGTCGCGATAGGCGGCGGCGACGGTGCCGGCCGGGAAGCTGTCGATCCAGTCGCGATCCGACAGACGCTCGGCAAGCTCGAGCCGCTGATAGGCAAGGCGCCCGCCGTTCGGCGTCTTGAGCAGACGGCGATAGTTGCGCCCGGCGATGTCGCCGTTGAGCGCGCGCATAATGCGGAACACCTGGATCGTGTCGTCCGCATTGCGCAGCAGGCGGACGAGCGCGCGCAGGGCCGTGCCCCATTCGCGTTTCGGCGTCTTGGTCCAGTCAATCGGATCGAGCGCCGGCGACGCCATTGCCGGCGTGTTCGGGGCGGTCTGAAACTGAGCTTGCGTTGCCATGGCATCCACCATTACTGACATTGATGTCAATAATAGGTGAATGCCGCCCGATAATCAACCGGCTGGCTCAGACACGCATTGGCATCAGAACGTAGAGCGCGGGCGACTTGTCGTTCTCGCGGATCAAGGTGGGCGCGGCGGCGTCGGCGAGGTGGACCTCGACCATGTCGCCTTCGACTTGGCCCAGAATGTCCATGAGGTAGCGCGAGTTGAAGCCGATCTCAAACGGCTGGGCGGCGTAGTCGCCGGGCACTTCCTCGGCAGCCGTGCCGTTGTCGGGGCTGGTGACGGAGAGGGTGATGCGATCGCGATCGAGCGCCATCTTCACCGCGCGAGTCTTTTCCGTCGCGATGGTGCTGACGCGATCGACGCCCTGCATGAAGCTGCGCGGATCGATCTTGAGGATCTTGTCATTGCCCTGCGGAATGACGCGCGAATAGTCGGGGAAGGTCCCGTCGATCAGCTTGCTCGTCAGGATCGCAGCGCCAAGGTCGAAGCGAATCTTCGAGCCGGACAGCGAGACGCCGACCGAGCCATCGACTTCGTCGAGCAGCTTGCGCAGTTCGGCGACGCATTTGCGCGGCACGATCACGTCGGGCATCGCTTCCGCGCCGTCGGGGCGGGCGACGGTGACACGCGCCAGGCGGTGGCCGTCGGTCGCCGCGGCCTTCAGCACATC
Source organism: Sphingomonas turrisvirgatae (assembly GCF_001721295.1). GTDB lineage: Bacteria > Pseudomonadota > Alphaproteobacteria > Sphingomonadales > Sphingomonadaceae > Sphingomonas > Sphingomonas turrisvirgatae. The sequence goes on along the minus strand of NZ_MDDS01000003.1, from coordinate 13,322 downwards.
GTCGGCGACGTGCAGGAAGATGCCGTTGAGATAATAGCGCGTCTCTTCAGTCGAAATCGCGAAGCGCGTCTTGTCAATGATCTGCTTCAAGGTTTCGGCCGACAGTTCGAAGACGGTCGGCAGTTCGCCCTCGGCGATCACCGGGAAATCGTCACGCGGCAGGGTGCCGAGTTCGAACTTGGCGCGGCCGGCGTTGATCTTGATCTTGCCCTCAGCCGCGGCGAGTTCGACCTGAGCGCCTTCAGGCAGCTTGCGGGCGATGTCGAACAGCGTGTGCGCGGGGACAGTGATCGCGCCCGCTTGATCCACCGCCGCCGGCACGGTCTCATCGATCTGCAGGTCGAGGTCCGTTGCCATCAGGCGAATCGATCCCTCCAGCGAAGCCTCGATCAGCACGTTCGACAGGATCGGAATGGTATTGCGCCGCTCGACCACCGATTGGACGTGGCTCAAGCCGCGGAGCAAAGTTGCGCGTTCGATCGTCGCTTTCATGTGTGTATCCAAACCCCCGAGGGCGGTCGCCCTGTTCCGACGGCTGGTTAGCCGCGCGAAGTTCGAGATATCCTTAACGCGAAAAAGGGCCGGAGCAAGCGCCCCGGCCCTTCGTCAAATATAGTTGTGGAAGAATCGGCACCCCTTGGGGTCTGTCGCGCTTCGCCCGGCCATGCTGTCCGATAAAGGTAGCCGGGCGATTCGCGCCGATACTCCGCCGGCTGCCGCTTAGAAGCGGATGCCGACGCCAGCCACGATCTGATGACGATCGGTGTCGATGTCGAAATTCTCGGTCGTCGCACCGCTGCGATATTCGAAGTTCGCGTTCGAATAGTTCGAGTAGCGATATTCGAGCTTGGCGAAGGTGTTGGTGCCGATCGCCTGCTCGATGCCCGCGCCCAGGCGCCAGCCTTCGAGATCGAAATTCTCGCGCAGTTCGGTCGTGCCGTCGCTGGCCAGTACGTTCAGGCGAGCATTGGTGTAGCCGCCCTTGGCATAGATCAGCGTGCTGGGGGCGGCGAGGACGCCGGCGCGAACGCCGACATAGATGTCGCGACCCGCAGCGACTTCACCGAAGCCGAGGAAATCGGGATTGTTGGTGCTGGTCTTCTGCTTGGCGGTCGAATCCGCCAGCTCCGCCTCGACGCCGAGGACCGCGCCGCCGATCGAGAAGTCGTAGCCGAGTTCGACGCCATAGTTGAAGCCGTCGACATTCTCGTTGACGCCATCGATGTCGGCGTCCTCACTGCTGCCCGGGCGAAGGATGTCATAGCCGGCGGTCACGCCGACGCGCGGGCCGGTGAACTGCGGATTGACCTGGTCCTGCGCCATCGCGGGGGCGGCGGTTCCGGCCAGCAGCACCGCTGCGATCATCAGGTTACGCATTACAAAACTCCATTCAAACACGCCCCATCACGCGGGGCAGGGTTCAAATAGTTACGCGGGCGCGATGTTTCATGAACCTCAGCTAAACAAAGTCGCCTGTGATATTCGGGCAACACAGCGTGGCAGGATTGTGGCACATAAAGCGCTTGCCTTGATGCCGCCGCGAATGGGACACGAGCGCGATGCGCAAGGGACGCGACTTCATCGCACGGCATGGCGAGACGGTGTTCAATGTGGCGCGGCGGCTGCAGGGCGACCATCCGCATACGCCGCTGACCCGCGCCGGCTTTGCTCAGGCGGACGGAATGGGGCGGGCGTTACGCGCGTTGCTGGGCGTGCGGCCGCAGCTGACCCTGTGGGCTTCGAACACCGGGCGTGCGTTGCAGACGCTGGCGGTGCTCGCCGAGCATCTCGAGCTTGATTGGCATGCCGCGCGGCAGGATTCGCGGCTGACCGAGATCGGCATGGGCAGCTGGGGCGGGCGATACTATGCCGACATCATCGCCGAAGGTGGAAATGTGATGGTGCCGGGCGGCCTCATCCGGTCGCCGCCCGATGGCGAGCCCTTTGCCGACATCGCCGCGCGTGTGTCGGCGTGGCTGGCCGATACGGACGAGGACGAAGGCGACCGGCTGGTCATCATGCACGGCGTGTCCAGCAGGGTGCTGCGCGGCGTGATGACCGGGGCGGATGCGCATCCCGAATTTGCCACGCCGATCGCGCCGGGCCTGCCGCAGGGATCGGTCGTGATGATCGAGCGAGGCATGGAAACGGTCGTCCATACCGGCAGCGGGCACGCGCCGGCATGATCGCGGCATTGGTGCTGATAGCCGCCGTTCAGGGGCAGGCCCGCGAGGCGCTGGGCGTGTTCGACAGCTGGGGCGCGTTTCGCGATGCCGCGCCGTCGCGATGCTATGCGATCAGCGAGCCGGTGCAGGCGCGGCGCGGGGCGTTTGCCAGCGTTGCCAACTGGCCGCGTTCGGGCGCGCGCAACCAGCTGCATATCCGCCTGAGCCGGGCGCGCGATCCGCGCGCGAAGGTGACGCTGTCGATCGGGGAGCGCCGCTTCGAACTGTTGGCGGGCGCGAGCGATGCGTGGGCGCCGGACGCGCGCACGGACCTCGCCATCGTGACCGCGATGCGGTCGGGTCGCAGCATGAGCGTGGAGACGCTGGCGCGCGCTGGCCGCGCCTTTGCCGACGTCTATGCGCTCAAGGGCGCGGCGACGGCGATCGACGCAGCGGCGTTGGGATGTGCGCGGCGTTGACAAGAGGGTGGGCGTTGCAGCGGCGATAGACCCAGAGCCGCTGCAACGCCCGGGGGGACGAGTTATTGAGCCGGAGTCGCGGGCGCAGCCGGCGCAGCGGCGTTCTGTTCGGCGACGATCGCCGCCTGGATGCGCTGTTGAAGCGCAGCGTCCGATCCCGACGCGACCGCAATCTCGTTGAAGCGGGTCGGCTGGATGCCGGCCGCAGTCACCACTTCGGCGAGCTTCTTGGGCTTGTCCGCATCGGGCAGGGCGGTGTCCTTGTTCACCTTGTCCACCGCGATCGCGGCCTTGGCGAAGCTGGTGATCTCCGCATCGCTGGCGGTCACGGGGGCGCCCGGCGCGGCGGGTGCCGCTGGTGCCGCCTGCGGGGCCTGTGCGGGCGCGGGTGCTGCCTCCTGCGCGATGGCGGGCGCGGCGATCAGCGCGGCGCCAGCAGTCAGGATGGCGTGAAACTTGGTCATGAAACTACTCCAAACACGAAGAAAACCGTGCCCCCGCGTACAAGGCTTCCAGCGGGCGCGCCGCCTCGCAACTCCCCATCGACGCGCCGTGGCGTCAGCGGGATGGGCCGGGGAGTGGAAATTGCGTCATTTTCCCGCTATATGGCGCGAATGCAGACAGCCTCGGCCCCGCTCATGCCCATCCCCGGGCACATCGATCCCGTGCCCGTGCCGCGCGATTTCAAGCCGCGCGCAGATGGACGCATCGACCTGCTCGGCCTGTCCAAGGCGGACTTGCGCATGGCGCTGGAGACGGCGCAACTCGAGCCGAAACAGGCGAAACTGCGCGCCAAGCAGCTGTGGCACTGGATCTACAATCGCGGCGTCACCGACTTTTCGCTGATGACCGACATCAGCAAGCAGTTGCGCCCGTGGCTGGAGCAGCGCTTTGCCATCTCGCGCCCGCAAGTGGTCGAGGCGCAGGTGTCGACCGACGGCACGCGCAAGTGGCTGCTGCGGTCCGATGACGGCCAGGACTATGAGATGGTGTTCATCCCGGACGCCGATCGCGGGACGTTGTGCGTGTCGAGCCAGGTCGGCTGCACGCTCAATTGCCGATTCTGCCACACCGGCACGATGCGGCTGGTCCGCAACCTGGAGCCGGGCGAAATCGTCGGGCAGGTGATGCTGGCGCGCGATGCGTTGGGTGAATGGCCGAGCCAGCCGGAAGGGCGGATGCTCACCAACATCGTGATGATGGGCATGGGCGAGCCGCTGTACAATTTCGACAATGTGCGCGACGCGCTGAAGATCGTGATGGATGGCGATGGCCTTGGCCTCAGCCGCCGGCGCATCACCCTGTCGACCAGCGGCGTGGTGCCGATGATGGCGCGCGCGGGCGAGGAGATCGGCGTCAACCTGGCCGTCTCGCTGCACGCGGTGACCAAGGATGTGCGCGACGAGATCGTGCCGTTGAATCGCAAATACGGGCTGGAGGACCTGCTGCAAGCCTGTGCCGACTATCCGGGCGCGAACAATGCGCGGCGCATCACGTTCGAATATGTGATGCTGAAGGACAAGAACGACAGCGACGAGGATGCGCGCGAGTTGGTCCGGCTGATCAAGCAGTACAAGCTGCCGGCCAAGGTCAATCTGATCCCGTTCAACCCGTGGCCCGGCGCGCCGTACGAATGCTCGACGCCCGAGCGGATTCGCGCGTTCCAGGAAATCGTGTTCGGCGCAGGGATTTCGGCACCGGCGCGCACGCCGCGCGGGCGGGACATCGATGCGGCCTGCGGACAGCTGAAGACCGCCGCCGAGAAGAAGTCGCGCGCCGAACTCGACCGGCTGGCCGACGAAAAGCAGGCGGCGCTGGGCTGAGCCATCGTCCCTGCGGTCGTCCGGGGCCGCAATGCTGGACAGGCCGCGCCGGGTAGGCGAGGGAGCGGGATGCTCGACATTTCCACCCTGGCCCTGGCGGCGGTGTCCGGACTGGCCGGCGGCGCGATGAACGGGCTGGCGGGCGGCGGTAGTTTCGCCACCTTTCCAGTGCTCATCGCGCTCGGCCTGCCGGCGAACATCGCCAATGCGACATCGAACGCGGCGGTGATGCCGGGCGCGGGGGCGAGCGCGTGGAGCTTTCGCAAGGAGCTTGCGCCCGTCGCCGGATTGTCGGTGGCCAGCCTGGCGACGATCACCTTTTTCGCGGGGCTGGTGGGCAGCACGCTGCTGGTGCTGACGCCGAGCGACCTGTTCGATGCGTTCGTGCCGTGGCTGTTGCTGTTCGCGTTCGTCGTCATGCTGCTCGGCCGGCGCGCGGCCGACTGGCTGCATGCGCGCGTGGCGATCGGTCGGCCGACCCTGGTCGTCGCGCAATCGTTGCTGGGCGTCTATGGCGGCTATTTCGGCGGTGGCGTCGGCATGATCCTGACCGCGGTCTATGGCCTGCTGGCGAATATGGAGCCGCGGCGGCTGTTCGCGATCCGCACGCTGATGCTGTTCGTCGCCAATCTGGCAGCCTCGATGATCTTCGCCGCCTTTGGCATGATCGCCTGGCCGCTGTGCCTTGCCATGGCGACGGGCGCCGTGTTCGGCGGATGGCTGGGCGCATGGATCGGCAAGCGGTTGTCAGCCGGTGCGGTGCGCACATGGACCTTGCTTGTCACCGGCGCGACGACGATGGTGTTCTTCGTGAGAGCCTATGCATGAGCGATCGGATCAGGAGCCGGGTTCGCCGGAGGGCGGTGCAGTGGCCGCTCCGCCCATTACACGCCACGCGCTGACCACGCGTATCTGGCATTGGGTGAGTGCGGTCAGCGTGATCGTGCTGCTGGGCAGCGGGCTCATGATCCTGAACGCGCATGGGCAGCTGTATTGGGGCGAATATGGCGCGAACTTCGACCAGCCCTGGTTCAAGCTGATCTGGCTGTTCGACGATGCGCGCGTGCCGGGCTGGCTGACGATCCCGAGCAATTACAATCTGGCGCTGGCGCGGCGCTGGCACCTGTTCTTTGCGCTGGTGCTGGCGTTCGCGCTGCTGGGCTACATGATCGCGAGCCTGATCGACCGGCATTTTCAGCGCGACCTGCGGATCCGTGCAGACGAGTTGCGTGCCGCGCGGCTGATTGCCGACGCGAAGGCGCACGCCCGGCTGGAATTCCACGACCCCGCCGATCCGCGCGCGTACAACATCTTCCAGAAGCTGAGCTACGTCGCGGTGATCTTCATCCTGCTGCCGCTTGTGATCTTCACCGGCCTCGCCATGTCGCCGGGGATGAACGCGGCGTGGCCGTGGCTGCTGGATGTGTTCGGCGGACGGCAGAGCGCGCGATCGGTGCATTTCATCGTCGCAATGCTGCTTGCGGTGTTCACGATCGTGCATCTGGCGCTGGTCATCCTTGCCGGGCCGATCAATGAGGTGCGGTCGATGATCACCGGCAAGTGGCGGGGGCCCCAAAGACGCTGCTCACCCCCCCCCACCCGCTCGTCACCCGCGCGGGCGGGCTGCTGGCCGGCTGCGACGCGATCGGGCGGAGCGAGGCGGGGCGCGACGTGCTGTTCAAGGCCGAGGCGGTGCATCGCAGCCTGCAGCGGCTGATTACCGACCGCCATGCGCTGGCGCCCGAATATAGCGAGACGCAGATGTCGCCGCGTTTCCGCTCGAACGGGACTAGCAGGCCGGGGAGCGAAGCCTATGCGCGGCTGATGGCGGGAAATTTCGCCGACTGGCGGTTGACGGTGAATGGCCTGGTGCAGCGGCCGCTCAGCCTGTCACTGGCCAATTTGCGCAGCCTGCCGCAACGCGTGCAGATCACGCGGCACGATTGCGTCGAGGGGTGGAGCGCGATCGGCAAATGGCACGGCCCGCAATTGTCGACCGTGCTGCGGCTCGCCGGACTGCGGGACACGGCCCGCTACCTGGTCTTCCACTGCGCCGATACGCTGATCGGGCGGCCGTATTACGAATCGATCGACCTGATCGATGCCTTTCACCCGCAGACCATCCTGGCCTGGGCGATGAACAACCGCACGCTGCCGGTGGCGCACGGGGCGCCGCTGCGGCTGCGCGTCGAGCGGCAGCTGGGCTACAAGCACGCGAAATATATCATGGCGGTAGAGGCGGTTGCGTCGCTCGACGGCGTGTATGGCGGCAAGGGCGGGCTGTGGGAGGATGCAGCCGGCTATGAATGGTATGGCGGCATCTGACATATTGCGCTTGCGAAGCTGACCGGGGCGGGTAGGTCCTGTCGCCATGGCTATGATCGACATGTTCCTGAGCCGAGCCGTCAAACGCGGCGAGCTCACGGTCATCCACCCCGACGGCACCGCGCGGCTGTTCGGATCGCCCGATCCCGACCTAGCGCCGGTCACGATCCGCTTTGCCAGCTGGGCGGCGGAACGCGCAATCCTGCTCGACCCGGCGCTGGGCGCGGGGGAGGCGTTCATGGACGGGCGCCTCGTGATCGAGCAGGGCGACATCCTGGCGCTGCTGAACCTGTTGACCAGCAACAACAAATGGGAAGCGGCGACCGGCAATCTCGATCCAGGGTTGTTGAAGCGCGGGTTCGACAATGTTCGCTATCGCATCGACCGGATCAACATGGCGCGCCGGTCGAAGCGCAACGTCGCGCATCATTACGACCTGTCGGCGACGCTGTACGACCTGTTCCTCGACGCCGACCGCCAATATTCGATGGCGTACTTCACCGATCCGGCGAACACGCTGGAACAGGCGCAGGCTGACAAGAAGGCGCATATCGTCGCCAAGCTGGCGATCCGGCCGGGGATGCGCGTGCTCGACATCGGCTGCGGCTGGGGCGGCATGGCGCTGTACATCCACGAGAAGACGGGCGCCGACGTGCTGGGCATCACGCTGTCCGAAGAGCAGCTGAAGATCGCGCGCGAGCGAGCGGAAGCAGCCGGGGTGGCCGATCGGGTGAAGTTCGACCTGATCGACTATCGCCATGTCACCGGCCCGTTCGACCGGATCGTGTCGGTCGGCATGTTCGAACATGTCGGGACGGCGCATTACCGCACCTTTTTCCGCAAGTGCCGCGAGTTGCTGGCCGCTGATGGCGTGATGCTGCTGCACACCATCGGGCGACTGGGCAAGCCGGGGGTGACCGACGCGTTCACCGCCAAGTACATCTTTCCCGGCGGCTATATCCCTGCGCTGTCCGAGATCGCGCAAGGCTATGAAGGGCTGCGGCTGTTCCTGACCGATGTCGAGGTGCTGCGGCTGCACTATGCCTATACGCTGCAGGCCTGGTACGATCGCGCAGTGGCGGCGCGAGAGCAGATCGTCGCGCTGTATGACGAGCGGTTCTTCAACATGTGGACCTTCTACCTCGCGGGATCGCTGACGGCGTTCCGCAATGGCGGGCTGGTCAATTACCAGCTGCAATTCTCGCGTTCCCGCAGCGAGCTTCCGATCACGCGCGACTACATGGCGCAGGCCGAGCAGCTATTGCGGGGGTAGCTGCTGGCGGTCCGCGCTGATCGTCGCGGCGAGTTCGGCGCGGCTGACCTTACCGTCGCGGTCGCGGTCGGCCGCCGCAAACCACGCATCCGCGCGGGCATGGTCGGGCAGGCGGGCACCGATCGCAGCGCGCGGGTCGGTCGCCTTCTTCTTTTGCGGTGCGGCGAGCACGGCGTCCGCGCTCGCTTCCAGATCAAAGCGCGCACGGACCTCGTCGCGTTCGATCGCGCCGTCTTCGTTGAGGTCGAGGTCGGCGAAACGTTCGGCGACACGGCGGTCGGCCTCGGCCGCTGGCAGCGGACCGGGGGCGACGCCCATCGCCTGAGCGAGGAGAAGCGCGAGGATCATGGGCGAGCTATCGCAGGATCGAGCTGACTAGCGGTTGAACGGCGGCTGCGCCTCGAGCGCCGCCAATTTGCGTCCGGTGATCAGCGTCTGGCCGACGAAGAGCAGGATCAGCGCGCCCCCGATCGCACCGACCAGAATGTCGAAGCCGGACCATTCACCGAACAGTCCGCGCCCGGACCCCAGCACCATCATCATCACCGTCATGCCGATCAGCACCAACCGCAGCTCGGTCGGCCCCGCCGCCATATATGACAGGCGAAGCTCTCCCACGACGCGAGCCGAGAGAAAGGTGTGGATCGACATGAGAAGATAGCCGGCCAGCGCGATCATCGCGACGTCCATCGTCACGAACGGGCTCAATCCAATGCCCGCGACGATCAGCAGATTGGCAAGGCCATCGCAGCTGTGATCGATGAAATAGCCATAGGATGGCCGCTCGATCCGGCGGAACCGGGCCAAGCTGCCGTCGAGCGAGTCGCCGAACCATTGCACAGCATAGCCGACGATGGCGAGGATCAGCCACATCGGCGACAGATTGCTGGCGACATAGCCCGCGAAGATCATCGCTGCGCCGATCATGCCGAGGATCGTCAGCTTGTCCGGGGTGACCGACGCGGGCATGTGCGCGCAGAGCCAGTTGAGCAGTTGCCGTTCGCGCGCCGCAAGCCAGTTCTGCTGGATTCGATCCAGCGCGGCGGGCGCCTGTCGTAAATTTGTCATACCGCCCTATCTTCCATGTGAAGCGTGGCGGCAATGGGGCGTGGCGACGAGATATCGCATTGCCACGTCAGGCGGGCGGATATCTGCGGTTCATCTCGGCCAGCGAATCGCGAGCGATCGCTTCGAGCACGGCCAGGTCGATGTCGGCGAGCTTGTTGATGTATAGGCATGAGGCGCCGGTCTTGTGCTTGCCGAGCCGTGCGAGCTTGTCGGCCTCGCCATCGCGACCGCTCAGTACGTACAAGACCAGATTGGCCTTGCGCGGCGAGAAGCCGAGCCGGCACATCGTCCCCGAACGGCCGCTGTCATACGTATAGCTGTAGCTGCCGAAGCCGACGATCGAGGGTCCCCACATGCGCGGTTCCTCGCCCGTGATGCGCTGGAGGAGGTGACAGACGGTTCTGCCATCCGCCTGCCGCTGCGGCGGCTCGACCGCGTCGAGAAAGGCGGCGACGCTGGTTGCGCTTGGCTGGGTCTTGAGTTCGGCCATGACGGTTCTCCGCTGGCTCGCATCCTAACATGGATGCGCTGCGACGAAAGCGGGGCGCATCGCGGGGTCTTGCTGGTGACCCTTTGCGGGCTCTGCGCGGGAGCGAGGATCGTCAAGCGACCGCCAATGTTGCACCTGCGTCCACACAGGCCTAGAGCGCGCGCGACTTTTCCTCTGGAGCTGATGTTACGATGGCCGATCAGATCAACCGCGTCGTCCTTGCCTATTCGGGCGGGCTGGACACCAGCGTGATCCTGAAATGGCTTCAGCAGGAATATAATTGCGAGGTCGTGACCTTTACCGCCGATCTGGGGCAGGGCGAGGAACTGGAACCGGCACGGCAGAAGGCGCTGAACGCCGGCGTCAAGCCGGAGCATATCTTCATCGACGATCTGCGCGAGGAGTTCGTGCGCGATTTCGTGTTCCCGATGATGCGCGCCAACGCGTTGTACGAGGGCACCTACCTGCTCGGCACCTCAATCGCGCGGCCGCTGATTTCCAAGCGACTGATCGAGATCGCGAAGGAAGTGAATGCCGATGCGGTGAGCCATGGCGCGACCGGCAAGGGCAACGACCAGGTCCGTTTCGAACTGTCGGCCTATGCGCTGAACCCGGACATCAAGGTCATCGCGCCGTGGCGGGAATGGGACCTGACCAGCCGCACCAAGCTGATCGAATTTGCCGAAGCGCACCAGATCATGGTGACCAAGGACAAGCGCGGCGAGTCGCCTTTCTCGACGGACGCGAACCTGCTGCACACCTCGTCGGAGGGCAAGGTGCTGGAGGATCCGTGGCAGGAAGTGCCCGACTACGTCTATTCCCGCACCGTGAACCCGGAAGACGCGCCGGACACGCCCGAATATATCACGATCGATTTCGAGAAGGGGGACGGCGTCGCGCTGAACGGCGAGGCGATGTCGCCGGCGACGCTGCTCACCGCGCTTAACGAGCTTGGCCGCAAGCATGGTATCGGCCGGCTCGATCTGGTCGAGAACCGCTTTGTCGGCATGAAGTCGCGCGGCATGTACGAGACGCCGGGCGGCACGATCTATTCGATCGCGCATCGCGGTGTTGAATCGATCACGCTGGACCGTGGCGCCGCGCACCTGAAGGATGAACTCGCGCCGCGCTATGCCGAGTTGATCTATAACGGCTTCTGGTTTGCGCCCGAGCGCGAGATGCTGCAGGCGGCGATCGACCATAGCCAGGAAAAGGTCGCGGGCACGGTGCGGCTCAAGCTCTACAAGGGCAGCGCCAGCGTCGTCGGGCGCAAGTCGCCCAATTCGCTCTACAGCGAGAAGGTGGTGACGTTCGAAGACGACCAGGGCGCTTACGACCAGCGCGACGCGGCCGGGTTCATCAAGCTCAACGCGCTGCGGTTGCGTCTGCTGGGACGGCGCGAGGGCTGAAGCGCGGAACACAAGCGGCGCGCGGGCGTCGTGAGGGGATGCGCCATTATCTCCTGACGCCCGCCCTGTTGCTCGCCGCCTGCGGATCGCCCGACCCGGCACCGCAGCCGAGCGCCACGCCAACGCTGTCGAGTGAGGTGGCGACGCCGACTTCTACGGTCGCGGCGACGCCGGCCCCGGCAGCCTCGTCTTCCACGCGCTTCGTCGCGGCGGACCTTGTGCGCCAGCAATGGGGGAAGGCCGAGAACCGCGAAACCTGCGCGCCCGTGGCCTTTACCGATGTCGGTGGCGCGGATGGCACGCCACGCGCGGCGACGTTCAGTGGCGGCTGGGCGGTGGCGTTTGATCTGCCCGATCGGCGCAGCGCATATGGCGTAGCCGGACCGGGCCTGGTCCAAGCCGATCGCGGCCCGCCCTATGCCAAGTCACGCGAGCTGGCGGAGCAGTGGCCGTACCGCATGGAACTCGACCAGCTCGAGCGGCCGTCCTTTGCCGGCTATGGTCTGGAAGGGGCCAAGCCGTATCACGCGGCGAACTCGACGGGCCAGGGTGAGAACTCGCTCGCTTATGTGCGCATCCATCGCCAGCAATGTACGTATAATGTGTGGAGCCGGCTCGGCCGGGCGCACCTGGAGACGTTGCTGCGCGGATTGCAGCTTTTGCCGCGACAAAATTAACCATGATGCGCTAGCGCCGGTCCATGGGGCCGGCGCGTGCAGGCAATTGGCGTGAACAAGCGCTCGCGATCCTGATCGCGGGCCTGCTGACGCTCGCCTGGACGATCGCCGACTGGGCGCGATTGTCGGCGCTGATCCTGCCGGATCCCGACGACATGATGCGGCTGGCGCAGATCCGCGACTGGATCAGCGGGCAGGCGTTCGGCAATGTCACGCAATATCGACTGGGCAGTGGCCTTGCCATGCATTGGTCGCGCTTGCCCGACCTAGTGCCGGCGGCGTTGATCGTGGGTCTGGAGCCGATCAGCGGGCGGCATGGCGCGGAGCTGGTGGCGGTGATCGCTTGGCCGGCGATGCTGTTCGCGGCGACGCTGACATTGCTGGCCGGGATTGCGCGGCGGCTGTCCGGGCAAGCGCAGGCGGGAATCGTCGCGCTGCTGCTTGGCGCGCTCGCCTATCCGGCGACAGGGGTCTTCATGCCGGGACGGATCGATCATCATGGGCTGCAGCTCGTGCTGCTGCTGGTTGCCGTGCGCGCGATGATTGCCGCCCCCTCGGCCCGCGCCGGTGGCGTGGCGGGCCTGGCCATCGCCGCGAGCCTGGCCATCGGGCTGGAGAGCGCGCCGCTGTGCGCCCTTGTGCTGGCGTCGCTGGCCCTGCGCTGGGCGCTTGGAGGCGAGGGCAGGGCAGTGATCGCGGCCGGGGTGGCGCTGGCAAGCGGCACGGCGGCGACGGCGCTGGTGCTCGCGCCGGGGGTTTGGCCGGCGAGCTTGTGCGATACGTTCACCCCGCCGGTCGCATGGCTGACGATGTTGGCGGGCGTGCTGCTGGCGCTGGCTGGCGCCATACCGGGATCGCGCGCGTCGGCCGGCCGCCTGGCGGCGCTGGCCGCCGCGGGCATCATGCTGGTCACCGCCGCACCGTGGCTGGCGCCGGCCTGTCTTGCCGGCCCCTATGGCGCGGTTTCGCCGTTGCTTCGCACGCTGTGGCTCGATCACGTCGCCGAGGCGCAGCCGCTGCTAAAGACGCCGATGGCGGTTGTGATCGGCTATGCCGGGTTGATGCTGGCCGGAATGGCCGCGGCGACCCTGAATGCATGGCGAAATCCACGCGACGCGGCGGCGCTGGCTTGGGCTGGGTTGCTTATCGGCGCGTTCCTGCTGTCGTGCATCCAGCTGCGGCTGGCGCCGTTCGGCGCGGCGCTTGCCGTTCCGGTACTGGCCTACGCCGTAGTGCGAACCCGTGCGCGGGGGCGGCCGCTGGCGACGGCGGCAGCCTGGGCCGCTTCGGCCGGGATCCTCTATCCGCTCGCGGCATCGGCGCTACCGGTGACGAGCCCGCCTGAGCCGGCCCGTGCGCCCTGTCTGACCCGGGCGAACCTGGGTCGCATCGCCGCGCTGGGCCACGGCATCGTCGCCGTGCCGCTCGACATGGGTGTCTATGTGCTGGCCACCTCAAGCCATCGAGTGTTGGCCGCGCCCTATCACCGCAACGGCGATGCGACCCAGGTTCGCCCGGGTCAGACAGGGCGCACGGGCCGGCTCAGGCGGGCTCGTCACCGGTAGCGCCGATGCCGCGAGCGGATAGAGGATCCCGGCCGAAGCGGCCCAGGC
>NZ_MDDS01000002.1 GCF_001721295.1 Sphingomonas turrisvirgatae | reverse complement strand
TTATTCTTGCTACTGACATTGAAGTCAACACTGACCGTTTTGTAGGTAAACGTGTCTATAGATGTAGCACTGGTTTTGCTTTAAAACAAACCGACAAGGCTTTTGCTGAGGCAATTGCTAATGCTCAGGTTTTAGAACAAGGTAAACAGCAAGCAACAACGGAAAATAAGGATAAAACTGAAAAAGTTGGTGTATATAAACACTTATTAACTGGTGTTTCTTATATGCTGCCTATGGTTGTTGCGGGTGGCTTGCTAATTGCACTTTCTTTATGTTTTGGCCTAAATGCAGCAGAACAAGCTGGTAGTCTGCCAGCCATATTAAAACAGATTGGCGCAGCAGCATTTACCCTCATGGTACCCATGCTGTCGGGTTATATTG
>NZ_MDDS01000001.1 GCF_001721295.1 Sphingomonas turrisvirgatae | reverse complement strand
GCGGAAGTTCTGCCGCGCCGACCAGACGTCGTCGATGCGGTGCTCCAGCTGGTAGCCGAACATCCGCTGGGTGCGGTCGAAGTCGTCCTTGCTCGGCTCGCCATCGAAGAACTCGCGGGAGATGTGCCGGCCGTTGTGGTGCGACAGGGTGCCGTCGGCCGGTACGCCGCCGTGGTAGCCCCCGTTGGGATCGTGTTGCAGGTAGCCTTGCAGGGTCAGGGTGGTGTCGTCGCTGAAGTCGATGGCCAGGGTCGGGGCGATGGCGTAGCGCTCCTCCTTGACGTGATCGAACTGGGTGT